>CAVVUW010000006.1:0-125000 GCA_963751535.1 uncultured Alphaproteobacteria bacterium
CCGCATCTCTGATATGATTTGCAATCATAGAACGACGTCTGCCGTAGGGGAGGCAAGCCTTGAATATCCCGAGATACGATAAGAAGATCACCGCAGCTCTTGGTGGATGGGCCATGTGCGTCATGAAAGCTGTATTTGCAGTAGCGGCCATTTGTGTCGGTCTCGCATCGGGGCTCCTGATGGCGGCAGATGGAATTCAGCCCGGTCTGTGGAAAATCACAAGCGTGACGTTGAACAACGGAATGAGGATGCCGCCTCAGACGAACCCCCGTTGCTTGACCGCTGAGCAAGCGAATGATCTTGCTGACACCTTTTCTCCGCGGTTCGGAGGCATGAATACGACGTGTCAACGAACCCAGTATGCGAAGTCCGAGCAGAAGTTGACGTGGCGGCTCGAGTGCAGGGGACAGTTCAATATGGACTCTGCCGCTGAGTTCACCTTTTTCAGTCCGATCCGGTATACGGCTGTCATCTCAACGAAAGGGTGGATAGGGGATCAGCAAATCGCGGATACGCAGGTGACGCTCGAAGGCGAATATGTCGGAGCCTGTCAGTAAACTTATCTGCGATATTAGCTCCTTAGCGGACATCGGCTTCACCACTAAACTGACGATCGTGACTCAAAGCGGACATTCCCTATTGGACCACCGTCCAACTCGATTTATACGAGCTTTAAGTTCATTTTCGCACACGAAATCATCCGCCAAAGTCCAGCAGCATTTTCCTCTGGAGAATAATTATGTCCGTACAATCTCAACCCAGCATCCGTGCCGCCACGGCAACCGGAAGTGACGCAATCCGCCCCTTCCGCGTCAACGTTCCGGAAGCCGACCTCGCCGACTTGCGCAAACGCATCGCCGCGACAAAGTGGCCCGACCGCGAACAGGTCGGCGATGAAACGCAAGGCGTACAGTTGGCGACGATGCAGAAGCTCGCGCAGTATTGGGCGAACGAGCACGATTGGCGCAAGTGCGAGGTGAAGATCAATGCCGTGCCGAACTTCATCACCGCGATCGACGGTCTCGACATTCATTTCATTCACGTTCGCTCGAAGCATGAAAATGCGCTGCCGATGATCGTCACGCATGGCTGGCCCGGCTCGATCATCGAGCAGATGAAGATCATCGATCCGTTGACGAATCCAACGGCGCACGGCGGGACCGCGGCCGATGCCTTCCATCTCGTGATTCCGTCTCTGCCTGGTTACGGCTTCTCGGAAAAGCCTACGGCGCCTGGATGGAATCCCGTCAGCATCGCGAAAGCGTGGGCGACGCTCATGCAACGCCTCGGCTACACAAAATATGTGGCGCAGGGTGGCGATTGGGGCAATGCAATATCGGAGGTGATGGCTTTACAGCAGCCGCCGGGATTGCTCGGCATTCACACCAACATGGCGGCGACGGTTCCACCCGATGTTTCTAAAGCGCTTTTCGCGGGCGCCCCGCCGCCCGCCGGTCTTTCGCCGGAGGAAAAGCATGCGTGGAATGGGCTCGATGACTTCTATAAGAACGGACTGGGCTACGCCAACGAGATGGCACTTCGTCCGCAGACGCTCTACGGGATCGTCAATTCGCCGATTGGTCTGGCTGGCTGGATACTCGATCACGACATTCGCAGCTACCAGATGATCGCCCGTGTTTTCGACGGCAAGCCGGAAGGGTTGAGCCGCGACGACGTTCTCGACAACATCACGCTTTATTGGCTGACGAATACCGCGATCTCTTCAGCGCGCCTTTACTGGGACACGAAGCATAATTTGCCGGCAGGCGGCTTCTTTGATGCGAGAGGCGTCAAACTTCCGGTGGGCGTAAGCGCGTTTGCTGAAGAAATTTATCAAGCGCCGAAGAGCTGGGCAGAGAAGGCGTATGTGAAGCTCATCCACTACAGCAGCCATCCCAAAGGCACGCACTTCGCGGCCTGGGAACAGCCTGCACTCTTCGTGTCGGATGTGCGCGCAACCTTCAAATCGCTTCGTTCGGTGTGACTATGAGATATGAGAAATGAACCTGATGGCATTTTCGGAGAGACCGCCGCCAGGCGGTCTTTCTGTTTCGGCCACTTTTGCCTCCTAGCGGCCATCGGGTTCCGCATTGCTAATGTCCGCTTGTGACCCAAATCGGACATCTTCTCGCGCCTATCGTCTCCATTAGCGCACGACTGATATGCGACGGATCACATGGTGGCCAACGAAATGGAGGGCTACCATTCGGATCGCCGGTAATTGAAAGGTGAGAAATTCATGTCCTCTGGCATTGTTCGCCGGGCTGCGGGGTCCGACGACAACATTCAATCGCAGCTGGAACGAGAATTCGACCGGTGGCGCGCGGCGGCCGAAATCATCAAGCGGATGCGAGGGGCCGGCATCGATTGCGAGCTCTCGGGTCCCCAAGACCGTCACTGACTGCTATCGAGGAGAGGGCGATGGTGTCTGCGCCACGTCCCTTAACCGACGCCCACTCTGGCGGCGCGCTTTTCGCTTCCGACCATGTACGCCACGCGCGATTTCGTGGAGGCCGGAGGCCTCATTAGCTACGGCGCGAACATCACGGATGCGTATCGGGAAGAAGGCGTATACGCGGGCATGATCCTGAAAGGCGCAAAACCGGCAGACCTTCCGGTAATGCAGTCGTCGAAATTCGAGCTGGTGATCAACCGGAAAGCCGCCAAACAACTGGCGATTACAATTCTCGATAAAATTATTGCACTTGCCGACCAAGTCTTCGATTGAAGCGGGCCGCATATTTGTGACCCTTGGCGGAGATCCCGTTTGCACTGTCCGAGTCCGCTTTCGGGGATAAAGCAGACTGGGAAGATTGCACCGCGAAATGTCTGCTGATGACCCAAAGCGGACATGCGGCTTCATTGAGCCATTTCATTCACAGGGCTACCATCGCAACACGAACGGGTCCGAGAGATGACCATTAGAAATGCGTCGTTATCAGCTGAGGATGCAGATCGCTTGCGTGCCTTTGAACGTCAGCGGCACGACAAACTGGCGCCGACCTATCGGGACTTCTTTTCCCCAGTGACGGCGCTTGCAACTACCCCTCTCCTGAAAGCAGCGCAGGTTCGGCCGGGGGCTACTCTTTTGGATGTGGCTACCGGCCCGGGTAGTCTTGCGCTGGAGGCCACAAGATTGGGAACAATATGCATCGGCGTCGATCTCTCGCCAGGTATGATCCAACTTGCAAAAAAATCTAACCCCGGGATCGATTTCCGCGTCGCCGACGTTGAAGATTTGCCCTTTGCCGACGCATCGTTCGATGCGGTCGTGTGCAACTTTGGCCTGGGGCATTTCCCTTGGCCCGAAGCGTCAATTGCTGAATGTGTTCGAGTGCTCAAACCGGGTGGCTGGCTTGCATTGTCGTGGTGGGATCATCCAAGCAAGCAGCGCATTCAGGGCCTCTTTCGCGAAGCAATTGCCGAAATAGGAGCGGCGCCGCCCGACGACGTACCGCTAGGCCACGCAACTTACAGATTTGCTGACACCCACGAGTTTCACAATTTACTTGAAAAGGCCGACTTGATGGATGTCAGCGTCGAAGGTCATCAAACGACCTACCTGATAGCGGACGTTGATACCCTTTGGCGGGGAGGCCTTGGCAGTTTTGCGCTGACTGCGTCGGCAATTGCTCACCAAGACAAAGCAACACAAGCGGCCATCCGCGCTGCATTGGAGAGACGAGCGGAGGTCTACAAGACCACAGCCGGTCTCAAAGTGCCGGTCGCCTTCAAGATTGGCGCAGGCCGAAAATCGATGAGGTGATTGAAAGAGGGCCAATGTCCGCTTTTGGGGGTAAAGCGGACATCGCGATTGAGAGTCAGAATGTCCGCTTATGACCCAAAGCGGACATTCGCCGCTGCGGAGCATTTTTCTGGATTAGGAAATATATCGAAAGCGTCGGCGGCGGGTTGGGCCTTGGCTTTCGCTTTGCTGCCGCTTCCGGCGCCGGCGTTCAATTTAGGGCTGCGCCATACCGTTTAAGGACGGCCACACACCGCTTGCCGATTTCTTCCTGTGGTGCGGCGGCCAAGGTCGCCCCACACTTCCATAAAGCCGCAGCGCTTACTTGTTGGTGCCGTTCGCACAGTCGAATGGCCGCGTACTTGCACGGCATCAGATCTTTTAGAGTTTCCTTCAGATCGAACGCGGTGGCTGTCTCACCACTCGTCATGCACATCAGTGCGACGACCGTGAATGATCGTATCATGAGGCTCCTGGCTTTGCCGCCCCCTTGGACCCGACTAGTGTCCTGGGACCAAATCAGATGAATGCAGAAAAAGCCCGAGGGGACTCGGGCTTCAAGACGCTGAAATTGAATTGGAGCAGCTTACGAGAGCTGGCTGAATGCCTTAGTGGCGCCCGCTTTGATGGGCTCCGCGGTCGCAAGCGTAACTTTTTGAGCCAGCATTGCGAGCTCCTTGGCTTGCTCGCTCAGCGTCTCGAACTGCTTGCGTGAATGATTGGTCGACAATTCGAAAAACTCCGAAGGTGATTTTACGCCCACCAGTTCTTGGGCAAAGTCAAAAGCCGCTTTGGTGTTGGCCTGAGCAAATTCGATCGCTTTGGTATGGTACTCCTGCGCACCCTTCACGCTCCTCGCATAGCTATCCTTCATCAGAGTCGTGGCATCAGCCGCGGCAGTGCTCGCCTTCTCGAAGGCTGCTTTGGCCTGCGCGGAGCCGGTTTCGGCGGTTTCACGGAATGCTTGCGTGGCGTCCGCTCTGGAAAAGCCGCTCGGCTTTGTCGTTGTCGTCTTGGTTGAAGAATCCATCATGACACTGGTCCTTAGGGCGTGTTCCGTCGGGGATTTCCGGAAGCGACGCCCTAGGCGCTGGTCGGATCATCATGGATCGCAGCGCTCGAGGAATTTTTCAAACGCCAATACGATCCTGTGGATGGTTACGTGGCTATCCCAACGCTACAGCGCAACTGGATCCACCAGCGCGGATACAATTCGTGATCGAAACAACGACAACGCGCGCACCTTCACTGGACTCTTTCGAGATCCATTAAGCCGGAACTAAGTTCATCTCGTCCGCCTGAGGTGGCTTGGCTTTGAACGTTGCGTGAGTCAGGGACACTGCGGTGCCGTGCCCATCGCTTGCGATATCCACGACGGCATCAAGCTGCTTAGCCAACGCCTGGATAAGACTTGTACCGAGCCCGCCCTTGCTTTCGCTCGCTTTCACATCCGGTTTGCCGATGCCGTTGTCGGAAATCGTCAGCTTCCAGTCGGTTTCCGCGACTCTGTACGAAACTGCGATTGCCGCATCCGGCTTCGCGGCGGGGAACGCATGCTTTATTGCGTTCATCACCAGTTCTGTAACAATAAGTCCAATGCTGAC
Source organism: uncultured Alphaproteobacteria bacterium (assembly GCA_963751535.1). Lineage (GTDB taxonomy): Bacteria > Pseudomonadota > Alphaproteobacteria > Rhizobiales > Xanthobacteraceae > Pseudolabrys. The sequence continues at coordinate 5,350 of CAVVUW010000006.1, forward strand.
GGCCTCGCGCGAAATGGCGGTGCCGGGATCGGCCTCGACCTTGAGCGAGATCGGCCGGCTGTCGCCGATCATCGATTGCGCTAATGTTTCGCAGAGCTTCGAAAGATAGCTGCCGACTTCAATCGGATCGTTTCGACCGGCAATATGCAGGTGTTGCTGGACGGCGCTGACTGAAAGAACGCGCTGATGCGCGTCCTCCAACTGCAGTCGTGCCTCTTCCGATTGGACCGTGCGTGCTTTGATCAGGAGAATGCTGGCTATGATTTGCAGACTATTGGCTACACGGTGCTGCATTTCCTCGAGCAACATGTCCTTTTCCCGCAGGAGTTCTTGCACCTGCGTCTCAATGGCACGCCGGTCGGTAATGTCCTCGAATGCCAAAAGCACCGTAGTGTGGGGCTCGTTCTCATAGAAGACCTTGCGCGCATTCAGGAGCATGATGCGCCGGCCGATCGCCGGAAACGCTCGATCGACTTCGTACCCCTCGACAGGCGAGCCGCTGGTTGTGATCGTCTCTAGAAGGTGGCGAAGCTCAGGGATGTTCCATTGACCCCCGTCAATCTCATAAACCAGACGCCCATAGACATGGTCGCTCACGAGCCGAAAAATTTGGAAGAAGGAGCGGCTGGCAGCGATGACACGCAGGTTCTGATCAAGAACCACAAGTGGGTCGCGGACGGTATCGACGATGGCCTGCGCAAGCGTAAGTCCGTCCCGGATATTGATGAAAGGTGCGGCTTTCGCCGGAAGCGAAGTGAGCATGCGAACCTTTTGCCCTACTCTTAGAAGGGCAAAGCAGCGCTAATTTTCATAAAAGATAGCGCGGACGCAGGAGGCGCCTAGCGCAGGAAGAGGGTGCGCCTTTGTTCGTGAATAGTCGAGCGTTTTAATCATCACGATAAAGGGATGTATGGCCGATAGCGCCCCCAAGATTCACTATGCGTAAGCGTCACTGACATGAAAATCCAAATAAAAGTCTCAGGCACGTTACAATTTCGATTGGTAGCGCATACGTACAGAATGTCTCTGATGATCGAAGCATGGCGATAGTGGGCAATGACCGAGTCAAATCCGCATTACGTCAACGAACGTCAGTCAGATTTGCGAGCAGTTAAGGAGGGTTGGTACGCGACGAACGAACATGGCCATCTCTTACTCGGCCCATTTTCCAGCCGGGAGACTTGCCTGGTGAGAATCAGCCAATCAGTAAAAGGGACCGCGCCCTTTGAGTCACCGCAAGCGTTTACACGAACCCAGTAAAAGCTCCATCGCAAGATGGGAGAACGAAGGTGGCGCAACCAAAAATGGTCGCGACAAGCGGCCTGACAATCTTCTCACCTTGCAGCGGTTGGAAATCGACCGCCAGCGCAGAAGGCCAAATGAAAGGGCGGCCGAGCCGCGAACATAGCGTTATTAGACAGTCATTGGAGGTTATCATGACATCGGTTCTTGCTCTTCAAGGTTCGGCGACCAGAATATTCTATTTCTCCATGACGGCGAGTGTCTTCATTTTTATCTCAATGTTGTTGACCGGCATTATTCCCTAAAGATTTTCTGTGAGAGCGCCGTTTTGGAACTTCCATGACCGATATCAAGGCCCACTTTTCCAACATGCGTCGAGCAATCACCCTGATATTGTACCTAGCTTTGGTTATTGCGGGTCTTTATTTGAATCTATGGCTATACCAGTCGCAGACAGGCGCGCGATTCTCAGTGCTAATGGTAGGGTGCTTTCTAATTCTGTTTGGCGGATACGCGCTGTGGGCTAGTTTTTTATCTCCGAACCGCGAGAACGGATAAAGAAATGCCGCCGCCGTTCGCCGGTTGATTTAAGCCGCCGTTTCAAATTTCGAAGGCGCGCGCCGGCCGATTGGCCAAAAGCCGTGCCGTCCCTACGATCCCGTCAATTCGTCTGTGTAAACTTTGAAATGCGTTAGCGTGGTTTGGCCGAAGCTGGTGGACAGAGGCACGTCAGCAGCGTCGCGTCCGCGCCCGACCAGAATCCGCCCAATCCGTGGCACATTGTGGCGCGCGTCGAACGTGTACCAAGTGCCTGAGAGATAGACCTCGAACCACGCGCTGTAGTCCATGGGCGTTTCTTCTGGTGGCACACCGATGTCGCCAAGATAGCCCGTGCAATAACGGGCGGGGATGTTCATGCAACGGCACAAGGTCACCGCGAGATGAGCGAAGTCCCGACACACGCCTCTGCGTTCGTCATGCACATCGTGGGCACTTTTGGTAGGCGCCGCAAACTGATAACCGAAGGTGAGATGATTATGCACATAGTCACAGATCGCCTGCACACGCGGCCAGCCTAGCGGAGTGTCCTTGAACAGCGACCACGCCAGCTGCATCAGTCGATCAGTCTCGCAATAGCGGCTAGGCAGAAGATAGAGGATGCATTGATCCGGCAGGTCCTGCACTGCGATTTGCTGTGCCGACTGTGTCACCGGGTCGGGTTGACCGGTGTCTCGCACGATGCCGCTGTAACTCAGCATGGTGCGACCGGGCGGAAGAAAAAGACGGCCACATTCGTTGCCAAAACTATCGTGGTATGGCCGTATCGCTACCAAGGGACTCGTCGTGATCTGATCCGAGGTGAGCAGGTCGGATTGTCGGGACGGGTGGACGTTTAGCAGGATAACCATTGGCGTTGGCTGCGGTGCCTCAAAGGCGATCTCGAAACCAATCTTGATCTTCATGCGATTTTGCCCACTTTGCCGGTCATTGGAATTTACGACGTAGCGAGCCTTCCGGCTGGCCTAAACTTTAAGCAATTTCGCCTGTACGGCGTACATAAAATTATATGGCCCATTCTCTTATTGATAAACGCGAACCTCCCGGGGTTGTTTCCGAACGGGAGAGCGGTGTATCGCCATTTGTATTCCTGTGTGACCATTCAGGCCGACGCATCCCCACACGCCTGAACAATCTCAACATGTCCGAAGATGACCTCAAGCGGCATATTGCTTGGGATATTGGGATTGAAGGTGTGGGACGGGGACTTTCCTCGCATTTCGATGGTTGCTTGATTATGCAGCCCTATTCACGGTTGGTGATTGACTGCAATCGCAGACCCGGAAGCGAGACCTCGATACTTGCCGTGAGCGACGGTACGAAAATTCCGGGAAACCAGCAGTTGTCTGTTGAAGATGTCGCCGCGCGCGTGCGCGAGATATTCGATCCGTATCACCGAAAGATCTCATCGCACCTCAACGGGCGGCGCGATGCGGGCCGGCCTACGATTTTGGTTTCATTGCATAGCTTCACGCCGGTCTACGCCGATATTCCGCGGCCGTGGCACGCGGGCGTGCTCTACAACCGCAATCCTGACCTGTCACTAGCGATGCTCAAGTTGCTGGATGCGGAACGCGACATTGTCGTGGGTAACAACGAGCCCTACAGTGTGACCGACGAAACCGATTACACTATTCCGGTGCACGGGGAGCAGCGCGGTCTGCCCCACTTAACCCTAGAAATTCGTCAGGATTTGCTCGACCACAAGGCCGGACAGGCCGCTTGGGTTGCGCGGCTAGCGCGTCTGCTGCCGCAAGCGGTTAAAAAAGCCGGCTGATGTTGGGGTTCTCGGCGCCACCGCGAGTTTTTCACACGAACTCATGATTGGTCGCGTCTGCCTGGCCTACAAGTGGTGACAACGCCAACGTACTAATTGCTCAGGATTTCAGGAACGGCTGGCTCTCTGAGTTGGCCGTTTTTCTTTGCAACCATGTGCTGGATCCTCTCGCATGTCCGCTATTGGCCCTTGGCGGACATTGGCGCCGAAAGAGTGCTAGCCTTTAAGCACTGACATAAGCCGCGGTCGCTTACCGGAAGGGCACATGCGACGACGCCAGTTCATCACGCTTCTCGTGGTGCGGTGGCATGGCCACTCGCGGCACATGCGCAGCAGCCGGAGAGAATTCGAAGAATAGGCTATTTGAGCCCCGGCCAACCCACCCCTGTGGACGACCCAAAGCGGACATTGGCCGCTGCACTTAGCGCGGCGGAATCTGAATGAACTCTGCGAGTTGCTCCTGAGTGAGCGGTTTGTCCAGAAATTTGCCCGCAATCGCGTCCTGCATCACAAGGTCTATGTCCGATACTTTATCCGGGTTCAGTGCTGCTTTCGGATTGAATTCGTTGCGTTGCAATTCGACCAAGCTTTCGGCCATTTGCATTTGTTCAGAATAGTATTTCACCGCCAGCGGATTTGAGTACATCCAGTCAAGCGTCTCACGATACGCACGCATGAACCGCACCATGACGTCATGCCGTTTCTTGAGTGCATCAGCGTTAACGATTTCGACCCGTACGGTTTGATTCCGCATTGAAGGTACATCGCTGCCGCGCATGACTACGCGTATGGCGTTGGCTTGCAAATCCTTCAGCCCGAACGGCGCTACCGACCAGCCGACGTCGATCTGTCCCGACATTGTCATCGTGAATGTGCCGGGCGGTCCTCCAGTCTGGGTGGGCTTCGCCTTAAGATCGTAATGCGCGATCAGCGCGCGCAAAACACTGTCGGACGTCGAACCATTGGTCGAATAGGCGATTGTGTGCTTGTCGGTTATATCCTTGACGCTTTTGATCGGCGAATTGGCCGGTACGAACCAATAGATATCTTCCACGCCGGTATAGCCCGCAGCCAAGATGCGCACCGGGGCGCCCTTGGCGAAAACGCGCAACGCGCCTGGTGTGCCAACTCCGATACCTATCTCGGCGCTGCCAGAGATGACCGCCTGCAGTGTCTCGCCGGCACCTTGAGTACCGAAATTTTCTAAAACAATGCCGTGCTTCTGAAAAATTCCTGCCTTCATGCCAAGTGTCGGCACCTGATTGGCCCAAGCATCGATCTGGCCGACCGCGACTTTGACCGTATCGTGTGCGCCAGCCGGTGCCGCGAAGCCACCCGAAACAGCTACGGAAAGAACCGCCAATAACCTTTGCAGGGATTTCAACATATGACCTTTCATGGCTTTCTCCTGCTCGGGTTGCCGGAAGATAAAGGCTCCCTGTCTCACGCCAGGATGTCCGGTATTGGCCCAAAAGCGGACATGCCGGTCGCGTAGACAAATGATGCGGGTTATTATCGCGATAGAGCAACAGGCAAAATGATGATGAAAATCAAAATCAGCTACGCCGTGACCGCATTGGTTATTCTATCGCTCGCCTCCTCTGCGCACGCTCAACACAATCATATTCAAAGCACCATAAGCGGCCAGTATGATCGGCTGATACACAATGGCGATCACAGCGCAGGAGTTACCACTCGAGGGACCGAAAATCGCGAACAACCGCTGAAGCCAAGAAAGAATAAGAAGATTGATTCCTCGGCAGGTCCAATAACCGAACGAAAAAACTGAATTGGGACATTCCGCTCCTGAGGGCAAAGCGGGCATGCCTTTGCAGCGCGTATGTCTGCTTTTGACCCAAAGCGGACATGCGGTTTTGGGCCGACTTATCGGTATTGCCTACGTGAAGAGGATCGCGTGGCAGCTCCGTGCAGGAATATCGAAACAGCCGCGCGAACCGTCTTATCGATAGCTTTTGACGTCGATCGGGGCGGGGACGTCAGTAACGCTAGCTGGTGTTCGCCTATGAGCATGTCAAGAAAGAGGACCGCAAGCTGACGAGGGTTACCGGCAGCAAGTTTGCCGACAGCCTGTTGCTTTGCGATCCACTTGGCGACGATTGCATAGGCCGTATTGGGCCCCGATTCATAAAAGAGCGAACCGACCACGGGAAACGTCTTGCCAATAGACACCATCAGGCGATGTAGTTCGACGATCTTCGGGTTGAGCACCGACTTTAGGAAGTTGCGAGCGATTTGTGTCAGTTGCGCTTCCGTGTCGCCTACCAGGTCAATGTCGATCGCATGTGTGACGTCAATGCAGGGTTGCCTGATAACGGTTTCGAACAGACCCTCCTTGCCACCAAATCGTGCATACAGCGTCGCTTTTGATCCGCCGACCAGCCTGATGATTTCGTCAATCGTGACGTTCGAATAACCCTTCTCGATGAACAGGGCCGCGGCCTTGCGCACGATCTCTTGCCGCCGAGCCTCGGTCATCCGATTACCCGGACGATCCAGAGGAACATGACGCGTTCCGGAAGATCTCTGAATTGCGGGTTTCGGACGTGTGCCGACCCGCGCAGCGGACCTGTTGCGGCGCATATATTTTTCCGTTTGCATCCTCTGGTGAGGGACGTACTGTACGTTACAGTACAATAAGCCGGTCGCCAAACCTGATTTCGCGCGACGTATGAGTGGCTGTCGGGGAGTGAGCAATGTCCAGCGGCTATCGTCTGCTGAGCTATCGCGACACAAGCGGACAACCGCAGGCGGGTATGCTGGTCGATGATCGCGTTCATCCGGTCGCCCCACTGCTGGACGGGATCGCCAATTCGTCATCCGTGATGGGTCTGCTCAACGCGTGGGACCGGGTCCATCCGCGTCTACACGAGGCGGCGCAAAATGCGCGCAACGGACAATTGCTTAGCGAAGTTGTGTTGCTTGCACCGCTTCTATATCCCGGCACGCTGTTTTGCGCAGGAGCAAACTATTGGGACCATCTTGAGGAAATGGCGGAGATAGCCAAGCGCACGACTGGCAAAGCGCCTTCGATGACCAAGGGACCAGAGCCCTGGTTCTTCCTCAAGACCACTGCGGGTTCGATTATTGGCCACAACACTCCGGCGAAGCTGCCGAACTTTTCCAGGCAAGTCGATTGGGAAGCTGAACTGGGCGTTGTGATAGCGCGTCCGACCCGAAACGTCTCCGAGGACAAGGCGCTCGATGCCGTTGCCGGATATTTGATCGTAAACGATCTGTCGGCCCGTGATCTGATGAAGCGCGAGGGAACCCCTTTCATCTATGACTGGGTCGGACAGAAATGCTTCGAGGACGGAGCCCCAATGGGGCCGTGGCTTACTCCGGCAGCCTATGTCCCCGATCCAAACAATCTAGCCATCAAGCTCTGGGTCAACGGCACGCTCAAGCAGAATTCCAACACCAGTCGCATGGTGCACGGCATCGCCGAGCAAATCGCCTATTTAAGCCGACATGTAACGCTGCAGCCGGGAGATGTCATTGCGACCGGCACTCCGGCAGGCGTCGGCATGCCACGCGGGGAATTCCTCAAAGTCGGCGACGAAGTGAAGATAGAGATCGATACCTGCGGCAGTCTGGTCAATCGCATGGTGGCCGACGACGTGTAGCGTTTGGGTTCAGTAAGTTCGGGAGGCGGAGGCGTGTCGTCAACTACGGAAGCGCGTGTTCGCGAATTGACTGAGCGGATGTGGCGCAAAAAATTTTATGCTGTGCTGTGGGATGGAAACGGCGCGGATCTCAGGCCGTACCTGGTTGAGCACCTCGAATACATGATCGGTCTGGAGCGGGCCGGCAAACTATTCGCTTCGGGGCCGCTCGATTTCGGCGCAAGCAGCGACGGACTTACCATTCTGCGCGTAGCAAGTGCAGACGAGGCGCGAGCGCTCGCCTTGCGCGACCCGTTCGTGGTCAACGGCATTCGAAGCTTTCGGATACGGGAATGGACGGTGATGGAGGGCTCGTTCGGAATTAACGTGAATTACTCCGACCGCACCATCGAGATTGCATAACAACATGCCGAAACAAATCGAACACTGAGCAGGGCTGTCATGGAAACCATCGGGTTCGTTGGCGTCGGCAAGATCGGTCGTCCGATCTGTGAACATTTGATCAATAAGGGCTATCGCGTGCTCGGCTATCGCCGGAGCTCCTTGGCCGATTTCGCGAAGATTGGCGGCATTCCGGCGAAGTCGCCGGCCGATATCGGATCGCAAACGGATCTTGTTTTCACCTGCCTTCCAAGCGACGAAGCGCTCGAGGAAGTCGTAAAGGGCCCGAATGGCCTGATCCACTCCGCGCGACCAGGCCAGGTCGTGGTCGAGTTCGGCTCGCATTCCATACCGGTGAAGGAACGGTACGTTACTCCGCTAGCTGCGAAGGGGGCTGTTTTTCTCGACGGTGAGGTGAGCGGAACTCCCGGCATGGTCGCGCAACGCAAGGCCGTCATTTACCTGGCCGGCGATCGGGCTGCGGCAACCAAAGTCGAGCGGGTCGTCAACGATTTTGCCGATCTCTGCCTTTACCTCGGAGCCTTTGGGGCCGCGACCAAGGTCAAGCTGATCAACAATCTGCTGGTAGGCCTGAATATCGCTGGTACCGCGCAGGCCATGGCGATTGGCATGAAATCCGGCGTTGACCCCTCGCTGATGATCAAAGCGATTGCCAATGGCAGCGGCGGGTCGACCCAGTTCGGCATTCGAGCGCCGTGGATGGCGGAACGACGGTTCATGCCCCAACAGGGCTCGGCACCTGGTCTCGCCCACTATCTGTATGGCGCCAAAGAACTGGCTGAGAGTGTCGGCGCGGCGACGCCGCTGCTCGATTGCCTCATCGATATTTTCCAGCAGGCAGTGCCGGTGATCGGTGAGCGCGATGTGGCCGCCATTCTTGAAATTTTCGAATCAAAGCGAGATCAAAACGCAAAACGCATTCAGTAATGATCGGAGAGAAGTCCCATGATCGGCGTGCGCAAGATCGTTTATGCCTGCTATGAAATGCCTGACCCGCAGCAGCAGGCGGAATACTACACGGATATTCTCGGGCTGACCCTGATCGAAAGGGACAAGGATGCGGTGTATCTCGCTCACACAATCGATCATCATTCGGTCGTGCTGCGAAAAGGAAGTGAAGCAAAATGCGTGCGCCTCGGTTTTCAGATCGGGCCCGATGACGATCTCGGCTCGTTTGAGCGCCAGACAGTCGCGCACGGGATCAAGACCGTAGTTAAAAAAGATTCTGAGCCGACAATCTCGGAGCTGGTTTCCTTCGAAGATCCCAAAGGCACCGTCATCGAGGTGTTCAGGCAGCCGGAAATGCTGACGCACAAATTCCAGCGCAAGGGCATCGTGCCACACAAGCTCGGCCATGTGGCCTTTCATGTGACCGACGCCAAAGCGGTTACCAAGTTTTATTGCGATGTGCTCGGTTTCCGCGTGTCCGATTGGATGGGTGATTTTTTCTCCTTCCTGCGTTGTGGTGTCGATCATCACACCATCAATCTGATGGAAACCGGTTCCAACCGGCATTTCCATACAGCCTTTGAATTGCGCGACTGGTCGCATTTGGAAACCGCTTGCGATTTTCTAAGTCTCAACGGCTACAAGATGCTTTGGGGCCCGGGACGACACGGCATCGGCCACAATCTATTTGCCTACCACCGCAGCCCGTGTGGATTGATCACGGAATTGTTTGCCGAACTCGATCAGATGAAGGACGAGGCGCTTGGCTATTTCGAGCCGCGCCCGTGGCACCGCGATAATCCGCAGCGGCCGAAGGTTTGGGCCAAGGATCCATCAGCCTCCAATTTGTGGGGGCCGATGCCGCCGGAGGAAATGATGAAGTAGTTTTGTCTCCAAAAATGATCTGGGAGGATGCAATGTTGGAAAAAAAGATAACCGGTGTGATGCGCTCGATTGCTGCCACGGTTGTTGCCGCCGTCGTGGGGATGTCGGCAGCGGCGTCCGCGTGGGCCGCCGATCCGATCAAAGTCGGATTTTCAATGGCACTGACCGGAAGCGTGGCGCCGAACGGCAAGCAAATTTTGCTCGCCTTGGAGATCTGGCGCGATGACGTCAACGCCAAGGGTGGCTTACTGGGACGTCCTGTCGAGCTGGTTTACTACGATGACCAGAGCAATCCGTCGAACGTTCCTACGATCTACAGCAAGCTGATCAGCGTCGACAAAGTCGATCTGATCCTCGGCCCCTATGCAACCAATATGGCGGCCGCGGCCATGCCAACAATCACTCAGAACAATAAGACCACAATCACCATGCTGGCGATCGGTGTGAACAGCCATTTCAATTACGATCGTTACTTCTCGATGGTGCCGGTCGGGCCCGAAGGTGTAAAAGCGTTCTCACGCGGCTTTTTTGAGTTAGCGGCGGCGCAGAATCCAAAGCCGAAGACAGTCGCACTGCTGGCGGCGGATGCTGAATTCGCGAAGACTGCCTCGGATGGCGCGCGCGAAAACGCCAAGGCAATGGGTTTCGATATTATCTATGACAAGACCTATCCGCCGACCACCACCGACTTTACCCCCGTAGTACGCGCTTTGCAGGCCTCCAATGCCGACGTCGTGTTTGTCGCGGCCTATCCACCAGACACGGTCGGTATTGTGACTGCTGCGCACGAGGTCAGGCTGGCACCAAAAATATTTGGCGGCACCATGGTCGGTCTTCTAGTGACGCCGATCAAAATGCGGCTTGGCCCTCTGATGAACGGCATTGTCATCATGGAGAGCTTTGCGCCATCACCCCAATTCAACTTTCCCGGCTTGCAGGACGTGCTGGCCAAATACCGGATCAAAGCGGCCGGCGAGAAGATTGACCCGTTCGGTTATGGTTTCGTCCCGTTTGCCTATGCAGCCGGCCAAGTTCTTGCTGCGGCCGTAACCGGTACGAAAAGCCTCGATCATGACAAGCTTGCCGCCTATATCCACAAGAACAAGTTCTCGACCGTTGCCGGTGAGATTGCATACAACAAAAATGGCGACTGGACTGAGCCGCGCACGGTGTTTACCCAATTCCAGAACGTTGCACCCAATGATCTGGAGCAATTCAGCAAGACCGACCATCAGGTGATCTTGTGGCCAGACAAATTTAAAACCGGAAAGATGGTCTATCCGTACTCGGACGCAGCCAAGAAATAGCTGCGGTCAATTGGCGGGAGCAATTCCAGAAACGTTTTGCAACGCGCAGACGTATCGGTTGAACAAACGCGAATGTCCGCTTTTGACCCCAAAGCGGACATTACTTCGCAGCAACAGCGCATTCGCCAAAGACGACTCGCCCTTTTTTAGAAATTCTGCGGCCAAACGTAGCGACGGCGCGAGACCACGTTGATCTCCAGAGCGCTTTTGCTCGAACAATACTTCACGATTTTCACCGTGAAGTTTGAACACATAGGACATTCAAAGGTGCGCTTATCGTAGTCAGGTTTGTCTGGTTCGATGCAGGCCAGCCACATCTGTGCTCCGCAAAATTCACAAAATGGTCGGCCAATGATCCGTTGTTGCGGAAGAAGTTGATCTCTTCGCATGCCACACCTCCCCAACTAATTGGCGCGCACACGCAGAACTCAAAAACTACAAGGAAAGAAAGGGGTCAGCCCATAGGGGACTGCAGAGCTGACCCCTTTCTCAATGACCGCGTTCCGACGGGCCTCATAGGTGCGCGATCTCTAACAAAACGCCATTCGCGCTGAGTCCGTTCCCCGACATTGGGTTCCAATTTACAAAATCGCCGCTCATTCGGGCTTGCCAATTTCTTCGTTCAGGAGAAAGCCGACCTTAGTGAGAGAATGCTCGCAACGCGGACATTGGAACTTTTGCGTGTGGTCGGCAGTCCTCTCAAGGTGAGGGCAAACGGCCCACATGGGCACTCTACAGCGAGGACAGAGGGGGCGGCCGTTAGCCATCGCGACTGATGAACGACCACTGCTGAGTGACATCTTCCGCCTCCGAAGTTAGGCGAAAGCTCAATGGTCTCTCAGCCTCTGACACATCTAACGAAGGGGCGACGAAATACCTGCGTTGATTTGGAGCCTTGCGTGCAGGCGCAGCTATCCTGCGTTGGAACGATCGCCCGGCATTTGCTGATAGGCGTTAGCGTGTCCGCTATTGGCCCATAGCGGACATCACACGCGACGCCCAGAATGTCCGCTTATGGCCCGAAGCTGACAATCCGCTTGCTGCAAAGACCCCAGCCCGGACCATGCCATGATGACAGGAATTGCGTACCTTTGTGAGATAACCGGTCCGCAAAAATCCGCCGCTACTTTCCCTTTAGGGCAATTGCTGCGGCCCATGTCTGCGCCAATACTAGCGTGTGCGCTTGGCCAATCGCTCCATAAGCGCATCGAGCGAAATCGCCTTGCTAGAATATGGAGGTCACAATGACGCGATTAATGTTTGCTGTCAGTGTTGCTCTTGTCGGTATGTCCTTCAATCTGCAGCCGGCAAATGCCTACACCGCGCCTTGGTGCGCCGTGATCTCGTTAGGCACGGGTAGTGTGTATTGGGACTGCCAGTACAGCTCACTTGAACAATGTGTGCCGAATGTGTTGGCGGGCAATCGTGGCTTTTGCAATCACAATCCGTACTTTACCAATGCGTATCAGCCAGCCGAGCGTCGGCGCCACCGGAAACATTAGCTCCCCCGCGAGGACAAAGGGTGTGGCAGTGACAAGGCGTTTTGCAATACCTTTGGCAGCCATGTTCTTGTTGTCCGGGTTCACTCGGGCTGAGCTGGAAAAAGCTAAAAGCACGACGGACTTTTTCAAGGACGCCTATTGGAAATGCCTCGCCGACGAAATTCTCAGAGTGGTCCCGACAAATATGTCAGCACAAGAATTTTCTGTGCTCACAAAAAGTGCCTGCCCAAAAGAACGAAATTATTTTTTTAATTCACTCTCAAACTATATTGTAATGCTGCAGCCCGATGTCGATAGAAGTACGGTTGCTCCAGCAGCAAATATAGCGGTCCTGGAAGCGCAAAAAGATGCTGTACAGGCTTTAAATGATTTAAGGTCTGGAAAGAGGCAAATGCCACCACCGCCGCCACGGTAGATTATTTAAACTTACCCCTGGGAAAGCGGACATGTCCGCTCTGACCCAAAGCGGCTATCCCGCTCAAGATCATGAAATGACCTGGCCGAACCCGATATCGTGCCCGTCAATATCCTGCGTACCGAATTCGCGACAACCGTACGGCTGATCGCACAGCTCGTAATCGATTTTTGCACCGCGCTCTACGAACTCCTTATAAAGAGCGTTGGCATCATCGACCCAGAAATACATGTCCCAAAGTCCGGCGGAAACAGTCCAGCGCGGAACGATGTGTTTGTGGTCCTCAATCTGTTTGACCATTACATACATGTTGTCGCGCTTCAGGATCGCAAAAGACGGAGGTTCACCGAAAATTTCCCCGAACGAAAATCCCATTGCGTCACGGTAGTGCTTGGTTGCTGCGTAAACGTCGCGTACAAATATCACCGGCGCGGAACCAATTAATTTCGCTGTCTTTGAAGACATGGATACCGCTCCTCTCCGCTGCAATCATAGCAAAAAGCGGACATCGGCCGGCTGAGCCATTTACGAGCGCTAGTTCATCTTGGCCGATGATAGAACGCGATCTCGCTCTTGAGCCGTCGCAAGGTCGGCGGGATCTACATTGACCATTTAGATCGAAGTTCTCGAAGCGGCAGGACAGTCGCTAGGCGTATTGCGCGTTCATCAGACAAGAAACGCGAGGATTGCTCCGCTCAAGATTAGCAATGCGAGCCCGCACAAAAAAAGTTTATCGCCCAATCGGCTGCGTCACCATCATCCGGCTATCGTGCGCGCTTTAATAGGTGATTGATACAGGTATCAAGTATATTGAGGCGTCGAAATGAGCCGACCGTCGAAAATATATCGGCCAATGAGAGCCGCGACGCCTTGTTATCGCCAGGGGACGTAGCCAGCTGCAATAGGTACCTAGTTCGTACTTACATCTATTTTAAAGGGATACATACTATGACAAATACTCCAATCTCATCTAACGAGCCGCAGAAGCCGGCCTCGCCTGCTCCGAATCCGCAGCAGAACCAGGGCACTCCGCAGCCCAGCAACGACAAGCCCGGCCAGCAGCAGCAAAAGTAGGCTGCGCGACCGTTGAGAAATTGGGGCCCGGCCTAGCGCCGGGCTTTTTATCGTGCTCGCGGGGGGCTGAAGAGCGCCTAAAAACTCACAGAACCGAAACCTTCATAGGTGGGTATTGATGATGAATTCTCGGCCCACCAAGCTATTTGTTGTTATCGCGGCCTGCGCGAGTGTCGCTTAAAATTTGCTGGACACGTGTTGTTTTAGGCCAAGCCTGTGTCGGGGCAGCCCTTGGCAGACATTACGGTTGCCTCGTGTAATGTCCGCTTATGACCTCCGTGAGTTCGACATTCCCAGCTGGTCTCGATGTCTGATCCGATGAGCCGAGATTCTTCATGGCGTTTATCTCCAAGACACCCAAGCCGCCGTACTACGCCGTCATATTTACCTCCATCAATGCAGATGTTGACCATGCCGAACACGTCGCGATGTCACGCCGCATGGTTGAATTGGCCGCGACGTACGATGGCTTCCTGGGTATTGAACCTGCAAGAAACGCTGATGGCTCTGGTGTGTCGGCGATCTATTGGAAGGACACCGATTCAATCGCAGCCTTTGCCCGAGACCCTGAGCATCGCATTGCGAAGAAAAAAGGACGCGAAATCTGGTATTCGTACTACATGATCAGAATTTGCAAGGTCGAGCGCGAATACGGCAGGCCCGATTGAGCGCTTTTGAGATTAATGCGGACATCATCTCAACGTCACAAAAAGCTCGGGCACGCAAAAAACAAAACCGCTACTGATAATTCATCCTACATCGCTTATTTCATTTTTTTCGAAATCTCTCGCCGCGTCCTATGCCTTGCATGATCATCCAGCCATTCCATATCGAGGCGATTAGCAAACTCGTATAGGACACAGTTACACCGTACATGCCCCATTCTGCGCCGGCGGCGATCGCCCCAGCACCGACAATCCCAACAAGATAGCCCGCGATAAAAAATTGTGCCCGACGAACTGAGAAGCCGCCTCGACCCCGGGCGCCCGGGATTTTGACTGCTCTCGAAAGTAGCGTGAGCGGAAAGGAGAAGCCCCAAAGGCTTATGGCAAGAAGCTCGACCCCGAGAACGCGCATCGGCTGTGGCACCAAAACAGCCGTAGCCTGCAGCAGCGTGCTGAGAAGAATAAGCGTCGTATATTGTGCGCGTAGTCGATAAATCTCCTCATTCGCGATTTCGGAAAGATGCAGCGAGGTCGCTACAAAAAGCAGGCCAATAAGAGCGGCCGATGATGTGCCCAACATCAGATAGAGTTCGTTCCACGAGGTGGGCAGAGGCGGGCTGGAGATCAAAGCGTTCAACAAAGCGTGTCCTTTTACGCGCCCCCCAACTCAACCGAATATCTGAAGGGGGACCCGACAATCTCCCTGTATTTGGCAGCCTATCTAACCGCGCGGCTGCCGTTTCGCCGGCGCCGAGTCAGGTGCGCCTTTTATTTCCGGTTCGCCGGCAACACGAACTTCATCGCCCGACGCGATTCCATCCGGCGGGTTTGCGACCACCCGGTCGTTTGTACTCAACCCCGACGCGATCTCGACAAGGCTGCCAAGATCCCGCGAGATCGTGACAGTCTTCAGGATAACACGGTTATTGGAATAGATCGTCGCGACGCGCAGGCCGCTCTGATCGAAAATTAGTGCGCTCGCCGGCACGTTGATGGCTGAATCAGGCGCAGGAATCTCAAACCGAACATAAGCGAACGCGCCAGTCATCAGTTCGCCGCTGGCGTTATCGACGATAAGCAGCATCCGCGTGGTTCCGGAACCGACATCGACGGCCTGCGCCGAGGCTTCAACCGTCGCAGGAAACTTCCGACCGGGATATTCGGGCACCGAGATTTGAGCCTTGATACCAACTCTTACGCTCGGCACCACGTTTTGCGGGACATTGACGTAAGCCCGCAGCTTGCTGGTGTCAGACACGATGAACAGAGCTGGGCCGCCGCTTGCTCCTGCGTTGATCAACGCACCGATGTCGGTGGTGCGCGCGGTGACCAGCCCGTCGAACGGCGCGGTAATGCGCTTGTACTTTTCCAGGACGCGCAGCCGATCGAGATTGGCCTTCGCCGATCTGACCAACCCCTGCTTGTTGGCAGCATCAGCCGATACGCTGATCCAGGTCTTGTTTTGACACATACCCCGATTGGATAAGCGACTGTCCGCGTTCAAGTGTCGACTGAGACAGCGTGGCGTTGGCTTGAGCGCTCGTTAGGGCCGCTTCCGCCTGCATGATCTGCTGGTCGAGATCGGGAGCGTCGATTTCCGCGAGAACCTGTCCGGTTTTCACCGGCGTGCCGATGTCGGCGTGCCATTCTTTGATGTAGCCGCTGACGCGGGCAAAGAGTTGGGCTTGTGAATTGGCCTCAAGGCGGCCAGGAAGCTCGATGATTGTCTGCCTGCCGCGGGTGTCTGGCGTCATTACCGCAACGACCGGTGTCGCCTGGTTTTCGGTCCATTCACTTAAACGCGCATCTGCCACCTTGCGCGTCAGAATGCCGGTGACGATTACCGTCACCGCGACGGCGCCTCCGACGATCGCTGCAATGTGCAGGCGACGGCGCGTAACAAGCTTTTGGGTGCGATTACGCGACATGCGGATCTCCGATCGCCGGCGCACTCCGCGCTCGTTCGCGCCCGTGCACAATACTGAAGACGACCGGCACAAACATCAATGTCGCGACCGTTGCAAAAATTAGTCCGCCGACAACCGCGCGCCCGAGCGGGGCATTCTGTTCCCCGCCCTCGCCAAGACCGAGCGCCATTGGGGTCATGCCGATGATCATGGCAAGTGCCGTCATCAAGACCGGGCGGAATCGGACGAAACCAGCTTCGAGTGCAGCCTCGGTCGCATCGCCAAGTTCCGCGAGGCGCTCCCGCGCAAAACTGATGATCAGTACGCTGTTGGCGGTAGCAACGCCCATGCACATGATCGCTCCGGTCAAAGCTGGCACTGACAACGTCGTGCCGGTCGCGAACAGCATCCATACGATGCCGGCGAGTGCGGCCGGCAGCGCGGTAATGATCACGAAGGGATCACTCCAGGACTGGAAGTTGACCACGATCAGAAAATAGATCAGCACGATCGCGCCCAGCAAGCCGAACAGCAGACCACTGAACGCACTGTTCATCGTCCTGACTTGGCCGAGCACGACGACCTGCGCACCCTTGGGTACGTCCTGCGCGGTTTCATCGACCACGCGCTGCACGTCGGCGGCGACGGCGCCGAGATCGCGGTCTTGCGTGGTCGCGTAAATCTGGATCATGGGTTGAATATTGTACTGGGAGACAACCGCGCTCCGCGCGACGCGGTTGATATCGGCAATAGCGCCGAGCGTCTGCGACGGCGCCCCGGACGCCGTTATCGGAAGGTTCTTCAGCGCCGATAGCGTGTCCACCTGATATTGGGGGGTTTGCATAACAATCGGGTAGGAGACGCCATTGTCGGGATTGAGCCAATAGGTCGGTGCAACCTGGCTGCTGCCTGCAAGATTGACGACCATGCTGTTTGTCACATCGCGTTCGGTCACGCCGACATACTGCGCACGGGTCCTGTCGACATCGACATTGAACCCAGGATTATTCAAAGACTGTTGAATACGTGCGTCAACCAAGCCGGGAATATGTCGCAACCGGCGCAGCAATTGCTGGGCGTAGGCGTAGTTCGCGGCGAGATTCGGCCCGCGTACCTGCAAATCGATAGGCGCCGGTGCGCCGAAGTTCAGGATCTGGCTGATAATGTCGGCCGGCAGAAAAGAGAACGTGACCCCCGGAAAACGGAGCGGCAATTCTTCGCGCAGTATTCGGATGTAGCCCGCCGTCGGCTTGTGATTTTCCTTGAGCTTGATCTGGATGTCACCATCCTGGGTGCCGATGGTGCCAGTGCTGTTGTAGGTCATATTAATACCGCTGCCCGGCATGCCGACATTGTCCACGAGGGTGCCAAGGTCCTCGGGCGGGATGATCTGACGGATCGCCTTCTGAATCTCGGCAAATTGGCGTGAAGTGTCCTCGACGCGCGTGCCTATCTGGGTGCGCGCATGCATAAGGATCTGCCCGGCATCAACCGATGGAAAGAAGTCGCGACCGAGGAACGGCACCAGTGCGAACGAAGCAAACACAAAGGCAAGAAAACCAGCGGCAAACAAAGCCCGACGGCGGAGCGCCATCTCCAAAAGTTCGCGATAAACGAGACGGACGCGTTCGAATCCCGCCTCAAAGCCGCGCTGGAACCGCACCAACGGATTGCGCGACCGCGGTAGCGGGCCATCCAGGCCATGCATATCGGTATGTGGTGCGTGCTTGCGCAACAGATAATTCGCCATGGTCGGCACGAGCGTGCGTGAGAGGATGAAGGAACAGATCATCGCGGCCATTACCGCTTCTGCCATTGGAACGAACAGAAAGCGCGCCACTCCTGGCAGGAAGAACATCGGCACGAAGACGATGCAGATACAGAGCAGCGAGACGAAGGCGGGCGTTACAATTTGTGCAGCGCCATCCATAATCGACGCGTCGACTTCCTTGCCTTGCTCGAGATGCCAATTGATGTTCTCGATCGTCACGGTCGCGTCGTCGACGAGAATGCCGACTGCCAGCGCGAGTCCGCCCAGGGTCATGATGTTGAGCGTCTCGCCGAGCGCGGCGAGTGCTGCGATCGAGCCAAGAACCGAAAGCGGGATCGACGTCGCGATGATGATCGTCGAACGCCAGCTTCCGAGGAACATAAGGATCATAATGCTGGTGAGGGCGGCTGCAATGACGCCCTCAACAATGACGCCGTTCACCGCCCCACGCACGAACACCGACTGATCGCCGATCTGCGCTATGTCGAGCGTGGGTGGCAATGTCGGCTTGATTTGCTCCAGCTTGTCCTTAATGCCCGAGATGATTGCGAGCGTTGAGACAGAGCCGTTCTTCAGTACCTGCATAAGGACCGAACGATTGCCTTCGACATGCACGATGTTGGTTTGCGGCGGATTGCCATCGCGCACCTGAGCCACATCGCGCACATAGACCATTGCGCCGTTGACGGCTTTGATGGGCAAGTCGCCCAACGCGGCAATTTCGGAAGGCGCGTTGTTGAGCTGGATCGAGTATTCGAAGTTGCCGATTTTCTGTGTGCCGACCGGAGTAATCAGATTCTGCGCCGCCAGCGTGTTGGCGACATCCTGGCCAGAAAGACCGCGCGCGTGCATCGCGGTCGAATCGAGATCAATTTGGACTTGTCGTAGTTTTCCGCCATACGGCAACGGAATCGCAGCGCCAGGCACGGTAACGAGCGGTGTGCGTACGACGTTTAGACCAAGGTCGCCGAGGGCCTGCTCGGACAAGCCCTGGCCCGACAGCGCGAGTTGAATGATCGGCACGGTCGAGGCGTTGTAATTCAAGATCAAAGGTGGCGTGGCGCCCGGCGGCATTTGCTTCAGCAATGTCTGCGAGATCGCGGTGACCTGGGCGTTCGCAATTCGTATATCGACATTCGGCTGAAAAAAAATCTTGGTGATACTGAGCGTGTTGTAGGAGGTCGCCTCCATATGCTCGATGTCGTTGACCGTCGTCGTCAGAGCACGCTGAAACTGTGTGGTAATGCGGCCGGCCATCTGATCGGGGGGAAGGCCGGTATACTGCCAAATGACGGCGATCACCGGAATTCTAATGTCTGGAAAGATGTCGACCGGCGTGCGCAGGGCCGCGAGCGGGCCAATGATGAAGATGACCAACGCGAGGACGACAAAGGTGTAGGGGCGCCGCAACGCGATGCGGACCAGTGCAATCATTCGGGCGGCGCTCTGAGGTTCATAACTTCAATCTGTCTAGCATGGGCCGCAATCCACGAAA
The DNA here is from genome assembly GCA_963751535.1 of uncultured Alphaproteobacteria bacterium. Classification (GTDB taxonomy): domain Bacteria; phylum Pseudomonadota; class Alphaproteobacteria; order Rhizobiales; family Xanthobacteraceae; genus Pseudolabrys. Next base: position 24,942 of record CAVVUW010000006.1, read on the forward strand.
ATGGACCTCGAAAGGCGCTGGAGCTTGACTGTCAATGTTCGCAGAATGACTACAACCGTTGGTTGGAATTCTGCCGCGACCAGTTTCCAGATGGGCACTGGAATTTCCCGGGAGTCGCGACCTCTACTTGACGGCTGCGACGGGCGGTAAAGCGGACATCATTCGGGGAAAAGCGGACATCGAGAAATGTCCGCCGATGACCCAAAGCGGACATGCTTGTCGTGCCGTACAGTGCAGTTATGACCGCTTGAGCGTAACCTCCACCGGCGGCCCGCTTTTAATAGTCTGATACACAACGCAGTAGCGCTCGGTTAGCTTCAGCAATTGGTCGAGTTTTTCTTGCGACGCGTCAGTGCCGACGTCGAATTGCAGGCGAATTTGCGCAAAGCCAACCGGGGCGTCCTTGGCTACGCCCAATGTGCCACGGAAATCGAGGTCGCCCTCTGCGGACACGGTTGCTGTTCGCAATGGAATTTCAAGCGCCGTTGATACTGCCTTGAGAGTGACGCCGGCGCATGCAACCAATGCCTCCAGCAGCATGTCACCGGAACACAACTCGAGCCCAGTGCCTCCAGTGGCCGGATGAAGGCCGGCGATCGCGAGCGCACGTCCAGTCTCTACCTTACAGGCAATGTTCGCGTCATCGAGCGAACCTTTGGCTTTCAAGGTAATAAGGCCTGCCTTCGGGTCTTCTTTGTAGCGAGCCTTGATTGGGGCCTGCATCGCTCGCAATTCAGCAGCATCCATATTCAAGCTCCCTCCATGTGGCCGACGGCGCCTTTGGTGGCCGCTCTACTAGCCGCCAAAACACAAAAAGCCCATAGCTCTTGCCTACAAATTTATCTACGCGGCAAGCAATACTTGAGAGTCTCGCAGGCTACCGGCGGTTCGGAAACTCACTCACCACCATAACGCATGGCCCGCGCTGACTTTGACTTCTGGACCACTCGCCGCCGCTGTCTGGTCCAGGGAACGATCAAGTGCCGCGAGCACCCGGCGCTTGATGTGATCAAAAGCGGCCGATTGCCGATCGCGTGGCCGCGAGAGCGACGCTTCAATTTCCTCAAAGATGCGTCCTGGCCGCGGACGCATGACCATGATGCGATCAGCGAGCACAATCGCTTCATCAACGTCGTGAGTAACGAGGACAAGAGTTGGCTTGAAGTACGACCAAAGATCCAGCAAATGGTCCTGCAAGCTGACCCTGGTGAATGCGTCGAGCGCGGAAAACGGTTCGTCGAGCAGCAAGACCTCTGGCCGCGGTACTAAAGCGCGTGCAATAGCAACCCGCTGAGCTTGACCACCCGACAATTCCCGCGGCCACATGCTTGCTTTGTCAAGTAGCCCGACGCGCGACAGGGCGGCGGTGACAAGCGCGTTTCGTTCGGCCTCGCGACGATTTTCCAACCCGAAGCCGACATTCCCGGAAACGGAAAGCCATGGCAGTAATCGCGGTTCTTGAAAGACAATGCCGATCTTCTCGTGTGGCTTGGTGACGGGCTGACCGTCGAGCAGAACCCGGCCTTGGGTTGGCGTATCAAGTCCGGAAATCGCTCTTAGGAGCGTCGACTTTCCGCAGCCCGAACCACCGATAACGGCAACAATCTCGCCGGGGGCGACCGAAAAACTCACGTCATCAAGTGCATGGACGCCGTTCGCGTAAGTCTTGCCGACGTGTTCAAGGACGAGCACCGCTAGTTCCTTCCAGCAGGTGCGTTGAAGCGATCTTCCCAACGCAAGAACGGAGCTGAGACGCCGACAATGATCCAGTCGGTGATCTTGCCGATAACCGCAAAGGCGACGATGGCGGCGACGATCTGCGCGGGCTTGCCGAGTTGTTGCCCGTCAACCAGGAGAAAGCCCAGTCCCTCGGATGCCCCCATGAATTCGGCGGCAACCACAAACATCCAGCCAAGGCCAAGCCCCGAGCGCAATGCGATGACATAAGACGGCAGCACGGCCGGCAGCAGGATACGGCGCACCATCTGCGGTCCAGTCAGGCGGAACGCGCGGCCGACTTCGACGATCTTGCGATCGACGGACATCACCGCTCCCATGACTCCGAGATAGACAGGGAAGAACACGCCGGCGGCGATCAGTGTGACCTTGGATGCCTCGAAGATGCCCAGCCAAAGAATAAAGAGGGGTACCCAGGCAATCGACGGTATCGCGCGCAGCGCCTGAAGGCTCGGGTCGATAATACGACGCACAAGCGCCGAATAGCCCGTGATGGCACCAAGAACCGTCCCCACGCAAACGCCGATCGCAAAGCCCGCAGCAACGCGGGCCAAGGTTGTGAGGGCGTGGCTTTGCAGTTCTCCAGTGCGCGCAAGTTCGGCGAATGTTGCGTAAATTACCGAAGGCGGTGGCACCAGCCGCCCGCTGAAAAGGCCGGCCCGTACGGCTATTTCCCAGCCGAGTGCAAGTCCGAGAGGAAGCAAAAGGCCTAGCGCGGGCCGACTCCAGCGCAAAAGCCAATGCCTCCGCTGCTGAAGTCTTGGCTCCGCCAGCTCGTCCACTACGCTCATTTGCAGAACAGACATCAAGATGCCCCTAAAAGGCAACTCACCGCATGGCACGGTGAACCTTGGAAAAGGGGACCCGGCTACGGGCCTTTCAGGCTTCGTGCCGGGTCGCAATGCTCAATTTGTTGCAGCCCCGAATTGTTCATCGATGAGCTCATCGAGGGCTTTTTTCACATCAACGTCCGGCTTGATTACGCCAGCCTGCTGGAGTGCAACGCCGGCCGCGAGAATGGTTTCTCGCTGACGTGAGCCGATGCGGCCGTTCGAAAGATCGGTGCGTTCGCGCAACTGCTTTTCCACGACCTCTTTTGGCAGTTTGGTGACCGCGATAAAACCCGTCTCGACCTCATCCGGATGCGCAAGCGCGTATTTTCGTGCCGCTTCGTAGACGACGAGCACGCGCTTGACCAAATTCGGGTAGGTCTTGGCGAAGTCCTCGCGCACGTTGAGGATCCCGTAGGTGTTGGCATCGGCATTGCGATAGAACAGCTTGGCTCCTTCTTCCACTTCTGCCGTCGCCATCATCGGATCGAGTCCCGCCCAGGCGTCAACGTCACCACGGCTCAATGCGGTCTTGCCGTCAGCATGTTGGAGCAGCACGGGCTGAATGTCCTTTTCGCCGAGACCGACACCCAGCAGCGCCCGCACCAGGAAGATATGTGGGTCGGTACCGCGCGTAACAGCCACGCGCTTGCCCTTCAGATCCGCGACTGTCTTGATATCCAACTCTTTGCGTGTAACCAGCGCAGTCCACTCCGGCTTGGAGTAGACGTAAATCGATTTGATCGGGTTGCCATTGATCTTTGCGAGCAGCGCTGCCGAGCCGGCGGTCGACCCGAAGTCGATCGAGCCCGCGTTGAGAAATTCCAGCGCTTTATTCGAGCCGGCCGACTGCACCCAGCGAATGGTGATACCGTCTTTCGCAAATTCTTTTTCGAGCCAGCCGCGCTCTTTAAGCAGGATAGAAACGGGATTGTAGGTCGCCCAGTCGACGCGAATTTCGGTCGGCTGATCGGCAGCTAAGAGCGTGGCAGTCGGCAACGTGCCGACGAGAAGTGCAGATACGAACAAGGAACGTCGGGAAAACAATGTCATGGTACGACCTCCAACTTTACTGCGACGGCCTTCGCGTTTCCCGACGCGAAGGCCCGTCATCATGGAGGCGGGATTTTTGCCCCGCCGACAGCACTGGCGTGGGCTTTGAGATCCCCGCGCTTTAGCTGCATTTGTTAAGCGCCCGCAAGCGTCGTTGCTCAAATCGGCGCTATGTTTATTCTATAAAAGACAGCTAAACACCGGTCAAAGGAATGTTACAAGCGTTTCTTTCGAGATTAGAGAAAATCATACTTCTGGCCCTGCGTGTGGGTTTGAGCCGTTCTCTTCCCGCAACCTAGTCTGAAGGCGCGACCGCTGTGGACTGCAGGCCCACTTTGTCGAGTGCCCGGCGGATTAGGCCTGACGCCTTCGCTTCTTTGAGGAAGTCGGTGGCTTGGGCAAGCGCGTCCGGTCGGTTCTTTGGCACTGCGATCGCGATTCCGGTCCTGTGAAAATAGCCATCGAGAATACGCGAGCCTGGAATCTCTGCCTGATATGGCGCGAGTGCATCGCGCCCTAGTGCGAATGCGTCAACCTTGCCATTGCGCAGCATATCGATTGCTTCGCCGACCGAGGGGACCGCCACGATGGTCGCTGACTTGAGCACGCGCGCAACGCTGCGAATGGTGGTCGTATTGGTTTCGCCGCCGACTCGAACACCCGCTCGGTCGAGATCGCCAATCGTCCTGAAATCGGAGCTACCGAGCACCAGGCACGTGCTCTCGAATAGTACGTAGGCTGGGCCGAATTCGACGCGCTTTCTGCGCTCGTCGTCGACCGGCATAAACGCGACGTCGATCAATCCGTTCTCCAGCGCGTCGGTAATCTCGCCAGAATTGTGCGCGACAAAGAATTCGCTTGAAACATTGATGGTCCGCGCAAGCTCGTCACCAAGATCGACTGTGACACCGCGCGGCCTGTCATAACCATTCTTGACGACAAAGAACGCGTCCGCCTTGGGAGCAGAGACGACCCCGACCCGCAGCTTACCGGTTGACGCAAGTTCCTGCCTGGCCTTGGCGAGGTCGCCGGCCACCGCGGCGGCCGCAACCACTATAGAGGCGAGCAGAATGCTGCCGAATAGAAGATGTCTCATGGGTTCAAAAATCTCTGGATCAAACTATTGCAGCAGGCGCGACTAGGGAACTCAACCCAGCGTTCATCGATTGTCGCAAAATTATTCATACCTGGCGAAGCGACCGCCGTGCGGCTCATGCCGCAGCATGTCCGCTTTCAGGGGCGAGGCGGACATCGTTTGGATTAGTCGCGGGGACGGGGCGGAGACGCGGCGCGCGTGCCATGTTTTGCGGCCCAGACACGCCAAGCGATGCCCAAGATGAGGGCGAGCAGGATGAGGACCCAGAGCACCATATGGAACGCCCCATATCCACCATAACCCCAACTACCGATCATTTCGGAAAAGGGCTGGGCATGAGCTTGGCCCACTAAAGCGGCAACTATTGTTGCGATGGCGGCCGTACTGACGAGATAATATGGCTTGCGCATTGCTGTGCTCCCTTAGTTGCAGCCTACAATGAACACACACCTGGCAAGTGATCTGGCTTTCGGCCGGTTAGTGAAAAACGGACAAAATACTTGATGGCTGTCGACGATAGACCCTCTCCGGACGGCCGTCGCAGCTTTATTAAAAATACGGCCTTGTTTTTGGCAGCAATGCTGAGCGCCCCTGCGGCCGGCGCACAGACAAGTCCGGCCGTTGGAATGCCTGGAGGACGTACGGATATGATCAACGACATGACATTCGAGGATGTGCGCAAGCTCCTTGACCTCTCGCCAAATGCGACCTGCGGTTATGTCCGCGTCACCTTTATGAGCAAGCATAGAATTGCGCCAGGTGGCTTGCAGGCCCCCTTCGCGGACGGGAGGCCGGCGGGATCAGCGCTCTATTTCATGCTGACGCCTGAGGAGCCAGTGAAACTCCACCGTATCCGCAACGATCAACTCTATCATTATTACCTTGGCGACCCGATCGAGGTTCTGATGATGCTGGAAGACGGGTCCACCGAATTTCACATCGTTGGACCCGATCTGTTCAAAGGCCATCAGGTTCAGTTGTATATCCCGGGCGGCACATTTCACACCGCGCGCGTCATTGGCAAGCGGCGCTGGTTTCTCGGCGCTTCGACCGAATGGCCCGGCGTCGAGTCCGCGGATGTCGAACTCGGCAACACGGATGCGCTGGTGGCCAAGTATCCAAAGGTTGCTGCTGAGATCCGCAGTTTCCCGGTGCCAAAGCGATAACGGTCAATGTCGCATAAAATGTCCGCTATTGGCCTAAAGTGGACATTCTCGTTCGCCGAATGATGTTAGTTTTTTATTCTGCTGGTCTTCCGCCTGCCGAGATTATCGCCACGCAAGGCTCAGTTGCCTGACGCGTCAGCGGCGAGCCATGCTTCCAAAATCCGGCGATCGTCGGCGCTGATTTCCGTGACGTTAACAGGTGGCATGGCGTCTGCCGGCTATAGTCTTGTTGCCCAGCTCGGTACGAGGGCAATAAATGGGGGCTGTCGTGGGGAAATCCATTCATCCTGTCGACGAGCGCTTGCCGCTCGCTGAACTCATTCCGCTCGGACTGCAGCACGTGCTGGTTATGTATGCCGGCGCCGTCGCAGTCCCGTTGATTATCGGCCGGGCTTTAAAACTGCCGCCAGAACAGATCGCAATTCTGGTAAATTCCGATCTGTTTGTCTGCGGAATCGTCACTCTCATACAATCGGTCGGCATCGGACCGTTTGGAATTCGTCTCCCGGTCATGATGGGGGTAACTTTTGCCTCCGTGGCACCGATGCTCGCCATGGCCAACAATCCCGAGCTCGGCTTGGGTGGTATCTTTGGCTCGGTCATTGCCGCAGGGATATTCGGTCTCGTTGTTGCGCCATTTATGAGTTCGCTGCTCCGCTATTTCCCGCCAGTCGTCACCGGAACGATCATTGCAGTCATCGGAATTTCATTGATGCGTATTGGGATCAACTGGGCTGCCGGGGCGCCGGCACCCACGCTTCCCGGTTATGGCGACCCAATCAATCTGCTCGTCGCAGCATTTGTGCTTGTCGTGATTCTGCTCATCGCCAAATTTGCAAAGGGCTTTATCGTCAATATTGCAGTGTTGATTGGCATTATTCTGGGTTTCATCCTGGCATGGGCGATAGGAAAGGTAAGCTTCGCAGCGTTAAACAACGCGGCGTGGCTGGATGTCATTTATCCCTTCCAGCTGGCCAAACCAAAATTCGATGTCTTCGCGGTGATTACGATGTGTCTGGTCATGCTCGTCGTCATGGTGGAGTCAACGGGGATGTTTCTGGCTGTCGGTGAGATGACTGACCGAAAGATCGAACGGCGTGATCTGACTCGTGGTCTATTGACTGACGGCTTGGGTACGCTCATTGGCGGTGTCTTCAATACCTTCCCCTATACTTCGTTCTCACAGAACGTTGGGTTGGTCGGCGTCACGGGCATTAAGAGTCGCTGGGGAACCGCAGTGGGTGGAGTAATCCTGATCATCCTCGGCTTGATCCCGAAGCTCGGTGCTCTGATCACTGCGGTGCCATTGTTTGTGCTCGGCGGGGCGGGCATCGTCATGTTTGGGATGGTGGCCGCGACCGGGATTCGAATCCTGGCATCGGTCGACTACAAAACGAATCGCAACAATCTTTTCATTGTCGCGATCTCCATAGGTTTCGGCATGATTCCCTTGGTCGCACCGACCTTCTTTGCAAAATTTCCGAAAGAGTTAGAGCCGTTGTTGAATTCCGGGATTGTGCTTGCTGCTGTCGCAGCAGTTCTGCTGAATGCCTATTTCAACGGGGCAGGATCGCACAGCGCGGGCCGCGCCAGCGCCGCTGGTGCGGCAAAGGCGTCCGATCACACCTGACAAAAGCCAAGAAAAATTTTGTCGACGACAGTGCCTTCGCGCTTCCCCGCAAAGATCGCGCTTGAGGCATGCCCAAAGAGCAGGCGCTAACCGCAAATCCGGCTCGCGCATCCGGCAAACTAAGCAAGCTGGAACGCATCGTCTGAATGCCCATTCATTAAAAGCTGAACGGCCGTTAAGGTACGGATTTTGTTATTATATTTAGGATAGGTTCATTGCAGGTTCATCTATCAAGTCGTACTTCTGGAGGACGGAAAGGGGAGCGGAGCGCAGCCGAGATTCCGCTGCGCGAAGCTCCCTTTGGCCGAACAGAGAAAAGTAAGCGCGCCGATGGACCAGCCTTCCGATATCCGCAATCTGAGTGCCCACCGTCCGGTGAGTGCGACCGTCGTTGAACTGCGATCGCCCGCGCAGTTGCGGCCTGACCTACGCGACGCCATCGAGCCCGCGCGCCGCCGCTTCGGCCGTCCGCAACAGGTCATCCGCGAGCACACCAACAACGCAGTGCGTTGGAAGGCAGGCGAGCGCCTCAATCACGTCCTCGAAGAGGCCTGCATCCGCTTCTCGGAGAACGACGCCGTCGTCACCGAGGCAGGCACGCTCAGCTATCGCGAGCTCGACTGCCGTGCCAACCAGGTTGCGCGCTATCTGATCGAGCAGGGCGTGCAGCCGGGCGACCGCGTCGGGCTTCTGTTCGAGAAGTGCGCCGAGACCTACATCGCGATGCTCGCGGTGATGAAGGTGAACGCCGCCTACGTGCCGCTCGACGCCGCATTCCCGCTCGAGCGTCTTCGCTTCATCATGGGCGACGCCGAGATCAAAACGATCGTCTCGATGTCGAGCTTCACCGAGCGCCTTGCGCCGCTCGACGCGCAGAAAGTGTTTCTCGATTCTGCCAAGCGCGCGATCGACAAGCAGGACGCGAGCCGCCTCACCGGCGTGGCGCGCAGCCACGATCCGGTCTGCTACATCATCTACACTTCCGGTACGACCGGTAATCCGAAAGGCGTTGCGATCGCGCAGCCCAGCATCTGCAACTTCGTGCGCGTCGCGGCCGAGCTTTACGGCTATCAGCCGGGTGACCGCATCTACCAGGGCATGACCATCGCCTTCGATTTCTCGATCGAGGAGATCTGGGTGCCGCTGGTCGCGGGCGCGACGCTGGTTCCCGCGCGCCCGGGCCTGCCCCTGATGGGCGATGAGCTTGCGGACTTCCTGCGCGAGCGCGAAGTCACCGTGATGGCGTGCTGCCCGACCTTGCTCGCGACCATCGAGCAGGATCTGCCGAAGCTGCGGCTGTTGCTGGTCGGCGGCGAAGCCTGCCCGCAGAACCTCGTGGCGCGCTGGTATCGCCCGAACCGCCGCATCCTCAATTCGTACGGCCCGACCGAAGCGACCGTCACTGCGACGCTGACCGAGCTGCGTCCCGACAAGCCGGTCACCATCGGCGTGCCGCTCTCGACTTACACGATCGTCATCCTCGACCCGAACGAGGACAAGACTGTAGAGAACGGCGAACTCGGCGAGATCGGCATCGCTGGCGTCGGCCTCGCGCTCGGCTACATGAATCGCGACGAACTCACGATGAAGAAGTTCATCCGCGATTTCCTCAATATCCAGAACAATCCGTCCGGCCGCATCTACCGTACCGGCGACCTCGGCCGCATCGACGAGAACGGCGAGATCGAATACCGCGGCCGCATCGACACCCAGGTGAAGATCCGCGGCTATCGCATCGAGCTCAACGAGATCGAGGCGGTGCTGCTCGACCTGCCGCAGATCGCGCAGGCGGCGGTCACTACGTTCGAGCTGGAGCCGGACGTGGTCGAACTCGTTGCCTATTACGCGTTCAAGCAGGGCGCAGAGCTGCCGCGCGATGAAATCTCGCAGGCGCTCCGCTCCAAGCTGCCGAACTACATGGTTCCAGCCTTCCTCGAAGAGCTGCCGGCGATCCCGATGACGCTCTCCAACAAGGCCGATCACAAGCGGCTGCCGAAGCCGCAGCTCGCGCGCTTCTCCTCGGCGACCACCGGCTACGTCGCGCCGAAGAGCGAGAACGAGCGCATCCTGCATTCGGCGCTATGCGAGGTGCTGCGCGTCGACCGCGTTTCGACCGAGCACCACTTCTTCGACGATCTGGGCGCCAACTCGCTGCTGATGGCGCGCGTGTGCGCAACCATCCGCAAGAATCCGCGCATGGCGAACGTGTCGATGCGCGACATCTACACCAATCCGACCATCGCGCGGCTTGCCGAGCACCTCGACAAGGTCATCGGCGGCGTCGTCGCCACCAAGCCAGAGCCGTTCCACGTTCCGTCCAACCTCGCCTACTACACCTGCGGCGCCATGCAGGCCGTGTTCTATGCCGCGTATGCGCTGTTCGGATTGTGGGTGCTCGATACCGGCTACGAATGGACCGTCGCGGCCTCGGGCGCGGTCGAGCTTTACATTCGCGCGGTGTTCTTCGCGGCGGTTTCGTTCGTCACACTCACCGGTATCTCGATCCTCGCCAAATGGCTGCTGATTGGCCAGTTCGAGGAAGGCGCGATCCCGATCTGGAGCTTTGCCTATTTCCGCTTCTGGGTCGTCAAGTCCATGATGCGGACCTCGCCTGTGATGGCCTTCACCGGCACCCCCATCTACAACGCCTATTTGCGCCTGATGGGCGCGAAGATCGGCAAAGGCGCGGTGTTGAGCTGCCGCTACGGGCCGGTTTGCGCCGACTTGTTGTCGATCGGCGACAACACCATCCTGCGCAAGGACACAATCGTCCTGGGCTACCGTGCGCAGTCGAATTTCATTCACATCGGCCCGGTCGAGATCGGCGCGAACGCCTTTGTGGGCGAAGCGAGCGTCATCGATATCAACGCGACGATGGGTGATGACACGCAGCTCGGCCACGCCTCGTCGCTGCAGAGCGGCCAGCATGTGCCGGACGGCAAACACTATCATGGCTCGCCCGCGGTCGAGACCACGTCGAACTACTGCCCGATCGAGAGCCGCGAGGTCAGCAAGCTGCGCAGCGCCACGTTCACCGCGCTTGAGCTCGCCGCGCTGGTCCTCGTCGCGGTGCCGCTCCCGATCGTCGCCTATTCCTTCTGGGATCAGTACGCGACCGCGGCCGGCATTGGCGTCGGCGTATCGGCACTCTCGTTGCTCGGCGTCTCCACCGCGCTGTTCTTCGGCTCGATCGTCGCGGGGCTTGTGTCGGTCTACGTTATCCCGCGTCTCTGCATGCTGTTCCTCAAGCCCGGCGTCACTTATGCGGCGTTCGGCTTCCACTACCTGATGCAGAACATCATCCTGCGCACCAGCAACTCGGAATTCTTCTGCGTGCTGTTCGGCGACTCGACGTTCATCACGACCTGGATGAGCAAGGTCGGCTGGAACCTGAACAAGGTCGAGCAGACCGGCTCGAACATGGGCACCAACCAGCGCCATGACAATCCGTTCCTGTGCAACATCGGCTCCGGCACGATGGTCTCGGACGGGCTGTCGATGATCAACACGCACATGTCGGCAACCTCGTTCCAGCTTGCCGAGGCGAAGATCGGCGAGAACAACTATCTCGGGAACGACATCTTCTATCCGCCGAACGGCAAGACCGGCGCGAACGTACTGCTCGGCACCAAGACCATGATCCCGATCGACGGCGAGGTGCGCGAGAACACCGGCCTGCTCGGCTCGCCCGCATTCGAAATCCCGCGCATGGTCGACCGCGACCGCGACATGAACGCCTCGTTCGACGCGGAGACGCGCCGCGCCCGGCTGCGCCAGAAGAATCGCTACAACCTCGTGACCGCGCTGATCTTCCTTGCCGCCCGGTGGATGTCGTTCTTCGCGGCTCTGGTGCTCTGGATGGCCGCGCTCGCCTACTACAACCGCTTCGGCGTCCTCGCGTTGTTCGCCGCGACCGTTGCGATCACTGGTGCCTCGATCGTGACGTTCGTGCTGCTGGAGCGCGCCAGCCTTGCCTTCAAGCGGCTTGAGCCGAAGATTGCGTCGATCTACGACCCGTACTTCTGGTTCCACGAGCGGCACTGGAAGTTGTCGGAGTCCTCGCTCACGCGCCTCTTCTACGGCACGCCGTTCCGCACCATGATGTTCCGCGCGATGGGAATGAAAGTCGGCGCCAAGGTGTTCGACTGCGGCCGCTCGATCACTGAGCGCACGCTGACCGAGATCGGCGACTACGCCAACCTCAACGAAGGCTGCGTGCTGCAAGCCCACTCGCTGGAAGAGGGCGTGTTCAAGTCGGATCACATTCGCATCGGCAACGGCTGCTCGATCGGTCCTGGCGCCTTCGTGCACTACGGCGTCACGATGGGCGATCACGTGGTGCTTGATGCCGACTCGTTCCTGATGAAGGGCGAGGTGCTCGACTCGCATACCGGCTGGCGTGGCAATCCGGCGAAGCTGGTGCGCCGTTCAGCGGGCGAGGCCGCGGACGCGTGCGAATACCGCATCGCGGCGGAGTAAGCCGCAGTGCCGCGTAGGACGAAGACGGCGAGATCGAAGCGGAACTGACCTTGTGAGCAGTGCTGCGAACGAGCCCTCGTTGGAACAGGCGCTTGATGCGGTCGCGGTGCCCGGATTGCTCATTGCACATCGCGTGATTTCGCTGGGCGACGAGGGCGCGCTTCGCGACGCAGAGGCAGCTTCGATCTCATCCTCCATCGCGAATGTGCGGCGTGCGAGCGGTGCGGCCCGCATCGTGGCGCGCAGCCTGCTTGCGCAGCTTGGATACCCCGAGGCGCAAGTGCCGAAGAGCGCCGGCGGCGCGCCGGTCTGGCCGTCGGGTGTGGTTGGCTCGCTGGCGCACGACGAAGAGATCGCCGTTGCGGCCGTTGGCTTGCGGCGCGATTTTGCGAGCGTTGGCATCGACGTAGAGCGGGCTGGTCCGTTGCCCTCCGGCATGCTGGCGCTGGTCGCCACGCAAAGCGAGCGACGCAGGATTGAGGATGATCTCGTCAAGGCGCAGCTGCTGTTTGCCGTGAAGGAGGCCGTCTACAAGGCGGTCTATCCGCTGGATGGCGTGTTTCTGGAATTCGGCGATATCGAAGTCGATCTTGCCGCCAACACGGCGACGACGCGACCCGGACGCACCCTCACGCTTCGGTCGTGCGTTTCATCGCATATCGTGGCGCTTGCGCTCGTTCAGGCGTAGCGCGACAGCATGCAGTCTCTGATCGCGTAGACGACGCCCTGCGCGATACATTCGTGAAGTTCCACAAATTCTGGCAAAAGGATTACTGATGCGGCCGATAGCGGACGTTCAGCGTGGCGCGAGTCATTCCGTAACGCCCTTCTCAGCTCAAATGTTATTCTTCGACGATGACTGGCGTGCCAACGCGCACGAGCCGATAAAGGTCGCGGATATCCTGGTTGTACATTCGGATACAGCCGTATGAAACAGATCCGCCAATCGAGCTCGGCCTGTTGGTACCGTGAATGGCGTATTGGCCACCACGCAACGTCAATGCAGCCTCGCCCATGGGATTGTTAGGAGCTCCGCCGGGGATGACAGCAGGCAAACGCGGATTGTCGCGTCTAATTACCTGCGGTGGGGCCCAGGCAGGACGAAGGAATTTTCCTTCAACCCGTGCCTTCCCCGTCCAAGTCATGCCGGATTTGCCAACACCAATCGGAAAACGCCGAGCACGCTGTCCGTCAAGAACAAAGTAAAGCTGGCGCTCGGCAGTTTTCACGACAATTGTGCCAGGTGCGTAACCGGAAAATTCGACGGCATCCGCTGTAGCTGCGGATGAGGCGACCGGCGGGGCGAAAGCAATCACAAACGCCGCGACCGATGCCGCACATCGCTGCAAAAGTGGCCGCATCAAGAACCGAACGTAATTTTGGTTTTTCTTAATAGGATAAGAAAGACCGCCGCGAGGCGGTCTTTCTAGCGAGCGACACTCTGAAGTTGATTAGCCTCTAGCCTTGACGACCTTCTGGTGTTTGACCTTCACGATCTTGCACCGAGGAATCATCACGTTCCCGTTCGGCATTGGTTCGGTGAAACCAGGGCCACCGAGATGCAAAAAATCACCGCTGCAAGTTGTGCGACGGATCAAATCGTACCCGGCAAGAATCGCAACAACGCCAATGAAACCTCCTGTAGCGGCCACGCCGGCTGCAGAACTTGTCCCTACTGTCGTCGCAGCCACCACATGTGGCGGGCAATAGTAAGCCGACGCAAGCGACGGCATTGCAACAAGAGCCGCGCAAACAGCGGCCACATACTTAAGTTTACGCATATACACCCCTAGGGTTTATCGAGCGCGTACTGCCTTCCGTACAGCGCCTGTTCAACGCCGCGCGTCTCTGACAAGCCGCGCGTCGCGTAAGGCGAAGTCTATTTATCGAGTAAAATTATCTGAGTGATTTTATTCGGTCAGTAACCTGACTGAGTAACCTGACGAAGTAACCTTAAACATCGAACGCGGTTGGATTCTAATCACGACGTTCCTATCCTGCCGTTTCTACAAACTCCGCACCTGAGCCGCGCGACTTGCCCGCACCTCGCCCGGATTTTTTATCGGAGACCTGACATGGGTAAGCTTGCCTACGCGGTGATCGCCAGTGCATTTGTGTACACGGCGACGGCAGCACTCCCGGCTTCTGCCTACACCCAAGCGGATGCAGACGCGTGCACAACGGATGCGTTCCGACTCTGCTCTAGCGCGATCCCGAATGCGAGCCGTGTTGCCCTCTGCCTTGCCCAAAACAAACGACAACTCAGCTCAGCCTGCGCCAGCGTGTTTAGTCGTGCACGTGGCGCAAGCGCTAACGGCGAACCTGAGATAGCTGTTCGAAATACTAAATTCTAAACGAGTGAAATAGGGCTTTGCCGCGCCGACCAACACTCGGGACGTGACACTCGCGCAAGCAAATGAGATCGTCGAATATAGTCGCTGATGTCCGCTATTGGCACTTAACGGACATTTCGACTGAGCCTCTCAATGCCGGCTTTCGAGGGGAAAGCGGACATCGCCCGCAAATGTCACTTCAGCCGTCAGGACCCTTTGGCTTTCACGCTCAACAGATGAATTGCCGACAAGCGCCGCGCATGCGCATTCACCAGCGAATTCCTGGTACAGATTTCCGGTGGCGCTACGATCGTGCGGATCATCCTTCGAATTGGCGCGCCGCAAGAACAGCATTGAGGCCGCCAAAGGCGAAGGAATTACTCAAGATCGCGCGGACAGGCATGCGCCGCGCTTCATTCGGAACGTAGTCGAGGTCGCAATCAGGGTCCGCCCCGAGATAGTTCATGGTTGGCGGAACGACACCATCACGGATCGCCATGATGGCGGCGACAAATTCGAGCGCGCCCGCAGCGCCAAGTGTGTGACCGACAACGGATTTTGTGGACGAGATGGCGAGTTGCCGTGCGTGGGCGCCGAAACTGTCGTGTAGAGCTGCCGTTTCGGCATTGTCGTTGGCGGTGGTGCCCGTTCCATGAGCGTTGACATAATCAATCGTATTTGGAGACAAGGCTGCATCCGCCAGCGCCGCAGTGATAGCCCGCGCCATTCCACTTGGGTCGGGAGCCGTTAGATCTTTCGAGTCCGCGCTCATTCCGAATCCGACGATCTCCGCCAAGATATCCGCGTCCCTTTGGCGCGCGTGATCCAAGGCTTCAAGCACCACCACAGCAGCCCCTTCGCCGATCACCATTCCCTTTCGGTCCTTCGAGAAGGGCCGGCAGGTGTCGGACGACATGATGCGCATGGCTTCCCAACCCTTCATCGCGCCGAACGTAATGCTGGCCTCGGTGCCGCCCGTCACGGCACAGGTCACACTGCCGCTCCGCACCATGTGGAATGCCTGGCCGATGGCATGTGTTGCCGACGCGCAAGCAGACGAAACCGCAAAAACGGGACCTTCGATGCCGCAGTACAACGAGATCTGGCTCGCCGGCGCACTGATCATGGCCTTGGGGATGGTCAGGGGATGCAAGCGTGCGGCGCCTTTTGCATAGAGACGGTGGAAGCTTTCATCAACGGTCGTGTGTCCGCCCGATCCAGTTCCGATGATCGCAGCAGTCCGCTCAGCAAGTTCACCGCGCAGGGCAAGTCCCGATTGGCTCACTGCTTGACGCGCAGCAACGATGGCAAATTGCGAAGCCCGGTCGAGAGGCAGGATTTGCGATGATTCGAAATGGGCCGCCGGATCAAAACCCTTAACTTCGCCGACGAGCCTGTCGCCGGCCTGCGCAGCGTTTCCGAGTGTTGGCAGCGCGAAGGCTGATCGGCCCGCAACCAGAGAATCCCAATATTCCCTTGTCGATTGTCCAACAGACGAGACAGCGCCAAGCCCGGTAATAACAACCCTGTTCAATTCGATTCTACTTTAGCGGCTTTAGCGGCAACAAGTTTATCGACCGATTGAATAAGATCGGCCACGGTCTTGCCTTCAATGTCCATATTCGCGTTCAGTGGAATTTGTATATTGAATGCTTCCTCAATATCAAAAATTAGGGAAACCACTTCCATAGAGTCCAGTCCTACATTGTCGAGCGACTCCGACAATTGAATTGTACCGCCGGTGTGGCTGGATCTATCCGAGATCATTTTGACAATGGTATCAGCAGTACTCATCATAACTGTGTTCTTTCTCCTTGCCCGACATACCCTGATGCATGCTGGGCGAAACGAACAATAGCAGGGGGCGGGATTCCTCGGAAGTCATAGGTGGATTGCGCCGCGCTTCTGCCCTTAGAGGATAAGCGGACTTAAGGTCGCAGGATGGTCTCAATGATCTTAAATCCAGGTTTAATCGTGTGAAGATCGATGCGGTGAGGTGATTCAGCTCCGTTTCATTCCGCGCCGCGTGTTCCCTTTTGGATTGATTGTTATGAGATTTGGAGCAAGCGCGGAGGACTACCGGTGTATCTGTTGTCCAAACTGCTTCGGAGCTTCATCCGCGAGGGCACCCTGCGAGTCCGCGATGCCGACGGCCAGGTGCATGTATTCGGAGATCGCCTACCCGGACCTGACGTTGCCATCCATCTGCACGATCGCAAGCTTTACAGCAAGCTGTTTATCAATCCGGAGCTATATGCGGCCGAGGCGTATATGGACGGCAAGCTCACCCTTGAGAATGGCGCTGCGATCCATGATTTTCTGCTGCTTTTCTCCGTCAACCGCGTCAGGCTTTATTCGTATGGCTCACAGAAGTTGATGCGGAGAGTATGGCGCGGTCTACGCCGCTGGCATCAGGCGAATCCAATTGGGATTGCCGCCGCTCACGCCCGCCACCACTACGACATCTCGACTGAACTTTACCGCCTGTTCCTCGACGATCAGATGCAATATTCGTGCGCCTATTTTCACGATCCCGAGCATGACACGCTCGAACAGGCGCAGCACAACAAGCTGATCCACGCCACCAGCAAGTTGCAATTAAAGCCCGGTATGACCGTCGCCGAGATTGGCTCGGGCTGGGGCGGCTTCGCCGTTCATCTCGCGCGCGAAACGGGTGCCCATATCACTGGGATCAACGTTTCACCGGCGCAGATAGAGGTAGCGCGCGCGCATGCCGGGGCTGCCGGCGTTTCCGACCGTGTGGAGTTTCGTGAATTGGACTATCGGCAGGTCACCGGCCAGTTTGACCGCGTCGTCTCGGTCGGCATGATGGAGCATGTCGGCATTGGACATTTAGACGAGTATTTCCTGAAGATCCGCGAGCTACTGAAGCCTGACGGCTATGCCTTCATCCACTGCATCGGCCGGATGTCACAGCCCGGCACCACCGGCCCGTTCATCCGCAAATACATCTTTCCTGGCGGGTATGTGCCGGCGCTGTCGGAGACCTTTGCCGCCACTGAGCGATGCGGTTTGTGGTGCGACGATATGGAAGTGCTGCGGCTTCACTATCGTTACACGGTGAAACATTGGCGCGAGCGGTTCGCCAAGAATCGAGCCCAGGCAGCGGCGATCTACGACGAAAAGTTCTGTCGGATGTGGGAATTTTATCTCGCTGCCGTCGAACTCGAATTCCTTCACGGCTCACACATGGTGTTCCAACTGCTGCTTTCCACGAGGCGGGATGCAGTGCCGATCACACGCGATTTCATGATAGACGCCGAGCGGACGGCCTGGGCTAAAACGGCACCCAGCGAACCTCAGCGGCCCCTTCCAGTGCAGTAGTTTTTTGCCGATAGCCGACATTCTGATCGAGCCCTCAATGTCCGCTTTCGGGGGAAAGCGGACATCTGTCTGATAAGGGTAATCAGCCCAAAGCGGACGTTGGATCCTTTGCGCGCTCTTGGGATAGTATTTTGTGCGCTGTGCAGAGGTGGGCTGTGGATCCGGAAGCGTCCTTCTCGGAATTCTTCGACACTCAACTGAAAGACCCGAACACCGCATGGAGCGTCGGCAGTTTTGGTGCCATTGCCGAATTCATGCGCGATCCGGATGAGCCGGTGACCTTTCGCCGCAACGGTACCGCACGGTCGGCGGTCACCGTCCGCGGTGGTGTTCTCGTTGACGCGCAAATCGGCTCGCGGCTTATCGCATCAGAATCGCCAACTGCGGCGGCGTGGAGCCATCGTGTGGCGCTGTGCTTGCCGCGGCAACTCTGCGGCATGAATCGTCGGCTTGAACTGACCGAAATCGGTCCCGACATCGAGGCGCTACGATCGGAGGATCGACCTGGAATCCTTTTCGACCTTGGGCTCGGGTTGTTGCAGGTTGATGCTTTCGTCCGCATCAATGACCCTGCTGTCGCGTCCGCACTGCGACGGCACGTCGGAAAATCTGTATTCGCAACTGATAGCAGCGCTATGGCTGTTATTCTGGACGCCAACCCTCATCGTGTCTTTGTTAGCAGCGTGGGCCGCGTCGAGGTCTTCCAGGGAATTCCACCGCCTGACGGGAAGAGCCCTGAAGGTCCACACACGCATGTTTTGCCCAAACTACTCACTCATGGCAGGACCCATCCCGCGACTGAGCCATTGCCAAGCGATTGGGTGCCCTGCGTCCATTGCTATCCACCCCATCCTATACGTGATGGCCAAGGCCGCAGCCGTCCATTTGACGCCAACAGTCATTTTGCCTTCCAGGCGATGTTAGAGCGCTACGGCGACGCCGAACGCGTCGCACTTAAGAAGCGTCTCATTAGTGCCGTTATGGCGGGCGACGAGCCGTTCGCTATCAGACCGAACGGTGATCGTTTCAGGCGTGCCACGGCACGGGTAACGCTTCGACAATTGCAGGCGTCGGGTGCACAGTCGACGACGCTTGCTACTTGGCTGGCAGCGTACGATCGACCCGAGAGGGTGGAAGACTCGTGCGTTTGAACTACGATAACAAGAGCTGGTAAGACCTGGCAGTTACATTTAGGTTCGAAGTTAAAACATGAAAAAAGAGGAACTTGAGGCCAGAGTGCCAGCGGATCTTCGCAAAGTCTTTGCGGCTGCGCCAAAAGCGAAAGCTCGGTGGAGCGATCTCACGCCGCTCGCCCGCAAGGACTTTATTATGTGGATAGACTCGGCCAAACAGTCAGAAACACGTATGCGTCGGATCGAGAGCATCCCTAGCAGGCTTGCTTCGGGAAAGCGGCGCCCCTGCTGCTTCGCAATTGTTCCGACGGGTCTTCACAAAGCTGTTGCGGCCGTGCCGGAGGCGAAGGCGCAGTGGAGCACACTCACCTCGCTTGAGCGCAGGGACTTTGCCAGCTGGGTAGAGTCGAGCAAGAGACTCGGAAACACGCAGAAAGCGGATCGAGAAAAGCTGCTTGATTCTTGCGGCAGGAAAGCGCCGGCCTTAGGTCGTTCTAATTCAACAATCGGTTTGTTATCGATCCGGGAAGCCCTAGGAATGTTTCGGAATTGACCCTAATGTCCCCTGGCGGGTGGTGAGAAATCCGAATCTTTTCGGGCCTGCCACCGTTCTCCGCAAAAGCGCCGGTAGCTCAGCTGGATAGAGCACCAGACTTCGAATCTGGGGGTCAGGGGTTCGAATCCCTTCCGGCGCGCCATCTACTCCAATCGATAATCTCACGATCGTCTGCAGCGGATGCGCGACCTCGTGTCGCGCTCAACGTCAAGTAGAGATCGCCCCACGTTGTGACATGTCCGTCATGACCATAAGCGACACTGTGTTGCTGGCCCGGTGTTTTCAATGATGCTAGCGTGATTGGTACGATGCCTGGCCCGGGGGGTAATCGCTACAACCGGGAGCATCTTATGGACGAGCCTGTCTCGCGGTCCCGTTTTCGACCGGAAGCGGTTTCAAAGCCACGCGAAATATCCGTAACGCTGCATGTCAACGGCGAACGGCGGAGCCTGTCCGTCGCGCCATGGACGACGCTGCTGGATGCGCTTCGCGAGCGCCTGCATCTGACCGGGACAAAGAAGGGCTGCGATCACGGCCAGTGCGGGGCATGCACGGTCTTGGTTGACGGACGACGCGTCAATTCATGTCTGACGCTCGCCGTCATGAAGGATGGCGCCCGCATCACGACGATCGAGGGGCTTGCCGCCGACGGAGCGCTGCATCCGTTGCAGCAGGCTTTTATCGATCACGATGCGTTTCAGTGCGGCTACTGCACGCCAGGCCAGATTTGCTCCGCCGCGGGCCTCCTCGCGGAAGGGAAGGCAAAGACCGCCGATGAAATCCGCGAACTGATGAGCGGCAACATCTGCCGCTGCGGTGCCTATCCCAACATCGTCGCCGCTATCGAACAGGCGATGCGCGCGATGGGAGGCAGGTCATGATCAATTTCGAGTACGCGCGGGCAAGCGACGTAGCCGATGCCGTCCGGCAAATCACCGCCGATCCTGAAGCGAAGTTCATCGCGGGAGGCACCAATCTCATCGATCTGATGAAATACGATGTCGCGCGCCCGATGCGACTGATCGACATCACGCATTTGCCGCTCAAGGCTGTGGAAGAAACGGCGAGCGGAGGCCTGCGCATAGGCGCGCTCGTACCGAACAGCGATCTCGCTTACCACCCCGTTGTAGAGAAACGCTACCCGCTGGTGTCGAGCGCGCTTCTGGCCGGGGCCTCGCAGCAGCTTCGCAACATGGCATCGACCGGCGGCAATTTGATGCAGCGGACACGCTGCTTTTATTTCTATGACGTGGCCACGCCCTGCAACAAGCGCGAGCCAGGCAGCGGCTGTTCCGCCATCAACGGCATCAACCGGATCAATGCGATCTTGGGGACGAGTGAAGCCTGCATCGCCACACATCCGTCCGATCTATGCGTCGCGCTCGCAGCGCTTGAAGCGAAGGTCCACGTCGCGGGTCCTGCAGGCGAGCGCACGGTTGCGTTCTCAGATTTTCATCGGCTGCCCGGCGACACGCCGGAAATCGACACCAATCTCAAGGCAAATGAGATCATCACGGCGGTCGAGCTTCCGGCGCAGGGCTTTGCGAAGAACTACAGCTATCTGAAGATCCGCGACCGGTTGTCATACGCATTCGCGCTGGTGTCGGTTGCGGCCGCATTGGAGCTAGAGGGCGGTCAAATAAAAGAAGCGCGCCTCGCGCTTGGCGGTGTCGCACACAAACCCTGGCGCAATCCGGAGGCTGAAGCAGCATTGCGAGGAAGGCCGGCCAAATCGGATGCCTTCGCGCAGGCAGCCGAAATACTGCTGCGCGGAGCCAAGGGCTTTTCGCACAATGCCTTCAAAATCGATCTCGCGCGCCGCGCCATTATTCGCACGCTGACCCAAGCTGCGAACGGTACTCCGCAAGTCCAGTCCAGCAAGAAAGTCCGGTGAACATCATGACGTCATATATCGGCACACCGACGTCGCGCGTTGATGGCCGCGCGAAGGTCACCGGCTCCGCGCAATATTCGGGCGAATTCGGCGCTCCCGATCTCGTCTATGGCAGTCTTGTTACGTCGACCATCTCCAGAGGCCGAATCGCGGTGATCGATGCGAGCAGGGCGCTCGCAATCGAGGGAGTGCTCGACGTGTTGACGCATGAAAACCGGCCGAAGATGGCGAATACCGACGCGGGCTACCATGATGATGTTGCTCCCGACGGCGGTTCTCCGTTTCGCCCGCTGTATGACGACAGGATCAAATTCAACGGCCAACCGATTGCCCTGGTGCTCGCCAAGGACTCCGAGACCGCTCGCTTTGCAGCAACTCTGGTGCACGTCGATTACGAGGAAGAGAAACATTCCACCGATCTGCATGCGCGAATTGACAAAGCCCATGTGGTCGAAAAGCCCGACAAGCCGCGAGGCAACGCTGCAAAGGCCTATGCCGCTTCGGCGGTGCGGCATGAAGGGGAGTACTTCATCCCGATCGAGCATCACAACCCGATGGAATTGTTTGCGACGACGGTCGTCCGTAACGGCGACGGAAAGCTCACGGTGTTCGACAAGACGCAGGGCGTGCAGAACGTGCATCGCTATGTTTGCGGCATTTTTGGCCTCAAACCGGATGATGTTCGTGTCATGTCGCCATTTGTCGGAGGGGCATTCGGCTCGGGTCTGCGCCCGCAATATCAGGTGGTGCTGGCCATGCAGGGCGCGCTTCAGCTCGAGTGCTCGGTACGGCTCGTGTTGACCAGGGACCAGATGTACGGCTTGGGATATCGGCCGGCGACAATCCATCGTGTGGCGCTGGGCGCACGGAACGACGGGACACTCGACGCGATCACCCAAGAAGCGGTCGCCATGACCTCTCAGTATGAAGAGTTTTCCCGCAACGACACCTCGTGGTCTGCGCTCCTCTACAAGTGTGCCAACGCAAAATACGAGCACAAGCTTGCGCGGCTCGACGTTCCGACGCCCTCCGACATGCGCGCCCCCGGCGCGGCAACGGGCGTCTATGCCCTGGAAAGCGCGATGGATGAGCTGGCCGTCGCACTCAAGCTCGATCCTCTAGAGCTGCGTCTGCGCTGCTATTCCGACCGCGACCAGAACAACGACACGCCCTACACCAGCAAGCAGTTGAAGGAGTGCTACCGGCAGGGCGCCGAGGCGTTCGGCTGGTCCAGACGTAATCCCGCGCCTCGATCAATGCGCGACGGTACCGAACTGGTTGGTTGGGGCATGGCGACCGGCGTTTGGGAGGCGTTGCAGGTGCCGACTGCCACGCGCGTCGTTCTGACAGCCAATGGCCACGCCGAAGTTTCGTGCGCGACCTCCGACATCGGCACCGGCACCTATACGATCATGGCACAGGTCGCGGCCGATATGCTGGGCCTGCCAATCGACAACGTCACGGTGAAACTCGGCGACTCGTCGCTTCCCCAGGCTCAGGTCGAGGGTGGGTCGTGGACGGCGGCCTCGGTGGCAAACGCTATTTCGGCCACCGCGGACGAAATTCGTGGCGAGCTTCTCGGTCTCGCGCAGAAGATGCCCGGTTCGCCGATGGCGGGCCTTAAGCCCGACGACGTCGTTCTGTCCGACGGCATGATTGCTGCCAGGACAGCTGCGAACCGTTCGGTATCGCTCGCCGATGCGATGCGGCACGGCGGTGTGGATCGCGTTGAGCGCGAAAAGCTCGTTGAATTTGCCGAAGACACCAAGCACGCGCGCAATACGCATTCGGCGATTTTCGCCGAAGTGAAGGTAGACGAACAGCTTGGTATTGTCCGCGTGACGCGCGTGGTCGATGCGGTCGCCGCCGGTCGCATTCTCAACACAAAAACCGCCGCCAGTCAGATCATGGGTAGCGTGGTTTGGGGAATCGGCATGGCCCTCCATGAAGAGACGTTGATCGACCACACCTTTGGTCGCGTGATGAACGCGAACATTGCCGAGTACCATGTGCCGGTGAATGCCGACGTGCACGATATCAAGGTCATCTTCGTTGAAGAGCCGGACAGCATCGTCAATCCGCTCGGAATCAAAGGCGTGGGCGAGATTGGAATTGTCGGAGTTGCGGCTGCCATCGCCAATGCCATCTATCACGCGACCGGAAAGCGCGTGCGCGACCTGCCGATAACACTCAACAAGATTATCGGATAATTCCGAATTGCAGCGCGGCTATTTCGTGTTGCGCGATTCTTGCGCGCGACCTTGCAGCTCCACGATCTTTTTCCGCTGCGTCTTCCATAAACCGAAGGGCGCGAAGAGATATCCCACGGCGGCCCAGCCGATCATCCATGTCACGGCCGCCCACTGAGGCAAGTCGACGATCGTCTTCAGGCCCAGCGGCGCAAACATTCCGAGGAACCAGAGACACGCCATGAACGCCTTGCGGCCAAACGACTGTGAAGCGTGTCTCCAGTATTCACGTAGATAGTCCCGCAGATCGGACAAATGAGCTTTGATCACTTGGACTCTCAGGGGCCGGCTTTGGCGATATCGACGATCGCCTGGGCGAAAGCCTGCGGAGCTTCCTGCGGCAGATTGTGTCCGATGCCGCCCGTGATGGTCCGGTGCTCGTATCTGTTAGAGAATTTCTTCGCGTAGACGCTCGGCTCCGCGTGCGGAGCGCCGTTGGCATCTCCCTCCAGAGTAATCGTAGGCACGCTGATGACGGGGGCTTGAGCGAGCTCCTTTTCGATATCGTCGAACTTTGCCTCGCCCTCAGCGAGACCGAGCCGCCAGCGGTAGTTGTGGATGACAATGTTCACATGATCGGAATTTTCGAAGGCCGCAGCCGATCGATCGAACGTGGCATCGTCAAATTTCCATTTCGGTGACGCAAGTTGCCAAATGAGCTTTGAAAAGTCGTGCCGATTTTTATCGTAGCCCAGGCGTCCGCGCTCTGTTGCGAAATAGAACTGATACCACCATTGCAATTCGGCCTCGGGTGGCAGCGGCATCTTGCCTGCGGCCTGGCTACCGATCAGATAGCCGCTCACGGACACGGTTCCGACGCATCGCTCCGGCCAAAGCGCGGAGACGATGTTCACAGTGCGCGCTCCCCAATCGAAGCCGGCAAGAACCGCTTTGTCGATCTTGAGCGCATCCATAAAGGCGATCGTATCTGCGGCAATCGCCGACGGTTGGCCATTCCGGAACGTGTCGTTTGAAAGGAAACGGGTCGCACCGTAACCGCGCAGAAAGGGCACGATCACGCGGTAACCCGCCGACGCCAACGCGGGCGTAACATCGACGAAGCTGTAAATGTCGTAGGGCCAACCGTGAAGAAGGATGACCGGCGGACCATTGGCTGGTCCCGCTTCGGCATAAGCAACGTTCAAAACGCCGGCATCGATCTGCTTCAGTTGTCCGAACGATGTGTGCGCCCCTGGCGTGATGGGAGGCAGCGTCTTGGCTGTCTGTGCCATTGCGGAATTGAAGATGCCAAGCTGAACGGCCGCAGCCGTTATGGCAGCGCCGCCAATGAGCTCGCGGCGGCGCAAGTCTGTCTGTTCTACGATTTTGCGGGTCATGGTGAAACCCTCGTGGTTCGATGGTTACGCATTGTATCAGCCGAGCACGGACGCTGGCGACCGATACAGTTCGAGACGTGCCGCGCAAAAATCCTCAGGAGTTTCTTATGTTGGCAATTCCTTCCCGGCCTGCTCGCTAACCATATACTCCGCGTACCAGTCGGCCCAGTTCGCATCGCGCTGGCCGGTCCGCTTCTCGTGTTCGCCGTGCGCGGTCTCCGCTCGCCGAAGAGCGGCAGCAAGTTCGGTCGACGAACTGAAGGTCGTGTCGTTGCCGTCAACGCGTCCGGGCAGTCGCGCGGTAATCTCCTGGATCAACCAGCTATTGCCGTCTGGATCGCTGAACGAGGCAAACGAGGAGTAACTTCGTCGCTCCGGATGCGGCCCTTTGAGCGGCGGTTTCCCGGGACCCTCACGGTGCGTCACCTCGCTTACGTCGGCACCGCGTGCGACAAGCTCCGCGCGCGCAGCTTCGATATCGGATGCGACGAGATAGAACCTTGCCGAACCCGGCGCCGCCGAAGTCACGCCTTTGCCGAAGTGGATGGAGCACGGCGAGCCACGGGGTGTGAACTGCACGACCCGGAATTCGTTGCCGACGGCGAAGTCGGCGTCGAGCCGCCAACCAAGGCCGATATAAAAGCGCTTGGCGCGATCGACGTCCGCAACCGGAATGACGGCGACCTCAAGTTTCATGTCCACAGTGCCCATCCGCTTTTCCTTTATGGCTGTTTTCCAATTCTGCCGACTGCCATACGAATTTCGAGTTGGACCCAAGTCCAATGCCCAGTCCAGTGCTTTTAGAGCCTGGAAAAGGTGCAGGTTTCAGGGCCCTAAGCAGATTGGATTGTCGCCCGTGAAATCGTTCGGTCAGTGAGCCCCTTCACAATCGAAGCGTCGTCACTGTTCTAGAGTCTCTATGACGGTCAGAGGAATCGGAGGTCCCATGTCGCTTTCACGCTCCAGGAAAATTCGAGCGAGGCGATCGCGCAAGACGATCGACCAGTTGGGGCAGCAGCCGGAAGGCGCGCCGGGTATCAGCGGGGCGAGTTTGGTTTACGCAGGCTATCCGTATGATCCTTATGCGTAGGCCGTAGTGCCGGCGAGCGCGATTGCGTCAACTCATTCATGGGTTGATTTCGGTAAGGCAGGATGCGCAGTATCGTGATCTTGTCTGACTGACCTCGCATGAAAATCCTGCCGCCGTTGTTCTCACTATTCGTTGTTCTGGCCGCCGGTTCTGCGCAGGCACAGGATCCGGTGGCTCATGGCCAGGCACTGGTTGCGGGATTTTGCGGGCGCTGCCACGCCATCGGTGTCAAAGGCAAAAGCCGGCACTCCGATGCGCCGCCTTTCCGCACGCTCGGGCGGAGCGTCGACCTTGACGAATTTCCCCGCGCGCTCGAACGCGGAATCTCGGGCGGTCACCCCGATATGCCTGAGTTCAAGTTCAGTCACGACGACGCGCTTGCGGTTCGCGCCTATCTGCGCGTGATCCAGCAATAGCTGTCAGCGATCGATGGTGATTTCGTCGCCACGTGCGCGGGAAACGCAGATCATGATCGTGTCCTTGCGCTCGTGTTCGGCCAATACAAGGTCCCGGTGATCCGCTTCGCCGGCCAGCAGTTTTGTCCGGCAGGTGCCGCAGGTGCCGGTTTCGCAAGAGCTCGGCACCTCAAGCCCGTGCTCGCGCAGGGCTTCGAGGATCGTCGTGCTCGTCGAAATATCGAGCACGGCACCGGAACGCGCGAGGCGCACCTTGAACGGCTCGTCGTCCGGCTTGTGTGTTTCAGCTTCGCTGAACGCCTCGAAATGCACGGCAGTCGAAGACCAATGGTCGGTCATGGCGCGCACCGCTTCCATCAACGGGCGCGGCCCGCAGCAATAGAGATGCTCGCGATTTTTTCGCTCGGCCAAAATCGGCCGCAGATCGAGCGAGCGCGACACATCGCCCTGATCGTAGTGGATCGTGACCATGTCCTTCAATTGCGGTGCGTTCAGCTCTTCGCGGAACGCCGTCGTTTCCGGTGAACGCGTGCAGTAGAAAAAACGGAAGCGTTTCCCCTCAGCCATTACCTGCCGGATCATGGCCATGATCGGCGTCACGCCAATGCCACCGGCAATGAAAAGAAAATCCTGCGCTCGTTGCGGCAGGCCGAAATCATTCACTGGCGCGGTCACCGTAAGTTCGTCGCCCGCTTTCACGTCGTCGATCAGGCTGCACGAACCGCCACGGCCATTGACCTCGCGTTTGACCGCGACCTGGTAGCGGTCACGCTCGACCGGATCGTTGCAAAGCGAATATTTGCGAAGCAGGCCGTTCGGCACCCGGATGGCGATATGTGCGCCCGCGGAGAATGGCGGTAACGGCTGGCCATCCGTATTTCGAAATTCAAGCAGATGGATGCCGTCGGCGATCGCATCATTGCGCGCGACGCGCAATCTCATTGTTTGGGGTGGAGCAGTGGCCGTCATTCGTGTCTACCGGGTGTTCGTCGTTACAATTGGCAGCACTGCACCGTGACCGCAAGTGTGCCCGCGTCCCGCTCACCTGTGTCAATCTCAAAGGCAGCGGTGTCGTTCGTCTCATTCGGTCGTCGCGATGAAGCCCACGACCTTATCCTGCTGCAGTTTTTTCACGATGTTGGCGAGTTCGCCCTTTGGAATTCCGGTCACCGCGACGCGCACTTTATAGAGTCCACCGGCCATCGGGCCGGCGGTTATCGACAGCTTGTTGGCCTCAAGAAATTTGGTGATGTCATCGGATGACGCCTGCGGTGCAAACCGGATCAGGGTAAACGCGCCCACGCCGGGATCGGTGCTGGGTGCGGATGCTGTTTCGTAACCCGTCGTTTTCGTTTCCTTGAGCATGATGTCTGCAAGAAATCCGGCCTGCAGGATGATCGCCAGCGCGGCCGCGGTCGCCGACCAGGCCAAAGTGCGCGGCGAAAGGCTCGCAAGAAACGCGCCGATGCGACTGCCAAGATTGAGTGATGGCGCCGGTTGGCGTTCGGGCTCAGCGTCGATCTTGACGAACAGATTTTCCAGCGCGCGCGCTGACGGCGCGCCCAGCGTCTCGTTGAGATGAATGGTCTCGCCAAGTTCCTCACGCACCAGTGCATAGCGGCGCGCAAGCTCGGGGTCGCGCGCGAGCGCCTCTTCGACGCGCTGGGCGTCGCGGCGGCTCAGCGTTCCCGCAGCGTGCCACGGCAGAAGCTCTTCGATTTCCTGGCGCTCAGGCGCTTCTTGTTTCATCGCATTCATGGCCAACCTCGATCTATTCCTTGCTCCTTCAGGAGCTCCGAAAGTTTTTTCCGCGCGTAGAACATGCGCGTCTTCACGGTTGCTTCCGGGATGCCGACGATCTCGGCCACTTCCTCCACCGACTTCTCGTGGTAGTAGACGAGGTCGATGATTTCCCGGTGATCCGCAGAGAGCTTGGCCAGGCATTGCCGCAGGGCCGACCCTTTCTCTTTCTTCGCCAGAGTTGCCTCGGGATCGTCAGCGTGATCCTCGATCTGCTCTGCCGTCTTCTCGTCAAGCTCTTCCTCCGGTCGGCGCCGCAGTGCCGACAGGGCCTTGAACCGCGCAATGCTCAACATCCATGTCGAGGCGGCGGAACGGCCCTCGAATTTCCCGGCTTGCCGCCAGACGTCGAGGAACACCTCGCTGATCAAGTCTTCCGCCGTCGCTTCGTTTCGCACAAGCCTCAGTACAAAACGGTACACGCGAACATGGTGCCGCGCGTACAGCACCTGCATGGCGAGCCGGTCGCCACCTGCAATTCGCGAGATCAGAACCTCGTCCGAAGTCGTTTGCATCGCGGAACAATCGGCTCGTACATGGGTCGCTTGAGAGGGCGCCGAGGTTCAAGCCGAACTGAAAAAATTCGCACGCGCCTGCCCGCCCCCGGGCTGGCGGCCAGTTTCCCCTTTTCGCACGCGATTGGGCAAGCAAAAGCAGGTAAATCAGGGCATTTGCGCTGCTTTGGCGTGGAAAAGCGCGATTCGGTTTCCGAAGGATGTGCCGGTTTGAACCTTTCGACAGGTCGCGGCGACCCATGTCCAGGATGCACATTCCGTGCACGTCCCTGAGACAGGAGCCCCACCATGTTTCGCAAGCTCGCTCTCGCCCTTGGCACCTGCGCTGTGATCGGCGCCGCCGCTTTGACCCCCACCACCGCGTCCGCCCATTGGCACGGCCATTATGGCCACTGGCACGGCGGTATTGGTATCGGCCTCGTTGCGCCGGCGACCGTGTTCGCGTCCGATTGCTACGTCGTGAAGAAAGTCGTCGAGACGCCGTTCGGGTTGCGCGTCCGCCGCATCACCGTCTGCAATTAAGAGAGTGGACAATGGACGGGAAATAGCCCCGGCTTCGCCACGAGGCCGGGGATTTCTCGTTCGGTTGTCGTCCTCTTGCCTCGAGCGAGAATTTGTTATGCTTATCTTGAATGCAGCAACGACCTGCCTCCCGAATCCATGCTCGACGGCTTCAAGCGATCTGAGATCAAGACCCGCGGCGCGCGTATCGTCACCGTGACCGGTGGTAGCGGGCCGGCCGTGCTGCTGATGCACGGCAATCCTTTTACTCACCTGAACTGGCACAAGGTCGCGCCGACGTTGGCGCGCGAATTCACCGTCGTGGCGACCGATCTGCGCGGCTACGGCGATTCCGAGAAGCCGCCGGGCGGTCCGGACCACTCCGGTTATTCATTTCGCGCCATGGCGCAGGATCAGATTGAGGTGATGGCTGCGCTTGGTTTCGACAAATTCTACGCGGCCGGGCATGATCGCGGCGCCCGCGTGCTGCATCGCATGTGCCTCGATCATCCGGGAAACGTCGTGCGCGCGGCGATCCTCGACATCATTCCGCAGCATCACCTGTACAACAACATCAGCAAGCAGTGGGCGACGTTTTCCTGGCACTGGTTCTTCAATATTCAACCATTCGATTTGCCCGAGCGGATGATGGGCGCTGATCCCGACTGGTTCATCGAAAAGAAGCTGGCAAAAACCAAGCAGGGCCTGAGCTTCTTCGATCCCGAAGCGCTTGCCGAATACAAACGCTGCTTTCGCAATCCGGCGACCATCCATGCCATTTGCGAGGACTACCGGGCCGCAGCCGGTATCGACCTTGAGATGGACGCAGAAGATTTCGCGGCCGGCCGCAAGGTCGAATGCCCCGTGCTTCTTCTATGGGGTGCGACCGGAGGTGTCGGGCGTAACCACAATCCGGGTCCTGCGGAAATCTGGCGCAGCTACGCGAACAACATCGTTACCGCCAAGGCCGTGCCCTCCGGGCACTATTTGTCCGACGAAGCGCCGGCCGAAACCACCGCGGCGTTGCGCGAGTTTTTTGCCGCCAAATAAATCAGATCGCCGTAGGTGCAGGCATGTCGAGGAAGCCGCGTACCGCATGCCAGAACAAATGGCGGTTGATTGCGACCGCCACCGAATGCGCGGTGTTCGGCAAGATCACCAGTTGCTTGTCGCCGTGCGGAAGCTGCTGGTAAAAATCGAACAGATCTTCCACCGTAGCGATGCCGTCATATTCTCCGCGTACGAGCAGGACCGGCGCCTGAACTTTCTTGGGGTCGACAACGGGAAGATTGGCGGTCATGTCGAGATATGTGCCGGTCGGCACCTGGTCGCCGAATTGCAATTCTACGTCGGCAAGTATTTTTCCCACGGCCGGATCGGTCGTGCCGGCTTTGTCGCGTGTGAAGATACTCTCGATCATGGCGCGGTCGCGCAGACGCATATTGTGTGAGCGGAAATGCTCGAGTTGTTCGGCGCGTTTCTTCAAAGTCGGGGATTCGGTGCCTTTATATGTGAAGGCCGCCAGCACCAACCGGTCCACGCGGTCCGGTTCGGTCGTTGCATAGAGACCGGCACGCAAGCCGCCGGATGATTCACCCATGAAATGCGCCTTCGACCGTCCGGTTTCGCGCGTAACCACTTGCATTGCGGCTTTCAGATCCTGTGCGCCGCTCGCGATATCCGAATTGCCGCTGGTACGACCCGATTTCCCGTAGTTTTCATGGTCCATGGTCCAGACATCGAAGCCCCAGCGCGCGAACACATTCATCATCGAATATTCGCCGTGGCCGGGCGTATCGAGGTCGAAAATCCGCCACGTCACCGAGGATCCATGCACAAGGAAAAGAACCGGACGCGAGGATTCGCCGGGCTTGGGCGCACCGAGCCGTTTACGGAATATAAAAAGAGGGACGTCGCCTTTTTTGGCCCAGTATTCAGCGCTCCAGATGCCGCTGTCGCCCGCAGCATATGTCGGCGCCGAAACACCGGAGAACAGGCCCGCACCAACGCCCAGCCCGGCCGTCTTGAGAATGGTACGACGCGGCAAAATACGGTCGGATTCCGTCATGAACGCCTCCTGAACGGGCCGGCCCGCAAACACTCGGGCGTACGCCTTATTAAGGACATTCTAGCAGTCTGCTGGAACTGCGGGCAGTCTACTCGCCCACGGATGGTAGTTCTGCTAGGGGTCGTTTGGCACGCGATGATGGCGTTCGCGACGTTCAAGACCGATATAACTGGCGTCAAGCCGGAGGAATGATGCTCAAGTCTTTGCGCGCGGTGGCGCGATTTTTCCAGAACACGATCGGCTGGAATCGGATCGGCGTCCTGCTGAGCATTGCCATTATCAGCATCGCGGCAGTGGTTCTCTTCCACATGCTGCGCGACATCGACACCGACGAAGTGCTCTCTGCATTGAAGGCGACACAGCCCCATCACATAGCGGCCGCCGCATTTTTTGTGGCCTGTGGCTATTTCACGCTCACATTCTACGATCTGTTTGCGTTGCGAACCATCGGCCGCAATGAAATTCCTTATCGGATCGCGGCGCTGACCGGATTCACCAGTTATTCGATCGGTCATAATATCGGCGCGACCGTGTTCACGGGTGGTGCGGTCCGTTATCGCATCTATTCGATGTACGGACTCGATGCGATCGAGGTCGCGAAAATCTGCTTCATCGCCGGTCTCACTTTCTGGCTGGGCAATGCCACCGTTCTTGGCCTCGGTGTTGCCTATCATCCGGAAGCCGCCGTGCCGATCGACCAGTTGCCGCCCTGGCTGAATCGCGTCATCGGCGTCGCGATGCTGGCCGTGCTGGTGTCCTACGTGATGTGGGTTTGGAGTGCGCCGCGCGAGATCGGCCAGGGTGAATGGAAGGTGCGCTTGCCAAGCGGGCCGTCCACGCTGCTGCAGATATGCATCGGCATTCTCGATCTCGGCTTTTGCGCACTTGCCATGTACATGCTGCTGCCGGGCGAACCGAGAGTCGATTTCGTGACGATCGCAGTGGTTTTCGTTTCGGCGACGCTGCTTGGCTTTGCGAGCCACGCACCGGGCGGCCTCGGCGTCTTTGACGCAGCCATGCTTGTCGCGTTGTGGCAATTCGACAAGGAATCCGTTCTAGCGGGACTGCTGCTTTTCCGCCTGCTCTACTACATCGTGCCGTTCGCGTTGGCGTTGACGATACTTGGCACACGCGAGCTCTGGCTGAATTTCAAAGGCGCGCGACGTCCGAGGAAACCGGAACTGATAACGTCGGTGACCGCGCCGATCCGCAGCGAACTTGGGGACCGAAAGCCCGACGCTGACTGACCATGGCGATTGAAGACGACCGCCGCGATATCTCCTCCGCCAACGGCCTGGCGGGCCGATTGCGCGGTGCGTGGCACGCCTTGTTTGGTTCGCCGACAGTCATCAGCAGCGCTGCTGTCGCGCGAACAGCCGAGCAGGTCATCGGCAGTCCGCAGGTTCAGCTGATCGAGCAGATCATCGGTGGACTGCCCGGTGCGGCGATCGTACTTGATCGCGAAGGACGCGTGGTCGCCTTTAACGAGGCAGCGACGGGTATAGCGCCGGCCTTGAGCCGCGGCGAACTCGCCTTGATCGGCCTGCGAATGCCTGAACTCGTTGATGCAGTCCGACGCGCGGCGAGACGACGCGAGCCGCAACGTGTCGAATTTTTCGAACGTGTGCCGCTCGACCGCTGGATGGAAGCATTCGTTACTCCGGTGCGCGTCGGCGCCGGCGGCGAACCGAGCATCGATCTCCTGCTGATGACGTTCAACGATCTCACACCGCTGCGGCGGGTTGAGGAGATGCGCGCCGACTTCATTGCAAATGCAAGCCACGAGCTGCGTACCCCGCTCGCGGCCTTGCTGGGCTTCATCGAAACCTTGCAGGGGACGGCCAAAGACGATTCCGTCGCGCGTGGAAAATTCCTCGACATCATGCAGGGCCAGGCGACACGGATGGCGCGTCTGATCGACGATCTGCTGTCGTTGTCGCGCATCGAGCTCAACGCTCACTTGCAGCCGAACACACCCATTGATCTTCGTCCGATCGTGCGACAGGTGGTCGACGGGCTGCAGACACTGGCGCGCGATCGCGGGGTCGATATCAAGGTGACGACGCCGTCAGACCCACTCCTGGCGCTGGGCGATCGCGACGAGCTGATCCGTGCGCTCGAAAACCTGGTTGAAAACGCCCTCAAGTACGGCGCTGTCGGCAAGCGTGTTGACATCACCGTCTCACGCGGACAAACGCGCGCGGGCGCGGCTGAGGCGCGCGTTGCGGTACGGGATTATGGTCCGGGCATTCCGCCGGAACATCTGCCGCGCCTCACCGAACGCTTCTATCGGGTCGACGTGACCGACAGCCGGGCCCAGGGCGGAACCGGATTGGGGCTCGCGCTGGTTAAACATGTGCTCAATCGGCACGGCGGCCGCCTCACAATTGAGAGCACTCTTGGGGCCGGTGCCACATTCACAATACAACTGCCCTTGCTCACCGAGGAATTCACACCGGGCGGGGAATCCTGATCACGTTCAGAGAGTTAGAGTGTCATGTGACTGTCACCGAAGCTTTATAGAACGGTGACATGCCACGCTTATCGCTGACCACGGCCTCGGAATTTTCAGCGCTAAATAACAACAAAATATCCGAAGCCGCCCGTGGAGAGCGTTTTTTAGATCAACAACGGTCGCGCGAGCCATTGGGCGCGACGGAACCATCACCGTGGGCCGCCCGGCGGTCTGCGCTCGCCTACGACCGTAAACATGGAGAGAACCCTTGAAACATTGGACCACATTTGCGGCAGCCGGCCTCATCGCCGCCGTAACGCTTGTTCCGGCCAAAGCCGCCGACATCTCGGGTGCCGGCGCGACCTTTCCCTATCCGATTTATGCGAAATGGGCGGACGCCTATAAGAAAGTCACGGGAAACGGACTGAACTATCAGTCGATCGGTTCAGGTGGCGGCATCAAGCAGATCAAGGCGAAGACGGTCACCTTCGGCGCGAGCGACGCGCCGCTTCCGGGCAAGGAGCTCGACGAAGCCGGCCTTGCGCAATTTCCGATGGTGATGGGCGGCATCGTCCCGGTCGTCAATCTCGACGGCGTGAACCCAGGCGATCTGACCATCGACGGTCCGACTCTCGCCAAGATTTTCCTCGGCGACATCAAGACCTGGGATGACCCGGCGATTAAAAAGCTCAATCCGAATGTGAAGCTGCCGAGCCAGGCGATCGCGATCGTGCACCGCTCCGACGGATCCGGCACTACATATAACTTCGCCTACTATCTGGCCGACGTAAGCCCCGACTGGAAATCGAAAGTCGGTGTCAACACCTCGGTGCAATGGCCGAGCGGTATCGGCGCCAAAGGTAACGAGGGCGTTGCCAACAACGTCGGCAACACCAAAGGTTCGATTGGCTATGTCGAGTATGCCTATGCCAAGCAGAACAAGCTCACTTATACGAAGATGATCAACAAGGCCGGCAAGACGGTTGCGCCGACCTCGGAAGCCTTCCAAGCCGCGGCCGGCAATGCCGACTGGAAGTCGCAGCCGGGTTACGGCGTTATCCTCGCCAACCAGGCTGGCGACGCCTCGTGGCCGATGACTGCGGCTACCTGGATTCTCATTTACAAACAGCCGAGTGATGTGGCCGCTACTGGCGAGGCGCTCAAGTTCTTCGCCTGGGCCTACCAGAACGGCGGCAAGATGGCTGAAGAACTCGACTACGTTCCGATGCCGGCCAACGTCGTGAAGGACGTCGAGAAGACCTGGTCGAGCGAAATCAAGGACGCGAGTGGCAAGGCCATTTTCGCGATGACTAACTGATTTGAATGCAATTGAAGGGGCGCCGACTCGGCGCCCCTTTCGCTGCGTCCTGGGCCGGCAGACAGGCGGCTTGTGCTGCGGCCAGGAGGCGGCTTGAGTAGCTCTCCATACCGGCGGAGACGGCCAGGGAGAGCCCGATGCAATCGACGGGGAGGCGATCCGTGGTTGATGTAGCGTTGCAGGGTACGGGTATTTCGACTGCGGCCCAGGTCGATCGGGCGAAGGTTCTGCAGCGCCTGAGGTTAAGCGACGTCGCATTTCGCCATCTCACCCGCGCGGCGGCTGCCGCCGTTCTCCTCATCCTCGGCGGTATCATTATTTCGCTGGTTTGGGGTTCGTTGCCGGCCCTGCGCGCGTTTGGCATCAGCTTCCTTTACGAAGAAGTCTGGAATCCGGTGACCGAGAAATTCGGGGCGATCGCTCCGATATACGGCACGGTTGTCACCTCGCTTATTGCGATGCTGATCGCGGTGCCGGTCGGCCTGTTCATCGCGCTGTTTCTGACCGAGCTATGTCCAATGTGGCTGCGCCGCCCGATCGGCATAGCCATCGAGTTGCTCGCCGGTATTCCCAGTATCATCTACGGCATCTGGGGGCTGTTCGTGTTCGCGCCGTTTCTCCAGCAGCACGTACAGCCTTTCCTGATCACCGTGTTTGGGGAAATCCCGATTCTCTCCACGCTGTTTGCGGGCCCGCCCTATGGCATCGGCGTATTCACCGCCGGGCTCATTCTCGCGATCATGGTGCTGCCTTTCATCACCTCTATTTCGCGTGATGTGTTCGAAGCCGTGCCGCCCGTTCTCAAGGAAGCGGCTTATGGACTTGGCTGCACGACCTGGGAGGTCGCGCGCTACGTCGTATTGCCTTACACCCGCGTCGGCGTGATCGGCGGCGTCATGCTCGGCTTGGGCCGCGCGCTCGGCGAGACGATGGCCGTGACATTCGTGATCGGCAATGCGCACCGCATTTCCGGTTCGCTGCTGGCGCCCGGCACCACGATTTCCGCAACCATCGCCAATGAATTCACCGAAGCGGTCGGCGACCTTTATACGTCGGCATTGATCGCGCTCGGCCTGATCCTGTTCGTCATCACATTCATCGTGCTCGCCATCGCGCGGCTGATGCTGATGCGCCTTAACGCACGGGTCGGAGCCTGACCATGGACACAGCGCTCTACACAAAACGCCGACGCCGCAACGTCACCACCATGGCGCTCGCCTACGGTGCCACAGGTTTCGGCCTGAGCTGGCTGGTGCTCATCCTGGCCGTGCTGCTCTGGGAAGGGTTCAGTGGCCTGTCGCTTGCGGTCTTCACCGAAATGACGCCGCCACCCGGTTCGGCCGGCGGGCTGCTCAATCCGATCGCCGGCAGCCTGATCATGACCGTCATTGCGGTGCTGATCGGCACGCCGCTCGGCATTCTGGCCGGCACCTACATGGCCGAATACGGGCGCTACGACAAACTGACTATGGTCGTGCGCTTCATCAACGACATCCTGCTGAGCGCGCCATCGATCGTAGTCGGCTTGTTCGTTTACGAAGTCATGGTCGCGCAGATGGGCCATTTTTCCGGTTGGGCCGGGGCCGTATCGCTGGCGGTGATCGTCGTTCCCGTCGTCGTGCGTACGACGGAAGATATGCTCACGCTCGTGCCTGACACCCTGCGCGAGGCGGCCGCATCTATCGGCCTGCCGCGATCCTTGATGATCCAGAAGGTGGCCTATCGCGCTGCGCGCGCGGGCATGATCACGGGTGTGCTGCTCGCCGTCGCGCGTATTTCAGGCGAAACCGCGCCGCTGCTGTTCACCGCGCTGAACAACCAATTCTGGAGCGTCAACCTGAATGCCCCGGTTTCCAGCCTGCCTGTCGTTATCTTCCAGTTTGCGCTCAGTCCCTACAAAGACTGGCAGAAGCTCGCGTGGACTGGAGCGCTGATCATCACCCTGTCGGTGCTCGCTCTGAGCATCGTCGCCCGGATACTGACTGCCCAGAGAAAAACGTCATGAGCGTAGCAGCCATTACTGTTCCGACCGTAACCCACAGTTTGTCCAAGGACGAAGACCTGACGGAGAAAATCTCCGTCAAGAACCTGGATTTCTTCTATGGCGATCATCGTGCGCTGAAGAGCATCAGCGTGCCTCTCTACAGGGGCAAGGTGACTGCTTTCATCGGGCCGTCCGGCTGCGGCAAGTCCACGCTGCTGCGAATTCTGAACCGCATGTATGACCTTTACCCGAACCAGCGCGCGACCGGTGACGTGAAACTCGACCATGCCAACATTCTCTCGCCCTCGCAGGATCTCAACCTCCTGCGTGCGAAAGTCGGAATGGTGTTCCAGAAGCCGACCCCATTTCCGATGACGATTTTCGAAAACATCGCCTTCGGAATTCGTCTGTACGAGCGGCTGTCGAAATCGGAACTTGACGACCGTGTCCGACACGCGCTCGAGCGCGCAGCACTTTGGGACGAGGTCAAGGACAAACTCGGAGCAAACGGGCTTTCATTATCCGGCGGCCAGCAACAGCGTCTGTGCATCGCGCGCACCGTCGCGGTGCGGCCTGAGGTGATCCTGTTCGACGAGCCATGCTCGGCGCTCGATCCGATCTCCACCGCCAAGATCGAAGAGCTGATCGACGAACTCAAAGACGACTACACGATCGCCATCGTCACCCACAACATGCAGCAGGCCGCACGCGTATCCGATTTCACGGCCTTCATGTATCTCGGCGAGCTGGTCGAGTTTGGTGAAACCACCCGCATCTTCACCACCCCTAACGATCGTCGCACGCAAGACTACATTACAGGACGCTTTGGCTAGCGCATGACTCCGAGAAGCGGGAAAAGTTAATGCGCCAAACGCGGATAACCGAAAGATGACAATGTCCGACCACACGATGAAGGCTTTCGACACCGACCTGCAGGATCTTTCCCGCATGGTCGCTGAAATGGGCGGCCTCGCCGAAAAACAGGTCGCCAACTCGGTCGACGCACTGGCGAAGCGCGATACCGCGCTGGCGCAACGCGTGGCGTTGGCCGACGCGAATATCGATGCCCTGCAGCGCGAGATTGAAGAAAGAGCGGTGCTCGTCATCGCAAGACGCCAGCCCATGGCGGTGGATCTGCGTGAAGTCGTCGGAGCCCTGCGGCTCGCTAACGATCTGGAGCGCATCGGCGATCTTGCAAAGAACATTGCCAAACGCGTGATGGCGCTGAACGGCGAGTTCCCGCCGCCGAAGCTGATTCGCGGCGTCGAGCACATGACCGATCTCGTGCTCCAGCAGATGAAGCTCGTGCTCGACGCCTACGGCGGGCGCGACATCACCAAGGCCATGGCCGTATGGCGTGGCGACGAGGAAATCGACGCGGTTTGCACGTCGGTTTTCCGCGAGCTACTCACCTACATGATGGAAGATCCGCGCAATATCACCTTCTGCATCCATCTGATGTTCTGCGCCAAGAACATCGAACGCATGGGCGACCATGCGACCAATATTGCGGAGACGGTCCACTATATCATCGAGGGCCACCCGATTGCCGATCAGCGCCCGAAAGGCGATACGACGACTATCGCCGCGCTGCGCACGGCGGGGTAGCATTTTATGGATAACGGATTTCGCATGAGCGCGCGCATCCTGATTGTCGAAGACGAAGAGCCTTTGACAATGCTGTTGCGGTACAATCTCGAAGCCGAAGGCTACGAGGTTGAAACTTCGGCCCGCGGCGACGAAGCCGATACGCGGTTGAAGGAAAGCACGCCCGACCTGGTGGTCCTTGACTGGATGCTGCCGGGTCTTTCCGGCATCGAGTTGTGCCGCCGACTGCGGGCGCGCCCCGAGACCCGCCAGCTGCCGATCATCATGCTCACTGCGCGTGGCGAGGAGAGCGAAAAAGTCCGCGGGCTCGCGACTGGCGCCGACGACTACATCGTAAAGCCGTTCTCGGTGCCTGAGCTGCTGGCGCGGGTGCGCGCATTGCTGCGCCGGGCCAATCCGGAGCGCGTCGCGACTGTGCTCAACATCGGCGACATCGAACTTGATCGTGAAAAGAAACGGGTCTCGCGCAATGGCCGGCCGGTGGATCTTGGGCCGACAGAGTACCGGTTACTCGAATTCCTGATGGAGCGGCCGGGCCGGGTGTTCTCGCGCGAACAGCTACTTGATGGCGTCTGGGGCTCGGACATCTACATCGACGAAAGGACGGTCGATGTGCATGTCGGCCGCCTGCGCAAGGCGATCAACCGCGGCCACATGGCCGACCCCATCCGCACGGTCCGCGGGGCCGGTTACGCGCTCGATGATCGTTTCGGCCGGATGAACTAACAGGCCATCGGTCGCAGGCGCCTGAAACTGCTCCGAAACCTGCTAAATCCCGCGCTGCCATCCCTTTCTGTCGCCCCTCATTCTGGTATGTTTTGAGCCGCGACTGGCAAGGTTGTCGGCACCAGGGGGTCGTTGCGTGCGCCGGTTCGGTGTCATCGTTTTAGCGATTTCGGCTGTTTCGTTGCAGCAAGCGCAAGGCGTGGTTGCAGAGCGGATCTTGATCGCCGATCAGGTGATCGGATGACAGATTATGCTGCGCCCGCCCAACCTGACGCACCGGCGCGGTCGAAGATTCGAAGCCGGCTCTTCCTCAAATATACCGGTCTGTTCGTTGCCGTGGTGTGCCTGGCATTGCTGGTCAACGGCATCTTTGAAATCTGGGGCTCGTATCGCGAAAACAAAGAGTCGCTGATCCGGATCCAGCACGAGCAGGCGGAAGCGGCGGCGGCCAAGATCGGCCAGTTCATCAAGGAAATCGAAAGTCAGGTTGGCTGGACCACCCAGTTGCTCTGGTCCGCCGCCACTACTGAACAGCGTCGGTTCGACGCGCTGCGTCTGCTGCGGCAGGTTCCGGCCATCACCGAACTCTCGCAGGTCGACGCGAGCGGCAAGGAACAACTTCGCGTATCGCGTCTGGCGATGGATGTGGTCGGCAGCGGTCTCGACCTGTCCAAGGAGCCGAAGTTCACCGAGGCTGTCAAAAACAAGATCTACTACGGCCCTGTCTATTTCCGCCGCGAGTCCGAACCCTATATGACGCTATCGCTCGCCGGTACGCGTCGTGACGCCGGCGTCAGCATCGCGGAAGTCAATCTCAAGCTGATCTGGGACGTCGTTTCCAAGATCAAAGTTGGCGAGCGCGGTCAGGCATACGTGGTGGATGCCCAAGGCCGCCTCATCTCGCATCCGGACATCAGTCTGGTTCTGCGCAATACGGATATGACGAAACTTGCGCAAGTTCAGGCGGCGCAGCGTTCGGAAAAAGGCGGTCCAGCGGAGGAGATCGAAACCGCGACCGACATCCAGGGACGGAAAGTGCTGACAGCCTTCGCGCCTGTCGCCCCGCTTGGCTGGACCGTGTTCGTGGAGCTTCCGGTCGAGGAGGCCTATCAGCCGCTGATAGCGTCCATACAGCGCACAGCCCTGGTTCTGATCGGCGCGCTGTTTCTTGCGGCGCTCGCGGGGATATTCCTTGCGCGAAGAATGGTGGTGCCTATCCAGGCCCTGCGGGCGGGTGCGGCGCGCATCGGCGGCGGCGATCTTTCGCAACGCATCTCGATCAAGTCCGGCGACGAGCTCGAAGCGCTCGCCGACCAATTCAACGACATGGCTGGACGACTGCAGGATTCGTATGCCGACCTCGAAAAGAAAGTCGACGTTCGAACCCACGAACTCAGCGAGGCCCTGGAGCAGCAGACCGCAACCTCCGAGGTGCTGAAAGTCATTTCGAGCTCACACGGCAATCTCGAGCCGGTCTTCAATGCCATGCTCGCGAACGCGACGCGCATTTGCGACGCCGCCTACGGCAATCTTTTTTTGCGTGATGGACCCAAATTCCGGGCGGTGGCGGTCCACAGCAAGGAAAGCTACGCTGAATCCTGGCGGCAAAATCCCGAGCTCGATGTGCGCGACCATCCACAAATTCCGCTCTGCCGACTTGTCGATACTCGACAGGTCATCAGCATGGCCGATCTGCGAACCGATGTGTCCTATCTCGCAAAAGACCCTCGCATCGTTAGTCTTGTCGAAGAGGGCGGCGCACGCAGCTTCGTGACGGTCCCGATGCTGAAGGAAGGCGAGATTATCGGCGCCATAAATATGTACCGGCAGGAAGTGCATCCGTTCAGCGACAAGCAGATCGAACTGCTGCAAAATTTTGCGGCCCAGGCGGTCATCGCGATCGAAAACACCCGCCTGCTTAGCGAGCTGCGCGAGACCCTGCAGCAGCAGACCGCGACCGCCGATGTGCTCAAGGTGATCAGCCGCTCGACATTCGACCTGCAGACCGTGTTGCAGGCGTTGGTCGAAGCCGCTGCCCGGCTCTGCGAAGCGGACCAGGGGACCATCGCCCGGGAACAGGGCGGAGTATATAAGCGCGCGGCGACGTACGGCTTCTCGGAGCAATTCAACGAATTGGTTCGGGACCTGCCGGTCAAGCCGGAGCGCGGTTCGGCGACGGGACGGGCACTCCTTGAGGGCAGGCTTGTGCACATTCCCGACGTGCAAGCGGACCCTGAATACACCTTTGTCGAAGCGCAGAAATTCGGTGACTTCCGTACAATCCTGAGCGTTCCGATGTTGCGCGAGGGCGCCGCCATCGGTGTTCTGGCGTTAACGCGCCGCGAAGTGCGGCCTTTTACCGACAAGCAGATCGAATTGGTTACCACCTTCGCCGACCAGGCGGCCATCGCGATCGAGAACGTCCGACTGTTCGAAAGCGTGGAAGCGCGCACGCGCGAACTGGGACAATCGCTGGAGGAACTCCGTACCGCTCAGGATCGCCTCGTTCAGACCGAGAAGCTTGCGTCCCTCGGACAATTGACTGCCGGTATCGCACACGAAATCAAAAACCCGCTCAACTTCGTCAACAATTTCTCGGCGGTATCGGTCGAGCTGATCGACGAACTGCGACAGGCGCTCACCGGGGCCACTGTGAACGACAAGTTGCGCGAGGAAATCAACGAGATCGCGGACATGCTGCAGGGCAATCTCGACAAGGTTGTGCAGCACGGCAAACGCGCCGATTCAATCGTCAAGAACATGCTGCTGCACTCGCGGACGGGCTCCGGCGAGCACCGGCCCGTCGACATCAATGCCGTCGTGGAGGAGAGCCTCAATCTTGCGTATCACGGTGCCCGCGCCGAAAAGCAGGGCTTCAACATCACCCTGGACCGTTCTTTCGATCCGACAGCCGGCGAGGTCGATCTGTTTCCACAGGAAATCACACGCGTTCTGCTGAACCTGATATCGAACGGCTTCTATGCGGCAACAAAGCGCAAAGACCAGACAGGCGATAACGGTTATGAGCCTACCCTCGCTGCCGCCACCAAAAATCTCGGTGATCGGGTCGAGATCAGAATACGTGACAATGGGACCGGCATTCCCCCCGAAGTGAAGGACAAGATGTTCAACCCGTTCTTCACAACCAAACCCGCGGGAGAAGGAACAGGGCTTGGGCTCTCCATCAGTCACGATATCATTGTCAAACAGCACGCCGGCTCAATCGAAGTCGATACGCGGCCGGGCGAATTCACCGAGTTCAGGATTGTTCTTCCCCGCACCGCGGCATCAATTGCAAAATCAGGAGCACGAGCGTGACCGTTCTTATTCTTGTGGTCGATGACGAGCCCGACGTTGAAATGCTTTTTCGCCAGCAGTTTAGACGCGATCTGCGCTCCGGCCGATTTCTCATGGAATTTGCACAATCCGCTCCCGCGGCATTGCAATGCATCAGCGAGGCTCGGACTGCCTCGCTTATATTGATTTTATCCGACATCAACATGCCAGGGATGACCGGGCTCGAACTGTTGCCCAAGGCCAAGGCAGCGCGGCCTGACGTTCCGGTCATCATGATTACGGCCTATGGCGATGCGGAGACTAAACGCAGGGCAATGGAGGGGGGCGCCGAAGCGCTTCTGACCAAACCCATCGATTTCGCGTTGCTGCGAAATGAAATCGACACGCGCGTCGCCGGAGCGGCCTGAACGGCGACGTCGTGCTGAAATAGCTATGCTCGGCGTACCTGAGCCTGTGGGGATGTAATGCGACGGCGCGAGTTCATTTCCGTGATGGGTGGAGCGGCCGCCACCTGGACGTTTGCCGCGCGCGCTGAACAGAAAATCCCTCAGATCGGCTACATGGGCAATTCAACCGCGGCGTTGGAAGCCAATCTCGTCAACGCGTTTCGCGAGGGTATGCGTGATGCCGGCTACGAGGAAGGCCGCAACGTTGCGATCAAATATCTCTGGGCCGATGGACAATATGACCGCTTCCCGACGCTCGTGTCCGAGTTGGTCGCGGCCAAGGTAGATGTGATTGTCACGGCCGGCACGCCGGCGGCTCTGGCGGTGAAGCAAAACCCGACAACCATTCCGCTTGTGATGGTTGCGGTCGGCGATCCGGTCGGCACCGGCCTTGTGCAGAACCTGGCGCATCCGGGGGGCAAACTCACCGGGCTGAGTTCGATCGCGCCCGATCTGGAAGGCAAACGGCTTCAGTTGTTGCGCGAAGTCGCGCCCGGGCTTTCTCATGTCGTGATGCTAATCAATTCGCTCAATCCATTTCATATTGCCTCGGTGCGTCAGGCGCTCGCTGCCGCGCAAACCTTAGGCATAAGGCTGCAACAGCTGGATGTTCATAAATCCGAAGATATTGACGGGGTTTTCGCTGCTCTGCGTAAAGACCGGCCGGACGGCCTGTTCATCCTTGCGGATCGGGTTTTTCTCCACAATCGCCAGCGCATCGCGGACTTTGCCGTCG
Source organism: uncultured Alphaproteobacteria bacterium (assembly GCA_963751535.1). GTDB lineage: Bacteria > Pseudomonadota > Alphaproteobacteria > Rhizobiales > Xanthobacteraceae > Pseudolabrys. Next base: position 68,740 of record CAVVUW010000006.1, read on the forward strand.
AACAACGGCTGCCGAGCATCAATGCCTACGAGGAGCTCGTCGAAGCCGGAGGCCTGATGTCATACGGCCCGAGCTACGAGGACATGCACAGACGCGCCGCGACCTATGTCGACAAGATTCTGAAGGGTGCCAAGCCGGGTAATCTGCCAATTGAGCAGCCAACCAAATTCACCTTCATCATCAATCTTGGGACGGCGAAAACACTCGGCGTGACGGTACCGTCACAACTGCTCGGGCTTGCCGATCGTTTGATCGAATGAGGCGGCGAGAATTTATTGCAGGCTGACTCTTGCGTGTCATACGGCCCCGATCTGGGCGAAAGCTATCGACGCGCCGCAGCGCTCGCCGACTGCGTAGTCGAATAGAGATGTACGCCGAGCATTGGCGAATGATAGAGTGCGTAGTGTTTTTCAATTGCTGAAGTGAGTTGAGGCAAAGGAGAAGCAAATGGCCGACAGTAAGCGGAAGCGCGGAAAAGCGGATCGCTCCAGAGTCTCCGGAAGTGAGCCGTACGAAGTCTATTACGTTGCGCGGAAATTCGGCGTCAGCGCGGATACGGTACGCAAAGTCATCAAGCGCGTCGGCAACAGCCGCAAGAAGGTCTACGCGGCGATCGAAAAGATGTAGTTGCGCGTCGCAGTCGACGACAAACTGACAGCCGCGACAACCGCGCGGCCGTCAGGGCCGGAGCCAATCTGAAGAGAGCGAACTATCGGTGCTCAGCTCCTGAACTGCCGCTTGTCACGCCGCCGATCGTTCATCGGCTGGTAGGCGACCCGGCAGTGATAGGAGCAATAGGGCAGTTCGTTTGCCGTGTCCCCGCCACAGAAGAAGAAGTCCGTGCCGCCGGGATCACCGACAGGCCAACGACAGGTCTTTTCCGTCAGCTGGAGAAGGGTCTTGCGTTGCTCGACCGGAATTTCGAGGAGCTCAGGCTCGGGTTCGATGTCATAATCATAGGCGAGTGCAGTATTGCCGCGCATCGATGGCCGTGGAACACGCATCATGTGGCCCGAGGAACGAGCCTTGCGCGGCCTTGGAGCCGTCGAGGAGGGGCTCTTGGCGCGCCCGGAGAGGCCCAGGCGGTGGACCTTGCCAATGACCGCATTGCGCGTGATGCCGCCAAGTTCGGCCGCGATCTGGCTGGCGGAGAGCCCGTCCGCCCAAAGCTTCTTCAAAAGTTCTACCCTCTCGTCCGTCCAGCCCATTTGGTTTTTCTCCCCAGGCATCAAGGCTTTGGATGGAATCCAACCCTGTCGTCAGACGCCCCATCGGGCGCCCGACGCTGTACGCGTCAGGGATGGACTAGAAATCCTTCGGTAGCACGATATGTCGTACTAGCTGGCCGTGAGGCTACAATAGGCAGTGACTCAGCTGCAAGCGCCGGCAAGCCCTGAAGGCTAGCTACCAACAGGTTTTCCTTTAGAATCGGCGTTTACGGCACGAGTGAGTCGGGTTGATTGACACCGTTGGGCCCGGCAATAGAATGAAAAAAGTGCCGCCCGGCGAGGCGGCACATTTCTTTTCGGCGCGCATGACCCCGAAAAGCATTGGTCAACAGCTAGAAATGGTCGTGCGAAGACGAAAATGGTCGATGGAAGAAGCTGGCCGTGAGCTCGCATTTGTTGCCAACCTATGCACGGGTCGACCTCGCTTTCGAGCGGGGCGAAGGCGCATGGCTTTATACGGCCGAGGGTGAGCGCTACCTCGATTTCACCTCTGGTGTGGCTGTCAATGCGCTGGGGCATGCGCATCCTCACCTGGTCAAGGCCCTGACCGAACAGGCCCAGAAGGTCTGGCACGTCTCAAATCTCTACCGGATCCCTGAAGGCGAGCGGCTGGCGGACCGGCTGTGCGCGGCAAGCTTTGCTGACACCGTCTTTTTCCAGAATTCGGGCGCGGAAGCTCTGGAATGCGCGATCAAGTTGGCGCGCAAATATCAATTCGCCTCCGGCAAGCCCGAACGCTACCGCATCATCACCTTCGAGGGTGCCTTTCACGGCCGCACGCTGACGACCATCGCTGCCACCGGCAACAAGAAATATCTCGAAGGCTTCGGCCCGCCGGTCGATGGCTTCGATCAGGTGCCCTTTGGCGACATCGACGCGGTCAAGCGGGCCATCGGTCCGCAAACGGCGGCGATCCTGATCGAACCGATCCAGGGCGAAGGCGGGGTGCGGGTGGCGCCGCCGACCTTCCTGCGTGCCCTGCGCCACCTCTGCGATCAGCACGGGCTTCTGCTCGTGTTCGATGAGGTACAGACCGGGATTGCCCGTACCGGCGAAATGTTCGCCTACGAGCGTAGCGGGGTTAAGCCCGACGTCATGGCACTCGCAAAGGCTTTGGGCGGCGGTTTCCCGATCGGTGCTTGTCTCGCGACGACAGAAGCGTCCAAGGGAATGACCGTCGGAACCCACGGGTCGACGTTCGGCGGCAATCCGCTGGCCATGGCTGTCGGCAACGCCGTGCTCGACGTCGTGATGGCTGAGGGTTTTCTTGACCACATGCGCAAGAACGCGCTGCTACTGAAGCAACGGCTGGCCGAATTGAAGGACCGCCATTCTTCGGTCATCGCCGAGGTGCGCGGCGAAGGCCTGCTCATCGGTTTGCGAATGGTTCCTCAAGCCTCGGAGATGGTCGACGAATTGCGCGCCGAGAAAATGATTACGGTCGCTGCGGGCGATAATGTCGTGCGGCTGCTGCCGCCGCTCATCATCGGCGAGAAAGAGATTGCCGAAGCAGTCGGATGCATCGACAGGGCATGTGCGCGTCTCGCCAAAGCGCATTCGCGGGCGAAGGTTGCGTCATGACCGCAAACGGCGTCCGGCATTTTCTCGATCTCACCGACATCCCGAAGCCGGTGCTCGGCGGGTTGATCGACAGCAGCCGCGCCTTGAAGGCCGAGCGCGCGAGCGGCGTTCGCAAGTCACCGCTGGCTGGAAAAACGCTGGCCATGGTGTTCGACAAGCCGTCGACGCGCACCCGCGTTTCTTTCGACGTTGCCATGCGTCAACTCGGCGGCGAAGCCATCCTGCTGACGGCGCAGGAAATGCAGCTTGGTCGCGGAGAAACGCTTGCCGATACCGCGCGCGTTCTCTCGCGCTACGTCGACGCGATCATGATCCGCATCCTCGATCACGAGGCGGTGGCCGAGCTCGCGCGCCACGCGACCATTCCCGTCATCAACGGACTGACACGGCGCTCACATCCGTGCCAGGTGCTGGCCGATGTGATGACGTATGAGGAAAAGCGTGGGCCAATCCGCGGCCGGACGGTCGCCTGGAGCGGCGATTCCAACAATGTTCTGGCGAGCTGGATGCACGCAGCGGAACGCTTTGATTTCCAGCTGCGGGTCGCGACGCCCGCCGAGTTGCGGCCGAAGAAATGGCTGATGGATTGGGTCAAATCTTCGGGCGCCGCGATCATGATCGGCGACGATCCCGACGCGGCCGTCAAAGATGCCGACTGCGTGGTCACCGATACCTGGGTGTCGATGGGCGATCGTGACGGCAAGCACCGGCACAATATTCTCAAGCGCTACCAGATCAATGGCAGCCTGATGGCCAAGGCCAAGCCCGATGCGCTGTTCATGCATTGCCTGCCGGCGCACCGCGGGGAGGAAGTTACCGACGAGGTCATTGATGGACCGCAGTCGGTGGTTTTCGATGAGGCTGAGAACCGTCTGCACGCACAGAAGGGTCTCCTTGCCTGGTGTCTGCACGCCGACGCCTGAGAGTCCTCGCCGGCACGTGTCAGGTGCGCGAAGGCCGGACCTCTCGTTTTTCGGCTCCTGAACTCTACATAAGGTGCATGACCGAACCCGCCATGACTGAACCCGCCATGACCGATCCTCAAATCGCCATTCCGACCCGTGCTCCATCGCCCACGACCCTCGACGACACCGTCATGCCGTTCGAGGTGGCCAAGCTCGACCTGCGCGGCCGCGTGGTGCGTCTTGGCCCTGTCGTCGACGAAATACTTTCGCGGCACGCCTATCCTCAGCCGGTCGCCAAGCTCCTGGGCGAAGCGCTAGTGCTGACGGTGATGCTGGGCTCGGCGCTGAAGATCGATGGCCGGTTTATTCTGCAGACGCAGGGCGACGGTCCTGTGCGCATGTTGGTGGTTGATTTCATCACCCCCGACAAAGTGCGCGCCTGCGCCCGCTTCGACAAAGACCGTGTGGCCGCGGCAATCGCGGCAGGCGAGACAGGTGGTGGCGCGTTGCTCGGCAAAGGGCATCTCGCCATGACCATCGACCAGGGCCCTGACATGAACCGTTATCAGGGCTTGGTCGCGCTCGACGGCAACTCGCTCGAAGACGTGGCGCACGAATACTTTCTGCGCTCCGAACAGATTCCGACGCGCGTCAGGCTCGCGGTGGCGGAGGAATTGCGCGCGGCGTCGGGTGGTGCGACGCACCGCTGGCGCGCCGGTGGGATCATGTTGCAGTTCCTGCCGAAATCTCCGGAACGGGCGCGCGTTGCCGATCTTCATCCGGGCGATGCCCCCGAGGGCACCACGCCTCACACCGTCGAGGAAGATGACGCCTGGGTTGAAGGCCAGGCGCTGATCGCGACTGTGGAGGATATCGAGTTGATCGATCCCTCGCTGTCCAGCGAGCGGTTGGTCTATCGTCTCTTTCACGAGCCGGGTGTGCGCGTTTTCCGCGCCAGTCCGTTGCGCGCGGAATGCTCTTGCTCACGCGACAATGTCGAGGCGATGCTCAAGAGTTTTTCGCAGGACGATCGCGACCACATGGTCGAGGACGGGAAGATTTCCGTGACCTGCGAATTTTGCAGCGCGAACTATCAGTTCGCGCCGGGCGAGGTCGGCGCAAACCCTAGTTGATGGTTCGCTCCGCGTAAGACGAGTTGAGCGAGAAGGCGGGAATTTCGATGTCGAAATGCTCTCCGGCGTCGGTCACCATTCCATAGCTGCCGACCATGAAGCCTGACGGCGTCGGCAACGGAACCCCGCTCGTGTATTCGAACGACTGTCCGGCCTTGAGGGTCGGTTCCTCACCGACTACGCCCGGCCCCTTGACCTCCTGCAGGCGGCCGAGCGCGTCGGTAATGCGCCAGTGCCGAGTCTTGAGCTGGACTGTTTCTGCGCCAAGGTTGGTAATGTTGATTGTGTAAGCCCAGAAAAAATAACCGTTGCCCGGCGACGACCGCTCCGAAACAAAGCGGGGCGTCACTGTGACTTCAACCTTGCGTGTTACTGCGCGGTACATCTAAATGCCGCAGGATTTACTTTACCGGGGCTTGCCATTCGCGTGATGCCCGGGATTATGGCCGAAAGACCGCACGAAAGAAAAGCCGCACATGGCCCCGGTTTCGACCGAACGCGACCTCCGGCTTGATTTGTTCCGCGGGCTTGCGCTTTGGCTGATCTTTCTCGACCACATACCGTCAAACGCGGTCAACTGGATTACCATCCGTAACTACGGCTTCAGCGACGCGACGGAAATCTTCGTTTTTATTTCGGGCTACACCGCGGCCTTCGTCTATGGCCGGGCGATGCAGCAGCATGGATTCATCGTGGCCTCGGCGCGTGTACTCAAGCGGGCCTGGCAGATCTACGTGGCACACGTGTTCCTGCTCGCGATCTATCTCGCCGAGATCGCCTACGTGTCGAGCAGTTTCGACAACCCGCTCTACACCGAGGAAATGGGAGTTCTCAACTTCCTCAAGAATCCGGACGTCACGATCCTTCAGGCGCTGCTGCTGAAGTTCAAGCCGGTGAACATGGACATTCTGCCATTGTACATTTTGTTGCTGCTGTGGTTCCCGCCGATGCTTTGGCTGCTGCTTCGCTCGCCGTCGTTCGCGTTGATTACGTCGGCTTCGGTCTACGCCTTGATGTGGCTGTTTGAATGGAATCTTCCGGCCTATCCGAGCGGAACCTGGCTGTTCAATCCGTTCGCGTGGCAATTGTTGTTCGTGTTCGGAGCGTGGTGCGCGCTGGGCGGAGCGGAAAATCTTTCGCGCTGGATTCACTCTCCGGTCATGGTCGGACTTGCCATCACATATCTCCTGTTCGCCTTTTCGATCGCGATGACCTGGTACTTCCCGCGCCTTGCAATCTACGTCCCCAAGTGGGTCGGCGATGCGATCTACCCGATCGACAAGACGAATCTCGACGTGCTTCGCATCATGCATTTCCTGGCGCTCGCGATTATCATCGTTGCGTTCGTGCCCCGCGACTGGCCGGCACTCAAAACCTGGATTTTCTGGCCGGCGATCGTGTGCGGGCAGCACTCGCTTGAGACATTCTGTCTCGGGGTGTTCTTGTCTTTCGCTGGTCACTTCGTATTTACGGAAGTGTCTAATCGGGTGCTGACACAGATTGTCGTTAGCTTTGCCGGCATTGCGATCATGGTTGCCGTTGCGGCGCTGATTTCATGGTATAGACAAGCCGAACGACGAGGCGGAGGACCGCGGCCGCCCGCCGCAAAGCCGGGTTATGCGGGGGGCGAGTTATGAGGAAACGCCTGCTGCTGCTGCTCGCGTTGCTGTTGCTGGGTGTCGCGCCCGCGTGGGCCGAGCATCCGGCCGAATGCCGTGTTGCGGAGAACCTGACAGAGCCGAGCTTCCGGTTGCCGCACGTGACGCGTGCGGTCGGCGCCAAGCATCTGAACATTCTTGTTGTTGGCGCTGGCTCCTCGCAATTGCCGGGATCGAGCGGCGCTGGCAACGCTTACCCCGCGCGATTGCAACATGCACTTGCAGACCGACTCCCCGGTGTAGACGTCAAAGTTACAACCGATGTGAAATCGGGACGCACCGCGGCTGAGATGGTTAAAGCACTTCCTGGCGCGCTTGCTTCCGCCAAGCCGGTGCTTCTCGTCTGGCAGACGGGAACCGTAGACGCGATGCTTGGCGTCGATCCCGATCTTTTCAGCCAGTCGTTGGATAAGGGTATAAAAATTGCCCGTTCCGCAGGCGCTGATGTCGTTTTAATCAACGCGCAATACAGCCCGAGAACGGAATCGATGATCGCACTCGGTACTTATGTCGAAGACATGCGCTGGGTTGCATTGCAACAAGAAGTGCCTTTATTCGACCGTTTCAGCATCATGAAGTTGTGGGGAGAGCTTGGAACGTTTGATTTATACTCCGCCACGAAAAAACTTGACATCGCGGAGCGGGTCCACGATTGCATAGGGCGGTTGCTGGCAGATATGGTAGTTTCCGCAGCCAAACCCGAAGAGCCGCCGACTAACGGCAGCCGCTGATCGATAACTGAGGACGCGCACTTGTTGAGCGATAATCCCGAAGGTCGGGTGTCGACATTGCTGGCCGCCGCGCTTGTCGCGGGGCTTGCATTTGCATCGCCTGCGCGTGCCGATACGGGCGGCCCTTCGTGCACGACGCCGCTCGATTTGATCCGGCTGGCAAACCCGCTCCCGCACCTCGTACAGAAAATTGCCGCTGGTGACCCGATCACCATCGTTGCGATCGGGTCGTCATCGACCTCGGGCGCGGGTGCAAGTTCGCCGGACGCGAACTATCCCAGCCGGCTTTCCGTCGAACTTCAAAAGCATTTCCCGAAAGTGTCCTTCACGATGCTCAATCGCGGCGTGAACGGAGAAGAAATCGGCGACATGCTGGCGCGGTTCGATTCTTCCGTTATTGCTGCCAAGCCCGATCTGGTGCTCTGGCAACTCGGTACGAATGCAGTCATCCGCGGTCATCAGGTCGGCGATCATGGGCTGCAGATCCGTGAAGGGCTTGCCAAGATCCGCGCGATCGGCGCCGATGTCGTGCTTATCGACCCGCAATTTGCACCGAAGGTGATTGCCAAGCCCGACGCCGAGGCCATGGTTGCGCTTATCGCCTCCGCCGCAAAGCACGAAGATGTCGATCTGTTCCGCCGTTTCGAAATGATGCGCCACTGGGCGGACGTCGATCACTTGGCCTTCGAGACATTCGTGTCGCCCGACGGGCTGCACATGAATGACTGGAGCTATGCCTGCATGGCGAAGGGTCTCGGAAACGCCATCGCGGAAGCCGCGCAACGTCCGGTGATGTCTGCGACCGCCTTGTCGCACGTGGTGCCCTGAGCGATCTCCGCTCTCACACCTTCTCCATCGCTGTCAGAAGATCTTCGATCAAATCGTCCGGATGCTCTAGTCCGGCCGAAAACCTGATCAGTCCGTCACCGATACCGAGTTCGGCGCGCTGCTCCGGCGTGAGTCGCTGATGTGTGGTCGTCGTCGGATGGGTGACAAGACTCTTCGCGTCGCCGAGGTTGTTCGTAATGCCGATAAGCTGCAGCGCATTGAGAAAACGAAACGCGCCTTCCTTGCCACCTTTCACCTCAAATGAGCAGAGCGTGGAACCGGCGCGCATCTGCTTGCGGATGATGTCGGCCTGCGGATGGTCTGGCCGGCCGGGATAGATCAATCGCGCGATCTTCTTGTGGCCGGCAAGGGCAGTGGCGACCGCGCCGGCAGTGTCGGTTTGTCGTTGCACACGCACCGGCAGCGTCTCAAGGCCTTTAAGCAGAATCCACGCATTGAACGGTGACAACGACGGACCGGTCTGCCGCAAGACTTGATGGTAGTGATCGAGGATCAACTTTTCTGATCCCAGGATAACTCCACCGAGCACCCGGCCCTGGCCGTCGATGTGCTTGGTGGCTGAATAGACGACACAGTCGGCGCCGAGTGTTAGCGGGCTTTGAAAGAGCGGCGTCGCAAAAACATTGTCGACAACGAGCCGGGCGCCCGCATTGTGCGCGATGTCCGCAACCGCCGCGATATCGATGACTTCCAGCGTCGGATTGGTGGGCGTTTCCAGGAAGAACGCTTTGGTATTTTTCTGGACCGCTTTCTTCCACTCATTCAGGTCGGTGCCGTTGACGAGGGTCGAGGTCACGCCGAAGCGCGGCAGCCATTCTTCGATCACCCAGCGACAGGAGCCGAATAGCGCTTTTGCCGCCACCACGTGATCGCCCGCTTTGACGAGGCCCATGAGGGCGGTCGTGACAGCGGCCATTCCGGTTGCCGTTGATCGCGCGGCTTCCGCCCCTTCGAGGGCCGCCATGCGCTGCTCGAACATGCTCATGGTCGGGTTGGAGTAACGCGAATAGACATAACCCGGAACCTTGCCGGAGAAGCGAGCCTCGCAGTCCTCAGCGGTGGGGTAGACGTACCCCTGGGTGAGGAACAAAGCTTCCGAGGTCTCGCCAAACTGCGAACGCAACGTGCCGGCATGCACAAGCCGGGTTTCGGGGCGGTAGGTCTTGGTCGACGCGGACATCATGAGCCTCCTTAAGCCCTGCGCATGGCCTTTTCCGAAACCGCACTTCGCCTTTCGGGACCACGCGCGTGGCCAACAAAAAACCGGCCGGAGAAATATCTCGGCCGGGCTCACGCGTCCCCGGCCTTTTAGCGACTTGTTTAACGTGGCTGCAAGCCGGCCGGCTCAAATGACCACGGGATAAGGTTCTTGTAGCGGGGGGCACGGCTTCCCGTCAAGGCACTCCTCGGGTTAGATCGGCGCGGTTGCAGAGCAGGAACACCGTGACGCTTTCCTTCGCAGTCGACGACAAGGGCATCTTGCCCGATCGCATGATCGCGCTGCTCGCCGCAGACGGCGGTATTCTGTCTGAAAATCAGTTCGTTCCCGATCAGATCCAGCCGGCGAGCCTCGACCTGCGCCTGGGCGAGGTGGCCTACCGTGTGCGCGCGAGCTTCCTGCCGGGCCGCACAACCGTTGCCCAGCGCATCGATGAAGTGAAGCTGCACGAGATTTCGCTGAGCGATGGCGCAGTCCTGGAAACCGGCTGCGTCTATATCGTGCCGTTGCTGGAAAGCCTGGCGCTGCCCGACGACATTTCCGCTGCTGCAAATCCGAAAAGCTCTACCGGACGCCTTGATGTCTTCACCCGGGTGATCGCCGATGAGACCCGCGGTTTCGATCATATTGAGGCGGGCTATCACGGACCGCTCTATGCCGAGATCAGTCCGCGCACATTTCCGGTTCTGGTCCGGGAAGGTTCGCGGCTGTCGCAAATTCGTTTCCGTCGCGGACACGCGTTGCTCGATGCCACTGCGTTGCGCGCCCTGCACACACGTGAGCGCCTCGTCGACGCCGACGACGCTGACCTGAGCGAGGGCGTGGCGGTCAGTGTCGATCTTTCGGGGCTGGGCCCCGGCGGTCTCGTCGGTTATCGCGCCAAGCGGCACACGGGACTTATCGATGTTGAACGCCGTGGAGGATACACCGTTGCCGACTACTGGGAGCCGATGTACGCGCGGCCCGACAAGAGCCTCATCCTCGATCCGAACGAATTCTACATACTTGCGTCGAAGGAAGCCGTGCAGGTTCCGCCCGATTATGCCGCCGAGATGGTGCCGTTCGATCCGCTGGTCGGTGAATTCCGCGTGCACTATGCCGGGTTTTTCGATCCGGGCTTCGGCTATGCCGGCGCGGGCGGAAAAGGCGCACGCGCCGTGCTCGAAGTGCGATCACGCGAGGTGCCTTTCATTCTCGAGCACGGTCAGATCGTCGGTCGTTTGGTCTACGAGAAAATGCTGGCAAAGCCCGAAAAATTGTACGGTCAGGGCATCGGCTCGAACTACCAGGCGCAAAGCCTGAAACTCTCGAAGCACTTCAAGACCTGATCGTTGGGAGAGCGCGCTTGCAGCGTGCGCAAGCCATTCGGTATTGTCGGGGTGCGCGGGCGTAGTTCAATGGTAGAACGGCAGCTTCCCAAGCTGCATACGAGGGTTCGATTCCCTTCGCCCGCTCCAATGCTTAGCTTCGGTGAACGCGGACATCGCTTCCTAATGACCTAGAGCGGACATCTAGGCATTGGTGATCGTGACCGCCGTCGTGCTATCGTTGCCTGTTGAAAATGGGGGCAGCGTCCCCAAATCGACGACCGGACAATAACCGTTGGACCGAACCGACGGCGTAGGGACGGAATGAGGATTGCGGCGGTCGAGTCGTGCGTCGTGTCGCTCCCCTATGATATGGGCGGGCCTTGGCCGTCATTTGCGGGCAAGCCTTGGACCCATCTCGAAATTCTTCTGGTCAAGGTCGAGACCGACGAGGGCGTGGTCGGATGGGGCGAAGCTTTTGGACACGCTGCGATTTCCGCTACCAAAGTCGCGCTCGACACGATCATCGCGCCGCTCGTGATTGGGCGCGACGCCGAAGACATCGATGGATTGTCGCGCGACGTTTTGCATGCTGTGCATTTGCTCGGCCGCAATGGACCGTTCGTCTTTGCCTACTCGGGAATCGAAATCGCGTTATGGGATATTCGCGGCAAGAAAGCAGGGCAGCCGCTGCACCGGCTGCTTGGAAGTAAAGGCGAGCGCGCCGAGGTCGGTGCCTACGCGAGCCTCCTCCGCTATGGCGATCTCACGCTCGTCGCCAAGAATACATCCGCCGCGCGCGCCCGCGGCTATCATCACATTAAGCTACATGAAGTCACACGCGAAGCAGTTCTAGCCGCGAAGAACGCGCCAGGCGTCAGCGACGCCAGCATCATGCTCGACGTCAATTGTGCCTGGCCGGTGCAAGATGCCACCAAGATGGCGGATGCACTGCGCGACGACGGGCTGACTTGGCTCGAAGAGCCGGTCTTTCCACCGGAGGATTGCCACGGTCTCGCCCGCGTTCGCCAGCACGGAATTCCGATTGCGGCGGGCGAAAATGTGGCCGGCGTGTTCGGATTTCAGTCGCTGATCGAGGCCGAGGCAATCGACATCGCGCAGCCGAGCGTCACCAAGATCGGCGGCATCGGCGAGATGCTCAAGGTGATTGAGCTTTGCCGCGCCGAAGGTGTCGCGGTTGCTCCACACAGTCCGTATTTCGGGCCAGGATTCCTCGCAACGCTGCATGTCATCGCGGCAATGCCCGAAAATCCGCTGGTCGAGGTGCTATGGCTCGAAATGAAGGCAAACCCTTTTCACTCCTTCGTGGTCCCGACCAACGGATTCTGCAAAGTTCCGCAAGGGCCGGGCCTTGGTTGCGATCCCGATCAGGCGATCGTTGATCGTTACAAAATCGGCGAAAACACACGGACAACTCAGCGAGCACCTTCATGAAGGTTACTCGCGTCGAAACCCGTTGTGTCAGGGTAAAGCTCGATAAGCCGATCAGCAGCGCGCTCGGTCAGTTGCATTCGCTCGGCTGCATATTGGTTTTCGTTCATTGCGATTCGGGTATCGTCGGTGAGAATTTAATTTTCACGCTCAATGCGCGGCGCACACGCGTGTTGCAATCGATGGTCGAAGAAATGGCTGATCTCGTCATCGGCCACGATGCCGGCCACATCGCGAGTTTCTGGGCGCGCGCCTGGAGAGACATCAATTTTCTCGGCCACAAGGGCGTGCCCGTCGTCGGTATTTCCGCGCTCGACGGCGCGTTATGGGATGCGCTGGGGAAGATGTCGAATTTGCCGCTTTATCGCATTCTCGGCGGTGCGCAGGATCGCGTGCCGGTCTATCACAGCGGCGGTCTTTGGCTGTCATATTCGGAAAAGGAGCTGGTCGCGGAGGCAGAACGCTTCGCCGGTGCCGGCTTCAGGGCGATGAAGATGAGGCTGGGTTCACCCGAGCCGGCGACTGATGTCGCGCGCGTGCGTGCCGTACGCGCTGCAATCGGGCCGAAAATCAAACTGATGGCAGATGCCAATCAGGGCCTGACCGAAAGCCAGGCGATCCGGCTCGGCCGGGCGCTGGAAGAATTCGATCTGACCTGGTTTGAGGAGCCGTTGCCGGCTTGGGATCTCGACGGACTCGCGCGCGTGGCTGCCACGCTCGACACGCCAATAGCGAGCGGGGAAACTGAGTACACTCGCTACGGTTTCCGGCGCATGCTGGAGTTACGCTCTGCCGACGTCCTGATGCCCGATCTGCAGCGCGTCGGCGGTGTAAGCGAGTTCATGCGCGTCGGGCACATGGCGGAGAGCTACGATATTCCGGTCTCCAGCCACTTGTTTCCGGAGACCAGCCTGCAGGTACTGGGCGCCCTCGCGAACACGATTTATCTCGAATACATGCCCTGGTTTTCCAAACTCTATAATGAGACGATCGAATTCGCCGAGGGGCACGCTATCGTTCCCGAACGGCCGGGATGGGGGTTCACATTCAATCAAGACTACGTCTCGCGTCTGGAGCGAGCGTAAAGGCGTCGAGCGTTGAAAAATAAAACTGAACTAAGGGAGGGAGTCATGAAAACCACACGTCGTGAATTCGCAATCGGTACCGCGGCAAGTGCCGCGGCATCCGCATTCTCGTTTCCGTGCCCGGCTGTCGCTCAGACCGAGCCGATTCGGATCGGCTGGCTCGCCGCGCTGACCGGAGCGAGCTCCGCGCCTGCCATCGGCTTCGATCGGGGCGTGCGCTATGCAGCCGAGACGATCAATGCCGCAGGTGGTGTCAAGGGCCGCAAGATCGAGGTCATCACCCGTGACACGCAGGGCGATCCGACCAAGGCCGTAAATGCCACGCAGGAAATGATCAGCCAGCTCAAAGTTCATGCCGTCTGGGGCCCGACCAATTCCGGCAAATCGCTCGCCATCACTCCGATCATGGCGCGCGCGAAAATGCCGAATATTCATCCATGTGTGATCGACAGCTTGATCGATCCCGAGAAATTCCCAAACGCTTTCCGCACCTCGCCCTCGAACACGCAATGGAATGACGCGGTTCGCACATATTGCATCAAGGTCTTGAAAGTGAAGAAGGTCGCGGTGATCGCCGACACCACTGGTTACGGCGTAGCTGCGGCCAAATATTCGACGGAGGCGCTGAAGAAGGATGGCGCAGACGTTGTTTATGTCGCCAATATCGATGCGACCCAGCCCGACATGACGCCGGATATGTTGCGCGCGAAGAACGCAGGGGCCGAAGCCATCGTGGTGTGGAGCACCTCGACCGGCATGGATGCGCGAATGTTCAATACGCGCGCAACTATGGGCTGGGACGTTCCTTTCGTCGGACATCCATCGATGTCCTCGGGCGATATCAAAGGCCTGCTCGAAAAGCCGGCGAATTGGGAAAAAGTGTATGCCGTCGGATATCGAAGCTGCAGCTATGATGCCAATGGCAAGCTTCCCCCACGCAATGAGGAATTCGTTGGCCAACTCAAGGGCAAGGTGGAGCTCTCCGACACGCTGCTCTGGTGGGTGGCAGGCGGCGTCGACGCCATCAATTTGATTGCTAAAGCGGTCGAAAACGGTTCCACGTCGTCTGAAGACATCATCAAATACTGGAACGGCGTGAAGAAATTCCCCGGCTATTTCGGCGACTACACCTGGTCGCCCACAGAACACAACGGTTATCCGGGCGATGATGTGGTGATGTCAGATGCAAGTTCGGCAAAGAACGGTGCCTTCAAACTCGCGCCGGGCTATTCGTAAGGGCATCATCCATCAATGCTTGCTTCCATTATTGCATCCGGTCTCGCCGTGGGCGCGGTCTACGCGCTCATCGGTGTGACCTACAACACGATGTTTTCGGCATCGCGTGTCATGAGCTTCACCGCCGGGCAGCTGGGCATGCTCGGCGGTGTCTTCGGGTCACTGTTCGTATTGCGGCTCGGCATGCCGCTCGTTGTCGGCCTCGTGCTGATGCTCGTCTGCTGCGCGATCGTGGGTCTCATCACCGAATTCGTTGCTGTACGGCCGGTGCTCAAGAGTCTCGATCAGCATCTCTATGTGCTCTCCACGCTTGCGCTCGCGCTGATGATTCAGCAAGTGGTTGCGGTTGAATGGAGCACGGAGCCGCAAGCGTTTCCGCGCGTATTCGGCATCGGTGGCGGAGGTATTCTGGACGAGAAATTCTGGTTGCCTGTACTCACCTGCGCGGTGGCCATTTGCGCGCTCGAGCTGCTTTATCGGCGGACGCTTACGGGCTTGGCGTTTCTCGCCATCGCCGAGGACAATTTCGCCGCGCGTGCGTTGGGATTGCCGGAACGCAACCTGCGCATGGCAAGCTATGCGCTGGCTGGGATGATCGGCGGGCTCGCTGGATTTTCCGGCGGCCAATTGCTGCTCGCCTTTGTGGCCAATGGGCCGCTGCTTAATTTCTACGGCTTCGTACCGGTTGCGCTTGGCGGCTTGGGAAATAATCGTGGGGCGATCGTTGGCGGCTTTGCGCTCGGGCTGTTCCAGCAGGCCGCCAATTTCCTGGTCGGAGGCATCTTCTCCTCGGTCGCCGTGTTCATGTTGTTCATCGTCGTTTTGCTCGCTGCCCCGCGCGGTTTGTTCGGTGGGCATCTGGCGCGGAGAGTATGATGGCGATTTCAAGCGAAAGCGCGGCCGGCGCGATACAGGAAAAATCGCTCGCCGGCGTCGGATCATTGATGTTCGCAGGCCCATTGATCCTGATCTTTTGTCTGGCGTCGCTTGTTCCCTTCGTCACCAACGATTACTGGGTGCTGATCGCGACGCGCGCGGCGATCTATTGGGTGCTGGTCGGTGCACTTAACCTCGTCATTGGTTTCGCCGGCCAGCTCGCCATCGGCTATGTCGCGTTGCTGACGCTCGGCGCTTACACCACGAGCGTGCTTGTGGCCGGCAATGTGTCACCGCCGGTGCCCGTCTTTGCGGCGCTCGCGATCGCGGGCGTCGCCGGCGCGATCTTCGGCGTGATCGTCGGATTGCCGGCGCTTCGGCTGCGTACATTTTACTTCGCGATCAGCACACTTGGTTTTGCGACGATTATCACGCAGATCGCGTTGGCGTGGCAGAGTGTGACCGGCGGCGGTATTGGTTTGCCCGGTCCGGAGATGCCCGCGCCATTCCACACCCATGCGGGGTTCTATTTTTTCTGTCTTGCGGTCGCAGCTCTCATCACATGGATGACAGCGAATATCGCGCATAGCCGATTCGGCCGCGGGTTGATTGCCGTCCGAGATGCCGATGTCGCGGCGGAGGCGACGGGTATCCGCAAGGCCCGCCTTCTGATGACGATATTCGTGTTTACGGGCGCCTCGGCGGCAATCGCCGGCGGGTTGTTCGCGACTTTGCAAACCTACATTACACCGGATGCCTTCACGTTCGATCTCTCAGTCCTGTTCTTTATTTCGATTTTGATCGGTGGGCGCGGATCGATCGTCGGCCCGCTGCTCGGTACCGTCATTCTCACCTTGCTTCCGGAATTCGCAGCGCCACTCGCGGCCTGGTCAACGTTCCTTCATGCCGTGTTGCTGCTGGTCATCGTGCTGGTCGCGCCGGGCGGCATCGCGGCTTTACTCGATTTCGGGAACCGGCGCGCATTGCGGGCCAATCGCACAATCGTTCCGAAGGCTGCCCTAGTCGGACATTTGCTTGCAACGGACAAGGCGAAATCGGGCATTGCGCTGCGCGGCGTCGTGCTCAGTTTCCTTGGCGTGCGAGCGATCGACGGCGTCGATCTCGATGTCGAGGCCGGCAAAATTCACGGATTGATCGGACCCAACGGCAGCGGCAAGACTACGATCCTCAATGTCATTTCCGGTTTCTACGGTCCGGAAGCGGGCTCCATCACGCTCGGAGGCGAGGCGCTGAAACCCGGCGACTCCGAATCCCGTGCGAGCCAGGGTATCGCGCGAACCTTCCAGACCCCTCGTATCGTGGGCGAGGCGAGCGTGCTGCAGAATGTGATGATCGGAGGCACAATCCGTGGCCAAAGCACATTCATCGAATCTCTTCTCTGTTTGCCCCGGCACCGCAGCGACGAACGAACGCTGCGATCCGAAGCGATGACGGCCTTGTCCGCGGTCGGGCTGGAAAATCTCGCGGACATTCGCGCAGACCGACTGCAACATAGCGAATTGCGCTTCATGGAGATCGCTCGCGCATGTATGGCGCGGCCGGCCTTCATCCTGCTCGACGAACCCGCCGCTGGATTATCCGCTGACGAGATCCTGCGTCTTGGGCAATTCGTCAAGGCGATCAGCCGTCAGGGCACCGGCGTGCTTCTGGTCGAGCATCATGCCGATCTGATTTTCGACATCTGTGATTATGTGACCGTGCTCAATCTCGGTCGGGTATTGGCGCAGGGGACGCCGACTGAAATTCGCGTGCACAAGGAGGTCATCAGTGCCTATCTCGGCGGCTGAACCGTTGCTCGACGTTCACGGACTGGAAGCCGGATACGGCAAGATTGCTGTGCTGCACGGCGTCGACATGACGATCGGCGCGGGTGAGGTCGTGACCCTGCTGGGCCCCAATGGAGCGGGCAAGACCACGCTGCTGCGCGCGATTTCCGGTCTCGTGCCATGGAATGCGGGCGGCGTGACCTTTGCCGGGTTAAATCTTGCTGGCATCGGCCCACGTGAGACAGCGCGCCGCGGCCTTGCACATGTGATTGAAGGACATCGCATTTTCACCAATCAGACGGTGACCGATAATCTATTGCTGGCGGGCTACGATGTACCACGGGCGGACCGCGATGCGCGCGTGGACGAGGCGTTGTCGTATTTTCCGGAAATCGCCGCTAAGCGCTACGATCGCGGCTCGACCTTGAGCGGCGGACAACAGCAGATGCTTGCGGTGGCGCAAGGATTGGTGCGGCAGCCAAAACTCTTAATGCTGGACGAGCCTTCGGCCGGCCTTTCGCCAGTGCTTGTCGATCGTGTGCTGGCCGTCGTGACAAAATTGCAGACAACCGGCACGGCGGTATTACTCGTCGAGCAATTGATCGAGAAGGCGTTGGCTGTCGCGGATCGAGTCTATGCGCTCGCCCAGGGGAAAATTGTGCTTCAGGCCTCGACGGACGAAGCCGATCTGCCGCGGCGTTTGGAGCAGGCATATTTTGGTTCGGAGGCGGCCTAACGCGTCGTTTGCAGCCGACGCCGGTTCACGGATATGAGGGTTCGATTCCCTTTGCCCGTTCCGTGTTATTTGTCCGCCCGCCACGTGGACCGCAGTGCGTTTCGCGAACAAAGCACAGGCCACTGGTTGCACGCGGAAGTCGTTCTGACACAATTTGCCTCAGCAGCTTTTGTTGGAAACCAGGCCCCCATGTCGGCTAATCTGTCGATACATGGGTTAGGGTAGGGCATGCGGCGGCGGGAATTTCTTGGGCTTGTCGGAGGCGGCATAGCGTGGCCCGCGGTAGCGCGCGCCCAACAGCAAACAGTGCCGACGATCGGCTTTCTCAGCAGCCGATCGCCCGAAGATTCCAAGCCACATCTCGAGGGTTTTCTACGGGGGCTGGGAGCTTTCGGATATGTCGATGGCAAGACCGCGAAAATCGAATATCGCTGGGCCAACGGACAGTATGACCAATTGAGGAAATTGGCGGGCGAATTGGCTGCGCTGCAGCCTGCGATCATTGCTGCAGCTGGCGGCGCGCCTTCCGCGCGGGCGGCAAAGTCCGTCACAGCGTCCATCCCCATCATATTTGTGGCCGGCGATTCCGTCAGCGAGGGAATTGTCGCGAGTCTCAATCAACCCGGTGGGAACATTACCGGCGTTGATCTGATGAGCGGCGAACTCACCGGCAAACGGCTCGGATTGCTGGTGCAACTTCTACCGCCCGGCACTCCAGTTGGATTTCTCACCAACAAAAAAGGTGTTCAAAGCAGCCTGCGTTCGAACGATTTCGAACTCGCGGTCGCGGCAATGGGTCGGGAATCGGTGGTTGTCGGAGCCAGCGACGACGCGGAAATCGACAACAGTTTCTCCACGCTCGCTCAGAAGAAAGTTGGTGGACTCGTCGTCGAAAACGATCCGTTTTTCAACTCCCGGCGCATGCGCCTTATTCAATTGACAGCGCAGCGCTCGATTCCGGCGATCTATCACATTCGGGAATTCCCGCTGGCCGGAGGTTTGATGAGCTACGGGACGAACCTGGTGGACGCCTACAGTCAAATGGGCGTCCTGGTCGGGCGCATCCTCAAGGGTGCAAATATCGCAGACCTCCCCGTCACACGCCCAACGAAATTCGAACTGACTCTCAATCTGGGCACCGCAAAGGCGCTGGGTCTCACCATCCCGACGACTGTTTTGGCGATCGCTGATGAACTGATAGACTGAGATCGCAAATCCGTGTTTGGGTTGTCGCCATGAGGACAATCTATCGATCCACAAGACTGCTCGGCTCTGCGGTCGCAGTTTTTGTATTACTGGCGGGTGCTGCTCTGGCCCAAAGCATGCGGCCCGGACTGAACCTTACACCGGACAAACCGCCGCTGAGCCGCGAGGAGCAGGATCGGCGAAAGGCGGTCGACGACGCCTACAAATCGGCGATTGAAAAACTTCCCGACAAGAAAAAATCGGCTGATCCATGGGAAAGTGTCCGATCAGCACCATCGCAGTCGCGGCAGCGCGACGGTAAGCAGTAGACAGCGGCGGTGCTCCGGTGCGGCCGCCCGCCAACACGCCCGCGTGAAGGCTGGAACTTCGACCTGGCGACCCGCGTTGGAATTTCGAACCGACGCGAGGTACAAGAAAATGCCACTGTTGTTCTATTTTCCATTCATCGTATGGATGGGCATGATGGAAATCGCGCAGGACGAGATGCGCGTTCCGGTCAAGGTCAAGGCGCAAACGCCGTCGCAAGGCTAGACGGGATCACGCGGGCGCGTGCGCCACTTCGCTGATTCCGACTTGCGGCACCAATCGCTGCACGTCTTCTTCGCGGCAGAGTTCGGTGCCGGGAGACATTACCGCGGCAGAGCCCGCGGCCACCGCCACACGAAACGCATTCTCCAGCGATTGGCCAGATGCGAGTGCGGCCACAAAGCCTCCGAGAAAACTGTCACCGGCTCCGACTGTGCTCACCGCGTTGATCGCCAGCGGCTGCGAACGAAAAACCCTGTCACCGGTCACCAACAAGGCACCCTGTTCGCCAAGCGTGAGCGCGACAATCTTTGCGTGTCCGTCATGCGTAAGCTTCCGGCACGCGGCGATGCGAGCTTCGTCGGTATCGAGTGCGATGCCGAGAAGATCCGAAAGCTCAGCTAAATTCGGTTTGATGATCGATACTCCCTGCGCAAGCGCCGCCTTGAGGGCCGGGCCTGAGGTGTCGATCACACTTTGCGCGCCAAGCTGATTGGCGCAGCGAGCAACACGCGCAAAGAAATCCTCCGGTACACCCGGCGGGACGCTTCCGCTTGCAACAACGAACTTCGGTTTGTCCGTCAGTGTCGACAGTTTATCGAGGACTGCTTCCCACTCCGCGCGGTGAAGCGCCGAGCCTGGCAGAACGAAGCGATATTGATCCCCGGTCGATTCTTCGTAAGCCGTAAAATTCTCACGCGTTTCAACATGCGAGGGGGTCACCAGGCTAGGGATGCCTTCGCGCTCCACCAGTCGGTGCAGCAGCTTTCCGATCGCGCCACCAGTCGGATAGATCGCAGCTACGGTGCTGCCGAGCCGATGTGCCACCCGTGCTACATTTATACCGCCGCCGCCGGGATCCCGCTTTGGTGCAGAACCACGCAGTTTGCGGGTCGGCTCGACACGTTCGACATTTACGAAAATATCGATTGCGGGGTTGATCGTGAGAGTGACGATATCCGGCACGTGAACTATCCGTTCCGTTAAAGGCGACGTCGTAGTCACACCACTTAGCGAACGAAATGGGTATCATTTGGTTGCGATCCAACCCCGCCAATCAAAGAAATCTGCGGAACAGCCATGCCAATTGGGCGTTTTCTCCTTTCGTCATGACGGCTGCGCGCGGCCATGCTTAGATTGGTTGGTCGCCCCCACGTCGCGACGAGGCTGTCCTGAATGATAGATCCGCTTTATTCGCTTTCGGGCTTTGCGGTTGGCCTGCTGGTGGGCATGACTGGAGTCGGCGGCGGCTCGTTGATGACGCCGATTCTCATTCTGTTGTTCGGGGTTCATCCCGCCACGGCTGTCGGCACTGACCTTCTTTACGCGGCGGCGACCAAAACAGGCGGAAGCCTCGTCCATGGACTTGCCCGGAGCATCGATTGGACAGTCGTGCGACGGCTGGCAACCGGGAGCATTCCCGCCACCATCGCGACGCTCGGCGCCCTGTCGCACTTCAATCTCAGCGGCGAAGCGGCTCGCAACCTGATCACGCTCGTCCTCAGCATTGCGCTTTTTGCGACGGCATTCGTGCTGGTGTTCGGCAACCCGATCGTGGCTGCCTATCGCGCGCGCGTGGGCGAACTCGACGCGCAGCGCACTGCCAGAAATACCGTGCTCGTCGGCATCGTGCTCGGAACGCTCGTATCGATCTCTTCGGTCGGAGCCGGTGCGCTCGGCGTGATCGCGCTGATCATGCTCTATCCGCGCCTGCCCATGGCGAAAATCGTGGGCTCAGATATTGCGCACGCCGTGCCGCTGACCCTGATCGCCGGTGCCGGCCACTGGATGATGGGGTCCGTCGATTGGCACATTATAGGTTCGTTGCTGGCGGGCTCACTCCCCGGGATTTTTATAGGAAGTTATTTCGCGATTCGTGTCCCCGAGCGCGCGCTCAAGCTAGTCCTTGCGACGACACTGTTCGTGGTGGCGAGCCGCATCGCGTATGACTATGCCAATACGGCGGGCTCGGCCTTTACCGCTCTGTCTCGATGAAAGAAGCCAGGTAGAGATCTAGTGATCTCGTGGTCCGAAAAACGGCGATCCCAGCAACACAAGTATCCATAGTGCCGCCAGTATCCCAAAGGCGACGAGCAATACGCTCATTTGTGACCCCGTGGTTGCCGTATCCATCCCTGGTTCAAGCCTAGCATAACGGGCGAACGGAAGAATATGCGGCAAAAAAAACCGGCCGCGCTATCGAACGCGGCCGGCCCAATCCACCTTTATGAGGTCAGTTGCCGTCGATGGTCTTGATGACGCTCGACATAGGCCGGGCCGCTTCGAGACCGCCGCCCATCTCTTTGAGGACCGCGTCGACGTATTCCTTCTTTGGCTCGACGGGGGTCTTGCCGACAACCTGCACGACCTTATAGCCGCCGTCCTTGAGCTTCTTGAGGAGATCGGGCGCGGCCTTGGCGGTCGCCTGCTGGAAGTCATGCATCAGAATGATGCCTTTGCCTTGCTTCTCGAGCTTCTTCATCACCGACGCGACGACCTGCTCGGGCTTGCGCATCTTGAAGTCGAACAAGTCCATGTCGGTCGAGAAAATTCCGACGTTGCGTTCGCCGAGATATTTCACGAGTTCAGGCGGGTGCCGGAGTGCCGGGAAACGGAAGAAAGGACCGACAGGCTTGTTGCCGAGTGCAATGCTCACAGCAGCGAACCCCTTTTCGATTTCGTCCTTGCCTTCCTGTTCGTTCAGCTTCGACAGGTCCTTGTGCGACCAGGTATGCGAGCCAACCGTGTGGCCACCTGCCGCCACCTGCTTCATGATTTCCGGATGCCATCCGGCGTGCTTGCCGATCGGAAAAAACACGGCCTTGGTGCATTGGTCTGCCAGCGCCTTGAGCACCGCCGGCGTGTGTCCAGGCCACGGACCGTCGTCGAACGTCAAAACGACTTCCTTATCCTTGAGAAAGTCGTAGGCCTTGAAATGCTCAAAGCCGAAGCCGGGTCCGCCGGTGGTGTCAATTTCAACGACGCGCGCCACACCGAGCGCGTTTGGATTATCGCACTTGGCGGCCGCTGCGGCCGGCGCAGGCGCCTGCGCATTCTGGGCCCAAGCGGTGGTGGCCGCCGACATAGAGATCGCAAAGGCGATCACCAAAGCACTGCGCATCATGTTCTCCATGCGAAGTAGATGTTGATTTTCGTAAGCACTATACATCACGGCTTTGACTCAACTAGTCAACGCCAAGCCCCGATACCGCCGAATCCCCTGGATTATATTGAATGTAGCATGTTTTATCTAAGGCGACGAAAAACCGCAGCGCGTTGCTCCAGGCCCGGAACAGGCTTATCTGACTGATAATCGCGATTTTCGAGGTGCTCATGTCGGCGGTCGTTTCGAATACTACGCTGTTCCGGCCGATGGTGCTGGTCGCGCTCGTGAGCGGGCTGATTTTCGCCGCAACTTTGGGGCTTTGGGCGTATTACGGAACTGCCGTGTTTCTCGAGATGGTGCGTGCCGGCTGGGTCGCGTGCTTTTGAAAGAGCTACGAAGCCATGACCGCACGAACGTCGCAGATTCTCTTGATCATTTCCGCGTTTGTGACGGGGCTGGTCGTGTTTTCGGCCGTGTTTCTGTATGCGACCGGGAACTTTGGCTCCGCGGGTACCGGTTCGTCGGCGATAGGCGGTCCTTTCAAGCTGATCGATCAGAACGGCAACTCAATCACTGAGACGGATATCAAGGGTCGGCCGTTTCTCGTGTTCTTCGGATACACGCATTGCCCAGACGTCTGTCCAACCACGTTGTTTGATGTGTCTGAAGTCATGCGCGCGCTTGGCAAGGATGCGGACCGCACGGGTGCGCTCTTCGTCACGGTTGATCCCGAACGCGACACGCCGGCCGTGCTGAAGGACTATCTGTCGAGTTTCGATCCGCACTTGCGTGGGGCCACCGGTGATCGCGCCTCAATCGACGCGGTGGAGAAAGCGTATCGCGTGTACGCCAAGAAAGTTCCGACTGACAACGGCGAGTACAGCATGGATCACACGGCCCTGGTTTATCTGATGGACAAGCAGGGCCGCTTTGTTGCGCCGTTCAGCCTCAAGCGGCGGCCCGAGGAAGCCGCCGCCGACTTGAAACGCTATCTCTAGTCCTGGATCTGGGCGAGTTCGCCGCGCCGCTTCAAATCGACGAGAAGACGCTCGAGTTCGAGCAGCGAGCTCGTGATTCCCTTCTGCCGTGAATCTTTGTCCAGCCCGTGCTCGGTCTTTCTCCAGCTAAAGGGCGCATAGACCAGTTCAAGCGCCGCCCACCACGCCGCGATCGAAAGCAGCAGCCAGTGCAGCGGCGTCAATGCCAGAACTCCGGCCTGTTTCAGCAGGCCGCGCTGCGCGAGGCCAAGAAAGCCGATGGCCGCTGACAGTAGATAACCTGCCACGATGATAAGCAGACAGAGGACGAGCTCAAGAACGGGGCTGGTCTCGCGAAAATCCGGCTGCAAAAATTCGGATATCATCCGCAGCATGAGAACGGGATGCACCAAGGCGACCAGCGCATTGCCCCCGACGATGAGTTGAAAGGCGAGAAAACCACCAGGTCCAAGTTCGCGGAAAAGCCTGTACGGTTGGCGCATATGGACAAGCCACGTTTGCATCCAGCCTTTGAACCAGCGTGCCCGCTGGCCTAGCCAGCGGTCGATATCTGCGGGAGCCTCTTCGTAAGTGCTGGACGGCACCACGCCCGATCGGTAGCCGAAGCGGGCTAGCCGCATGCCGAGGTCAGCGTCCTCGGTGACGTTGTGAGGATCCCACCCACCGACTTCGCGCAGCGTCGCCGTGCGAAAATGGTTCGAGGAGCCACCAAGCGGAAACGGCAAGCCGAGCGCGGCGAGCTTCGGAAGAAATGCATCAAAGTGTCCCGCATATTCAGCGGTGAAATAGCGCGCGAGCCAACTCGTCTTGGTGTCGATGCATAGGCGCGCTTGCACGCAAGCGAGGTCTCCGCCGCCTGATTGAAATGCCTTCAGGGCGGCGCGAAGCTGGTTGCGCTCCGGCCTATCCTCGGCGTCGTAGATCACGGTGAATGTTCCGCGCGCAAAGGGGAGAGCAACATTAAGTGCCTTCGGTTTCGTCGCTGGGCCGACCGCAGGAACGGGAACGATCATGATGGGGATACGGTGCTTGCGCGCGGTGATTGCCGCCCGGGTGGCGTGGTCTTCCGCCTCGACCGCGATGATGACGTCGAGTTTTTCATGCGGATAGTTCAGTCGCTCGATCGCCGAGAGCAGCTGATCGACGACGCGAGCTTCGCCGCGCAGCGCGACGATGACGCTGTAAACGGGCTCCTCTTCGGCTTGCGTATCGGCGGATTCATCCGGCGAAGGTGGCGTCGGATGCGCAACAATCCAGATGCGGAATGCTGCGGGCAGCACAACAAGAACAGACAGCGCTACGGTACTTGACGCGTTGAGCATGGCAGCAAGAGCGAGTGCCAGAAGCAGAAGTGGTGTGGCTCTGCTGCGCCAACAGAGTGTTGCCGCGGAAAATTTTGGCCATGTCGACCTTAGTCGTTTCGAAGCGTGCAGGCTCGCACCAATCAGAATGCGCTCAACGTTCACGTCTAATGCAGCCGCGCGGCGTTCGACCGCTAGACTGTCCGGACGTAAGCGTGCCGGGACCCGATCTAACTCATGGGCGCTTTGACTTGCGTTTCTCTGATTTCTGACAAGCGGCGAGGAACCGGAGCCCGCACCGAAAATTGGCAAGCGGGCTCCCGTCGCGCCCGCAACACTGTTCCCCATACGCCACCCAGGCCACACACACGTTCTTGTAGATTATATCCACGATACAACCACAAGGCGAGTCCAATTTTTGAGACACGCTAGGCATGGCTGTTGCGCGGCGAGTCCTGATGGCTTGATGCAGGTGCTGGTGTTAGAAGGCGGCCCTATGTCTCAATTCATGTCACACTATCTTGTGCCGGCCGCCATCATCGCGGTGGCGGCCGTGCTGCTGCTTGGCTTGATCAATATGATGCGTGGCGGTTCGCCGAACCGCTCGCAGAAACTCATGCGCCTGCGCGTGCTTCTTCAGTTCGTCGCCATCATCGTCATCATGGCGACGATCTGGGCGATGGGCCGCTAGAACGGAACAGGCGCCAGTCTCACTTCATCGGTGCTGCGCGCATGTACTCCACTTTCTCTTTCGGCTTTTTCGCCTTTTTCTTTTTGGCAGCGGAGTAGTCAGTGGTGGCGGCTTTGGCAGAGTGCAGCCCGGCTTCGCAGGCTTGCGTAGGTGCGGCAAATGGCAGGGCCAGGAATGCGGCGGAAAGGGCAATCGCTAGAATACGCATGAGTAGTACCCCGTTTTTTGAGACCGAAACCGGATAGGATAAGGCTACCTCGAATCCAAGGTAGAGAGAAAGGCTAAGCGAGGTCGATATGGTCGTACTCAACCGTATCTACACCCGAACAGGTGACGACGGCACGACGTCCCTTGGTACGGGGGCGCGGCGCAAGAAGTACGACCTTCGCGTCGAAGCCTATGGCACCTTGGACGAAGTCAATGCCATCATCGGCCTGGTGAGACTGCATACGATCGGTGACAAGACGCTAGACGCTGCGCTTGGTCGCATTCAAAACGATCTTTTCGACGTCGAGGCCGACCTCTGTTTGGCTGAAAAGGGACCGGGTGGCGCGAGACTGACGGTGACCGATGCACAGGTCACCTGGCTCGAAGGCGAGATCGACCGGCTCAACGCTGAGCTCGCTCCCTTGAAATCTTTCATTTTGCCGGGGGGCAGCCCTACGTCGGCCTATCTGCATCTGGCGCGGACGGTCTGCCGTCGTGCCGAACGGATCATGGTCGAGCTTAAGGACCAGCCGGGCGAGGAGGTATCACCCCCTTCGCTCAAATACGTAAACCGTTTGTCGGACTATCTCTTTGTTGCCGGCCGCTATGGTAACGACAAAGGGACGGCGGACATTTTGTGGGCGCCGGGCCAAAATCGCTAGGGAGCATTGGCCCGGAAAATGGGGGACTTTCGAGTGGGATGCTGTTGGTCGCGTGCGCCGCAGCATAAGCGTTGACAGGCCAATGGGGCGGCCTTTAGCTTCCGCCCGCTCTGCGTTAGCGCCCACCCGGATGGGAGAACATGAAGATTCTGGTGCCCGTAAAACGGGTGGTCGATTTCAACGTCAAAATTCGCGTGAAGCCGGACGGCTCCGGCGTTGAGCTTGCCAACATCAAGATGTCGATGAATCCATTCGACGAGATCGCGGTCGAGGAGGCGATCCGTTTGAAGGAGGGCGGCAAGGCGACGGAGATCGTGGCCGTGTCGATCGGGCCAGCGCAATCATCCGAGACGATTCGAACCGCGCTCGCCATGGGTGCCGATCGCGGCATTCTGGTGAAGACGGACGGTCCGGTTGAGCCGCTCGCCGTGGCGAAGATCCTCAAAGCGATTGTCGACGCGGAAAAGCCCGGTCTGGTGATCATGGGCAAACAGGCGATCGACGATGACTGCAATCAGACCGGCCAGATGCTGGCCGCGCTGTTGAACTGGTCGCAGGGCACCTTTGCGTCCAAGCTCGCGATTGAAGGCGACGCTATCGACGTGACGCGCGAGGTTGATGGCGGATTGCAGACCGTCAAACTGAAAATGCCCGCGATTGTCACAACCGATCTGCGCCTCAACGAACCGCGTTATGCATCGCTGCCGAATATCATGAAGGCGAAGAAAAAACCGATCGAGGAAAAGGCTCCGGATGCTTACGGCGTAGACGTGAAACCGCGGCTGCAGGTGTTGAAGACCGCCGAGCCGCCGGGACGAAAATCCGGAGTCAAAGTTGCATCGGCGGCTGAGCTGGTCAGCAAGCTCAAAGATGAAGCGGGGGTCATCTGACATGGCCACGCTTCTTGTCGCAGAGCACGACAACAAAACGATCAAGGATACCACGAGCAAAGCGCTGACCGCGGCGAAAGCGATGGGCGCTGATGTCGACGTGCTAATCGCCGGCAAAGACTGCAAGGGCGCAGCCGATGCGGCGGCGAAACTCGACGGCGTGAAGAAAGTACTGTTAGCCGATGCTCCGGCTTACGAGCACCAGCTCGCGGAGCCGCTTGCCGCGCTGATCGTTTCGTTGGCCCCGAAGTACGACGCCATTGTTGCGCCGTCGACGACGACCGGAAAAAATGTAATGCCGCGCGTTGCGGCGCTCCTCGACGTCATGCAGATTTCCGACATCACGAAGGTTGTCTCACCCGACACGTTCGAGCGTCCGATCTATGCCGGCAATGCGATCCAGACGGTCAAGTCATCCGACGCGAAGAAAGTGATCACAGTTCGAACGTCAACCTTCCAGGCGGCAGGCGCGGGCGGATCAGCCGGTGTGGAAAATGTGGCGGCCGCTGCCGACCCGAATCTTTCATCATTCGTCGGCGAACAATTGTCGAAATCGGATCGCCCCGAACTGACCTCGGCAAAAATCATTATCTCCGGCGGGCGCGCAATGCAGAGCCGCGAGAACTTCACCAAGTACATCGAGCCGGTGGCCGACAAGCTTGGTGCCGCGGTCGGCGCTTCACGTGCCGCGGTCGATGCCGGCTATGCGCCGAACGACTGGCAGGTCGGTCAGACCGGGAAGGTGGTGGCGCCGGAGCTCTATATCGCCGTCGGTATTTCCGGAGCGATTCAGCATCTGGCCGGGATGAAGGACTCCAAGGTGATTGTTGCTATCAACAAGGACGAGGAGGCGCCGATCTTCCAGGTCGCCGACTACGGCCTGGTGGCCGATCTCTATCAGGCGCTGCCGGAGCTGGCCGCGGAACTCGATAAGGTCAAGCATTGACTACGATTGCAAATTTCTGTTTCGCCAATGGCTTCATATGGCGGTACGTCGTAAAACTACCGGGAACTAGCGAAATCTAACCGAAACCGAAGCAAAGAACCGGGACTTCGCATCGATCGGACGAGAACATGGCGGTCAAAATTCAAACTGTTGGAGTGATCGGCGCCGGCCAGATGGGCAACGGCATTGCCCATGTGTGTGCGCTGGCCGGGTATTCGGTTCTGCTTAACGACCTGTCGGCCGATCGTATCAAGGCCGGAATGGCGACGATCAACGGCAATATGGCCCGCCAAGTCGGCAAGAAGTCTATCAGCGAAGAAGATCGCAAGAGCGCGCTGGCGCGCATCAAGCCGGCGGATAATTACGGCGCGCTTTCGGATTGCGATCTGGTGATCGAAACCGCAACCGAAAAAGAAGAGGTCAAGCGCAAGATATTTTCCGATGTATGTGAATCGCTTAAATCCGAAGCCATTCTCGCAACGAATACCTCGTCGATTTCAATTACGCGGTTGGCGTCATCGACCGATCGCCCAGAGCGTTTCATCGGCATTCACTTCATGAATCCGGTACCGCTGATGGAGCTGGTCGAATTGATCCGCGGCATCGCGACCGATGATGGGACCTTCGAATCCAGCAAGGCGTTTGTCACAAAGCTCGGCAAGACGATTGCGGTGTCGGAGGATTTCCCCGCGTTTATCGTCAATCGCATTCTGCTGCCGATGATCAACGAGGCGATCTATACGCTTTACGAGGGCGTGGGAAATGTCGAGGGGATCGACACTGCCATGCGGTTGGGCGCGCATCATCCCATGGGGCCGCTCGAGCTCGCCGATTTCATCGGTCTCGACACCTGTCTTTCGGTCATGCAGGTGCTTCACGAGGGACTGGCCGATTCAAAGTACCGCCCATGTCCGCTTTTGGTGAAGTACGTCGAAGCGGGCTGGCTTGGCCGCAAAACCCAGCGCGGGTTCTACGACTATCGCGGCGAGAAGCCGGTCCCAACGCGCTAAGCCCGCACAAGCTACGCCGCCGAAGCCTCATCGGCGAAATCCGCCATTTGCGCAGCCAGAGCCTTCTTGAATGCAGGTCGTGCTTCGCACCGCAGTCTATAGGCCTCAAGGTTCGGCGTTTGGGCAATCAGATCAGTATGGCGGGGCATCCTCAGCACGGTCGTCATCAGGAGATCGGCGACGGTGAAGCGGTTCTCCAGATAGTCGCGGCCGCCGAGCCAATCGGATAGCGCCGCCAGACGCGTTTGCGCGAGGGTGAGCGCCGCCGGTCTTCGTTGCTTGGCCCATTCCTGATCCGAATGAAACAAGTCGATCGCCGTCAAGTTCTGAACATGCGGCTCGACCGAATTCAACGCTGCGAACATCCAGGCGATCGTGCGAGCCCGGGCTTTCGGATCAGACGGCATCAGCACATCCGACTGCTCGGCGATGTGCAACAGGATGGCTCCCGATTCGAACAGAACGAGATTCTCGTCCTCGAAGGCCGGCACTTGCCCGAACGGTTGCATCGCTCGGTAGCTCGCAGACTTCTGATCGTCCGGGCCAATTAGCCGTGCCTCGTAGGGCAAACCGGCCTCTTCCAGCGCCCACCGGACTCTCAGGTCGCGGACCAGGCCGCGTGCGAAGGGTGGGACCCAACGGAAAGCACTAACTTTGATCATCGAGACACTCCATGTTTATGGGTGACGCCTTGGGTTGCGATTAGCCGCAGCAACCGGCTTTCGGTGGTGAAGCTTCGTATTCATCGTGACGACGCACCCATGCCATGCTCCATGGCAACGCACCTTCGTCGCGGCCCTTCGGCGCAAAATCGAGAAAATTGTACGCCCCGACCAGGATATCGAGACCACGCGCATAGGATGAGTAGGTGTGCAGCACCTCGCCGGCTTCGTTTTTGGCGAATGCACTGAGGCCCGGCGCTTCTTCGCTGGGAAATTCCGTCATCGTGTAGTTGTATTCGACCTTGCCGCGCGCCTTTTCCTCCGGCGTGAAAGACACATGAAAGTCGTGATTGAAGTCACTGCCGAACGAAGAAACCCATTTGAATTTCCAGCCCATGCGTTGCTTGTAGGCTTCAATCTCGGCGAACGGTGCGCGCGAAACGACGACAAACTCCACATCGCGCTGGGCGAGATGGACGACAGCACCGTCAAAATGGTCGGCGAGGAATGAGCAACTCGGGCAACCTTGCACCCAGCCCGGGCCAAGCATGAAGTGATAGACGATCAGCTGACTCTTGCTGCCGAACAGATCGGACAGCGTTTCCCGGCCGTTCGGTCCTTCGAAGACATAATTTTTATCCACCTTCACCCATGGCAATGCGCGCCGCGCTTCGCTCAGCTGATCGCGTGCTCTGGTAAATTCCTTTTCCTTGGCAAGCAGCGCCTTGCGCGCCGCCAGCCACTCATTCTGCGAAACGATAGCGTGTTGCATGACCCACCTCCGCATAACTGTCAGGCTTTTGCCGGCGTCATCCAGCCGACGCCGGCCCCGCCGGGCTCTTTGAGAATTGCGATACGGCCGACGCCGGGAACATCAAAGATCGGCCGCATAAGTGTCGCGCCGGCCGATTGGGCTTTTTTCACGCGGGCGTCGACGTCGTCGACGGCGAGATATGACATCCAGCCTTCGGGAACGCCGTCGAACTGCGGGCTGGTCAGAGGAAAAAGGCCGCCGACATAGTCAGCGCCCATCTTGGCGACCCAGTAGGTCCCATCGGGCATCGGCATGGGGTCGAAACTCCATCCGATTGTGGAGGTGTAGAACTTCTTCGCCTTCTCGGCGTCGCGGGTCATCAACTCGTTCCAGTAGAAACGTCCATGGGACCATTCGTGTGGCATGGCCAACTCCTGTCACTATTCTGAAAGATATTTGTCGAGTTTCTCCATCGCGCTGCTCCAACCGCCCTGATGACGGTCGCGCGCGTCCGTGTCGAAGAACTGCTCGTGCAGCAGCGTCATGATCGTTCCGTCACCGTCACGTTTGAACGTCAGTGTCACGAGCGATTCGCGCTCGGGCGTGGACTTCCAGGCCCAGGTGAAAACAAGTTTCTCGTTCGGGATGACCTCCCGGTAAACTCCGCTGACATCGTGGTCCTCGCCGTCCGGAGCTCTCATGACCCAGCGGTAGCGGCCACCGGTGCGCAGATCGCTTTCCGCGCTTAGAGCCTTGATTTCGCCTGGACCCATCCAGCGTTTTACTTTTTCCGGATCCGTCCATGCCGCGAAGACTTTTTCCGGCGGCGCGTTGAACCGTCGCTTGATGGTGAGGCTGGGTTTGACTGTGAGGGTGGTGGCCATGTTTCTTCCTCCAAAAAGGCAGCAAGTTGGTCCAACCGATCCGTCCAGAATTTCTGGTAGCGGTTGAGCCAATCGTTGGCGTCGCGCATAGGTTCCGCCCGCAGGCGGCAGCTCACGATGCGGCCGCTCTTCTCGCGTCCGACAAGTCCGGCATCCGACAGAACGTCGAGATGTTTCATGACTGCCGGCAACGACATCGAGAACGGCTTGGCAAGTTCGCTGACGGAAAGATTGTTCTCTTCACTCAACCGGGCGAGCAACGCGCGTCGCGTGGGATCTGCCAGCGCGGCAAAAGTGCGATCGAGGTTTGGTTTTAAATAGTAAACCATTTGGTTAAGTATAGGGGCATGCGTTTCGTTGTCAAGCGGATCGGCATTTATCTTTCGTTGACCGAAAGGGATTAGAGGTAGCCGGAGATGGACCCTGTATCTCTCGCAACCGCTTTCGCCGGCGCTCAGATGAGCAGCGCGCAGATGGCTATTGCCGCGAAAATGCTACAGATGAATGCCGACAACGCCGCGTCCATCGTCGAAGTGATCAACGCCGCGCAACGCAATATCGCGAGCCTCGCCAACGTTGCCGCTGGCGTCGGACAGAATCTGAACATCACTGCGTAGGGCTGAACGGTGGCTTATTGCCCAAGCGCCGCCTGGATGAGCTTGATCGCATCTTCGCTAGCCCATTCAGCCGGTCCGGCGATGGTGGCGATCTCGCAACCCTGCGGATCGATCAACAGCGTCGTGGGCATGCCGAAGGCGCGGCCGACCGCCTTTAGATCCTGAAACACGCGCGCTGTTGGGTCGGCAAAGTAGGTGAGCTTCTGCACGCCGACTTCGTTCAGCCAAGCCTTCGGCTTGTCGGCATCGCGTGTATCGATATTGACCGTTACGACTTCGAATTGGGGGCCGCCCAGCCGCTGTTCAAGAGCATCGAGTGCGGGCATTTCTTTGCGGCAGGGCACACACCAGGTGGCCCACAGGTTGAGCAAGACGGTGCGCCCGCGCCAGTTCTCCAGTGTCAGGGGCTTGCCGGCCGAATCCTTGAAAGCAAGGTCGGGTACGCGCAAAGGACTTTTGGCAACGTTAACGGCGGCCACCTCGCCACGCGCCAAAGGCGCTATTTTCTTGGCTAATTCGACAGCGGGCCGGCAGGTGGCATCGCCACCCACGTTGCGCGTGAGGGTCGCAATCCCGTATACCCCCGCAAGCCCAACCATGACTCCGACGAACCCGCCCGCCAAAACCATAGCGAGGCGTTTTTTGGCGAAACTGGATTGGGTCCCGGTCATGAGCGGTTTGGTGAATATGCCATGAGCAACAAAATGTGGGGTGGGCGGTTCGCGTCTGGCCCCGGCGCTATCATGGAGGAGATTAACGCCTCCATCGATTTCGACAGGCATCTTTACCGTCAGGACATCGCGGCATCAAAGGCCCATGCGGACATGCTGGCCAAGCAAGGTATTATTACGGCCGACGATGCGAAAAAGATCGCTCACGGTCTAGACACGATCCTGTCAGAAATCGAAGCCGGCAAGTTCTCATTCAAGCGGGCTCTGGAAGACATCCACATGAATGTGGAGGGCCGTCTTGCGGAGCTGATCGGTGAGGCGGCAGGTCGGCTGCACACGGCCCGCTCGCGTAACGATCAGGTTGCGACCGATTTCAAACTGTGGGTGCGCGACACCGTCGACGCGCTCGACGTTTCACTTGCCGCCTACCAACGTGCCCTCGCTGAAAAGGCACTGGCGCATGCCGGCACGTTGATGCCCGGGCTCACGCATCTGCAGACTGCGCAGCCGATCACACTCGGGCATCACCTGTTGGCCTACGCCGAGATGGCCGGACGTGATCGCGGTAGATTTGCTGACGCCCGTAAGCGTCTCAATGAATCCCCGCTCGGTGCGGCCGCACTCGCCGGCACTTCATTCGCGGTCGATCGCGATATGACCGCTGATGCGTTGGGGTTCGATCGACCGATGGCCAATTCACTCGATGCGGTTTCCGATCGCGATTTCGTCATGGAAGTTCTCGCGGCCGCCGCAATCACATCGGTGCATCTGTCGCGGCTTGCGGAAGAGATCGTCATCTGGACCTCGCCGCTGACAGGCCTCGTCAAACTGTCGGACAAATTCACGACCGGCTCCTCAATCATGCCGCAAAAGCGCAACCCCGATGCGGCGGAACTCGTGCGCGCAAAGACCGGCCGCATCATCGGCGCACTCAACGCGCTCCTGGTGGTGATGAAAGGTTTGCCGCTGGCCTATGCCAAGGACATGCAGGAGGACAAGGAGGGTGCGATGGACGCGCTCGCCACGCTCTCCTTGTCGCTGGCTGCAATGACCGGCATGATTGCCGATCTCGAGCCTGATCCGGCACGGATGAAGAAGGCCGCCGGTGAGGGCTACGCGACCGCAACCGACCTTGCCGATTGGCTGGTGCGCGCCCTGAAAATTCCGTTCCGCGAAGCGCATCACATTACCGGCCGCATCGTCGCCAAGGCGGCGGAGACCGGCACGGCGTTGCATCGGATGCCGCTTTCGACGATGCGAGAAATCGAACCGCGGATCGTCGAAGACGTATTCAGCGTCCTTTCGGTCGATCGGTCGGTAAAGAGCCGCACGAGTTTTGGCGGAACCGCGCCCAAAAATGTGCGTGCACAGGCCAAAAAATGGCTGCGCAAGCTGGAAAAAGAGAAATCCTGACTTCGCCTTGTTTTGTTGTTTTGCTATCGTCCCTCCATGCAAGGAGCCGCGCCGTGAGTCAGTCTGACCGCCCATTTCTCCGTATCGCCTTGATCGGCGCGCTCATCGCGTCGGCCGGGCTGTCGGCGTGCGGGCGAAAGGGCCCGCTTGATCCGCCGCCCGGCGCATCCATCACAGGCGAACAACCGGCATCGACCAGCATGGACGTCAGGGACAGGCCCGTGCGCGGACCGGACGGAAGGATACTCGCGCCAGCGAGCACCAAAAAACAATTTCCTCTCGACGTTCTGCTCAACTGAGCGTGTCATGCACCACTTTGCTTATCGCGACGGCGTGCTGCACGCCGAGGCGGTGAACCTCGATACGCTCGCCGCCGCGGTCGGCACGCCATTTTATTGTTACTCGACCGCGACCCTCACGCGTCACTACCAGGTTTTTGCGGATGCGTTTGCCGACGTGCCCGCGCTCGTCTGCTACGCCATGAAGGCCAACTCCAATCAGGCGATCGTCACGACACTCGCGAGGCTCGGTGCCGGAGCCGATGTCGTGTCGGGCGGAGAACTCAAGCGTGCGCGCCTTGCCGGTATTGCGCCCGAGAAGATTATGTTTTCCGGCATCGGAAAAACGGCCTCCGAGCTCGCGTTGGCGGTCGACGAAGGAATTCTCTGCGTCAATGTTGAATCGGAGGCAGAACTCGAACTGCTGTCATCAATTGCGTCGGCGAAGGGGCGCAGCGCGCGTGTATCGATCCGCGTCAATCCCGACATCGACGCCAAGACGCACCACAAGATTGCGACCGGCAAGGCCGAGAACAAGTTCGGCATTCCGATCAGCCGCGCCCGCGAGATTTACGCGCGGGCTGCGAAGCTAAAGGGTCTTGAGGTCGCTGGGGTCGACATGCACATCGGCAGTCAGATCACCGAGCTCGACCCGTTCGGAAATGCTTTCACTTTGCTTGCCGAATTTGTCCGGGTCCTGCGCACCGACGGCCACAAGATATCGCATGTCGATCTTGGCGGCGGTTTGGGGATTCCGTATCGCGACGACAACGAGCCACCACCGCACCCCGAGGCCTATGCCGAGGTTGTCAAACGAGCGACGCGCGACCTCGACTGCCGGTTGATCTTTGAGCCTGGTCGCCTGCTCGTGGGCAATGCCGGTATTTTGGTGACGCGCGTGCTGTTCGTGAAGCATGGCGAAGCAAAGAACTTCGTCGTCGTTGACGCGGCCATGAACGACCTTATTCGTCCAACGTTATATGACGCGCACCATGAGATTTGGCCGGTTGCGAAGGAGGCGTCATCGGGACGGCGCATTCGCGCCGACGTAGTCGGGCCGGTGTGTGAAAGCGGCGACTTCCTCGCCGTCAACCGGGAAATAATGGAACCGGCAGATGGTGCGTTGCTTGCCGTAATGTCGGCAGGCGCCTACGGCGCGGTCCAGGCCGGCACCTACAACACGCGGGCCCTGGTGCCGGAAGTGCTGGTCAAGGGCGACGAATGGGCGCTGATACGTCCGCGCCTTGAAGTTGACCAATTGATTGCTCTCGATCGCATGCCGGATTGGCTATGAGCCATCCATACGCGCATGGCCGGTCGGGCTGCTGCGTGGTACCTTGACGGGCAGATTCTCCTGACCCTGAGAGTCGGAGCGACTTTTGGACGAGGCAGAAAACCGGTCTCACGAACGCGAACGGTCCGCGAAATTTTTGCTCACGCGGGCGCTTCAGCGTGCGCGCGGCAGTCTGCTGTGGGAACGGCTGTGGCCGGCGCTTGCAGCGCTGGCGACCGTGCTTGGACTTTTTCTCGCTTTTTCGTGGGCGGGCCTGTGGCTGGTCTTGCCGCCTCTCGCTCGCGCCATCGGACTGTTCATCTTTGCGGTCGTGCTTGTCGTGTCGGCGTTGCCGTTACTCATCGTGCGACTGCCAAGCGTCCATGACGGTTTGCGTCGGCTCGATCGCAGCACTGGTGAAACACATCGTCCCGCGACTACGGTTGCAGATCGCATTGCTGCGAATAGCCACGATCCTGTCGCGCAGGCGCTTTGGCAGGCGCATGTTGAGCGCGCCCTGCTTTCGGCGCGCAAATTCAAAGCCGGGTGGCCTGCACCGCGACTGTCCCTGCGCGACCCGATGGCGTTCCGTGCGCTGGTCCTCATTCTTGTGGGGGCGAGTTTCTTTGCCGCCAGTGGCGAGCGAACAAAACGAATTGTCGCGGCATTCGATTGGCACGGCGTTGTCGCGCCGGCGAATTTTCGCATCGATGCTTGGGTGACACCGCCGGTCTATACCGGTCGGGCTCCCGTGATGCTCCCGGGCCTGCGTCCGGGCGAAACCGCGCAAGCGACGTCGCCCGTGGCGGTGCCAGTTGGCAGTCAATTGGTCATCCGAGCGACCGGTCAGGTGCGTTTCGATATTCTCAATACGGGTGGCATCGAGGCCGCGCCAGCGGAGGCCCGCGCACCTTTGCCGGCCGGAACCGAGGAACGACGACTGGTGATCAAAGGCGACGGGTCCACTGCGGTCCACGGCGTTCTCGGCACCGACTTGGTGTGGAATTTCACCGCCATTCCCGATCGTCCACCGAATATCGAGTTGATCAGGGATCCTGAACGCCAGGCGCGCGGCGCGCTGCGCATCGACTACAAAATGGATGACGATTACGGCGTCGTGGAAGCCAAAGCCACGTTTGCGCTGAAGGACGCGCAATCATCCGAGAAGCCGCCTCGCCCGCTTTTCGCTGCGCCTGAATACGGACTCACGCTGCCGCAGGCCCGCACCAAGGCCGGTACGGCGCAAACCACGCACGACCTCACCGAGCACCCGTGGGCCGGGGCTGACGTGACCTTGACGCTTACGGCAAAAGACGAAGCGGGCAACCAGGGCCGCAGCCAGCCGCACGAGCTGCAACTACCCCAGCGTATCTTTGTGAAGCCGCTCGCCCGCGCCCTGATCGAGCAACGGCGCATTCTCGCGCTTGATGCGGAGTCGAAACCGCTGGTGCTGACCGCTCTCGATGCGCTGTCCATCGCACCGGAGCGGTTTACGCCTGAATCTGGCGTCTATCTCGGATTGCGTTCGATCTATCACGATCTTGAGCACGCAAAGAGCGACGATGCAGTGCGCGAGGTCGTTGCGCGGCTGTGGGACATGGCGGTGCAGCTCGAAGACGGGAACGTCTCGCAGGCTGAGCAGGCGTTACGCCAGGCGCAGGAAGCATTACGCCAGGCACTTGAGCGCGGTGCGAGCGACGAAGAAATCAAGAAGCTCATGGAACAGCTGCGCGCGGCCATGGACAAATTCCTGCAGGCGCTCGCCGAAGAGATGCGCAAGAATCCGCAGCAGCTTTCACGGCCGCTCGACCGCAACACGCGTACGCTCAGCCAGCAGGATTTAAAAAGCATGCTGGATCGGCTCGAGAACCTCGCTCGTTCCGGCAACAAGGATGCTGCACGACGGCTGCTTGAAGAACTGCAGTCGATGCTCGAAAACCTGCAGACGGCGCGGCCCGGCGCCTCCGGCGGCGATGACGGCGACGACGACATGATGTCGGCGCTTGACGAATTGGGCGACGTCATTCGCAAGCAGCAGCAGCTGCGCGACAAGACCTTCCGCCAGGGTCAGGACAGCCGGCGCGATCGTCAACGGGGACAGCAGCCCGGCCAGGGCGATCGTCAGATGGGCGATCTGCGTCAGGACCAGCAAGGGCTGAAAGATCGACTGAACAAGCTGCTGGAGCAACTGCGCCAGCGCGGCCTTGGCCAGCCGGGGCAACAGGGCGAAGGCAACGAAATGGGTCAACTCGGCGAAGCCGGGGAGGCCATGGGTCAGGCCGAAGGCCAGCTCGGGGAGGGCGATGCCGACAGTGCGGTGGACAGTCAGGGCCGCGCGCTCGATGCCATGCGCAAGGGAGCCCAAGGATTGGCGCAATCGATGCAGCAACAAGGCATGGGCCCCGGCCCCAACGGACGACCCGGCCGCGGGCAAGCGCGCGCCCAACAGGACACCGATCCGCTGGGCCGACCTATGCGCGGCCGCGACTACGGTGACGACCTTACGGTGAAAGTGCCGGGCGAAATCGACGCGCAAAGGGCGCGGCGCATTCTCGAGGAATTGCGGAAGCGCTTCGGCGAAGGCTTCCGGCCGCAACTTGAACTCGACTACATCGAGCGGTTGCTCAAGGACTTCTGAGCTAATCCAAATCTCGGAGCGGCGCCTCGCGCGGATTGCCGCGGAGGTTACTTCGCCGCGGGTGCCGCATCCTGGGCGTTGACGAAGCGCACCATCACATCCACCGCATTGTCGGGCGGCGAGACAAAGCGGGTGCGGAAATCGAGTTTTTCTCCAGGGCCAAGAATGCTGCGACCCGGCATTGCGGTCCAGGTGTAAACTTCCTGCCCGGCGGCATCGCGTGCCGCAAAGCGCAGGCGTGGCACCTCAGATGATCTATTGGTGATACTGAAGACGGTGCCTTCTACGACGAGGGAAGACAGGCCTTCCTGAACCTCCTTCGAAATCCGCACATTTTCAAATTTCAGATTGCGCAAATTGACCGGCAGCCCGACGGCAG
Organism: uncultured Alphaproteobacteria bacterium; assembly: GCA_963751535.1. Lineage (GTDB taxonomy): Bacteria > Pseudomonadota > Alphaproteobacteria > Rhizobiales > Xanthobacteraceae > Pseudolabrys. Next base: position 107,635 of record CAVVUW010000006.1, read on the forward strand.
CAAAGAGCGAAGCTGTCTGCGGGAAAAATCGCACGACCTCACTACGAGCTCCAACCAGCGCAACATTGAAAGCGAACAGCACCAGAATGAGCGCCGTCCAGCGCGACGAGCGGCGGGCCTGCTTGCGCCGGGCCTGTAGCCGCTTGCGCCGGGCGGCAAAGCTTTCGATCTCATCTGGTTCAGATGTGGCGTCCGGATGTGCAGGCGACTCGATGGACGGCACGAGCGAAGGTGCATCAATTGCGACCGGAATCTCGGCGGCAGGCGCCGTTTCGCCCTGTTCGGTCTCTGCGGCGGCGTGATCGGTCTCGGCAGGCGACGGATCGGCTGCTTCCCCCGCCGTGTTCGCCCGGTGGTCGGGGCGAATCACCCCCCTGAAAGCCTCCTCGGCTTCGCTCGCGGCCTCCGCAGTGGCCATCTCGGGGACGGCTTGCTCGCCATTTGCGAACCAAGTGATTTTGCAGCGGGCGCAGCGAACCGTGCGGCCGGCCGCGCCCAGCGAGGCCGGCTCGACCGCATACGACGTTGAGCAATTCGGGCAGACTATGAGCATGAGGGCACTAAGTGTTCGGGTGCCAAGGTACCAGCCGTCCGTTAATGGATCGGAAACCATGACAACCCCCGGAAACATGGGAGGAATTGCTGAATCTGCCCCAACTGCTATGGCGGGGTTGCCATAATCCTGTAGAAAAACAGCACAGTTCTGGACGGGGATGCGAGCGGGGGATGGGTTTCCGTACGTGTTCAGGGCCACGGCCGCACAGTGATTCGGCCGCCTTATTTAGAATTTGTCGGAGAGGGGTGGGTGGTCCGATTCGAGAACGTTGGCTTGCGCTACGGTCTGGGACCGGAGGTTTTACGCGACCTCTCGTTCCGCATTGATCCGCATTCCTTTCAGTTCCTCACCGGCCCTTCGGGTGCCGGCAAGACCTCGCTGCTGCGTCTTCTGTTTTTGTCGATGAAGCCTACGCGGGGGTTGATTACCCAGTTCGGCCATGACGTGGCTACGCTTTCGCGCGATGCGGTCGCAACGTTGCGCCGTCGGATCGGGATCGTGTTCCAGGACTTCCGCCTGCTAGACCACATGACCACCTACGAGAACGTCGCCTTGCCGCTGCGGGTGATGGGGAGGCCGGAGGAGAGCTATCGCGATGAGGTGATCGAGTTGCTCAACTGGGTTGGCCTCGGCGAGCGGATGTGGGCGCTGCCCCCAGTACTCTCGGGCGGTGAAAAGCAGCGAGCGGCGATTGCACGCGCGGTGATCGCGCGACCGCAACTCTTGCTGGCGGACGAGCCCACCGGAAACGTCGATCCAACATTGGCGCAGCGACTCCTGCGATTGTTCATCGAGCTTAACAAGTCAGGAACCTCAGTCGTCATTGCGACCCACGACATCGCACTCATGGATCAGTACGATGCACGGCGATTGGTGCTGCATGACGGCCGGCTGCACATTTACGATTGAGGAATGGAATGACGGAAACTGGTCAGGGCAGATTCTCCACGCCGTTGCGAATGCCGGGAGACTCATTGCCGCGTTTCGAAACACCACTGGTGCCGCGCAACTCGATTTCCGGTCGCGCGCTCGTCGCGGTCGTTGCCATCATGACGTTCCTTGCGTCGCTGACCACGGGAGCCACGGTGCTCGTGAGCAGGGCCGCAGGCGAGTGGCAATCGGACATCTCGCGTGAAGTGACCATCCAGGTGTCTCCGGCGTCCGGCCGCGACGTCGACGCCACAGTTGACAGAGCCGTTTCGGTCGCGCGCGCTTTTCCCGGAATTGCTGAGGTCACGCCGTTTTCGAAAGAGGAATCCGGTAAATTGCTCGAGCCTTGGTTGGGCAGCGGACTCTCGCTTGACGAACTGCCTGTGCCGCGTCTGATCGTGCTCAAGATCGCGCCGGGTGCCGCGCCCGATTTTGCGCAACTAAGGCGTGTTCTGAGCGACCAGGCTGCGGGCGCCGTTCTCGACGATCATCGCGGATGGATGGACCGCATGCGCACAATGGCACGGACTGCCGTCGGTGCGAGCATAGGAATTCTGATCTTGATGTTCATCGCCACGATGTTGTCCGTCACCTTCGCCACCCGAGGGGCGATGGCGACCAACAAATCCGTGATCGAGGTGCTGCATTTCGTCGGCGCAAAGAACGGTTTTATCGCGCGACACTTCCAGCACCATTTTCTGATGCTCGGCCTGCAAGGAGGCGCCATCGGCGGCGGCGCGGCGATCATCCTGTTTATCCTTGCCGGGCTCATCAGCCGTTGGTTCGCCGGAACGGCGGCCGGGGATCAGACATCGGTCTTTTTCGGCACATTCTCCATTGGTCTTCTGGGCTATGTTTTTTTGCTCGTTCAGATCGTCCTGATCGCTGCGGTCACTGCTTTGACGTCGCGTCAAACCGTCAACAACACCCTTGAAATGATCGACTGACATGTTTGCCGGGCTCGCCCGCTGGATCGGTTTTCTGACTATGGCTGCCGGTGCGACCGGGATCATCTTGCTTGCGGGGGGATTCGCATGGTTCGTCTTCAGCATTGCCAGCGATGAAGTAACACTCGATACCAAGGCAGATGGCATCGTGGCCCTAACTGGTGCTGCGGCACGCATTCCCGATGCGATCGAGTTGCTCGCAACTGATCGCGGCAAGCGGCTCCTGATCACCGGAGTTCACCGCGCGACCAGTTCGAAGGAAATTGCGCGGTTGACGCCGCTCTATTCAAGATACTTCAATTGTTGCATCGATCTCGATCGGTCTGCGCTCAACACATTCGGGAACGCGCTCGAAACCAAACGTTGGGCCCGCGCGCACAACTTCAATTCCCTGATTGTGGTGACTTCGAATTGGCACATGCCGCGCGCCATAGCCGAGCTGGCGCATCAGCTTCCGGACGTCGCGCTGATTGCCTACCCGGTGATTTCTGAGAAGGTGAAAACGGAGCCATGGTGGTCGAATCTGGATACGGCACGCTTTCTTTTCGCAGAATATCTGAAATATGTGCTCGCGCTTGCGCGCATGCACCTTGATACCGACAGTGCAGTGTGAGGGGACGGCGTCCGTGCTCATTTTACGGTCAATCACATTCAATGCGCTGTTCTATCTCAATACGATTATTTACCTGATTGCCGCGCTGCCGACATTCTTCATGCCATATCGCGCTATTGTCGCAGTGGCCAAATCTTGGGGCCGCACCAATCTTGTGTTGTTGCGCGTCGTAGCCGGAATCGATTGCGAGATCCGTGGCCGCGAGAAAATCCCAAGGGGGGTGCCGCTCATCGTCGCCTCGAAACATCAGTCAGCTTGGGAAACGTTCGCGCTCCTCCCGCTGCTGGACAATCCGGTTTTCATCCTCAAGCGCGAGCTGCAGTGGATTCCCATCTTCGGCTGGCTGACTATCAAGGGCCGAATGGTTCCGGTCCGGCGCGGCGGTGGTTCCCAATCGCTGACCGATATGATCGAGCGCGCGCGCATCGAATTGGCCGACAACCGGCAACTGATCATCTTTCCGGAGGGAACGCGTCGGCCTGCGGGCGCCGAGCCCCGCTATAAGATCGGTGTAGCGCATCTCTACGCGGCCGAAGGTGTGCCGTGCGTTCCGATTGCTCTTAACTCCGGGCTGTTCTGGCCACGCCGATCGTTGAGACGCTTTCCAGGCACGGTGATAGCGGAAATCCTCGACCCGATCCCTCCGGGCCTCAGTAAGGATGAATTTTTTGAGCGCCTACAGAATGATATTGAAGGCGCAACGGCGCGTCTGATTGCCGAGGGTCGCGTGAAAATGAATCGGTGAGCGAAACGTCGGGGCGATTTCAGCCAGATGACGTTTCGTGCGCGCCCTTCAGTCGCTCAGCCAGCATTTGCAACTCGATGTCCTTGATTCCGAGTGTTTGCAACTCTTTCACCGCCGCCAGCACATAATCGCGGCACGCACCCGAGCGACCGTGTCCCTGCCGGGCATAGTGCAACTGGTCGGCAAGGCTCAGCTGACCGGCGTATTGGCGATGGCCGCGATCGACGACGTAACAGATCGCGTGCACGCTCTGCTGAGGGTCATCGTCAATCCAAACCCTCCGCCAGGCCTCACGGTAGACGCGGGTGACCTGCTCTCGGCTGCGCAGATAATCGATCGTCTTTGCGCGCAGATCTGAGGCCACCCGGTAGGCAATGCCGCGACAGTTGCCGCCGCGATCGAGACCGAGAACCAGGCCTGGTTTCTCAGGTGTTCCCCGATGGACAAACGAGTAGACGCAAAGTGCGCGGTGGGCTCCGACCAAGCGGGCATTTCGCCGCTCGAGAAAATCGAAGCCGGGCTGCCACATCAGCGATCCGTAGGCGAAGACCCAGAAGTCCTCGTTGCTTTGATTAGAACGAGCATTCATCGTGGCGGGGGGAGGCAGACCACGGCGTTAGGGGTTGGCGATCTGTGTCGACCTAACAGGGCCGGGTTTCCCTTGCAATCGGGCTATCAATGTGGGCGCAGAAACGCCGCATTCCGCAGGTTTTGATCCAGATGATGCGTGATCCAACGAGCATTCAGTCGCGGCGCCGGACCGGGCTTCGCTACACGATCCTTCTCTTTGTCGTGTTCGCCCTGATAGCCGGATGGGCCGCCTTCTGGAAGTTTGCCGCCGGCAAGGCCGAAGCGGCTATCGAAGGCTGGCGCGCGCGCGAGGCCAAGTCGGGACGTATCTACACCTGTGGGTCGCAGGATGTCGGCGGTTTTCCATTTCGTATCGAAGTGAATTGCGATCAGGCAGCCGCGCTGTTGCGCACCAACCAGCCCCCATTTGAACTCAGGACCACGAGCCTGGTGATGGTCGCACAGGTCTATCAGCCCGGTTTGCTCATCAGTGAGTTCCGCGGGCCGTTGACGGTCGGTGAGCCGGGAAAAGCTCCGGAATTCGTCGCCGACTGGAAGCTGGCCCAATCAAGTGTCCGCGGAACGCCGAGCGCTCCTGAGCGCGGCTCGCTGGTGTTCGACCTGCTTTCGGTCGAGCGCGTGAACGGCACGGCGCGAGAAAGCGTAGTGCGCGCAAAGCACGCCGAACTTCACGGTCGCATGGCAGAAGGCTCAGCCGCCAACAAACCGGTGATCGAAGTCGCACTGCAGATTGATCAGGGCATGGCGCCAAATTTGCACCCGGCCGCGGCAACGCCAATTGACGCTGACGTCACGGCAGTTCTGCGGGGATTGAACGATTTCTCACCCAAGCCCTGGCCGGTGCGCTTTCGCGAGATGCAGGCTGCAGGCGGTCGCATCGACATCACCAAGGCGCGGCTGCATCAGGGCGAAATTCTTGCCATCGGCGGTGGCGCTCTGTCTCTCAATGCTGATGGGCGGCTGGAGGGTGAACTACGCATCACGATGGCGGGTCTCGAACAATTTCTGACGGCCATCGGCGCGCAGCAACGGATCCAGACTTCGCCAAACATGGACCGGCTCGCCGGTGCGCTTGATCGCCTGGCGCCCGGTTTGGGCGGCGTGGCACGGCAGCAGGCTGGTGCGAATATTTCGGTCGGGATCAATCTGCTCGGCGAGCAGACGACGCTCGAAGGCAAACGCGCGGTGACACTGCCGCTGCGTTTCAACGACGGTGCGGTCTATCTTGGGCCGATCCCCATCGGCAATACGCCGGCTTTGTTTTAGCCCTTCTCCGACGCGTAAGGCTTCGGCAAGGGCTCGTGCGGCAGGTCCGGGTGTGGACGCCCGAAATCGGGAGTCGGTGAATCCTGACCAATTTCGACAATGCCCTTGCGGATGGCGCGCGTGCGCTCGAAGTGCTCGAACAGCGCGTCGCCGTCGCCTTTCCTGATAGCTTTTGTCAGCGCCGAAACGTCTTCGTTGAAGCGGCCAAGCATTTCGAGAACGGCGTCCTTGTTGGCAAGGAACACGTCACGCCACATGGTTGGGTCGGATGCAGCGATGCGGGTGAAGTCGCGAAAGCCACCGGCAGAGAATTTCAGCACTTCCGAGCGGGTCACCGTTTGCAGTTCGTCTGCGGTCCCGACAATCGTGTAGGCAATCAGGTGCGGCAGATGGCTGGTGATGGCGAGCACCAGATCGTGGTGATCTGGCGCCATTGTCTCCACGTTGGCGCCCAGCAGGCGCCAAAATGCCGCGAGTTTCTCCACCGCATCTGCGTTCGTTCCATCCGGGGGGGTGAGGATGCACCACCGGTTGACAAAAAGTTCGGCAAAGCCGGCATCGGGGCCGGAATACTCGGTGCCGGCGACAGGATGTGCCGGAATGAAGTGTACGGTCTTCGGAAGATGCGGCGCCATATCACGCACGACTGCGCCTTTTACCGAGCCGACATCGGACACGATGGCCCCTGCGGTAAGATGCGGGCCGATCTCCCTGGCCACTGCGCCGCACGCGCCAACCGGAATGCAGACGATAACCAGGTCGGCGCCTTCGACCGCAGCGGCATTCGTCTCTACCACCTGATCCGCAATACCGAGTTCGGCAACCCGCCGGCGCGTCTTCGGCGAGCGCGCGGTCGCCACTATTGTGCGCGCCGCACCCTGGGCGCGGACAGCACGCGCAATCGATGAGCCGATAAGGCCGACACCGATCAGAGCCAGGCGATTGAACAAAGGCTCCGGCTTGCTCATGTCGGACTTCCAAAGAATTCCTTGAGCGCCTGCACGACGAGGCGATTGGCCTCTTCGGTGCCGACGCTCATTCGCAAGGCGTTCGGCAATTTGTAGGCGGCGACCTGGCGCAGGATAAGCCCGCGCTTGGTGAGGTAGGCATCCGCCTCTTTTGCTGTTTTGCCTTTCGTGTCGGGGAAGTGGATTAGAACGAAATTCGCCGCACTCGGCGTCACGGTGAGACCGAGCTTTCCGATTTCTTCGGTCAGCCAGGCAAGCCAGCGGCTGTTGTGTGCCCGCGCGCGATCCACGTGCGCCGTGTCGCGGATTGCGGCTACGCCTGCGGCGATCGCAGGAGCATTGACGTTGAACGGCCCGCGGATGCGATTGATCGCGTCGATGACGTGTGCAGGCCCATACATCCAGCCAAGTCGGAGCGCCGCGAGCCCGTAAATTTTTGAGAAAGTACGGGTCATGACCACGTTATCCGTCGTGGCAACCAGTTCGATGCCGGATTCATAGTCGTTACGCTGAACGTATTCGGCGTATGCGGCATCGAGCACAAGCAGGACATGTGCGGGCAATCCGCTTTGCAGGCGCTTCACCTCATCAAATGGGAGATAGGTCCCGGTCGGATTGTTCGGATTGGCGAGGAAGATGACCCTCGTCTTCGGTGTTACCGATTTGAGAATCGCGTCCACATTGGCCGTAAATTTCGTTTCCGGAACGGCAATTGCTTTCGCGCCGGTGCCCATGGCTGCGATCGGGTAAACCAGAAAACCGTGCGTCGTGTAGATCGCCTCGTCGCCATCGCCGAGGTAGGCGCGCGCGAGCAGATTGAGCAAGTCATCGGAGCCTGCACCGCAGATGATCCGGTCGGGATCAAGGCCGAAAGCGGCGCCGATCGCTTCGCGCAGTGCCGACGCCGAGCCGTCAGGATAATCCTCGAGATGCTCGCCTACCGCGCGGTACGCGGCAATCGCGTTCGGGCTCGGCCCCAACGGAGTTCTCGTTGGAGGAGAGCTTGAACACTTTGGCGATTCCAGGCGCGGTGCTCGCGCCCGGAACATAGGGGGCAATGTCGAGCACGCCGGGGCGCGGTTGCGGGCGGTTCGCAGTCATACGGTTTTCCGAACGATCAGGCCTTTTCGGCGGCAACCGTATAGCGGGTTGCGTGGCTTCCGACGAGTGCCGCCGAGCGTACTGTGGCCCCGGCCTTAACCAAAGCCGTGCGGATCGATTGAAGGCTGGTCTCTTTCGGCAAGGATATCAGCAGTGCCGCGCCGTCGAAGGCCCGGTCAGGCACGGCAATAAAATCAGCAAGCTCCGTCAGCGCCTGTGCCGGGCCGGCACCCCAGCCCGAAACGCGAACGCTCCAGACTGCAGCTTCCGTTGCCATGGCGTCAGCCGCGACCCGGCAGATGACATACACGGGCAGGGCAGCGGGGTGATCGGGTCGCTCGACGAATGGAAGACGTGCGATGATTTTCGGGGCGGCATCAAATTCGAGCGCACTCCACCAGGCGCCCGCCGATGCAATATCGAAAGCGGGTACAAGACCAAGATCTCCTTTCGAAGCCGACACTGCAGCGACCACCCCGGCGGCGCCCATATGTGGAACGAAAGGAACCGTGAAGCCGAAATGAAAGCGGGCGGAATCGCGCATGAGGGCGTCGCCGGCCGACAAATCGGCGTGAATGGAGAACGGCGCCTGCACATACGTAAAAGTTGAAATAATGACCCGCCAGATGCTCTCGACGGTATCGAGCGGTAAAATGCCTTTATGGCGCTTGACCAGCCGGCGCATCATCTCCGCTTCGCGAGCGGGTCGGAACGCGGACGTGCCATCCTGGCTGCGCTTGACTGCAATCAGGCGGTCAATGATGTCGCCGCGCTCGATCAGAAGCTGGTGCATCGCCTCATCGATACGGTCGATCTCCTTTCGCAGATCGGCCAATGAGGGTGCTTCGGTTGGCTTTGCCATGCGGCATTGATAGGTGGGCCGGGCCTTGAAATCAAAGAAAACGTTGACTGGAGCCTGCCGGGTTGACAGTAAACCTGTGCTAATCGAGCCGCGATAAGGTGGTGCGCCAGGAGCGTACGAGAGACAATGGGCCAAATCGACCGGACCAGCATGCCCGAAGTTGCGGATTCCCCGCGCGAAGCGGACCAGCCGCACGAGTCGCTTATCGCACATTTTGGAGCCGACAGACCTCTGAAGCTCGATGCCGGAGTGGAGCTGTCGCCATTTCAGATTGCCTATAAGACCTACGGAACGCTCAACGCGGAACGTTCAAATGTTGTGTTGATTTGCCACGCGCTCACCGGGGATCAACACGTGGCAAGCATCCATCCGGTGACGCGAAAGTCCGGCTGGTGGGAAACGATGGTCGGCCCCGGCAAACCCATCGACACCGAGCGTTACTTCGTGATCTGTCCGAATGTGATGGGTGCATGTATGGGCACGACGGGCCCATCGTCCACGGATCCGAAAACTGGCAAGCCATGGGGGCTCGACTTTCCAGTCATTACCATCCGCGACATGGTGCGCGCCCAGGCCATGCTGCTCGATCATCTCGGCATCGAATCGCTCTTTGCCGTCGCGGGTGGCTCCATGGGCGGCATGCAGGCGTTACAGTGGGCGGCGAGCTATCCGCAGCGCGTATTTTGCGCACTGCCGATCGCCTGTTCCACCCGACATTCGGCGCAAAACATTGCATTTCATGAGGTCGGCCGGCAGGCAATCATGGCCGATCCTGAATGGCGCGGTGGCCGTTATCTTCTGGAGAATTCAAATCCGCGTCGTGGCCTCGCCGTTGCGCGCATGGGCGCGCATATTACGTATCTGTCTGACGCGGCTCTCCACCGGAAGTTCGGCCGTAAATTCCAGGATCGCGAAAATCCGACCTTCTCATTCGATGCGGATTTTGAAGTTGAATCCTATTTGCGCCATCAGGGAATTTCGTTTGTCGAACGGTTTGATGCCAATTCCTATCTTTATCTGACGCGTGCGATGGATTATTTCGATCTCGCTGCTGACTATGACGGCACCTTGGCGAAGGCCTTCGCGGGAACTCCCACACGTTTCTGCCTGGTTTCGTTCACGAGCGACTGGCTATTCCCGACTTCCGACTCACGCGCGATCGTGCACGCACTCAACGCGGCGAGCGCGCGTGTGTCGTTCGCCGAAATTGTCACCGACAAGGGTCACGATGCGTTCCTGCTCGAGGAGCCCGAGTTGTTCGCGATCGTTCGCGGGTTCCTCGATGGTGCTGGCAAAGCCCGCGGCTTGGTTTCAAAGAGCTGATTGATGAGCACACTGACTCATGCCGGCTCCAATTTGAACGTCGCCAGTGGTACCGGCACGCCTGGCAGCGCCCGCGTCGACCTGGTGCTCGTTGCGCAGATGGTCGAATACGGCGGCAAAGTGCTCGACGTCGGTTGTGGAGATGGCGAACTGCTGCGCCTTCTCAGCGAAACGCGTGGCGTCGATGGCCGCGGTATCGAGTTGTCGCGCGAAGGTGTCAACGAATGCGTCGCGAAGGGCCTCGCCGTTATTCAGGGTGACGCCGACACCGATCTTGGTGACTATCCGGATGACGCTTTCGATTACGTGATTTTGTCGCAAACACTTCAGGCCACACGACATCCCCGCGTTGTGCTCGAGCACATGCTGCGCATCGGCCGTCGGGCGGTTGTGTCGTTTCCGAATTTCGGCCACTGGCAGGTGCGTCTGCAGCTTTTGTTTGCCGGCCATATGCCGCGTACCGACATTCTGCCATTCAGCTGGTACGACACGCCGAATATCCACCATTGCACCATCAAGGATTTCCGCCAGCTTTGTACGGAGATCGGCGTAAAGATGGAGAAGGCGGTGGCCTTGAACGCGTGGGGATCACCATTGCGGCTCAATGCGCCGTGGTGGTTCTGGAACCTGTTTGGCGAACAGGCCGTGTTTTTGCTCAGCCGCAAAGGCTGAAGCTCCCACAACGCGAATTCTGCTCGAGTTCTACGGCTTTAACTGCGCTGTAGGGGCATACTTCTTTGCTGGTAAGTATTAATCTATACGATGACAGTGTTTATCGTACGTATTAAGTATATCTGTTTATGCTGAGCGTATATTTTGTTTCACAAACGTATTCCGATGGAATACCCCCTATGCGTTTCACGAATGATCTTCCTATGATCATGAAATTGCCATAAGTGGACTGCGTTTGAACGTTGCACCTCACGCTGATTCTATCCAGCGAAGGTGCATTGCTTTAATAGCGAAGGGGACTAACTGGATGAGTATCTTTAAGCCAAGACGGGCGACAATTTTATTGTGTTCGGCGGCGGTTGCGGTTCTCGCAACGTCGGCCATCGCACGACCCGTCCACCACCGGCATCGCGTGGCGCAAGCCCCGCAAGCGGTCAGTCAATCGTTTACCGGTGCCGACCGCGACGTGCGTTACTCGGCCAATATGAGCCAGGCGGCCGTACAGGTCGGTGGCGAAAGCGGAAACCTCGGTCGCCGGTACGCCCGCCGATCATCGGCTGACGCCCGGGCGCGGGCACAGTCGCACTCGAATTCAGCGTACGGCGGTGCCACCAGCAACTCGCTGGTTGCCGAGGCGCGCAAATATATCGGGACCAACCCCACAGGGCGTGGCAGCCTTTGGTGCGGCGCCTTCATGGACCTGGTGCTTAAGCGCACCGGGCATGCAGGTGGCGGCAATCTCGCAAGCGCCTATGCCCGATATGGAAGCCGCGTCGGCGGGCCACAGGTCGGCGCGATCGCCGTGATGGGACGCCGCGGTGGCGGCCATGTCGGTGTCGTCAGCGGGGTCGATGCGAATGGCAATCCAATTATCGTTTCCGGCAACCACAATCACACGGTTGCAGAAGCGGTTTACCCGGCCAGCCGCATCCACGCTTACGTGTTGCCTGGCGGTTGATCAGACCGCAGTCGGCACGCCATTCAAACGCCCCGCCTCTCGCGCGGGGCGTTTTTCATTGTGCATCATGGAGAATGTAATCGCCGGTCGCGATATCACCCGCCGTCACCACTTCGGCATACACGCCACAATCGGTGTGGTCGAAATTTTCGAGAAGTGTGCGCGGGATGGTTAGGTCGCGGATACCAGTGTCCGGATCGACATCAGTTGCGGCACAGCGCTGGATACGCTTGACGACCTTTAGCCGCGCATTCTCGCCCACAGACAGAATCTGGCCAATAAGATCGAATTCGCGCCATGCCGGCCAGCCTGCAACATAGAGGTTACCGCGAAAACGCAGGGGATTTACGGGCGCTCCCGCCGCATTCTCCACGGCGGTTACTGATGCCAGGTTGATGATCGAAACGACCCTTCTGGCCACATCCGAGAAACTGTGGCCTTTTTTTGCGAAAAGTACCTTAGGCGGTCCACGCAATTCTTTCGGCATGAAGCGTCGGAAAAACGCCTCGATGACCAATCGGCCTTCCTTCGTGCGCAGATCCGCGCGGAGGGCTTCCCGTCCCTCCAATTCGATGGTCAACGTATGGCTGGTCTCGTCGAACTGGGTACGTAGAGACGCCAACCGTTCGTTTCGCATCAACATCAGGAACCGAAGCTTAGGAAAATAGGTCGGGGCGTCAGGGTCAAAACCGCAGGGCCCGTTCTCGATGGCATAGAGCCGGTCGGCAGGGATGGTTTGGCCGACTGAAAGGGGGACCCGGTCAAGCGCCTGCGGCGACAGACCTTTAATCGGATACCGATAGATCGCCCGGATCAAAACGGGTTCGGATGTCATTGATTTCTGGCCACTCTGGCGGTGCCCGGGAAGGCATTAATGATGACGTACAACAGGCCAAAAGACCCTTCAAACTGCAATAAAATGCACCCACATAATGCTGGAACCGGGCCGCCTGATTGGGGTCCGGAATTTACCGGCGCCATACGGGCCGAAGGAGTTAGGGAATGGATTTCGAAAAATTTACCGACCGCGCCCGCGGTTTCGTGCAGTCCGCACAATCGTTGGCCCTGCGGGAAGGCCACCAACAATTTTCCACCGAACATCTGCTGAAGGTTCTGCTCGATGACCCAGAAGGCCTCGCGGCCGGTCTGATCGATCGCTCGGGCGGCAACTCACGTCAGGCGCTGCGGGACGTGGAAGCATCGCTTGCCAAGCGTCCGAAAGTGAGCGGCGCGGGGGCGGGGCAGATTTACCTTGATCCGGCGCTTGCCCGCGTATTCGACACGGCCGAGAAAGCCGGCGAGAAGGCTGGCGACAGCTTTGTTACCGTCGAGCGACTATTGCTGGCGTTGGCGCTGGAAAAGGACAGCGAAGCCGGAAAAATCCTGGCAAAGGCCGGCGTGACCGCGCAGAGCCTCAACGCGGCCATCAATGCGCTGCGCAAAGGCCGCACCGCGGATTCCGCTTCCGCAGAAAACGCTTATGACGCGCTTAAGAAATATGCGCGCGATCTCACGCAGACCGCGCGCGAAGGAAAGCTAGATCCGGTTATTGGTCGCGACGAAGAGATCCGTCGCACGATCCAGGTATTGTCGCGTCGAACCAAGAACAATCCCGTTCTGATCGGCGAGCCGGGTGTCGGCAAGACGGCAATTGTTGAAGGACTCGCGCTGCGAATCGTGAATGGCGATGTGCCGGAGAGTCTGCAGGACAAACGACTGCTCGCGCTCGATCTCGGCGCAATGATCGCCGGGGCCAAGTATCGTGGCGAGTTTGAGGAGAGGCTGAAAGCGGTGTTGCAGGAGGTCACGTCGTCGGATGGCGGCATCATCCTCTTCATCGACGAAATGCACACGCTGGTCGGCGCGGGCAAGGCTGACGGTGCCATGGATGCTTCCAACCTGCTCAAACCGGCGCTGGCGCGCGGTGAATTGCACTGCATCGGCGCCACCACCCTCGACGAGTACAAAAAACATGTCGAAAAGGACGCCGCGCTCGCGCGACGATTCCAGCCGGTCTACGTTTCCGAACCGAGCGTAGAAGACACCATTTCGATCCTGCGCGGCCTGAAGGACAAATACGAACAGCACCACGGCGTGCGCATTGCCGACTCCGCCATCGTTGCCGCGGCCACGCTGTCGCACCGCTACATCACAGATCGGTTCCTGCCTGATAAGGCGATTGATCTGATCGACGAGGCGGCGGCACGCCTCAAGATGCAGGTCGATTCAAAGCCCGAAGAACTTGATTCGCTCGACCGCGAAATCGTTCGCCTGAAGATCGAGCAGGAGGCGCTGAAGAAAGAGTCGGATCGGGGCTCGAAGGATCGCCTTAAGCGTCTGGAAAGCGAGCTGAAGGACCTTGAGAAGCGTTCTGCCGATCTCACCAGCAGGTGGAAGGCAGAAAAGGAAAAGCTGTCCGACGCGCAGAAGCTCAAAACCGAGCTTGACCAGTTGCGTGCCGAACTTGCCAATGCGCAACGTCGCGGAGAATTCCAACGTGCCGGCGAACTGGCCTACGGCAGGATTCCGGAATTGGAGAAAAAACTCAGCGCGATTGAAACGGCAGAAGCCAAAGGCGCGATGGTCGAGGAGACGGTTACAGCCGACCACGTTGCCCAGGTCGTCTCGCGCTGGACTGGGGTGCCCGTCGACCGGATGCTTGAAGGTGAGAAAGAAAAGCTCCTTCGCATGGAAGACGAGCTTGCCAAGCGCGTCATTGGTCAGCAAGACGCAGTGCGCGCGGTTTCAACCGCCGTGCGGCGCGCACGCGCCGGTTTGCAGGATCCGCATCGCCCGATCGGTTCGTTCATGTTTCTCGGGCCCACTGGCGTCGGCAAGACCGAGCTGACCAAAGCACTCGCCGAATACTTGTTCGACGATGAAAATGCGCTGATCCGCATCGACATGTCGGAATACATGGAGAAACATGCGGTTGCCCGCCTGATCGGCGCTCCCCCGGGATACGTCGGTTACGAGGAAGGAGGCGCGCTTACGGAAGCCGTGCGACGCAGACCGTATCAAGTCGTGCTATTTGACGAGATCGAAAAGGCGCACCCGGACGTGTTCAACGTGCTTCTGCAGGTGCTCGACGATGGCCGCCTGACTGACGGTCAGGGTCACACGGTCGACTTCCGCAATACGCTGATCGTGATGACGTCAAACCTCGGATCCGAATTCCTGGTCAATCAACCGGAAGATCAGGACACTGACGCGGTGAAGGATCAGGTGATGGCGATCGTGCGAGCGGCGTTTCGTCCCGAATTCCTCAACCGGGTAGACGAAATCATTCTGTTCCACCGTCTGAAGAAGAGTGAGATGGGGCGGATCGTCGATATTCAGATGGCTCGGCTCCAGAAGCTCCTTGATGATCGCAAGATCGTCATTGCGCTCGATCCGAGTGCACGAGACTGGCTTGCCGAGAAAGGCTGGGATCCGGCCTACGGCGCACGGCCCTTGAAGCGCGCGATCCAGAAATCGGTGCAGGATCCGCTCGCCGAAATGATTCTCGCGGGCAAGATAAAGGACGGCGAGAAGGTCAGGATTTCCGGCGACAAGCTGGGTCTGACATTCAACGGCAAGGTCGCGCAAGCGGCCTGACGAAGTCGCATCAAATTGCATCATGGCCGGACAGGCCCGGCCATGAACGACTTTCAGCAAAGCGGAAAGGTGATCTAGCGTGTCGCCGGTGCGCTTGACGCAACGCGCGCCGGCTTGCGTGCCATGATGCCGTCAAGACGCTCGCGTTCCTTGTCGAAACCCGCGAGCAAGGCGCCTTCAAGCACGCGACCGCGCGGCAGCTTGATGCGCATCGGGTCGACGAAGCGGCCATTGACCAGGATCTCGTAGTGCAGGTGCGATCCAGTGGACAGACCGGTCGATCCGACAAATCCGATCACCTGACCTTGGCGCACGCGCGTGCCTTCATCCATTCCGCGCGCGAATGCCGTCATGTGGCCGTACGCGGTTTCGTAGCCGTTGTTGTGACGAACGCGGATGTATTTGCCGTAGCCCGATTCCCAACCGACTTTTTCGACGACGCCGTTACCAGACGCATAGATCGGTGTGCCGCTCGGAGCGGCCCAGTCAACACCCGTATGCATCTTGGTGTATCCGAGAATCGGATGCCGGCGCAGGCCAAAGCCCGAACGCATGATGCCGGCGAGCACTGGCTTGCGAACCAGAAATTTCTTCGCGCTCTTTCCGGTTTCGTCGTAGTAGTCGACCAGGCCATCGTCAGGTGACTGGAAGCGGTAGAATTTCTTTGTTTCGCCGCCGACCGTGAGAGTGGCAAACAAAACATCGTTGCGGCTGTCGGCTGCGGGCGCTTCTTCCTCGCCGGCGTAAAGCACTTCGAAAGAATCGCCCGGCTGCACTTTGCGCTGAAAATCGACGTCGTAGGAGTAGATGCGGATCAGGTCTTCGATGATCGGGCGAGGTATCCGGTTGCGTAGGGCGGTCTCGTATATGCTTTGATAGAGCCGTACGCCGGACGTATCGTTCTCATCATTGTCTTCGGAATTCTCGGCGACCTCGGTATCGACATTCTTGACGTCGACGGCGACGTATTTTCCCGTATCCGCGAGAGCTATGACTGCGTCAATTCCGGAATCACCTGCGATGATCACGCGAATCGGCTGCAGCCGCTGACCATCCGCGGCCGTCGCCAATAATATGCGCAGTTTCTGACCTTCCTTTATTCCGCCGTCGAAGCTGCGAGGCCCGAGCACCTTCGAAATCGCGCTGAGGTCGGTGCCCGCCGCTCCGAGATCACGAAGGATGCTGACAACACTGTCGCCCTTCTTTGCGATGACCAGCTTCTCGTTTACGCCATTGCCGCCGGTCGTCTGCGTGGTGGTCTTCGGCAGCAAGGTGATGTTCTCGGGGATGATGCGGGCTTCAAAACCTGCATAGGGATCCACGTTCCCGTCACCGGCATAAGCGAGCTTGATCCCTGTGATGTTGGCTGCAACCGGCAAATGATTGGCGGCCTTCTCGCTCCACTCGGCGGCCTCGCGCACGCGGGCGATTACTTCATCCCCCGGAGTGAGCAGCGCGATCTTGAGTTTCGGCATGATGGGCGCCATGTCGCGCATCACGAAAGCCACTTCGGCTTCCGGCTCGGCGGCCGGCGCGTCATTCGGCGCCGCATTGCCGGGCCCGGCGTCAGCGAGAAGGCGCTGCGGATTGAATGGCGGGATGTTGGCGGAAAGGTCGGAAACCGTCAGCGACAGGTTGCCGGCGAAACGCACGAAGGGACGAACTCGCACGACTTCGTGGTTGCCGACCCGGTTGATGGTCGACACGCGGATGACCTGGCGGGCAAAAGTTGGTTCTTCAGCTGTCGGTAGACGGTCGCTCTTGTGCGTACCTTTTTCCGCGGCGCCGCCGAGCGCACCACGAAGTGCGACCTCGACGCGTTCAGGAAGCGCGGCAAAATTGGCCTCGCCATCGAGAGACGTGAAAACGGCGCCGCCCATGAGAGCAGCGCCGCAAAGCGCGGTCAGAATCGTGCCGGCGAACCATTGTACCGAAACGCGGCGGCGATCGACGAAGCCGCTCGATCCGCCGTCGACCGATAGCGGCGGTTCGTTGCCGAGCTCTATGGCGTCGGCCTGTCGTGATCGAATTGCGCCGCGCGACCGTGTTTGGTCCAAGCTCGCCGTCCCCATGCGCCTCGGATCGAAGGTGGCTTGCCGCAACGAACCCCAAACGCCGTCGACAGGCCGCTTGAATAAGTGCCGGCACGATGCCGGTTGGTCTACGGTCCGTCAACGACGGGACCTGAACCTGAATTCCTGGCCTGATTTGACGGTGGCTGAAGGCCCCCGTGTCGC
>CAVVUW010000006.1:132500-506110 GCA_963751535.1 uncultured Alphaproteobacteria bacterium
CGGCCATGCCTGCCCAGGCGTGGGAGCCCACCAAGCCCATCGAAATCATTGTTCCCGCCGGTACCGGCGGGGGCGCGGACCAGATGGCCCGTGTGATGCAGGGCATCATCACCAAGCACAATCTGTCCAAACAGTCGGTTGTGGTGATCAATAAATCCGGCGGAGCTGGCGGCGAAGGATTTCTCGACGTCAAGAATTCCAAGGGCGACGATCACAAGCTGATCATTACTCTTTCGAATCTTTTCACCACCCCGCTCGCGACCGGCATCCCATTCACCTGGAAGGATCTGACTCCGGTCGCAATGATGGCGCTCGACGAGTTCATCCTGTGGGTCAATGCCGACAAGCCCTACAAGACTGTGAAAGACTACGTCACCGCCATCAAGGCGGCGCCCGACAATCAGTTCAAGATGGGCGGCACTGGCTCCAAGCAGGAAGACCAGATCATCACGGTCGCGCTTGAAAAAGCGACCGGCAAGAAGATGACGTACATTCCGTACAAAGGCGGCGGTGCGGTGGCGGTGCAGTTGGTCGGTGATCATGTCGACTCGACCGTCAACAATCCGATCGAGGCGGTTGCGCACTGGCGCGCAGGCAAGCTTCGTCCGCTCTGCGTGTTCGACTCCAAGAAGCTCGATTACAACGAGAAGATCTACAACGATCAGGACTGGAACAGCATTCCGACCTGCAAGTCGGAAGGGCTCAACGTCGAATATCTGATGTTGCGCGGCTACTTCATGCCGCCAGGCGTCAGCAAGGACGCGGTCGCGTACTATGTCGACCTCTTCAAGAAAGTGCGGGAGACCCCTGAGTGGAAGAAACTGATGAGCGATGGTGCGTTCAATCAGACTTTCATGACCGGCGATCAATACGCCAAATGGGTCGCCGACGCAGAGAAGCTGCATGAAGGCCTGATGAAAGAAGCAGGCTTCCTGGCCAGCACCAACTAAGCCAGCGGATTATTCGCGAGCAGCGACTTGAGGTCATAATGAGCGACACCACGAAAGAATCCGGTGGGACGGGTCCGTCCCACCGGGGTGTGGAAATTGGAGTGGCCATTTTCATGGCCCTCCTTGCACTTATCGGAATTTACGGGAGCCTGAAGGTTGGCATCGGCTGGGGGGCCGAAGGGCCGAAGGCCGGGTTCTTTCCCTTCTACGTGAGCCTCGCCGTCATCATCGCCTGCGCGGTGAATCTCGCGAAAATTTTCGCAACCGCAGATGAAGGCGACCTGTTCGCAAGCTGGGGTCAACTCAAACTCGTGCTGGCGGTGGTTGTCCCGACAACAATCTATGTCGCCGCCATTCCCTATCTCGGCATCTACGTTGCTTCCGCAGTTCTGATCGTGGCCTTCATGAGATGGCTGGGTCGTTATCCCTGGATCTACGCAATCGGTGTCGGCGCGATGGTGCCGTTTCTGACTTTCCTGATGTTCGAGTTGTGGTTTCTCGTGCCGCTGCCGAAGGGACCGCTCGAGAAATTTCTGGGGTACTGAGCCCGGGGGGCGCCGGTGCGGAATTCGCGCCGGCTCAAGGACGAAGAAAAATGTTCGAAGACATTGGCAATCTCATTCATGGCTTCGCCGTCGTCCTGCAGCCGTTCAACCTGCTGCTGATGGTCGTCGGAATAGTGCTCGGCGTTATTGTCGGCGTCCTGCCGGGGCTTGGGGGCGCGAACGGCGTGGCCATTCTGTTGCCGCTCACATTCAGCATGTCGCCGACTTCGGCGATCATCATGCTGTCGTGCATCTATTGGGGCGCGCTTTTCGGCGGCGCTATTACTTCGATCCTGTTCAATATACCCGGCGAGCCGTGGTCCGTGGCAACCACGTTCGACGGTTACCCGATGGCGCAACAAGGCCGCGCCGGTGAGGCACTGACTGCGGCGTTTACGTCATCCTTTGTCGGTGCGCTTTTCGCGGTCATCATGATCACGCTGGTCGCGCCGCTGGTGGCGGGCTTTGCGTTGCGCTTCGGCCCAGCTGAAATTTTCTCGGTCTATTTCTTGGCCTTCTGCAGCTTCGTGGGTCTCAGCAAGGAGCCGCCATTCAAGACGGTGGCCTCGATGATGCTCGGTTTTGCGCTCGGCGCGGTCGGGCTCGACCAGATGACCGGACAGTTGCGGCTCACCTTTGGATTCGAGTCGCTGCTCACCGGCTTCGACTTCCTGATCGCGGTCATCGGCCTGTTCGGCATCGGCGAAATACTGCTGACCATGGAGGAGGGGCTCAGTTTCCGCGGCAAGGCGGCCAAAATAAACCTGAAGATCGTATTCCAAACCTGGAAGGAACTGCCGCGTTACTGGATGTTGTCGTTGCGCTCCTGCCTGATCGGTTGCTGGATGGGCATCAGCCCGGCCGGCGCGACCCCGGCTTCATTCATGAGCTACGGCATCGCCAAGCGCATTTCGAAGCGCGGGCATAATTTCGGCAAAGGCGAAATTGAAGGCGTGATCGCGCCGGAGACCGCGGCGCATGCCGCCGGTACGTCTGCGTTGCTGCCGATGATTTCGCTCGGCGTGCCCGGCTCGCCGACCGCCGCGGTGCTGCTGGGTGGCTTGTTGATCTGGGGATTGCAGCCGGGCCCGCTGTTGTTCACCGAGCAGAAGGACTTCGTCTGGGGTCTGATCGCCAGCATGTATATGGGCAACATCGTCGGCCTGTTGATCGTGCTCACCTGCGTGCCCTTGTTCGCTGCCATCCTGCGCATTCCGTTCAGCGTCATTGCGCCTGTCATTCTGGTGTTCTGCGCGATCGGTGCCTACACCGTGCACAACAGCACGTTCGACGTGGTGATGATGTTGGTGTTCGGCGTCGCCGGCTATTTCATGAAGAAGTGCAATTACCCCTTGGCTCCGATGGTGCTGGCGATCGTTCTTGGCGACAAGGCCGAGGAGGCTTTCCGCCAGTCGCTGCTGGCCTCGCAAGGGAGCCTGGGCGTGTTCTGGTCAAACGGTTTGGTCAGTACGATCATGACTCTCGGGCTGATCGCGCTGTTCTGGCCCATCATTCAGGCAGGCTGGAACGAGTGCGGGGTCGCCCTGCCGATCTACGGGCGGCGGAATAATCATACAAAGCCGGCAGTGAGGCCGCGTTTGGAGCCGGCAGACGGTTCCCCGCGTTGTTCCAGCATTGTGTGCGCTTTTGAGCGCACCGCAGGTCGTGTGCAGGTTTCGATGAGCTTTTGACGATTTTGTTTATGCCAAATTTACGCAAATGCGGCCTGCTTTCACTCTAAAAGAGCACAACAACAAAATGCCATCCGAATAGGGGAGGAAGTAATGGCAGTCGCAGCAAGTTCTGCAGAAAAAGTCCGTGCGTCCGAAGGGACCCGCTGGGGTCAACTTGTCTTCGGTATCATATGCATGGTGATGATCGCCAACCTGCAATACGGCTGGACGCTGTTTGTGGGACCGATCGATCAGAAATACCACTGGGGGCGTGCGGCGATTCAAGTCGCCTTCACAATCTTCGTGCTCACCGAGACCTGGCTGGTGCCGATCGAAGGCTATTTGATCGACAAATTTGGCCCACGCGCGATGATAAGTGGTTCCGGTATACTGGTTGCGATCGCCTGGGTCATTAACTCGGTCGCAGACTCTCTTCCCATGCTCTATCTGGGCGCTGCGATAGGCGGTATCGGCGCCGGCGTGGTTTACGGCGGCGCGGTCGGCAACGCTCTCAAGTGGTTCCCCGATCGACGTGGTCTCGCGGCGGGTCTGACGGCGGCAGGATTCGGCGCGGGCTCGGCGCTGACGGTTATTCCGATCGCCAACATGATTGCCTCGAGCGGCTATCAGGCTGCCTTTCTCTGGTTCGGACTCGGACAAGGCATTGTGGTGGTTCTTGTGGGCCTGCTGCTGCGAGCCCCTGAGACTGGGGAAGTGCCGGCAAGCCAGGCAGTGCAGCAGTCGCGCCGCGACTATGAATGGGCGGAAGTGCTCAAGACTCCGGTGTTTTACGTCATGTACGTAATGTTCGTCGCGGTTGGCGCAGGCGGCCTCATGGCGATCGCGCAGCTGGCGCCCATCGCCAATGACTTCAAGATCGCAGGCGTCCCAGTATCCTTGATCGGGCTAACGCTTCCCGCACTCACCTTCGCGTTGACAATTGACCGTGTGCTCAACGGCATATGCCGGCCGTTCTTCGGCTGGGTGTCCGACCAGATCGGCCGCGAGAACACGATGTTCATCGCATTCCTGCTCGAAGGGATCGGTATTTTCGCCCTGCTGTATTTCGGCACCGACCCAGTCCTGTTCGTGATCTTGTCCGGCCTGGTGTTCTTCGCGTGGGGTGAGATCTACTCGCTGTTTCCGGCGACGTGCACCGACCTCTACGGGAAGAAGTACGCAACCACGAACTACGGAATGCTTTACACGGCGAAAGGCACGGCGGCGCTCTTGGTGCCCCTGGCCAACGTGCTGACATCGGCCACCGGCAGCTGGCACGCGGTCTTCTATGTAGCCGCCATTCTCAACATTATCGCCGCGGTGATGGCTCTGCTTGTGCTCAAGCCCATGCGTATCCGCTTCATCTCGAGAAGCTGAGCGCGGGGAACAACTTAAGCCGCCCGCAGACTAGCTCCGCGGGCGGCTTTTCTTCCTGAATCTGCAATGAACCGGTGCGCCGGTTGCGTGCGCCGACACTTCTGGCATATTGTATACCAGTCATGAGTAGCCGAGACCGTAGCTCCCGTCGCGTAAGGATGTCCGATAACGGCGGCGCGCCCCGTTCTCGCCTCGCGCCTCACCCGGCGCTCGAGCCGATCGACATCACGCCAAGCTTCAAGCAAAAGGCCTATACGGCGCTCAAAAACGCGATCGTGGCGATGGACATCTATCGCAATCGCGACGAGATCCGGCTCGACGAGCGAAAACTCGCGCAGGAATTCGGCATCAGCCGCACACCGGTGCGTGAGGCAATGGCTCAGCTCGAGAGCGAGGGCTTTGTGCGCTCGGTGCCACGCCGCGGCATTTACGTGATGCGCAAGACGAAGCGTGAGGTGATCGAAATGATCACCGCCTGGGCGGCGCTGGAAAGCATGGCGGCCCGGCTGATCACGCAGACTGCGACAGACGAAGAGATCGCCGGACTGCGCAAGATGTTCGCCACTTTTGAAAACGGCGAACTGCGCGCGCATCTCGATGAATATTCCGACGTCAACATCGAATTCCATCAGTCCATCATCAGGCTGAGCCACAATGATGTGCTGATCGATCTCGCCGAGAACCTTTTCACGCATATGCGCATGATCCGGCGCAAGACCATCGGTGAAAAAGACCGCGCCGATCGCTCAATCCGCGATCACATGAACATTATTGAAGCGCTGGAGTCTCGCGCGACGGATCGCGCCGAAGAACTGGTGCGTGACCATGCGCTCGGCCTTGCCGATCACGTGTCACGATATGCCGACTATCTTGACTGACATGCCGCACTTCATCCAACGCGCGCGATCACGCGCGAAACGACAAACTAGATAATCGGGAGGACTCCCATGGCTGACGCAGCAGTGAAGGAAAAACGCGAAACCACGGCACCTGACGCACAGCAGGAGCTGACCGATGGATTTCACCTCATCATCGATGCGTTCAAGCTGAACGGCATCAAGACAATCTACGGTGTGCCCGGCATTCCGATAACGGATTTCGGACGCATGGCGCAGGCCGCCGGCATCCGCGTGATTTCGTTCCGCCACGAACAGAACGCCGGCTATGCGGCGTCAATTGCCGGCTTTCTGACCAAGCAGCCCGGCGTATGCCTCACGGTTTCGGCGCCTGGGTTTCTCAATGGTCTGACCGCGCTTGCTCACGCCACGACCAATTGCTTTCCGATGATCCTGGTTTCAGGCTCGTCCGAGCGTGAGGTCGTCGACCTGCAGCAGGGCGACTACGAGGAGATGGACCAACTGGCCATCGCCAAGCCGCTGTGCAAGGCGGCGTTCCGTGTGCTGCACGCGCAGGACATCGGCATCGGTCTCGCGCGCGCCATCCGCGCTGCTGTCTCCGGCCGGCCGGGCGGCGTCTACCTCGATTTGCCCGCCAAGCTGTTCGGCCAGGTGATGAACGCCGAAGCGGGAAAGAAGTCGCTCGTGAAGGTGATCGATGCGGCGCCTGCACAGATTCCTGCTCCCGAAGCAATCAAACGCGCGCTCGATGTGCTGAAAAGCGCAAAGCGCCCGTTGATCATCCTCGGCAAGGGCGCGGCCTA
Organism: uncultured Alphaproteobacteria bacterium; assembly: GCA_963751535.1. GTDB lineage: Bacteria > Pseudomonadota > Alphaproteobacteria > Rhizobiales > Xanthobacteraceae > Pseudolabrys. The sequence continues at coordinate 138,706 of CAVVUW010000006.1, forward strand.
TGCACAAGCCGACGACGCGATTCGTAGTCTGATCGAAAAGAGTGGCGTCCCATTCCTGCCTATGAGCATGGCCAAAGGCATTCTGCCCGATACACATCCGCAATGTGCGGGCGCGGCACGCTCGACCGTACTGAAAGACTCCGACGTAGTGGTGCTGATTGGCGCTCGTCTGAACTGGCTGCTGTCGCACGGCAAGGGCAAGACCTGGGGTGAGGCGCCGAAGAGGTTCGTCCAGATCGACATCGAGCCGAAGGAGATGGACTCCAACGTCGAGATCGCCGCGCCCGTCGTTGGCGATATCGGCTCGTGCGTCTCCGCGCTTCTTCAGGGCATGGGTGCCAACTGGGCGGCTCCGCCGGCGGATTGGACCAAGGGCGTTAGCTCAAAGCGGGAAGAGAACGTCGCCAAGATGGCGCCGCGGCTGATGAACAATAATTCGCCAATGGACTATCACGGCGCGCTCGGTGTCCTGCGCACCATTGTCAAAGAGCGGCCTGACGCCATTTTCGTCAATGAAGGCGCCAATACGCTCGATCTCGCGCGCGGCATCATCGATATGTATCAGCCGCGCAAGCGTCTGGACGTCGGCACCTGGGGCGTGATGGGCATCGGCATGGGTTATGCCATCGGTGCTGCAATCGAGACCGGCAAGCCCGTTCTCGCGGTCGAGGGTGACAGCGCCTTCGGCTTCTCGGGAATGGAAGTCGAAACGATCTGCCGCTACAAGCTGCCGGTCTGCGTCGTCATCTTCAACAACGACGGCATCTACCGCGGTACCGACGTCAATTCGGCCAATTCGGATCCTGCGACGACGGTTTTCGTCAAGGGCTCGCGGTACGACAAAATGATCGAAGCTTTCGGCGGCGTTGGCGTCAACGCGACCTCGCCCGACGAGCTCAAGCGCGCAGTGAACGCGGCGATGGACTCGGGCAAGCCGACGCTGATCAACGCGGTGATCGACCCGGCAGCGGGTAGTGAGAGCGGCCGCATCGGCAACCTCAACCCGCAAAGCGCGCTTCGCAAGAAATAGAACGTTGGATATTCGCCGGATGTCCGTCTGCGGACATACGCGGAAAAGATGGAGGAGTTGAAATGGCCAAGAAGAAACAAAAGAGAGCAAAAGCCGCGGCGAAAAAATCGTCACGCAAAGTCGTGAAACTCGCGACCGCGCGCAAGGCAAAGGGCAAGCCAAACGGAAAGCAAAATGGCTTGCCACGTCCGTCGAGCAAGCCTTACGGGCAGGACGGTCAGGCCCTGACCGGCGTGCGCATCCTTGATTTCACGCATGTGCAATCGGGGCCGACTTGCACGCAGCTCCTCGGCTACATGGGAGCCGATGTGATCAAGGTCGAGCGTCCGGGCGTCGGCGACATCACGCGCACGCAGCTGCGCGACGTGAAGGGGGAGGACAGCCTCTACTTCACCATGCTCAACGGCAACAAGCGCTCAATCACGATCGATTCGAAACATCCGCAGGGAATGCGTGTTCTCAATGCGCTGATCAGGACCTGCGACGTGCTGGTCGAGAACTTTGCCCCCGGTGCACTCGATCGCATGGGGCTGACCTGGGAGCACATCCACAAGACCAATCCGCGCATGATCGTGGCTTCGGTCAAGGGCTTCGGTCCAGGCCCCTATGAGGATTGCAAGGTTTACGAAAACGTCGCGCAATGCGCAGGCGGTTCGGCGTCGACCACGGGCTTTCGCGAAGGCCCTCCGCTCGTAACCGGCGCACAGATCGGCGACTCCGGCACAGGACTGCATCTCGCCTTCGGTATCGTCTGCGCCCTTCATCAACGCATGCGAACCGGTCGCGGTCAGAAAGTTCTGTGCGCCATGCAGGATGGCGTACTCAATCTCGCGCGTGTGAAGCTGCGCGACCAGCAGCGCCTCAGGCACGGGCCTCTGAGCGAGTACAGCCAATATGGCGAAAACATTGCTTTCGGCGCTGCCGTGCCGCGTGCCGGCAACGATTCCGGTGGCGGTCAGCCCGGCTGGATTCTCAAGTGCAAAGGTTGGGAGAGCGATCCCGACGCGTACATCTACTTCATCACCCAGGCTCCCGTCTGGGGCGAGATTTGCGATCTGATCGGCAAGGCGGAGTGGAAGACAGATCCGAACTACGCCACGCCGCCGGCGCGTTTGCCACGCCTGAAGCAGATCTTCGCGACCATCGAAGAATGGACCATGACCAAGACCAAGTTCGAGGTCATGGACATCTGCAACAAGGTCGATATTCCGGTCGGACCAATTCTTTCGATGAAGGAAATCGCCGAGGAGAAGTCGCTGCGGGATACGGGGACCGTCGTCGAAGTGGATCATCCGGGCCGGGGCAAATATCTCACGGTCGGAAACCCGGTGAAAATGTCGGACTCGATCACCAAGGTGAAGCGTTCCCCGCTGCTGGGCGAGCACACCGACGAAATTCTGAAGGATGTGCTCGGCTTCAAGGCCACGGATGTTGCGGAGATCAAGAATTCGGGCGCTCTCAGCGCGCCGAAGAAGGAAGAAAAGGCCGCGTAACGTTGATGCCCGGGCTCGTCCCGGGCATCCCGCCTGGGACTCAGGTGCCCGTCGAACCGGGGACTAATTCCGGCGATAAAAGGTTGATAGTTCGGGAGGGGTTGAATGCGTATTGTCGTTCACGGCCAGCAGGCCTTCGGAAAGGCCGTGCTGGAAGCGCTGCTCAAGCGCGGTGAGAATGTCATCGCCGTCTATGTCGCACCGGAAAAGGAAGGCGCCAAGGCCGATCCACTCAAGGAAGCCGCGCTTGCTGCCAAACTTCCCGTGTATCAGCCGGCCTCTTACAAGGATTCGAAGGTCTGGGAAGAGTTCAAGGCTCTGAAGCCCGACCTTCAGGTCATGGCGTTCGTCACGCTGTTCGTGCCGGAAGATTTTCTCAACATCCCGACGCACGGTTCAATCCAGTATCATCCGTCGCTGTTGCCGGCTTACCGTGGCGCGAGCGCGATCAATTGGCCGATTATCAAGGGCGAGAAGGAAACGGGCCTGTCGATTTTCTGGCCCGACAACGGACTCGATACCGGCGACGTCCTGGTTCAGAAGAAAACACCGATCTCCAACACCGACACGCTCGGCACCGTCTATTTCGACCGACTCTTTCCAATGGGGGTCGAAGCGATGATGGAATCGGTCGATCTGGTGAAGGCCGGCAAGGCGCCACGCATCAAGCAGGACGAGTCGAAGGCGACCTACGAAGGTCGCTGCGGCGCCGGTAATGCCAAGATCGACTGGGGCAAACCCTGGGAGCAGATCGATCGCCTGATCCGCGGCTGCAATCCCGCGCCGGGCGCCTGGACCACGTTCGGCGGCAAGACATTGAAGATTTTCGACGCCAAGCCGCTGCCGGCCAAGGATCCGAAGGGAATTGCCGGGAAGCTCGGCGAAGTCGTCGTGGTCGACACCGACGGATTTACCGTTGTTTGTGCCGACGGCCGTTTCAAGGTCACGCGCGTTCAGCCCGATGGAGGCAAGAAAGTCGACGCTTCCGAATTCATCTCCACTGCCAAGCTCACCAAGGGAGCAATCCTCACCTGATTTGGCTCCCGAACTTTACCGGACGTCCCGCCCACCTGAGCGCCGTTCTCCAATCAGGACAATTGGAAGTTCTCACTTCTTCGAGTCACATAACCCGCATATTGGATCAATCCCATGCCCGCCTCGCAGCACCAAAGCCCGAAGTCCGACATTGAAATTTCGCAGTCCGCGAAAAAACGTCCGATACTCGATATTGCAAAAGAAAAGCTCGGCATTGCTCCGGAAAATCTCGATCCTTACGGCCACTACAAGGCCAAGGTTTCGATGGACTACGTCAAATCGTTGCGGGGCAAGAAGGACGGCAAGCTGATCCTGGTGTCAGCGATCTCGCCGACGCCGGCAGGCGAGGGCAAGACCACCACGACCGTTGGCCTGACCGACGCGCTCAATCACATCGGCAAGAAGGCAATGCTGTGCCTGCGCGAACCGAGCCTTGGCCCGTCATTCGGCATGAAGGGTGGCGCGGCTGGCGGTGGCTACGCGCAGGTGGTGCCGATGGAGGACATCAACCTGCACTTCACCGGCGACTTTCACGCCATCACTTCGGCGCACAACCTTCTCTCCGCATTGATCGACAATCACATCTATTGGGGCAATGCGCTGGGAATCGACTCGCGCCGTGTCGTCTGGCGTCGCGTGTTGGACATGAACGACCGCGCACTGCGTGAGATCGTGTGCTCCCTCGGCGGCGTTGCCAATGGCTATCCGCGCGAAGCGGGCTTTGACATCACGGTCGCTTCCGAAGTCATGGCCATTTTCTGCCTGGCCAAGGACCTCGACGACCTGAAAGAGCGCCTCGGTAACATCATCGTCGCCTATACCCGCGATCGCAAACCGATCCGCGCGCGCGACCTGAAGGCGCACGGCGCCATGGCCGCGCTGCTCAAGGAGGCAATCGCGCCCAACCTTGTGCAGACGCTCGAAGGTACGCCTGCGTTCATTCACGGCGGTCCCTTTGCCAATATCGCGCACGGCTGCAATTCGGTCGTTGCAACGACAACCGCGCTGAAGCTCGCCGATTACGTGGTGACAGAGGCCGGATTTGGCGCCGATCTTGGCGCTGAAAAATTCCTCGACATCAAGTGCCGCAAGGCCGGTCTTTCGCCCGATTGTGTCGTCCTGGTTGCGACCATCCGTGCATTGAAGATGCACGGCGGCGTCAAGAAGGAAGACCTCAAGTCAGAAAATCTCAAGGCCCTCGAAGCGGGCATGGCCAATCTTCAACGGCACGTGGAAAACGTGAAGAAATTCGGCCTGCCGGCCGTGGTTTCAATCAATCGCTTTTCTGCCGACACCGACGCCGAGATCGCGTTGGTCAAAGAAAAGTGCAAGGCGCTCGGCGTCGAAGCGTTGATGGCCGACCATTGGGCGATGGGTGGGGCGGGCGCGGCCGACGTCGCCAAAGCCGTCGTAAAGGTGATCGACGAGGGCAAAGGCAAGCTCAAATTTCTCTACCCCGACGACATGCCGCTCTTCGAAAAAGTGCGGACGATCGCCAAGGAAATTTACCGCGCGAACGATGCGACCGCCGATAAATCGGTCAAGGATCAGCTCAAGACCTGGGAGGAGATGGGATTTGGCAAGCTGCCGGTCTGTATGGCCAAGACCCAGTACAGCTTCTCGACCAACCCGGATCTTAAGGGTGCCCCCGTCGACCACACCATCGCTGTGCGCGAAGTGCGGCTTTCTGCGGGCGCGGAGTTCGTGGTCGCCATTTGCGGGGAAATCATGACCATGCCGGGTCTGCCCAAGATCCCGGCGGCCGATTCCATCGACGTCAATGCGCAAGGTCAGATTGTCGGGTTGTTCTAGACCTCGGCGTATGCCAGGTGACGCTAAAAAGGGCCCGCCAACAGCGGGCCTTTTTCATTTGTTGGCGCATTGTTGCGCGCAAATTTCGTAAAATTTTTCATTTTTTTTGAGGGTCGCTGTACAGCGAGTTTTCGGAACTTTCCGGTAGCTTCCTACCCGTTTCGAGCCGTCGCCGACCCATCGATCAGTGATCCAATGTCAGTGAACACCAGATACGACAGCGCCCTTGCAGAGAGCCGGTCACTCCTCGACGAGCTGATCAGCCCGGTCGCCACCGCGACCGCCAAACACCGTCTCCGGATCATCGATCGAATTACCGATCTGTTTGCCGCAGGCTCGCGCAACTATTCTCACGAACAGGTTGCGTTGTTCGACGATGTGCTGCGCCGTCTGACCGCCGATGTCGAAATCAAGGCGCGTACGAAGCTTGCAGAACGTCTGGCCGGCATGCATAGCGCACCTCCGAAACTTGTCCGTACGTTTGCCTTCGACGATGCCGTCGAAGTCGCCGGACCCGTTCTCGCGCGCTCGCAGCAACTGACCGATGATGATCTGGTCGAAAACGCGACAACCAAAAGCCAGGACCATCTTCTGGCAATTGCCCAGCGCCTTAAATTAAGTGAATCCGTTACAGACGTTCTGGTTGATCGCGGCAATGACCGGGTCGTCCACAGGGTTGTCAGAAATAAAGGCGCCCGTTTTTCCCTTGCCGGCTATGGCAAGCTTACAAATCGGGCGCGGTATGACCGCAAGCTGACGCTGGCTCTTGGCGAGCGCAGCGATATCCCACGTCAATACTTCCTCAAGTTGCTGGAATGCGCATCGGCGACGGTGCGCGCCAAGCTTGAAGCGTCCAATCCGCAAGCAGTGGCTGCCGTTCGCGATACTGTCGACGATGTGGCAACAGCGATGCAACGCGACGTCCGTGAGACTTCACGCGCGCATACCTCAGCCGTGCGTGATGCCAAGCGGCGCTTCAATGTACGTCCGATCACGGAAGCCAGCGTTCACGGTCCGGCGCACGCGCAGGACTTCGAAAAGACAGTGGTCGCGCTGGCGCGGCTGGGAGTATTCCCGGTCGATCTGGTTGAACGAGCCCTGCTCGACGAGGGCGACGACATGCTGTTGTTGCTCGCCAAGGCCGCAGGCTGCTCCTGGACGACGACACGGGAACTTCTGTTGATGTTTGTTGCCGACCGCAATCTCAAGCCTGACGACATCACGAGGGCTTTCGAGCGCTACAAGAAGCTCAGCCAGGAAACGGCACGGAATATCGTCAACTTCTACGAACGACGTATGACTCTACGCGCGAAAGCGGATGCAAAGAATAAAGGTACGCGCGGTTCAAAGAGCCCAGTTGAGAGTGCTGTCGAGGACGACGTCGTGGTCGTGTCGTCTCCGTCGGTCGCGCCGATCTAGCACGGCTCTTTCTAATCAATTTCGAGCGACGCCCAGCGGATTGCGGCATTGAACATGGCCGCGCGCACGCGGTTTACGGAGTAGGGCGTGCCGAAGAGGCGAAGCGTGTCCTTGCCGCTTCCCTGCACGACAACGACTTCAGCCGCCGGTTCGCCCCGATGCGCCAATCGCTCGCGCATGCGTGCGGCGAGGTCATCAGCCTCGTGAAGCTCAAGGATTTGGTCATGAACACGCACCGCATGGATCACCTTGCGCGGTGATTCACGCACGGTGCCATATGACAGATGCAATCAAATCACCATCGAGTTCGGCAATTCTTGAAACCGCGGGGCCACGGAACGACGCTTTTTCGTTCCGTGGCGCCTTTCTGCGATCAGAATATCTTAGCCGCACTCACGAGCGTAATCCACACGCCCCAGGCGAGCGGGATACCGACAAAGGCCCAGAACAATGCGGCCTTTGGCGTCCAGACCGCCGAAGCCGATTCCGTGCGATCCAGTAGCAGCTGCACTTTTCGCGCTCGCCGCCTGCAACTTCGCGACTTCGTCTGCGCTCATGTACCACTTCGGATCGACTGGCTTGATCAGGTAGTTGCAGATCAACCCTATGACCAGCATTCCGGCGAGAATATACAGCGTGTAGTCGTAAAGGTGGTCACGCGGTACGCCGGCTGCGAGCTGCGCCTCGCGAATGTAGTTCACGACCACGGGGCCGATGATGCCGGCCGTCGACCACGCCGTCAGCAGACGCCCGTGAATCGCGCCGACGAACTGCGTTCCGAACATATCGGCGAGATAGGCCGGAACCGTTGCGAAGCCGCCGCCATACATTGAAAGAATGACGCAGACGGCTGCGACAAACACGGCCTTCGAGCCGAGGTTGGCTGACCATGGCATCAACAGGTAGCAGGCGATGCCGAGTAGGAAGAACGTGTAGTAGGTGTTCTTTCGCCCGATGTAGTCTGACAGCGATGCCCAAAAGAACCGCCCGCCGATATTGAACAGCGAGAGCAGACCGGTGAAGCCGGCTGCGATTGCGGCGATGGCGACGCGCTGGTCGGCCGTTAGTGCGTTGAATTTGATGTCAGGCAGGCCGATCAGCGAACCGGCAAAGATTTCCTGCAGCATCGGTGATGCCATCCCGATCACGCCGATGCCGGCCGACACGTTCAAGCAGAGGACCCACCAGATCAACCAGAACTGCGGTGTCTTGTGTGCATCCTTCAGATGCACATTGTGCTGGGTGATCATGGACTTGGTTTCGCTCGGCGGCTTCCAGCCGTCGGGCCGCCAGCCCGCCGGCGGAATTCGATAGCGGAATGCGCCGATCATCATGAAGAAGAAGTAGATCGCGCCCATGGCGAGAAACGTCTTCCAGACGCCGACGTCGGTTGGCGTCTTGAAATAGTTCAGAAGCATGTTGGCCAGTGGCGCACCGATCATGGCACCGCCACCGAAGCCCATGATCGCCATGCCGGTCGCCATGCCGCGACGGTCGGGAAACCATTTCACCAGCGTGGACACCGGTGAAATGTAACCGAGGCCAAGCCCGATACCGCCGAGCACGCCGGAGCCAAGCCACAGCAGCCAGAGCTGATGGACGTAAACGCCAAGCGCGCCGAGCGCGAGACCGCCGCACCAGCAAATTGCGGCAACGACGCCGGCCTTGCGTGGCCCGGCGCGCTCAAGCCATCCGCCCCACAGCGCTGCGGCAACGCCGAGGACGACAAAGAACAGTGTGTACATCCAGCCGAGGCTCGCGACTTTCCAGTCGCAGGTCGTCGTAAAGAGTTCTTCGAAGATCGAAATATCCGGACATGCCTTCGGTGCGGTCAAGCCGATCGCACGCGATAGCGGCAACCAGAACACCGAGAAGCCGTAGGCCATGCCGATGCAAAGATGGATGCAGAGCGCGGCCGGCGGAACCAGCCAGCGATTGAATCCAGCCGTTGCGATGATTCTTTCGCGGTCGAGAATATTGGTGAGGGTGCCGTTCCCCGTGAACGGCCGATCAATCGTCGTCATGCGCTGTCCCCTTGGTATTTTGCGCGTCAGCGCGCGCTTGAGCGGGCGACAGTGTCGGCGCACTTGCGATGAATCAACCACAAGTTCTTTATGGGCCGATAGGAATTTTCAATTTCGCCATTGCGAACCGCTATCTTCATTCAAATTATTGCGCGAGATTAATTTCTCGAGAGCGAAGTTAGACTTTTGACTAAGCGCAGTGCGATTTGCCGCTGGCTTAATCGGACAACAGCGGTGCCACGCGGCGTGCTTCTGCGACGAGCGCCGCTGTCAGCGTCGTCATCGGCTCTCGTGCCGGCGCGACTAACCCGATGGTATGAGTTGCTTCAGGTTCGACGATCGGAATTGCGCGCAACACATCGGTCAATCCGAGTGACGCCGCGAGCCTTGCCGGCATGACGCTCGCCCAGCGTCCGGTGCGCACGTGCGAGTAGAGAAGAATCATCGAAATCTGACTCGAGAGAAATCCTCGGCTCGATGCCGGTGTCGCGCAGCAGTCGCTCGATGATGCGACGGTTCTGCATGTCCGGGGTGAGCAGACACAGTGGGACCTGGGCGACCTCAGTCCATGTCACGCTTTGACGATCGCCAAGAGGAGCATCGGCAGCAACGAGCAACCGATAGCGTTCGTTATAAAGCGGCACCGCCGTAACTCGGCCAAGGGGCTCATTGTCGAGGTATGTGAGGCCGGCATCGATTTCGAGATTCTCCAGGTGCGCGAGGATCTCAACTGACGTTCGGGACAGAATTGTGAATTGGACTTCCGGGTGACGCGCCCGAAATGGTGTGGTCAGCGTCTGAACCATCGCGAGCGCGGTCGGGATCGCCGCAAGCCGCAACCTTCCGGCGAGACCGTGCTTGAGCGCGTGCACTTCCTGGCGCATCGCCCGCGTGTCGCCGACGATGCGCCGAGCCCACTCGAGCACACGTTCGCCTTCGGCCGTGAACCCTTGGAACCGGGAACCGCGGTTCACGAGCAAAACGCCGAATGTCTCTTCCAGTTGTTTTACGCCAGCCGACAAAGTCGGCTGAGTTACGCCACAGACCTCAGCGGCGCGGCCGAAATGCCGTTCCCGGGCCAGAGCAAGTAGAAATTCAAGCTTGTCGAGCACTTTCTGACCCGATACCTGCCATGCCAACGAGTTCCATCGCTTTGGACACCAAAAATCCGCAGGGCGATTGGCTTTCCAAATTAACGCAAGGCGATCGGAAAAAACAAGGACAGTGACTATCTTAATAGAAATTACCTATCGTGCGATCGGGCGCTGGGGCTTGCTGGGAGGGGGCCTTATGAGATTTTCATTAGGTAGCGGGGATTTTTATCGATGAGCGCTATCGAGCAATCGACCTTGAGCAGGCCAAGCGGACGTGAAGGGCGGCGTCGGCCGCCCCGTACCCCGAAGGGACGGCAGGTCGATCCACAAGCGCTGGTAGAAGTGCGCGGCCTTCTTACCGACCGGCCGCGGCGGCGAGATCTCCTGATCGAGCACCTGCATCTTATTCAGGACCAGTACGGCTATCTTTCAGCCGCGCACCTCGCGGCGCTTGCTTCGGAAATGAAAATGGCGCTGACCGAGGTCTATGAGGTCGCGACCTTTTACGCACACTTCGACGTCGTGAAGGAAGGTGAGTTGCCGCCGCCGCCGATCACTGTTCGCGTGTGCAATTCGCTGTCGTGCGCCATGGCAGGTGCCGAAAAACTCACCAAGGATTTGACGAGCAAGCTCGGCCGAGAGGTTCGCATCGTTCATGCCCCCTGCATGGGCGGATGTGATCACGCACCGGCTTGTGCGGTCGGTCATGTTCAGACGTTGAAGGCCACCGTCGAGTCTGTGACCGCGGCTGTAAAAAAGAAACCGCACGCACATGCGTGGAAGCCCGAGGTTGATTTCGACGCCTACCAAAAGACCGGCGGCTATTCGCTTCTGAAAGACTGTTTGAGCGACAAACGCACGCGCGATGAATTGATCAAGATCGTGAGCGATGCGGGTTTGCGCGGCCTCGGAGGCGCAGGGTTTCCGACTGGCCGCAAATGGGCACTCGTGCGCGCGGAGCCGGCCCCGCGAATGTTCGCGGTCAATGCCGACGAGGGCGAGCCGGGCACATTCAAGGATCGCTACTATCTCGAGCGCGATCCGCACCGGTTCATCGAAGGCGTGCTGATCGCCGCCTGGGTTGTCGAGGCACGCGAGACATATATCTACATTCGCGACGAATACCCCGAACTTCGGCTGATGCTGGAGGACGAGATCACCAGAATTGAAGACGCGGATCTGTCACCTCACACCAAGTTGCATCTGCGGCGGGGTGCAGGCGCCTATATCTGTGGCGAAGAGTCCGCGATGATTGAATCGATCGAAGGAAAGCGCGGGTTGCCGCGGCATCGCCCGCCTTATGTTGCGCAGGTCGGTCTGTTTGGACGTCCGACGCTCGAGCAGAATGTCGAAACCATGTTCTGGATTCGGGACATTATCGAGAAAGGCGCCGAGTGGGCGACATCGCAGGGCCGCCACGAGCGCAAGGGTTTCCGCAGCTTTTCGGTGTCTGGCCGCGTGAAGAATCCCGGCGTCAAGCTGGCGCCGGCCGGCATTACGATGCGTGAACTGATCGACGAGTTCTGTGGCGGCATGCAGGACGGCCATACTTTCAAAGCCTACCTGCCGGGCGGGCCGTCTGGCGGGATCTTGCCGGCGTCCATGGCCGATATCCCGCTCGATTTCGGAACCCTTGAAAAATATGGCTGCTTCGTGGGGTCGCACGCGGTTGTGATCCTGTCCGACAAGGACGACATAAAGGCTGCCGCGTTGAATTTGATGCAGTTCTTCGAGGACGAGAGCTGCGGCCAGTGCACGCCCTGTCGTGTCGGGACCGAGAAAGCGGCCAAACTGATGGCCAAGGGACCGTGGAACGTGAAGTTGCTCGAAGAGCTGTCGACCGCGATGCGCGATGCGTCCATTTGTGGCCTTGGTCAGGCAGCGCCAAATCCGCTGTTGTGTGTTTTAAAATATTTTCCTGATGAATTGTCGAAGCCGCTAGGCAGCTGGTGATGTCGGAAGGCGAAAAGCGATGAGCGCAGGCAATGGCAAGTCCAAATCGGTAAAATTCATCCTCGACGGCAAAGAGGTTGAAGCGCTTGAAGGCGAAACGATCTGGCAGGTCGCCAAGCGCCTCGGCACCGATATTCCCCATCTTTGCTATTCGCCGGAGCCCGGCTATCGCGCCGACGGCAATTGCCGCGCCTGCATGGTCGAGATCGAAGGTGAGCGCGTGCTCGCGGCAAGCTGCATCCGCCAGCCAACCGAAGGCATGAAGGTTAAGGCGACGTCGGACCGTGCGAAAACTGCGCGGCAGATGGTCTTCGAATTACTGGTCACCGATCAACCGGAGCGCACAACCTCCCACGATCCGCAATCGAAGTTCTGGAGCTGGGCCGATCGAATGGGGATCGATGTTGGCCGATTTCCCGAGCGCGAGAAACTGCCGTCCCCCGACCGCAGCCATCCAGCCATGGCGGTCAATCTCGATGCCTGTATCCAGTGCAACCTCTGCGTCCGGGCCTGCCGTGAAGTGCAGGTGAACGACGTCATCGGCATGGCCGGTCGCGGCCACGGTGAAAAGATCGTCTTCGATTTCGACGATCCCATGGGTCAGTCGACCTGTGTCGCCTGCGGCGAGTGCGTACAGGCTTGCCCGACCGGCGCGCTGATGCCGGCGACGGTGGTCAACGATAAGAACGTGCGCACTGAATTCGCCGATCGCGAAGTTCACAGCGTGTGCCCTTATTGTGGTGTCGGCTGCCAGCTCACTTATCATATCAAGAACGACAAGCTTTTGTACGTGACCGGTCGAAACGGCCCGGCCAACCAGAATCGGTTGTGCGTGAAGGGCCGCTTCGGTTTCGACTACATCAGCAATCCGCAGCGCTTGACCAAGCCGATGGTGCGCAAGGATGGCGTGGCGAAAGCCGCTAACGATCTGGTTGATCCATCGAATCCGTTCACGCATTTTCGCGAAGCGACATGGGAAGAGGCGATGGAGCGAGCCGCTTCCGGCCTGAAAAAAATCCGCGATCGCGATGGTCCGCGCGCGCTGGCCGGCTTCGGCTCCGCCAAGGGCTCGAACGAAGAGGCTTACCTTTTCCAGAAGCTCGTGCGCACTGGCTTCGGCTCGAACAATGTCGACCACTGCACGCGGCTCTGCCACGCCTCGTCGGTGGCGGCGCTGCTGGAAGGCGTTGGCTCCGCGGCGGTAACCGCGACCTTCAACGAGTGCAAGAATTCCGACTTCATCATCGTGATCGGCGCCAATCCGACGGAAAACCACCCGGTCGCCGCGACTTTCTTCAAGCAGGCGGCCAAGCGCGGCGCCAAGCTGGTGGTAATGGACCCGCGCGGGCAGGCCCTCAAGCGCCACGCCTGGAAGATGATGCAGTTCAAGAACGGCACCGACGTCGCGATGCTAAACGCGGTGCTCAATGTGATCATCAGCGAGAAGCTTTACGACCAGCAATACGTACAGACCTACGTCGAAGGTTTCGATCAGATCGCCGAGAATGTGAAAGACTTCACGCCGGAGGAGATGGAGCCGATCTGCGGCATTCCTGCCGACACGCTGCGTGAGGTCGCGCGCGGCTTCGCGCGTGCCGAAAGTGCCATCATCTTCTGGGGTATGGGCGTGTCGCAGCATACCCACGGCACCGATAATGCGCGCTGTCTCATTGCGCTGTCGCTGATCTGCGGCCAGGTCGGCCGTCCGGGCACTGGCCTGCATCCATTGCGAGGGCAGAACAACGTGCAGGGCGCATCCGATGCTGGCCTGATCCCGATGTTTTTCCCCGATTACAAGTCGGTGGAGAGCCCGGAGATGATCACAAAATATGAAAAGGCTTGGGGCAAAAAGCTCGATCCTAAGCGCGGCAAGACCGTGGTCGAGATCATGGACGCAGTGCATGCCGACGAGATTAAGGGCATGTACATCATGGGCGAAAATCCCGCGATGTCGGACCCCGACTTGAACCACGCACGCGGCGCGCTCGCGCATCTTGAACATCTTGTGGTGCAGGACATCTTCCTGACCGAGACCTGCTCTTATGCCGACGTGATCCTTCCCGCCTCGGCGTGGCCGGAGAAGGACGGTACCGTTACCAATACCAATCGCCAGGTGCAGATGGGCCGCAAGGCCCTGCCGCTGCCGGGCGACTGCACGTCAGGACTTGTGGATCATCCAGGATCTGGCCCAGCGCATGGGCGAGGAATGGAACTACAAGCACGTGAGCGAGGTCTTTACCGAAATGGCGAACCTGATGCCTGCTCTCGACAACATTTCGTGGGAGCGCGTAGAGCGCGAGGATCACGTCACCTATCCAAGCGATGCGCCCGACAAGCCGGGCCGCGATGTGGTGTTCGACAAGGGCTTTCCGCGGCCGAATGGCATGGCCAAGCTGGTCGCGGCAAAACTGCTGCCGCCGAACGAGACGCCCGATCACGAGTATCCGTTCATCCTTACCACTGGCCGCCAGCTTGAGCATTGGCACACCGGCTCGATGACACGGCGCGCCACCGTGCTTGATGCGTTGGAGCCGTCGGCTGTCGCCTCGCTTTCGCGCGGCACATTCGCGAAGCTTGGCATCAAGCCCGGTGACATGGTTCGGGTGACGACCCGCCGCGGCGAGGTGGAGCTCAACTCCCGTCAGGATGACGCCATCCCCGATGGCGTTGTGTTCATCCCCTTCGCTTACGTCGAGGCTGCCGCGAATATTCTGACCAATCCTGCGCTCGATCCGTTCGGGAAAATTCCGGAATTCAAATTCTGCGCGGCGAAAGTCGAGGCCTTAGGGCCGCAGATGGAAGCGGCCGAATAGTCGATAGAAGTTTATAGTTAAAGACTGATGGCCGGATTTTTCCGGCCATTTTGTTTTTGTTCAGATTCTCCACGATCAACCTCGCACATACCTTCCCGGCGGGAACCTGAAGCAAGCCATTCCATCCAACTATTGACTATTCGACACCCGTGCTCCGGAGGTGTTGCCCACCTGCGCAAAATATTGTTCGACTTGCACAGGAATAACTTGCTGGGATTCTGCCCATGACATGGATGCTCGATCGCGTCGGGCGGCATATCGCCTCCTATCTGCAACAGCCTGCTTCAGGCTATGAGCCGTTTACGCCGGCGGAACCGAAGGCGCTGCAGGCCTTGATCAAGCCTGGCGACATCCTGTTGATCGAGGGCCGCACGCATATCGCGGGTGTAATCAAATATCTCACCCAGTCCACCTGGTCGCATGCCGCGCTCTACGTCGGGCCGATCGATGGCCAGACCACAGCAAGCGGAGAGCCGTGCGATCTGGTCGAATCCAATATGGAAGCCGGCATCATCTCGGTCCCGCTATCGACTTATTTTGACTATCACACGCGTATCTGCCGTCCCGTCGGCTTGTCGCCCGAAGATCGTCAGGCAGTGTGCGACTACGCGGTCGAGCGCATCGGATTGCAGTACGACCTGAAGAATATTGTCGATCTGGGCCGATATCTGGTGCCATTGCCCGTGCCGCAACGCTTTCGACGGCGCATGATCGCACTCGGTTCCGGCGATCCGACGAAGCTCATCTGCTCTGCGCTGATCGCTAGGGCATTCGCCGCTATCGGCTATCCGATTTTGCCGGCCATTGAGCATGTCGAAAGCGCCAGCGCACGACGGGAAATCTATCGCATTCGCGACAGCTCGCTTTATTGCCCGCGAGATTTCGATATTTCTCCGTATTTTGCCATCATCAAGCCAACGATCGAAATGGGTTTCGATTACAAGACGATCAGTTGGTCTACTGAAGGCTCGTCTACCGGAACGTGAAATTCTTGTCGGCGTTTGCGTAGCAGCCATGTGAAGGGTTGGCCTCACGCAACCGTGAGAAGCTTCCGGCGCAATCCCCTGCAAGGATGCAGCGCGATCATCATGCGGGAGTGATAGATGCGTGGACGGAGTTCAACGACAGTCGACCGACGTGCGCTATTGGGCGCCGGCGGGTTCCTTGCGATGGCCACGATTTTGCAACCGGCCCGCTTATTCGCCCAAGGGAGTTCGCCGACACGGATCGGCGTCATTGGTTCAGGCAATATCGGCGGAACGATAGGCGGCCTTTGGGTCAAAAAAGGCCATTCGGTATTTTTTTCGTCGCGTCATCCCGAAGAGCTGAAGGATATGGTTGCCAAGCTCGGCAGCCTTGCACAGGCCGGTACGGTCGAGCAGGCTGTAGCGTTCGGCGACGTTCTGTTCATTGCCGTGCCGTACGGGGCGATCGCGCAGATCGGCAAAGACAATTCCGCGAGGATGAAGGGAAAGGTGATGCTCGACGCCTGCAACGCGGTGTCGGCGCGTGATGGCACCATTGCCGATGAAGTCGAACAAAACGGAATCGGTGTGACGACGCAGAAGTATTTCCCGGGTGTGCGCATCGTCCGCGCATTCAACACCATGTCTTACATGGTGTTTGCGCGCGAGGCGAACCGACCTGATCCGAAACTTGCAATACCGATTGCCGGTGACGATCCGCAGGCCGTGCAGATCGCGGCTGCGCTTGTGCGCGACGCTGGCTTCGATCCGGTGACCGTCGGGACGCTTGCCGACGCGCGGCGTTTCCAACGCGGTCAACCCGGCTATGGGCAGCAGGTCACCGCGGCCGAACTGAAGCAGAAACTCTCATTGCCATGACGAGATTGGAACGCTGGCTGGCGCACGTTATGCCGGCGACGCCGCAGGAGCGCGCGGCGGCGTTGTGGTCTTTCGCCTATTTCTTTGCGCTTCTTGCCGGGTACTACGTCTTGCGGCCTTTGCGCGACCAGATGGGCATCGCCGGCGGTGTCAAGAATCTCCCGTGGCTGTTTACCGCGACATTCCTCACGTTGCTTGTGGCGCAACCGGTTTACGGCGCCCTGGTCGCAAGGCTACCGCGCGCACGGTTCATTCCGATCGTCTACCACTTCTTTGTCGCCAATCTCATCGTGTTCTGGGCCCTGCTGACTTTCGACATTGAAACAGCCGTCGTCGCACGCGTGTTCTTCGTCTGGGTCAGCGTTTTCAACCTTTTTGCGGTGGCTGTGTTCTGGTCGTTCATGGCTGACCTGTTCACTTCCGAACAAGGCAAGCGGCTTTTCGGGTTCATCGGCGCAGGCGGAACGGCAGGTGCATTGCTGGGGCCGATCATGACGATCTGGCTTTCCGTTCCGTTAGGGCCGGTAAACCTGATGATTGCCGCTGTGATATTTCTCGAGCTGGCCGTGTTTTGCGTTTACCGCCTCGAGCGCAATGTGGTCGTACATGCGCGAGCCGAAACGCAAGCGCCGACAGAAAGTATCGGCGGCAGTGCATTTGCGGCCATACCCGAGTTGGTGCGGTCGCCTTACATTTTGGGTATCGGCGTCTGGGTCGCGCTTCTGTCCTATGCCGCGACCATCATCTACTTCGAACAGGCGCATATCGTCTCGGAGGCAGTCAAGAGCGCGGGCCTTCAGACGCGGATTTTTGCGAGCATCGATCTCGCGGTGAGTGTGCTCACATTGGTCACGCAATTACTCATCACCGGCCAGGTACTCAAACGCGTCGGCACCGGAGTAGCGGCAGCAGCGCTGCCGGCGGTCTATATCGTCGGGTTCGCGGTTCTCGCCATGATGCCGACCCTTATCGTCGTCGTGACGGTTCAGGTCGTGCAACGCTGGATGAACTTTGCAATCGCAAATCCTGCACGCCAACTGTTCTTCACGGTGGTGACGCGTGAGGAGAAATACAAGGCAAAAAATCTCGTTGATGTCGTCGTGTATCGCGGCTCTGACGCATTGTCCGGCTGGATTTTCGACACCCTGCAAGGATTGGGCCTGAAGCTCGGCGCAATTGCACTTTGCTCTTTGCCGATCGTCGCAGGGTGGGCGGTGCTTTCGCTGGCGCTAGGGCGCGTCCAGGAAAAACGTTCCGCACAGCACCGCGCAACATCCACCCTTGAGGGCAAGGGCGAATACAGATTTGATGCGGCGTAAAGAAATTTGCTGCTTAAGCCTGAGCTAGCGCAACCGGGCTCACGCCGTCACTTTCCTTTGCCTTCGTTTGGAGCCCGCATATTCGACCACGGATCCGACTTCTGCGCGTCGGTTTCTTTGCGGTTTCGGTCCATCATTTTCTTGTATTGCTTGTCGAGGGCCTCGGCCTGCTGTTTTTTATCCCTGTCCAAAATTTCCAATGGTTCGCTCTCTTTACCTTGGGCGAATGCAGGCGCTGTCAATATTCCCAGCATGAAGGCAGTCACGGCGAGTTTTTTCATGGCGATATGTCCCGACATCATCCCAAGGGTATCATGGCGACAAGGGTGGCTCAATTACGGTGAAATCTTGCACAATGGACTGACGGTCTTGGTATATAAGGCGGGTCAGATACTGCTGGAGGCCTAAAGCATGTCGTTGTCGCATCAGATTCCGCCACCGGTGGCATCGAGTCTGCCGCGTAACGATTGGACGCGCGATGAAGTGCGCGCACTTTTTGCGTTGCCGTTTCCCGAACTGATCTTTCGCGCCGCCCAGGTGCACCGCGACAATTTCGATCCTTCCGAAGTGCAGATTTCCACCCTGCTCTCGATCAAGACCGGTGGTTGCCCGGAGGACTGCGCCTATTGTCCCCAGTCGGCGAAGTTCGAAACTGGTGTCAAAGCCGAAAAGCTGATGGACCTCGAGGTCGTGCTCGCGGAAGCCCGTGCCGCCAAGGCCGGCGGCGCCTCGCGATTTTGCATGGGCGCGGCCTGGCGCTCGCCCAAGGACCGCGATCTCGATAAGGTCTGCGACATGATCGAAGGCGTGAAAGCCCTCGGCATGGAGACGTGTGTCACGCTCGGAATGTTGACCGGCGAGCAAGCGAGGCGGCTGAAGACCTACGGCCTCGATTACTACAACCACAATCTTGATACATCGCCGGAATTCTATGGCGAGATCATTACGACACGCATTTACCAGGACCGAATCGATACTCTCGAGCATGTCCGCGCCGCCGGAATCAATGTCTGCTGCGGCGGAATTGTCGGTATGGGCGAGAAGCTTGACGACCGCATCGGTATGATCGCGACGCTCGCCAACCTGCCGGTCCATCCGGAAAGCGTACCGATCAACATGCTGGTGCGTGTGGAGGGTACGCCGCTTGCGGCGGCGGCGGCAATCGACTCGCTCGATTTCGTGCGCACGATCGCG
Source organism: uncultured Alphaproteobacteria bacterium (assembly GCA_963751535.1). Classification (GTDB taxonomy): domain Bacteria; phylum Pseudomonadota; class Alphaproteobacteria; order Rhizobiales; family Xanthobacteraceae; genus Pseudolabrys. Next base: position 157,736 of record CAVVUW010000006.1, read on the forward strand.
GTCGCGCGCATAACAATGCCCGCCTCGATGGTTCGGTTATCCGCGGGCAGGGAAGATATGAGCGAAGAAACGCAGGCACTCTGCTTCCTCGCCGGTGCCAATTCGATCTTCTACGGGCCGAAGCTGCTAACGACGCCAAATCCCGGACGCGACCGCGACATGGCGCTTCTCGACAAGCTTGGCTTGCGCGCGATGGACTAGCTCAGGCGAGGTTGCGGACCAGCGCGAGCCCTGCGAACAGCCCACCGATCGATAGCACTACCGATAGCAGGACGTAGAGCGCCGCGAGGCCTATCTGGCCGCGCTCATACAGCAACGCGAAGTCGAGCGAAAACGTCGAGAATGTCGTGTACCCGCCGAGGATTCCGGTTGTCATGAAGAGTTGCCAATGGTGCGGGATGCCGCTTCGGAAAGCAAAAATCGCTACCAGGACTCCCATCACGATCGAGCCGGATACATTTTCGAACAACGTTGCATAGGGAAAAGCGGTGCCCAGCAAACGCGCAAAGGCAATATTGAATCCATGCCGAAGCGCAGCCCCAATGCCGCCGCCGATAAACACAATCAGGTAGCCCATTGATCTATTCCCTATGTCTCAGGGCAAAGAAAAACCGCCCTGCGGCGGACAGATTCCTACCGCCATGTTGCGCGGTAGGAGTCATCAGCCCCTTGCGGGCGGTTCTCGGGGGACCCCATCCCCATCGCTGCGAAACTAGCGGCCGTACAAAATACGGTCAACAGGGCGACCGCAGCGCGCACGAGTCCTAGCACTTTCGCTGAGTATTCGGCCGCCTTCGGCCATGCTAGCCTCGCTCTCGAAAGGCGGGGGAACACCGCCACAAGGCGAGGGGACGATGGAGGAACAGCTCAAGGCGGGCGCTGAAGCGCAAGTCATTACCGAAGAGCAGCTGCGCAAGGCTGAAGAATACGTCCAGCAGGAGGAAGGTGCCGCCAACCGGCTGTCAGGCTGGGTGGGCGTTGCCGTCACCGCGATCGCCGTCGCCATGACGCTGTTCCATCTCTATGCGGCGTACGACATCGTACCCACAATTCCGCTTCGCTACACGCACGTCGCCTTCGTGCTGGTCCTCAGCTTCCTGCTGTTCCCTGTCTCCGATCGTTTCCGCAACCGGATCCAGTGGTTCGATGTGGTCCCGCCATTGATCGGGGTCGCGACAATCATCTATGCGCTGATGCAGGGCGACGATTTCACCGATCGCGCGGCGGTGCCGGAAAAATGGGACGTTATTCTCGGCGCCATCTTCATTGTGCTGGTGCTTGAGGCCGCCCGGCGCACCACCGGCTGGATCATGCCGATGGTGGCGGTGTGCTTCATTCTCTATGCATATTTCGGACCTGAGCTCCCGCCGCCCTGGACACATCGCGGCTACGACATTTCGCGCCTGGTCGGACATCTGTTCATCACGCTCGAAGGCATCTTCGGAGTTCCGATCGACGTGTCGGCGACATTGATCATCATGTTCACGATCTACGGCGCCATTCTTCAGCAATCGGGCGCCGGGAAATTCTTTATCGATTTCTCTCTTGCTGTGATGGGCGGAAAACCCTCGAGCGCGGGCCGCGCAGTGGTGGCTTCGTCGTTCCTGCTCGGTGGTCCGTCCGGCTCCGGTGTCGCGACGACGGTCATGATCGGCACAGTGGCATACCCGATGTTGGCCAAGGCCGGGTTCGAGAAAAACGCCGCCGGCGGATTGCTGGCAGCCGGTGGACTTGGCGCCATCATATCGCCGCCAGTGCTGGGCGCCGCCGCGTTCCTGATCGCCGAGTTTCTGAAGATCAGTTACCTCGATGTGATCTGGATGGCGACCATCCCGACGTGCCTGTACTACCTTTCCCTGCTGTTCATGGTCGAACTCGACTCGCTGCGCTTCGGCGCGCACGAGGTGGTGTTCAAGCCGGAGATGACCGTATGGGAGATGACAAAGCGATACGGATTTCATTTCGTCTCGCTGGTCGCCGTCGTGATCTTCATGGTGATCGGCTATTCCCCGATGCTCTCGGTGTTCTACTCGACAATCCTGGCCTTCATCATGAGCGCGCTTGCGCCGGACACGACTCTCGGCCCGCGTAAAATTCTCATTCCGATCCTGCTGATCAGCGTTGCCGCCGCCGTGCTGTTCACGATCCCGCCGATCGGCGCATCCGCTTTCGCCGAGGCGTTCAAGTCGTATTTTCCGATGCTGATCCTCGTGCTGATTGCCGTCCTGGCTGTCATTGGGCTGACGCAAGCCGGTCAGCAATTGGTGCCGTCATCGAAGAAGCTGACCGCTGCCATGGCCGACGGCTCGATCGGCGTTCTTAGCGCAGCGACGACCTGCGCGGCTGCCGGCATCATCGTCGGCATCGTGACGCTGACCGGACTTGGTCTGAAGTTCTCCGCCATTGTCATCGATTTCGCCGGCGGCAGCCTCCTGATGACCGCGATCTACACATCATTGGTGGTCTGGATCATCGGTCTCGCCGTGCCCGTGACTGCGTCCTACATCATCTGCGCTGTGATCGCGGCGCCCGCCTTGACCAAGCTCGGGGTGCCGGATTTCGCCGCGCACATGTTTATCTTCTACTATGCCGTGCTGTCGGAGGTGTCTCCGCCCACTGCGCTGTCACCCTTCGCGGCCGCCGCCATTACCGGCGGCGATCCTTACATCACCACGATGCAGGCGTGGAAATACACGCTGCCGGCCTTCCTCGTGCCGTTCGTTTTCGTGCTCGACCCTCAAGGCGTCGGTCTGCTGATGAAAGTTCCGAAAGATGGCTCGGTCTATGACATCATCTGGATCACGCTGAAGACGGCCATTGGTCTGGGCGCGCTTGCGGCGGCGGCCCAGAACTGGGCCTTGCGCAAAAATACCCATGTGGAGCGGTGGCTGTGGCTGTTCGCCGGCTTGCTGCTGGTGTTCCCGAGTTTGATCGAAGGTTTGGCCGAGACACTGACGGGCCTCGATGTGCCGTATCCGGCGCCCTTCGGTTTTGCTTTGGCCGCGGCACTCCTATTGAAACAGAAATTCGTTCCGGCCAGACTTGCTGCATAAGTGGACAAAAACAAAGCACTCAGGAGGAAAAGATGTCGAATTGGAGGATAGGCCTGACCGCGCTTGCGTTGGCAAGCACACTTGTAGCCGGCACGGTCGTTGCCCAACAGCGGGCGATCTCAATCGCGACGGGTGGCACCGGCGGCGTCTACTATCCACTGGGCGGCGGCCTCGCCAACGTCCTGTCGAAAACGCTGCCCGGCATTCAGGCCACTGCGGAAGTGACCGGCGGTTCGGTCGACAATCTCAAGCTGATCAATTCCGGCAATAGCGAGATTGCGTTCTCGATGGTCGATGCCGCGCTCGATGCATACAAAGGTCAGGACAAATTCAAGGGCACGGAAGTGCCGGTCCGCACGCTGATGGTGCTCTATCCCAACCAGATGCACGTGGTCACGATAGAAGGCACAGGCATCGAGAACATGTCCGACCTCAAAGGCAAGCGCGTGTCGACCGGATCCGGCGGCAGTGCAACGGAAGTCATGGCATTCCGCGTGATCGAGGCGGCCGGCCTCGACAAAGACAAGGACATGAAGCGCGAACGACTGGGCGTTGCCGAATCGGTCAATGCGATCAAGGATCGCAAGATCGATGCATTCTTCTGGGTCGGCGGTCTGCCAACCTCGGCCGTGACCGACCTCGGTGCTACACCGGGCGTCAAGATCAAGCTGATCGATCACGCCGACCTCGCCGCCAAGATGAATGCGAAATACGGCAACCTCTACGCTGGCAGCACGATCAAGGCCGGCACCTATCCAGGACAGACGACGGACAACAAGAACACCGTCGTGTGGAACATCCTTGTCTCGAACGCGAAAATGTCCGACCAGGATGCCTACAACATCGTCAAGATCATCTTCGACAAGAAGGCGGATCTCGTCGCGGTGCACAGCGAGGCGAAGAACTTTTCGCTGGACAACCAGGTAAAAGATTATTCGCCGATCCCGTGGCACCCGGGCGCGATCAAATACATGACCGAACACGGCGTGAAGATGTAGCGCACGCGTATTTGTGATGTTTTATGGGGCCGGCACGGGATGCGCCGGCCCCATTCGCATCGATAGCGCAAGGCAGGCAAAGTAAACGAACGCGCTCAGCACGGCGATGCAGAAGCTCACCGGCCAGTCGGTGTAGAAGGCCATCGTCAGGCCGAGCCACGCTTCGGCCAATGCAAATGCGGCCGCTGCGATCAGTCCGCCCCACAACCCGGTGGTTACGCGTTGTGCGGCGGCTGGCGGGCCGACCATCAAGGTGAACACCAGCAGCACGCCCACGATCTGCGCGCATTCCGAAACTGCGAGCGCCACGATGGCGAGAAATGCCGTCGAGATGAAACGCAGCGGCACACCTTTCGCTTCCGCCAGTTCGGGCTGAAGGCTGGAAAATATCAGCGTCCGCATGATCGCGGCGAGAGCTGCGAGTGTGATTGCACCCAGCACGGCCAATGTCACGATCATTGAGTGATCGACCGCCAGGACATTACCAAAGAGGAGGGCGGTGGCCTGCGTCGCGAACGATGTGTAATAGTGAAGGAAGAGAAGGCCGAATCCGAGCGCCAACGCCAATATCACGCCGATCGCAACGTCGCGGTTGCTGATGCGCTCGCCCAGGGCTCCCATCGCGATGCCGGCGGCCAAAGTGAAGGCGAGCAGTCCCCACAGTGGCGCGATGCCGATCAGGCCGGCACCGGTTGCGCCTGCAAAACCAATGTGGGACAGCGCATGGCCCGCGAAGGTCTGCCCGCGCATCACCAGGAAATAACCGACAAGACCAGACACGACCGCGACAATGCCAGCGGCGGCGAAAGCGTTGGTCATGAATTCGTAGTCAAACATTTCAGTGATGGTGGTGGCCGTGATCGTGGCCGTGGCCATGATCATGATCATGCATGTGATCCACGCGTTCTACGTCGCGTCCGCGCGACATCACGAAGATATGGCCGTCGGCACGTACGACCTGTATTTCCGCCCCGTAGAGCCGCGAAAGAACTGGCGCCTTCACAACTTCGTCGACCGTCCCAAGCACGGCCTGCCCGTTCCCGAGATAGAGCACGCGGTCAAGGGTTCCCAACAGCTGATTAAGCTCGTGCGCGCTGAACAAGACGGTGATCTTGCGCTCGCGGCATACCGTGCGCACCACATCGATCGCGATTTCCTGATTGCGCGCGTCGAGACTGATCAGCGGCTCATCGAGCAACAGGAGTTTAGGCTCTCCGATCAGCGCCTGCGCCAGCAACAGCCTTTGCCGCTCGCCGCCGGACATTTCGGACAGGGGACGCGCGGCAAGATCGCGCGCGCCGACGGATTCGAGCGTTGCTTCGACTGCAAGGCGCTCCTTGCGACTGAGTGAAGGAAGGCCCCAGCGCTCACCGTTAAGCGAGCTTGCGATGAAATCGCGTCCGCGAACGCGAAGATCGGGCAATACGGTGCGCAGCTGGGGGAAATAGCCGATTGCCGGATTTCCGCGCTCAGGCGGGCGTCCGAAAACCTCAACGCGGCCGCCGCTTGGCGAAAGCAAACCGAGAATGGCACGCATCAAGGTCGTCTTGCCCGCGCCGTTCGGCCCGAGCAGTCCGATGAATTCGCCGGCCTCGATAGCGAAGCTGACGTCGGAGAGTACGGAGCGGCCACCGATGTGCAGCGTGGCACGGTCGAGGGTGATGACGCTCACGAGTTTGGTCCACTCAGCGCCTTGTCAATCGCATCCAGTTCACCGAGCACCCAGTCCTGGAACGATGTGTTGGCCGGCATCGTCTCCGTTACGCCGACCACGGGCACCTTGGACTTGATGGCAATGTCACGTAACCGTTCGGTCAGTTTCTCCGAAACCTGGCTGTTGTAGATGAGAACCTTGACCGTACCTTCGCGCAGATCACGTTCGAACGCTGCGAGATCCCGCGCGCTCGGTTCGGTGTCGTTCATCATGGCGAGCTGAAAGCGCTGGTTACGCATGGTCAGGCCGAGCGCATCAGCCATTGGACCGAAAACCGGCTCGGTTGCGGTCACCGGTGTGCCCGCGTGCTTTGCCTTCAGTTGAGCAACGCGCGCCGTGACACGTTCGAGCGCTGCAAGCGTGGTCTTCAGCCGCGCCGCATAGTCGGACGCGTGCGCGGGATCGGTCCTGGCGAACGCGTCGGCGATGGCGGTTGCCACCGCGGGCATGGTCTTGGGATCATACCAAAGGTGCGGATTGTCGCCGGCCTTGCGTCCGGTTAGATCGGCGGCCGTGATCACAACGCGCCCCGCACGCGTCGTCGCCGCCAAAAGCTTTTCCATCCAGGGATCGTAGTTGGCGCCATTGACGATAACGATCTGCGCCCTGGCGATCTGGCGGACAGTGGCTGGCGTTGTTTCAAACAGATGCGGATCCTGGTCCGGATTGCTCATGATGCTGACGACGGCGACGCGGTCGCCGCCGATCTGGCGTGCGATGTCGCCGTAGAAATTTTCTGCTGCGACCACGCCGATCTGATCGTCGGCGGCCAACGCGGGAAGGCCGTGGCCGGTACAGAATGCAAAGGCGAGGCCGGCGAGCGCGGCTTTCATGGAAGGCCTATTTCATAATGTTTTCTGCAAAAATGTAACATTATAACATTCAGATTGCAAGATCGTGCGGGCCATGTCGTGTGCTGCGGTATCGGCTGTCAGGCTTCGGTTTTCGTGGCGCCACGGACAAGCCAGAAGCGGAGCATCCGGCGCGCGGTCGTGACCGAGAGTTTGAGGAAGTCGGATTTCGTCTGCGAGATGTCGGTCGCCGACAGATCGAAGGCGAACCGTGCTTTCAACACGGCGTGGAAGGTCGGCCACCTCAGTTCGGCGGCCTTGCAGGCAACGAGGATGCCGTCATGGCGAACGTTCTGCATCAGCCGTTCAATCAGCTCGACGGGCGTCGTGCACAAGCGCGCGAGACCGACGGTCAATTCTTCGTGCTGGCCTGCGGCGGCGAACCCGGCGATGGCCTGGTCATTGAGCTGACCGGTGCTTTGCATTTTGTCGATGCGCGCAATCGCGCGGCTGAAGTCACGAGGCCCGGTCGCCTTGCGCAAAACCTTATCCGACACCGAGGAAAGAATATTCTGGATCGCGGCCTGACGATCGGGAGAAACCACAGTCTGCAGGCGTGCCCGAACCGTTTCGGTTGCCTTCGCCAGCAGGTCCTGCAGGAGCTGCGGCGGCATATCCAGGCGCACGCTCAGATTCTCCGCGAGTTGCTCGTCAGTCTCTGCGCGCTTGGCCAGCGTCACATAGCCACGATCGGAAAATGCTGCGCCCTGATTTTGCGACAACTTGCGGACCACACCGGTGTCCCCGCGTTGGACCAGGATGTCGGTGACGGCGGCTGCAAGACGCGTTCGTTCCGAGATCGCCCCGAGGTGAGCCTGCCCCTTCGAGCCGGCGATCTCCACCAGGTCCCGGTCAGTGAGCTGGACCGAGCGGGCCAGAACGGGGCCAGCGACCACGATCTGGTCGTGATAAGCGAGGCTGCGGACAACGCCGTTGGGCGCGTTGTGGACGGGCGCGAGTTTTTCACCAAGCTCGGCAAGCGCGGTGGTCTCGACCTGCCGGATCAGGTGGGCGAGTACGTCGTCGAACAGGCCAACCTGTTCGCGGTTGAAATCGTCTGCATTACTGAGAAAAAGGTCGGTTACGCGCCTGAGAATCTCGGTGCGTCGATCGCTCGAGCCAGCGGCCAGAACATATTCGAGCTCCTCGATGACGGACGCGGCCTGCGACATTTCTTGTCTTGGGCAGGATCCTTCCTGCCGCCTTCCACTATTGGCGCGGGTCATCCCCGGCCGCTGCACTTTACCGAGTGGCCGTAAAGCGAAGGTAAAGTCGGACCCGATCGTTTCGGGCCCGAAAAACTTATGTTTTAAAATGGCTTAAGCGACGGCGGCGGCGCTTTACTGCGCGTGGATGTTTCCTTCTTTGACCACCCGACCCCATTTGGCGATCTCGACCTTGATGTATTCGGCGAACTGTTCAGGGGTCATCTCAACCGTTGCCGCACCCTCGCGGTCGAAGGCGGCTTGCAGTTCGGGCGACTTCAAAGCCTCCTGCGACGCCGCATAAAGCTTGTCGGCGAGAGGTTGGGGAAGCCCGGCTGGCGCGGCCAGGCCCCACCAGTTATCCGCGACATAGCCAGGCAGGCCGCCTTCCGCGATCGTCGGCACATCCGGGAGAACGGGGCTGCGCTTGGCGCCGCCGGTTCCCAACGCGATCAGCTGCCCTGATTTGATGAACGGGGTGGTCTGCACCAGCGAAGAGAACATGATCTTCACGTGACCGGCGATGACGTCCTGCATCGCCGGTCCGCCGCCCTTGTAAGGCACGTGCACAATGTCGACCGCCGCCTGCAGCTTGAACAATTCGGCGCCCAGATGCTGGAAGCTGCCGACACCCGCCGATGCGTAGTTGAGCGAACCCGGTTTCTCCTTGGCCAGCGCAATGAGATCTTTGACTGACCTGATCGGCGATGTCGGGTTGACCACGAGCACGTTGGGGCCCGTCGCGAAAATCGAGATCGGCGTGAACGATTTGATCGGATCGTATTTGAGCGTGTAGAGCGCCGGGTTGACCGCGTGTGCGATCGAAATGATGCAGATTGTGTAGCCATCGGGCGCGGCGTTCGCGCAAGCCTCGGTGCCTATCGTTCCGCCAGCGCCGCCGCGGTTGTCGACATAGACCTGTTGTCCGAGTTTTGCGCTGAGCTGTTGCGCGACCAGCCGGCCTACGACGTCATTGCTGCCACCTGGCGGAAACGGAATGATCAATCGCACAGGACGGTTCGGATAGTCGTCCGCCGACGCGTTCGGCGCCAGCGCGAACAGCAGCGACGCAGCCATCATTAGTCGAGACAACAGTGTCAGCATGACGCCTCCCGGATTGCAGATTTTTTCAGTGCCAGTACGGCGGGTAAGCCGAGTTCTTCTGCTCGGCGTCGAGCCTGCGCAACATAGCCGGCCATTCGAGCACGCCATAGGGCCTGCGCGTGCCGGGCTGATACATGTGCGCGGTGTGGGCCAGCACGTTCTCGCCCGGCATTGTCAGTTCCGTTCGCGCTGCCATCGCATCCACCTGCGAACGGCACGACAGTTCGAGCTGATACATGGTGTTGAATGCCTGCTGCACGGTCGCGCCGCACGTCAGCAGGCCGTGGTTGCGCATGATCAGCGCTTCGTGCGGGCCAAGGTCGCGTACAAGTCTCTCGCGCTCATCAAGCTCGACTGCCGGACCTTCATAGTCGTGATAGCCGATGTGGCCGACGAAGCGGATCGATGTTTGCGACAGAGGCAAGAGACCGCACTTCATCGCGGAAACCGCCATTCCGGCACGGGTATGCGTGTGCAACACGCAGGCAACATCCGCACGGGCCTTATGGATCGCGCCGTGAATCACATATCCGGATTTGTTGACGTCGTAGTCGGTATCCGGTTTCCACAGGATCTCGCCGTCCACATGAACTTTGACCAGGCTGGAGGCGGTGATCTCCTTGTAGAGCAAGCCGTAAAGATTGAGCAGGACGACATCTTCTTCGCCGGGAACACGCGCGGTGATGTGGTTATAGATGAGGTCGGTCATGCCGTAGACGTCGACCAGACGATAGCAGGCGGCAAGTTCTAAACGGGCCTGCCATTCCTGCGGCGATACCTGGTCCTTGATCGACGGGAAATCAGTCGAATAGTTCATGGCGTTTTCCCTTGGCCTACAGGACGTTGATTGCCCTGGTATTTTGTCTGGCAAACATAGCTCTGCGGGTGGGTGCGAGGAAAGGGTGGGGCCGAGATCAACCACGGCCTCCGGGCCTTTGTAGTTGCGCCCGAGATTGCCTATATCTCCGTCCTCACGGAGATTTACTCCCCAATGCCTGCCCCTGACTCGGCCTCGAAAATTCCCGTCACGGTTCTCACCGGTTATCTCGGCGCCGGCAAGACCACGCTTCTCAATCGCATTTTGTCCGAACCGCACGGCAAGAAATTTGCGGTCATCGTCAATGAATTCGGCGAGATCGGCATCGACAACGACCTCGTGGTGAATGCCGACGAGGAAGTATTCGAGATGAACAACGGATGCATCTGTTGCACCGTGCGGGGAGATCTCGTGCGCATCATCGATGGCCTGATGCGGCGCAAGGGCAAATTCGATGCGATCATCGTCGAAACGACGGGTTTGGCTGATCCCGCGCCTGTGGCGCAGACGTTCTTTATGGATGAGGCGGTCGGCGCGAAAACCAAGCTGGATGCCGTCGTCACCGTAGCCGATGCCAAGTGGCTGGCCGACAGGCTCAAGGATGCACCCGAGGCCAAGAATCAGATTGCTTTCGCGGACGTCATTCTGCTCAACAAGACCGATCTCGTGACTGCCGAAGAATTGGGTGAGCTTGAGGCGCGCATTCGTGGCCTCAATCCTTACGCGCGGCTGCACCGTACCCAGCGCGCAAAGATCGACATCAACGAAGTGCTTGGCCGCAATGCCTTCGATCTCGATCGCATTCTCGATATCGAGCCGTCGTTTTTAAACTCCGACGAACACCATCATGATCACCACCACGATCACGATCATCAGCATGACCACGGTCATCACCATCACGGCAACGGCCTCAAGCACTATCACGACGAGGAGATGCAGTCGGTTTCAATAAAGACCGACAAGCCGCTCGATCCCGACAAGTTCTTTCCCTGGATTCAGGATCTCGTTGCCAAGGATGGCCCCAGCATTCTGCGCTGCAAGGGCATTTTGTCGTTCAAGGACGATCCGGAGCGTTTCGTCTTTCAGGGCGTGCATATGATCCTCGACGGCGATCACCAGCGCCCCTGGCGCGCCGACGAGAAGCGCGACAGCCGCATCGTCTTCATTGGCCGCAACCTGCCCGAAGATAGAATTCGGCAAGGCGTCGAAAGCTGCATCGCCTGACGTGAGCGACACGCCGGCCCCCATTCCCTCGCTTGCCGACCGAACGCGCCGCGTAAATGCCGGTGGCCCCGTCGTCGGTGTGCACTTCCTTGGCGCAACAGCAGTGTTCGTGCTTGGTGAAGAGGAATTACTGTATGTCGCAGAAGCTGAGAGCCGCGTTCGGGTCCACGCGGGAGCCATTCTTACAAGCGCTTCCGATGGAGCGCGTATCGTAACCGGTGGCGATGATGGACAGGTCAGCGAAACTGGTCCGGACGGCGAGCACCGGGTCCTTGGCACGGATGACAAGAAGCGCTGGATCGATAACGTCGCCATTGGGCCTGATGGTGCCATTGCCTGGTCGGCCGGCAAGATTGCGCACGTTCGCACCAAGAAGGGCGAGCTGCGCATATTCGAGGCAGCATCAACCGTCGCAGGCCTTTGCTTTTTTCCGAAGGGATTCCGTCTTGCGATTGCGCACTACAACGGCGCGACGCTCTGGTTTCCGAACGCGGCCGGCGCTCAGCCCGAGCGGCTCGAATGGAAGGGCTCCCATCTCGGGGTAACGATCAGCCCGGATGGAAAATTTCTGATCACCACCATGCAGGAGTCAACGCTGCATGGTTGGCGGGTGGCCGATGCCAAGCACATGCGCATGTCAGGATATTCCGCCCGTGTGCGATCGCTCAGTTGGAGCGCGGAAGGCGAATTTCTTGCAACGTCAGGCTCCGAGCAACTGATCCTTTGGCCGTTCGACGGCAAGGATGGTCCCATGGGCCGACAGCCGACAATACTGGCGCGCGCCGAATCACGTGTCTCGGTTGTTGCCTGTCATCCGCGCCAGCCCGTAGTAGCCGTGGGTTATGCCGACGGCGCGGTGAGATTGGTGCGGGTCGAGGACGACGCTCTGATTCTTGCGCGCGAGGCGGACGGGCAAGCGGTGAGCGCGCTCGGCTGGAATGAAACGGGCCAGACGCTCGCCTTCGGCACAGAATCCGGGGACGCAGGCCTGCTCGCCTTGTGATCGCCCTATATGCCCCCACTATGACGCATTGCCGGTGCTCCGGGCGGCGCTCTAGCCTGTAGGAAAATGATTCGGAACCAAGCCCGTGTGCCGCACTTTTCTGACTTTGCGGCTTTGGGAGCCTGAAGAAACAAAGGAACAAATCATGGCCTCCTTCTGGAGGATACGTCGCGCGGGTTTTGCCATTGCAACCGGCGCCGCTATCGCAATTGGCTCGCTGTGGGCTCCGATTGTGATCGGCGCGCTTACACCGGCGCAGGCGCAGATTTCCGAAGATGCCCAGATCGCGCTCGAGCAATACGGTGTGTGGCGACCACATCCTCGCTTCGGCGATGTCTGGGTGCCGGCCGGTGTCCCGCCGGATTGGCGGCCCTATGAGTACGGACGCTGGGTCTACACCGACGATTGGGGCTGGTACTGGGCCTCAGATGATGTCGAGGCTAACTGGGGCTGGGTTGTCTATCACTACGGACGCTGGGCATTCGAGCGCGGTTTCGGTTGGTTCTGGGTGCCTGGCGATGAGTGGGCACCGGCTTGGGTGAACTGGCGCTACGGCGACAACTATGTCGGTTGGGCGCCGCTCCCGCCCGACGAATTGGTCGGCGCCTATGAGGTCGAGCCCGCATATTGGGCTTTTGTGCCGGGGCGTTATTTGGCGGCGCCTCGGGTGCGTACATACTTCGTGCCGGTGTATCGGCGCTCGGTCATCCTGCGGACAACAAATATCGTCAATCGCACCGTCCCCGTGCATGGCGCGCGGCTGGCGGTCAATCCGGGAATTCCGCCCGCCTTTGTCGCCCGCGTGAGTGGCGCGCCGGTCCCGGCCTATCGCGTGCGCCCGCGGGTCTTCGCCTCAACGCACGGCGTATCGGGCGCGGTACAAATTGGGCGCGACGAGTTGCGTCGTCCGCCGCCGGGCGGGCCTCCTGGTCGTCCCGGTGGTCCGGGACGGCCCGGCATCGCTCCGCCGCCGCGTCTGCCTCCAATTTCCATCCAGCGCACGACAACCGTGATTCAGCCAAACGCAGCGGTTACAGCGCCGCAGCCCCTCGGCAGAAACGAGCCGGGGCGGTTGGGGGCGACCCCGCCGCGCGCGGCTCAAGGCACAACCCCACCATCAACAATGCCCCCGACAGGGACGCCGCCACCATCAACGGCTCCTGTTCAGCGGGAAGAGCGCCGCGTTACGCCTGGCGGACCGCCCGGCGGACCTCCGCCGCCGCAGCCGAACATCGTTCGGCCAACTCCGCCTCAGGTAGCGCCGCCGTCTCCACCACCGGGAGCTCCGGCACCGCAACAGCGGCAGGTGCAGCCGCCGCAGCCGCCGACGGGACCGCCACCGCAACGGGATGAACGACGCGAGCGCTTTGCGCCCGGTGGTCCGCCGGGCGGACCTCCGCCGCAACAGCCGAATATCGTGCGGCCGACTCCACCGCAGGTACCGCCGGCGCCACCACCGCCGCAGCAGCGGCAGGTGCAGCCGCCGCCAGGTCCGCCACCAGGTCCGCCGCCGCAGCAACAGCGCGTGCAGCCACCGCCACAACCCGGTGCGCATCCCCCGCCACCGCCGCCACAGGGTGCGCGTGGGCCCGGACAGCCTCCGCCTGGGCCACCTCCCAAGAGGCCGCCGCCCAAGCCCGGCGAGGAAGAGAAAAAATAACGGCAGCGCGAAAGCGAGACGCGAAAATGAAACGGGCGGCCTTGGGGCCGCCCGTTTGCGTTTGCTCGATTCTGCGGGTCAGTGCATCAGCACGTTGCGGAACTGCCATGGATCGCGCTTATCGATGTCTTCCGGGAAAAGTCCCGGTCGACCGGTGAGGGGTGTCCAATCCGTATACGTGCCGATGACCGGACCGAGATAGGGCATCTGCACTTCGAGACAGCGGCGGAAATCCATCTCGTCCGTCTCGACAATGCCGGACTTCGGATTCTCGAGCGCCCACACCATTCCGGCCAGGACCGCCGAAGTGACCTGCAGGCCGGTGGCGTTTTGATAAGGCGCGACCTCGCGCGTTTCATCGATCGAAAGCTGCGAGCCGTACCAGTAAGCGTTCTTTTTGTGGCCGTAGAGCAGAACGCCGAGCTCGTCGATGCCGTCGGCGATTTCGTGCTCGTCCAGGATGTGGACATCTTCCTGAGGGGCACCGGCACGGCCCAACATTTCGTGCAAAGACAACACCGCGTCGTTGCAAGGGTGGTAGGCGTAGTGGCAGGTCGGCCGATAGACCGTTTTGCGACCCTTGCGTAGCGTGAAGTAGTCAGCGATCGAGATCAACTCGTTGTGCGTGACCAGGAAGCCCAATTGCGCCTGGGCCGTCGGAGCCCACGAGCGTACACGCGTATTCGCTCCGGGTTGCAGCATGTAGATCGCCGCACCGCAGCCTGTCTTATGTCTGGCCGCGTTTGCTGGAATCCATTTTTCGTGCGTGCCCCAGCCGAGCTCCGCCGGTTGCAGGCCTTCGGATATGAAACCTTCGACCGACCAGGTGTTGACGAACACATTCATCGGCTTTGGGTGCTTCGCACGCTGAGTATCGCGCTCAGCGATGTGGATACCCTTGATGCCGGCCTTCTTGGCCAGACGTGCCCACTCCTCGCGTGTCTTTGGCTCTTTGAACTTCAAGCCGACATCGGTGGCGATCGTCAGCAGCGCACGCTTGACGAACCACGACACCATGCCCGGGTTGGCCCCACAACAGGACACGGCCGTGGGACCACCGGGATGCTTACGGCGCGCGGCAAGAATCGTTTCGCGCAAAGCGTAGTTCGTCCGCGCCTCAGGGCCGAGCTTTTGGTCGAAATAGAATCCCTTCCAGGGCTCGACCACGGTATCGATGTAGAGCGCGCCGATCTCCCGGCACAGCTCCATGATGTCGAGCGATGAGGTGTCCACCGACACGTTCACGCAAAAGCCCTGGCCGCCGCCGGCGGTGAGCAGGGGCGTCAGCAGGTGGCGGTAGTTGTCCTTGGTGACTGCTTGATGGATGAAGCGGATGCCGCGTTGATCGAGCAGCTTGCGATCTTTGTCTTCGGGATCGATGACCACAAAGCGCTTCTTGTCATAGCTAAAATGACGTTCGATCAGCGGCAGGGTGCCTTTGCCGATCGAACCGAAGCCGATCATTACGATGGGCCCGTCAACACGGGCATGCACTGGCCATTTAGGCATCGTCAGCGTCTCCAGGAGGGCAGGTCATATCTTTGGTTAAGCGCAAACGGAATAGACGCCGGGCAATAGTACTCCGGCGTCCACGACATTCTGGCAGAAATTATGCGGCGGAGGCAGCAAGACCCGGCTGTAGCATCCGCTTGCTGGGTGCGCGCAGCAGACCGCGGGCGCCCTTGAGCGAGCCAGGCACGAGTTCGAGGGCCAGCAGCCGGTCGCGTTCGAACGGACCGGGCATGCGCAGTGCCGCGGTCTTCTCCGCGGAGAAGCCGAAGCGGCTGTAATACGGCGCGTCACCGACGAGCATGACCGCGGCGTGGCCGCGCCGGCGGGCAGCGGCAAGCGCGTGATGCACGAGCGCCGCGCCGACGCCGCGATTGCGGCAATCGGTAGCAACCGCCACCGGTCCGAGCAGCAGCGCCGATTGACCGGTGCCGCACACGACATTCCAGAGGCGGGCGGTGCCAATGACGCGCTTCCCGTCGGTCGCGACAAATGCAAGTCCTTCGGCCGGCGACCGGCCGTCCCGCAGGCGCTGCGAGCTCTTGCGCCAGCGGTGAGCGCCGAAAGCTTCGTCGAGCAGCGCTTCGCGCGCCGCGACATCTGGGGGGCGTTCTTTCCGGATCGATATCATCTCAGCCTGCTCCCGCCCCGGCGCGCGACCAAGCGCGCGCTGCGAGGGGCGTTGCTTGTGGGGTGAGGGGAGCCGGCGTGACCGGCTCCCGGCGATGTCAGATGTGATAGGTCTTCAGCGGCGAGAAGCCGTTGAACGCCACCGAGGAGTAGGTCGCCGTGTAGGCGCCTGTGCCCTCAATCAGCACCTTGTCGCCGATCTCAAGGCTGACGGGGAGCATATAGGGCTCCTTTTCGTACAGCACGTCGGCTGAGTCGCAGGTCGGGCCCGCCAGCACGCAGGGTGCCAAGGCGTCGCCGTCCCGCGGGGTGCGGATCGGGTAGCGGATCGACTCGTCCATCGTTTCAGCGAGGCCGCCGAACTTGCCGATGTCCAGATAGACCCAGCGCACGTCGTCTTCCTCGCTCTTCTTGGAGACGAGGACGACTTCGGCCTCGATGGTGCCGGCATTGCCGACCATGCCGCGGCCCGGCTCGATGATGGTCTCCGGGATACGGTTGCCGAAGTGCTTGCGCAGCGCCTTGAAGATCGCCGTGCCGTAGGTTTTCACCGACGGAACGTTCTTCAGGTACTTCGTCGGGAAGCCACCGCCCAGGTTGACCATCGTCAGGTTGATGCCGCGCTCACCACATTCCTTGAATACCGCCGCCGCTGATGCGAGCGCGCGGTCCCAGGCATGCTGGTTTCGCTGCTGGGAGCCGACGTGGAACGACACGCCGACCGGCTCAAGACCGGCTTTGAGGGCGTGCTCAAGCACGTCGACCGCCATGGCCGGCTCACAGCCGAACTTCCGCGACAGCGGCCATTCGGCGCCGACACAGTCGGACAGGATGCGGCAGAACACGCGGCTGCCAGGCGCCGCCCGGGCGGTCTTCTCGACCTCGGCCTTGCAGTCGACGGCATAGAGGCGAACGCCGAGCGCAAAGGCGCGCGCGATATCGCGCTCCTTCTTGATCGTGTTGCCATAGGAGATGCGGTCGGGCGTCGCGCCGGCGGCGAGCACCATCTCGATCTCGGCGATCGAAGCGGTGTCGAAGCAGGAGCCGAGCTTGGCAAGCAAGGTCAGTACTTCAGGCGCCGGGTTTGCCTTCACGGCATAGAACACACGGGTGTCCGGCAGCGCCTTGGCAAAGGCGGTGTAGTTGTCGCGAACGACGTCAAGGTCGACGACCAGGCAGGGGCCCTCGTCCTTACGCTTGCGTAGAAACTCGCGGATGCGCTCAGTCATTGCGCTATTCCCCACGGCTATAGGGCTTTCCAAGCCCTTGATGATGCGGCTTAAGAGCTTGTCGTCTGCGCGCGATGGGGACGCGCCGACGCCTACACTCTGCTGCCGCTCAGCTGCCTTGGATTGGATGGGGAGATCCCCGTCCGCACGGCCGGCAAAGATGAACAAGCCTCTTCGGTGACCCGCGCCGGTGGTGGAGACCGGCAGAGACCAAGGAAGCCCGATCGTCGTTGCTTTAAGCCGCGTCCCCTGCTGAGAGCAGAGTGCGCCGGTTTCGCCTCCGGCTGCCGGTCAGATTTCTTGGAGAGCTTGGCTTTTCTCTCCAGGCGGCTGGCCGGCCTCTTGTCCGGCTACCTACCGACCGACACACGGCCACAGGCACGTGCGAAATTGGGCATTACGGAAATAAGTAATTTTGGTGACACATGCAAGAGAAAGTTTGTCGCGACAAAAAACTTTCTTAACTTTCTCTTTCGCTGTTCGACGACGCGCGCTCAGCCGCGCGTGGTGAACGGCTCGATGCGATGCGCGGCGCGGATGAACTGCGCCATGATGGCGAAGCCGCAGATCACGAACACGATGTCGAGCACGCGCGCGCCGAGCCCGCCGAGGTCGAACAAGGTGGCGATCGCCCACGAGCCGGCGAACGCCGCGCCGAACACCTCGGCGCCGATCAGGATGGCGGCGCTGATGACGGTGATGACGTTAAGCCAGTTGATGCGGCTGCCTTCGGCCATGCGGGTCTCCTTTGCGAGGCGCAATCTCTCCGAATCCGGCTGCGAGATCAAGTCCATAGCGCGACCACTTTCGTCGCACCGCATCTGACGATCGCGACGTGGTCGACCGTCTGTTCGCGCCTGAAGTCGTTAACGCGGGCCGGAGCGCTGGGTCTCCGGCCGAGTCGTGGTGGCAATTTGGCTGCGCTGACAGGCAATCAAGGCCCTCGCCAAGGAGCCGGTCTCCGACTAGATGGACGGGATGAGCATAGCTTCTCCCTCCTCAGATCTTCCGAACCCATTGCTTGCCACCTGGTCCGGTGAGTTCGAACTGCCGCCATTTGCCGCGATCAAGGCGGAGCACTTTCGGCCGGCATTCGATCGGGCGCTGGCAGAGCACCGGGATGAGATCGCCACGATTGCCCAAAACCCGGCCGACCCCAGCTTCGAGAACACGATCGCGGCGCTTGAGAAGAGCGGGCGGGAGCTCGAGCGGGTCGCCAATGTGTTCTTCGTCCTGACAGGGGCCGACACCTCGGACGAAATCGAGGCGATAGAGCGGGAGGTTTCACCGCTTCTCGCCCGCCATAACAATGCGCTCTACCTCAATCCTGCACTCTATTCCCGCATAGCCGCGCTCTATGAGCAGCGCGACGCGTTGAGCCTCAATCCCGAGCAGGCCCGCGTTCTGCAGCGCTACCACACGCGTTTCGTGCGTGCTGGGGCCGCCCTCGACAAGCCTGCTCAGGAGCGCCTCGCCGCCATCAATGAGCGACTCGCCAGCCTCGGCACCCAATTCGGGCAGAATGTGCTCGCCGACGAGAAGTCCTTCGCAATGATTTTGGACGAAGGCGACCTTGCCGGGTTGCCCGACTTCGCCCGTGCGGCGGCCCGCGCTGCCGCCGAGGAGCGCGGCCAGCCAGGCAAATATGCGATCACCCTGGCGCGCTCATCGGTCGAAAGCTTCCTACAGTTTTCGTCCCGGCGGGATCTGCGTGAGAGGGCGTTCCAGGCCTGGATCCGACGTGGCGAGAACGGTGGAGCAACGGACAACCGCGCTTTGATCGCTGAGATGGTGGCCTCGCGGGGAGAGCGGGCAAAGCTGCTCGGCTTTGCGACTTTCTCTGATTATCGGCTCGACGATCAGATGGCGAAGACTCCGGCGGCGGCGCGCGAGCTTCTGGATGAAGTCTGGGGACGCGCCAGGGCGAAGGCAGCCGGCGAGCGCGCCGCCTTGCAGGCATTGGTTGCTCAGGAGGGCGGTAACTTCGCGCTGGCGCCGCACGACTGGCGCTACTACACGGAAAAACTCCGTAAGGCGAAATACGATCTCGATGAGGCCGAGATCAAACCGTATTTCCAGTTGGACAAAATGATCGAGGCGGCATTCGAAACGGCGGGCCGTCTGTTCGGCCTCTCATTCAAGCTGGTCAATATGCCGCTTTATCACCCTGACGCGCGCGCGTGGGAGGTGACCGACGCACAGGGCCGGCACGTTGCGCTCTTTATAGGTGACTATTTCGCGCGCAGCTCCAAGCACAGCGGCGCCTGGATGACCTCATTGCGCGATCAGGAGAGACTTTCCGGCGATATCCGCCCCATCGTTCTCAACGTATGCAATTTTTCCAAACCGGCGGCAGGGGAGCCCGCGCTCCTCTCGTTCGATGACGCGCGCACACTGTTTCATGAGTTCGGTCACGCGCTGCACGGGATGCTGTCCAATGTGACGTATCCGTTGCTCTCCGGCACCGCCGTGCCGAGTGACTTCGTGGAACTGCCTTCGCAGCTCTATGAGCACTGGTTGGAAGTGCCGGAGACCCTGCAACGCTATGCCCGCCATTTCCGCACCGGCGATCCGATGCCGAAGGCATTGCTCGATCGGCTGCTTGCGACCCTTACTTTCAACCAGGGCTTCGAGACGGTCGAATACACCGCCTGCGCGCTTGTCGATCTCGACCTGCACTCGCTTCCGGACGCGTCAGGGCTCGACGTGTCGGACTTCGAACGCAAGGATCTTGAGCGCATCGCGATGCCGGCGGAGATCGTGATGCGCCATCGCCTGCCGCATTTTCAGCATCTGTTCTCCGGCGGCGGCTATGCGGCCGGCTATTACTCGTACATGTGGTCTGAAGTGCTCGACGCCGATGCCTTCGCCGCCTTCGAAGAAACCGGCAATGCCTTTGACCCGGTCATGGCCAAACGGCTGCGCGACTATGTCTACAGTGCAGGAAACCTGCGCGACCCATCCGAAGCCTACAGGTCGTTTCGCGGGCGTCTGCCGACGGTCGACGCGCTGCTGAAGAAGCGCGGTCTCGCTGACGTAACCTCCGCATGAATCTCCACTCCGCCGGGCATCGCCGCGGCGTGGTTGCCGCCCCGCACGCGGCCACCCTCGAGGACGGCCGTGCGATCCTGGCCGAAGGCGGCAACGCTATCGAAGCAATGCTGGCAATGGCCGCGAGCATTGCGGTCGTTTATCCGCATATGAATCATCTCGGCGGCGACGGCTTCTGGTTGATCCGTGCGCCATCGGGCCGCGTTCGCGCGTTGATGGGTGCCGGTCCGGCCGGGGCCAAAGCCACGCAACGATTCTATCGCGATGCGGGCTGCGACGAGATTCCAGCGCGCGGCCCATTGGCGGCGCTCACGGTACCGGGCGCTGTCGGCGCACTGCTGACTGCACACGAGGCCGCAAAGGGGCAGGGCGGGAAACTCCCCCTTGAGCTGCTGCTGGCACCGGCCATCAAGCGTGCGCGCGATGGCTACACGGTCACGCGCAGCCAGGCGCGGCTAACTACGGAGAAGCTGCCGGAGATGGAAAAGGCCGTCGGATTCAAAAAGGCCTTTTTACTCGACGGCAAGGTGCCGGAGGTCGGCGCGCGGCTCAAACAAACTGCATTTGCCGCGACTCTCGAGCAACTCGCGAATGCCGGCCTTGACGATTTTTACTGCGGCGATGTCGGCCGCGAAATTGCTGCCGATCTCGATCGAATCGGGAGCCCGGTGACGCGTGCAGATCTGGAAAAATACCGGGCCGTCGTGACTGAACCGCTCAGCGTGATGACGCAAATGGGCACGCTCTACAATTCCCCGCCGCCGACGCAGGGACTTGCCTCACTCATGATCCTCGCGTTGTTTGATCGGCTGCGCGTCGCACAAGCGGACGGCTTTGAGCATATCCACGGTCTGGTTGAAGCGACCAAACGCGCGTTCAATGTTCGTGACCGCGTCGTCACCGATCCGGACAAGATCAGCGGCGATCTCGATCGATACCTGTCGCCGGCATTTATTGATGCGGAAACAGCAAAGATCGATCCTCGCAAAGCCGCGCGCTGGCCCGCGCCCTACGGCGAAGGTGACACGGTCTGGATGGGTTCGGCGGACGCAAACGGTCTCGTCGTTTCCTACATCCAGTCGCTCTATTGGGAATTCGGCTCCGGCTGTGTCCTGCCAGCAACCGGCATCCTCATGCAAAACCGCGGCGCCAGCTTTTCGCTTGATCCGAAATCGTTGAATGCGCTTGAGCCCGGCCGCCGACCCTTCCACACGTTGAATCCCGCGCTCGCCTCACTCAAGGATGGGCGCGTCATCGCCTATGGCGCAATGGGCGGCGATGGCCAGCCGCAAAGCCAGGCGGCGATCTTCACGCGTTATGTCAACTATCGACAAGCGCTCGACAGGGCGCTCGATGCGCCGCGTTGGTTGCTTGGCCGCACCTGGGGTTCGACGCATACCAACCTGAGAATGGAATCACGCTTCGACGGCAATCTGGTCGATCGCCTGCTCTCGGCTGGCCACGACGTTGCGCTCCTCGATGACGCATATTCCGACACGATGGGCCACGCGGGCGCGGTGGTCCTGCATCCTGACGGCACATCGGAAGGCGGGCACGACCCGCGCGCGGACGGCGGCGTGGAGGGCGTCTGACCGGAAAATTTACGCAAAAGCTACTGCAACAAAGTAACACGTCACGTTTAGGCCGCAGTCCGTGCTATGGTCCGCGCATGGTTCGCATTTTTCTCGTCGCACTCGCGACGCTCTTTATCGCCGCTCCCGCGCAAGCGCACCCGCACGTCTGGGTGACAATGCACACCGAGCTTGTCTATGGCCCTGACGGGCGCATCACCGGCATTCGTCACGCATGGTCGTTCGATGACATGTTCTCGACGTTTGCCACCCAGGGGCTCGACAGCAAAGAGAAGGGCAAGTTCACCCGCGAAGAGCTGGCCCCGCTGGCCAAGGTCAATGTCGAATCGCTCAAAGAGTTCGACTACTTCACCTACGCCACAGCGGATGGGGCGAAGGTCGCGCTGACCGATCCCACTTCAGACTACTGGCTCGACTACAACGATCAGGTGCTGACGCTCAATTTCATTTTGCCGTTCAAAACACCGGTCAAGGCGAAAGAGCTGAAGATCGAGATCTACGATCCAACTATCTTTGTCGACTTCTCTTTTGACAAGCAAGACCCCGCAAAACTTATCGGGGCGCCGAAATGCAAACTCGACGTGCAGTTGCCGCGCGAAATGACATTTGCCGAGGGCAAGAAACTCAGCGAAATCCCTGCAGACGAGAAAAATACGACGATGGCGTGGGGCGCCCAATTCTCAAATAAACTTCTGGTGCACTGTCCTTGACGCAGATGCCGCGACTCCGCCTGACGCACTACGTCTTGCTGATCGCGTGCATTTTGTTTCTTGTCGCGGCGATGGACGGGGCGCTCGCGCAGCCGTTCGGCGTGACGCGCGGAGCTCCATCGCCCGAAGTCGGCGGATTTGCCGGCTGGATTCTGGCCAAGCAGGCCGAATTCTACCGCACGCTCTCGGGTCTGATACGCGCGGCCAAGGCCGACGGAAGTGCTGCCTATACACTGCTCGGCATCTCGTTCCTCTACGGAATTTTTCACGCCGCCGGGCCGGGCCACGGAAAGGCGGTGATTTCGTCTTATCTGGTCGCGAATGACGAAACCTGGCGCCGAGGCATCGTGCTCTCGTTTGCATCGGCAATGCTGCAAGCATTCACGGCTGTTGCCATTGTCGGGATCGCGGCTGCGCTCCTTGGTGCGACGGCAAAAGCGATGGGTAACACCGTCCGTGTCATCGAAATTATCAGTTATACGCTGATTGTATTGATCGGCCTGCGCCTGCTGTGGGTGAAAGGCCGTGCCTTCCTGCGTTTGCTGCACGGCGAACAGCGCACGCACCATGCGCACGATCATAGCCACCATCACCACGATCACGACCATAGCCATGATCATCACCACACGCATGGACACGATCATCATCATGGCCACGTGCATTCCCACGACCACGACCATGAGGACGACGCATCGGCATGGAGCCACGCGCACGCACCTGAGCCGCAAGAGCTGACCGGCAAGCATTGGCTCAGACGAGGTCTTGCCGCGATCGTTGCCGTCGGCCTGCGGCCCTGTTCGGGCGCGATCATTGTTCTTGTGTTTGCCCTGGCTCAAGGCCTGTTCTGGATCGGCGTCGCGTCAACCTTCGCCATGGGTTTGGGTACGGCGATCACGGTTGCGGCCATTGCCACGCTGGCGGTGGGCGCGCGAGGGCTCGCCGATCGGGTCGCTAAGGCGAAGCCCGGCGTGGGCATGCTTCTGCTGCGCGGACTCGAAACCGCGGCGGCACTTGTCATCGTGTTCTTCGGCGCCGCTTTGCTGACCGGTTACATCGTGAGCGAACGTCTGTTGGGCGTTTAGCGGAAATCTTCGTCCCGCAACTCAATAGGCTCGCCGTGCGGAGTACGGTCGCTGGCGCGGTCCCAGGCATCGCGATAGCGATGCAACGTATCTTGGGTCGTGACGCCCTTGTTCGCCACGAGCTTCTCCAGCGTATTGAGCCAATGCAAATAGTAGGTCTCGCCGGTATCAGGGTCGCCGGCCGCCTGCGCGTGCTTGATTTCGTCCGCGAGCGCCGCCGCCCATTCTTTCCAGGTAAAGACACCACGTTCGTGCAGCGCCAGTGTCATGGCGAATGCCTGCGCTTCCCAAGGCTCGCGGAACACCGGGCCGTCGGCGTCGCGCGGCACTCCCGGCACGGCAATCGCAGCGCGCATGCTAGCGCGCGGATCAAGCGGCATGTCAGGCGGACTCCAGATAAGGCTCCCATGCGTCGACCGAGACTTTGACGGTCGGATCGCCGTCCGCGCCCCAAAGTTCGCGTCCGTCGAAACGCACGGTGTAAAGCCACTGCGGATTTTCTCCCGCGCCCGTGGCGTTGCTGTCGGGAAATACGTGGCAGCCGATCACGCGCTCGATGGTGCCGACGTGACCGCGCACGTAAGCGGGCAGGCGGGTGTGGCTCGGGGGGTTGATATTTTTTGCGCGCACGCGATCGCCGGGTTTGAACCCGGCCTTCGTATTCGTGTCGCGTTCGGTCGGACCACCACGGTGGAGCGTCTTGGCAACGTCGGCTGGTGACAGCACACGCTTGACTGGTTTCGGAGGTCGCAAGCTGTGGCCGGCCTCGAGTTCATCGGACGACACCAGCCCGCGTTCCTTGATCATATGCTCGAGTGCCGCAAACCAGATCTGGTAGTAGCTCATCGACAGATATTCGGCGGGCGGCCAATTCTCGCGGGCAAAGCGTGACATGTCGATGTTCCATGCGCCGGGCATGCCCATGGCCAGTGTCAATGCAAACGCCCGTTTCTCCCATTCGTCGTGAAATACAGGTTCGTTCGGCTCGAATTTGACTGGACCGAAGCCTTCCTTGCCGCCCATGTCCTGCGCGCCGTTCATTTCAAATCCTTTGGGGATTTTGGCAGCCCCGTGCCGATCATGGAATCGCGGGTGACCAGTTCCGCTAGTTTCTCCTCGCTCCAGCCTTCGGTGCCGGCGGGGCGCATCGGCACGACGAGATAACGAATTTCGGCGGTTGAATCCCAGATACGGATCTCCGTGTCCTTCGGCAGGCTCACGCCGAAATCGGCCAGCACACCGCGCGGATCTACGACCGCGCGCGACCGATAGGGCGCCGATTTGTACCAGACCGGCGGCAAGCCGAGCACAGGCCAAGGGTAACAGGAGCACAGTGTGCACACGACCATATTGTGCAGCTTTGGCGTATTCTCCAGCGCGACAATGTGCTCGCCCTGTCGACCGGCATAGCCGGCTTCGGCGATTGCCGGTGTCGCATCTTTCAAGAGACGCGCGCGATAGGCCGGATCGGCCCACGCTTTGGCGACGACGCGTGCCCCGTTGCGCGGTCCGACTTTCTTTTCATAAGTCTCGATCAGCAGGTCCAGCGCAGCTGGATCGACATAACCTTTTTCGGTCAGCACCGTTTCGAGGGCGCGCACGCGCAATTGGGTTTCCGAAAGCTCGGAATGATCGTGATCGTGGTGGTGGTGATCGTGGTCGTGCCCGGACATGCCCTCAATATAAGCAAAAGGTCCGCCTTTGTGCCATCATCGGCGCCATGACTTTTGCGCATATGACGGCGGTTGCTGACCGCATTGACCGCATCACTTCGGCGCTCGGCCGCGCCGTTGCATGGCTGGCGCTGGTGGTGGTTTTGCTGCAGTTCACGCTGGTGGTCGTGCGCTACCTGTTTGGACTCGGATCGGTCTGGCTCACCGAGACGGTAGTCTATGCGCATGCCGCGCTGTTCATGCTGGCGGCGGCGTGGACCCTGCAGGTCGGCGGCCACGTACGCGTGGATATTTTCTATGCTGAAGCCTCCACGCGCACGAAAGCGCTGATCGATCTTATTGGCGCGTTGGTTCTCCTCCTGCCGTTCATGATCGTGCTGATCTGGTTGTCGGTGCCGTATGCCGCGCGTTCCTGGTCGATCCTTGAGCGGTCGCAGGAAGCGAGCGGCCTGCCGCTGGTCTTTTTGCTCAAGACGCTAATCCCGCTCTTCGCGCTGCTGATGGTGCTGCAGGGGATCGCCCAGGCGATCCGCGCCGCAGCGGTGCTGGCGAGGACCCGATGATGCCGCTCGCCGAGGTTCTCGCAATCCTCATGGTGCTCGTAGTCATTGCTGCGCTGATGGCGGGCTATCAGGTCGCGCTGACGCTCGCCGGCGCGTCGCTGATTTTCGCGCTTCTCGGCGATGCGACCGGTGTCATGCGCTTCGCCATTCTCGGTGCACTACCGCAGCGGATTTTTGGCGTCATGACCAACGAGGTTTTGTTAGCGATTCCATTGTTCATTTTCATGGGAGTGATGCTCGAGCGCTCACGGATCGCCGAAGACCTGCTGGAAACGATGGGACGCCTCTTTGGCACGCTGCGCGGCGGACTTGGAATTTCGGCGGTCATCGTCGGAACGCTGCTTGCCGCGGCCAAGGGCGTCGTCGGCGCCACGACGGTGACGATGGGTCTGATCATGCTGCCGGCGATGATGCGCTTCGGCTACGACCCGCGGCTTGCTGCCGGCACTGTTGCCGCAACCGCGACGTTGGCGCAGATATTTCCGCCGGCCACCGTGCTGGTCCTTCTGGGCGACCAACTGGGCAATGCCTATCAGGCAGCGCAGCTTTCGAAAGGCGTCTTTGCCCCCCGCTCGGTTACGGTCAGCGATCTTTTTGCCGGCGCGTTGGTGCCCGCGTTCACGCTAGTTTTCCTGTATCTGCTTTTCCTCATTGCCGTTGCCATTTTCTGGCCAAAAGCCTCGCCGGCGCTGCCTCCGGATCCGAAAGCGCCACGCGGAGTTGCTATGGCGCAGCGCCTTGCCGAAGTTCTCGTTGCTCCGCTCTTGCTCATCGTTGCTGTTTTGGGCTCGATCCTTGGTGGCATTGCCACGCCCACCGAAGCGGCATCAATCGGCGCCGTCGGGGCCATTTTGCTTGCCGCACGCAAGACGGCACTCGCGACGCTACTGAGGCCGGTTTGCGAAACGACCACTCAGATCGTCAGCATGATTTTCCTGATCCTGATCGGCGCGACGATGTTCAGCCTCGTTTTTCGCGCTCTCGGCGGCGACGACATGGTGCATCGCGCCTTGTCGAATCTGCCCGGGGGAACGGCCGGTGCGGTACTGGCCGTCATGCTGGCGATGTTCCTGCTCGGATTCGTGATGGATGCCTTCGAGATCATATTCGTCGTGGTGCCGATTGTTGCGCCGACGCTGCTGACCATGCCGGGCGTCGATCCGGTCTGGCTTGGCGTCATGATCGCGGTGAACTTGCAGACTTCGTACATCCATCCGCCGCTGGGGCCGACGCTGTTTTTTCTGCGTGGCGTTGCGCCGCCGCAGATCACCACGCGACATATTTACGTGGGTATTATCCCATTCGTGCTGATCCAGCTATTTGCGCTGGCGGTGCTTTGGTTTGCGCCCGGACTCGCAACGGCGCTGCCGCATGCGATTTACGGCCACTAAGACCAAAAATTCTCGATCAGGATCCAGAGCCACACCGCTCCCGCCGCCAGCAGCGAGAGGCCAACCGCGGCCGAGCCCATGTCCTTGACGCGTTTGATGACGGGATCGTCGTCGCGCGTAACACGGTCGCACAGCTTCTCGATGGCCGTGTTGAGCAACTCGACGATCATAATGAAGACGATTACCCCGATGAGCGCGAAACGCTCACCGACGTCCGTCGTCAGGAAAAAAGCGAGCGGGACGCCGATGACGAGAACAATGACCTCTTGCCGAAATGCCTCTTCCGATTGCGTTACCGCAACCAGGCCGTTCCAGCTGTTGATCGCCGCCTGCCACAGCCTCTTCAAGAAAACCATCCGTCCTGAACACTGACCGGGGGCAAAATAGGCGGCCTGAGATTCATAGTCTATTCATGTGGTTGCCTCGCATGTGTATAAGGTTACTGCATGAAGGCAGCGGAAATGTTCAGCCTCAAAGGCAGGGTGGCGCTGGTGACCGGCGCGTCCAGCGGTCTTGGCACGCAGTTCGCCAAAGCACTGGCAGACAATGGCGCCGCAATCGCGCTGGTGGCGCGGCGGGCTGAGCGCCTCAAGACGCTCAAGGCCGAGATCGAGGGCAAGGGCGGCAAAGCGATTGCCATCGAGGCCGACGTCACCGATCGCGCGGCGATGACGCGCGCTTTCGATACTGTGGAGAAGGCCTTCGGCACCGTGACAATTCTCGTCAACAATGCGGGCATCGCGCATGGCGGCCGGGCGATTGAAATGGCGCCGGAAGAATGGCGCCGGGTATTGTCGACCAATCTCGACTCGGTCTTTTTCTGGGCGCAGGAAGCTGCGCGCCGCATCCTTGCCGCAAACAAGCAGGGCGCAATCGTCAACATTGCGTCCGTGCTGGGGCTTGCAGTTTCGAAAGGCGCCGTCGCCTATGCGGCTGCAAAAGCCGGGGTTGTGCAGGTCACCAAGGCGCTGGCGGTCGAGCTCGCCTTCAAAGGCGTGCGGGTCAATGCCATCGCGCCAGGCTGGTTCGTTACGGAAATGAACGACGAATATCTGATGGGCGAGGCTGGCATCGCCATCAAGCGGGAAATTCCGATGGGCCGTTTCGGCAATCCCGGCGATCTCGACGGCGCGTTGTTGCTGCTCACATCCGACGCGGGCAGCTATATTACCGGCGCAACGATTGTCGTTGATGGCGGCCAGGTGATTCAGATCAAGGGATGAGTATGGACTTCACGCTTTCGCCTGAAATTGAGGACCTCCGCTTGCGCGTGCGCGCCTTTGTGGAAGAACATGTTTTGCCGCTCGAGGCCGATCCGGAAAATTTCTCCGAGCACGAGAACATCCCTGAAACGAGGCTGGCGATAGTTCGCGAGAAGGCGAAAAAGGCCGGCTTGTGGGCTCCGCAGTCACCGAAAGAATTCGGCGGCATGGACCTGCCGATCGTTGCCTGGGCGGCCATCTACGAGGAGGCCGCGCGCTCGGTTTTTGGGCCGCTCGTCTTCAATTGCATGGCTCCCGACGACGGCAATATGAACGTGCTCAAGTTGGTGGGCACGCGCGAACAGAAAGAAAAGTGGCTGAGGCCGATCGTTGAAGGAAAGGTCCGTTCGACGTTCACGATGACCGAGCCCGCGCCGGGCGGCGGCTCCGATCCTTCGATGATCAGGACGCGCGCCGAGAAAAAAGGCGACCGCTACATCATCAAGGGACGCAAGTGGTTTGCGACAGGTGCCGAGGGTGCCGCGCATTTCATCCTTCTCGCGCGCACCAGCGACGACAAGCGGCGGGGACTGACGGCATTCCTGTTTCACAAGGACCAGCCTGGGTGGCGAATCGTGCGCCGGATTCCGATCATGGGGCCGCATGAACACGGCGGCCACTGCGAGCTCGAGTTCGATGGACTGGAAATCCCGTCCGAAAATATTCTGCTGAACGAGGGCGACGGGCTGAAGATCACACAGATCCGGCTCGGACCCGCGCGCCTGACCCACTGCATGCGTTGGCTTGGCCAGTCGAAACGCTGCATGGAAATCGCGCAGGCCTACGTTGCGGAGCGCGAGGGCTTCGGCGTGAAGCTCGGCGACCGTGAAAGCGTGCAGATCAAGCTTGGTGAGGTGGCGCAGCAGATTCAGATCGGCCGGCTGCTCACCATGCATGCGGCCTGGATGCTCGATCAGGGCGGCCGCGCCCGCAAGGAAGTATCGATGGCGAAAGTTCAGGTCGCCGACACGCTGCACAAGGCCGCCGATGTGGCGATCCAGTTGCAGGGCGCCCGGGGCTTCTCGCAGGATTCGATCGCACAATGGATCTATCGCGCCGCGCGCGCCGCGCGACTGGTGGATGGTGCATCAGAAGTGCACATGATGGTGCTCGCACGTTTCATGCGAGAAGAGGGACGGGATTTCTGGCAATGGGGCCCAGGCGAGGGGCGGCGGAACGAGCGCTGACGCTCACGTCGCTTTGCGTAGCGACTCGACTTCCTGACGCGCAGATTTGATCAGATACTGCACGTCCGAACCCGCAATCACGAAACGCGCACCGAGTTTGATCAATTCGGCAACATGGTCGACATCGGCACGAATTCCGCCGACACCGAGAATCTTGCCGTGCGTCTTGCAGGCTTTCGCCGTGGCTTCATAAGCCGCCCGTAGTTTCGGGTTTTTCAGTTCGCCGGGAATGCCCATGGCTGTGCAGAGATCGTTGGAGCCGATCAGCAACACGTCTATTCCAGCCAACGCCGCAATGGCGTCGGCGTTGGCAATGCCTTCCGGCGTCTCCAGCATGGCAATCAGCGTGGTCGCGGCATTTCCCTGTTTGTTGACCTCGCCAAGAGGGACCTGACGGTAGCCTTGCAGCGGCCCGGCGCCGGCGACCGAGCGTTCGCCCAACGGCGGGAAGCGGCAGGCGCGCACAAATGCCTCGGCTTGATCGCGCGTGCTCACATTCGGACAGATGATACCGAGCGCGCCCATATCGAGCAGACGCGTTGCATCCTCGAACTGGTGACCGGCGATACGCACCAGGGGCGTGACCCCGACCGGCAAGGCAGCGACGCAGATCTGTGCCGTGTCATCGAGCGAAATCGTGCAATGCTCCATATCGACGTAGAAAGCGTCAAAGCCGGACGCATCCGCGATCATCGCAATCTCGGCGGTGCGGGCGAGCCGTGTCGCCATGCAGAGTGCAACCTCGCCGCGCGCAAGTTTTTCCTGCATGCGGTTTGCGAAGGCCACGGCAGAGCGCTCAGTTACGGTAGCTCGTGTCGATTTTGTCGAGAATGCGCAGGTAGGCCGCCCAGTCATGGCTGCCGCGGCCGGCATCGTGGTGCTCGTACTGCTCAGCGGTCTTGGCGCAGACCGCGGCAGGGATTTCAACCAGCTCTTTCCCGGTCGCTTCCAGCTTCAGCTGAATGTCGGCGGCATCGATCAGATGCTTCATCAGCACAAAGGCGTCGCGCGCGCTCTTGCCGACGGTGAGCAGGCCGTGATTGTGCATGATCATCGCGCGATTTTGTCCGAGGTCGCGATTGAGACGTTCGCGCTCTTCAAAGTCCTCCGTGATACCCTCATAAGCGTGGTAACCGATGCGCTGATAGAAACGGATCGCCTGTTGCGACACCATCCGAAGACCGACCTTCAAGCCCGCGATCGCCATGCCGATATTCGTATGCACGTGCATCGCGCAATTCACGTCGGGCCGCGCGCTCAGAACGCCGCCGTGCAGCGTAAAGCCTGGCCGGTTGACGCCGGACTTCTCGTCGAGGTCCCCATCCATTGACACCTTGACGAGGTTGGATGCGGTCACCTCGGTGTAAAGCAGGTCATGCTTTTTCATCAGGAATTTGCGTGGCTCGCCCGGGACGCGCATGGACGAATGGTTGTAGATGACGTCATCCCAACCGTAATGCGCGGTCAGCCGGTAGACGGCCGCAAGATCGACCCGCGCTTCCCATTCCGCTGGAGAAATTTCACCCCGTGAACTTTTGGGAACGCTGGCGAGCTTGTTCATGGGCATCTCCTCGGTGAATGCAGTGGACTCTACCACAACGCTTCCGCTTGGCCAGATCGCTCCGCGTCAGTATAGAGAGTGCCGCAACGAGCAAGCGAAAATGAGCAATCCCATCAAGATCCGCATGGGCGGCTACGGCCCGCCAAGCACTGGTTTCAGCAAATCGTTGAAATTCATCGGCGACAAACTCGAAGCGCAGTTCGGGAAGGATGTCGCGATCGAGTACGTCTTCAACATCATGGATCACGGTCACAAGGCCGAGGACATTCTCACGTTGGTTGAGGATGGCTCGATGACACTCGGCTATCAGTCATCAAGCTACCTCACCGATCGCGTGCCGGAATTGGGGTTTGTCGATTTGCCATTTCTGTTTTCCAGCAACACGCAGGCACGCGGTGCGATGGATGGCGCGCTTGGAGAATTCCTTGCCCGCAAGACCGAGGAGCGCGTCAACTATCGCATTCTCGGTTGGTTCGAGAACGGCTTCCGGCACATCTCAAACCGGCTGCGTCCCATTCATGTGCCCGCCGACATGAAGGGGATGAAGATCCGCGTGCTGCCCAGCGAAATTCACAAGCGTACTTTCGAACTGCTCGGTGCGATCGCAATGCGCATGGACCTGACCGAGGCGATTGCCATGATCAAGGCCGGCACGCTGGATGCGCAGGAAAATCCGCTCGCCAATACGGTGACCTATGGTGTGCACAAGTTTCACAAGTTCCACACGCTGAGCAATCATTTCTACATTTCAAGGCCGATCTTTCTGCATCGAACGTCTTTCGAAAGCTGGCCGCAAGACCTGCAAAGCGCAATGCATGCGGCGATCAGCGAAGCAGTCGCCTATCAGCGCGAGCTTGCGGTTGAAGAGCACGAGCAATCGCGCAAGGCGATCGAGGCTGAAGGCTGCAAAATCAACGCGCTTACGCCGGCCGAACATGACGCCTTCGTAGCGGCCGTGCAGCCGCTTCTCGCCGATGCCCGCAAGACCTATGGCGAGGCCATGTTCAAAATGGTGCCCAAGCCATAGGCTGACTGAAAGCTTAACGCTGTTGCTGCAATTCGACGATTTACGCTGCTGAAACGACTCGTGAGGTAAGGAACGACACCTCACCAGACGGCGGCAGTTCGAATGAAGCAGAATCCTCCCATTGCGCTTGCGCTGCGTGGCGTCAGCAAACGGTTCGACCGTCCCGCGGTCGATGCGCTCGATCTCACGGTTTATGGCGGCGAATTCTACGTGCTCGTCGGCCCCAACGGCGCAGGCAAGACGACGACTTTGCGCATGGTCGTGGGATTGCTGCGGCCGGATGCCGGCTCAATCTGCGTCGAAGGGATCGATGCGCTGGCCGACCCGGTTGCCGCCAAGCAGGTCACGGCCTGGCTCTCGGACGAGCCGATGATCTACGACAAGCTGACGCCTTACGAATATCTCGAGTTCGTCGCCGGTCTGTGGCGTATCGAACCTGCCGCTGCCGAAGCCCGTGCGCGAGATTTGATCGGGTGGCTCGGCCTC
This sequence comes from uncultured Alphaproteobacteria bacterium, assembly GCA_963751535.1. Lineage (GTDB taxonomy): Bacteria > Pseudomonadota > Alphaproteobacteria > Rhizobiales > Xanthobacteraceae > Pseudolabrys. The sequence continues at coordinate 190,318 of CAVVUW010000006.1, forward strand.
GAACCGCACGCGCATGAGCGCTGCGAGGGATTTTCCAAAGGCATGCGCCAGAAAGTGGCGCTGGCCGGCGCGCTCGTTCACGATCCGAAGCTGATCATTCTCGACGAGCCGTTGACCGGGCTTGATGCGGGCACGGCCCGTCAGGTGAAGAACGTACTGCGCGAGCGCGTGCGCGCGGGCGGCACTGTCATCATGACGACGCACATTCTTGAAGTTGCAGAGCGCATGGCGGACCGCATCGGTGTCATCGCCGGCGGACGTCTCATCGCCGAAGGTACGCTCGATGATCTGCGCCGCCAGACTGGCAAGACCGCGACAAGCCTGGAAGACACGTTTCTCGCGCTGGTGGCCGAAGAAGTGGCCGCCGCGTGAGCCAACCAGCTTCTCTCACCTGGCTGGCAGGCCACGAATTCCGCCTCGGCTGGCGCGACTGGACGTCCCTGATGACGGCTGGCGGACGTACGCGCGCGCGTACCGCCGCGATCGCGCTGATTGCCTTTGCGGCCTTCATGCATGTGTTCGCATTCTGGACGGTGGCGAGCTACGCGAATGTCGACCTTGCGTCTGAAACGTCGGTCCTGGTCGGTATTACAGGCTCGTTGTTGCTGTCGTGGTCCCTGCTTTTGTCGCAGGCGATGGAGTCCGTGACCCGCGCGTTCTATTCGCGCTCCGATCTCGATCTCATTCTCACGTCGCCCGCTTCAGCCCGAAAAGTGTTCGCGGTGCGGATGGGCCGCATCGCGGGCGCAGCCGTCGCGATCGCTGTCCTGCTGGCGGCACCCTTCATCAACGTGCTGGCCGTTCTTGGTGGAAGCCGCTGGCTTGCCGCCTACGGTGTCGTCGCCGCCATGGGCGCGGTGGCGACAGCGGCAGCTCTGGCCCTGACTATTGCCCTGTTCCGCGTGATCGGGGCCAAGCGCACGCGGCTGGTCGCTCAGGTGGTGGCCGCGGTCATCGGCGCCGCCTTCGTTATTGGCCTGCAAATCGCTGCGATATTTTCCGCTGGCAGCCTTTCGCGCTTTGCCGCCTTACAATCGGATTGGATGCTGGCGCACGCACCTGATACGCGCAGCGCATTCTGGTGGCCTGCCCATGCCGTGCTTGGAGATTACGGAGCACTGGCCGGGGTCATGATGTTCGGTATCGTCGTGCTCGCGGCGTCGATCGCGCTTTTCTCGCGCCGATTCGGTGAACATGCGGTGGCGGCAGCAGGTGTCTCGAGCGCGACGGTGCGCCATCGGCGCTGGTCGCTCCGCTTTCGCCGCCGCACGCCCGCCCGCGTGCTGCGGCACAAGGAATGGACGCTGCTGCTACGCGATCCTTGGCTGATCTCGCAAACCTTGATGCAGATCCTGTATCTGCTTCCGCCCGCGATGCTTCTGTGGGTCACCTTTCATGACCGCAACGATTCGTTCGTCCTTCTGATTCCCGTAGTTGTCATGGCGGCAGGCCAACTGGCCGGCGGTCTCGCGTGGTTGTCGATTTCTGGTGAGGATGCGCCCGATCTTGTCGCCACCGCGCCCATCGCTTCCCGTCGCATCCTTTGGGCCAAGATCGAAGCGGTTATCGGCATGATCGCTTTTGTATTCGCCCCGATCGTTGCGGTGCTGACGCTCGATGCGGTGTTTGCCGGCGTTGTTTGCGCCCTCGGAATTCTCTCGGCAGCTGCTGCGGCGACCACGATCCAGCTTTGTTTCCGCGTGCAGGCGCGGCGCAGCCAGTTTCGCCGCAGGCAGACATCGTCCCGTCTCGCAACATTCGCGGAGGCGTTTTCATCGATCGCCTGGGCGGCAACAACGGCGCTGGCGGCTTCGGGTTCCTGGACCGCGCTTGGCACCGCCGTCGTGGCATTTGGTGTTCTGGCCGCCGTCTGGCTGATCAGCCCATCGCGGGCGTAAGGCGCAATCGCTGCCGTCCGACTAGGATTCCAACCAAGAGCAAATTGAGAATATTGGCGCCGATGCCTACCGCGAACGCCGGCGCATAATACGCGAAGTGATCGTACAGCAATCCTGCGAGCCAACCGCCAAGCGCCATTCCGGCTCCGCTGAACAAAAGCAGCGTGGGAATTCGCCACGACGCTTCGGATGCCGGAAACAATTCGCGCAGCGCGAGTACGTAGGCCGGAATGATTCCGGAAAATCCGAGTCCGAAGGCAGCGGCGACGGTAAACAGGCCGGCTTCACTCTGTGTAAAGAGAAATGCGGTCATCGATGCCGCCTGCCACGCCGAACCGATCAACACAGTGGCGAGGCCGCCGATCCGGTCCGAGATGGCGCCCCAGATCTGCCGACTCAAAAACGCAGTGCCCAGCAGGACCGACAGCATGAGCGCACCTACGGAGCCGCTGATGCCAAGGTCACTGCAGAATGCGACCAGATGGCCTTGTGGCATCGCCATCGGCACGCAGCACAGAACTGCAGCGACGCAAATGACGCCGAACACCAGATTTGGCGGCCATCCGAACACACGTGCTTTCCCGGCGCCGGAATCAGACGGCGTTGCGGGGAGAGCGAGCTCAGGAGGCGCCCGGAAATAAATCACCGCTAGCGGAATTATCACGACAATTTCAGTGAGCGCGTACCACAGCATTGTTTCGCGCCAGCCTATGTTCGCGATGGCACGCTCGAAGACGGGCGGCCACATAGCGCCGGCGAGATAGCTGCCGCTCGAGATCAGCGCCAAGGCGGAACCACGCCTGCGATCGAACCAGCGGCTCACATAGATGTACATCGGCGCATTGATGCCACCGAGCCCGATCAGGCCGATGAACAGCCCGTGGCCGATCCACAGCGGCCAAGGCGGGCCCAGTGTTGAGATCGTCAGGCCGACGCCGATCATCAGCGCGCCGAAGATGACGGTCCACCGGGTGCCGACCTTGTCGGCGATGCGCCCCATCAGGATGCCGCCGAAGCCCGAGCCCAGCCAAGCGAGGGCGCTGGCGAGCGCCGGAATTGAGCGCACGCCATTCACCTCGGCTGCGATGTCCTTGAGCGCGACCGCCGTGATCCATGCGGCGCCGAATGCCATCAGCATCGTGACGAGCGCCACGGTGGCGACAGCCCAGGAATCTTTGGTCTCGATCGAGGAAGGTGGGGATTGCAGCATTATGAGTTCCGGCGCCCATCCTTCTGGCAGGCCGCACAGAATTTGACCACCCACATCGGTGTAGATCTGGTCTGTCTGTTGCATTGCGCCAAAGTGCGCGCGGAGGGCCTTCCCGGAAATTTCCTTCTGGATCGCGCGTCAACTACGAAATTGACCGGAAGTCCCTGCGGTATAGCCTTAATCGTGAATTCGACGCTTTGCGTCGTGCGGGGCAAGGCTATATGAGTGGGACTGGCGCCGCGTGCGCCGTGTGACAAGGCGATCCATGCCGCTTCGACCGGTCAGCCTCGAGGATAAATACGACCTTACCCAGTCGCACATATTCGTGACCGGGTATCAGGCGCTGATCCGCGCCTGCCTGATGCAGAAAGAACTCGACCGTCGCGCGGGCCTAAACACGGCCGGCTTTGTCACGGGCTACCGCGGCTCGCCGCTCGGCGGTCTCGATCAGCAATTCATCCGCGCCGCACGCCGGCTTGTTGCATCCGACATCAAGTTTCAGCCGGGCATCAACGAAGAGCTTGCGGCAACGGCACTGTGGGGAACCCAGCAGGCCGAACTGCGCGGTGAAGGCAAGTTCGATGGCGTGTTTGGCATGTGGTACGGCAAGGGCCCCGGCGTCGATCGCACCGGTGATGCGTTCCGCCATGCGAACCTTGCGGGGTCATCCAAGCACGGCGGCGTCATTGCATTGATGGGCGATGATCACACCGCGGAGTCCTCGACCACCGCGCATCAGTCGGAGTTCCATTTTGTCGACGTGATGATGCCGATTCTCAATCCGGCCGGTGTGCAGGAGTTTGCCGACTATGCGCTCTATGGCTGGGCAATGTCGCGTTTCAGCGGCGCCTGGACCGCACTCAAATGCATGCATGAGACGGTGGAATCGACCGGCGTGGTCGATGCGAGTCTCGATCGCATCAACATCATCACGCCGGAAGACTTCCGCATGCCACCGGGCGGCCTGAACATCCGCTTGGTCGACACTTTTCTCGGCCAGGAAGCGCGCCTGCACGATTTCAAGCGTGACGCCATGCTCGCCTTCGTGCGCGCCAACAAGCTCAACAAGATCATCACGACCGGAGGCCGAGCACCGAAAATCGGCGTCATCACCACCGGCAAGGCCTATCTCGACGTGCGTCAAGCCTTCGACGAGCTCGGCATCGACGAAATCAAGTGCAACGATCTCGGCTTGCGCCTTTTCAAGATCGCCTGCGTGTGGCCGATCGGCCGCCAGGAACTCGCCGAATTCGCGCAAGGCCTCGACCTCATCATTGTCGTCGAAGAAAAGCGCTCGCTGATCGAAGTGCAGGTGCGCGAAGAGCTTTACGGCACGGCCAATCAGCCCGTCTGCATCGGCAAGAAGGACGAACAGGGCAACTGGCTATTGCCGGTCAAAGGCGCGCTCGATCCGAACGACATCGCAATCTGCATCGGTGAACGGCTGTTGCGCTATGGCAGCAACGATGAGCTCGCAGCCAATGTCGCGCGGCTGAAGTCGGCGCAACGCGCGCTCTCCGAAACCGTCGATGTTGCCCAGCGCATTCCGTATTTCTGCTCGGGCTGCCCGCACAATACATCCACACGCGTCCCCGAAGGCAGTCGCGCCTATGCCGGCATCGGCTGCCATTACATGGCGCAGTGGATGGACCGCAAGACGCTCGGCTACACGCAGATGGGCGGCGAGGGCGCCAACTGGATCGGTGAAGCGCCCTTCTCGAAGCGCGATCATGTTTTCCAGAATCTCGGCGACGGCACCTACAACCACTCCGGCTACCTCGCGATCCGTGCTGCGATCGCCTCCGGAGTGACGATGACCTACAAGATCCTGTTCAACGACGCCGTTGCCATGACCGGCGGACAGGCGAACGACGGCGGACTGACCGTGCCGCAGATTGCCGCCCAGGTCGCCGCCGAAGGAGCGAAGCGGATCGTCGTCGTGACTGACGAACCCTGGAAATACGCGGACAATACAGAATGGCCGCGCGGACTGACCGTGCATCATCGCGACGAGCTCGATACCGTTCAGCGCGAGATGGCGACGGTCCCGGGCGTGAGCGTGCTCATTTACGACCAGACCTGCGCTGCCGAGAAACGGCGCCGCCGCAAACGCGGCACGTTCCCGGATCCCGAAAAGCGCGTCGTCATCAACGATCTTGTCTGCGAAGGTTGCGGTGACTGCGGTGTGAAATCGAATTGCGTGTCGGTGCAGCCGCTCGAGACGGAATGGGGCCGCAAGCGCACCATCGACCAGTCGAGCTGCAACAAGGATTACTCGTGTCTCAACGGGTTCTGCCCGTCATTTGTGACCGTGCATGGCGCGCGCCTGAAGGCAGGCGACGTGACAGCCGAACCGGACACCTGGCGCGCCTTGCCGGCTCCGACGGTGCCTTTGATCAATCATCCCTACAGCGTCATTGTCACCGGCATCGGCGGAACGGGCGTCGTCACCATCGGCGGAATCCTCGGCATGGCCGCGCATCTTGAAGGCAAGGGCGTCGGCGTCATCGACATGGCCGGCCTCGCGCAGAAAGGCGGCGCGGTCTACAGCCACATCCGCATCGCCAATCGCCCCGAGGACATTCATGCGATCCGTGTCGCTGCCGGCGGCGCCGATCTCGTGATCGGTGGCGATGTGGTCGTTGCGGGCAGCAAGAAAGTCTTGAGCGCGTTCAAGCCGGGCACGAACGTCGTCCTCAACAGCTTCGAATTCATGCCGGGCGATTTCACGCGCAATGCCGATTTCTCGCTGCCGCTCGAACGCATCAAGCGCGCAATCGCGACGGCCGCTGGACACGACCTTCGTCATGTCCTGGACGCGACAAAGATTGCAACCGAACTTCTCGGCAAGTCGATCGGCGGCAACATGCTGATGATCGGCTACTGCTACCAGATCGGCGCGCTGCCTCTGTCGGCGGAGTCGATAGAGCGCGCCATCGAATTGAACGGCGAAGAAGTGGCGATGAATCTCGCGGCCTTCCGCTACGGCCGCCGCGCCGCCGCCGATCCGGCCGCAATCAAATCGCTGATCAAGCCGAAACCGGAAGCGGTCAACGACGCGCTCAAGCTTTCAAAATCTTTCGCCGAAACAGTCGACCGTCGCGTCGCGTTTCTCACCGCCTATCAAAACGCGACCTATGCGCGGCGTTATCGCAACTGGGTTGAGAAAATTCGCTCGGTGGAAGCGGTGAAAGCACCCGGCCGTTGTGGCCTGGCGGAAGCAGTCGCGCGTTACCTGTTCAAGCTGATGGCCTACAAGGATGAATACGAAGTCGCGCGTCTCTACAGCGAGACGTCGTTTCTCGACCGGGTGAGGTCGACCTTCGACGGCGAAAAGCTGCGCTACGAATTTCATCTGGCGCCGCCTCTGCTGGCGCGGCGCAATCCGAGCACCGGCGAGCCGAAGAAAATGTCGTTCGGTCCGTGGATTCTGAAGCTCTTCGCCGCGCTGGCGAAACTCAAATTCCTGCGCGGGACGGCATTCGATCCTTTCGGCTACACGGCGGAACGGAAAACCGAACGGCGCCTCATCGCCGAATACGAGAAACTGCTGGGCGAATTCGTCGAACGGCTGACCCCGAACAACCATCAGCTTGCGGTGGCGCTTGCGATGGTTCCGGAAAAAATCAGGGGATTCGGCCCGGTCAAACAGCGGCATCTGGCCGCTGCCAAAGCTGAAGAAGCCACGCTCCTTGAGCAATTCCGCGCCGGCGCGACAACCTTCCTCAGGGCCGCGGAATAGCGCCCGGCGGCCGCGTTATAACCAATTAGATGTCATCTGATACTTGACCGCCTTCGGGCGGTGTTTTCATATCGAGACAAGATCGTCAGAAAAAGACGGCGAGGGGTTTTGCCACGCTCGGCCGGGCGTGGCCGCACGGGAGGACTGGGCTGTGGCGCCGAATGCTGCCGCTGGCGTGGACACGTTTCCCAAGCTGCTGATCCGGAATGCCCAACTTTATGGGGCGCGCCCGGCCATGCGGCACAAGGATCTCGGCATCTGGCAGACCTGGGCGTGGCACGAAGTGCTCGACATCGTGCGTGCCTATGCCGTCGGCCTGCACAATCTTGGCGTCAAGCGCGGGGAGACTGTCGCCATCGTCGGCGGCAACCGGCCGAGACTTTATTGGTCGGTGATGGCCGCGCAGATGCTGGGTGCAGTCCCGGTGCCCGTCTACGCCGATGCGGTGGCCGACGAACTGGCGTTCGTGCTCTCGCACGCCGACGTGCGCTTTGCGGCGGTCGAAGACCAGGAGCAGGTCGACAAGATTCAGTCGGTGATGAATCGCATCCCGAAGCTCGAGATGATGGTCTACGACGAAAAGCGGGGGCTGCGTGATTACGATCACAGCAAGCTGCGTGCGATGGAGGATGTCATCGCGGACGGTCGCAAGGCCCTCGCAGATCCCGCGGTGGCCGCATGGCTCGACAAGGAAATTGAAGCCGGCAAAGGCTCCGACCCCTCGATCATTCTCTATACCTCGGGCACGACCGGCACCTCGAAAGGTGTCGTCCTCACCGGCGAAGGGTCGATCAAGGCCGCATCCGATACAGTGACCTTCGATAAGTTGACGGAAATGGATGTGGCGCTTGCCTATCTGCCGCTCGCCTGGGTCGGCGACCATTACCTCAACTACGCGCAAGGCCTCGTGTCCGGGTTCTGCACCGCCTGTCCGGAAAGTCCCGACACGGCCATGGCCGACCTGCGTGAGATCGGCCCGAGTTTCTATTTCGCACCGCCGCGTACGCTCGAATTGCTGCTAACGCGTGTGACGATCCGCATGGAAGATGCTGGTCCGATCAAGCGAAGAATGTTTCACTATTTCATCGACGTAGCGCGCCGCTATGGCGAGAGTATCCTCAATGGCAAAGCGGTCCCGCTGCGCGGGCGTTTGCTCTATGCGATCGGCAACGTTCTTGTTTATGGGCCGCTGAAAAATGTGCTCGGCTTCTCGCGCGTGCGTGTCGCCTATACGGCCGGCGAGGCGGTCGGACCGGACCTCTTCAGTTTCTATCGCTCGATCGGGTTGAATCTGAAGCAGCTTTATGGGCAGACCGAAGCCTTCCTCTACGTGACGGCCCAGCCGGACGGCGAAATCTATTCCGATACTGTCGGGCCCGCCTGTCCCAACGTGGATATTCGCATTTCCGAGGATGGCGAGGTGCAGTTCAAATCGCCGGGCATGTTCTCCGGATATTTCAAGGATGCCGCCAAGACAGCGGAGGTGATGACACCGGACGGCTACGTCAAAACCGGCGATGCCGGGTTCTTCGACGAGAAGACGGGCCACCTGAAAATCATCGACCGCACCAAGGATGTGGGGAAACTCAACGATGGGACGATGTTTCCGCCGAAATACATCGAGAACAAACTCAAGTTCTATCCCAATATTCGGGAAGCGGTGGCAATCGGCGACAAGCACGACTTCGTGACCGTGATGCTCAATATTGATCTCACCGCGGTCGGAAGTTGGGCCGAGCGCAACAACGTCGTCTACGGCTCATACCAGGAACTCGCTGGCCATCCGCTCGTCTACGACATGCTTGAAAAGCATGTCGCTGAAGTGAACCACTCAATGGCCGTCGACAAGGTGATGGCCGGTGCGCAGATCAAGCGCTTTCTGATCCTGCACAAGGAACTCGACCCCGACGACGGCGAGATCACGCGCACACTGAAGGTCCGCCGCGGGTTCATCGCGGACCGCTATTCGCCGCTGATCAAGGCGCTCTACGACGGATCGAGCGAGGCCGATATTTCGACCGAGGTCACCTTCGAGGACGGCCGCAAGGGCAGCATCAGCGCGCGCGTGAAAATCCGCGACATGAAGACCGAGCCTGCTCCCGTCATGGGGAAGGCTGCATGAGAGCCGCCGGCGGACCGGACGTTGCGGTCGGCGATGTGCTTCTGTCAGTGGAGAACGTGTCGCTTTCCTTCGGCGGGGTTAAGGCGGTCAGCGACGTCTCGTTCGATATCCGGAAAGGGGAAATCCGCGCGATCATCGGGCCGAATGGCGCCGGCAAGACGTCGATGCTTAACGTCATCAACGGCTTCTACCATCCGCAAAAGGGCCGGATCACGTTCAAGGGGCAAACGCGGGCGAAGATGCGTCCGCACGACGCGGCCTATGGCGGCATCGCGCGCACGTTCCAGAACGTGGCGCTGTTTCGCGGCATGACCGCGCTCGACAACATCATGGCTGGTCGCACGCTGAAGATGCATGCCAATTTCTTCTGGCAACTGCTGCGCTATGGCCCGGCCCTGCACGAAGAGGTCGAGCACCGGAAACGCGTCGAGGAAATCATCGACTTCCTGAAAATCCAGGAAATCCGTCGCGTTCCGGTCGGCCGGCTGCCCTATGGCCTGCAGAAGCGGGTGGAGCTCGGTCGCGCGCTGGCGATGGAGCCCGAGTTGCTTCTGCTTGACGAACCCATGGCCGGGATGAACCTCGAAGAAAAAGAGGACATGTCGCGTTTCGTGCTCGACGTGAACGATCACTATGGCACCACGATCGCACTGATCGAGCACGATATGGGCGTGGTGATGGATCTGTCGGACCGCGTAGTCGTGCTCGATCACGGCAACAAGATCGCGGACGGGACACCCGATGAAGTCAAACGCAATCAGGCGGTGGTCGACGCTTATCTCGGCGTGGCGCATTGAGGACGCATGGATCTGTTTTACAAAATCTTCGTCGATCCATTCCTGCAGATGGGCGCGGCGCCGGACTTGCTGGTGCAGACGCTTTGGGAAGGGCTCGTTGCCGGCGTTCTTTATTCCCTGATTGCTCTGGGCTTCGTGCTGATTTTCAAGGCGTCCGGCGTGTTCAATTTTGCGCAAGGGATTATGGTCGTGTTCGCCGCGCTGACCCTTGTGGGCCTGCACGAACACGGCGTTCCGGCTTACGTAGCGCTCGCGCTGACGATTCTGGTGATGCTCGGCCTCGCCTTCGCCGTCGAACGACTGATCCTGCGACCGCTCGTCAATCAGCCTGACATTATTCTTTTCATGGCGACGTTCGGTCTGACCTATTTCCTTATCGGGTTTGGCGAATTGATCTTTGGCGGCGAGACGAAGATCATGATCACCGATCAGCTCGGCCTGCCGCGCGGTGCAATCGATCTCAAGCTGGCCGGCGGCTTTGTCTCGATCCAGAAAATCGATATCGCCGCGGCGATCATTGCCTCGCTGATGGTCGCGGGGCTGGCTATCTTCTTCCAGCGGACACGCATCGGCCGCGCACTGCGGGCGGTCGCCGACAGTCACCGCGCGGCGCTGTCGGTCGGAATCTCGCTCGAGCAGATCTGGGTCATTGTCTGGTTCGCTGCAGGCCTCGTGGCCCTGACCACCGGCATCATGTGGGGCGCACGATCCGACGTTTCGTTTGCGCTCGATGTTATTGCGCTGAAAGCGCTGCCGGTGCTGATCCTCGGCGGGTTGACGTCGATCCCGGGCGCCATTGTCGGCGGGCTGATCATCGGCATTGGCGAGAAGCTCGGCGAGTTCTACTGGGGACCGTTGATGGGAAGCGGCATCGAATCCTGGTTCGCCTACGTGATCGCGCTCATCTTTCTCCTGTTCCGTCCGCAAGGCCTGTTCGGCGAGCGGATCATCGAGCGGATCTGATCATGCTTTACCGCGAGGCCGGTCAATTCAAGACGAACTACGCGGCCGACGTCGCCGTTTTCCCGATTCTTCAGGACCGCATCGGGCTGGCCGTCATTTTGTTCATCGCCGCAGTGATCATTCCCTGGTTCGGCAGTTCGTTCCTGATCCAGGCGGTGATGATTCCGTTCTTGATTTTCTCGCTCGCGGCCATCGGACTGAATCTGCTGACCGGCTATACGGGCCTGCTGTCGCTCGGAACGGGCGCTTTCATGGGTGTCGGCGCCTATGCCTGTTACAAGCTCACGACTTACTTCCCCAACGTGAACATCATCATCTGGATCGCCGTGTCAGGGTTCTTCTCCGCGGCGATCGGCGTTCTGTTTGGATTGCCCTCGCTGAGGATCAAGGGTTTCTATCTGGCGGTGGCGACACTGGCCGCGCAGTTCTTCCTGTCGTGGTGTTTCATCCGGCAGCCCTGGTTCTATAACTACAATGTGTCCGGCGCGATCGAGGTGCCGACGCGCTCGCTCTTCGGGGTGCCGGTTACCGGGGCGACGGCAACGGAAACGACGCGTTATTTCGTCGTCCTCGGTTTTGTCGTTGTCATGACATGGGTTGCCTCGAACCTTGTGCACGGCCGGATCGGCCGAATGTGGATGGCGGTTCGCGACATGGACCTCGCCGCAGAACTCACCGGCATACGGCTTCTGCCGACCAAGCTCCTCGCTTTCGCGACTTCGTCGTTCTATTGCGGAGTCGCGGGCGCGCTCCTGGTTTTTCTCTGGTACGGCGGTGCCGAGCCGGCGGTGTTCGACGTCAATCTGAGCTTTTTCATCCTCTTCATGGTGATTATCGGCGGCCTCGGCAGCCTGACCGGCTCGTTCTTTGGCGCCGCTCTCATCTTCATCATGCCGATCGTGCTGCGATATTTCCCGCCCAAACTCGGGATTCCGGTTCACCCTGCGACAGTTGAGCACATCCAGTACATGGTCATCGGCGCGCTCATCATACTGTTTCTGATCGCGGAGCCGGCCGGCCTTGCTCGGTTGTGGCAGATTGGCAAGCAGAAATTGAGGGTGTGGCCTTTCCCTTACTGACGAGGCACAATCCCGCCCAACATCCCGGTAGACGGGGACGGCTGCGGCAGTGCCGGCGCCGAGGAACAACAGGCGGCAACGCCGCCTCGATAAACGAGAGGGAGGAAGACAAGATGCAGTTTTACCGTGGCTTGCTCGGAACCGCTTTTGCGGTTGTCGCCGGGCTGTCATTCGGGCCGGTTACGGCGCGTGCCGCAGACGGCATTTTCGTTCCATTGATGTCTTATCGCACCGGCCCGTTTGCAGTTTCGGGTACGCCCATCATGAACGGCATGGCCGACTATCTGAACATGCTCAACGAGCGTGACGGTGGCATCGGCGGGGTGAAGATTATCGTCGAGGAATGCGAGACCGGCTACGACACCAAGAAAGGCGTCGAATGCTACGAACAGCTGAAGTCGAAGAATCCGGTCGTGATTAATCCGTATTCGACCGGCATCACGCTGCAAATCATCCCGAAGGCCGCGGTCGACAAGATTCCGATTCTGTCGATGGCCTATGGCCTCTCCGCTTCAGCGGACGGCACGACCTTTCCATGGATATTCAATCCGCCGGCAACATATTGGGACGGCGCTTCGATGTTCATCCGTTACATCGGGGGTAAGGAAGGCGGCCTCGACAAGCTTAAAGGCAAAAAGGTCGGCCTGATCTACCTTGACGCGCCGTATGGCAAGGAGCCGATCCCGTTGCTCGAAGCACTCGCCAAAGATTACGGTTTCGAGCTCAAGCTCTATCCGGTGCCCGCTGCCGAAATGCAAAACCAGTCGTCGCAGTGGCTTAACATCCGCCGCGATCGTCCGGACTGGATTTACATCCAGGGCTTCGGCACGATGAATCCGACCGCCGTGAAAGAGGCAGTGAAGAACAATTATCCGATGGATCACCTCATCGGCAATTGGTGGGCGGGCAGTGACGACGACGCGCGCCCTTCCGGCGAAGCCGCCAAGGGTTATCTGTCGCTCGACTTCAACCAGGTCGGCACCAACTTCCCGGTCATCAAAGACATCCAGAAACACATCATCGACAAGGGCAAGACGCAGACGCAGAAGGATCGCGTGGGCGAGAACTTCTATAATCGCGGCGTGCTCAACTCGATCATTATCGCGGAAGCGATCCGCAACGCGCAGAAGGTCACCGGCAAGAAAGTCATCAACGGCGAAGACATGCGCCGCGGCCTTGAAACCCTGAATATCAGCGAGGCGCGCCTGAAAGAGATCGGTGCAGAAGGCTTCGCCGCGCCAATGAAGGTCGCGTGCGACGACCACAACGGCCACAACTCGGCCTACATGGCGAAGTGGGACGGCACCAAATGGACGCAAGGGTCTGACTGGATCGCCCCGCTCAAGACGAAGGTTCGTCCATTGATTGAGTTGGCAGCGAAGGACTATTCCGCCGCCAACGCGGGCTGGCCCAAGCGCACCGAGCCCTGCGACAAGTCATCGTAAGCACAGGAAATTCCCTCTCCCCGCCGTTACGGCGGGGAGAGGCCTTTAAGTGGAGCGGCCATGTCGGCGGCAACACAGGCGAAAACTGCAGCATCCACTGCTGCGGCGACGATCCTCACAGTCAACAATATCGAGGTCATCTACGACCACGTCATTCTTGTGCTCAAGGGCGTTTCGCTCGACGTCCCGAAAGGCGGGATCGTCGCGCTGCTCGGCGCTAACGGCGCAGGCAAGACGACGACTTTGAAGGCGATTTCCAACCTGCTGCACGCCGAACGGGGCGAGGTCACCAAGGGCTCGATCGTGTTCGATGGTGCCGAAGTGCATGACCTTACGCCGAACGAACTGGTGCGCCGCGGTTGCATCCAGGTGATGGAAGGGCGGCAGTGCTTCGGCCATCTGACCATCGAGGAGAATCTGCTCACCGGTGCCTTCACCCGCCGCGACGGAAATACGGCAATCAAGCGTGACCTGGATCTGGTCTATTCATACTTTCCCAAGCTCAACGAGCGGAAGCGTTCGCTGGCGGGCTATACCTCGGGCGGAGAGCAACAGATGTGCGCGATCGGCCGCGCGCTGATGTCTCGCCCGAAGATGATTTTACTCGACGAACCATCGATGGGGTTGGCCCCGCAGATCGTCGAGGAAATTTTTGAGATCGTGAAGGATCTCAACGAAAAGGAAGGCGTCTCGTTCTTGTTGGCCGAACAGAACACGCACATGGCGCTGCGCTTTGCCCGCTACGGCTACATCCTTGAAAACGGCCGCGTGGTGATGGACGGCGAAGCCAGGACCCTCGCCGAAAACGAGGACGTCAAGGAGTTCTACCTCGGCATTTCCGAGGGCCGGCGCAAGTCGTTCCGCGAAGGCAAACACTACCGCCGTCGCAAGAGGTGGCTGGCCTAGGCCATGCCGGAATATTACGACGCTCTGGAAACTCGGGATGCGGCCGTGCGCGAGCGCGAGCAATTCGCGCTCCTGAGCGCGATTATTGCCCGCGCGATGAGTGCCCCAGGGTGGTCGAAGCATCTCGCCGGCATCGATGCGAAATCGGTGACCTCGCGCGCGGCACTGGCGAAGCTGCCGGTCTTGCACAAATCGGATATCTCGGCGCTTGCAGAAGCAGAATCCGCCGTTCGGCGGTCTCAACGTCACCGCGCCTGGCAAAGTCCGGCGTCTGCTGATGTCTCCGGGGCCGATCTTTGAACCCGAAGGTGAGGGGGACGACCGGTATGGCGCAGCACGCGTTCTTTACGCTGCGGGATTTCGCACCGGCGATATTGTGCACAATTCCTTCGCCTATCACCTCACGCCGGGTGGGTTTATTTTTGAATCGGGCGCGCATGCGCTCGGCTGTGCGATCATTCCCGGGGGCGTCGGCAATACCGAGCAACAGCTTGATGCCATAGCCCACTACAGGCCATCCGGTTACGTCGGTACGCCCGATTTTCTGAAGATCATCCTCGACACAGCCGCGGCATCCGGCAAGGACGCAACATCGATCAAGCGCGGGCTCGTCTCGGCAGCCGCGCTCCCGGCTTCGCTCCGCGAAGAACTCGGCCGCCGCGGCGTTGCCGTCCTGCAGTGCTATGCGACGGCTGAGCTCGGCGTGATCGCTTATGAAAGCGAGACGCCGGAAGGCATGATTGTCAATGAAAGCGTGATTGTTGAAATTGTCCGTCCCGGTACGGGAGACCCCGTGCCCGAAGGTGAAGTCGGTGAAGTGGTCGTGACTTCCTTTAACCCGGACTATCCGATGATCCGGCTCGGCACCGGCGACCTTTCCGCGCTGATGCCGGGTATTTCCGCGTGCGGACGCACGAATACGCGCATCAAAGGTTGGATGGGCCGCGCGGACCAGACCGCCAAGGTCAAAGGCATGTTCGTGCATCCGAAACAGATCGCCGAACTTGCCGCGCGCCATCCAGAACTCAAGCGCTTGCGTCTTGTGGTCGGCCGGGAAGGCGAACAGGACACGATGACCTTGCTCGCTGAAAGTCCGGCGTCCGGTGAGACGCTGGAGCGCGCAGTCGCCGCCAGCCTGCAGTCGGTCACCAAACTCAAAGGCGCGGTGAAGCTGGTCGCGCCGGGCTCGCTGCCGAATGACGGCAAGATCATCGCCGACGAGCGCAAACTATGAGTCCGGACATCGTTCCGGCGACCGGTCGCATCGGGGTGCTGCTGGTCAATCTCGGTACGCCCGACTCGACCGGCTACTGGGCCATGCGGCGCTATTTGAAGGAGTTTCTGTCGGACCGCCGGGTCATTGAGGAAAATCGGCTGAAATGGTGGTTGGTCCTCAACCTGATCATTCTGACGATCCGGCCCGGCCGCAAAGGGCGCGACTACGACAAGATCTGGAACAAGGAGCGCGACGAATCGCCGCTCAAGACGATCACGCGCGCACAGTCCGACAAACTCGAGGAAATCATGGACAAGATCGACCGGCATGTGCGGGTCGACTGGGCCATGCGTTACGGCAATCCGTCGATCCGTTCACGGCTTGAGGCGCTCGCCGCGCAGGATTGCACGCGCATTCTCATTGTGCCGCTCTATCCGCAATATGCCGCGGCCACCACCGCCACAGTTTGCGATGAGGCCTTCCGCTCGCTTGGCACAATGCGGTTTCAGCCGACGTTGCGCGTCGCGGCTCCCTACTACGCCGAGCCCGTCTATATCGACGCGCTGGCAAATTCGCTCAACGCGGCGGTGGCAAAACTGAACTTCAAGCCTGAGGTGATCATCGCCTCCTTTCACGGCATGCCGGAGGACTATGTCGAGAAGGGCGATCCCTATCTCCAACATTGTTCCGAAACAACGATGCTTCTGCGCAAGAAGCTCAAGCTCGATGATGAGCGTCTGATCATGACGTTTCAGTCGCGCTTCGGCATAGCCGAGTGGATCAAGCCCTATACCGATGCGACCGTAAAATCCCTGGCGGAGCGCGGCGTGAAAAATCTCGCCGTGATCACACCCGGATTTGCGTCCGATTGCCTCGAGACGCTTGAAGAGATCGCCATGGAAAATGCCGAAATCTTCCGGCATGCGGGCGGCAAAAACTTCGCCGCCATTCCTTGCCTGAACGATTCGCCCGGCGGCATGGCGGTGATTCGCGATATCGTCACGCGCGAGCTGAAGGGTTGGCTGATCAGTAAATCCTGATCACTTGTCGCCGAGCAGACGTCGCAACTCGGTGCGCAACTCGGGCGCGATGTCAGCGCGCTCCAGCCCGTAGGCGGCATTGGCCGTGAGGAAACCGATCTTGGAACCGCAGTCGAAGCTGCGGCCTTCGAATTCCAGACCGTAAAACGGCTGCGAGCGTGATAGCGCGAGCATGGCGTCGGTGAGCTGGATTTCTCCGCCCGCGCCGGCGGCCTGCTTCCCCAACAGTTCGAAGATCTGCGGTTGCAGGATGTAGCGGCCGGTGATCGTCAGATCGGACGGCGCCTCGCTTGCCTTAGGCTTCTCGACCATTTTTGTGATGGCGAAGGCCTTGCCCTTCCGTTCGCCGATGCCAACGACGCCGTACATGTGTACGCGTTCCTTCGGCACCTTTTCGACAGCAAGGATATTGGCGTTGCTGTCCAACCCTTTCGCGGCATCGATCATCTGCGCGAGACAACCGCGGCTATGCTGGACCAGCACGTCCGGCAGGAGCAGCGCAAAAGGCTCCTGACCGACGAGTTCACGTGCGCACCAGACCGCATGTCCGAGCCCGAGCGGCGACTGCTGGCGGGTAAAGCTGACGGTTCCTGCCGGGGGCAGGTCTTCCGACAGCAGCGCGAGCTCGGTCTTCTTGCCGCGCTCCATCAAGGTTAACTCGAGCTCGAACTGGCGGTCGAAATGGTCTTCAATCACGCTCTTGTTTCGGCCGGTGACGAAGATGAAGTGCTCGATGCCGGCCTGCCGCGCCTCATCCACCACGTGCTGGATCAGCGGGCGGTCCACAACTGGCAGCATTTCCTTCGGCATGGCCTTGGTCGCCGGCAGGAATCGGGTTCCAAGCCCGGCCACCGGAAAAATGGCTTTGCGGATGCGCGTCATGCGGGACTTTTCTAGCTATGCGAATCGTGAATGCGTTGAGGCCGAGAAAGCACGGGCCCGGGCCAGGGTCCAGATGCGAGTCGAACAAAATTAGACCATTAACCCCGCTGAAATGATATCGGGTCACCCACAGATTTGGGATACTGGCGAAGACGGGAACGGGATGCACAGAGCGCGGCCAATTGTCATTGCGGTGGGGCTTGTGGCGGCCACTTGCGGTATTGCCTTCGGGCAAGGCGCGCAAGACCGTTCGCCAGCCACGACCGGTGCACTTCCGCCGGCGACCTCTCAACCGGCGCCACCCTGGAGCGGGGAATCAGGCACCTCAGGTCATCCGCTGATGACCGCCGACGCAATCCGCACCGCGGCGACGAACACTTTCATGCTTGCATTGATCGGATGTGGCCTGCAGCGGGCCGCCGCGGCATTTCGCGAAGCGTGTTCCACAATTACACCGCCTCGCTGACGCCCGATCTGCGGATCATGGATTTGCTCGATAACCAGCCGGAATTCACGAAATCCTTCTGGGACTATCTGGACATCCTGGTTACGAACGAGCGCATCGATCAGGGCCGCGCGCTGCTTGAGAAATATCGCGGCGCTTTTGACTCAGTCGAGCGGGCCTTCGGTGTCGATCGTCATATTCTCGCGGCCATCTGGGGTGTCGAAACCAATTATGGGTCGCTGATCGGCGAACGCTCGGTCCTTCGTTCCACCGCGACGCTCGCATGTATCGGGCGTCGGCAGGATTATTTCCGCGAGGAATTCCTTTCGACGCTGGAGATCCTTCAGCACGGCGATGTCCGGCCTGATCGTCTCGTCGGGTCCTGGGCGGGCGCTTTTGGGCCGACTCAGTTCATGCCGACCGCTTTCAAGAAATATGCTGTGGATTTCGACCGCGACGGTCATCGCGATGTCGTCGAACTCGGTGCCGGATATCCTCGCTTCCACCGCGAACAATCTTAAAAAAGACGGTTGGGCTACCGGTAACACCTGGGGTTACGAGGTTGTCGTGCCTGCGACGTTCAATTTCCTGCTCGCCGATCACTCGCGCCCGATGAGCCTTCGCGAATGGGAACGACATGGAATCCGACGCGCCAACGGGCAGCCGTTCCCGCGACCCGACGAGCAGGCCTTCCTGCTGGTACCGGCCGGAGTGCAGGGGCCAGGCTTCCTGATGCTGAACAACTTCAGCGTCATCATGAAATACAACCCGGCGGAGGCTTATGCGCTGGCAATCGGACACCTCGCCGACCGACTGAGAGGCGGGGGGCCGTTCGTGCAGGATTGGCCACGGTATGAGCGTGTGTTGTCGCGGACGGAGCGCTTGGAACTCCAGCAGTTGCTGGCGCGCCACGGGTATGATGTGGGCGAGCCGGATGGCCTCCTTGGCCTCAGGACTCGTAGCGCAATTCGCGATTTCCAGGCTAAAAACGGTCGGATTCCGGATGGTTTTGCGTCCGCGGGGATCCTTGATCAACTACGTGCGCGTTAACGATGGTATTTGGTCGACCTTTGAGTTGACATTTTTCTGGCGCTGTTAGTCCATGGGTCGTTGAGGTTCGCGCGTTCTGCAGGCGACCGCGCATCAGGCTGGGCATGATAAGCAGATACAAGGTTTCGCGCTGTCTCGTCGGAGCGGCCCTTTTGGTGGCCGCGGATTTCGTCGGCGTCACCGCCATTGATGTTGTGCTGACATCGCCCGCGCAGGCCCAGTTCTTCGGCAACGATCCCAATTCGTTTTTCGGTCAACGCCAGCGTCCGCGATCGGGCGGCGGCGGCGGCGGATTCTTCGGTGGCTTCTTCGGTGGAGAGCGATATGAGAATCCAGAGCAGCAGGCGCCGGTAGATAACTCACGCGCTCCGTCTCCACGC
The DNA here is from genome assembly GCA_963751535.1 of uncultured Alphaproteobacteria bacterium. GTDB lineage: Bacteria > Pseudomonadota > Alphaproteobacteria > Rhizobiales > Xanthobacteraceae > Pseudolabrys. The sequence continues at coordinate 209,493 of CAVVUW010000006.1, forward strand.
AAGCCGGATTCGAAAGCCGAACCGGTGACACCAACGACGACGGTCGTCGTGCTCGGCGACGCTATGGCCGATTGGCTTGGCTACGGGCTCGAAGATGCGTTCTCCGATTCCCCGGAAATCGCGGTTGTCCGGAAAAATAAGCTTCACTCAGGGTTGGTGCGTTACGAGGCCAAAAGCGATCTCGATTGGTGGCGTGTTGCGCGCGATATCCTTACGCAGGAAAAAGCCAACTACGTCGTGATGATGATGGGCGTCAGCGATCGCACGAGCATTCGCGAACGTGATGTCGCCAAGGACGCTGACAAGAAAAAGGGCAAGGACCAGGCGGAAAAGCCGGCCGCCGAAAAGGACACACAGAACAAGGAGCAGGCGGACGATCAGGAACAGGCCGCCGTTGCACAACCTGAATCCCAGCCGGCGAAGAAGACCGGCGGTACGGTTGAATTCCGCACGGATCAATGGGCGGAAATCTATTCCAAGCGCATCGATGACACGATCGCCGCGATGAAGAGCAAGGGCGTGCCCGTGCTCTGGGTCGGCCTGCCTTCGATCCGCGGCGGCAAATCGACCGCCGACGCGGTTTATCTCAATGATCTCTACCGGGCGCGCGCTGAGCGTGCGGGGATTGTCTACATCGATATCTGGGACGGCTTCGTCGACGAGGCCGGAAAATATTCGAACTTCGGACCGGACTACGAAGGCCAAATGCGCCGTCTCCGGTCGGCTGACGGAGTCTTCTTCACGAAGGCCGGCGCGCTCAAGCTCGCCCACTACGTCGAACGCGAAATTCGCCGTCACATGAACAGTCGTGCGACTCCCGTCGCACTGCCAATGGGCCCACTGACACCGGCGGCGCCCGATGGCAAGCCTGCTGCGCGCCCCGTCGCGGGTCCTGTGGTGCCGCTCACTGTGACGCCCGGGAATACAGATGAATTGCTCGGCGGAGCCGGAAACAGCTCTCCCCACGGCGATGCCATTGCAACGCGTGTTCTTGTGAAGGGCGAGCCGCTGCCCGCGCCCGCCGGCCGTGCCGACGATTTCATGCTTCAACGGAGCAACGACGAGCCGGTACCTCCGGCGGCAGCGGCGCCGACGAGCGGTGCTCTGGCCTCCGCGCCGCCCGAGCCGTTTCGCATCGAGTCCACGCCTGAGCAAAAGCCTGCTGCCTCGCAGAGCAGTGGCAAGTCGACCCAGTCGCAAACACAGACGCAGACCGCCCAGACGACGCCCCAGGGGGCGAAGCCGAAGTCGCAGCTGCAGCCGCAGCCGCAGCACTCACAGCGTCGCGATGACGTGCCGCGGCCGCCAAGGGGCATTTTCCCGTCGGGTGGAAGCCCGTTTGGACTTTTCCGCTTTTGATCAGCGCGGCAGCGTCGTCGTACCCATCAGGAATTTATCGACCGCATGTGCCGCCTGACGGCCTTCGCGGATCGCCCACACGACCAGCGACTGCCCGCGGCGCATATCGCCGGCAGCAAAGACCTTCGGTATCGACGTCTGATACGAGGTCGTATCGGCAGACACGTTGCCGCGTTGATCGAGGGCAACGTCGAAGGCCTTCAGCATCCCTTCATGCACCGGGTGTACGAAGCCCATAGCGAGGAGAATGAGATCGGCCTCGATCTCGAATTCCGTGCCAGGCACAGGCTTGAATTTCGCGTCGACGTGCGTGCAATGAAGTTTTTTCACCTGGCCGTTTTCGCCGGTGAATTTCTGCGTCAGCACAGCAAACTCCCGGGCGACGCCTTCCTCGTGGCTCGACGAAATACGTAGCTTGAGCGGCCAATCCGGCCAGGTGAGCATCTTGTTTTCGTGCTCGGGAGGCTCCGGCATGATCTCGAAATTGGTGACCGACATTGCGCCCTGGCGGATCGATGTGCCGATGCAGTCCGAGCCGGTGTCGCCGCCGCCGATCACGACGACCTTTTTTCCGGTCGCGAGGACGGGTTCGCCGGCGACCTGCGGTTCATTGCTCACGCGACGGTTCTGCTGAGGCAGGAAATCCATTGCGAAATGAATGCCCGCGAGGTCGCGGCCGGGAATGGGCAGGTCGCGCGGCTTTTCGCTGCCGCCGGTGAGCACAATGGCATCGTGCTGCTTGTACAATTTGTCTACCGGGGCGGAGACCCCGACATGCGCGTTGTAGTGAAAGGTGACACCTTCGCCCTGCATCTGCTCAACGCGGCGGTCGATGTGGATCTTGCCCATTTTGAAATCGGGGATGCCGTAGCGAAGCAACCCGCCTGCCTTCGCCCAGCGTTCGTAGACATGCACCTCATGGCCGGCACGCGCCAACTGCTGTGCACAGGCGAGACCCGCCGGTCCTGAGCCGACGACCGCAACTTTCTTGCCGGTCTTGCGCTGCGGTTTCTCGGGCTTGAGCCCCTGGGCGATCGCGCGGTCGGCTATCTCGCATTCGATCGATTTGATTGTGACCGGGTTCTCGTCGATGTTGAGCGTGCAGGATGCTTCGCACGGCGCCGGACAGACGCGCCCCGTCACTTCCGGAAGATTGTTCGTCGAGTGTAGATTGCGCGCCGCTTCTTCCCAGTTGCCGCGGTAGACGAGGTCGTTCCAGTCCGGGATCTGGTTGTTGACGGGGCAGCCCGTCGGCGCGCCGGTGATGTGGCTGGTGCCATGACAATATGGCACGCCGCAATCCATGCAGCGCGCCGCCTGGTCCCGGATGTCTTTTTCCGGCAGCGGCAGCACGAATTCGTGCCAATGCTTTACGCGCTCCGCGACCGGTTGATAGTCGCGATCTTCACGCTCGATTTCCAGAAACCCGGTGACCTTACCCATACCTATTCCGCGGCCTGCATCGTGGCGGCCTTCTCCTTAGCCATTTCGGCGAGCGCGCGGCGGTATTCGACCGGCATCACTTTGCGGAACAGCGGCCGGTAGCTGTCCCAGTTGGCGAGAATCTCGGCGGCGCGCCTCGAACCCGTGTAGCGCGCATGGTTCGCGATCAGCATGCGGAGCCGTTCGGCGTCCTTCGCGGTCAGGTCCGACATCACGTCGACGCGGCCGTGGCTCTCCAGATCGTTGTAGTGTCCGTATTCCTGCTCGGCGACCTGCTCTTCCTCGGGAACGGGCTCGAGTTCGACCATCGCCATGTTGCAACGCGATTTGAAGGTGTTGTCTTCGTCGAGGACATAGGCGATGCCGCCCGACATGCCGGCCGCGAAGTTGCGTCCGGTGCGACCGAGCACCACGACGACCCCGCCCGTCATGTATTCGCAGCAATGGTCGCCCGCGCCTTCGATGACGGCGATGGCACCTGAGTTGCGGACGGCGAAGCGCTCGCCGGCGACGCCACGGAAATAGCATTCGCCCTCGATCGCGCCGTACAGCACTGTGTTTCCGACAATGATCAATTCTTCGGGCACAATACCGGAGTCAGCCGGTGGCCGAATGATGACACGCCCGCCGGACAATCCTTTGCCGACGTAGTCGTTGGCATCGCCGTCAAGTTCGAAGGTAACGCCGCGCGCGAGCCAGGCACCGAAGCTTTGTCCGGCCGTCCCGGTGAAGCGGACGTGGATCGTATTGTCAGGCAAACCTTCGTGTCCGTAACGCTTGGCTATTTCGCCCGAGAGCATGCCGCCGCAGGCGCGGTCTGTATTGTGGATTTCGGACTGCAGGCGCACAGGCGCACCGCGATCGAGGGCCGATTGCGATTCGGTGATCAGCTTGCGATCGAGGATGTCCTTGATCTTGTGATCCTGCAGTTCGCACTTGAAAATGGCCGTGCCTTTCTCCGCTGGTGGTTTCGTGAACAGCTTGGAGAAATCGAGCCCCTTGGCTTTCCAGTGCTCGACCAGCTTGCGGCGATCGAGCATCTGCATCTGTCCGACCATCTCATCGAAGCTGCGGAAACCGAGCTCTGCCATCAACTCGCGTACTTCCTCGGCGACGAAGAAAAAGTAATTGATGACGTGCTCGGGCTGGCCCTTGAACCGCTTGCGCAGCACCGGGTCCTGCGTCGCGACGCCGACCGGGCACGTGTTCAGGTGGCACTTCCGCATCATGATGCAGCCGGCCGCAATCAGCGGCGCGGTCGCAAAGCCGAACTCATCGGCGCCCAGGAGCGCTCCCACCACCACGTCGCGGCCGGTGCGGATGCCGCCATCTACCTGCACGGCGATACGGCCGCGCAGCCGGTTGATGACCAAAGTCTGATGGGTCTCGGCCAGACCGATTTCCCACGGGCTGCCTGCATGCTTGATCGAGGTCAGCGGGCTCGCACCGGTGCCGCCTTCAAACCCGGCGATGGTGACGTGATCGGCGCGGGCTTTGGAGACGCCGGCGGCAACGGTGCCGACGCCGACTTCGGAGACGAGCTTCACCGAAACGTCGCCGGCCGGGTTGACGTTCTTGAGATCGAAGATCAGCTGCGCGAGGTCTTCGATCGAATAGATGTCGTGATGCGGCGGCGGCGAAATCAGCGCGACACCGGGCGTCGAATGGCGCACTTTGGCGATGGTTTTATCGACCTTATGGCCGGGCAACTGGCCGCCTTCGCCGGGCTTCGCGCCCTGCGCCATCTTGATCTGCATCACGTCGGAGTTGACGAGATATTCCGCCGTCACGCCGAAGCGGCCCGACGCGACCTGTTTGATCGCCGAGCGCATCGAATCGCCGTTCGGCAACGGCTTGAAGCGATCGGACTCTTCGCCACCTTCGCCGGTGTTCGACTTGCCGCCGATCCTGTTCATCGCGATGGCGAGAGTTGTGTGTGCTTCGCGCGAGATGGAGCCGAATGACATCGCGCCGGTCGAGAAGCGTCGAACGATATTCTTGGCCGCCTCGACTTCTTCGAGAGGTACTGGCTTGCGGCCGGCTTCCTCGGCCTTCTTGAGCCGGAACATGCCGCGGATGGTCAGGAGCCGCTCGTTCTGCTCGTTCACGATCTGCGCAAAAGCGCGATAGTGGTCCTGTGAATTGCCGCGCACGGCGTGCTGCAGGCGCGAGACCGTTTCCGCGGTCCAGACGTGATCCTCGCCGCGCACCCGCACGGCGTAGTCGCCGCCGACATCGAGCATCGAGCGGTAGATCGGCGCGTCACTGAAGGCATCGCGGTGGCGGCGGACAGTCTCCTCGGCAATCTCGGCAAGTCCCACGCCTTCGATACGCGTGTGCGTCCCGGTGAAATATTTGTCGACGAAATCCTGGCGCAGGCCGACGGCGTCGAAAATCTGCGCGCCGCAATAGGATTGATAGGTGGAGATGCCCATCTTGGACATCACCTTGAGCAGGCCTTTGCCGATCGCCTTGATGTATTTCTTGATGACGTCCTTGTCGTCGGATGGCTTGCCAGGCAGTTCGCCCTTCATCGCGATCAGCGTTTCGAAGGCGAGATACGGATTGATCGCTTCCGCGCCATAGCCGGCAAGGCACGCAAAATGATGGACCTCGCGCGGCTCGCCCGTCTCCAGCACCATGCCGACCGAGGTTCGCAAACCGTTGCGGATCAGGTGGTGGTGCACGGCGGCGCAGGCGAGCAGAATCGGGATCGGAACGCGCTCTGCGCCCGCCTTGCGGTCCGACAGAATGATGATGTTGCAGCCGTTGCGAACTTCCTCTTCCGCGCGCTCGCAGAGTTCGGCCAGCGCCCAGTCCATGCCATCGGCACCGTGCTCGGCGGGAAACGTTATATCGAAAGTGTGCGACTTGAAGTGATCGCCGCTCATTTCCGAAATCGAACGGATCTTCTCTAGATCCTCGTTTGTGAGGATCGGCTGGCGCACCTCGAGGCGCTTCGTTTTCGACGTGCCTTCGAGATCGAAGATGTTCGGCCGCGGCCCGATGATCGAGACGAGGCTCATCACCAGTTCCTCGCGGATCGGGTCAATCGGCGGGTTGGTGACCTGCGCGAAGTTCTGCTTGAAATACGTGAACAGCGATTTCGGCTTGTCGGACAAGGCCGAAATCGGCGTGTCGTTGCCCATGGAGCCGACCGCTTCTTCGCCGGTCGTTGCCATTGGCATCATCAGGAATTTCAGGTCTTCCTGGGTGTAGCCAAAGGCCTGCTGCCGATCGAGCAAAGATAGATTCGAGATCGGCGCTTCGTTCGCGGTGCCGGGCAATTCCTCGAGCACGATCTGGGTGCGCGCAAGCCATTCCTTGTACGGATGGCTTTTCGCAAGTGTGGCCTTCAATTCCTCGTCTGGAATGAGCCGGCCCTCATCGAGATCGACGAGCAGCATCTTGCCGGGTTGTAGACGCCATTTCTTGACGATGTCCTTTTCCGGAATCGGCAGGACGCCCATCTCGGAGGCCATCACGATGCGATCATCGCGCGTCAGCAGGTAGCGCGCCGGCCGCAATCCGTTGCGGTCGAGAGTGGCGCCGATCTGGCGGCCGTTGGTGAAAGCGATGGCGGCCGGACCGTCCCACGGCTCCATCAGCGCCGCATTGTATTCGTAGAAGGCGCGCCGTTCCTCGTCCATGAGCGGATTGCCGGCCCAGGCTTCCGGAATCATCATCATCATCGCGTGCGCGAGCGAGTATCCGCCCTGCACGAGAAATTCGAGCGCGTTATCGAAGCACGCCGTGTCGGATTGGCCCTCGTATGAAATAGGCCAGAGCTTGTTGATGTCCTTTCCGAACAGCGGCGAGGAAACGGAAGCCTGCCGCGCCGCCATCCAGTTGACGTTGCCGCGCAGCGTGTTGATCTCGCCGTTGTGCGCGATGTAGCGGTACGGATGTGCCAGCGACCAGGTCGGGAAGGTGTTGGTCGAGAAGCGCTGGTGGACCAACGCGAGCGCGCTTTCGAAATCGGGATCGTGTAGGTCGGGATAGTAGGCGCCGAGCTGATCGGCGAGGAACATTCCCTTGTAGATCACCGTGCGGCACGAGATCGAGACGGGATAATAGCCCGCGGTGCGCCGTTCGCGACGACGATAGATCGCGTTGGAAATGGACTTGCGCAGGATGTAAAGCCTGCGTTCGAATTCGTCCTCCGAGAATTTCTTTTTACCCCGACCGATGAACACCTGCATGTGCTTCGGTTCGGTCGGCTTGACCGATTCACCAAGCGTTGAGTTGTCGGTCGGGACGTCGCGCCACCCGAGCAATGTCAGGCCTTCGCGCGCGATCACTTCGGCGTAGATGTCGCGTACGATCTGGCGCCAGTTCGGATCCATAGGCATGAACAGATAGCCGACGGCGTACTCGCCGGGCTTCGGCAACTTGATTCCGAGCTCGGCTGTCTTCTTGGCAAAAAATTTGTGCGGCATCTGCACGAGAATTCCCGCGCCGTCACCCATGCGCGGATCGGCGCCGACTGCGCCGCGATGCTCGAGATTGCAGAGAATGCGCAAGCCGTCTTCGATGAGCTGATGCGACTTGCGGCCCTTGATGTCGGCAATGAAACCGACGCCGCAGGAATCCTTGTCGAGCGCCGGATCGTAAAGACCCTGCGCGAGCGGTGTGCCTGGATCGGCGGTTGAACCGCGTCCGACAAACTTTGCGCTACGCTTCTCCTCGCTCATCTCATCCTGCCTCGCCGGCGCACGCGACGCTCCGGCGTACCCTTCACCGCGAGGCCAGCGCTCGCGGTCGACGCGTAACTGATCTCGAGAAAGGACAACCTTGTCCGGCTGTCGCCGCCCGTGGCTGTTCCCTTATCGGGCGCCACCGATGTCTGCCCCACTTCCAGGCCGCCACCGAGGCCACCCGCCATTAGGACAGCATTGCTGTCCTAATGGACATTGCCAAATTTTGCCCCGCCGCACAAGGCTGGTCCACGTCCGAATGAGTCAATTCTTGCCTTTTGTTGCGGCGGCACTCCTGAGCCAAGCAAGAACAGGACCACGGTGGTGACGTCTGCGCAATGGCGTTGCGGCAGGACGGTGAGCGGACATGGGAACCGGGTAGCCCGCTGCGGTCCGCCAGCGTCTCATGTCACCCAAAACGAAAGCGCCCCGGGGTTCCGGGGCGCTGACGTCTGTTATTCGCTTTGGCGTTAGGCCGCGGCTTTAGTCTCTAGCTCAGCTTTGCCATTGCCATTGCCGATCGGGACCTGACGCGGCTTTTTCGCCTCGGGGATCTCGCGCACGAGATCGACGTGCAGCAATCCGTTCTCGAGGTTGGCGTTCTTGACCTGGACATGGTCGGCAAGCTGGAAGACGCGCTCAAAAGCGCGGGCAGCGATGCCCTGATAGAGCACCTCGCCGTTCTGTTCTTCCTTGACCTGCTTGGAGCCCTTGATCGTGAGCGTATTTTCTCTCGCCTCGATCGAAAGCTCGTTTTCGCCGAAGCCGGCAACCGCGACGGTTACTCGGTAATCGTTCTCACCCGTGCGCTCGATATTGTAGGGCGGGTAGCCCGGAGCAGACTCGAAACCGTCCAGCATGGAAAACAGACGGTCGAAGCCGACGGTGGAACGATAAAGTGGAGCAAGATCGAAAGTTCGCATGGCATATCCTCCATTGTTGAGCGACATGCGGTGGTCCGCCGGAATGGCCAAACCTAACCGTGCGCAGCCCATCGGGCCTGCGCATTGCTGATATGGGGGCCGCTTCCGGCCCTGCAAGGCCTCTGCTATCCAGCCATAAACATCTGAGGTTATTGTATATTTATGGGATTATTCGGCTTTGGATTGAGCGTGCTCACCACCCTGCTATAAGCCGAAAGCGCTGCCGCACGGCTTCTCCTGCCTCATGAAACTTGTCTCAATCCCTGCCAATCCGGTGCCAGATGACGTGGTGGCCGGCGCAATCAAGACCTCCGACGGGGTCAATCTGCGCTTTGCGCGTTGGGCGCCGCCACCGGGCCGCAAGGGTACCGTCGTCGTTATGCAGGGGCGCGCGGAATTCATCGAAAAATATTTCGAGACCGTGCGCGATCTGCGTGCGCGGGGATTTGCGGTCGCGACTTTCGATTGGCGCGGGCAGGGGCTCTCGGATCGCCGCCTGTCCGATCGCCACAAGGGCTACGTCAGAAACTTTGCGAACTACATCACCGACCTCGAAGCGGTGATGGAGCAGGTGGTATTGCCCGATTGTCCGCCTCCGATTTTTGCGCTTGGTCATTCGATGGGAGCGGCGGTGGCCATTCGCGCCTGTCACGACGGCAGCCGCTGGTTCGATCGCGTTGTTCTATCCGCGCCGATGATCGCGCTGCCGGAGGGGCGTCTGACCAGCGTTGCCGGCCCGCTTGCACGTTTCATGCGTTTTCTGGGACGTGGAGGCGCCTACGTTCCGACCGGCGATTCATCCGTCATGGGTACTGAAGATTTCGTCGGCAATGTACTGACGTCCGATCCCGTACGCTACGCGCGCAACGCAGCCGTGCTGGAGGCAGAGCCCGAGCTTGGGCTCGGCGCGCCAACGGTAGCTTGGGCGGACGCAGCGCTGCGACAGATGAACTTGTTGGCAGAGCCTGGGTATTCCTCGAGCATTCGTCAGCCCATTCTGATGGTCGCAGCCGGCCGCGATGAAGTCGTGTCCACGCCGGCGATTGAAGTTTTCGGGCGAAATCTGCTCGCCGGGCGCCACCTGATCCTTGCCGGCGCCAAGCACGAAATCCTGCAAGAGCAGGATCATTATAGGATGCAGTTCTGGGCAGCCTTCGACGCCTTCGTGCCGGGGACGCCGCGCTACTGACCGGCGAGAACTTCCAGCGCCGCCTGATGCACGCGCTTGTCGCCCGCAACGATTATGCGACCGCCGCTTTGTGCCGGACCATTCTCCCAGGTCGTGACGATGCCTCCGGCGCCGGCAACGATCGGAATGATGGCAACGATGTCGTACGGCTTGATTTCGGTTTCGATGATCAGGTCGATCAGTCCGGCGGCGAGCATGCAGTAGGCGTAACAGTCGCCACCATAGCGCGACAGCTTCACCTGGTTCTCCAGCTTTCCGAAAGCGGCGCGATCCTTCGGCTTCATCAGCAGCGGGCTCGTCGTGTACATCAACGCGTCATCGATGCTCGCGCATTCCCGAACATGCAAGTCGCGGTTGCCGGTCGGTCCGCGATAGCGCGCACCGCCGCCATCGCCGGAAAAGCGTTCGCGCGTGAAGGGCTGATGCATCAGTCCGAAGACCGGTTCGCCGAAACGCATCAGGCCAATCAAAGTGCCCCAGGCCAGCATGCCCGAGATGAATGATTTGGTGCCGTCGATCGGATCGAGAACCCACACGTACTCGGCGTCGGTGTGCTCAGACCCGTATTCTTCACCAAGAATCCCATGATCGGGAAATTGTTTGCGAATGAGGGTGCGCATGCTCTGTTCGGCCGAGCGGTCTGCCGCCGTCACGGGGTCGAACCCGCCGACTTTCTTGTTCTCGACTGCGAGAGCGGTACGAAAAAAGGGGAGGATGGTTTCGCCCGACGCGGTGGCGAGCTGATCGACGAAAGTGCTGAAGTCGATGGCCGTCATGCCGCCCGCCTTGTGTGGCTTTTCGCTATCGGAGACTCGCTCTCCCGGCAACCACGCCTGAGAACCACTTTTTGAAGCCGATTTTCTGCTGCGATGCGGGATTTCAACCTAGATCGTTTTCGCATTAGTTACTGGGAGAAAGCCGATCTTGAGAGGCAGCCATGCAAAAACAGCATGGGAAAGCCCCCTGCAAACCTTGATTTTTGTGCGTCGCGATGTACCTTATTGCAGTGCGGTAGCGAGAGCTGCCGCTGCCCTCCTTGGGCGTTTCCTCCCTAGACTTGGGCCGCTCGCACCCGCTAGCGGCCCCTTTTTTTGGCAGGCTGCGAATTTACTCAGCCGCGGCGCGGTAGGGGCGCAGTTGCTCCAGGGGAATTTCACCCAGGCGCCGCGCCAACGTCTCCATATCCTCCGCCAAACGGGTGAAAGTCGGAGAACGCTGATACTGGCGCTCATCCATATAGAGGGCGCGGTTGATCTCAAGCTGAATGGCGTGCAGCCCAACAGCCGGGTTGCCGTAGTGCTCGGTGATGAAGCCGCCGGCATAAGGTTTGTTGCGGCTGACGGTATAGCCCAACGTCCGCAGCGTTTTCTCGACAGTCTCTGCCACCACACCGACGCAACTCGTGCCGTAGCGATCTCCGAGCACGAATTCCGGTCGCGGCCTCTCATCCCGATGGCCAGCCGTCGACGGCATCGAATGGCAATCGACCAACACGGCGGCGCCGAATTCCCGATGCAGACGGGTAAAGAGCCGCCGCAGGGCACGATGATAAGGCTTGTAGAGGCTCTCAATGCGTTGCAAGGCATCATCAACCGGGATGCGCTGGTCATAGATTTCCTGCGCATCTCCGACCACGCGCGCCACCGTTCCCAGACCCCCTGCGACGCGCATCGAACGCGTATTGGCGAAGGACGGTAGCCTGCCGTCGAACATACGGGGATCGAGCTCGTAGGGCTCGCGGTTCACGTCGACAAAGCAGCGCGGGAAATGCGCGCGCATCATCGGAAAGCCGGTTTGCACCACACCCGCGATCAATTCATCGACGAAGCTGTCCTCCGAGCGGCGCAAAGTGGCGATGTCGAGCCGGCAATTGGCCAGGAAGTCGCGCGGATAGATTGAGCCGCTGTGGGGGGAGTTGAACAGGACCGGCCCCCGCCATGACTTGGGCTCAAGGACTTCAAACGGTGGATCGAGCTCGTCGCGGATTTCACTCATGAACAGAAGGCCATAGGAGCGGTATCATTGTCGGGGTCGGGTGGGGCTTTAAGACCCCATTATACCGTCTATTGTTCATGGCTGAGCCATAAAGCCAAGTCATGCTTTTGGTTCACGCGATATTTACCGGGCATAAGTCTTAATCGGCCTGCTGAGTGTGGTGGCCTGGCGTGGCCCGGCCGGGGTGTTGAGTAGTCATGTCCAAAATCCTGTTGGCTGAAGACGATACCGATATGCGGCGCTTTCTGGTCAAGGCGCTCCAGAATGCCGGGTTTGAGGTGACCTCCTACGACAATGGCCTTTCGGCCTATCATCGGCTGCGCGAGGAACCGTTCGAACTTCTGCTGACCGATATCGTGATGCCGGAAATGGACGGCATCGAGCTTGCCCGCCGGGCGGCCGAACTCGACCCCGATATCAAAATCATGTTCATCACCGGCTTTGCCGCGGTCGCGCTCAATGCGGATTCCAACGCGCCGAAGCAGGCCAAGGTGTTGTCAAAGCCGGTTCACCTGCGCGAACTGGTGAGCGAAGTCCAGAAACTGCTTGCGGCCTAGCGCCTTGCGCGGTCTTGCCTCACCGGTTTGGAGCCGATAGACCATCCCGCTTGATGGGCGCGTAGCTCAGCGGAAGAGCACTACCTTGACATGGTAGGGGTCACAGGTTCGATCCCTGTCGCGCCCACCATCTATTCAATGCAAGTTCGTCATTCCGTGCGACTCCAGCGCCTCGATGACGCCGTCAAAAATCAGCGCAACTCCGATTGCCGAAACGAAGAAGCCGACAATGCGGGTGATGGCATCGATCCCCATCGGGCCCAGTGTCTTCGAAAGCCTGCTCGCGTAGTTCAGGCAGACATAGGTCACGAGCATCGTGGCAACGATGGCGGCGACGACCGCGACAAATGAAGCGAACTCGGTGGGGGATTGCCTGATCGTCGAGGTCATCCCGAGGATTGTCGCGATTGCGCCCGGACCGCACATCAGCGGCATCGCGAGCGGCACAAAGGCGATATTTGCATCCTTTGCAGCGGCTGCGACCATTCCTCCTGATGCAGGCGGCGAAAAAAGTTCAAACCCGATCTTCACCAGGATGATGCCGCCGACAATACGCACCATCGCCAGCGGGACTCCGAACACACGCAGTATCAATGTTCCGAATATCAGGAAGAAGAGGCTCAGTAACAGCGCGTAGAGACACGACTTCCACGCGACCTCGCGGTGTGTTGCGGCATCTTTCCCTTGCAGCAACTTGAGATAGACCGGCAGCACCTCGATCGGGTTTATGATTGCGAGCAATGTCGTGAATGTGCCGATAAACAATGAGAGTTCGCGACTGATCACTCTGATGCTCCAATTTCTTTTTTCCGCGCGTCAATCAATCTTCGGTAGACGTCAAGGTGTCCAGAGTTTGCGGTCCCCGATCCACCAGAACATTGCTACCACCCCAACCAGGGCGATCAGCGCGAGCAACACGATCAGCGCAGCTTCCTCGATCCACGCGATGGCCGGGACGAAAAGCCCCATGACAAGGCCAAGGACGCAAACTTGCCACGCTGGAATGTGCACGCCGGCAACAAACGTACCGAGCGCCAGCAGGAGAAGAATAGCGAGGCCGGTCGCATCCGCGTTCAGCATGTTCTGCACGCTGGGCAGCAGCACGAGATTCATGGCGACAAAAAAGGCGAGCCAATGCAGCGCCTGGCTGCCGATGAGACGGAGTTTTGCCTTGTTATCGGGCGCGTAGCGCCAGCCACCCCAGATGCAAGCAGCCGCAGTCACAAGCACAAGAAATTCCCAGTAAACGATCGTCGGCCGTCTGGTAACGCTCGTGTAGGCCACACCGAGGAGTGTGAGGACGAGGACAATGCCGTATGGCAGTTCCCTGAGCCAGATATTGGCGTGCGGCAGCCATCGGTTCGACGGTGTCGTGGAGGCTGCCGCTTCATCGTTTGGCAGGAGGTCGCTCATCGCCATCACCCCAGATCAAAGCCGTGCATTGCTGTCATCAACGAGCTGTTCCGTTCGCTTCCCGCAGGTGCCGGATGAACAAGCCAACGGCAAGGACCAGGCCGACGGCGATCAGGAAGCTCACGACCACGATCTTGTGATGCGCGAGCGTAACAATGAAAGCCAGATGCTCGCTGAAATAGGCCGGGAGGAAAACCCAAACGCTCACCCAAAGCGCGGCGCCAACGGCATCGAACAATGCGAAGCGCCACCAGGACATTCCCAGCATTCCCGCCACGATGCCGTTGAGCTGGCGCAGAATGCTGAAGAAACGCGCGAACAACACCGTCGCCGAGCCGTAGCGGGTGTATTTCTGTTCGATTCCGCTAAAACGTTCCTTGGTGAGGCCAACCTTTGCGCCGTAGCGCAGGACAGTTGCTCGTCCGAGTTTTCTGCCGATCAGAAAGCCCAAATTGTCGCCGATGACCGAGCCGACCCAAGCACAGACGAGCAGGGCCGGCAGGGACATCTCTCCGCGACCTGCCAAGACCGACGCAAATATCAGGAGCGACTCGCCGGGGACTGGCGCGCCAATGGCCTCGATGGCCAGGATTGGCATCACCGAAAATGCGCCGTAGTGGCGAACGAAGCTTTCCAAACCCGCAACGAGTTGGCCGATTTCCTCCACCGCTCTGCCTCATAGTTACGCTAGCGCCACGTATGAACTCCCTCCGCGGCGCGGAACTGTGACCCGCTGATTTACGAAACGAAATTACCCTTAGGGGCAATGACGTCTCGTTCGTTGCCGCTAATCAGTGATCGCCTGATACACCATCGTGCGCATGAGATACCGGTAGTGCAGCCGCTGCAGCGGCGCCTGCATCATCAGAATGGCGATCAGTTCCTGCTGCGGATCGATCCAGAAGTAGGTTCCGGTGACGCCGCTCCACGAAAAATCGCCGACCGAGCCGGGCAAGGGATTGCGGCCGCTATGCGTGCGCACCGCGAAGCCGAGGCCGAAGCCAAGTCCAAGCTCCGGCGTTGGCGCAAGCGCACCAAACAAAACTGGAGTTGACGGGCTGCGGCGCATTTCCGGCGTCAAATGATCTGACGTCATCAGCGCGACGGTCGCCGGGGCGAGCAATCTCAAGCCGCCGAGTTCGCCACCGTTGAGCAGCATCTGGCAGAAGCGCACATAATCGCTCGCCGTTGACAGCAATCCGCTGCCGCCCGAAATCCAGTTCGGACGAACGGACGCATCGCGCATCGGCGGACGCTTTCCCGAGGCGCTGTCGATTTGCGGCTGAGCCGCGCGTGCGCGTTCGATCGGCCCAAAACTGGTGTTGATGAGACCGAGCGGTTGGCAAATGCGTTCGCCGACAAAGCGATCGAGGCTCATGCCGCTCGCAACTTCCACCACGCGTCCCAGCACATCGGTCGACACGCCATATTGCCAGGTCGTGCCGGGCTGGTAGGCGAGGGGAACCTTGGCGAGCTTTTCCGCCATCTCTGCATTGGTTTGTCGCTCGTCGACGACGTTCGCGGACTCGTACGCCTGCTTGAGATGTGGGCCGGTGAGATGCGCGTAGGTCAGCCCGGACGTGTGCCGCAGCAGGTCCTGCACAGTCATCTCGCGTCGCAGCGGCTCCAGCGTCAGCGTTTTTGCGGTGGCGTCGTCGGAGTTGGCGGCGACCTTGAGATCGGCGAAGGCCGGAATGTAGCGAGAAACGGGATTCGCGATCAGGAGCTTGCCTTCCTCGGCCAGCATCGCCGCCGCAACCGAGACGACAGGTTTTGTCATCGAGGCAATGCGAAAGATCGTGTCGGGCGTCATCACCGCGCCGTCCTCGCGATCGCGGTATCCCAGCGCCTCAAGGCTCGCGATGTGTCCGCGCCGCGCGATAAGGAGCACTGCGCCGGGCACAAGGCCCTTATCGATGTCGGCCTGCAAGGCATCACGGATGCGTTGCACACGCTGGGACGACAATCCGACGTCTTCGGGTTTGTTCGCACGTGGCATTTCGAATGCCATCGCCTGTCTTCCTATTTCCAGAATTGACGAGAGGCGATGGCAGCGCCGTCTGCCATGGCCTTGAACTTGGCAAAGACAACATCCGGATCGACCGCCGCCTGTCCGACCCAGGTGCCGTAGCCGCAATCGCTGCCGGCGATCACATTTTCACGTCCAACAAGCTTGGCATAATGCCCGATGCGTTGCGCGATCAACTCAGGGTGCTCAATGAAATTCGACTTGGATTCGATAACGCCGGGGATCAGGATCTTTCCGTCGGGCAGCTTCACGGTCTCGAACAATGTCCACTCGTGGGCGTGTCGTGGATTGGCGGCTTCAAGCGAGATCGCAATCGGCTTCGCCTTAAAGACAATGTCGATGATATCTGCGAGTGGGACGTCGCGATGGTGTGGACCTTCGTAGTTGCCCCAGCACAGATGCATGCGCAGCTGCTCGACGGGAATATTGGCTACCGCGTGATTGAGCGCTTCGATATGCAACTGCGCGCGCTTGCGGAACTCGGGCACGCTCAGATTCGCGTACTGAATATGCCGGCCCATGCCGAGGTCGGGACAATCGATCTGCAGTACGAAACCGGCCTTGGTAACGGTCTCGTATTCATGGCGCATGGCGTCGGCGATGGCGTAGATGTACGTCTCGAAGTCCTTGTAGTGATCGTTGCGGAAAAACAGCGACACGACGCCAGGCGAAGCCGCGCTCATGAAGCCGCCGGTGGCTCTGACCTCGTGAAGGGCGGCCTTGAGATTGTCAGCATCGACTTGCGGAGCCGTCCGGTCGCGAACGCTGATCGGAGCATTGCACGCCGGCGTCTTGCGTCGCGAACGGCCCGGATCCCCGAAAACGCGCTTCTCCAGGCGGGGGAAATCGGACAGGTCCTGATAAACAAAGGTGTTGCCGGTGCCGCCGAACCCTTCAAGCCGGTCCTTGATGTAGGTGGCATAGCTCGGTTTCGACATCTCTCCGTCGTTGATCAGATCGATGCCGGCATCTGCTTGCTTCCTGACGACCTCGGCGACCGCCGCCTTTACCCGCGCCGCCAAGGCATCGGGGTCGACCGGGACGCCTTCCTCTTTGGCGTACATCATGCGGATCAAGTCGTCCGGCCGGGGCAGGCTGCCGGTATGAGTGGTGAGGAAGCGGTCTCGGCTGCGCTGCATGGCTTGAACTCCTGGCTCCGACTGTAGAGCAGGGCGACGGCTGCAACCATCGCCTGGCTCGCGTTGACAGGACCGGGTGGGCTGCGTATGAACCCCGCAAAACAGCAGCCTGAGATCGTCATGAAAGTCCGTAATTCCTTGAAATCCCTACGCGGGCGGCACCGCAATAATCGTCTGGTGCGCCGGAAGGGCCGGGTCTACATCATCAATAAGACCAATCGCCGCTTTAAGGCCCGTCAGGGCTGATCTCGGCGCCGAAGGCGCCTGTTCCATCGCGCTAATTGGTTTGCCATAGCAGGCGGAGGCACTACACTCCGTCTATGCTTCTGCGCGCGCGATTCCTTGCAGCACTCCTCACCGCAGCCGCGGTCGCGACCTGGGCTGCACCAGTCTCCGCACAATCCGGTAAGCGAAGCGAACAGGCGGCCAAGCCGCCGCAGGTGTCGCGCGGCGATCGCACCCGCAGCCTGGATTTCCTGTTTGGCGCGCTCAAGCTTGCGCCGGACGAAACCACCGCGAAGGCGATCGAAGAACGCATCTGGACGGTTTGGACGGCTTCGCGCAGCGACACCGCAAATCTGTTGATGATGCGTGTGAAGACCGCGATCGAGGCAAAGGACCTCGACCTTGCCGTCACATTGCTCGATGGCATCGTCAAGATAAGACCGGACTACATCGAAGGCTGGAATCGGCGCGCCACGATTTTCTACATGAAGAAGGACTATGGGCGGGCGATTGCCGATATCCGTCAGGTGCTCAAGCGCGAGCCGCGCCATTTCGGCGCGCTGGCAGGACTGGGGCTGATCCTGCAGGACATTGGCGACGACAAGCAGGCGCTTGAGGTCTATCGCCGCGCGCTCGAAGTTTATCCGCGCATGGAGCGCATTCCTGACGTTGTGAAGACTTTGCAGGAAAAAATCGAAGGGCGCGATATCTGAGCGCCGACAAAGGGCTCAGTCCTTCGCAGCGTCGGATCCAATATAGGCGATGCGCAACATGTTGGTCGCGCCTGGCGTGCCAAGGGGAACTCCGGCGACGACGATTACGCGTTGACCGGGCTTCGCGAAATTTTCCCTGACGGCAATGCGGCAGGCGCGTTCGACCATGTCGTCCTGGTCATGCGCATCCTCGGTGACGACGCAATGGACGCCCCAGACAACAGCAAGGCGCCGTCCGGTCGAGATATTGGGCGACAGCGCAACGATCGGAGAGCGCGGTCGCTCGCGGGCCACGCGCAGGCCGGTCGAGCCGGATGACGTCCAGCAGACGACAGCCGCGAGATCGAGCGTATCGGCAATCTGGCGCGCGGCGTCGGCGATTGCGTCCGCGCCCGTTGCTTCGGGCGCGGCGCGCTGCGCGGCGATTATGTTCCGATAGAGCGCGTCGCCTTCGACTTCCTCGGCGATACGGTTCATCGTCGCCACCGCCTGCACCGGGAAGTTCCCGGCCGCGGACTCAGCCGAGAGCATTACTGCGTCGGCACCTTCAAAAATCGCGGTCGCAACGTCGGAAACCTCGGCGCGCGTCGGCACGGGGGCGTTGATCATCGATTCGAGCATCTGCGTTGCCACGACCACCGGCTTTCCGGCGACGCGGCCCGCGCGGGTCATCTGCTTCTGAACGCCGGGCACCTTTTCGAGCGGCATTTCCACGCCAAGATCGCCGCGCGCCACCATCAGCGCATCGGCCAGGTCGATGATCTCTGCCAGCCGATGCACGGCCTGCGGTTTTTCGATCTTGGCCATCAGCGCGGCGCGGCCACGCGTGATCTTTTTTGCCTCCGCGATGTCTTCCGGCCTCTGGATGAAGGAAAGCGCGACCCAATCGATGCCGACCTGGAGCGCCGCCTCGAGATCGGAACGGTCTTTGTCGACGAGGGCGGAGAACGGGATCGTTGTGTCGGGAAGGCTGACGCCCTTGCGGTCGGACAACTTTCCGCCGACGACAACGCGCGTGACGATCCGTTTTGGCTCCGCTTCCGAAACCGTTAGGCGCACCTTGCCGTCGTCGATCAGCAGCGTGTGGCCGGGCTTGATCGTCACGAAAATTTCCGGATGCGGAAGGTAGGCGCGCGTCGCATCGCCGGGCGCCGGATCGCTGTCGAGCACGAAGCTGTCGCCGCTTTTGACCGCGACTGAACCGCCGGTGAAGGTGCCGAGGCGAAGCTTCGGTCCCTGCAAGTCGATCAGCACGCCGATCGGCCGTCCGGTGTCGCGCTCCACGGAGCGGATCATGCCGACCAGTTCGCGCATACGCTCCTGGCTGGTGTGGCTCATGTTGATGCGGAAAACGTCGGCGCCGGCTTGGAACAGGCGGGCAATCATTTCGGCGCTCGATGACGCAGGTCCGAGCGTGGCAACGATCTTGGCTCGCCGCAGACGCCTCATGGTCGGCCGCCTCCGGGCGATGTTGCCGACGGCGGCGAGGCTGGCAATGGTCCTGACGGTGGTGCTCCCGACGGCGGCGCCGATGATGGTGGCGACAATTGCGGCGGCGGCGATAGCGGCGACCCAGGCGACGGTGGCGACGTAGGCGACGTCGTCGGCGGTCTTGACACCCCTACCGGCCCCCGCGGCGCGAGAGGCCGCTCAGGCGATTGTTCGGCGGCGTCTGTCAATTGCACTGTCCAGGACCGTTGCTCTCCAGTGTCGACCTCGAAAAAGCCCGTGCGATCATAGCCTCTAGCCAAGCAGTTGTCGGTGCCTCGGATCGTGAATTCCTTTTCACGGGAACACATGTAGGCCTTTCCAGACCACTCGCCACCGCGATCATAGTCGACGGCATAGATATAGTAGTAACGCGCGACCAATGCGCCTCGGAGTAACGTCTCGCACGAGCGTGACGAAACGTTCCACCAGCCCTCGGTGGTCCAACCTTCGTTGTCTTTATAACCAATTGCGATGCCAACGCGGCTGCCAGTATTGTTGCAGAGTCGAAAATCGGCTTTGGCCGAAAAGATTGATGCGGCCAGCAACAGTGCGGCTATGACCGCTGTGCGGGCAATGGAAAAGGAAAGGTGACACCTAAAGTCGATGAGCGGTAATGCGGTCACTTTGTGTCGCGGTTTCCGAATAGTGCGGGGTTCTGGCGTGATCCGCTACGGTCTGTCAATGATGATGGCCCGGAAGTCATTAACGTTGGTGTAAGTCGGTCCCGACGCCAACAGGTCTTCAAGCGCCTCAAAAAATGCACTTGAGTTGTTGTCTGTGAGAAAGGCGGCGGGATCGAGGCCGCGCGCTTTCGCACGTGCAATCGATCCGCCATCAATCAAAGCGCCGGCGGGGTCGACGGGAGAGCCGGCACCACCGTCGGTTCCGTCGGTGTCGGCGGCGATGGCGGCGACTGCCGGCATGCCGTCAAGCGCCATCGCCAGCGCCAGCGCATATTCCTGATTGGGCCCGCCGCGTCCCTTGCCGCGTATCGTGACGGTCAACTCGCCGCCCGACAGGACGACGGCGCGCCGCCCGCTCGCGCGCAATTCGCGCACGATGCGCGCATGATCGACGGCGACCTCGCGCGCTTCGCCCTCGACGCGGTCACCGATGAAAACACACTCGTAACCGGCAGCGCGAATGGCAGCCTCGGCGGCGCGCATCGCATCCGCCGGCCGCGCCGCCAGCATGACTTCGCTGCCGGCAAAAACCGGATCGCCCGGCTTTGGCGATTCATTGCGCTGATCGTCAAGCGCGCGCGTGATCGCTTCGGGAATCTCGAGCTTGTATTTCGCAACGATCGCACGCGCATCGCGCAGCGTCGTCGGATCGGGCACGGTTGGTCCCGAGCCGATCGCCGAAGGATCATCGCCCGGCACATCCGAGATCGCGATCGTCACCAGCTTCGCCGGATGCGCGTGCGCGGCCAGGCGTCCGCCCTTGATGCGCGACAGATGTTTGCGCACGACATTGATTTCGTTGATCGTCGCACCCGAGCGCAGAAGCGCGCGCGTGACCGCCTGCTTGTCCTCGAACGAAATGCCTTGCGCGGGCGCAACCAAGTTGGCCGATGCGCCGCCCGACATCAGCACCAGCACCAGATCGTTCTTGCCGGCATCATCCGCGAGCTTGAGTGCGCGATCAGCGCCTTCAAGTCCTGCGGCGTCGGGGATCGGATGCCCGGCCTCGATCATGCGCACGCGCCGCAAGGGCCTTCCGTAACCGTGACGCGCGACGGCGACACCGCTCAGCCGCTCGGCGGCGATTTGCAGCTTGTCGAGGTAATGCGCCTCGGCGACTTCGGTCATCGAACCCGCCGCCTTGCCCGCTGCGATCAGGATCAGCCGACCCGACGGTGGTGGTGGCAGGAGCGCAGGCAGGCACGACGCAGGATGCGCCGCTGCTACCGCAATGCGGTAGAGGTCTGCGAGAAAAGAGCGCAGGGGGCGATTCATGATCCCATCATAGCTGCCCACCATCTGGAAAATCTGCTTATAATTATCGACTGACTGACTCAGACCGGCGCCAGCCGGAATTTGCACCGGAGCTTGTTTGCCACTGCCGCAGGTGTGCGGACGGTGGCCACCAAATGCGCGAATCAAGCGCAAACCACGACAACAAAATCACTCTCGAGGGAGAGAAAACGTATGGCTGCGACATCATTCACAATTAACGGCAAGGCGGCGAGCGTCGAGGCCGAGCCCGACACGCCCTTGCTCTGGGTCGTGCGCGAGCAATTGAAACTGACGGGCACGAAATTCGGCTGCGGCTCCGGTCTGTGCGGCGCCTGCACGGTGCACATCGATGGCAAAGCCGTGCGCTCCTGCCAGATTTCCGTTTCGAAAGCGGCGGGGCGGAAAGTCACCACCATCGAAGGCCTTTCGCCGAACGGACAACACCCCCTGCAGAAAGCATGGATCACCGAGCAAGTCCCGCAATGCGGCTACTGCCAGTCCGGACAGATCATGCAGGCGGCAACGCTTCTGGCGGCGAACAAGAAGCCGACACGCGAGCAGATCGTCGCACACATGGACGGCAATATCTGTCGCTGCGGCACCTATCCGCGCATCGTGCGCGCCATTCAACGCGCGGCTCGGGAGGCCTGAGCCATGACCATTCAGATCAAGAACGGTTCTCTCGACACGAACATCAGCCGACGCGGGTTCGTTGCCGGCGCGGCGGGAATGACTTTCGCCTTCACGCTCGGCGGAATGGGCCACGGCGGGGAAGCGCTCGGAGCAACGCAGCCGACCAAGTTCAACGCCTGGGTCAGCATCGCTCCCGACAACACCATCAGCATCGTCTGCCCGGCCGCCGAAATGGGGCAGGGCGTCTACACGTCGTTGCCACTGATACTTGCGGAAGAGCTCGACGCCGACTGGTCGAAAGTGAAGACCGAGTTCGCGCCGGCCAATCCGAAGGTCTACGGCAATACGCACCATCTGTTTAACGGCGCGCAGATCACGGCCGCGAGCGTATCGGTGCCCGGCTATTTCATGCCGTTGCGCATGGCCGGCGCGCAGGCGCGCAAGGTTCTGCTCGATGCGGTGGCCGAGAAATGGAAAGTGCCGGTTGCCGAATTGACGACCGACAAGAGCACGATCACGCACAAGAAATCGGGCCGCAAGATCAGCTACGGCGAAGTGGTGGCTTTTGCCACCGTGCCGGCAGAACCGCCCAAGATCAGCGAGGCCGACCTCAAAAAGCCTGCCCAGTTCAAGCTGATCGGCCGCAAGGACATCGGCCGCAGCGACGTGCCGTCGAAGGTCAACGGTTCGGCGAAGTACGGCATCGATGTGCAGGTGCCCGGCATGGTCTATGCGTCGGTGCTTCAGGCTCCGATGGAAGGCGCGAAGTCGAAGGACGTGAACGTTCCGGATGTGATGAAAGTGAAGGGCGTGACCAAGGTCATTCCGCTTCCTTTCGGTGTGGCGGTGATCGGCGATTCCGTCGAAGCCACGCGCGCGGGCGTGCAGGCGCTCAAGGTTACGTGGGATACGAGCGGCGCCACGGCCGCGGGTTTCGACTCGGATAAAGCCAAGGACGACTATGCGGCCAAGGCCAAGGATCCGAACGCCGAGACCAAGGTCGAGTATCAGGTCGGTGACGTGAAGGCCGGACTGAGTGGTGCGGCGAAGACGGTCGAAGCCGGGTTCTGGACCGAATACACTTATCACGCACAGATGGAGCCGATGAACGCTGTCGCCCAGGTTTCGGACGACGGCAAGTCGGCCGATATCTGGACTGGTACACAGTTCGGCGCGCTGGCGGCACAGATCATCTCCGGCATTCTGAAGACGACGCCGGATCAGATCCGGGTGCATCAGCAATTTCTCGGCGGCGGCTACGGCCGGCGCATCTGGCCGGACGCGGCGATCCAGGCCACCATCATCTCCAACATCACGAAGAAGCCGGTGAAGCTGATCCTCACACGCGAGGAGGATATTGCCGCCGCCCGTCCCCGGCCGATGACGCATCACCTAATGAAGGCCGGCATCGACGCGCAAGGCAATGTCGTCGGCTGGCATCATCGTCTGGTGTCGGAAAACGTCGATGCGGTCGCAGCGCCGCCGCGCTTCAAGGCAACCGGCGGCAAGGACTACATCGGCGCACGCGGCCTCGATCAGGCCTTCTACGCCATTCCGAACGCACTCGGCGAATATGTGCGGGAAGATCGCGGCATGCGCGTGCATGCCTGGCGTGGCATTGGCTCCGGCTACAACAAGTTCGCAGCCGAAGCCTTTCTCGATGAAGTGGCTCAGGCGGCCGGCAAGGATCCGCTCGCGCTGCGTCTCGAACTGACCAAAAACAAGCCGCGCGCCAATGCGGTCATCAATGCAGTGGTCGAGATGTCGGACTTCAAACGCAAACGCCCTGGCCGCGCCATGGGCATCGCATTTGCCGACTATCACGACACCTTGTCAGCGGGTGTGGCCGAGGTCTCGCTCGATCAGAAAACCGGGAAGATCACGGTCCACAACTACTGGATCGTGGCCGATCCGGGCCTGGTCATCCAGCCCGACCACGTCCATGCGCAGCTCGAAAGCGCCGTGGTTTATGGCTTGAGTGCCGCATTGATCGAGCAGTTCGCGGTCAAGGATGGCACTGTCCAGGCCACGAACTTCGACAGCTATCCCGTTCTGCGCATGAGCGAGATGCCTGAAATCCACACCAAAATTCTCGCTACCGACAATCCACCGAGCGGCATGGGTGAGATCGGCGTGGTGACGGTTGCTCCGGCAATTGCCAACGCCGTGTTCCAGATCACCGGCAAGCGGCTGCGCCACTTGCCGATGACTGCGGACCGGGTGAAGAAAACGCTGGCCTGAGCGATGAAAATCAAAACCCGCCGCGTTCCGCAGGGGACGCGGCGGGTTTTCTGTTGCCGGCAGCCCTTCAAAGCTGCCCCTGGCATGTCTATGTTTCGTGCTGCGGAGGACGTCAGATGGACGAAAAGACCCGAACCGAACTTGAGGCTGCTGTTTACCGCCGCCTGGTGGAGCACCTTCGCTCGCGCACCGACGTGCAAAATATCGACATGATGAATCTTGCCGGCTTCTGCCGCAATTGCCTCTCGAACTGGATGAAGGAAGCGGCCGACACGCAGGGTGTCAGCATGACCAAGGACGAGAGTCGCGAGGTCGTCTACGGGATGCCTTTTGACGAGTGGCGCAAGAAATACCAGAAGGAAGCCTCGTCGGAGCAGAAAGCGGCATTCGAAAAGTCCAGATCAGGACACTAGTACTCACCATCGGCATGTGAACAGCGTGGATGACGCCGTCATCGCCTTGACCTGAGCGCGTCCAACTCAGAAAGCTTCTCGACACGCGGAGGCAATCGGCCCCCGTTGCGTAGTCAAGGAGATGTCGATGCCTGCCACCGCTTCGGCTGAAAATGAAAAGCCGGCCACTCGCTTCGCCAAGGATCAGCTGAAAGCGTTCGTCGAACGCATTGAGCGGCTCGAGGAAGAAAAAAAGGCGACATCAGACGACATCAGGGATGTCTACGCCGAGGCCAAAGGAACCGGCTTCGACACCAAGGCGCTGCGCTCGATCGTGCGTCTGCGCAAGCTGGATACGGACGAGCGCCGCGAGCAGCAGGAAGTGCTCGACACGTATTTGCACGCTATGGGAATGGCTAGCTAGCGATCAGCGAAACGCTGTCGTGTGCATCGCGAACGCAGCGGTCGCCTGCGTCGTGAACGTTGTCGTCGCCAGGAAGACGATCGCCGGACCGGAGAAGCGACTGGCCACCAGGCCGAGGTTCGGGTCGCGCGAGAACGACAACGCGAGTGACTGCGAAGGCTTGTAGATCAGTTCCTGCAGCGGTCGCATGTCGATGGCACCAATCCGCGTGGCGCTCATGTGGGTCGTTACGCTCGGTGTGAGCATGGCTGCGCGCAGCCACGGGCTGTTGATCGCCGGGTCGGCGCTCGCCGCCGTTAGTGCAGCCTTCTCCACGACCGTCGTATTGCCCTGCGACGGCAGAACGGCGGCTTCTGCCGGCTGCTGCGTCGCCCGCGCGCCCATTGGACGGGGTTGGGGTGCCTTCGCTGATCCAGGTTCGGCGGCATAGGCAAGCGCGGTCGTTCCGGTGTTCGCCGGATCGAGGCTCGCAGTCTGATACTTCGTCGATGCCGTTACGGCGGTCGGCAGATCCGGGCCGTTCTGTATCGCGCCGCGCCAGTAGCCGCGGTTGTCGAAAAGGTTGGCGCCAAGCGACGCCGTCACAAAGGAATGGCTAGCCGGCTTGACTGCGACCGCACCGACCGAGGAGGGCTTGGTTTCGGCGGAAGCAACGAGGGTCGACGCCGGCCGCGCAGGCGGCAGCGGCACGATGGTCTCCACGGCCACTGTCTTGGGTTTCGGCGGGGTCACGCTGGCAACGGCCACGGGTGCGCGCGTGTCTTTTGTTGCGGTGTCGGGAGTGCCAGCGGAATCTTCGTTCGATTCGTCGGCATCCTTGCCGCGGCCAAACAGACGGGCAAAGAAGTTACGACTTCGCGAGCCCGTAACCACGCCCGCCTCACGCGCGGCCTCCAGTGACGGTTCGGATGGTCTACCGCCGCGCCGCTCGACGTCGGCGAGAGCGAGAGCGTAACCGCGCAACGGTTGGCCGTCCGACGGAACGTGGACGGTGCGGCCATCCGGGAAGACCTTGACCAGCTGATCGTGCGTCATGCGCGGCCAGTGACGGATAGTGCCGGTATCCATGTGGACGAAAGGCGAGCCGGAGGTCGGATAGAAGCCCACCCCGCCGCGCTGCAGCCGAAGACCGACCTCGCGAATTTTCTCGAGCGGCACGCCAGGAATGAAGAAGTCCATCGCCTGGCCATTGATGTGCTGGCTGAATTGCGCGACGCCGTTCGAACGGCGGCGCAGCATCGAATTCGTTTCCGGCGAGCGAAAGCCGCAGACAACGTCGATCGGCTGGGTTGCCCCGACTTCGCGATAGGCCTCCCACAACAGATCGAAGAGATGCGGATCCATGCGCGTCGACTTTTCCTTGCGCCAGTCGCGCATGAACCAGTCGAGCTTCTTCAGCGCGGCGTCGTCGTAACGGCCATTGCGCTTGAAGGTGATGGTGATGTCTTCGCCGGTATGAAGATGGTGGAAGGAAAGCGTTCGGGTATCGCCTTCGGCGCTCGCATTCTGCAGCGCGTCGTTGGCGCCGAACATGAAGAGCCCGGCCAGACTCAGGCGCGCACCTGCGCGCGCCAAAGTAACAACGACAGAACGCCTGCTCGCTGAGTCAGGAGCCACAGAATCGTTCCGTGAAGAATGAATCCGTCCCACGTCGCCGCCACGTCCCCTCGGGCTGCCATGCCGGCAACCCCGTGAGTGTTATCGGGATCGGTTAATGAGAGTTTAGCGTCCGTTCCCCGTCCGTCCGATGGTTAACCTACCCGGGGAATTGGGCCGAAAACTAGGCATTTGTGGAAGTTCCTGGGGAATTTTTGCAGTGCAGCACCGGTACGCGAGTGCACCTGAATCCCGGATTCCAGCGCGTTTTCAGGCGTCTTCGAGCCCCAGGCCCTCAAGCTTGCGATAGAGGGTCGAACGCCCGATCCGAAGCTTGCGCGCCACTTCGGACATTTGCCCCCGGTAGTGGGAGATGGCGAAGCGGATCGCGTCCCGCTCGATGTCCTCGAGGGGCCGCATATCGCCCGCGGGATCGGTGAGTGAAAGCGAATGCGCGGACACCGGCGGTCGCGCCGTGACGAGCTCAGCGGGAATGTCGGGCCATGACGCGACGATGGCCGGTGAGGGCTCGATCAGTTGCGGGATCGCGGCCTCGTCGGAGGAGACCTGCGCCGCAATCTGCGGGAATTCGCCGGTTCCGATCTCCTCGCCTTCGGCCAGTACGACCGCGCGGAAGATCGCATTCTCAAGCTGGCGGACATTGCCCGGCCAATTGGCGGCGGCCAGCAGCGAGAGCGCCTCGCGGCTGATGGCGCGGACGCGCTTGCCTTCCTCAGCGGCAAAGCGCGTGAGGAAGTGGCGGACAAGTTCGGGGACGTCTTCGCGGCGGGTGCGCAGCGGCGGCACCGACAGCGGGAACACGTGCAGGCGATAGAACAGGTCCTCGCGAAAGCGCCCGGCTTTCACGTCGGCAATGAGATCGCGGTTGGTGGCGGAGATGATGCGCACGTCGACCTTGGTCGCCTTGCGTCCGCCCACCGGCTCGACCGCGCCTTCCTGCAGCGCGCGCAGCAATTTCACCTGTGCCGGGGCGGGCAATTCGCCGACTTCGTCGAGAAACAGCGTGCCGCCGTCGGCTTCGACGAATTTGCCGGGATGCCGTTCGGTTGCGCCGGTGAAGGCGCCCTTCTCGTGGCCAAAAAGGATCGATTCAACCAGCGTTTCGGGCATTGCGCCGCAATTCACCGCGACGAAAGGCTTGGCGCGCCGCGCGCCGCTCCCGTGGATCGCCCGCGCGATCAATTCCTTGCCGACGCCGGATTCCCCTTCGATCAGCACCGATATCGCCGAGGCGGCTGCCTTTTCCGCCGCCTTGAGGACGGGCTGCATCGCCGCCGAACGTGTGATCACGTCGGAGATCGCCAGCGTGCCTTCGTGCCGGCGCTTGAGCCGTTGCAGTTCGCCTGCCAGCGCTTGCGCGGAGAGCGCATTGCGCAGCGAGACTTCCAGCCGTTCCGGGCTTGCCGGCTTGACGACAAAATCGGTCGCGCCCGCGCGCATGGCGGACACCACATTGTCGATCCCGCCATGGGCGGTCTGCACGATCACCGGAATATTGGGGCTGGCCTCTCGCATGAAAGCCAGGACGCCGAGCCCATCGAGATCGGGCATCACCAGGTCGAGGACCATGGCATCGATTCGCATGTCGGGGCGGGTGAGAAGCTTGACGGCCGCATCGCCGCCTTCCGCGACGATTGTCAGGTAGCCGAAGCGCTGGATTGCGGTTTCAAGCAGGCGACGCTGGACCGGATCGTCGTCGACGATAAGCACAACTTCCGACATGAACCTAACCCTCGCACAACTGTACCGAATTGGTGCACTGTCGCCGGTCTCGATTAATGGGCTATTAAGTCGGCCCGCCTGCCGCCGGGGTCGTTGAAACCCTGGCTGCGGCCTGCGATATGCAGGATTGCCATTGGGTTGCCATTTCGTTGCCATGAGCGGTGCCTAGATGGCGTGCCCACCAACCGTGTTCATTTAGCCATTGCCCCCATGCCAAAGACCGCGTCGCGGCGAAAGCCGGAAAAACCATCGAAACTTGGAAAATTGCCCGAATGGGACCTGACCGATCTCTATCCCGGTCTGGACAGCCCGCAGATCAAGTCCGATCTCGAACAGGGCGATCGCGACTGCGAAGCCTTCGAGCAGCGGTTCAAGGGGCGACTGGCCGCGCTCGCGGCGGGCGAGGGCGCCGGACGCGCGCTGGCTGAAGCGGTCAAACAATATGAGGCGATCGATGACCGGCTCGGCCGGCTCATCTCCTATGCCTCGCTCGTCTATGCCGGCAATACGACCGATCCGGTCCGTGCCAAATTCTACGGCGACGTGCAGGAACGCATCACGGCTGCCTCGCTGCACATGCTTTTCTTCACGCTCGAACTCAACCGCATCCCCGACGAACAACTGGACGCGGCAATGGGCGACCCTGCGCTCGGCCACTACCGCCCGTGGATCGAGGACGTGCGCAAGGAAAAGCCCTATCAGCTCGAAGATCGGGTCGAGGAGCTCTTCCACGAAAAATCAGTGACCGGCTATTCCGCCTGGAACCGCTCGTTCGATGAAACGATCGCCAGCCTGCGGTTCAAGATCGGCGGGAAACCACTGGCGATCGAATTGACACTCAATCTGCTTCAGGACGCCGACAGCAAAAAGCGCAAAGCGGCTGCCGAAGCTCTCGCCAAGACGTTTAAGGAAAATTTGCGTCCCTTCGCGCTGATCACCAATACGCTGGCGAAAGACAAGGAAATTTCCGATCGCTGGCGCGGCTTCAAGGACATTGCCGACTCCCGCCACCTCTCGAACCGCGTCGAGAGCGAAGTCGTGGAGGCCCTGGTCTCTTCCGTGCGTGCTGCCTATCCGAAATTGTCGCATCGCTACTACGCATTGAAGGCAAGATGGTTCGGCAAGAAGCGATTGCCGTATTGGGACCGCAATGCGCCGCTGCCGAAAGTCGCGCAGCGCACGATTCCCTGGACGGACGCGCGTGCGACGGTGCTCACGGCTTATGGCGCATTCTCGCCGCGCATGGCGGAGGTGGCCGACCGGTTTTTTGACAGGAACTGGATCGATGCGCCAATGCGTCCGGGAAAACAGCCGGGCGCCTTTTCGCATCCGACCGTGCCATCGGCGCATCCTTACGTCTTGCTCAACTATATGGGCAGGCCGCGCGACGTGATGACGCTTGCGCACGAACTCGGGCATGGCGTGCACCAGGTCCTGGCCGCGCCCAACGGAGCGTTGATGGCGCCGACGCCGCTCACGCTCGCGGAAACCGCGTCGGTGTTCGGTGAGATGCTCACTTTTAGAAAGCTGCTGGCGGACACTACCGACAAAAAGCAGCGCAAGGCGATGCTCGCCGCCAAAGTCGAGGACATGATCAACACAGTGGTGCGGCAGATCGCGTTCTACAGTTTCGAGCGCAAGGTGCATGACGAACGCCGCAACGGCGAACTGACTGCCGACAAGATTTGCGAATTATGGATGTCGGTGCAGAGCGAAAGCCTCGGTCCCGCCATCGAGCTCAAGCCCGGCTACGAAACGTTCTGGGCCTATATCCCGCATTTCGTGCATTCGCCGTTCTACGTTTACGCCTATGCCTTCGGCGATTGCCTCGTTAATTCGCTGTATGCCGTCTATGAAAAATCCGCGAGCGGGTTTGCCGAACGCTACCTCGCAATGCTTTCGGCGGGTGGCACCAAGCATCATTCCGAACTGCTGGCGCCTTTTGGCCTCGACGCGCGTGACCCGAAGTTCTGGGATGGCGGACTGAACGTCATCGCCAATCTGATCGACGAACTTGAAAAAATGGAAGGTCGCTAGGGGTCTTGTCATCGCCGGACCTGTTCCGGTGAAGCGCCGACTCTTCGCCCTTGTCCGTCACGTCTTGGTGACGTGGGCGGCAAGCAAGACGTGGATGGCCGGGCCAAGCCCGGCCATGACGCCGATATGGAACGCGCCCGCCTTCTCCGTCATGCCCGGCTTTATGCCGGGCATCCAACGTCTTGAGTGCGCGGCAGCAAGACCCGGGCAGCCCGGTTGACGCGCAAATCCAAGATTGCGCAACTCTGTCGCGCGACGCCTCCTTCTCCGGTCATGCCCGGCTTTATGCCGGGCATCCACGTCTTGGTGATGTGGGCGGCAAATAAGACGTGGATGGCCGGGACAAGCCCGGCCATGACGAAGGGTGATTGGCACGTCATCTCAATCGGTCATCAGCCCGGCCATGACAGCGAGAGCAATCAGAAACAAGACACGGCGATCCATTGATAACCCTCGTTGCATTGCCAATATTGGTAAGACACGGGGTAGCGGAGGTTCATGTCCGACCGCGAAAAGAACCGATTTTCCGCTCGCGCACGCCGCTATGCGCGGGTCGGCACGCAGCTTAGCGGAACTGCCGCGCGATTTGCCGGTGCGCGCTTTTTTGGCGTGCGGCTCGATCGCGCCGCCAATGCGCTGGAACTGGCCGCGGCGCTGGGCGGGCTGAAAGGCCCGATCATGAAGGTGGCGCAACTGCTCGCCACCATTCCGGATGCCTTGCCGCCTGAATATGCCAATGAGCTGATGAAGCTGCAGAGTCAGGCGCCGCCCATGGGATGGGCCTTCGTCAAGCGGCGGATGAGTGCCGAGCTTGGACCCGACTGGCAGAAGAAATTTTCCGAATTCGAACATCATCCGGCGGCTGCCGCATCGCTTGGCCAGGTCCATCGCGCTCGCGCGCTGGATGGCGAGGAGGTTGCGTGCAAACTGCAATATCCCGACATGCAGTCCGCGGTCGAAGCCGACCTCAATCAATTGCAGTTGCTATTCTCGATTCGCAAACGGTTTGATCCGGTAATCGACACCAGCGAGATCGCGGTTGAGATCGGCGCACGCCTGCGCGAAGAGCTCGACTATTTCCGAGAAGCCAAACACGTCGCGCTTTATCGGCACATGCTCAAAGACGAAGATTCGATCCGCGTGCCGAAGGTCTGGCCAAGCCTGTCGACCGGCCGCCTGCTGACACTCGACTGGCTTTCCGGACGCAAGCTGCTCGAACACAAGGACGACACCCTCGCTGCGCGCAATCGCCTCGCCAAGGCGATGTTCACCGCCTGGTGGTTTCCCTTCAGTCGCTTTGGCGTCATCCACGGTGATCCGCATCTTGGCAACTACTCGGTCTTCGATGATGCCAAAGGAAAACCGGCGGGCATCAATCTCCTGGATTACGGCTGCATCCGCATTTTTCCGCCGAGCTTCGTCGGTGGCGTAGTCGACCTGTATCGCGGATTGCTGCGCGGCGACGACAGCCTTGTGGTGCATGCCTACGAGACCTGGGGTTTCAAACAGCTCAACCGCGAACTGATCGATGCGCTCAATATCTGGGCGCGGTTCATCTATGGCCCGCTGCTCGACAACCGGGTCCGCACCATCGCCGATGGGGTGAAGCCGTCCGAATATGGCCGCAAGGAAGCGTTCCGTGTGCATCAGGCCCTCAAGGCGAGGGGCCCGGTCACCGTTCCGCGAGAATTCGTCTTCATGGACCGCGCGGCGATTGGGCTGGGCGCGGTTTTCCTGCACCTGGCGGCGGAACTCAATTTCTATCGATTGTTCAACGAGGCAATCGAAGCCTTCGCGGTCAAGGACGTCGCGTCGCGGCAAGCCGCCGCGCTGGCCAAGGTCGGCCTCTGAGTTTCGATTGACCCAACTCCTTTCGCCGTGATGCCCGCGACAGGCGCCGGCATGACGATTTAAATACCCGGCTATGACGATTCGGATACGTTGCCCTTCGGCGGCAATTGCGCTAACCCCTGAACGCCTGCCTTTTTTGAGCGATCCGGAGACCCTCCCATGGCCGACCACGGCACCGTCGAATACGCCACCGCCACCGGCAACGACTACGCCGCGCACGAAGAGAGCTATGAGAGCTTTGTCCATTTCACGCAGGTCGGCATCCTCTACGTCGTGACGATCATGTTCGGCCTGGCGACCGGCGGCGTCATGGGCCACTGGCTGCTGGCGGCGACGATCTTCGTGATCGGGCTGCTCGGCGCCATTCCCGGCCTGCTTAGCCGGGCGACGACTCCCAGCTATGTCGCCTTCGTCATCTGTTTTCTAATCTTTGCCTTCACCGGGCTATCGCCGCACTGACGAAATTCACGGCCGGGCGGGGAGGCGCGAATGCGAATTGCCGTACCGCGTGAAACCGAGGCCGGTGAACCCCGGGTCGCGGCTACCCCTGAAACTGTGAAAAAGCTGAAATCGTTCGGCGCAGAGGTCGCGGTTGCGCGCGGCGCCGGAATTGCGTCAGGCATTCCCGACAGCGAATTCGAAGCCGCAGGCGCGCAGATCGCCGACGGGGTCACGAAAGACGCCGACATCGTTCTCAAGGTGCGTCGACCGGCACCGGCCGAACTCTCTGAATACAAAAAAGGTGCGCTCGTCGTCGCCATCATGGATCCCTACGGCAACGAGGCCGCCCTCAAGCAGATGGCGGACGCTGGGGTTTCCGCGATCGCCATGGAACTGATGCCGCGCATTACCCGTGCGCAGTCAATGGACGTGCTGTCGAGCCAGGCGAACCTCGCCGGCTATCGCGCAGTGATCGATGCCGCCGAGGAATACGGCCGCGCGCTGCCCATGATGATGACTGCCGCGGGCACGGTTCCGGCGGCGAAGGTATTCATCATGGGCGTCGGCGTCGCCGGCCTGCAGGCCATCGCGACAGCACGCCGCCTCGGTGCAATCGTGACCGCGACCGATGTGCGTCCGGCCACGAAGGAGCAGGTCGAAAGTCTCGGCGCCAAGTTCCTTGCCGTCGAGGACGAGGAGTTCAAGAACGCGCAGACCACCGGCGGCTACGCCAAGGAAATGTCCAAGGAATATCAGGCCAAGCAGGCGGCGCTTGTGGCCGAGCACATCAAGAAACAGGACATTGTCATCACGACCGCACTGATCCCCGGCCGGCCGGCGCCGCGCCTGATCTCCAAGGAGATGGTCGCGTCGATGCGGCCCGGTTCAGTCATTATCGATCTCGCCGTCGAGCGCGGCGGCAATGTCGAAGGTGCGCAGGCCAACAGCGTGATCCAGGCTGGCGGCGTGAAGATCGTCGGCCACCTCAATGTGCCGGGACGCCTGGCGGCCTCGGCTTCGGCGCTTTATGCCAAGAACCTGCTGACCTTCGTCGAGACGCTGATCGACAAGAAAGAAAAGAAGCTTGCGGTCAACTGGGACGACGAACTGGTGAAGGCGACGCTGCTGACCCGCGATGGCGCGGTCGTGAATCCGAATTTCAAGCCGAAGGCATCCTGACGGAGAACGCCGATGGAGAACGTGGCAACTGCTGTCGACCCCTTCGTGTTCCGGCTCTCGATCTTCGTGCTCGCCGTGTTCGTAGGCTATTACGTTGTCTGGTCGGTGACACCGGCGCTGCATACACCGCTGATGTCCGTGACCAACGCCATTTCCTCGGTGATCATTGTTGGCGCGCTGCTTGCGGTCGGGGTGGCACTGACCGCCAACGACAACGGTCCGCTGTGGGCGCGCGGGCTCGGTTTCGTCGCGCTCGTTTTTGCGTCCGTGAACATCTTCGGCGGTTTCCTGGTCACTCAGCGCATGCTTGCGATGTACCAGAAGAAAAAGAAGTGACGACGACATGAGCCAATTTCGAAAAATGTCGTCGTCATGGCCGGGCTCTCGTCCCGGCCATCCACGACTTTTATGCAGCTGTGCCGCAAAGACGTGGATGCCCGGCACAAGGCCGGGCATGACGGAGTGACGACATGAGCCCGAACCTCGTCGCGCTGTTCTATCTGGTTGCCGGCGTCCTGTTCATTCTGGCGCTGCGCGGTCTGTCGAGCCCGGATTCGAGCCAGCGCGGCAACCTGTTCGGCATGATCGGCATGGCGATCGCCGTGCTGACGACGCTTGGCTCGCATCCGCCGGCGAGTCCGCTCGCCTGGGGACTTGTGATCGGCGGCATCGCTATAGGCGGCAGCATCGGCGCCGTGATTGCCCGCCGCGTTCCGATGACGTCGATGCCGGAACTGGTCGCGGCGTTTCACTCCCTGGTCGGCATGGCGGCGGTTCTGGTGGCGGCCGGAGCATTCTATGCGCCCGCGGCATTCGACATCGGCACCCACGGCCACATCCACGGCGCGAGCCTGATCGAAATGTCGCTCGGCGTCGCGATCGGCGCCGTGACTTTCACCGGCTCGGTGATCGCCTTCCTGAAGTTGTCCGGACGCATGAGCGGCAAGCCGATCATGTTACCGGCGCGCCATATCATCAACATTGCGCTCGCCGCGGCACTCATCTTTTTCGTCTACGGGTTCTTCGTATCGCAGAGCCAGATGGATTTCTGGCTGATCACCGGCATTTCGCTTCTGCTTGGCGTGCTCATGATCATTCCGATCGGCGGCGCCGATATGCCGGTCGTGATCTCGATGCTCAATTCCTATTCGGGATGGGCGGCCGCCGGCATCGGCTTCACGCTCGGCAATTCGGCATTGATCATCACCGGCGCGCTGGTCGGCTCTTCGGGCGCGATCCTCTCGTACATTATGTGCAAGGGGATGAATCGCTCGTTCATCTCGGTCATTCTCGGTGGGTTCGGCGGTGAAACGGCCGGTCCGGCCGGTGGCGCCGAGCAGCGGCCGGTCAAGCTCGGCTCGGCCGAGGATGCTGCTTACATTCTCAAGAATTCGTCGAAGGTCATCATCGTGCCGGGCTACGGCATGGCGGTGGCGCAGGCGCAGCACGCGCTACGCGAAATGGCCGACAAGCTCAAGAAAGAAGGCGTCGAAGTGAAGTACGCCATTCACCCGGTCGCGGGCCGCATGCCCGGGCACATGAACGTGCTGCTGGCCGAAGCGAATGTGCCTTACGACGAAGTGTTCGAACTCGAGGACATCAATTCCGAATTCGCGCAGGCCGATGTTGCCTTCGTCATCGGCGCCAACGACGTCACCAACCCCGCGGCGGAAGACGATAAGACATCGCCGATCTATGGTATGCCGGTACTGCAAGTGTGGAAGGCCGGCACCGTGATGTTCATCAAGCGCTCGCTGGCATCCGGATATGCTGGAATCGACAATCCTTTGTTCTATCGCGACAACACGATGATGTTGCTCGGCGATGCGAAGAAAATGACCGAGAGCATCGTTAAAGCGATGTGATCCGCGCGCATTCCGCGGAACAAATTTTTCCAACTGATTCAAATTTGAAAATTAACGCGATCCTCCCATTAACCGCGGAAGGAATCGTTCGGAGGATTGTGCAATTTTGCGTATAGCGCGCGCCGTCGATGAATGTCATATGCGCCCCGCAATTTGCGTAGTTGATTTTGTGAGGGACGGGACCATGACGGGCAACAATAACGGGCGCGGTGGCTGCGAGATCATCCAGTTCGGGCGCAGGCCAATTCCGCCGCGCGCATGTGTCGTCGAGAACAGAACCTATGTGCGGACGTTTCTCGCCGACATGCTCGACGAACTCGGCTTCATCGCGCGCGAAGCCGGCACCTCGGACATCAGGACCGTGCTGCGCGATTTCCGTCCCGACTTGATCGTGCTCGGTCCGCTCGGCGGCGCGCTTGAGCTGCAGGCATTTCTGAAAACGCTGCAGGCGCAGGTTTATGGCGGCACCGTGATGCTGTTTGGCGGCCGCAGTTCGGAGGCGCTGATCCGCGGCCATGAATTCGGCGAGCAGGCGGGCCTGACGATGCTGCCGCCGCTCGGCACGCCATTCCGCGCGCGCGATCTCGATGCGAACCTCGAACGTTTTCTGCCGATCCGGCTACCGCCGCCGCTTCCCGTTGATGTCGATGAAGCGCTCTGCAACGGTTGGCTTGAGCTCTGGTACCAGTCCAAGATCGATCCGCAGTCGCTGGTGCCGCGCGGCGCCGAGGCGCTCATTCGCGTGCGTCACCCCACATGGGGAGTTGTTTCGCCGGCCTATTTCATCCCGGCCGCCGATGATCCCTACCTTCATGCACTCTCGCGCTTCGTGATTGCGCGCGCACTCGCCGATTCGACGCAGTTTGCCGGCGCCAATCATCCGGTGCGTGCATCTATTCCCCTGCCGCTGCTCGCTCTGGAGGACATGCAGTTCATTGACGGGATGATGGAGCGGCTTTCGGAGAAAACCCGGCAGAACGGATTCCTCATTGCGGTCGATTGCATCGATCTGGTCAACGATTACGCGCTTGTGCAGCGCATCGGCGCGCAGCTTGCACAACGCAATATCGGGATCACCATCAACGACATCGACGCCGAAGGTGCAGCGCTCGCCGCCAGTCGCGATCTGCCGGTCGTCGAGATGAAGGTCAATCGCAGGCTCATCCATGGATGCGCCGACGATCGGATCAAGCAGGCCCACTGCGCGGACATCGTCGCGATCGCGCGCAGCGCCGGCGCCAAATTGGTCGCCGACGGCGTGGAGACCCAGTCAGATTTCCTGGCTGTCCGCGAACTCGGGTTTGACCTGCTCCAGGGTCAGATGTTTGCCAAGCCGATGACGCCGCGCAAATTCGAGCGCACGATGCTCGCCCGGAATTACGCGGCGGTCGCCTAGCTGGTCTCTACTTCGCCCACGGAAACAGGACCGTCGGAAAGTCGGCCGCAGAACGCCGCTCTTTCCGCTCTTCTGGAAGCGTCGGCCGCAGGCTGCCTTCGGGCTCCACGACCTTGCGGTAGAGGTGCCAGGTCGCATGGCCGAGGAGCGGCATCACGACGGTGAGGCCGAAAAAGAGCGGGAGCGAGCCGACGACCAGCAGCGCCGCGACGATCAGGCCCCAGACCATCATGGTCATCGGATTGTGGGCTACTGCGCGAACCGAGGTCAGTACGGCCACCGCCGCCCCGACATCGCGATCGAGCAGCAGGGGGAACGAAACCACGCTGATCGATAGAACCAGAATGGCGAAGAGCAGGCCAACAAGATTGCCGATGAGAATGAGATTCCAGCCGGCGCGCGTCGTGAATACGTCCTCAACAAACGCTTCAACCGAGGATGGCGACGCATATCCGAAATTCGCGATGTAGATCGCGTTGGCAACCGCAACCCAGATTACGAATATAATCAGGAGCAGAATTCCCAGCGCCGCAATGGCGCCGATCGACGACGATTCAAACACGTTGAAGGCGCGCGCGGCCGATGTGTCGAGCCCCGCTTCCCTGCGGCGGCTCAGTTCATAGAGACCGAGCGCAGCAATCGGACCGACCAGGGCAAAACCGCTGGCCAGTGGATAAAGCAACGGCAGGATTGAATAACCGAAAGCGAGCCGCGCCAGGGCAAAGCCAACAATCGGATAGATGATGCAAAGGAACATGGCGTGGGTCGGCATCGCATAGAAATCGTCGGCGCCCTTTGCGAGGGCGTCCTGCAAGTCGGCCACACCGATTTTTCGGATCGCGGGTTGAGCTGGACGACTTCCGGCGCCGACCAGAATGTTTGAGTAGGCCATGTGTTCACCTCCCGAGACTTTGACTCGGATGGCGTGGCGCACGGACTCAGAGCTCTCTTCTGCGGGCTCTTGATCGCGTCACGTCATGAGCCATGGAAGAGACTGTAGCACGGGGCGCCGCCGCCGCGGATCACAAATCCGCGTGCGTAAGTCGGCGTTTCCTCGCTAACTCGTTGAAGCAACGCGCGAGGCCGAGGCGACCCGGCCTTTTTATGCCGCGTATGTCGCGCTAGTTCCCTCGTCCGCAACTCCCGCGAGCGCTGAAGCCAAAGAAAAGGGACCGGAAGGTTATGCTGCATGGATGCGAGTTCGCACCCATGCAACATACCGGTTCAGCGAGAACCTCTGAGTTTGCGGCTAATGCCCGTCACTGCCCGTTGCGTGCTTGCTTCTGACATGTGCCTGACCGCTGTGGTTGGTCGGCCCATTGTCATGTTCGGGCGCCGGACTGGCAGCATTCGACCCGGTGTTGGGCATTCCGCCGGTTTGCGCATTTGAATTCACGCCAAAATTAGGCGCGGCGGGGCCTTGGATATTTTGTGCCAAATCGGTCGCAGAGGCGAGCGCCAATCCGATGACGAGTGCACTGGTTGTGACGATCACTCTTGGCATAGGGATCTCCTTGGGTAGAAATTGTAGGGCCGCTCCCAAAAACAAACATGCATGCGGACGCAGATTTCGAAAAGGCGGTTTAGGTCGCATTGGGTATGCGACAGATGCATGCTGACGTAATTGCTCAGGAGAGAGCAGCCAATGTCTGCCAGGATCTTTCACGGGCAGAAATGCGGATCACAAATCCGTGCGCATAAGGTCGACTTTCGTCGCTGACCCGCTCTCGGCGTGATGCTCGATGCCGGGCGGGG
This sequence comes from uncultured Alphaproteobacteria bacterium, assembly GCA_963751535.1. Classification (GTDB taxonomy): domain Bacteria; phylum Pseudomonadota; class Alphaproteobacteria; order Rhizobiales; family Xanthobacteraceae; genus Pseudolabrys. Next base: position 248,177 of record CAVVUW010000006.1, read on the forward strand.
CCGAAAATTTTTTAGCGACTTTGCCTAGGGCCGTCGGCGCCCCACGGCTAAAGTGCAACAAATGCCCCATGCGACCGCAACAAAAACAATTCCTGTTCTCTGAAAACCTGAGTCAGAACGGAGACCTCGCTTCTCGTCCGCTTCACTCCCAAAAGCAGACTGTGCGGTGCGGCAGCCCACGTCCGCTAAGGGCCATAAGCGGACATGACCCGTTTGAATCGGTACAGTTGGATGGAAATGGCGGATATCAACATCCTCAGCACCCACGCTGTCCAGGAGGCGTTGTGCGAACTTGCGCCTTTGTTCGAGCGTGCGAACGGATTTAACCTTTCGATCGATTACGATCCGGCCAACGTGCTTAAGCGCAGAATTGAAGACGGTACCGCATTCGATGTGGTGATCGCTACAAGACCGGTGATTGACGGGCTCGCCTTGGAGGGCAAAGTTCACCGCGAGACCTGCGTAGACGTGGGACGATGCGGGCTCGGAGTTGCGGTGAGTCAGGCAGCAGCCAAGCCGGACATCGCGACTGTAGAGGGGTTCAAGCGCGCGCTGATCGCAGCGCACTCGTTAGTACGCTCGAAGGAAGGCACCAGCGGTTTATATTTTGAAACACTGCTCGATCGACTCGATATCGCGGACGCCATGCACAACAAGATATTGCTAGGTCCCAGCGGGCGTATCGCTGAATGCGTCGCGCGTGGTGAAGCCGAGATGGCCGTGCAGCAAATTCCCGAGCTGCTGCCTGTCAAGGGTGTTCAATATATTGGACCGTTGCCGGAGGAGCTTCAGCTCTACACGGTATTTGCAGCAGGTGTGGGCAGTGCTGCCAAGGATCGCGCCGCTGCCAAAGCCTTCGTCGATGCTCTCGTGACGCCGGGTGCTGCAACGGTTTTTAAAGCCAAAGGGCTTGAGCCGATCCCAGCTTGAGCGGCTATGCTGGCCCCCTTGATGCGGGAGGACAGCATGCGGCCGTTCGAAGGGATCCGGGTGATCGATGCCACACATGTGCTAGCCGGGCCGTTCGCGACCTATCAATTGGCCGTGCTGGGTGCCGACGTGATCAAGGTCGAACATCCCGAGGATCCCGACCAAAGCCGCGGCGTCGGAACTGACAAGGAGCTCAATCGCCGGAACATGGGTACCGCGTTTCTGACGCAGGCCTGCAACAAGCGTTCGATCACGCTCGACTTAAAGAAAGACAAAGATCGCGACATTCTGAGAAAACTTGTCGCGACGGCCGACGTGTTCGTGGAGAATTATCGGCCGGGTTCATTTGACGCACTCGGGTTAGGCTACGAGACACTTAGCGTGATCAACCCCCGCCTGATCTACGCATCGCTCTCGGCTTTCGGCCAGAAGGGACCGCGCAGCGAGCAGACCGCCTACGACCACGTGATCCAGGCCACCTCCGGCATCATGGCGATGACCGGCACGCCTGAGGTCAATCCGGTCAAATTCGGTTCGCCTGCGGTTGACTACGCTACCGGCATGACCGGCGCCTTTGCTTTGACCGCCGCGCTTTATCAACGTGAGCGGACCGGCAAGGGCCAACGAATTGATATGGCGATGCTCGATGTGGCGCTAATTCTGATGAGCACGCATCTGACAGGCTATTTACGCAACGGCGTGCATCCAAAGCCGAACGGCAACCGCAATCCGCACGCGACGAACAGCGCATATCAGGCCAAGGACGGATTGGTGATGCTGGGCGCGAGCAACTTAAGACAACAGCGCCGGCTATGGACGCTGCTCGAGCGTCCAGACATGATCAAGAAGACCAACGAAGAGCGTGACGCTGACCGAAAATGCGAGGCACAGGTGTTGAGCGAGATCATGCTCACGCGCACCGCGGACGAATGGGAAAATTTCTTGCAGGCGCGCCACGTGCCAGCCGCACGTGTACGCACAATGGGCGAGGCTGTTGCCGATCCACAGCTCGCGAGCCGCGGCATTATCCATCACCATGCGGGGGGCAACGGAGTCGATGACGGTTTCGGCGTCCCGCTTGCGGCCTTTACCTTTGCGCACGGTGGTCCACGTATCGACACGCCGCCGCCTGCACTCGGCCAGCATAACGAAGAAATTTTCAGGGAGCTTGGCGTTACTTAGTGGATATTACTTTTCTTGCGCCCCGGTTTTTCTGACGAGTGCCGACCATTTGGTTTCCTCGCGGTCGATGTCTGCGGCGTATTCCTCCGGCGACGTTGGCAATGGCTCGGCACCCTCGTTTGCGATGTGTCCGTGCACTTTTGGGTCGCGTAGCGCCGAGCGCAGCGCGGCGTTTAACTTTTCGATGATCGGTCGCGGGGTGCCCGAGGGAGCAACGATGCCATAATGCAGCACAGCCTCGAACCCGATGAGACCCTGTTCGGCGACCGTCGGCACATCAGGGAAAGAGGCTGAACGTTTCAAGCCGGTTACACCAAGCGCACGCAATCTGCCCTCCTTCACCAGACCGATTGCGGGCGGCAACGAAGAGAAATAAATCTGCACATGACCACCGAGCAAATCAGTCAGCGCGGGGCCGGACCCCTTGTAGGGAACGTGCGTGATTTGTATGCCGGCTGCTTCTGCGAACAACACCGTGCCGAGATGTATTCCGCTTCCAACACCAGCTGAGGCATAGTTCAGCTTACCCGGCTGCGCCTTGGCCAGTGCGATCAACTCCTGCACGCTGTGTGCCGGTACCGACTGGTTCACCAGGATGATGAGCGGGCCGGTTGCGATCAGGCCGATCGGTGCAAAGTCTTTGCGTGGATCGTAGCCCGCGTTCGGATAAAGCGTCGGATCGATAGCAAGCGTACCAGTGCCGCCAAGTCCGAGTGTGTAGCCGTCGGGCGCAGCCTTTGCGACTTGGCGCGTACCGACTGAGCCGCCGGCGCCGCCTCGATTTTCAATTACCAGCGCCTGGCCGAGTGACTTGCTCATGTGCTCGGCGACTGCACGCGCCAACACGTCGTTGCCACCTCCGGACGCATAAGGAACGACCAGGGTGATCGGACGATCAGGATAATCGGGGGACGAATTTTGCGCGTGCGCAATAAGCGGCCAAGTCGCTAGTGCGCCGACAAAGAGCGGAATGAACTCGCGGCGTCCCATCGTCGCCCCCAAAACCTCTGCAGGGCATCGTACGAGTACAAATTAGCATACTGAATGTGAATAGGTGTAGGTCGCCGATGTCCGCTTTGGGTCACTAGCGGACGTTCGCACCGCAAAAAGTCATGTCCGCTTTACCCCTGAAAGCAGACATTTGCAGTGCACTAGCTGATGTCCGCTAAGTGCCAAAAGCGGACATCGCACCCATTTGGTTATTTCTTACGGCATGCCTTCATGCAAATGTCGTGATCAGTCTTGCACGCCTCTTGCGAGTGGGCCTTTAGGCACGCTCGCTGATAGTCGCGGCAGTCCTTGATGCAGCTATCAGGTTCTGTCGCCTGCGCGGAGCTAAGTGCGCCCAATAAAGCCAACAGAACAGCCGCGACGACTTTCATTGGAACTCCCGCGTCTATTTCGTGCTACTCCCCACCGTACTGGCCGTTTCATCAAGCGCGGCGCGAATACCGCTTGCAAGCTTGAGGCATCGTCGTTCGCCCAAAAATGGATGAAGAATAGACGTGGCTGCTCGTCTAGCATGTGGCTGTGAACTGCCGTGACCTCGATGCCGTTTGATCGCAAGGCGCGGATGACTGGGTTGACTTCTTTCCGGTCAAGACGAAATCGCCGGTAATGGCTGCTTTGCCATCGCCGGTTGGTTGGAAGTTGAATGCCGTGGCAAGTCCGATTGGTCCCGCCGGAGCCAGCGGCATTTCGTTCTGCGATTATTGGGCGCGACGGGGCACACCAAACTGATAAACTCCACCGTTAGATTGACCCTTGGCTCCGATGGTTTGATCTAGTTGTGCTGTATTTAAATCCGGGGCTGGGGTCGGCGAGGCTGCGGCCACTGACAGAGGTGTCTTGCTCGCTGATAGTGCTTCGCGAATAACACCAGCCATTTTAGCTGGGTCGCCGTGTCCACCGACATGCATGTAGAATGTCGCCGGATTCGCCCGCAAAAAGTGGTTGTGTACTGCGGTGATCTGCAGTCCGCCATCGATCAACTTCGCCATCACAGGGTTGATTTCAGTTTCAAGCAGGACGAGGTCGCCCATAATCATCGCGCCGCCATGGCTGGCTTGAAAGCAACCCAGCCGCCGAGGGCCAGCGCAGGTTTGATAGCGACGCCATCGAGCGTCACTGAAAGATCGGTTCGTGGAAAACCGTATCGATGAACATCGCCGGACACCGCTGGCTTTCGCCCGAGGGCCGCGTCGATTTGTTGCCAGTCAATTTCCTGAGCACAAACGGGAGCCGAAAGCAAAACAGCGCCCGTCAAAAAGGGGATCAATACACGCATAACAACCTCCTAAGTGGGCCCATGGCCCGGTTGTGTTCCCCGGTTATTTGTAAGCCTCGCTGAACAGTCGATCACTGTTGTCCCAGCGGATTGCAGCCATGAAAGTATCTACGTAAGTGGCTGGCTTCGCGCCAAAGTCGATGTGATAGGAATGCTCATACATGTCGAGCGCGACAATTGGAGTGCCGCCGGCGAGCGTGTGGCAGTGGTCAGACGCCCATTGATTGACAAGTTTGCGGTCACGCGGCGACCACGACAGTAGCACCCAGCCTGATCCACCACCGAGGGCCTTCCCCATCGCAATAAATTCTGATCGCCAGCGCTCATAAGAACCAAAGTCATGTGTAATTGCCTCGTGCAAAACGGCTCCGGGTTCGCATTGCTCTCCAAGCTCGTCGAAAAATAACTCGTGTAAGACCATCGAATTCATCGCGACAAGCTGCTCCCGTTTGAGACCATTGATCAGGAAGCCGGGGGCGCTTGCGTAGTCGAGTTCAGCGAGCTTTTCTTCGATAACGTTCAGACGCTTCACAGCGCCACCATAATTATTCTCGTAATGACTGAGGATCAGCCGCTCCGACATCCCTTTGATTCGGGCCGGATCGCAAGATAGGGGTTTCATTTTGAAGGTCATTGGCCTCACTCCAATACATCGACCGCGATCTGATCGAAGCGTGTGATGCTGTCGGACTTGGTCCAAAGGCCAATCTTGCCTGCTCCCGTGAAGGTCTTGTCCGATATTGAGAAGAGCGTCTTGCCGTCAAACTCAATGGTGAACTTTTCGCCGTTGGCTTTGAGGCCCAGTGCGTGCCACTCGTCGCTGGCAACTTTGGTGTCCATACCGCCGATTTGTTCACGTCGACCTCGAACGACGCGGTAAAAGCGAACGTTGTCTTCGAGCGCATTGGCGCGGACAACGTAATAGTTGTCGGCATCGAGGATACGGATGGCAATCCCACCCGCTTGGTCGATGCGTCCAGCGACCGGTTTGAACTTTACTGAAACGTCAATGTTCTTGGCGACGACCGGTTCAAAAATGGCCAGCGGAAATCGATAGTCTGTTTGGTCTTTGCTGGACTGTTCGATCGCCCGGCCTGCAAACGAGGTGTCGTCGGTAACGACAGTCCATTCCCCAGAACTACCCTTGCCTGTAAGTGCAAACTTAAAGTCGGACGGGGGTGCACCGACCTCCATACTAGCAATGGCTACAACTGTTGCTGCCAACTGCGCTATGGCCTCAGAGCCTGAAGTTACAATAACTCCTGCAACCAACAGGGCCGCCAACAATACGAGTGGGAATAGTTTTGGCCTGTTTCCGTACATGCGCAATCACCTCGACAAAACGAGAGTTGCGCAGCGCTTGGACGGTATCGGCCGTCTGGCGGGGAGCCTGCGTTTCCCCGTGTTTCGAAGCTAAGCAGACACGTCCTTAGTCGCAAGTTCAAAAGGACCAGTCCCGCTATTTTTATGAAGGTTTAACAATTGCGTCAGCAATCCTTACTGGTGCTCGGCGCTAACGGACAAATTCTGGTAGAGGTATGAGATGCCGGACCTTTCTCACATCATTCAAGTCGGTGCGGCCCATGCATGGCTGTACTTGCCCATAGCTGTGGCCCTCGGCGCACTCCATGCACTGGAACCAGGCCACGCGAAGTCGCTAATGGCGGCTTACATCATCAGTATTCGCGGTACACCTAGACAAGCTGCGCTGCTTGGTCTGTCGGCTACGGTTGGGCACACCATAGTGGTTTGGGTTTTAGCTGTTGTGGCCCTTCTGTTTGGTCAAAATCTGATTGCGGAGCAGGCAGAGCCGTGGTTGACGCTGTTGTCCGGCGTCCTGGTGACCTTGCTTGCGTTACGGATGTTTCTGCGGTCGCGGGTTGGCAGCCACTGCCACAAACACCACCAAGACCACCATCATCACGGTCATTCACACAATCACGATCATGATCATCATCACCCGCAACCGAAAACGGCGGCAACTGCAACCGACATCGTCTGGTTCGGGTTCACCGGTGGTCTGCTGCCTTGTCCAGCCGCGATTGCCGTTCTACTGGTCTGCATTCAGTTAAAGCAATTCGTGCTCGGAGTAGCGATGGTAGCGGCGTTTAGCGTCGGTCTTGCAACAACGCTGGTCGCCATCGGAATAGCTGCGTCTTGGGCGTCCAAGAAAGCCACCAGCACTTGGCCTTGGCTTGATAGCATCTCCCAAAGGTTGCCGTACTTGTCAGCAGGTATCGTCATGATCCTTGGTTTAGTCATGACAGCATTTGGGCTTCACGCGACGTGGCTTGTCACGCACCACAAACGGAACTAAGCGCGACACTGATTGTGCACATCTTGACTTTCGCTGGCTTCGGTATCATTTAGTTTATGTCGGGCATGACCGCAGTCGCCCGGCTAATCCAAGGCATTTCGCCCAAGCACTGCACTTAGCCCGCTCGTCGGGCCAAGGGCTTTTGGCGAAATGTCTGTTCCCCACAGGTCTGAACCTTGACGACGGCATGGAGAAATCCATGCATGCTAACTGACACGATCTATGTCGGGTCCGTCGCAGGCACCCGGCCGCTACAAGGCATTCGCCCAAGCTCTGCTCGCACTCCGTCAAGCGCTCTGTCGTTCATCGACAGCGCGGACGGCCGACGATTGGGAGATACCAAATGTCAGAACTATTCAAATTTCCGGATGTCTTCGTCAGGCAGGGTAAGGCACGCAACACTAGTGCAGCAGACGCCAAACGCTGAACATTGCAATTCGGCGGCCAATGAGAATCGGTTCGTCCTGCTGAGGGACGACCACGTTGTCCTGTGGGCGATAGACGGCTTACTTACTTTGCACGCGGCTTTCGTAAGATGGCGAAGCCATCGGCGAACCTTTCGTGCGCTCGCCGATCTTGATGAAGAACAGCTTCGGGATATCGGGCTTACTCGCGACAGCCCCATGTTGGCTAAGCACAAAAGCTATCGGGCACTTGCCGAACTTGATGACACGCAGCTCTGCAATTTAAGCGAGCGCGGGCTTCAGGCGCGGCGCGAAGCCAGGCGGGAAGGCCTTTAGAAATTAGGCATTGCCGCGCCAGCTAAGCGTTGCGCGCTCAGGCGGGACGGATCACGATTATGAAAGTGGAGCCATTTTCCATGTCTAAGCCAAAAGCTCGCCTCGGCCGCATCGCTATCCTATGGCGGGGCGATGAAGCGACGCGCCGCGGCGCCAAGCCAGAGACCAGCCGGTTCAAAGCCGTCTTCGCGGCGCTCGCCGATGTCGGCATCGATGCCGAACCAGTCGTCTACGAGGACGATGTCCTTGACGCCGTGCGCGCAAAGCTCGCCACGCTTGATGGCGTGCTCGTCTGGGTCAACCCCATCCACGAGGGACGCAACCGCGCCAATCTCGACGCACTGCTGCGCGAAGTCGCGGCGCGCGGCGTCTGGGTGAGCGCCCATCCCGATGTGATCCTCAAGATGGGCACCAAGGAGGTGCTCCATCGTACCCGCACGATGAGCTGGGGCTGCGACACGGCCCTCTATCGAACGCCCGGGGCGATGCGTACCGAATTGCCTGCCCGGCTCGCCGCTGGCCCACGCGTGATCAAGCGCAATCGCGGCAACGGCGGCCAGGGCGTCTGGAAGGTCGAGACGCTGGCAGGTCCACACAACCGGCCAACCGTTCGCGTACTGGACGCGACCAAGGACGCACCGGAGGAACTGGCAGCTGAACGAGTTTCTTGATCGATGCATCGAGTATTTCGAAGACGGCTGCGTGATTGATCAGCCATTTCAGCCGCGTCTGAGCGAAGGTGTGGTGCGCTGCTATATGGCAGGCGATCGCTGCGCCGGCTTCGGCCACCAGAAGGTCAAGGCACTGGTCGACGCGTCGGCTGCGACGCGCAAGGCGGGACCGCGGCTCTACACCTCCAACGCCGACCCGCGCTTCCAGCGCTTGCGCCAGTTAATGGAAGACGAGTGGACGCCGCAGTTGAGCTCGTTACTGGATATTCCTCGGCGGGACCTGCCGATGATCTGGGACGCGGATTTCATGCTCGGCCCGCCCGGCGCCGACGGGACGGACAGCTACGTGCTTGGCGAGATCAACGTCAGTTCGGTCTTCCCGATGCCCGACGAGGCGCCGGCCGAGATTGCCCGCCGAGTTGCCAACCGGTTGCTGTCGAAGTTCTGACGGTTTGTATCCGCCAGCTTTCAGTCCCCGGATGTCCGCTTTGGGTCAGAAGCGAACATTCGTGGCGCAAAAAGGCACGTCCGCTTTACCTCCAATAGCGGAATTAATGACGGCGGACGCCGAACGATTAAGCAAAAATTAACCTGATTTAATCAATCATTAAGCTGGCCAATCAAACTGTTTGTAACCTGGCGTTCCGGAGGTCGCTCATGGAAGCCGATACTCAAACCGCCGCTGTTTCTGAATCCTATGTCGTCGAAATCGACGGACAAATTGGCTCGGTATATCGAATTTATATCGAGGCGTTGAAAGCGGGCATGGAGCTGAAGCAAAGATTTCCGGAGCGCCAAATCAAAGTACACGGCGCGGACAATCGATGAGCTCCCGTAGCTCAATCGCTCGACGGAAGACCAAGCGAAGACGCCGTCGGGGGACCGATTTGCGAAAAATAAGGCGCTTGCAGTTTGCCTTCCTTGGAGCCGCATTCACAATCGCCGCGGCTTATCTGGTTATTAAAGACAAGACGATGAGTGCCGCCTCACCCGAGGCAGCGGACGTCGAAGTCACTTCGGCGCTGCCGAGCACCTTCGAGACCTCCGCGCTGCTTCGCGCGCATGAGCCATTGCTCTTACCCAAAGAGGAAACAAGCGACACCTTTGAAGAAGAGCAAGCTCGATGGGTAGCGAACTTCGATGCTCGGGTTGAACAACATGCTCTTGTCGAACGACAAGCAAAAACGGAAAACTCAGCTGAGGATCATTCCTCTGATCTGGTGCCTCCCAAGCAAAACTTTTCACTTCTCGCTTATTACGTTTTTTCTGAAATTCCACCCGCCGAGAAGCCGGCCGATACTTTTCTAAAGACGATCAAAGCCCTTCCAGTTGGGACACCCCTTGAGGAGATCAAACGCGCCTCTGATGCTTTCGGTCTGGATTTCAGCTTCATGAAAGCCGTGGCCAAAATCGAGTCCAACTTCAATCCGAAGCAACGCACTGGATCGTATATTGGGCTCTTCCAGCTCAGTAAATATGAGTTCAAGCGATACGGTTCAGGAAGCATTACCGATCCGCGCGACAATTCTGTTGCAGGCGCTTACAAGTTTGCCACGGAGGCACTCCTTTTTGAGTACCAGACCGGCAGAAAAGCGACTTTCAGTGATCTGTATCTGATCCATCAGCAAGGATGGCAGGGCGCCGCAGAACACGTCAGTCATCCGAAGCGCATCGCCTGGAAATCCATGTGCGCCACCGAAGAAGGCAAAGAAAAAGGCGAACGCTGGTGCAAACGGGCGATCTGGGGCAATACACTTCCCGCAATAAAACAAGCTTGGAAATCGGTTGCCAAGCTAACGTCCAGCGCGTTTGTGGGCATGTGGCAACAACGCGTTGACACCCTGTATTCGCGCTATGCGGAAGCGACTACAAAGAATTGAGACATCGATAGCCTTCCCCGCACTATAGACAAGCCAATCAGGTACAATTGCGAACGCGCGAGTTCGGTGCGCTGACAATGTCCGCTTTACCCCTGAAAGCAGACATGTGCAGCGCACAAGCTGATGTCCGCTAAGTGCCAGAAGCGGACATCGTGGCCCCTAAGGCCAATTGCCCTGGCGAGTAGCTTTCTATGGCTCCAAAGTTCCACTTACTCACTTTACGTCTTTGACGGGTATCCAGCCGTTCGCGGATCGACTCTACCGTTGATTGAGCGCACCGTCCCAACATCATCGACCGCGGCTCTGTCCTAGGCGTCGGTGGCTGAGAGACCAACAGCGCTCCCGCCTACGGCACGGGAGCGTGCGTCATGCAGCATTCTCATATCCACGATCCGCCGAAGCCGATTGATTTACCACCATGCCCAAAATGTGGGAATCGAATGTGGCTTGCTCGCATCGAGCCAACCGACAAGCCTGACTACGATCAACGCACGTTTGAATGTCCGCGATGCGACCATTCCGAAACGATGATGGTCAACTTCAATAAGACATCAACAAAGGCCCAATGCCGATGATCCTTTACCAACCAACCACTCCGCACTCCGATTCCATTAAGCGACCAAACTGCTCCGACTGCGGAACAGCAACCCAGCTATTTGGAATAGAAGCAGAGCGCCCCGGCTACGAGCTGCTTACTTTCGTTTGCCCTAGATGCAAACACATCGAAACTGCGGTCGGGAAAGTCGCGTAGACCGGTTGTCAGGCCACATATCACTTTGATGGAAACAGAAAGACCGCCTCGCGGCGGTCTCTCCGAAAACTCCATCACGTTTACTAGCATATCTTCGCCAACGCTATTGATGTTGTACCAGGACCCTGGTCCCGACCGGCACGCGCGAGTAAAGATCGGCGACATCGTCGTTGACCAGCCGGAAGCAACCTGACGACACAGCCTGCCCGATAGTCTCGGGCGCATTGGTGCCGTGGATTCGGTAAACTGTCGCACCGAGGTTCATTGCGCGCGCCCCAAGCGGATTGCCCGGGCCGCCGGCCATCCAGCGCGGCAGATAAGGCTGGCGTTCGATCATCTCCGGCGGAGGCACCCAGTCCGGCCATTCGCGCTTGAGCGTGATCTTCTGGATGCCGCCCCACTGGAAACCGTCGCGGCCTACCCCGACGCCGTAGCGCATCGCGACGCCATTACCCATGATCAGATAGAGGTGGCGGTCGGCGGTGTTGACGATGATCGTGCCCGGTGGCTGTTCGGTCCGGTAGTACACCGACTGCTTGCGAAATTCGGACGGCAGATCACGATCGCGCCCGGTGTGGTCGATGCCTGGATCGACATCTTCCATGGTTGGCGCTTGCGATGGCATCAGCGGCGCGGCCAACGCCGGAGTAGCCGGCAAGGCCGGTGCCACTAACAGCGCGAGAACGAAAATTCGCAGCCAGGACATTGTATTTTTCCCCGATGATGACGTTTGCTCAGTGTTCTGGTTCTAGATCTTGTCTTAAATGTGAGTTTGTGGCCGGTCGGGTCCGCGTGCCAAGTCGAAATCGGGCGCCACCCCGAGCACGAGGATTACACCAATTGCGGCTACGGATATTCCGAAAACGCGCTTCATGATTATCCCCTGGCCCTGAAGAAGTTACGCCACCACCACGCCAAGTGAGTAGCGCATGTCCCCTAAGTGCCACGAGCGGACATGCCTGGCATTCGATAGATTGCTTGATAGGATATTTAGCAGGGGCGCGCACCAGCAGGTGGGGTAAGCCATGTTTAGGCTCATCACCGTCATATGTGCCTCGTTCGTACTTGCATCCAATTCAGGCTATCCGCAATCATCTCCTCCAAATTCTGATCAGGCAAAGCGGATCCAAATGCTCGTGGATCGAGCAGCCGAACTCGTCAACACCAAAGGAAAGGAAGCATTCTCCGAATTTCGCCAGCGGGGAAGCGACTGGTTCTCAGGCAACATTTACATTTTTGCCTATGCTCCCGATGGCACCGTGGTCCTCAACCCTGCCTTTCCGGCACGCGAAGGACACGCATATCACGGAGAAAAAGACAAAAAGGGGAAGGCTTTTCACGACGAGATTATAAAGACCGCGCAGACAAAGGGATCGGGATGGGTCGATTATTGGCTACCGAAGCCCGGACAGACCGAACCGTCTCAGAAGTGGAGCTACGTTAAGGCTGTGAAAGCTGAGGGGGTCGCGGTCGTTGGTGCAGGCTTCTTTCCCGAGTGACGAACGGTCACAAAAGCAACATCCGTGACGTGAACGCGTCACGTCCGCTTTGGGTCAGAAGCAGACATGCGCAGCGCAACTCGGCATGTCCGCTTTACCTCCGAAAGCGGACAAAGACTGACTACGATCTACAAATTAACCGGGGGGCCGACATGTCAAAGGTCAATGCTGCGCTGATTTTTGCAATTGCGATTGTATTTGTTGCGTCATCCAATACGTCGGTGTTCGCCCAACCGGTATCGCAGGGTCCCCCCGGACTTGTCTTCACGCCGGGGTCCGTCGTTGGTCGCCCAATCCAGTCGCAATGCTTTAAGCTGTTTCCGAACAAAGCAGCAATCGATTCCGAGACCCGGCGATGTGTGAACGCATTGTCTGGAAATGCACAGTTTTGGGGTTGCCTGTTTGAAGACGCTGCTGGCAGGGCCGAGGACCAGAGAACTGGCCTGAGCTGCCCTGCACGTAAAGCTGCGCTTGCTAAACTGTGCCAAGCCCGCTGCCGCGATTTCGCATCGATGAGAACAACCTGCTCCTGGGAAGATAGCGATTGGACAGGAGTTTTCGGAGACATTGGCGGTTTTATGTTTGGTTCCGCGAACGTTGATGGCTGCGGACGGCTAGCGTCAGGGTTTCGGCCATTCCCGTCTTATGGTGGGCATGGTTGGAATGGCCACTAAGGGCCACAAGTTCGACGGACATTTTGCGATACGACAGTGATGTCCGCTTTACACCGAAAAGCGAACATTCTCGGCTTAGGTTGGCATGTCCGCTAAGTGCCAATAGCGGACATCCGCGACAGGGTGTTGCCAAAAGTCACACGGGCGCCCGAAAACATTTACCGGCTCCGCAAAATTAAAAAATCGTAACATTGCGGCTCGCGGCGACTCTGACCGCTATCGCTCAATGAAAACCGGCGATTAACCCGCACAGCGTGTGGCGGCGAGCCGCAAAGGAATGGCGGCAAATAACAAGCGCCATTGGGGTCCACACCCTAGATATCCCAGTGAAGCTCGCAATGCCGGTGGCAAACCTAAAGTGATGAAAGAGGTATCGCGATGAGCCGGTCGATCCTCACCAAGCACGTTCTGCACCACGTCGTCCCTGGGCTGGTGGCGGACGGCCTTAACGGCAGCGCGATCGCCGCGCGGCTCGGTTGCAAGGTCAGTACGCTGACGGTGCGCTGTTCGCAGGAGCAAATCAGCCTGCGGCGAGGCGGCCGAAACCGCGATCCCTACAGCATAGTGCGGCTGAACAGGGCCGCCATGACGCTCGTGAGCGAACACGCCACCAAACGTGGAATGACCAGCTCCGCGATCGTGACTGAACTGATCGAGACCATCGTGCGCGACAATCTCTATGACGCGGTGTTGGACACTGAAAAGGAGGCAGCGTGAACCAGCTACGAGAATACGGCCCGCTTGCGATCGTCTTTTTCGGCCTCTCGCTGACGGCGGTGTGGATCGGACTGATCGGCTACGCAATTGCTTGGCTGATCGTCTGACAGGTACACCGCATGCAGGGACTGTCATACCGGGACGGATTAATTTTTGTGATCGGCGCCGTAATGCCGGTTATCGTTCTTCTGTTCATTTTCTGGCAAAGCATCTTTTAGAGGCAGCCACAAGTCAGTGGTACACGGTGCCGTCGAGCAACTGTGCCAGCCGGAGCGGCAGGTTGTTCGCGATGGCACGGTCGAGCGTGTGACCCGGCTTAAAGCGGAGTTGGGAAAGGACCGTTTGAATGTCCGCTTGGGGTCAAAAGCAAACATCGCCTGTCTTAATCGAACGGCGGATTTAGCCGACTTTTACGCCAGACCCTGAAAATTTTGTGCCGATGATGCGATGGCGGTGCGTTAGCTTCGTCCCGCACATCGGGCGGGAATGCGATATGTTTCTTACTATTTCCGGGGCAGCGTTGGTTTTCATTTCCATCGCTTTTTTTTGCTTTCTACTGCCTGGCAAAGGCCGAGTTAATCCGCTCGTCGAAAATTCAAGCGTCGGCTCTATGATCACCATCGCGATCATGAGCACGCTCACCTTCGGTTTGGCCATGTTTTTCGAAGGACTATTCGGTTAGCTCGACGTGACCGGCGGGAACGCCGCGTTTTGCCCCAGCGGCGCTGCATGACCCGGCAACATGACCTGGCAGCATGACCTGGCAGCATGACTTGGCAGCATAACTCGGCAGCAAAGCATTTATTCACGATTGTAATGACATCGCTGCGTGGGCTGCCTCAGCGGCCCGTCGTGCCAGCAGGTCATGTTCGCGTCTGTTGTCCGCCAACGCCGCGGCCGCCTGGAATGCGACCTGCGCCTCGCCGTAGCGGCCGAGCTTGTAAAGTAGATCGCCTCGCACGCTCGGTAGCAGGTGGTAGCACTTCAGCTCGGACTCTTGCGCAAGGCGGTCAACGATCGCCAACGCCGCCTCTGCGCCCTCAGCCATGCCGATCGCAACCGCGCGGTTGAGTTCGATGACTGGCGAGTTCACGAGCGCCATCAACTCCGCATAGAATCCGGCGATGCGCGACCAGTCGGTATCTCCCGGCGTCCTTGCTTGGGCATGGCAGCCAACGATTGCGGCCTGGAGGGCGTAGAAGCCGCCCGCTCCGCCAAGCGCGCACGCTCGCTGGTGCGCGCGCAGCCCTCGCCGGATCTGGAACTGGTCCCAGAGGGCGCGGTTCTGGTCCAACAACAGGATTGGCTCACCCGTTGCGTCGGTACGGGCTGCCGTGCGCGAAGCATTCAGCTCCATCAGGGCGAGCAGCCCATGCGCTTCGGGCTCATGCGGCGCTATTGCGGTGAGTACGCGACCCATGCGAAGGGCCTCATCGCAAAGCTGGGGGCGCAACCAGTCATCGCCGCGCGCCGCAGTGTAGCCTTCGTTGAAAACGAGGTAGACGACTTCCAGCACCGATGAGAGACGCTCGGAGAGCTGCTCACCGCTCGGGGTCTCATATGCTAACCCCGATTCCGAAAGAGTCCGCTTGGCGCGTACAACGCGTTGGGCGATTGTAGTGGCCGGCAGCAGAAAGGCTCGTGCGATCTCCTCAGTCGTTAGCCCGCAGATCATCCGTAACGCCAGCGCCGCGCGCGCCTCACGCGACAGAATCGGGTGGCAGGCAGTAAAGATGAGCCGAAGCAGCTCATCGCCGATGTCGTCGTCCATTGCGGAATCCAGATCGGGCATGGCCTGCTGCTCGGCCTCCATCTCCCGGGCGACCATCTCGTGCTTGCGCACGAGCATTCGGTCACGACGCAAATGATCCAGGGCCCGCCGCTTGGCGGCGGTCATCAGCCATGCGCCTGGTTTTTCTGGAACGCCTGTCGCGGGCCAATGCTCGAGGGCGGCCAACAGAGCGTCCTGCGTCAGCTCCTCGGCAAGCGATACATCGCGCAACATTCTCGCCAAGCTAGTGATCAACCACGGCTGCTCGATCCGCCAAGCGGCCAAGATCGCGCGATGGACGTCGGCGGCCGTCATGACCGCCGACTGTGCTTGCCAGCCGCTCGCCTCAAGCGCCGGCGAACATGCGAAGCTCGCACGTCCCTTCCCAGCCCGGCATCAAGTCCTTGTGGAGTTGCATGAATTCCTTTGCCGATGCCACGGCTTCCTCCTTATCGCGCAGTTCGAAGATCGCGTAGCCGCCAATCACTTCCTTGGCCTCGACGAAAGGGCCATCGACGACACTAAGCTGCCCGCCCTTGATACGCACCTGTGCGCCCATCGCTATAGGCATGAGCCCGCCATTATCGAGCATGCGCCCGGCCTTGATCTCCCGCTGTGCGAGCTTATGCATCGCCTCGAGGAGTTCCGGCGTCGGAGGTCCAGGGTGGGCCGATGTAACGATATACATGAAACGCATTTGAGAACTCCTTCTAGGGCGAGCGGCGGGCGCCATCGCCGCTGAACCGACTCGCTTATTAAGTCGACGAACGAACCCCCGACGGATCGACATTCGCTTTATACAAAATTGCGGGCGCCCCAAAGAATATCCGCGAGGGTGAATTGAGCAACCTTATCTAATGCGCCAGCAATGCAGGTTCATTCCGTATTCGGACGTTATGCGAATCCAGGTTCGGTTGCCCGGGATGCCAGCGCAGTACGCCTCAACCGCCGCGAACTGGAGCGAGGTTTCGGTTCCTTGCGCCCAATCTGATCCCCTAAATCCAGCTTCCGTCACCAGCCGTTTTTTCCCGCTTAAACCGGTGAATTCAGCCTGTGGCGACATTGTGGATGCAACAATTAAACGCCATATATCCCGGGCCCCAAATTTCCCCCTAGGAGAATGAATGAGCAGCTTCAGAAGCCCCGACCTTCTAGAACGTCGGAATACTGCCGCCACTGTCAAAAAGGCGATGCTGGAAAACTTTCGCGCCACTCGCCAAGACCCAGCTTTCGAACAGCAGCGCCTTAAAAGGATCGCCTTGAATGAGGCGCGCGTCGCTCGCGCTGCCGAGCGCGAAGTCGCAAAGAGGGCGCGTGAGGCCGAACTAGCCACGCAAGCGGTGCGTGCCGCCGAACTCGCCGCTCAGGCGCAACGCGAGGCCGAGAAAGCCGAGGCGATTGCTAAGGCGGAAGCGGTCGAACGGGATGCGGCGCTGGCCGCGGAACAAAAGGCTGAGCGCGATGCGCGCTATGCAGCACGCAAGGCCGCAAAAAAGGTCCGGCGGCGTGGGTACTAGCTGAACCGCATCCAAAATCCGCTTTGGGTCACCAGCGGACATGGCGGCAGTCCGCGCCATCTCTGCTTTACCCCTGAAAGCTGACGTGGCTCAGTCGGAATGTCCGCCAAGCCAAACGTGCGACTGGCAATAGGGTCGCACGTTTCGTTTGAAATGGAAGCGACCGCTTCAGTGGAAACGCAGGTCTTCCTCAAATTTTCGTCCGTCCTTTAGCCACATGACCCCGCCTACCGGTTGAGGCGCCAGACAGCGAAGTTGAGCGCGGCGGCGAAGGTGACCCATGCCAAGTAAGGTAGGAGCAGCAAAGCTGCCGCCGCATGGATCGGGAAGAAAAGCGCAATCGTTGCGACGATCGATAACCAGACCAAAACGATGTCTAGGAATCCGAGGTCAGGGCGGTGCAGGCCGAAGAAGATCGGCGTCCAGGCAGCGTTCAGAACAAGCTGCAAGACATACATCGCAAGCGGCAGGGCGGCGCCGGAAAAGCCTGCCTCCCGCCAAACCAACCAGCCGGAAATGGCGATTGTAAAATACAGGACGGTCCACACCGGTGCGAAAAGCCGGTTCGGTGGTCGCCAGGTCGGCTTTGCCAATCGCTCATACCAGTCGCCCGGTCGGAACAGGGCGCCCGTGAGGGCCGCGAAGAAGCAGGCGGCGATGAAACCCAGGAGCATGAACACAGAAGAAATGTCCATGACCTCTCTTATCATCCGCGTCCATTCCAACACCAATTTCGGTAGTCGAGTGGCCACCGTCGAAGAAGAACGTGACTGTTGGCACTTTTTTTGCCTCTTGCGGTGCGTGCAACAGGAGATCTCGGAAAAGCCGAGGTCCAAAGATCGAGAAAGCGACGATGACAATAAAATCCTTTCTTCTGACCTGCGGCATTTTCTGTGGGGGCTATGTCACCAATACGACGCTCGATACTGCCCTCGAAGCCGCCGAGAGTTACTTTCATGTGCGTGCGGTTGCCTATAAAATCGACTCTAATGGCTACGTCATATGCAGTCCTGAAAAACCGAAAATAACGCTCGCCGCCGAAGGCAATTAAATACGACACGGCTGCCTCGGCTTCACGTCGGCCGTCGTTTGCATCTCGCGGCTTACCAGTAGCGGAACTTATCTCCGCTCCGGCACTTACCATTCTGATTTCAGAATGGTGCGCGATGTTGGTTCGATCAGTTCTGACGATTGCCTGCTGGACGGCGATCGCGTTTTCAGCCGCGTTCGCGCAAACCGGGCCAAGGTCGGCTCCCCACCAGACACTCAAGAGTCCATCGGAGTTTGAATCGATCGGTAGTCAGGAAGATCGCTCACGCGCGATCTTCGCCGAGATCGGAAAAGTACTTACCAATCCACGATGCATGAACTGTCATCCAGCGGGAGATCACCCGCTTCAGGGCGCTGACCATCGCGAGCATTCGCCGCCTGTGTGGCGTGGCGAGTCCGGTGCGGGCGTTCCTGGCGCGAGCTGCGCAATGTGCCACACCGAAAGCAATTTCACGCTGCACGAAGCCGCGAGCTATCAAAGCATCCCCGGAAATCCTCGCTGGCAGCTCGCGCCATTGTCGATGAGTTGGGAAGGAAAAACGCTCGGCGATATCTGTCGGCAGTTGAAAGACAAAGATCGCAACGGCGGACGCGATCTCGCAGCGCTGCAGGAGCATGTGGCCAAGGATGACCTGGTGGCCTGGGGGTGGAATCCCGGACCAGGTCGCGAGCCCGCACCGGGCAGTCAGGAAACGGCCGGGGCGTTGGTTCAAGCCTGGATCGATAGCGGAGCGCATTGTCCGTGATCAGAAGTCGGGCGCGCAAATTGAAACGTCGGTTATCGATCAAGACAGCCGCAGCTGCGCAGGAAGCCGCTATCGACGGCGCTCAATTTTTACGCGCGTTTTGCCCTTCTGCCGCACGGCGAATTCCTCGTCGAACACATGCATATTCGAGAAGAGCTTCATCAGCATCTTTTTGAGCCGTTCCAGGTCGATCTGTTTCATCCCGCGCGTGGCGACCTCCTCGTAATGTGAGGCGATCGGGATTATCCGCTCTGTCATTACACGGCCTTTTTCAGTCAGGCTCACGCTCAAGGCCCGGCCGTCTTTGCCAGACCGCCGGCGGACGATGAATTTCTTGCGTTGGAGCGTCCCCAAAAGGCGTGAGAGGGTGGAAATGTCGATGCTGGTGCGCGCCGCGATGTCGCCGAGGCGCCGGTCACCTTTCTCCCACAGCGCGGCCATGACGCGCCACATGGGCAGCGTCACGCCCAAGGGTTCAATATCGCGCGCGAAGGCTAGCCCGATCCTTACGCCCGCGCGGTTCAACAAATACGGAACGAAGTCTGCGAGTGCGAAACTGTTTTTCATCAGATCTGTTGGAAAGGTCGCTTTCCCTAGCCCCAGCCGACCAGCTGCGCAAGCGATGCATCGGCTTCGCGTGACAATGGTTGGAAGACGCCATAACCGCCGTTCTGGTAAAGCAGCGTCGAGATGTCTTCGCGGATCTTGATCTCTTCAACGTCGCCGAAGAACACGGTGTGGGAACCGTAAGGTACCGAAAGGGATTTGACGCAAGACATCGCCACCTGCGCGTCGAGAAGATAGGGGATCCCGTGCTCATTATCGTGCCACTCGCCATAAGCGAAGCGTTCGGGACAATCTGGCTCGGCAAAATTTCGTGAGACAGTCACATGCTCCGCATGAAGTACGTTCACGCAGAATCTATGACAGCTCTCCATCATGCCGAACAGCCTGCCGCTGCGGTTGACGCAGACCAGAAGTGACGGTGGGTTGAGGCTGACCGAAGTGACGGCGGTTGCCGTCATGCCGTGGCGCCGCCCGTCCTTGGCGGTCGAGATCACCGAGACCGTCGAGGGGAAGCGCCGCATCGCAGCCCGGAATTGCTCGCCCAGATTGGTCGTCATCATCGCCTCGACATTATTTGCAAATGCAAGTATATTATTTTATCCGGCGATGTCCATGAGCAGCGCCAGGGGCTTCTCGCAACTGCGAGAAATTTGCAGGTAAGACGTTGACCCGGTTCGGATCGCTGGACCTACTCTCAACCGTGGAGGTCGTCGCAATGGCCGTCAGCGCAATCCAGGACGTAAGAATGCGAAGCTCGGCAAAGCCGAGCGTGGCGGAGCTTATCGAGCGGGCCCGCGCGATTGGCGTAGTCGCTCGCGAGAAGGCGCTTGAGACCGAACAACGGCGTCACGTCTCTGCCGAGCTGATCGGCATGATGCGTGACGCAGAGCTCTTCCGTCTCATGCAACCGGAGCGCTTCGGCGGCTTCGAATACGGCTATGACGTCTTTGTCGAACTCGTCGCCGCAATTGGCGCCGGCGACGGTTCGACCGGCTGGGTCTACAGCCTTGGCGCGGTTCACCCCTGGCTGATCGCCTGTTACCCCGACGAGGCGCAGAAAGAAGTATGGAGCCAGGATCGCGACGCGATAGCCGCGGTCTCGTATGCACCGGCCGGCAAGGCCGTGCCGGACAAGGATGGCTATCGTCTGACAGGCCGGTTCAGTTTTGCGAGCGGCGTCGACAACGCCAATTGGGGGATTGTCGGCGGCATGTTGCCTCTCAAAGAGGGCCCGAAGCCAGGCTTCTTTCTGGTCCCGCGTTCACAATTCTCAATCCACGATGACTGGTTCACGATGGGACTCGCCGGCACGGGGAGCAAAACGATCGTTGTCGAAGATCAGTTCATCCCGGCCTACCGCACGGTCACATTCGCCGACATGCTCATCGGCAACGGACCCGGTACTACCACCAATCCCAACCCGCTCTATCGTCAACCAATGCTCGCGGTGGTGCCATATTGTCTCGTTGCACCAGCCCTGGGCATGGCGCGCGGCGCGCTCGAGGCCTTCAAGGAGCAAGTCGCGGGCCGCACCACGCGCGGTGCCGTAGCAGGTGGCAACAACAAGATGAGCGAATTCGTCACTATTCAGATGCGCGTTGCCGAAGCGACTGCGTCGATCGATGCCGCCGGGCTGATGATCGACCGGGACATTCGTGACACGCTCTCCATCATCGAAAGCGGCAAGCCTGCTGACGTGAATCTGCGAATGCGAAATCGCCTGACACATTCGTTCGCGACAAAGCTCCTGGTCCAGGCTGTAGATGCCTTATTCCTGGCGGCCGGCGGATCTGCGTTGGGTCTGCAGCATCCGGTGCAGCGATTTTGGCGCGACATCCATGCTGTCAGCTCACATATCAGCTTGAACTGGGATTCGGTGTCCGCAATGTACGGCCAGCACGTCTTCGGGCTTGAGCCAAGAGGTCAATACTGAGCTGGCAAGAGCCGGTTTCGGGAACGCGCACAGCGTGCAACAAAAAAACGGGAGGCTACCATGAGGAACGTCGTCATCGCGGCTCTGTTGTTGTCTTGCACTCTCGGCACCGCCGCGAACGCGCAACAATTTACAATGAAAATATCGTCGCCGACGATTAACGACGTGACCCAGGAATGGGCGAAAGAATTCGCCGCGAATCTCAAGGCGCGGGTCGGGGACAGGATCAAAGTCGAGTTCTATCCAGCCAGCCAGCTCGGCCAGATTCCAGCGACCGTCGAAGGAGTCGCCATGGGGACGATCGAGGCGGTTGCACCTGCGAGCGGGTTTTTGATTGGGCTTGAGCCACGCATGCAAGTCTTCGACGCGCCCGGCTTGTTCAATGACATGGCACATGCCCAGCGCGTCTTTGCAGATCCGGCGGTGCGCGCCCGCCTTGCCACCTTTGCTTCGTCAAAGGGCATGGAGATGGTCGCTGTGTGGCCGCACGGCCCGCTCAACCTCGTCTCGCACAAGCCGGTGAGGAAGATCGCAGACTTCCAGGGTCAGAAAATCCGCGTGCCTGGTGCGGCGCCACTTCAGGTCAGGCCATTCGAAAAGCTCGGCGCCCAGCCGATATCGATGCCGCTCGGCGAAGTGCTGCCAGCAATGCAAAACCGGACCATTGACGGCCTGATCGCCTCGGCAGCCGTTTTCACCGCCTTTAAGTACTACGACGTCGCCAAGGGAATGACGTCACTACCGCGATCGTATCTTGTCGTGGCGGCAATGGTGAACAGCGACTGGCTGAAATCGCTCGGATCGGAGCTGGAAAAAGCGGTTCGAGAGGAAGCCTTCAATGCCCAGCGCAAGGTCGAAAAGTTCGCGATCGACGACGCAGCGCGTACCGCCGACGTCTGGAAAAAGAATGGCGGTGAGGTCATCATTTTCCCGGACGCTGAGACGAAAGCCTACCTGACTCAGGTCGAATCCATTGCGCCAGCAGTGTTGGGCGCCAGTCCGGCGATGAAAGCCGACTTCGATCTCTTGTCCGAAGCAGCCAAAAAGCTAAACCAGTAGGGCATGGCTGAGACACGAAGTGCGCTCGCGCGTTCGTGCGACCGTATCGCATGGACGATCGAGCACGTTCTCGCCGTCGGCCTGATCATCGCGATCCTGTTCAACTTCTTTAATGTCGTGGGCCGCTATTTAACGGGCTTTACCCTGACCGGCCTTGATGAGATCGAAGTCTATCTCTTGATCTGGATCGCATTCCTCAACGCGGCGGTGGTGAGCTGGCGGCGTGAACATTTACGTATGGACTTGCTGGTCACCGCGCTGCCGGGACCAATGCAACGTGCCGTTCACGCATTCGAGGCAATCGTCACTCTGATGGTGACGACGTTCGTGGGCTACTACTCTTTCCTGTACGTGCAACGCATTTTCCGTCTCGGTGCCGTCAGCGACATGGCGCGGGTGCCAACCTGGATCCCGCACAGCGCCGTCTTCGTTGGCTTTGGCCTGATGGCATTGATCGCGCTTTATTGCGGCATCGCGCTCTTGCGGCGGCCGCCGCCGGCCCAGTCTTGAACGGCAGGCCGATATGACATTCGCGCTTGGGGTCATACCGGTCGCCCTGTTGCTGCTCGGCTTTCCGATATTTCTGGTGCTGCTCAGCGCGGCGTCTGTCGCTCTTGTGTTTTATATGCAGATGCCAATGGCCGCGTTGCATCAAAACCTGTTCGGTTCGATCAATGCATATGCGTTGCTGGCCATTCCCTATTTTATCTACGCGGGGGAGCTGATGGGTCGCGGCACCGTCGCGCGGCGTTTGGTGGACTTTGTCCAGGACGGCGTCGGCTCTGTACGGGGCAGTCTCGGCGTCACAACAGTCGGGGTGGCCACGATTTTCGGTGCGATATCGGGCGTGAGCGCGGCATCGGTCGCGACAATCGGCAAGATCATGTATCCGTCGATGGTCAATGCCGGCTATCCGCCTTCTTTCGCGGCGGGGCTGATCACCGCGGTCGGCGCCATCGACATCATTATCCCGCCCAGCATTCCGATGATCGTCTACGGCGCAGCGGCCCAGGAATCGGTACCGCGTCTATACGCCGCCGGCATCGCGCCCGGACTGCTCATTGCGCTCATCATTGCCGGCTACGTCGTCTGGCGCGCCAAGCGCCAGAACTTCGGTCAAGGCAAACCTTTCAACGCCAGCCGGTTTATGCGGTCCACGGTGCGAAGTCTCTGGGCACTTGGCGCGCCTGCCATCATTCTCGGCGGCATTTATGGCGGCATTTTCTCACCGACCGAGGCCGCAGCCGTCGCATGCGTGTACGCGGCTTTCGTGACAATGGTGATTTTCCGTGAGCTGTCGGTTGGCGAAGTCATCGAGGCAGCCGTTGCGACCGTGCGTTTCACGGCGCAAATTCTCGTCATCGTGGCTTGTGCGGGGGTGTTCGCCTGGCTTCTCACCGTCAACCAGGTGCCCGCAACGCTGGTCTCCTGGATCAAATATCTGGAGGTAACGCCTTGGCAGTTCCTGCTGGTGGTCAACGTTCTGTTGCTGATCGTCGGCTGCTTCCTTGATCCGTTGTCCGCGATCTTGTTGCTAACACCTCTGCTCGTCCCCATCGCCAAAGCGCTCGGCATCGATACCGTACACTTTGGCATCGTGTTCACGGTGAACCTCGCGATCGGCCTGTTTCACCCACCGTTCGGCATCAACATCTTCGTCGCGCAGTCGGTGCTCGGCATCCGCTTGGAAACGATTTACCGTGGCATCCTACCCTTCGTTCTCCTTTATCTTATCGTGCTCGCCCTGATTACTTATGTGCCCGACATATCCCTCTTTGGCGTGCGTCTGTTGTTCAACTGAATCAAAATAGACCGCGCGAACGCCGGCACATCTATGCCTTCAACCTTGGCACCAGCTTGATTGCGTTCTCGCTGCCGATAGCTTTGAGATCGGCGGGCGGAAGCCCGAGTTCTTCCAGGTTTTTCATCTGGTCGAGCCCGAAATACGGATAGTCTGAACCGTAAGTTACCTTCGACACAGGCACGAGTTTCAGCAACGCTGCGATCGCTGGGGCGCTGGTCGCGTTGGCGGTGTCGTAATTGAGTCGCTTCAATTCGCCCTC
The DNA here is from genome assembly GCA_963751535.1 of uncultured Alphaproteobacteria bacterium. Lineage (GTDB taxonomy): Bacteria > Pseudomonadota > Alphaproteobacteria > Rhizobiales > Xanthobacteraceae > Pseudolabrys. Next base: position 272,531 of record CAVVUW010000006.1, read on the forward strand.
GATACCATCAGGGGCGAACTCCTTGAGGTTCGGCCGCTTGGCGTAAAATGAATCGATGCGGCCGGCCATCATCGGGATGGTGCCGCCCGCATGCGAGAACAGCCATTGGATGTCGCGCCAGCGCGCGAATCCACCGGAGAGAAGAAGGCTCGTGACGGTGCGCGTCGTGTCATGCGGCACCTCGATCACCGCGGGGAATGTTCCGACGCTCAACTGGCCGCAGCAACTCGCGACCAACGGGTGCACATACACCACCGCTTTGCGGCGGTTGAGCTCGTCAAACACTGGCTTGTAAGCGGCATTGCCAAGCCATTTATCGCCATAGTTTGACTGCAGGCCAACGCCGTCGGCCTTGAGTGTGTCGAAAGCGTATTCAATTTCCTTCAGGGTCTGGTCGATGTCGAGCATCGACAGCGTCGCGAACAAGCCAAACCGGCCGGGGTTGTCCCGCATCATGTCGGCAGCGAAATCATTGCAGCTACGTGCGAGCTGGTTGGCTTTCTCCGCGCCAAGATCGAACCACACGCCGGGCGTCGAGGCGAGTGAGAGCACGCCGGTCCGGATACCGGCCTTGTCCATATCCTCGATCGCCTTGGCCTTGGACCACGCGACCTGCCCAGGGAAATGCGGAATCTTGCGCGTCGCTTCCCAGCCGAGCCAAAGCTCTTGATACTCCGGTGGATAGAAATGGTGATGGGTATCGATGAGTATTTTCTGTTGGGCGGGCGCCGGCGTGCCCGGCAACATCGCCGCGGCGGCGATGGCGGCCGTGCCGGCGAGGAACTGACGGCGCGAGGTGGATGGCGCGCAGCAAGCGCAGCCTCGGAAATGAAATTTGCGCAAAGATGAAATGCGCATGGTGTCTCTCCCAATTGGCGCCAGCTCGGTGCCGCGACTTCACATCTGGATGGTAGAGATATCCTGGATTGCCCGGAAGCCCGTATTTGCCTTGCGGCCTTCTGTCCGCCGTTCCTGGCATTCGGAGGCGGCCAAACCCAGCACACCACGCGCGGCCCGAATGACGGCACGACCACATCATCGCCAAACAAGTCTGCACAGTTAGATGTACCGCGGATCAAAAATCCGCGCGCACTTTGACATCTTGGGTCGGCGCCGGTAACGGCAGTGCGCACTGCACACGCAGACCGTGTGGAGCAAAATCCACGCGGCTTCTGGCCTGGATCTGTCCGGGTAAAACGAAACCGAGCAACCGCGAGCCAAATCCGTGACGCTCTGGTTGTGTGACGGGTGGGCCACCGCTTTCGATCCAGTCGAACGTCAAGGTACGACGCGTAGCCTCGATCGTGACGCTCCAGCTCACCTCAACCTTGCCGCCATAGACAGAAAGGGCTCCGTATTTCGCCGCGTTGGCGGTGAGCTCATGAATGGCCATGCCGAGCGAGACCGCGAGTTGCGACGTGAGAGGAACCTCGGGTCCGCTCAGGACGATGCGTCCACCGCTGCCGTCGTCGAAGGCATCAAGCTCGCTGCGCAGAATGTGAGCGAAATTAACGTCACGCTCTTCGTCAGAAAGTAGGAGATGCGTCTTGGCCAGCGACTGAATGCGACCAAAAAGTGCTGTCTTGAAATCCTCGATGTTGTCGGTTGCCCGCGCAGTAGATCCGGTGATCGCCTGCACCATGGCGAGCGTATTCTTGACGCGGTGATGCAGTTCCCGCACCAGCAATCCCTGCTGCTCTTCGGCGCGCTTGCGGTCGGTGATATCCACCAGCATGTTCACCGCTCCGACCAGCTTGCCAGTCTCGTCATGAATCGGGGTGGGGTAGGGGATGACCGGCACCCGCGTTCCGTCCGGCCTTTCCGCAGCAGCCTCCATGCCGCGCACCGCGCGATCTTCTTTCAGTGCGATGGCCATGGGGCATTCATCATGCGGCAGCGGCGTTCCGTCGGGCCAAAAGAGCTTCCAGGATCCGCACCACTCAGTCGAACCAAGCGGAGGGCGATGGCCCCAAAGAGTGGCCGCCGCGTCGTTGTAGTAGGTGATCCGGCCGGCAGCGTCGGTCGTGTAGACGGCTGCAGGCAATGCATCGAGCAGCTCGCGGAACCGGCGTTCGCGCTCGCGCAGCGTCGCCTGAGAGCGCAAGTTGTCGAAGGCCACGACATTGGAGCTGTCGCCGGCCGCACTGAATCCCAATGCGGCAACCGCGCGATCAAGTTCGCTTTCCAGAAATCCTGTGGCCTGATCCACTTTTCGACGGTTTCCCGTACGCAAACTCGGGCTCGATTGCTTCGTTTTTGAACAATCTGACAACCCGCAGCGGCAACGCGGCTTTCGCCAAAAGGTTGCGCGGTCCGCGGCAAATTTTCTGCACTTTCTGGCATAGCCTTAACGAATGGTGGAAGGCGGGATTGCCCCCGCCGAATCAGAGGTTTCGCAGCATCACGTAGGCGTCGACCAGGCCCAACCGCGGGTGTTGGAAAGCACCCGGCAGGCGACCTGCAATCGAAAATCCCATCCGCTGCCACAATCGCACCGCCCGCTCATTCGATGCGATGACGAAATTGAACTGCATGGCGGTGAATCCACGTGCTTTGGCCTGGTCGAGTGAATGCGAACACATCGCTTGCGCCACGCCCCGACCAAACTCGTCCGGTCCGACTACGTAACCACAATTCGCGACATGGGCGCCGCCTCCGCGGTTGTTTGCGCGCAAATAGTAGGTTCCGACAATGGTCCCGGCATCCTCCGCCACAAACACGGCGTGGGCTGGCGTGCGCCAGTAGGCGAGGGCGTCCTCGCGCGAGATGTCACGCGGGACGGGGTAGGTCTCCCCGGCGCGGAAGGTCGGCTCGAGGATGCGCCAGATAGCGTCGTCGTCTCGCGCTTCAGATTGCCGGATCAGCATGATTGGTGGTCGAGGCTAGGAGGAACCGTTCGCGGCGGCAACCCGCAGCTCGAAATCCCGTGTTATGAGAGCGCATGACCGCACTGAAGTGGCTGCTCTTGATCGCCGTCGTCGGTTACGGCGGCGTGCTGGGCCTGATGTACGTCTTCCAACGCGCCTTGATGTATTTCCCTGACCCGACGCGCACGCCACCGGCGGCGGCGGGCTTGCCCCAAGCCGAAGAGATCACGCTCACCAGCGGCGACGGTGAAAAGCTGATTGCGTGGTACGTCCCGCCAAAGGTGACGAAACCCCTGATCATCTATTTTCACGGCAATGCCGGATCACTCAATCTGCGCGCCGGCAGATTCAAATGGGTGGTCGAAGACGGCAACGGTCTTCTTGCCTTGTCCTATCGCGGTTACGGCGGTTCGACCGGCAAGCCCACCGAGACCGGTCTGATCAGCGATGGCATGGCGGCCTACGATTTTGCCGCTGCGCGCTATCCGGCGGGAAACATCGTGCTATGGGGCGAATCGCTCGGCACTGGTGTTGCCGTCGCTATAGCCGCGGAACGCAAAGTTGGAGGCGTCATCCTCGATGCGCCCTTTACCTCCATTGCCGATGTGGGGGCCGCCGCTTATCCGTTCGCACCGGTGCGCTGGTTGCTCAAGGACCCCTTCCGATCCGATGAGCGCATTGCGCGGGTCAGCGCTCCCTTGCTCGTGCTGCATGGCGAGCGCGATCGAATTGTGCCGATCGCTTTCGGTGAAAAGCTTTTCTCGCTGGCGCGCGAGCCCAAGCGCTTCGTGCGCTTTCCGCTCGGCGGACACGTCGATCTCGACGATTACGGCGCAAAAAATGCGGTCAGGACGTTTCTGAGCGAGCTTGGCGGTCGGGCCAGCTGACGAAAACCGCGATCAGGCGGCATCCCGCTTTTGATTGGAAGCGCAGACGAAATACTGTCCGCCCATCGGCAGCCAACGAAGATATTTCTCCAGCGGGCGAAGCGCGGCGAGCTGTTGTGGGAAGAACAGGCAATAGCTCGAACTCGTCGATGTGGAGATGCGCGTTGCGCATGCGTTCGATCGTCTCGCGCATGCTCAGCAGCACCGCGTCCGCGTCGAACGGACAATTCTTGACCAGATGACGCGTGACCGGATTGATCGGATTGTGTTCGAAGACGATGAAGTGTCCGCCTTCTTTCAGGCGGCTGAAGCAATAACGGATGGCCGCCTGCCGATCCTGCGGCGGGATATGGTGAAAGACGCAGGAGGCGATCACCAGGTCGAACTTTGCATCCGGGCCAAGCTCGTCCATGGACGTGAAGCGGCAGCTCGGGTTCTCCCGGCGTGCAATGACAAGACTTTCGGCAGAAGGATCGCAGCCGATGATCTCGGCTTTCGGAAAGACTTCGCGCAGGTACGGCATGCTGCGGCCGATACCGCAGCCGAAGTCGAGCACCGAATTGACGGGGCCGGCCAGCTGCTGCGCCAGTTCGATTTTGTAGCGGGCGAAATAACCGTTGTCGCCGTCGAAGAAATTCGTCTGGGCGGCGAGGATCGCCTCGTATTGCCCGGCATATTGATCGAAATCGACCCGCGACACGGAACCGCCTCCGCTAGGGACAGGCGGAACGGATACGCCAACAAAAATAACAAACAGTTGCAGCCGTACCGGCTGGGGCGGGGAAAAAAGGGCCCTAAAAACAATAGCGCGGGCGACTAAAGGCCCGCGCCACCTTAGCGATAGACTACAGTCGTTGCGTTCAGCCCATGCGCGGGGCGCGATAGCCGCTGTGACCGCCGTGGCCTCCATGACCGCCGTGGCCTCCATGACCTCCGCCGCCCGGGCCGGCTCCGGGAACCGTACGTGGCTTGGACGGTAGCAGACCTTCGCGCTGCATCTTCTTGCGCGCGAGCTTGCGGGCCCGGCGGATCGCTTCCGCCTTTTCCCGCGCCTTCTTTTCCGATGGTTTTTCGTAATGGCCGCGAAGCTTCATCTCGCGGAAAATGCCCTCGCGCTGCATCTTCTTTTTGAGCGCCTTGAGGGCCTGGTCGACGTTGTTGTCGCGAACGAGAACTTGCACGCTTGCTCCTTCGTTGATGTTCCGACGGGTTAAGCAAAAGACCCCGAAAACGGGGGCTTTAAGTCGGGCGGCTCTAGCAGAAAAGGCCTTAAGAGTCCATTCGTACGACGCCGCCAGACATTATCACCCGATCATTCCCCATACGGGAACAGGGCTTAGCGCTTGCCAGTTTCAGCGTGGCCAAACCCGCGTGACGTGACCCATCTTGCGTCCCGGGCGGGCGTTGCCTTTGCCATAGATGTGCACGGAGGCGCCGGGCACGGTCAGCCAACGCGCGACGTCATCGATTTCATCGCCGATCAGGTTCACCATCTCGATGCGACGGCCAAGCCGGACGGGTTTCGCCAGCGGCCATCCGGCAACGGCGCGAATGTGCTGTTCGAATTGTGACACCGTCGCGCCGTCGATGGTCCAGTGGCCGGAATTGTGCACGCGCGGTGCGATTTCGTTGACCAGAACCGTGCGCTGACGGCCTTTGCGCACCACAAACATCTCCACGGCCAGCACGCCGACATAGTCGAAGGCCTTGGCGATCCGCGTCGCGACCTGGCGTGCCTCGCGTGCGAGAGCGGGCGTCACTTTCGCGGGCACCCGCGAGAACTTCAGAATGTGATCGCGGTGCTCGTTTTCGGTCACTTCGAAGCACTCGACCGCGCCGTCGCGCCCGCGCGCGGCCACCACGGATACCTCGCGCTCGAAATTGATGAATCCTTCGAGAATTGCCGGAGCATTCTTCACGGATCGCCAGGCCGCGATCGCATCGCCACCTTTGGCGATCTTGGCCTGGCCTTTGCCGTCATAACCGAGTTGCCGTGTCTTGAGCACCGCCGGCAGACCGACCGTCTTCGCCGCCTCGGCCAATTGCGTTGCGCTGTGCACCGACGCGTAGGGCGCCGTGGCAATTTTCAGTGCGCTGACGAAATTTTTTTCGATCAGGCGATCCTGCGTGGTTTCAAGCACCTTCGGATCGGGCAGGACAGGCTTGCGTCGGGCGAGAAACGCGGCGGTCTTCGCCGGCACATTTTCGAACTCATAGGTGATGACGTCGACCGCGCCAGCGAAGCGGGCGAGGGCGGTCTCATCGTCGTAGGAAGCGCACGTGCCGGCCTGCACGACGTCGAAGGCGCAGGAATCCTTTTCCGGCGAATAAACATGGCAGCGCAGACCGAGTGGCGCCGCTGCGAGCGCAAGCATGCGCGCGAGCTGTCCGCCGCCGAGAATTCCGATGGTGGCTCCGGGCTTCAGCAAGGCTTAGTCTTTTGGCCGCCGGGCGACCGCTTTCGTCTGGCGCGCGCGCCAGGCATCGAGCCGCTTGGCGACTTTCGCATCGGACAAGGCAATCACGGCGGCGGCGAGCAATGCGGCATTGGTTGCCCCCGCCTTGCCGATCGCCAGCGTGCCGACCGGAATTCCGCCCGGCATCTGCAGGATCGAGAGCAGCGAATCCTTGCCCTCCAGCGCATGCGTGTTCACCGGCACGCCGAGGACTGGCAGAGGGGTCATCGATGCGGCCATGCCGGGCAGGTGCGCGGCGCCCCCGGCACCGGCGATGATGACCTTGAACCCGGCTTTGCGCGCGCCGCTTGCAAACTCGTAGAGCCGCTTCGGCGTGCGATGGGCGGACACGATACGGGCGTCGTAACCAATTCGCAGGGCGTCAAGTGTTTTTGCGGCGTGCTTCATCGTGGACCAGTCCGACTGGCTGCCCATGATGATCGCGACCGGTTTTGACGCCATTTTGCTCCCCGCACTCCGCATTTTCCTGCGGAAGGAAGCGCCGGATTATAGGTTGAGGCTCCCCGCTGGCAAGGCGAAAGGAGTATTCTCTCACGCAAGGTTAAGATTCGCGAGCTCACAGACGAGGTCCAGACATGGGTTTGCCGCAAGCCAAAGCAAGCGTGCGCGAGGAGTTTCCGCCTGAGGCGTCGGCGTTGGCCGAGATCGAGCGCCTCAAGCGCGAGCTTGCGGTCGCGCGCGCCCGCATCGGTGAGCTTGAGGCGCGCGCCGACATCGACCCCCTGCTCGATGTCCTCAATCGTCGCGGGTTCGAGCGCGAACTCAAACGCGCGCTCGCCCATGCCAAGCGCTATGGCACACCGGCCGCGCTGATGTTCGTGGACCTCGACAATTTCAAGTCCGTCAACGATCGTCACGGCCACGGGACCGGCGACTCGTTGCTCAAGGCGGTCACGCGGGAGATCACCCGCCATGTCCGCGCCTCCGACGTGGTGGGACGGCTGGGTGGCGACGAATTCGGCGTCTTGCTCTGGCGGGTCGACGAGACGCAGGCGGCGACGAAAGCGCGCGAGCTGGAAGGGTTGCTTGCGCGTGTGAGCGTAATGCACGGGCAGGCGCATGTGCAGGTCAGCGCCAGCGTGGGCGCCGCGCTGCTCCGCGCCGACGCTACGCCCGCCGAAATCGTCACCGCCGCCGACCGCGCGATGTATGCGCGCAAGGACGAAAGAAGGGGCCTGCCTGCGGTCGATTTTCCCGGCGGCACGAACTGAGGGAAAAAGCCTCAGGCGATAATGTCGGGCGTGAGCTGATCTTCGATGCGGCGGATCTTGTCGCGCAGGATGAGCTTCCTCTTCTTCAGCCTCTGTATCTGAATGAGGTCGGAGCCGGGTGAAATCACCAAGGCCGATATCGCCGCGTCGAGGTCGCGGTGTTCCTGCAGCAGGCGCGCCAGCTGCTCCCGCAACGCGCGTTCTTCCTCGTCAGTCATTGCCACCGCTGGTATTTTTTTGCCTCAGCCGCCGTCTCGGCAAAAGCACGACAATTATTGCGTTTTCCACAAGGGCGTTCAAGCTCGCGGAAAATTCACGCCAATCAAAGGTTTGCGCCCGTTTGCCGGAGCGCGGAGGAGGGTGTACCGTCGCTCTTGTGATGAGTTTGCGCTAGACTTAAATCGTAGGGAGCCACTGATTGAGGAGACATACTGCATGTCGATGCAATCGCACCTTGCGGAATTGGAAAAACGGCATCAGGCACTCGAGCAAGAAATTAACGAATGTCTGACCCATCCCGCGGTCGATGATATGAGAATCGTGGAACTCAAAAGACGCAAATTACAGGTGAAGGACGAAATCGAGCGGCTGCGCCATAACGGCAAAGCCAGCGTGCACTAGCCAGTCAGGTTTCGGACCAAAGTATTGGATCAAGCCGAGCTCGGGTAAGCCCGAGTTCGGCTGTTATTTTTTGTGCGCAATAAAGGGTCAAGGAGCGGCAGCGTTACGCGCAGGTTTTGCGCTATAATCGAGCAAACAAAATGCCTCCGGGAGAGAACGCCATGCCCCGATCTGTCGCCGCTGTGGTGTCGGCGTTTGCGATCCTGTTTGCGACGGCGAACGCGGGTGTCGCCGCGCCGGATTATCCGGCGCGGGCGGTTACACTGGTCGTTCCGTTTCCGCCGGGCGGGGGTGTTGATGCGATGGCGCGCGTGGTCGCCGCCAAATTGTCTGAGGCGATGCGGCAGCAATTCGTCGTCGATAATCGGGCCGGCGCGGGCGGCACGATCGGGACCCGCGCGGTCGCACAGGCTGCACCCGATGGCTACACGTTACTGCTCGGACACACCGGCACCATCTCGATCAACCCAACGCTCTATACCCATGCCGGCTACGATCCCCGCAAGGACTTTGCGCCGGTCGGGCTTGTGGCTTCGATGCCGGTCGCGCTCCTCGCGCATCCTTCGTTCCCGGCAAAATCGATTGGCGAATTCATCGCCATGGCCAAGAAGGACCCCGGCAAATTCAATCTCGGCACATCGGCGATCGGCACCGGCGGCTATATGTGCGCCGAACTGTTCAAATCCGAGGCCGGGGTCGATGTGGCGATCATTCCATACAAAGGCACGGCTCCGGTGATGAACGATCTGCTCGGAGGTCACGTGCCCATTGCGTTCGGCGTGCTGCCCCCGGCGCTCGGCAATCTCGAGGCGGGCAAGCTGCGCGCCGTCGCAGTCACGAGCAAAAAGCGGTTTTCGTTGTTGCCCGATGTACCGACCTTCGATGAATCCGGGATGCCCGGATTTGAGGCCGTGTTGCACTATGGTCTTTTGGCCCCCGCGGGCACACCGAAAGAGATCATCGACCGGCTGAGCGCAGAGCTGCGCAAGATTGTCGATATCCCCGAGGTGCAAGAGCAGATTCACAAGGAGGGCGGCGATCCTTTGACCTCGACTGCCGCCGAATATGGAGTTGATATCGACAAGGAAGAAAAGAAGTGGGGCGGGCTCGTGAAAAAGCTGGGGCTGAAGGTCGAGTGACGATGCCGCGCTTCGTTCCCCACTCGCTGGTTGTTGTCCTTGTTTGTCTCGCGTGCGTCCCCGGCATGTCCAATGCCGAGGATTACCCGACCCGGCCGATCACCCTGATCGTTCCGTTTCCGCCCGGCGGCAGCACCACGGTGATGGCGCGCATTGTCGGTGACAAACTTTCAGCCGCCCTCGGCCAGCAGATCGTGGTGGAGAACAAAGGCGGCGCGGGCGGCACCATCGGAACCCGGTTCGTTGCAAAGGCCGCACCTGATGGGTACACGATTCTGCTGAGCTACACGGCGACCATGGCGATCGCGCCGGCGATGAATGCCAACGCCGGTTACGACCCGCGCAAGGACCTGACGCCCATCGGGATGATCGGGTTTGCGCCGAATGTTCTGGTCGTGCATCCGTCACTGCCGGTGCATTCGATTGCAGAGTTGATCGCATACGCGAAAGCAGCGCCCGCGCCGCTGCAATATGGCTCACCCGGAGTTGGAACGGTGAACCATCTGGCCGGCGAATATCTTGCAAACGAAGCCGGCGTGAAGTTGCAGCACGTGCCCTACAAGGGAAATGGCCCGGCGATGGGCGATCTCCTTGGCGGCCATATTCCGATGATGTTTCTTCCGGTTCCCGTCGCGGTGGGTAACGTGAAAGCGGGAACGCTACGCGGACTCGCGATCACCAGCGCGACACGATCGAGCCTGCTTCCTGATCTGCCGACGCTCGCCGAAAGCGGCGTGCCTGGCTTTGAAGCGGTCCTGCGGTATGGGCTTGCCGCGCCGGCCGGAACGCCGCCCGCGGTCATTGCGCGCCTGAACAAGGAACTCAACGCGGCCCTTTCCAGCGAGGATGTAAAGAGCCGCCTGGCAACGGAAGGCGCCGAAGCCTTGCCGGGGACGCCCGAAGCCTATGTGGCCGACATCAGCGCTGATGAAAAGAAATGGGGCGGGCTGGTGAAAAAGCTCGGTTTGAAGGTAGAATAGCGCTTCGCCGCCAAGCAGCCATATTGTGCTGTTGGATTCGCCAGGAACAGATACCGACCATCGAGGCCGCCATGAAATTCCGTACGACGTCTCGGGCGCTCATCGCTGCCAGTTTTCTTGCAGCGCTATGTGCCGTGCCCGCCGCGCAGGCCTTCACCATAGAGGGCTCGGGTGGTTCGGGCAGCGGCCAGGGCTTCATGGATCTGGACAAGCCGGCGGCACCACCTGACCGCCTTGGGACGTCGCGCCTCGACGGTGCAAACGGTCAGAGCACCATGAAGCAGGGCAACACGACCTTCCAGTTCGGGTCGCAGCGCTCGTTCGATCAGCGTTACAACACCAATAACCTGTTCGACCCCTACGCCCGCGAAGGACGCTGACGCTCACCGCTTTCGGGTCAGGAAGGCCGCGAACGCCTTTTGCGCCTCGGGCGAGGCGAGCCGCGTCTTGAAGGCTTCGACCTCTTCATCGATGCGCGCGACAATTTCTTCGACCGAGCCGCGCATCAACCGGCGCGCGGCAATGACGCTCTCCGACGGCAAGGCAGCAATTTCATTTGCGATCGTAAGAGCGCGTGCGTCCAGTTCGGCGGCTGGGACGACAGCGTTGACGATACCTGCATCCTTGGCCTGCTCGGCGCTCAAAGGCTTGCCCATCACCAGCAGCGAGAATGCGCGCGCGTGGCCCATCAACCGTGGCGCAATGAGGCTGGAACCTCCCTCCGGCACGAGGCCGAGAGACACGAAGGGAGTCAGCAGGACGGCATTGTCGCTTGCGATCACCTGATCGCAATGCAGGAGCATAGTTGTACCAATTCCCACGGCGGCGCCGCTCACGGCGGCAACCAGCGGTTTGTCGCAGCGCGCCAGCGCATGCAGGAAACGGACGATCGGGGCGCCAAGTTCTCCTGCTCCCGCCATCGTCACGAAATCCTTGAGATCGTTGCCGGCGCAGAAAACATCGGGCGTGCCCGCGATGATCAGGCATTTCACGTTGTCGGACGTGCTTGCATCCTCGATGGTCGCGGCCATCGTTTCATACATTGCGAGCGTGAGGGCGTTCTTTTTGTCCGGCCGGTTCATGCGGATCTTGCGCACCGGGCCTTCATTGCTGATCAAAATGTCGGGCATTGATTGTTCCCAAATGTCGAACAAATGAGTTAGAAATCAGGTGAGAGCAAGTTGGGCCGCCATATAACCGGGAAACCCACGCGCATCTATACGGCGATGGACGCGGCCTTGACGGCCTACAGCGCCTTGGCCATCTCGCGCAGCCTGAATTTCTGGATCTTGCCGGTGCTCGTTTTCGGGATGTCGGCAAATACGATGTAGCGCGGGCATTTGTACGACGCCAAATGCTTTCGGCACCACTGCATCAGATCATCAGCGCTGGCCTTTGTGCCCGGCTTCAATTCCACAAAGGCACAGGGGGTCTCGCCCCATTTGTCGTCCGGTTTGGCGACGACGGCAGTGGCGGAAACCGCGGGATGCTTATAAAGCGCGTCTTCCACTTCGATCGACGAAATATTCTCGCCGCCCGAAATGATGATGTCCTTGGAACGGTCCTTGAGCTGGATGTAGCCGTCGGTATGCATGACGCCGAGATCGCCGGTATGAAACCAGCCGCCGGCAAACGCTTTGTCCGTCGACGGCTTGTTCTTGAGATAGCCTTTCATGACGACATTGCCGCGCATCATCACTTCGCCCAGCGTCTCACCGTCGCGGGGAACAGGCGTCATCGCCTCCGGATCGAGCACATCGAGTGCTTCAAGCGCGCCGTAGCGCACGCCTTGACGCGCCTTCTTCACGGCCTGTTCGTCCGGGGTGAGAGCGTCCCATGCGTCGTGCCAGTCGTTGACGACCGCTGGGCCATAACTCTCGGTCAGCCCATACAGATGCGTGACGCTGAAGCCTGCCTCTTTCATCGCAGCGAGCACGGCTTCGGGTGGCGGCGCCGCAGCCGTGAAAAACTCGACCACGTGCGGCAGCGGCTTCTTTTCGTCCGCCGCCGCACTGAGCAGCGTTGTCATCACGATTGGTGCTCCGCACAGATGCGTGACCTTATGATCGGCGATCGCGTCGTACATCGCGGGCGCACGTACCGCACGCAAGCACACATGCGTGCCGGCGACGACAGAGATCGACCAGGGGAAGCACCAGCCATTGCAGTGAAACATCGGCAGGGTCCAGAGATAGACCGGGTGTTTGTCCATGGAGCAGGTCACGACATTGCCGACCGCGAGCAAATATGCGCCGCGATGGTGATAGACGACGCCTTTGGGATCTCCCGTGGTGCCCGAGGTGTAGTTGAGCGCGATCGCGTCCCACTCATCGTCGGGCATTTTCCAGACGTAGGCAGGATCGCCCTGCGCGACGAACTCCTCGTACTCGATTGAACCGAGCCGCTCGCCGGCGCCTTTGTATTCCGGATCGTCGTAGTCGATTACCAGCGGCTTTGCCTTGCAGAGCGCAAGCGCATCCTTCATCACCTTCGAATATTCGCGATCAGTGATCACGACTTTTGCATCGGCATGGTCGAGCGAGAAGGCAATGATCGCCGCGTCGAGGCGGGTGTTGAGCGTGTTGAGCACGGCCTGACACATCGGCACGCCGTAATGGCATTCGAGCATGGCCGGCGTATTGGCGAGAAATACCGAAACCGTGTCGCCGCGTTTGATGCCGCGCTTCGATAGCGCGGAGGCCAGCCGCCGCGCACGGGCATAGAACTCGGCATAGGAGCGGCGCAGGGGACCGTGAATGATGGAGGTATGATTGGGGAAGACTGCGGCCGTGCGTTCGAGAAAACCGAGCGGCGTCAGCGGCTGGTAGTTCGCCGGATTGCGATCAAGATCGCTGTCGTAGGGCGTTTTCGCCATTGGGTCGTTTTCCCCGCCGCGCCATCCGAGTGTCAATTATGACACTATTGAACAGCGTTGCATCCCGATAGACAATCTGGGCGAGCAGATACCGGCCGGCGACTTTGATCCGTGGAGGATGGGCGCAGGCGATGTCCGTGGATTACATCGCAAGTAATACGACCGATGGCCTCACGCTGAAGCTGTATCGCGGCGAGGACATGGTGCTGCTCGCCTTCGATATAGACGATTCGTTGAAGAAACCCGACTTCGTCGGCTTCGGTATCCAGTATTTCCTCGGCGATTCGACGCAGCCGCGCGATGTCTTCAACTTCCTGATGTTCAAGCGCGTTCGCCTCAAGGCAAAGAACGCCGCGAAACACATCCAGCTGATGGCTCGCGCCAGCATGCGTTCACCTATCCAGCAGTTCCGCTGGGCGCATGTGCCAAGCGTTCCGCTCGACGGCCCCGTGACCTATCAAGTGTCGGCGATGTTCTGGAACGGCGACAACCCGATTGTCGCCAAGGCGACGACGCGGGCGACGATCGATGCGCATCGCGCGACGCGCGGGCCATTTCTCAATGTCGGGTTTACGCGCGGTTTCGCCAGCTCGCAGGCCTATGAGCGCAACTTCCCCAACGAGCGCAAGATCATTCCGCCGGTCGGCAAGCCGCAGCTTAGTTTCAACACGGCGCCTTTCGAAGGCGAGGGTAGACCCTATCCATGGCTCGGCTTCGAGGCGCGCCGTATTCTTTTCGACTTCCTCGACGAGTGCCAGGCTGACTCGGACGTACTGGCCGACGTCTTTGCCTATGACCTGTCCGATCCGGAAATCGTGCGCCGGCTCGAGGCCTTCGGCCCGCGGCTGCGCATTGTGATCGACAATTCGGACAAGCACGGCAAACCCAACAGTGACGAGAGCAACGCGGCTGTCCGGCTCGTTGCTTCGGCCGGTGCCAGCAATGTCGCGCGCCATCATTTCTCGGGGTTGCAGCACAACAAGGTCGTCATCGCCCGCCGCAAGAGCGGCAACGCCGCGGTGCCGTTCGCGGTCGCGACTGGCTCAACCAATTTCTCGCTCGGCGGCCTCTACATCCAGAACAACAATATTCTTCTGTTCCGCGATGCCGACATCGCAAAACTCTACGCCGACGTCTTCGAAGCGGGTTTTCCGAAGCCGACCGGTTTTTCCGGCAAGCCGATTGCCATGAAATGGTTCGAGAAGGATCTGGCAAATGCCGGCACCTATCGCTTCTGCTTCTCGCCGCACAAGAAAGCGTCGCTGTCGATGAATCCGCTGGCCGATGCGATCAGCGGCGCGGAAAAATCGGTGTTCTACGCAATCGCCTTCCGTGGCGCGCAGACCGGGCCGGCCGACAGGGCGCTCGATGAGCTCGATCCGAAAAAACTGCTGGTGATGGGCGTCGCCAACATGCCGGGCAAGCCAAAGTCGAACACCTTGATGGTTCAGCTGCCAGGACGCGGTCCAGTTCCGTTCGGGCCCGCGGCGCTCACCAAGGATCTACCGGAACCGTTCAAGGCGGAATGGACCGGCGGTGGCGGCATCCATATGCACCACAAGTTCGTCGTCTGCGATTTCAACGGCAGCAAGCCGGTGGTTTTCACGGGCTCGTCCAACATGGCGGCCGGCGGCGAGCAGGGAAACGGCGACAATCTCATTGAAATCCGCGACCCGAAGGTCGTGATTGCCTATGCCGTGCAAGCCGTGAGCATTTTCGACCACTACGGCTTCCGCAATCGCATGAAGACCGCCAAGACCAAGCCGGCGGCGCGGGATCTGAGCGAGCCGCCGAAGCCGGGACAGCCGGCCTGGTGGGAATCAAGCTTCGACCCGAACAGCTACAAATTCCGCGACCGCGTGCTCTTCTCCGGTTAGTCGGCGCGCAACGGCTTGTTTGCGCGCACGGGTGGCGACACAATAACCGCCGGAGGACCGCCGATGGATGCCCGCAGCAGCCGCTATCACGAGGTCTATGCGCACTGGCAGCGCAGCCCGGAGGTTTTCTGGGCAGAGGCTGCGGCCGGCGTCGACTGGTACGAGAAGCCGAAGAAGATTTTCGATTCCTCGGCCGGCATCTACGGTCGCTGGTTCGTCGGCGGCACATGCAACACTTGCTACAATGCGCTCGATCGTCACGTTCTCGCCGGCCGCAACGACCAACCGGCGCTGATCTACGATTCTCCCGTCACCAATACGGTCAAGACTTTTACCTATGGCCGCATGCTGTCAGAGGTGCAGTTGCTCGGCGCCATGCTGCGCGAGTTCGGCGTGGAAAAAGGCGATCGCGTCGTCATCTACATGCCGATGATTCCGGAGGCGGTTTTCGCCATGCTCGCCTGCGCGCGCATCGGTGCCGTCCACTCGGTCGTGTTCGGCGGCTTTGCGGCAAAGGAGCTCGCGACCCGCATCGATGACTGCCGCCCGAAGGTGATCCTCTCCGCCAGCTGCGGCATCGAGGTCGCGCGGGTCGTTCCGTACAAGCCGCTGCTCGATGAGGCGATCAATCTCGCGCGGCACAAGCCGCAGGCCTGCATGATTTTCCAGCGGCCGCAATGCGAAGCTGCGCTGACGCCGGGCCGCGATCACGACTGGCGAAAGGTGTGGGAGAATGCGGTCAACTACGCCAAGACCAGTGAATGCGTGCCGGTCGCGGCCACCGATCCGCTCTACATTCTCTACACGTCAGGCACCACGGGCATTCCGAAGGGCGTCGTGCGCGACAATGGCGGCCACATGGTCGCACTCAAATGGTCGATGCAGAATTTCTACGACGTTTCGCCCGGCGAGGTCTGGTGGTCAGGTTCGGACATCGGGTGGGTGGTCGGTCATTCCTACATTGTCTACGCGCCGCTGTTTCACGGCTGCACGACAGTCCTCTTTGAGGGCAAGCCAGTCGGAACGCCTGACGCTGGGGCGTTCTGGCGCCTGATCGCCCAGCATGGCGTCGTGGCGCTGTTCACCGCGCCGACCGCGTTCCGCGCCATCAAGAAAGAAGATCCGAAGGGCGGGTTTATCGGGAAATACGATCTGTCGAAATTTCGCACGCTTTTTCTTGCCGGCGAACGCGCAGATCCGCCGACCATCCAGTGGGCGGAAGAAGTGCTCAACGTGCCGGTGATCGACCACTGGTGGCAGACGGAAACGGGCTGGTGCATCGCCGGCAATCCGGTCGGGCTCGGCGCCTTGCCTGTGCGTTACGGGTCGGCCTGCGTGCCGATGCCGGGTTACGCCATCGATATCGTCGACGAGGCCTGCAAGCTGCAGCCGGCGAACAAGATCGGTTCGATCGTGGTGAAGCTGCCGCTGCCGCCGGCCTGCTTTCCGACGCTGTGGCAGCAGGACGAACGATTCAAGGAAAGTTATCTCGCGGAATTTCCCGGCTACTACAAGACGGCGGACGCCGGTTACAAAGATGAAGACGGCTACGTCTACGTGATGAGCCGCACCGACGACATCATCAATGTCGCCGGCCACAGGCTCTCGACCGGCGGCATGGAGGAAGTTCTTGCCGGCCATCCCGACGTCGCCGAATGCGCCGTGCTCGGCATTAGCGACGATCTCAAAGGCGAAGTGCCGTGCGGCTTCATCGTGCTCAAGGCCGGCGTGAACCGCCCGCCGTCGGAGATCGAAACGGAAATCGTCGCGCTGGTGCGCGAGAAGATCGGACCAGTCGCGGCATTCAAGCTTGCCATCACCGTCGCGCGGCTGCCCAAGACGCGCTCGGGAAAAATCCTGCGCGGCACGATGAAGAAAATCGCCGACGGCGAACCCTGGACAATGCCGGCGACGATCGACGATCCGGTGATTCTCGACGAGATCGGCAGCGCGTTGAAGGGCCACGGCCTGGGTGGCAAGCGGCCGGCTTAACGCTGCTGCAAGTGCGGCGGTATTCGCGTGCCGAGCGTCGGTTGCTAATTACCGAAACTTTTCCTGCCCGTGACAAATCGACCACACAAAAAGTCAAAAGCAGGTCTCGTCGTACCTTTGCGGCAATGCAGCCACGGTCTCGCCCCGATTCACTGTCGGATTTCGCCACACGGGGACGCGCAAATGTCTTTTGGTGATCGTGCAGTAAATCCGTGCCTTGCGACAGCGACGAATGATCGCGTCGCGCATTCCCATTTCCGAAAAATCGTACGCTTCGTTCCTGTCGCGCTCGCATCGATTACGCTCGCCGCCTGCAATCAATACACGGTTGCCACCAACAAATCGGGTGTGCCGGGAGCCAACCGCCAGGCGTTGCTGGAGCAAAGCGGCGAGCCGACGGTACGGCACGTGGCGGTCAGGCGGGTGAGACACACGCCGATCAAACGTCCGATCGAGACGCAGTTTGCGTCGCACGGAATTGCCAGCTTCTACTCGGACGAACAACCGACTGCGAACGGCGAAAAATTCGATCCGAACGCAATGACGGCCGCGCACCGCAGCCTGCCGTTCGGCACTCGGCTGCGCGTGACGAACCTCGCCACCGGTCGCTCCGTCACAGTTCGCATCAATGATCGCGGCCCGTACATTCCGGGCCGCGTCGTCGATGTGTCTTATTCTGCTGCTGAATCCTTGGGAATTGTGGGGAGGGGCATAGCAAAGGTCAAACTTGACGTCGTGCACTGAAAGGGGCGCCACCCGGCAAGGGGAGGCGAGCCGACCGCCCGAGCGCGATCAGGGGACATGCGCGCTCGGGCGGGGCTGCCTTTTCAGCGGCCCCCCGTTCGGAAAATCCCTGCTACGATATTTATCGATGTGATCGGGAACCACTCCGCGCAAAGGACATTGGCTCAGTCATACCGCCCCAACGAGAGGAGATTTTCGTGCCCTCGCGTGTCATCCATCTGATTAATCCGAAAACAAATTCCCTCACCACCCGTCCGCTTTACATGAACCGAGCTCTCTACTCGCCTCTTGCGGGATTGCTCGCGGTGGCGGCCTGCATTCCGCGCGACAAGTACGAAGTGGTGCTGACCGACGAAAATATCGAAACCATCGATTTCGATCTGAAGGCCGATCTTGTCGGCATCTCCGCGATGACGAGTTATGTCAACCGTGGCTACGAGATCGCCGACGAGTTCCGCGCCAAAGGCATTCCCGTCGTCATGGGCGGCGTGCACCCGAGCTTCATGCCGCAGGAAGCGCTGAAGCATGCCGATGCGGTCGTCATCGGTGAGGTCGAACTTGTCATCGACAAGCTGCTCGACGATCTCAAGCAGGGGCAGGTGAAAGGAACGTACAAGTCCGCCACGCTGCACCCGATGGTCGGGCTGTCGATGCCGCGCTACGACCTGCTGAAGAAGCACCGCTACGTCAACAAGACCTTCGTGCAGACTTCGCGCGGTTGCCATCAGGGCTGCACGTTTTGCGCCGAGCCTTTGATGAATGGCCTCAAGTTCCGCTATCGGCCGGTCGATGAAGTCATCCACGAAATGGAAAACTGCGGCTCGCGCATCATTTCGATCAACGACGCCGATTTTTTCGGTACGCCGGAGCGCCCGAAGGAAGTCATGCGTGCATTGAAAGGACGCAAGATTCAGTGGCAGGCCGGTGTCACTTCGAAGCTTGCGCAGGACGACCGCATGCTCGAACTCGCGGCCGAAAGCGGGTGCACGTTGCTGAGCATCGGTTTCGAATCGATATCGCGCTCGACGCTGACCAGCGTGCACAAGCACGTCAATCGGCCGGAGACCTTCGCTTCACTGGTCGAAAAAGTGCACTCCTACGGCATCATGGTGTTCGGCCTGTTCATGTACGGCTTCGACGGTGACGATCTTTCCGTGTTCGACCAGACCGTCAATTTCAATATCGATTCGAAGTACGACGCCTGCGCCTATTCGACATTGACGCCTTATCCCGGCACGCTGACCTGGTACGAAATGAAAAAGGCGAACCGCATCGTTTCCTTTGACTGGACGATGTATGACCAGGGCCATGTCGTCTACCGTCCGGCGCAGATGTCGGGCGACGAACTGCGCGTCGGCGTTGGCAGAGCCTATGGAAACTTCTACGCGCGATCTTCAATCGCCAAGCGATTTCCGATGACCGGCAAACGCCATCGCGCGCAGTGGGTGATCTACAATCTGATGATGCGGAGGGGCTCGCAGACCGAGAACATCCAGTCGATCGCGGCGCCGACAGCAGAGCCCGATGTGGCTCCGATGCCTCCTATTCTGCCGATCAAGCGGGAGTGGCGCGAAGCCGTGCTCGAGGCGGTGGGCGGTCCGGGGCCGCACCTGAGCTAGCTCAGATCGACGCGTCGTCTCCACGCTTGAGTTTTATCGCCGCGAGAAACTCCTGGCGGGTTTTGAAGTTCGTGCGGAAAACGCCGAGCATGCGGCTCGTCACCATCGTCACATCAGACCGGTGAACGCCGCGCGTGGTCATGCACTCGTGCGCGCCTTCGACGACGACAGCGACACCTGACGGCTTCAGCACGCTGTTGAGACACGAGGCGATCTCGGCCGTCATTTTCTCCTGAACCTGCATTCTTTTGGCGTAGACATCGACAAGACGCACCAGCTTGGAAATGCCTACGACGCGCCTGCGCGGGAGATAGCCGATGTGAACGCGGCCGATGATCGGTGCAATGTGATGCTCGCAATGGGATTCGAACCGGATGTCGCGCAACAAGACCATTTCATCGTAGCCGGCGACTTCTTCGAAGGTGCGGTGAAGATATTCGCGCGGATCCTCGAAATAGCCGGCAAACCATTCTTCATAGGCGCGAACAACGCGCGCGGGCGTGCCGCGAAGGCCCTCCCGATCAGGGTCGTCCCCTGCCCATTGGATAAGCGTGCGGACGGCAGTCTCGGCCGTCGCTCGCGACGGGCGTTCGTTTTTGTTGCGCGCGCGTTTTGTCTGACGACGAGCAGATTTCATGCTGAACTCCCAGCCTCAGGCGTTGCGGCGCCTGTGAAAAGAATAGCGCGGACACATCGGGCATGTCCCGGGGCATCCTTCAATCAATGCGTTGGCCGGAAGGCCGTTCCCCGCGCCCGGCGATGCGCACGTAATGTCAGCGTTTCACGCAGATCTTTACGTAGCTTCGACGCTGCATGAAGCTCAAATTCTTTGCGCGCGCTTCACGCTGGCAGGCAGCGCGTTTTTCCATGGCAACTCTGTCGGCTGCCGCGATCTCGCCCGGACTTCTCGGTTTTGTGGGAGCAGTTTGCGATAGCGCCGGTCCGGCGCCGAACAGAAACAGTGCAGCTATTGTGAAGATGCCCAGAGGTCGCGGCACTGCGAGAGCTCGTCAATTTTTGGATTTCTCGTAGTCACCGACACTATTACCTCCGGCGTTTACATCGGCAACAGCATTTCGAGCTTTTCACAGTCCGAATCGATTGCCATGCCGCAGACGATCACACCGTGTCGATGCGGAGATGCGGTCTGGTCGGCGGGCGGGGTGGTGACTTTGCCGCTCGTGGCGTGTGCTGCAGGTGACGGCGCGTGCGTATGCACCGTGCGGGCAACTGCTACCGTGGCGAGCAGAGCCAAAGTGGCAGCCGCAGTGAGAAATCTTATTTTGCGCGATATCATTTTTGGGTACCTCGAATCCGTCGCATTCAGACCCCGAAATAACAAAAATTTTGCTCTGCACAAGACAAAGCGTCCTCACATTAAATTGTTCAGCGCCATTAACCGCTTATTTGAATGTTGCAACGCCACCGGCCTGCATCAGACGTATGGCTTGCATAGCGGCGTTGCAGAATGAGAATGCGTCGAGCGCCAGCCGTTGCGTCACCCTAACGATAGCCAAAGGACATTCATGCCCCTCTACATCTGCACCGCGTGCGGTACGCAATATCCGGAGAGCGCGCCGGCGCCCGCTGAATGCCCCATTTGCGAAGAGGAGCGGCAATACGTGCCGCCACGCGGACAGACCTGGACCACGCTCGAGGCCTTGTCGCAAAGTCACATGAATAGCTTTCATGAATACGACACCGGTCTGATCGGAATCGGCGCCGGCTTTGCCATCGGCCAGCGCGCACTGCTTGTGCGCACGGAAGGCGGCAACATTCTGTGGGACTGCGTTGCCACGCTTGATGCGGCGACCGTGAGCATGATCAAGGGCCTTGGCGGCCTGAAGGCGATCGCGATCTCGCACCCGCACTTCTACACGACGATGAACGAGTGGGCGCGGGCCTTTGACTGCCCAATCCATCTCAATGCCGCGGATCAGGACTGGATCATGCGCAAGGGTCAGGCGGTGAAATTGTGGGAAGGCGACACGCTCAAGCTCTGGGATGGCGTCACGCTCGTGCGCTGTGGCGGACATTTTCCCGGAGGGACGGTCATGCATTGGGCCACCGGCGCGGGAGGGCGTGGCATCGTCTGCGCAGGCGACATTCTCACGATTGCCACCGACCGCAAGTGGCTTTCCTTCATGCGCAGCTATCCGAATTTCATTCCATTGTCGGCGCGCGAGGTCGAGCACATCGGCAAATCGCTTGAGCAGTTTCGGTTTGACATGATCTACGGTCACTATTTCGACCGTGTCATCCTCAAGGACGCCAAGCAGGTTCTGCAGAAATCCGTCGCGCGCTACGTTGCCGCGATCAACGGGACGCGGGGATATTGAAACTGCTTCAAAAGTCCGGCCGCGCGATTACCCCCACGCGCGACGCGAACAGATCAATCGCTAGAAATTTCCGCAATAGCGACGAAAATTTTCAGCCTCGATTACTCGCCGTCCTTCTCGCTTTTGCCGCCGAGTTGCTTGAGCTTGGCGAACACGGCACTCACGTCGAGTTCGGCTGGCTTTTTCTCCGGTTCCCCGGCGGTGGCGATTTCGGTTTCCTTTCGCGCCGTCGTTTCGGCAGCCGGAAGAAGCGTTGCGCCAGTGTCGACCGGCGACGGCTTTTCCTTGTTGGCGCGTTGCACTTCGAGGTCGAGGTCAATTTGCGAGGCTAGACCGAGTGTCACAGGGTCCATTGGTGTGAGGTTCGCCGAATTCCAATGCGTGCGCTCGCGGATCGATGCGATCGTCGACTTCGTTGTGCCTACGAGGCGCATGATGGCACTGTCTTTGAGTTCCGGATGATTACGCACCAGCCAGAGGATGGCATTCGGGCGATCCTGACGACGCGAAACCGGCGTGTAGCGCGGGCCTTTCTTGCTGCGCTCGGAGGTCGGTACGGCGACTTTCGGTTCTGTGAGCTTCAGCCGCGCTTCCGGATTTTTCTCCGCTTCGGCGATTTGCTCGCGCGTCAATTGACCCGTCACGATGGGATCAAGGCCTTTGATCCCCTGTGCGGCGTCTCCGTCGGCAATTGCCTTCACCTCGAGCGGGTGCAGCTTGCAGAATTCGGCGATCTGGTCGAATGAGAGCGCAGTGTTGTCCAATAGCCAGACGGCGGTCGCCTTTGGCATCAAGGGTGCTGCGGTCGCCATGGCAAAATCTCCTCTATGCTCCGCCCGCCCTCGGGGCGAAGCTTTAGATCATCTTTGATGATCGGAAAGTGGCCGGAATATAGGGGGACTGGCGGGGTCATGCAACCGTTCCGCTTGACAGGGTGGGTCGGCGCACCCCATGTCGATACCGCGATTGCGCGCCAAAACCGCGCCCTTTGAGGTTAATTAATAATGCCGTCAAACTCGGCCAAGCCTGTTCTGAAGGTGCTGCTCTGCTCGCCGCGCGGGTTCTGTGCGGGGGTGGTGCGCGCCATCGAGTCAGTGGAACGGGCGCTCGCCATCTATGGGGCACCGGTCTACGTCCGTCACGAGATCGTGCACAACCGTTACGTCGTCGACAGCCTGCGAGCCAAAGGCGCGATTTTTGTCGAGGAACTCAGCGAAGTTCCCAACGACCATGCACCGGTGATCTTTTCGGCGCATGGCGTGGCGCGCGTAATTCCCGAAGAAGCCCAGCGCCGCAATCTCTTCACGATCGACGCGACCTGCCCGCTGGTCACCAAGGTGCATCGCGAGGCCGAGATCCATAACCGTCGCGGCCGCGAGATCGTCCTCATCGGGCACGCCGGCCATCCTGAAGTCGTCGGAACCATGGGGCAGCTCCCGGCGGGGTGCATTACGCTCGTCGAGACGCTCGATGATGTGACGCAATTCACGCCGCGCGATGCCAACAAGCTCGCTTATGTCACCCAGACGACGCTTTCGGTCGACGATACGGCGGCTATGGTCGATCTTCTAAAGCGGCGTTTCCCGGACATTTCAGGTCCGCACAAGGAAGACATCTGCTACGCCACCACAAATCGCCAGGATGCCGTCAAACGCGTTGCGCCCGTGGTCGACGCCATGATCGTTGTCGGCGCTCCCAATTCGTCGAATTCACAGCGGCTGAAAGAAGTGGCCGAGAAGTCCGGTTGTCCGCGCGCGGTGCTGATGCAGCGTGCTGCCGAAATCGCATGGAGTGATTTTGAAGGCGTCGCCCGGCTTGGCATTACCGCGGGCGCTTCTGCTCCCGAAGTTCTGGTCGAGGAAATCATGGGCGCGTTTGCCGAGCGCTACATCCTCGATATTGAAACCGTCACTGCGACGGAGGAGGGGGTTTTCTTCCCGCTACCCCGTCCACTGCGTGACCACGAGGCGGCGGAGTGACGCTGCATGGCGGTTTATACCGACGTCTCGGCGGACGATCTCACCCGCTTCCTTTCGGTTTATGACACCGGCGAGCTGCTCTCCTACAAAGGCATCGCTGAGGGCGTCGAGAATTCCAATTTCCTGGTGCACACGAGTGCCGGCAATTTCATTCTTACGCTCTATGAAAAGCGCGTTGCGGAAGATGACCTGCCTTTTTTTCTTGGGCTTATGGAGCATCTTGCCGCGCGCGGCATCACCTGCCCTCAGCCGGTGAAAAATAGGCAGGGTGGGGTTCTCGGCAAGATAGCCGGGCGCCCCGCTGCGATCGTCACTTTTCTCGATGGATTATGGATCAGGCGGCCTAGTTCCGGCCACTGTTCGGCCGTCGGAGAGGCTTTGGCGCGCCTACACCTCGCCGGCGGGGACTTCAAGCAGAAGCGCGCAAATGCATTGTCGATCGAGAGCTGGCGGCCGCTCTACGAACACGCCAAGGCGCGGGGCGACAGCGTACGACAAGGGCTTTGCAGCGAAATTCAAATGGAGCTCGATGCTCTGGAAAAATCGTGGCCGCGCCGGTTGCCGCAAGGCGTCATCCATGCCGACCTTTTTCCCGATAACGTCTTCTTCCTTGGCGACAAGTTGTCCGGCCTGATCGACTTCTATTTTGCCTGTACCGATACGCTCGCCTACGACATTGCGATCTGTCTCAACGCCTGGTGCTTCGAGGTCGATCATTCCTACAACGTCACCAAAGGGCGATCGCTGCTCAACGCCTACGGCAAGGTGCGTGCTCTTTCCGAAGCCGAACGAAACGCGCTTCCCGTCCTGGCACGTGGCGCGGCCATGCGTTTCCTGCTCACGCGTCTGGTCGATTGGCTGGCGGTGCCGGAGGGCGCCCTGGTACGACCAAAGGATCCGCTGGAATACTATCGCAAGCTGCGGTTTCACCAGTCGGTGAAATCCGTAGAGGATTACGGCCTCGGGGTATGACAGCGAAAAGAAAGCGCCGTCGTCCTGCCTTTATGCGCCAAGGAAAGTCTGGGTGAGCGAGCAGCGCGTCATCATTCACACCGACGGTGCCTGTTCCGGCAATCCCGGGCCTGGCGGCTGGGGCGCGATCCTCACCTTCGGTGACAATGAAAGAGAACTCAAAGGCGGCGATCCGCACACGACGAACAACCGCATGGAACTGATGGCGGCGATCTCGGCGCTGGAGGCGCTCAAGCGGGCTTGCACGATCGACCTTCATACCGACAGCGAGTATCTCAAGAACGGGATCACCACATGGATCCACGGCTGGAAGAAGAATGGCTGGCGGACCGCCGACAAGAAGCCGGTGAAAAATGTTGATTTATGGAAGCGTTTGGATGAAGCGCTCGCTCATCACAAAGTGCATTGGCACTGGGTTAAAGGTCATGCCGGTCACGCGATGAACGAGCGTGCGGACGAACTTGCGCGTGAAGGTCTGGTAGCGGCGCGGGCCGGCGCGATCGGCGCAATGAAGACAAAATAGTCGACCCGGGCGCGGGTTTTGCCCGCTGACCCGGGATCGTAAATTTGATCAAAGCTGCGCGAGCAAAGCTTGGCCGCCGGAAAGTTCGCACTTGCCGGGTGCATCTTCGATATTGAGTTTTTTGACGACGCCGTCTTCGACGAGCATTGAATAGCGCTTTGAGCGCGTACCGAGACCATTGCCCGAACCATCGAAGGCCATGTCGATGGCTTTGGCGAATTCACCATTGCCGTCGGCAAGAAAATCGATTTTGCCGTCGGCGCCTGTCGTTTTCTTCCAGGCTTCCATGACGAACACGTCGTTGACGCCCGTGACTGCGATAGTGTGCACGCCCTTCGCCTTGATGGCGGCCGCGTTATTCAGAAAGCTCGGAATGTGCAGGTTGTTGCAGGTTGGAGTGAAGGCGCCGGGCACCGCGAAAAGTGCGACTTTCCGGCCTTTGAAAACTTCATCCGTGGTTTTCCAAACAGGACCTTCGGTGGTCATGACGCGGAATTTTGCATCGGGCAATCGGTCGCCGACCTTGATGGGCATAGGTATCCTCTCTCGCGTTACGGACGGGTGCTTTTCTTGTGAGGGCTAATTACGCCCTTGCGGCAGATTAGTCGAGACGGGACTTGACCTCGACCGCGCGGTCGCCCGTGACCACCGTGTAGGTGAGGTCGACCTGGCTCTTCGGATCGACACCGGGCGGCATCCCGTCAAGGTCGAAGCTGAATTGGGCGCGTCCGTTCGAGTTCGGCTGCGCCGGTTTTGGGATGGGCAGTGCCCAGGTCGGCGTCGGTCCCTCGACAAACAGCTGTACCGGCTGGCCGGGAGGTGCCGCGAGGTCGACAGTCACCTGCGGCTTCGACCCGGCATTGATGCGCCGCGCCGTGAGCCCGGCCTGTGCCGGCGTGACTTGTTTCGGTACGCGCGCTTCGGCTGCACTCAAATCTGAGTTGTGGGCGCTGTTACCCGGACCGAGAACGAGTTCGGCGCGTCCTTCCGCCGGCACGCACAATTTTTCGCAAACTGCGTAATCGATTTTCAGGCGCAACCGAACCGGCTTGCCGGCCTGCTGCGGCGAAACGACCACCGGGAAAATGACGCGTTCTTTGTAGCCGAGCGTTTGCCCGGTCTCGTCGGTGAACAAATGCGGTGCGGGATAGAGAACAGTCGCCGTCCTCAGGTTTTCAGAACCAGAAAAGTCGAAGTGCGGCGGAACTCCGGAATCGCCGGGATAGCGCCAATAGGTCTTCCAACCCGGCTGCATCTTGATCTCGACGCCCGCACGCAGCTGCGCATCACCGCTTTTGCCGCTTCCGGCGACAATTCTGCTCGCCGAGCGGACATCCTCGCTCCACGGTGATTCGTCGGCTGCTTGGCTCACCGTGGCCCAAACGGTGGAAATGACGCAGGCGGCCAAAGCAGTGCGCAATGATCTGTGAATATCGTCCATTTGCGAGGCTCTAGTCGGTTACCGCCCTCCGCGCCACCCAATTCATCGTGAGCAAGCGTTGACCACGATGTCGGCAGGCGGCCGCCACAATTGTCGTATCGAATATGACAGTGATGGATTGAACTTTCGTCGGCAAGGTTCGTTTGCAAAGGCGGATCGTTCAGGTAACCTTTTCCCATGAAGATTGCGCGCAACAAGACTGCGAAGCAGGGACCCGGACGAGGCTATCTCGACGGACAAATGCTGATTGCAATGCCGGCAATGAATGACGAGCGCTTCTCGCGTGCGGTGATCTATGTCTGTGCGCACTCCACTGAAGGCGCCATGGGCATCATCGTCAATCATCCGGCAGCGAACATAAAATTCCCCGACCTTCTCGTGCAGCTTGAAGTGATTCCGGCGAGTGAGCGGATCCAGCTGCCAGACCGCGCCGAGGAAGTGAAAGTACTCAAGGGCGGACCGGTGGAGACCGGGCGCGGCTTCGTCCTGCACTCGGCGGATTTTTTCATCGAGAATTCCACGCTGCCGATCGATGAGGGCATCTGCCTGACGGCGACGCTCGATATTCTCAAAGCGATCGCGCGCGGCAACGGTCCGGCCAGTGCCATCCTTGCGTTGGGTTATGCGGGATGGGCGCCCGGTCAGCTCGAGCAGGAAATCCAGCAAAACGGGTGGCTGCATTGTGCGGCCGATCCCGAACTGATCTTCGGGCAGGATACTGGCGCCAAATATCAGAAGGCCCTGCGCAAGATCGGCATCGATCTGGGGATGTTGTCGAGTGAAGCGGGCCACGCCTAAGGCGGGCAGACAGTCGATCTATTCAGATGCAATCTTGAGGGCGCGCAGGCGCGTCGGCTTGTCGATCAGCAGATCGCGGGCGCCTTCGGCGCTCATCGGCTCGCCGAAGGCGAAGCCCTGCGCATATTCACATCCGAGTTGGTAAAGCTCGACGGCATCGGAGTCCGTTTCGGCGCCTTCCGCCACGACTTCCATCCCGAGATCGTGTGCCAGCGCGATGATCGACCGCAGGATGACCGGTCGCGTTCCGCGCGGCGTCGTGCGCACGAATGACTGATCGATCTTGATCGTGTCGAAGGGGAACCGCTGCAAATAGGCGAGCGACGAATGTCCGGTGCCGAAGTCATCGAGCGACAGGCCGGCGCCGAGTTCCTTTATACGCGTCAGCATTTGCGCGGCATGTTCCGGATTCTCCATGACCAGAGATTCGGTGATCTCCAGCTTCAGGGTGCCGCGCGCGAGCGGCACGCGTCCAAGCACGCCGCGCAAATCCTGGATCAGGTCGTGCCGCAGCAATTGGCGCGAGGAAACATTCACACTGGCAAATACCGGCTCGCGTGAGCGCGTGGCCGCTTGCCATTGCGCCAGCTGCCGCGCGGTGTGCTCAAGGACAAAGAGGCCGAGGTCGACAATCAGGCCGATCTCCTCGGCGATGGAAATGAATTCCGCGGGTGACAGGCGGCCCAGCTTCGGGTGATCCCAGCGGGCAAGGGCCTCGAACCCGGCAATCGCGCGATCCTCCAGCCTGACGATCGGCTGGTACAGCACCTTGATTTCCTCGCGCTCGATGGCGCGGCGCAATTCCGATTCCATGGCGAGACGGTCGGTCTTGCGCGAGCGCATGGCCGGCTTGAAGATCTCGATCCGGTCGCCGCCGATGCGTTTGGCGTAGTACATCGCGAGCTCGGCATCCTTGAGTACTTCATCGGTGCGCTGCGTCTGATTTTCGGCAAGCGCCATTCCGATCGAGGCCGTCAGGAAGATTTCGCGGTCGTTGAAGGCGATCGGTGCGCGCAGGGTGCGGCGAATGGTTTCAGCAAAGCCGACGATGCGCGCGGGCTCGCGCTCCGACAGGAGGATCATCGCGAACTGATCGCCCGAAAGACGCGCCAGCGTATCCTGGGGCTTGAGCAGGCGTGCAAGCCGCCGGGCGATCGTGAGCAGGATCGAATCGCCCACAGCCATGCCGACGGAGTCATTGACCTGCTTGAACCGGTCGAGATCGATCACGATGATCGACGGCCGGATATTCGAGTCAACCTTGGCATAGCCGAAAGCCGCTTCCAGCCGGTCGATGAACAATTCGCGGTTGGGCAGGCCGGTGAGGTTGTCGTGAACCGCGTCAAACAGCAGCCGTTCCTCGGAGGTCTTGAAATCAGTCACGTCGGTGAGCGTGCCCACGAGACGGACAACCTCGCCATCGGATCCGACCACAGGGCGCGCCTTCAGCGCGAACCATAGATAGTTGCCATCGGCGGTTCGCAGCCGGAAATCCTGGGTCAACCGGCCGCGACGTTGCTCGACGACGCTGTCGAGGGATGCGCGGAAGCGGTCGCGGTCGAGCGTATGCAAAACCTCAAGCCAGGCCGCCGCCGGCCCTTCAAGCGATCCGCGCTTCATGCCGAGCATGTGCTCGGTCTCCGGGCTCGTGAATACCTTGTCCGCCGAAACGTCCCAATCCCAGATCAAATCGCCGGCACCGGTGAGCGCGAGCGCCCGGCGCTCGACGTCGGACACGATGCCGTGCGTGATACCGCCGGCGAACGCGTGCTGCATCACGGTGAAGCCGATCAGCATCACGATCAGCACCAGGCCGCCGAGCAGTGCCGGACCAATGATGTCGTTCGTTACCAGACCGGTGACCGCAAGGCCTGCAGCTGCGGTCCATACGACCAGCAGCAGCCAGGTCGGTATCAGCAGCACCGCACGATCGAAGCCATGCGTGGAAAGATAGATGACTAGCGCGAGCCCAAACACCGCAATGCCCGCGAGCGACATCCGCGCGATGCCGGCAGCCACGGCAGGATCAAACACTGCAACGGCGACCAGCGCTGCCAGTGCCGCGAGCCAGGCGATGGTGATGTGCGCGTAACGAACGTGCCAGCGCGACAGATTGAGATAGGCGAAGAGAAAAACCAGCAGCGTCGCCGACAGGATCGCCTCGCCGCAGGCGCGCCATACGCGCTCCGCGCCCGCCGACATGTCGAATACTTTGCCCCAGAAGCCGAAGTCGATGCCGATGTAAATGAGAACGGCCCAGCCGAGTGCGGCTGCGGCCGGAAACATGATCGAGCCTTTCACGACAAAGAGGATCGTGAGAAACAGCGCGAGCAGACCGGCGATGCCGATGACGATGCCGTAGTACAGCGTGAAGGAATTGACCTTGTCCTTGTAGGCATCGGGCTCCCACAAATAGATCTGCGGAAGCTTGTCGGAGCGCAGTTCGGCCACGAAGGTGATGACCGTGCCCGGGTCGAGTGTGATGCGGAAGATGTCCGCGGTCGAACCTTCCTGGCGGACAGGACGATCGCCGGTCGAGGGCGTTATGGCTGCGATGCGCGAGAGGCCAAGGTCGGGCCAAAACAGGCCAGAACCGACCATGCGATAGTGCGGAGCGACAATCAGGCGATCGATCTGTTCGTCGCTGTTATTTGTCAGCGCGAACACCGCCCAATTGTTGTTCCCTTCGCGCGCGCGTACCTCGATGCGTCGAACGATGCCGTCAGGGCCGGGCGCGGTCGACACCTGGATGCGATCGCCCTCTGTGTGTTGCACCTCTGTCGCTGCGGTCAAATCGATGGCGGCCGCATCGAGCCGCACGTTCACCGATTCAACGGCGCGCGCGACAGGAACGGTCAACAACACAGCGATGATCATGACCGCCATTGCGGTCAACCAGCGCGTCATAGGCAAAGTAAAACCCCCGGCCGCGGCATCCCCTTGCAGCCCGGGCCCGTGGCCTCGCCGACGGTGAGAATCCGCTAACAATCGCACCCTGCTCTGTTTAAGTCCGACATTACGCCGTTTTCACGGCTTTTGCAGAAACGGACGGCCAATCAGAATGTTAGCACGATCTTGCCGATATGGGCGCTGGTTTCCATAAGGGCGTGGGCAGCGGACGCGGCATCCAGTGGGAAAGTCTTGTAGATGACGGGTTTGACCTTACCAGCCGCGATAAGGGGCAAAACATTGGTTTCGACCGCCCGGGCGATTGCGCCTTTGTCGGCCACCGATCGCGAGCGCAAGGTCGAGCCGGTATGGTGCAGCCGCTTGAGCATGATGCGACGAAAATCGACCGTTGCTTTTGGACTTCCCTGAAACGCGATCTGCACGATGCGCCCCTCCACCGCTGCGGCTTCGTAGTTGCGCGCGATGTAGTCTCCACCCACCATGTCCACTATAACCTCGGCGCCCTTGTCGCCGGTGGCGGCCTTCGTGGCCGCGACAAAGTCCTCGGTCTTGTAGTTAACAGCGACATCGGCGCCGAGTTTGCGGCACGCGTCGCACTTCTCCGGCGAGCCCGCAGTTGTGATCACGCGCGCGCCGAATGCCTTGGCAAGTTGAATGGCGACGGTGCCGATGCCTGACGAGCCGCCGTGGATCAGCAGAGTTTCGCCGCTTTTGAGTCCGCCTCGTTCGAACGTGTTGTGCCAGACCGTGAAAAAAGTTTCCGGTATGGCCGCCGCCTCGACCATCGACAGGTTGCCGACCGGCAAGGCATGGCTTTCGTGCGCGAGACAATATTCGGCGTAGCCGCCACCGACGACCAACGCCATCACGCGATCGCCGAGCTTCCAGCGTTTGACGTTGGCACCCAACGCGACGACCTCGCCGGCAATCTCGAGACCGGGGATATCCGGTGCACCCGGCGGCGGTGGGTAGAGCCCCATGCGCTGCATGACATCGGGACGGTTCACGCCGGCGGCCGCGACCTTCACCAGGATTTCTCCTTCACCTGGAGTCGGCACAGGGCGTTTTTCCGGCACAAGCATATCGGGGCCACCGGAAGCTTTGATGCCGATCGCTGTCATCTGAGCTGGAAGTGCGGCCATCGGTTCCTCTGTCTTTTTTGCGGCAATCGGAAGTCCTTTTAGGCGGGCCTTATGGATGTGACAACCGTGACCGGCGCGGCTAGATTTCGGACAGGGAGCCCGCGATGCCGGCGATTGACGAAGACGACAAACCCAAGAAAAAGGTCGCACACGAGATCGGCCAGGATCTGACTCTTTTATCGGTCGAGGAGTTGGGCGCGCGCGTGCAATTGCTCCGCGATGAGATTGGCCGGCTGGAAGCCGACATGACGCAAAAGCGCGCGTCGCGCTCAGCGGCGGACCAGTTTTTCAAGCGCTGAGTTGATCGGAACGCCAAAGGTAATTGCGTGGCGAGAGATGTTAAAATTTTTTTTGGAATTGCGCCCAACTTCTTAAGCTGTCGTTAAGCTTTCTCGACCATTACTGGCATTGTCCATCTTCATGTGGACATTGAGTGGCTCCTGTCCACTCTGTTTGACGCCTCCCTGTTATCACCTTGAGCCGCCGGCAACGGCGGCTCCTTTTTTTGTGTCAATTTGGGTCACGTTTTGAGGATTTGAGCGGAAACTATATCGCCAGATTAACCATAGCGCCGCCTTTACAGGGATAGTCCAGCCGCGCCATGCTTACTCAAACGTATACGGGGTGTGTATCTGCTCCGTGCGAGTGAGGGCGTTGCGTTATGTCCGAAAAATCATTCAGCGAAACGCGACCGGTCTCATTCGGTGAGCGGCTCGCGAGCTCGCAGGCATTTGCAGAGTTGTTTCGTGACGGCATGGCGCTGGTCGAGGAAACCGCAACCTATCTCGACGGTCCTGGCCGGCAGCAATCGAAAAAACTTGAGCGCGCTGCATCGCTCGCCTACGCGACCGAGAGCATGCGGCTCACCACCAGGCTGATGCAGCTGGCATCCTGGCTCCTCCTTCACCGGGCGGTCAAAGAAGGCGAGATGTCGCTCGCGCAGGCCAGCAAAGAAAAGACCAAGGTCAAGCTTGCGACGACCGACACGTACGATGCGAGCAACATTGAACTGTTGCCGCCGACGCTGCGCGGACTCATCGAGCGATCGCAGAAGCTGTACGCTAAGGTGCGGCGCCTCGACGCGACGATGTATAATCAAAATGCGGCGGAGCAGGGCGCCACCGCCAATCCGGTCGAGCGCCAGCTTGGCCTGCTCAAGGCAGCTTTCGGAACGGAGAACGTCTAGCCGCTCTGTATAGGCGGAAAACAAAACCCCCGCATCGTGCGGGGGTTTTCGCGTCTCTCTAGGCAGATGCTTATTTCTTCTCGTCCGACTTGAGGAAGCCGGAGAACTTTTTCTGGAAGCGCGACACGCGGCCACCGCGGTCGACGAGCTGCTGTTGACCGCCGGTCCACGCGGGGTGCGACTTCGGGTCAATGTCGAGATGCAGAACGTCACCCTCTTTGCCCCAGGTGGAGCGGGTGGTGAATTCGCTGCCGTCAGTCATCACCACCTTGATGGTGTGGTAGCCGGGATGGATATCTTGTTTCATCGTCAGTTTCCGGGCGCGCAGGCGCGCCAATTGGGGGCTGAATTTGGGGGCTCTATACCGCAGCCAGGTGCGGGCGGCAAGCCGCCGCAATTGACCGCCGTCAGCCTTGCGGGGCATTAAGGCTGCGCAAGATGGACCATTAAATACAGGGTTTGCATGGGGTTTAACAGCGACGGGCGGGGGCTCGATGTGGAGGGTGCGCCGCGGCCCGAGGAGCGGCGCAAGCTCAAACTCAGACCGCTCAGGCGGCTCGCTCCCTACATTGTGCGCTATCGCGGCCGCGCACTTGCCGCGTTGATCGCTCTCGTCGTTGCCGCGCTCACCACGCTGATCGTGCCGGTGGCCGTGCGCCGAATGATCGATTTCGGCTTTTCCGACAAGGCGGTGCAGCTGATCGACAGCTATTTTGCGGTGATGATCGCGGTCGTGGCTGTGCTCGCGATCTCGAGCGCGATGCGTTACTACCTGGTCACGACTTTGGGCGAGCGCGTCGTGGCCGACCTGCGGTCGGATGTCTTCGCGCACCTGACACGATTGTCGTCATCATTTTTCGATACAGCCCGCACCGGAGAAATCGTTTCGCGGCTGACTGCAGACACGACCCAGATCAAATCGGCGGTCGGCGCCTCGGTTTCAATCGCGTTGCGCAATCTGCTGCTCTTCTTGGGTGGCGCGGCCATGATGGTGGTCACCAGCCCACGCTTGTCCCTGTTCGTGCTTGGGGCGATTCCGATCATCGTGCTTCCGCTCGTTGGTTTTGGACGCGCCGTACGCAGCCGCGGGCGCGCCGCGCAGGATACGCTTGCCGAGGCATCGGGCTATGCGGACGAACTCATCGGCGCCGTTCGTACGCTGCAGGCCTTTACCAACGAGAAGCTCGCGCAGTCGCGGTTCTCGGCCGCGGTCGAGCGTGCTTTTGCGGCCGCACGAGATGCCACAAAAGCCCGCGGCGTGCTCACGGCTATCGTCATCTTTCTGGTCTTTGCCAGCATCGTGGTCGTGTTGTGGGTCGGCGCACAAGACGTGCTTGCCGGGCACATCACGCCCGGCCGCCTCGGACAGTTTGTTCTTTACGCTGTGTTTGCGGCCGGCGGTCTCAGCGAGTTGAGCCAGGTCTGGGGAGAAATCGCGCAGGCATCCGGCGCGGCGGAACGCCTGTTCGAAATCCTGAATGTGGAGCCGCAGATCAAGGCACCGCCCCGGCCGCTTGCCCTGCCGACGCCGGCACGTGGCGCGGTCGAATTTAAGGACGTGAGTTTCGAATATCCCGGCAGGCGCAACGCGCCGGTTCTCGATCATGTTTCGTTTCGCGTCGCGCCCGGCGAGAAGCTTGCTCTGGTTGGTCCGTCGGGCGCCGGCAAAAGCACGGTCTTTCAGCTGATTCAGCGGTTCTACGATCCCGTGGCGGGAGCCGTCAGCTTCGACGGGGTCAGTGTCGCCGACGTCGACCCGGCGGCATTGCGCTCGCGTATTGCTCTGGTGCCGCAGGACGCGGTGATCTTCGGCACAAGCGTAAAAGAGAACATTCGGTTCGGCCGTCCCGACGCCACCGACGCGGAAATCGAGAAGGCGGCCGCAGCCGCGCATGCGTCGGACTTCATCCGTCGCCTGCCGGACGGCTATGAGACTTCGGTCGGCGAGCGCGGCGTCACGTTGTCCGGTGGGCAGCGTCAGCGCATCGCAATCGCACGTGCGATCCTGCGCGAGGCACCGCTTTTGTTGCTCGACGAGGCGACCTCATCGCTCGATGCCGAAAGCGAAACGCTTGTGCAGCAGGCGCTCGGTGGATTGATGCGCAATCGTACCAGCATCGTGATCGCGCACAGGCTCGCCACCGTGCAGAACTGCGATCGTATCCTGGTGATCGATCATGGCCGCATCGTCGAGGAGGGCACGCACGCCTCGCTTGCGTCCTCAGGCGGCCTCTATGCCCGTTTGGCGAAACTGCAGTTCGAGATGGCGGAAGCCTAAGGACGCCACGCCATGCGGTTGACTGCAATCCCCGACACGGGATTTTTGTCGTCGCCTACGTAGACAAACCCGTGCTTGCCGTAGAAGCCAATCGCACGAAAATTGTCCTTGTTGACGAGCAGGTCGAGCCCTTCCGGCGACAGACGCTTGGCCTCATCGAGCAGGATAAGCGCGACATCTGAGCCCCACTGTTCGGGCGCGACCACGATCTGATCGAGATATTTCGTTTTAGGGTCCACGGTGACGAAGCCGACCAGCACATCGCCCCCTTCCGCGAGCACGATTTGCGTGCTCGGCACAAGTTCATTGCGCCAGCGCTCTCGCCACCACGGGACGCGCGCGTTGAAGTCGAGGTGCGGATAGTGCTTCGACCAGGTGCGCCGCCAGAGCTCGATCGCGGCGTCCTCATCGGCGGCCACATAGGGGCGGAGAGTGACGTTAGGCATCAGCGGCGCATCTCATCTGCCGGACGAATCCCGGCCATCTGTGTCGTGCTTTGCCAGTGTATCAAAGACGTCGATGCCGGGAACAAGGCCGGCACGAGGGGGAGGGCTACCGCTCGGTCAGCTTGAATTCGATCCGGCGATTGCGCTGGTAGGACTCTTCGGTCTTGCCGAGGTCGATCGGCTGAAATTCGCCAAACCCGGCGGCGACCAGCCGTTGCGGCGAAACGCCCCTGCCGACGAGATATTGCACAACCGCGATGGCGCGTGCGGCGGAAAGATCCCAGTTCGACTTGAATGCGCCGCCGGCGGAGAGCTGCCGCACGTCGGTATGACCGTCGACGCGGAGGACCCAGGCAAGATCAGGTGGAATCTGCTTCTCCAGTTCCACCAGTGCACCGGCAACCTTGTCGAGCTCGGCCCGACCCTCCGGCTTGAGTTCGGCCCTGGCGGTGTCGAAAAACACTTCGGATTGCAGCACGAAGCGGTCGCCCACCACGCGCACGTCCGCGCGGTTACCCAAAATCTCACGCAGCTTTCCGAAGAAATCGGAACGATAGCGCTTGAGTTCGTTGACTCTCTCCGCCAGCGCGAGATTGAGCCGCTGGCCAAGCTCGGTGATGCGTGTCTGGGAGTCCTTGTCTTTCTTTTCGGCTGCGTCGAGCGTCTGCTCGATCGCGGCGAGTTGCCGACGCAGCGCTGCAATCTGCTGGTTGAGAACTTCGACCTGTGCCAGAGCGCGGGTGGAGATCTTCTTTTCGCCCTCTAGCTGGCCGGCAAGCTCCGACGCCTTGCCCTGCGCTGCCGCGGCACCAGCGCCCGCACTGTCGGCGGCACTCTTTAACCGATCGCGCTCGCTTTCGGCGACGGCGAGGGTGGCACGCAATTGCGCGAGTTGATCTTCGACGCCGGCCTTGCCCGATTTTTCCAAGCCCAGCAATTCGGTGAGCTGGGCTATCTGCGCATTGAGGCGATTGAGGGCGGTGTCTTTACCGGCTACTTCCTGCTGGAGGTAGAACTGAACAACCACGAAGACGGTCAGCAGGAAAATGATGCCAAGGATCAGCGTCGACAGCGCGTCGACGAAACCCGGCCAGTAATTCATGCCGCTTTCACCGCGGCGGACTCGTGCCAACGCCATAGAGTTCAACTCAACGGTTAGCGTGCTCGCGCACCATGACCTCAAGGAGCTTCTTGATCTCGCGCTGTTGGGCGGCCTGTGAGTCCACCCAGTCGCGGATCATCTGCTGTTCGGTGCGCATGTGATGGACAAGGCCCTGGATCGCCTCGGCAAGATTGGCCATGGCAGTCGAAGCGGACTTGCCGGCCTCGACCTGATCGACCGCACCGCGCAGGCGGTCGATCGCGGTACGGACTTCGCCGCTCACGCCGGTAGCGACTGCCGGTTCGGCGGCCTGATCGTAGACGGTCGTGGAAAGCCAATCCTCGAGCTCCGTGTAGAAACGGTTCTGCGCCTGGCTCGATTGCAGGTCGAGGAAACCGAGCACGAGCGAACCGGCAAGGCCGAACAGCGACGAGGAGAAGGAAATACCCATGCCCGACAGAGGCGCGGCGAGCCCGTCACGCAGCGAGTCGAACATCGAACCGGCATCGCCGCTTGCCTTGAGACCCTGAATGACGTTGCCAACCGAGCTGACGGTTTCGATGAGGCCCCAGAACGTCCCGAGCAGGCCGAGGAAAACGAGGAGCCCGGTCATATACCGGGAAATATCGCGCGACTCGTCGAGACGGGTGGCGATCGAGTTGAGAATTCCGCGCATCAATTGCGAGGACATGGCCATGCGTCCGACACGGCTGCCAAGGATCGCGGCCATCGGCGCAAGAAGGACCGGCGGCCGGTCGACCGTCAAGCCGGGATCGGCAAGGCGGAAATTGTTCACCCAGGCGATTTCCGGATAGAGACGCAGCACCTGACGCAACGACAGCACAATTCCAATTGCACCGACGCCGATGATGAGTGCGTTCAGGCCAGGATTGGCCATGAACGCGACCTCGATCTGCTTGTGCAGCACAAAGCCGACCAGACCGACCAGAATGACGAATACCAGCATCCTGATCAGAAAGATGCGGGGAGACGACAGCTTGAGAGGATCGAGTTCTTTGGCCATGAGCTTGGAAATTGGAAATACGTCGACGCCGCCCTGTCGACTACTATGGCACAGACCCGTGACAGGGAAAAAGCAGTTGTCGTTGGAACTATGAGGACCGCATTAAGCCGCTGATTGAGTTGAAATTGCGGTGGACCTCAGCTTTTGCCGGCCTTTTTCAACACACTCACCAGCTCTTTTTGAACGGCCTCGTTACCGGCGACGATGTGTCCCTTGCGGAAAATATCATCACCGCCGTCACAATCGGATACGAAGCCACCGGCTTCGCGGACCAGGATCACGCCAGCCGCCACGTCCCACGAATTGACGTCGCGTTCCCAATAGCCATCGAGCCGCCCTGCCGCGACCCATGCCAGATCGAGGGCGGCCGCGCCAAAACGGCGCAGACCGGCAACATGTTCCTGCATTGCGCCGGTTTCTTTCCGCGACAGTCCGATGTCGCCGCGGCCATGATGCGGCAGCCCGCAGGCGATCACTGCATCGGCAAGACGCTTTCGCGCGGCAACCCGGATACGTTGCTCATTGAGGAACGCGCCTTTGCCGCGCTCGGCAATGAACATCTCCTCGTTCGCCGGGTTGTAGACCAGCCCTGCCACCACCGTGGACTCGCGCTCGAGCGCAATCGAGATGGCGAACTGGGGAATACCGTGGAGAAAATTCGTGGTGCCATCGAGTGGATCGACGATCCAGTTGTGCGTCTTGTCGGCGCCTTCGCGTTGGCCGCCTTCCTCACCGAGAAAGCCGTAACCGGGCCGCGCCTTCATCAATTCCGCGTGCAGTGTTTCCTCGGCGCGGCGGTCGGCGGCCGACACGAAATTGCCGGGCCCCTTCAACGAAACCTGCAGTTTCTCCAACTCGCCAAAGTCGCGTTTAAGCGCGCGCGCGGCCTTGCGCGCGGCGGCGATCATGACGTTAAGCAGAGCGGAGGTTTGCATGACGCGTGCGGTCTGCCTGTGATGGCACGCGTCGTCAAGGGCGGGCGGGTGCCGCGGTCGACAGCCATTTCCTGGCGGCCTTGTCGGCGGCGTCGCGCACGTCCGGCGTTTGCTTGCCGGCGAACACGTCGAGATCGGGGTCGCTCGCGCCGGCGGCCTTCGCAATCGTATGCCATTTGACCGCTTCTGCCGGGTCCGCAGGCAGGCCCCGACCGGCCATAAAAACGCGGGCGAGCCGATTCTGTGCGATCGGACTGCCGAGGTGCGCCGCTTTCAGGAACAGCCGTCCGGCGGCTGCCTCGTCCTTTGGTGTGCCATCCCCGTTGAATTGCGCAATCGCAAATTCGACCATAGCGTCGAGGTTGCCGGCGATGGAGGCCTGTTGCATGAGCCGCATCGCTTTGGTCGCGTCTTTCCCCACGCCGCGACCTTCTTTGTACATCGTCGCGAGCGCGTATTGCGCTTCTGGATTGCCAGCTTCCGCGGCCAGGGCGAACAGCTCACCGGCGCGCTTGAAATCCTGCGCGATCTGTTCGCCCTGCATATAGAGAAGGCCAAGGTTATAGGCGGCGCCCGCATGGCCGAGCCTGGCGGCGGATTCGAGAAGTCGCGCCGCTTCGGTTAGATCGCGAGCGCCGGCGCGGCCCTGGAAATTGAACATGGCCAGCGCAAACATGGCGTCGCGGTCGCCCTTCGCGGCGGCGAGCTTGTACCATTGCGTGGCCTTTGCGTCATCGCGACCAACACCGAGCCCTTGCGCGTAGATTTCTCCAAGCAGTGTCATGGCGGCGGGGTCATTCTGCTGGGCGCGTTTGCTCGCCTCATTGAATGCAGTGATGTAGTGGCCGCGCTGGAAAGCGCCGTAGGCAATATCGATATTGGCCTGATCCGCTGGCGCTGGCGCAGGGGCCGTCGGCGCCGGCCACGGTGGTACGTTTTTGGGAGCCTGTGCTTGCGCCGGCACAGCGAGCGCACCGAGCGCGAGCGCACCGAACGCGATGAAAACGCGCGTCCTCGCGCTCATGGCGTCTGCTCCCGCAGGCGAAGATTGCGAGCCACTTCGTTCATCGTTGCCGCGATCGAGTCCGGATCGCGCCAGAGAAAATCCCCGAGCGCGACGAAATCGGCACCTGCCGCAACCAGCGGTGCTACATCCTCGATCGACCCCGCGAATCCGACGCACGGGGCCTCAAAGACTTCCGCCCACCAGGCGACGCGGTCCTCGACCGCTTCGGCAGGACGCTCGTCTCCGGCCAGCGGCTCTCCAAACATCACATAGTCTGCGCCTTGTTCGGCAACGAGCATCGCATCGTGTCGCGTGAGGAGTCCGCCTGCGCCGGCAATGCGTTCGGGTTTGAGATCACCGACCGCGCCCGTGAACGCCGCGAGGCCGGTCAGATGGGCTCCATCGGCGCCGGCGCGGGCGACGAGATCAGGACGGCCATCGAGCAGAAGCGCGGCATCCTTGCTTTGCACGGGCGGTGCCAATGTCTTCGCGCAATTGATCAACGTGCGTTCATCGGTGTCAGCGAGACGCAGCAGTACCGCCGCCACATCGCCGGCGTCGAGAGCGACGGTCAATTGGCGAACGAACCCGGACGGGTCCGCAAGTCGCGGCGTAACAAGATAAAGGCGCGGCGCCGGGCGGGGCGCCGCTTGTTTGGGTCGCGAAGCCATGGTGTTCGCATGCTAGCCCAATCCGGCAGAAAATTGACACGGCCCGATTACTTGGCCGCGGCGAATCTTCGCGGCCGCAGGACCTACGGCATTGGCACAGGGCCCATGTCTTTCGGCACCTTGTAACCCTTCTGAACTGCCGGACGTGCCGCGATCGTTTCGTACCAGCGCTTCACATTCGGGTACTGCTTCAGGTCGATCGTCTGCCACTCGAAACGGGAGATCCAGGGCCAGATCGCGATGTCCGCGATGGAGTATTGATCGGCGACGAATTCGCGACCTTCGAGCCGCGTGTTGAGCACCTTGTAGAGGCGGTGCCCTTCCTTGAGATAACGCTCTTCGGCGTACGGCGCTTTGCCTTTGTTGTATTTCACGAAGTGGTGCACCTGGCCCAGCATGGGACCGGGCCCGCCCATCTGCCACATCAGCCACTCGATGACGCGATAGCGCGCTTCACCCGACTTCGGCAGCAGCTTGCCGGTCTTGTCCGCCAGATAGATGAGGATTGCGCCAGACTCCATGAGCGCGATGTTGGTGTCGCGGTCGACGATCGCTGGAATTCGGTTGTTGGGTGCGATCTTGAGAAAAGCTGGTGCGAACTGCTCATCCTTGGAAATATCGATTGGATGCACGGTGTAGGGCAGGCCAAGTTCTTCAAGCGCAATTGAGACTTTGCGGCCATTGGGGGTCGTCCAGGTATAGAGATCGATCACGTTTAGGTCCTTACATGGATACAAATCAGGGGAACGTCGGAGCGGGAAAAAGCGTTGGCAGGGGAGGCTTCTTACAAGAGAAGACCCGGCCGGGTCGACTAGGATTTACAGTAGCGATTGCGACTGATCCCGCACGCAACGGGGTAAGCGCGAAAGGCCGTGTACGACACGGCCTTTCGCATATTTCGTTCACGCCGCCTTTTTCTCCATATCGGCTTTCCACTGACCCAGCGCGGCGAGTCCGTTCATTTTTGCACGATGAGAAAAGGCGCGCTGGGCGGCGGCGACGTTTTCTGTTTTACCTTTCCAGGTGGTCTGCGGCGCATGCTGGAGCGCACGGCCGTACGAGAATGTCAGCTTCCAGGGCAGGTTGCCGATCTTGTTCATGGCGTCGAGATGGGCGGTCGCCTCTTCGTCGCTCTGTCCGCCGGAAAGGAAAGCGATTCCGGGTACAGCGCCAGGCACACACAGCTTGAGCACGGTTACGGTTTTCTCGGCGACTTCCTCGACCGAAGCGCGCTTGGCGCATTTTTTCCCGGAGATGACC
Organism: uncultured Alphaproteobacteria bacterium; assembly: GCA_963751535.1. Taxonomy (GTDB): domain Bacteria; phylum Pseudomonadota; class Alphaproteobacteria; order Rhizobiales; family Xanthobacteraceae; genus Pseudolabrys. The sequence goes on from CAVVUW010000006.1 coordinate 313,832, forward strand.
ATGTTGGGTTTGAGCACGATGCCTTCGAGCTGCACACGGGCGTCGAACAACTCATTGAACACTGTATGCAACACACGCTCGGTCACAGTGAAGCATCGCTCGATGTCATGGTCGCCATCCATCAGCACTTCCGGTTCGACGATCGGGACAATCTGCGCCTCCTGGCAGAGCGCGGCGTAACGCGCCAACGCATGCGCATTGGCCTTGATGCAGGTGCTGGTCGGAATGCCCTTGCCGATGTCGATGACGGCGCGCCATTTCGCAAAGCGCGCGCCTTGCTCGTAGTATTTCGGCAATCGGTCGGCGAGTTTGTCGAGGCCGATGGTGATGAGTTCGTTCGCGCAGAACGGAAGCGGCTTTGTGCCTTCGTCCACCTTGATGCCCGGAATCGCGCCCGCCTTTTTGATCAGCTCGACCAATGGCGTGCCGTCCTTTGCTTTTTGCCAGATGGTCTCGTCATAGAGGATGACCCCTGAAATGTGTTTCATTCCATCCGCCGAACGGAAGAGCATCTCGCGATAGTCGCGACGACTATCCTCAGTCGATTCCACACCGATGACATCGAAACGCTTCTTGATCGTGCCGGAGGATTCATCAGCCGCGAGGATGCCCCTTCCGGGCGCGACCATTGCCTGTGCGACCTTGTTCAATTCATCGAGATTCATCTTTTCCTCCATCGCATCCGCAGCAGTCCCCCGGATGGCATTGTTCGACTTCATTTTACCCGCAACACCTCGACCCCAGGCAAGCGCTTACCCTCAAGCCATTCGAGAAATGCACCGCCTGCGGCCGAGACGTAGGTCAGCCGATCGGCGACCCCCGCAACATTGAGTGCAGCGACGGTGTCGCCACCACCCGCTACCGAGACAAGCTTGCCGGCCTCGGTCAGTTCCGCAGCAGCTTCCGCGACTTCGACCGTGCCGTTGTCGAACGGTTCCACCTCGAAGGCGCCGAAAGGGCCATTCCACACCAGTGTCTTCGTGCGCGCCAGTACGGAAATGACCTGTTCGACGCTGCGCGGACCGATATCCAGAATCATGTCTGCGCTGCCGACTTTGTCGGCGTCGAGCACGCGCGACGACGCATGCGCCTCAAGCTTCGCCGCCGTAACCACGTCGACAGGAAGAATGATTTCGCGCTTCTCAGACTTGGCCTTGTCGATGATTTCCCGTGCAGTAGGAACAAGATCGGGTTCGGCGAGCGACTTGCCGACATTCTTCCCCTGCGCAATAAGGAATGTGTTCGCCATCGCGCCACCGATGATCAGCGCATTCACCCTGTCGAGCAGATTGCCGAGCAAATCGAGTTTGGTCGAAATCTTGGCGCCGCCGACAATCGCGGTCAGTGGACGTTGCGGGTTCTCAAGCGCCTTGGCCAAGGCTTCAAGCTCGGCCTGCATCGTCCGTCCGGCGTAAGCGGGCAACTTGTGACCGAGGCCCTCGGTGGACGCGTGCGCGCGGTGTGCGGCCGAAAAAGCGTCGTTGACCCAGATGTCGCCCAGCTTCGCCAATGCGGCGACAAATTCAGGATCGTTTTTCTCTTCACCCGCGTGAAAACGCGTGTTTTCGAGGCAGAGGATGTCGCCGGGCCTCATTGCGGCGACCGCCTGTTCCGCAATTTCGCCGATGCAGTCATCCGCGAACTTCACGGGCCGCTTGATGATGCGCGACACCTCGGCGGCAACCGGTTTCAAGGATTGCTTCGGGTCGCGTCCCTTGGGTCTGCCGAAGTGCGAAAGCAGAATGACCTTGCCGCCCTTGTCGGCGATTTCGGTGATCGCCGGTGCCACGCGCTCGATGCGCGTTGAATCGGTCACGACGCCATTCTCAACCGGCACGTTGAGGTCGACGCGCATCAGGACGCGTTTGCCTTTTACGTCGACGTGGTCGAGCGTTCTGAACGCAGTCATGACCCGCCTGACGCCTGGCCGTTAGAGAAGTTTGCCCATCGCCACGGCGGTGTCCGCCATGCGGTTGGAGAAGCCCCATTCATTGTCGTACCAGGACAAGACGCGCACGAGCGTGCCGTTCATGACCTTGGTCTGGTCCATGTGGAAGGTGGACGAATGCGGGTCATGGTTGAAGTCGATCGAAACATTCGGGTCGTTGGTATAGGCGAGAATACCCTTGAGCTGCTGTTCCGAAGCCCGTTTTACGGCGTCGTTGACCTCTTCCTTGGTCGTCGCCTTCTTGGCGACGATCTTGAGATCGATCACCGAGACATTCGGTGTCGGCACGCGAATGGCGACGCCGTCGAGCCTGCCTTTGAGTTCGGGGAGCACGAGACCGATCGCCTTGGCGGCGCCGGTGGAGGTCGGGATCATCGACAACGCGGCTGCGCGCGCGCGATAAAGATCCTTGTGCATGGTGTCGAGTGTCGGCTGGTCGCCGGTATAGGCGTGGATCGTCGTCATGAATCCAGTTTCGATGCCGACTGCGTCGTTGAGCACTTTCGCGACGGGTGCAAGGCAATTGGTCGTGCACGAGCCGTTGGAGACGACCTTGTGATCCTTGGTCAGCTTGTCGTGATTGACGCCGAAGACGACGGTGAGGTCGGCGCCATCGGCGGGGGCCGAAATGAGCACTCGTTTGGCGCCAGCGGTCAGATGCGCCGAAGCCTTATCCTTCGATGTGAACAGGCCGGTGCACTCGAGCGCGATGTCGATGCCCATGTCTTTCCACGGAAGTTTGGAGGGGTCGCGCTCGGCCGTGACCTTTATGGCTCCGTTGCCGACGCTGATAGTGTCGCCCTTCACCGTTACCTTGCCGGGGAAGCGGCCATGGACGCTGTCGTAGCGCAGCAGATGCGCATTGGTTTCGACCGGACCCAGATCGTTCAGAGCGACGACCTCGATGTCCTTGCGGTCGGCTTCGGCGATCGCGCGTAAGATGTTGCGCCCGATACGGCCAAACCCGTTGATGGCGACGCGTACTGTCATGAAACGCTCCCGGCTTTTCAACTTGCCGTGGTCGCGGTCGACCACAACAGACATATAATTACTTGTTAGCTCTTCCCAAGCTTCGCCAACGCCGCGTTGGCGACTCCTTCAGCGGTAATTCCAAATTTTTTGTACAGTTCCTTGTACGGCGCGCTCGCGCCGAACGATTGCATGCCGACAAAGATTCCGTCTGAACCGATAATGGCATCCCAGCCTTGTCGAATCGCGGCCTCTACGCCGACTTTCACGCCGGCATCCCCGATAATGGCGCGGCGATAATCCGCATCCTGTTCCCGGAACAATTCGAAACACGGCACTGAAACCACGCGCGCCGCGACGCCGTGCTGTGCTAGCAGTTTCGCACCATCGACCGCGATCGAAACTTCGGAACCCGTGGCGAAGATCGAGACGTCCGAGCGACCATCGGGACCCGCGATCTCATAAGCGCCGCGCGCGCAGATATTGTCCTCGTCGAGGCGGTTGCGCAGCTGCGGCAGGTTCTGCCGCGTGAGTGCCAGTATGCTCGGGCGGTCTTTCGACTCGAGCGCAAGCTGCCAGCACTCCGCTGTTTCCACCGCATCGCAGGGACGGAACACGAGCAAATTCGGAATTGCGCGCAGCGCGGCAAGATGCTCGACGGGCTGATGCGTCGGTCCGTCCTCGCCAAGGCCGATCGAATCGTGCGTCATGATGTGGATGACGCGCTTGCCCATCAGCGCGGCAAGCCGGATTGCCGGGCGGCAATAATCGGAGAAAACGAGGAACGTGCCGGAGTAGGGGACGATGCCGCCGTGCAGCGCCATGCCGTTCATGGCCGCAGCCATGCCATGCTCGCGCACACCGTAGTGGATGAAGCGGCCGGAGAAATCGGCGGCCGAAATTGCCTTCATGCCTTTGATACGTGTGTTGTTGGAGCCGGTGAGATCGGCCGACCCACCGATCATCTCAGGCAGATCGGGGATCAGGCTTTCAAGCGCAAATTCGCAGGCCGTACGGCTTGCAATGTCTTTCGGTTGCGCCGCCAGTTTTTCCTTCACCGCACGCACGGCGCCCGCGAGCGTCTGCTTCGGAAGATCACCTCTCATGCGACGTTCAAACTCGGCACGCTTGCCGCCTTCGAGGCCGGCCAAGCGCTTTTTCCAATCGGCATGTACGCCCTTTGAGCGCGTTCCGACCGTGCGCCAGGCTTTCAGGACGTCAGCCGGCACATCAAACGGCGCGGATGTCCATCCGAGGATCTTGCGTGCGCCGGCAATTTCTTCCGCGCCCAAAGGCGAGCCGTGCGATTTTTCGGATCCCTGTTTGGTGGGAGCGCCGAAACCGATTTTGGTCCTGCAGGCGATCAGCACCGGCTTGTCCGACGTCTGTGCCTTTTCGAGCGCCGCATTGATCGCCACAGGATCGTGACCATCGATGCGCGTGGCGCTCCAGCCGGCGGCTTCGAAGCGCTTCACTTGGTCGACCGAATCCGCGAGCGACAGTGCGCCATCGATGGAGATGCCATTGTCATCGAAGAGCACAATCAGCTTGTTGAGCTTGAGATGACCGGCGAGCGCTATCGCCTCGTGGCTGATACCTTCCATCAGGTCGCCGTCGGAGGCGATCACATAGGTTTTGTGGTCGACGACGGTGTCGCCGAACACTGCGGCGAGATGTCTCTCGGCAATCGCCATGCCGACGGCGTTGGCCAATCCCTGACCGAGGGGACCGGTGGTCGTTTCCACGCCGGGCGTGTGGCCGTGTTCCGGATGACCGGCGGTGTTCGAACCGAGCTGGCGGAATTTTTTGATCTGATCGAGCGTCACTGCTTCGTAGCCGGTGAGATGAAGCAATGCGTAGATCAGCATCGACCCGTGGCCGGCCGAGAGAATAAAACGGTCACGATCGGGCCAGGCCGGGTCGGTCGGGTCAAACTTCAAAAAGCGTGAGAACAGCACCGTTGCCACATCGGCCATGCCCATCGGCATTCCCGGATGGCCGGACTTGGCTTGTTCCACGGCGTCCATGGCGAGCGCGCGAATCGCGTTAGCCATGCTCGCGTGGGCAATGGCGGGGGCGGCGGGCGCTTGCTCGCGACGCTCCGGAGGCGCCGCGGCTGCCGTCAAAGAGGCTTTTACACTCATGAAAGGGCCTTTTGGCCGGTGGATAGCATGTAAGTCCCTTGAGTCAATGTGACGGCTACCGCGGGTACCCTCCATGCACAGGATGACGAAAACAGCTGGGCAAATCCTCCGCCAAGCGTTGACTGTATGGTCGTGCAGCACGTAAGTTTCTTCGCCTAAATATCTGCTGCCGCACAAGTTTTTGGTGTGGGCCAAAGGCGATGACGGAGCAAAGCGCAATCGATACCGCGGTCAAGCGTCTCGCGCTCGCGTTGGACGCGCTTGATGCCGCTGTCGAACGGCGAAAGCACGCCGACCGCAACGAAGAGGGCCTCGCCGCCCAACTGCAGGCGCTTGGCGTCGATCGTACGCGGCTGGCTGCGGCGCTCGACGGCGAGACCGCGCGTTCACGTCGACTCGAAACGACCAACCGGGAAATTGCGGAACGATTGGACAGCGCGATCGCGACAATCCAGTCGGTGCTGGACGTGCACGAGTAAGCCATGGCTCAGATCAACTCCACCATCGCCGGCCGCCAATTCCGTCTCGCTTGCGAGGACGGACAGGAAGAGCACCTGCAGGAGCTCGCCAAGGACATCGACCAACGCATCATCAGTTTGCGACGCAAGTTCGGTGAGATCGGCGACACGCGTCTCACGGTGATGGCTGCGTTGATGGTCGCGGACGAATTGGCGGAGACGGTACAGAAGATGCGTCACCTCGAGGAAGACATCGCCTCCTTGCAGGATGCGCGGCTCGTTGCATCCGACCGCGCAAGGGCTGCATCCGATGCCGTGATCGGTGCATTCAATTCAGCAGCCGAACGCATCGAGGGCATCACCCGAAAGCTCAATCAGACCGTCGGCAACGGCGGCAGCGTGCCGATCGGCTGATCGTGTTTCACCAAGTGGCGTGCGCGCCACATAACGACTACATTGAGCGGGCGGGGCTGCGGGGCGCGTCAGGAGACACAATCCCCGGGGCCTTATCGATCCTTAAGGGAGCTGTCCCTGACCGGGCTCGTGGGTTCGGTCATATGGCGCCCACCTACTTTCGTAGGGAACCCGGGATCGATGCTCCAACGGCTATCGCGGCTCCGCACTTGATTGCAATGACTAAACTCGCCGACACCGATTCTCCAAAAGCACGATTGCGCGAGCAGGTTCTCGCCTTGCGTGATGCCTTGCCCGCCTCCGAGCGCGCCGCTGCCGCGACGACGATTGCCGCTCGCCCGTTTCCGCTGAAAGTCGAGCCGGGCATGGTGGTCTCCGGTTTTTCGCCGATGAAGAGTGAAATCAACCCAATCCCATTGATGCGGCGTTTGGCCGATGCTGGCGCCAACCTGGCGCTGCCTGCGATTGCCGGACGTGGCAAACCTTTGACGATGCGTGCCTGGGCGTTCGGCGAACCTTTGAATTCCGGTCAGTGGGGAATTCGCGAGCCCTTTCCGGATGCGCATGCGGTCGAGCCCGACATTCTCATTGTGCCGCTTGCTGCGTTCGACCGGGCGGGCCACCGCATCGGCTATGGCGCCGGTTATTACGACATGACGATCAATGCGCTGCGCGCAAAGAAGCCGGTTGTTGCCATCGGCATTGCATTTGCCGCGCAGGAGATTCCGTCAGTGCCCGCAACCGAACGCGACGCGCGGCTCGATCTCGTGCTAACGGAACGTGAGATCATCGATTTTCGCGAGCATTAACTGCATGCGCATTCTTTTCATCGGCGATGTTGTCGGGCGCTCCGGGCGCACAATCGTGACGGAACGGCTGCCGGATCTGATCGGCAAATGGAAGCTCGATCTGGTGGTGATCAACGGCGAGAACGCGGCCGGCGGTTTCGGCATTACCGAAGTCATCTACAATGAGCTGATCGACGCCGGTGCGGATGCCATCACGCTCGGCAATCATGCCTGGGACCAACGTGAGGCGCTCGTGTTCATCGAACGGGCGCCGCGGCTGATCCGCCCGCTCAATTATCCGAAAGGCACGCCCGGCCGAGGCGCAGCGCTCGTCGACACAAAGAACGGCAAGCGCGCCCTGGTGATCAACGCCATGGGGCGCATTTTCATGGATCCGCTCGATGATCCCTTTGCCGCGATCGAGCGCGAGCTTTCGGCCTGCGCGCTGAAATCCGGCGTCGATGCAATCATCATCGATTTCCATTGCGAGGCGACGAGCGAGAAGCAGGCGATGGGCTATTTCGCCGACGGGCGCGCCAGCCTCGTCGTCGGAACGCACACGCACGCGCCCACCGCCGACGATCGCGTGTTGCCGGCCGGGACGGCCTTCATGTCGGACGTCGGCATGACCGCCGATTACGATTCCATCATCGGCATGAACAAGGACGAGCCGCTCAATCGCTTCCTGCGCAAACTTCCCGGCGCGAAATTCGAAGCCTCGAACGGTCCGGCGACACTGTGCGGGCTCGCAGTGGAGACCGATGACGCGACTGGCCTCGCTCGCAAGGTCGGCGCCGTGCGGCTCGGAGGTATCCTGCAGGAGGCGCGGCCGAAGTTCTGGGAATGAAATTTTTCAATTGCGCGGTTGACCGCGAATCGCGGCGATGATTCGTTAGATGACGTTGATTCGCCGGTGTGTGCTCGGGTCCGGCATAGCGACCTCGGCACGGGTTTCCATGAATTTGCAGGTCAACGCCAATCTGGCACTGGAACTTCCTCCCGACCTCGCGTGCCAATCGCCGGATCCCGTACAAAGAACCGATCGCCGCGTTGAACTTGCCGCTCAATTCATCCCGGCCGGCGCGCGGGTTTTCGACCTGAGCGAAGGTACGGCGCTACAGGCGCTTTTGCCCAATGGATGCACCTACCGCGGCATTGATCGGCCGCTGGCCGTATTTATCCGCGATCTGAATTCGGGTGAGTTCCCGACCAAAGCCGCGTCGAATTGCGATGTCATCGTCATGCTCGGCATGCTCGAGCGGACAACCGACGTTGAAAATCTTTTCACGCACCTGCGGTTCTGCCGGCACGACATCATCCTCAGCTATTGCGCGACGGATCTGACCAAGGGTGTCGATCGCACCGCGCTGGGTTTTGCAAATCACCTGAGTTTCTACGAACTGGCGCTCCTGTTCGACCGCTACGGCTTCCGCATCGAGTGCACGACACCGATCGACGAGACCCAGGTGTTGATGCGGCTTAAGCCCAGCGAATGGATGTCGGCGCCAGCGGCCAGCAGCGTTGCCGTGATCTCCGCTGACGACGCGGGAGATTTTGGCTCGCGACTCGGTCGCCAGATGGTCAACGCGCTGCTACCCGGCGAAGCCGAGGTGCATCACCTGACCTTGCGCACGCTCGGCGAGGCGCGCGGCAATTACGATCTGGTGGTGCTCGGCACCGGCAACGGCCTGTTCCCGACGCTGCTCGGCGAGGAGGTGCTGGAGATCGTTTCGCGCGCCAAGGCGGCGATCGGCATTTTCGGAACGCAAAGCCGCGAGCTGATCGCCCGGCCGGCTTTCGATCGCCTCATCGACCGTCTCGATACCTGGTTCGCGCGCTACGAAGACGATGTGCTGATGTACGGTCGCGGCCACCGCAACGTCGTTCACGTCGGCGATTGGCTGATCGATCAGTTCCCGCTTGCGCGACCCATCAATGACGAGCCGCTGATGATCAGCGACGAGGTCGGCCAGGAATTCGCACTTGATCGTGCCATCTGCACAATCCAGCAGCACAAGCAGGTCTATTCAACTTTGCCTACCGCGTTGCTGTGCGCGCTCACCTCGGCCGAGCTTGCGGCCTACGCCGAGCCACAGCGGTCGCTTGCGAGCGGCCAGTTCCGCAGCATGTTGATCGATATTTTCGGCCGCGCCTTCCCGGAGCAGAAATTCTTCCTGGTCGATCGCGACGCCGTCACCCGCTATAAGGCACGTGTCCACCGCAATGTCGGCAAGGTCGGCGCGCGCATCGGTGCGATCCTGCGCGACCTTGCGGTCGCCGCCTGAAATTCTGCTCAAATATATTTATTTTCTTTGGCCGACGGCCTATATAGCCGCCGGCGTCACGACATAAGCGCACGTTTCCTATGGCAGGTCATTCCCAGTTCAAGAACATCATGCACCGCAAGGGGCGCCAGGATAAGGCGCGCTCGAAGCTGTTCGGCAAGCTTGCGCGGGAAATAACGGTTTCAGCGAAGCTCGGTTTGCCAGATCCGGCATTCAATCCGCGCCTGCGTGCGGCGATGCTTGCGGCGCGCGTCGAGAACATGCCGAAGGACAACATCGACCGCGCCATCAAGAAGTCGCAGGGCACCGACACGGAAAGCTACGATGAAATCCGCTACGAGGGTTATGGTCCCGGCGGCGTGGCGATCATCGTCGAGGCTCTTACCGACAACCGCAACCGTACCGCTGGTGAAGTTCGCGCGATCTTCTCCAAGAGCGGCGGCAACCTCGCGGAAACCGGCGCGGTGTCCTTCATGTTCAGTCATGTCGGGGTTGTCGAATACGATGCGAAGGCCGCGAGCGCCGATGCCATGCTGGAAGCCGCGATCGAAGCCGGCGCCGAGGACGTAACCTCGAATGACGACGGCCATCAGATCGTCACGACGCCCGACACGTTGAACGACGTCGCCAAAGCCCTCGAGGCAAAATTCGGCGAGCCGCACAAGGCGTCGCTGCTGTGGAGGCCGCAAAACACCGTGGCGCTGGACGACGAAGCTGGCGAAAAAGTCCTGAAACTGATCGAGTCGCTCGACGACAGCGACGACGTGCAGAACGTCTACGCGAATTTCGAAGTATCCGATGCGCTGGTCGCCAAAATGAGCGCGTAGGTCCCACGTTTAGTTGTCGAATTCCAGAATATACAGGCCCGCATTGTAGTCGGTTGCGTAGATGAGACCCTTCGCATCCACAAACACATCTGCGGATTGAATGACTCGCGCGCGGTTCGGCCGCGTATCGGCGAGCGTCGCCGGTTGCGGCGGCACCAGCGCGCCGACTTCCTTCGGCATGAAGGGGTTGGATATGTCGAAAACACGGATGCCAGCGTTCTGATACGTCGCGAAGATCAACTGCAAACTGACGAAACTCCCGGGGCGATTTTCGTGAATATTATGCGGACCGAAATGGCCGCCTTTGGTTTTGTAGTCGGCTTCGACCGGCGTCGGGAACGATGAAATGCTGACCGGATTTTCGCGCACGCGATTGTCGAACACCCAGATCAGCTTGAGGCCATCTTCCTGGTGATCAAGCACGGCCTCATCAAGCACGACCAGCAGGTCGCGATCGGGCAACGGCAGGCAGTTGTGCGTGCCGCCGCCGAATGGTGGCGACCAGTTCCGGTGCACGATTAATTTCGGTCTGGTGCGGTCGGCAATGTCGAGCACCACCATGCCCGCATCGCGCCAGGCCGCGTACGCGATGTCGCCGTCGATGATGGCGTGATGCAGCCCATAGCGGCGGGTCGGCCCCCACGAGGGTATCTCGCCAGCCGCGAGATTCATGCCCGGGATCCACCAGCGGCCTGCCTCGCGTGGTTCGGCTGGATTGCTCATGTCGACAGTCATGAAGATGTAATCGGTGAACCCGTCGAGCAGCACCGAAACGTAGGCCCAGCGCCCGCCGGTGTACCAGACGCGATGAATGCCGCCGCCCTCGACGGGCATGAAGCCGATGCGTCGCGGATTTTCCGGCCTGGAAATATCGTAGACGGCAAGGCCCGCGCTCCAGTCGCGCACGCGTTGCGCTTGGGCAGTGCCGACCGTTTTGCCGAGCGCCCCGCTGTAATAGGCGCGCTCATCGGCAAACTCGGTGGCAGCGAACATGTCCTTGGCGTTGATCACGAGCAGCAGGTCGTCGTGCGTCTGCAGATGAATGGTCCATGTGTTGGGCGGCGCGGCGACGTAGTTCACCGCGCGTGGATTTCTCGCGTCGCGCACGTCGATGACCGAGAAGCCTTTTGAAAACATGTGGCCGACGTAGGCGTAGCCGCGATGCACCATAATCTGCACGCCATCGGGCCGGCTACCCTGATCGGAGTGGCCGACGACGCGCATGTTGCGTGCATAGTCGGGCTTGGGAAGGTCGCTCATTTGTATGCGTCGAGAAAATTCGGCACGGCGATCCAGTCGAGCATGGCTCCATCGCTTTGCAATAGGTCGTGCATGCGCCGGTCTTCATCGGTCTTCAGGTTTACGCCGAGATGCGTGCCGAGCTTGCGACCGTGCATCACGATGCGGTTGCCGATCGGCTGGCGCTCGGCGTTGTAGGCCTTCAGCGCGTCATCGATGTCATCGTGGTCGCGCAAATGCTTTCCCAAAGCCTGCGCATCCGTTCCCGCCTTCGCCATTCCGAAACCCATGTGCGGACGAGCATTTGCCGCCGCGTCGCCGACCATGGCCACACGGCCGAATACGATCGCCGGCGCGGTGAAATCGTAGATCGGCGTGATGAACGGCTGCTTGATCTTCATCAGCGCATCGAGGAGGGAAGGCGGCAAAGTCTCGCGTGCGTCCTTGTACATATCGGCGATGAGATCTTTTCGGATCAGCGGCGGTGGCACCGAATATTCGTGCTGCACGCCGTTCTCGTCCACGTTCATCTCGCGCAGTTTTGCTGCGTCGGCAACGCGGTACCAGATGAAATTGAATCGGCGCTTGCCCGGCCGCAGGTCGTTGTCGAATCCGGCGATGGGGTAGGTGATCACCTGCTGACGCTTGGGCAGGTAGAACGTGAACAGAGAATAGATCGAATTGAGCGTCTCCGGCGCGAGGTCGGCTTCATTCGGCGCGCCGCGCCAGATGTAGTAACCGGCATAGACCGGCTGCACGTCCGGTGCCATCTGCGCACGCACGCTCGAACGAATGCCGTCGCCGCCAACGAGAATGTCGGCGTCCTCGACGCGCCCGCCGGAAAACTGTACGCGCACGCCCCGCTCATCCTGGTCCACCCGTTCGAAATTCCATCCGAGGTGATAGCGGGATTCGTCGATGGTCGCCCGCAGGAGCCGCTGCAGGCGATCCCAGGATGTGAGGATCTGGCTCAACGGTCGCTCGTCGGTGATGCGGCCTTCGCGGTCGATCGCGATGCGCTTGGGTACCTCGACACCAAGATCCTTGGTACCGGCCCCGCTCGCTTCCAGGGTTTCAAAAAGTTCAGGGTGTCCGGTGATGCCGGCGCCGCGGCCGACCAGTTCGACGGTCGACCGCTCATAGACATCCACGTCCCAGCCTATCTGCCGCAGGAATGCTGCAGAGAAGAGCCCGGACATCGAGCCGCCAATGATGATGGCCCGTCGCTTCGGGCGACGGGACGAGGGGGAACCCGGCATGCCCGGCGATCCTAAAGCAATCATGGCGGAAATTCCGAATCCCGCGATGGTGGAAAGCTTCCCCCGGTCAACCTGGAACGCGCATTTCGGTCCTAGGCTGCGGCCGGGCGCAAGGCTATCAACGGACCATGGCCCGGCATCCGATTCGCATACTTGGCATCGATCCGGGGCTCCGCCGTACCGGCTGGGGCCTGATCGAGAGCGACGGAAATCGGTTGATTCATATCGCCTGTGGTTCGCTTGAAACGAGCGAGCGCGCCGAACTCGGCAACCGCCTGCTGGTGATCCATGACGGGCTGATCTCGGTCATCGAGCGCTATCACCCACACGAGGCCGCGGTGGAGGCAACCTTCGTCAACACGAACGCGGCGGCGACCCTGAAACTCGGCCAGGCACGCGGCATAGCCATGCTCGTGCCGGCGAAGGCGGGGCTCACGGTTGCTGAGTACGCCCCCAACGTCGTGAAAAAGACAGTTGTCGGCGCCGGTCATGGAGAGAAGATGCAGATCCGCATGATGATAGGCGTGCTGCTGCCGAAGGCCGACCCCAAGAGCGAGGATGCGGCTGATGCACTCGCTATCGCAGTCTGCCACGCCCATCATCGTACGAGCGCGGCACGTCGCTACGCGGCCCAGGCGTAAGGCGGATGGAAACATGATCGGCAAGCTCAAGGGCATCCTGGACAGCTACGGCGAGGACTACATCATCCTCGATGTCGGTGGCGTCGGCTATCAAGTGCATTGTTCTGCACGCACGATGCAGGCGCTTCCTTCGCCGGGTGAACCGGCCACCTTGTCGATCGAAACTCACGTGCGCGAAGACCAGATCAAGCTGTTTGGTTTTGCCAGTGACATAGAGCGCGAGTGGTTCCGTTTGCTGCAGACAGTGCAAGGGGTGGGTGCCAAGGTCGCGATGTCGGTGCTCGGCACGCTGAAGCCATCCGAACTCGCGTCAGCGGTTGCCATGCGCGACAAGGCCATGGTGGCCCGCGCGCCGGGTGTGGGCCCGAAAGTGGCGGAGCGCATCGTCACCGAGCTCAAAGACAAAGCGCCGGCCTACGCGAATATCGATCCTGCGGTGGTGCATCTTGCCGGTGCGCTTGACGAAAAGCGCGCGCCAAGGCCGATTGCCGATGCTGTTTCGGCGCTGACCAATCTCGGCTATGGACACCCGCAGGCGGCTGCCGCCATCGCGGCAGCTGCTCGAAATGCAGGCGAAGGTGCCGACACCGCGACGCTCATCCGGCAAGGATTAAAGGAATTGGCGAAATGAGCAGCCCGCGCCGACTGGTGGCCGCCGACCGGCGCGACGATGATGTCGATGCTTCGTTGCGCCCGCAGCAACTCAGCGAGTTCATCGGCCAGGAACAGGCGCGCGCCAATCTGAAGGTGTTCATTGAAGCAGCACGCGCGCGCAAAGAGGCGCTTGACCACGTGCTGTTCGTGGGGCCGCCAGGCTTGGGCAAGACGACATTGGCGCAGATCGTTGCGCGCGAATTGGGCGTCAATTTTCGCGCCACCTCAGGCCCGGTGATTGCGAAGGCGGGCGATCTTGCGGCGCTACTGACCAATCTTGAACCGCGCGATGTCCTTTTCATCGACGAGATTCATCGTCTCAATCCCGCGGTCGAGGAAATCCTTTATCCCGCCATGGAGGATTTCCAGCTCGACCTCATTATCGGCGAAGGCCCGGCCGCTCGTTCCGTCAAGATCGATCTTTCTCCTTTCACATTGGTTGGCGCGACCACACGTGCGGGCCTGTTGACCAATCCCTTGCGCGACCGCTTCGGCATTCCGGTGCAACTCAATTTCTACTCCGAGAAGGAATTGGAATTGATCGTTGATCGCGGTGCGCGTGTCCTGCGCATCGGCGTTGCGCCCGATGGCGCCAATGAAATCGCCCGACGTGCCCGCGGCACCCCGCGCATCGCCGGACGGCTTCTTCGCCGTGTGCGCGACTTTGCCCATGTCGACGGCGCCAAAACCATTGACCGGAAAGTCGCCGACCGCGCGTTGCTGGCGCTCGAAGTTGATGCGGCAGGGCTGGATGCGATGGACCGCCGCTACCTCTCGACGATTGCCTCGAGTTACGGAGGAGGCCCGGTCGGTGTCGATACGCTTGCTGCCGCCCTGTCGGAGCCGCGTGATGCCATCGAGGATATCATCGAGCCGTTCCTCATCCAGAAAGGCTTTCTCCAGCGGACACCGCGCGGGCGATTGCTCACCGCGCTCGCTTTCCAGCATCTCGGTCTGCCCGAACCCACGCGTGATCCGACGCAGTTTGGACTGTTTTCCGGAGAGGATGAGTGAGCCAAAGGATCATCAGCGTGGTGGCCGCGCTAATCCGCGACCCGGACGGCCGCGTTCTTCTGGTCCGCAAACGCGGGACCGAGGCTTTCATGCAGCCCGGCGGCAAACGCGATGCCGGCGAAAGCGACGTCGCAGCGTTGTCGCGCGAAATCGCCGAGGAACTGGGCTGCCGGGTCAGGGACACCAGCGCGCAGGCGCTGGGCGTGTTTGATTGTCCGGCGGCGAACGAGCCGGGATTTCAGGTCAATGCCGCGGTGTATGCGGTGGATGTCGAAGGTCCGATCAGGCCGGCAGGGGAGATCGAGCAGATCGTGTGGATTGACCCGCACGCGCTTCCCGATATGCCTTTCGCGCCACTGACGCGTGACCACGTGCTGCCGCTGGCGCGCTCACTCCAGTGAGTGGTTGTATCGACGCCTGGACGATTGATGCAGGTCGGCGCTGTCTGTAAATAGTTCGTTATGAACTCTCTCGACGGCGAAATTCGCGACGGCCGGCACCATCAGGCCGTGCGCGTGTATTACGAAGACACGGATTTCTCCGGCATCGTCTATCACGCCAGCTATCTGCGCTTCATGGAGCGCGGACGCACGAATTATCTGCGGCTGATCGGCGCCGACCATCGCGCGCTATTCGACCAAGCCGAAAAGGAAGCGCCGGGATTTTCTTTCGTGGTGCGACACATGAGCATCGACTTCCGCAAGCCGGCTTTCATGGATGATGTGCTCGATATCGTCACCACGCCGGAAGAAGTGAAGGGCGCCTCGGTGACACTCAATCAGAAGGTCATGCGCGGCGAAGCTCTGCTGGTGGAAGCCCACGTCCAGGTGGCTTTCGTTTCCGGAGGGCGCGCAAAGCCCATCCCGAAGCCGCTGCGCATTGCCATGAAAGCAGACCAGGAATCGGGCGGCGGCGCCTGACGGCGCGTGCTATCGTTCCTGAATGAGCGACAGTTTCGCCATATTCGACACTGCGATCGGTACGTGCGGAATTGTGTGGAACGAGCGCGGCGTTGCCGGCGTGCAGATTCACGACGGGACGGAAGCGGCGACCCGGTCGCGTCTCTTGCGTCGTTTTGCCGGCGCGCAGGAAGCAAATCCCCCGGCACATGTGCAGCGGGCGATTGGTGGAGTCGTCGCGCTCTTGCGCGGCGAGAAGCGCGATTTGAACGACGTGACGATCGATATCGACGATCTGCCGGAGTTCAATCGCAAGGTTTACGCCATTGCGCGTACGATCCCGGCGGGCTCGACACTGACGTACGGAGAAATCGCAGAACGGCTTGGCGATAAATTGTTGGCGCGCGAGGTCGGACAGGCGCTCGGCCAGAATCCGATTCCCTTGATTGTGCCTTGTCACCGAGTGCTGGCTGCCGGCGGCAAGACAGGCGGCTTCTCGGCGCCGGGCGGTGTTGTCAGCAAGCTGCGTCTGCTGACCATCGAAGGCGCGCAGCCGGGCGGTCCGACATTGTTCGACGATCTGCCGCTGGTCGCCAAACGCGGGCGGCGCTCGTAAGCGTCGACGCGCCTGCCGGACTCATGTTAATCCCGTTTACATGAAATGGGGCAGACGCGCCGGACCGCGTGGCTATCACCATGGCAACCTCAAGGAAGCCTTGGTGCGAGCGGCGCTTGAATTGATCGTGGAGAAGGGGCCCGCGGGATTCACCTTTGCCGATGCCGCGCGCTGGGCGGGCGTGAGTTCCTGCGGCGCCGTATCGGCATTTTCGCGATCGCGACGCGCTGCTCGCCGATGTTGCGCGGCGTGGCTTCGAGGAATTCGCAAGCGTACTCGCCAAGGCCTGGGATGAAGGCAGGCCAGAAGTGATGGCTGCGTTCGATCAACTCGGCAAAACCTATCTCGCTTTCGCCAAAAGCGAGCCGGCTTATTACTCGGCGATGTTCGAAGCCGGAGTTCCTCTCGATACTGATCGCGAATTGCGTGAGGCAAGCGAGAACGCATTTGCGGTGTTGCGTGCGGCTGCCGAGAAACTCGTTTTGTTGATGCCGTCGCAAGGGCGACCGCCGGCGCTGATGGTAGCGCTGCACGTATGGGCGATGACGCACGGCATCGCCTCGCTGTTCGGTCGCGGCAATTCAGTCCGCCGTGCATTGCCGATGCCGCCAGAAGAACTGCTTGAGGCCGCGGTTCTCATTTACCTGCGCGGGTTGGGGTTAAACGCCACCGTCGCCGGGCATCGTTGAGGCCACAGCGACTTTTTCGCGCAGGTCTGGCGCGATGCCGTGTGGCTCACCAATTTAATTTTCGCGCCGCTTGACAGGGGCCTCGCCCGGGCCTAGCTATGTAAATGTTATTTACATTCACGCGAGGCCGACAATGCCTATCACTGCGCAACTTGATGCCTTCGGAAAACCCGCCTGGATCGCTCTGACCGTTCTTGGCTTCATGGTCTGGTGGCCGATTGGGCTCAGCGTCCTCGCCTTCACCATTGGGAGTGGAAGAATGGGATGCGGACAGCACCACTGGCAGAACAAGATGGAGCGCATGCAGACCAAGATGGATTGGATGCGGTCCCGAATGGGCGGCAATCCCTGGAGTTTCCATGCGCCCTCCAGTGGCAACCGAGCGTTCGACGACTATCGCGCCGAAACGCTGCGGCGCCTGGAGGAAGAGCAGCGGGAGTTCCGTGAATTCCTCGAGCGTCTTCGCTTGGCGAAGGACAAGACCGAGTTCGACCAGTTCATGGCCCAGCGCGGCAACCGGCCGTCGCC
Organism: uncultured Alphaproteobacteria bacterium; assembly: GCA_963751535.1. GTDB lineage: Bacteria > Pseudomonadota > Alphaproteobacteria > Rhizobiales > Xanthobacteraceae > Pseudolabrys. The sequence continues at coordinate 331,204 of CAVVUW010000006.1, forward strand.
GGATGGCAATCAGTCACAGGGCTGATTTCCCCTCGATTTCGGAACATAGGGCCGCCCACCAGGGCGGCCCTATTATTTTCGGGGTTCGGCGAAGTAACAACTCCTTAACCACAATCAGCGCTGTTTAAGGCAGTAACTCCGCTTCCGCGCCCAAGTTTGGCCAAGTTTCGCGGGGATTTCGTAGGTACCGGTGGACGGGACCAACGAATTTCGCGAGAGGTCAGGCTTAGCGCGTAGGCGGCATCGTCGCGCGCGCCCGTTGACTTCGGACGTTGCGCCGCGCCGGTTCGACCGACGGGACCGGATTAAGCGGAAAGGACGTGCCTATGAATCCTGCCGACGTGGCACAGTCGGTGCTCCCGCTGACCTCATCCGATCTTTCGCTTTTCACGCTGTTCTGGAACGCGCATTGGGTGGTCAAGACCGTGATGGTCGGGCTGCTGATCTGTTCGGTCTGGGTCTGGGCGATCGCGATCGACAAGACGGTGCTCTACACGCGTTCGCGGCGCGCGATGGATCGTTTCGAGCAGGCTTTCTGGTCTGGTCAGTCGCTGGACGAACTCTACCGTGCGCTGTCCTCGCGCCCTGCGCATTCGATGGCGGCATTGTTTGTGGCCGCGATGCGCGAATGGAAACGCAGCTTCGAAGGGAATGCGCGCGCGATCGGCGGATTGCAGATGCGCATCGAGAAGGTCATGGAAGTGACGATCGCGCGTGAGGTCGAGCGCCTTGAGAGGCGGCTGCTGGTCCTCGCCACCGTCGGATCGGCAGGCCCGTTTGTCGGATTGTTCGGCACCGTCTGGGGAATCATGACGAGCTTCCAATCGATCGCCGCGTCCAAGAACACATCTCTGGCGGTCGTTGCGCCCGGCATCGCCGAAGCGCTTTTTGCGACTGCGCTTGGCCTTGTCGCCGCCATACCAGCGACGATTTTCTATAACAAGTTCGCAGCCGAGGTTAACAAGCAAGCCCAGCGCCTGGAGGGCTTTGCCGACGAGTTCGCGGCAATTCTGTCCCGGCAAATTGACGAGCGCGGGTAGGAGATCGCCTGATGGCTGCCAATGCCGGCACGCCGATCATCGGAAAACGCAAGCATCATCGCCAGCGCGTGATGAGCGAAATCAACGTGACTCCGATGGTCGACGTGATGCTTGTGCTGTTGATAATTTTCATGGTGTCGGCACCGCTGCTGACGGTGGGCGTACCGATCGATTTGCCGCAAAGTCAGGCCAAAAGTCTCGACCAGGACAAAGAGCCGCTGACCGTTTCTGTCAACGACAAGGGCCAGATTTTCCTGCAGAATAGCGAAATTGCGACCGATGATCTGATCCCCAAGATGCTGGCGGTGGCCGAAGCGCGTGGCGGGGTCGAGACACGTGTTTACGTGCGCGGCGACAAGAAAGTTGACTATGGGACCATGATGCAGGTGATGGGCCGGCTGTCGTCGGCCGGCTTTCATCGTGTAGCCTTGGTTACCGAGTTTGAACAGGGCGCTAAAGCGCGGTGATTAGAAAGGCGACAGCGATCTCGGTTGGCCTGCACGCGGCGGTGCTGCTGTGGGCGACGTTCTCGTTTTCCGGAAAAATGTTCGACGTCACGCCGGCGGAGTCTTTGCCGGTCGATCTCGTGAGCGAAAAGGATTTCTCCGAGATGACCAAGGGCGTGAAGGACGCGCCGAAGGTCGAGACTCCCAAGCCGCTGGTCGAGAAAAAAGCCGAAGAGCCTCCCAAGCCGGTCGAGGATTCGAAGGCCAAGATCACCGAGAAAAAGGAAGTCCAGGCGGCAAAGGAAATGGCACCGCAGCCCGAGCCGCAGCCACCCAAGCCGGATCCGATCGCCGACAAAATCAAGCAACCGGATGAACCGAAGCAGCAGACCAACGTCGAGCAGCCGCTGCCGCCGAAGAAACCTCCGCAGAAGCAGCAGCCGAAATTCGATGCCGACAAGATTGCGGCTCTGCTCGACAAGCGCGATCCGCAACGGAACGCCGCGACCGGATTGGACCCCAACACCATGCCCTCCCTGGGGACATCCACAGGCATGGCGGCAAGGCTCTCGCAATCCGAAATCGACGCGCTTCGGGCGCGCTTGATGGCTTTGTGGAGTCCACCAGTCGGTGTCCAGGATCCGAATGAATTGATCGTCAACGTGACCGTGAAGCTTCTTCCTAACGGTCGTCTGGCGGGGCCGCCCTTTGCCCGGGTCAACGGCCGAAGTGTTGCGGCGATGGCCTCACGCGACAGCGCCGTCCGCGCAGTTCTGACCGGTCAGCCGTTCGATATGCTCAAACCCGAGCACTATGAAAGCTGGAAAGAAATTGAGTTGACCTTCGATCCCAAAGACATGTTTCGGTCAAATTAAGTCCTCTATTGATCCAATCGAAATGACCCAACCACCCGTTCCCCTTTCGCTGACTCGTCGCCGGTTGCTGGCCGGCGCCGGCGCCTTGGCTGTCCTCGCACCGCGCTCCGCAGGCGCCGTGCTCAGGCTCGACATCACTCAGGGCAATGTGCAGCCGATGCCGATTGCGCTGCCCGACTTCGTCTCCGAATCTGATATCGGGCGGAATGTCACCGCGGTCATCAGTGGCAATCTTCAGCGCAGCGGTCTGTTCGCGCCGATCAATCCCGCGGCCTTCATCGAAAAAATTGCCAACAGCGATAACGTGCCGCGCTTTACCGACTGGCGCACGATCAATGCCCAGGCGTTGGTCACCGGCCGCATCACGCGTCAGGGCGATGGAAGATTGAAGGCAGAGTTTCGCCTTTGGGATGTGTTCGCGGGCCAGCAACTCGACGGCAAACAGTACTTCACGACGCCGGATAACTGGCGGCGGATTGCCCACATTATTTCCGACGCGATTTACGAGCGTCTCACCGGCGACAAAGGTTATTTCGATAGCCGCATCGTATTCGTGGACGAGACCGGTCCAAAGGACCGTCGCGTCAAACGTCTCGCCATCATGGACCAGGACGGCGCCGGAGTACGGTACCTGACGCGCGGCGATGATCTCGTGCTGACGCCGCGTTTCAATCCGTCGACGCAAGAGATCACCTACATGTCGTACGGGCAGGGGGATCCGCGCGTCTATCTTCTCAACATCGAGACCGGGCAACGGGAAATCGTTGGCAATTTTCCGGGCATGACCTTCGCTCCGAGATTTTCCCCGGACGGTCAACGCGTCATCATGAGTCTTCAACAAGGAGGCAATGCCAACTTGTTCGTGATGGACCTGCGATCGAAGCAGACGACGCGTCTCACCGACACGCCGGCCATCGATACTGCTCCATGTTATTCGCCCGATGGTACGCGTATCTGTTTCGAAAGCGATCGTGGCGGCAGTCAGCAAATTTATGTCATGTCTGCTACCGGTGGACCGGCACAGCGCATCAGTTTCGGCGAAGGGCACCATTCGACGCCGGTTTGGTCCCCGCGCGGCGATTACGTCGCGTTTACGGGCCAAGCGCGTGGTAATTTTGCCATCGGTATTCTTAAACCGGATGGTTCAGGTGAGCGCCTGCTGACTGAAGGTTTCCACAACGAAGGCCCGACATTCGCACCCAATGGGCGTGTGCTGATGTTTTTCCGTGATGTAGGCCAGGGGCCGGCGCTCTATACGATTGACATCAGCGGCCGCAACGAGTTGAAGGTTCCCACACCCGCGTACGCGTCCGATCCTGCCTGGTCACCGCTTTTGTCGTGATCGTCGCAAACTGGCCTTATTTTCACACTGTCTTAACCACTAGAAACGGTTTAAGGGACAGCGGGACATTTAAAGAGACCGGGCAAGGTTCCATCAAGGTTGATGGAACGTTCGTTTAACGAACGGCCTGCTAGACCCAACACGCATTATGCGTCGATATGTGTGAATGGAGGGGACCGGGATGACGAATATGTTGAAGATGCTGCACGCTGCCCGGTTCGCAGCGATCCTTGCTGCGGCTTTGGCAGTCTCAGCCTGCGCCAGGTCAGGCGAAGATGCGCAAGCGAATGCCGCCGGCCAAGCATCGCCCGGAAGCCAGCAGGACTTCATCGTCAACGTCGGCGACCGCGTATTTTTCGAATCCGATTCCACTGAACTCACGCAGCAAGCGCGCGCGACGCTAGACAAGCAAGCGCAGTGGCTGACGACGTACAGCCAGTACGGCCAGTTTACGATCGAGGGCCATGCCGACGAGCGCGGCACCCGCGAATACAACATCGCGCTTGGCGCACGGCGCGCGCAAGCGGTGCGCGATTATCTGGTCTCGCGTGGTATTCAGGGGCAGCGCATGCGGACGATCTCCTTCGGCAAGGAACGTCCTGTCGCGGTCTGCAACGATATCTCCTGCTGGTCGCAGAACCGTCGCGCCGTTACCGTTCTCGGGGTTAGCTCCTGAGCCTTTATGGCCGGGTTCGCCCGGCCATTCATATATCCGGCACTAAGTCGGGTGTGACGAAGCTGGAACCAAAGGCCACTGTCACAATTTCGACGCAGCGCGTCTTATGTTACCCTTTGGCAAACGGCTGCTGCCGGTTTCATCACACATGACGCGCTTACGATCATCATCTCGAACTGCGGTGCTTGCCGCGATTTCCGTTTTGCTTCTGGCCGGTTCTGCGCTGGCACAGGACCAACGCGGCTCCGGCAACTTTCTCGACAACCTTTTCAATCGCAACGAACCGACACAATCGCGTCAGCCGGCACAGGGCGGCCGAGCCGTGCAACCCGATCCCGGCGATATTTCTGTCCGGCTCGACCGGATGGAAAGTGCGTTGCGTCAGCTCACCGGGACGATCGAACAGCTTCAGTACCGCAATCAGCAGCTGGAATCGCAACTCAAGCGCATGCAAGACGATACCGAGTATCGTTTTCAGCAGATGGGATCGCGAGGCAGCGCGGCGCCACCGCCGCAGGCGGCGCCGACGGGCCAGGGAAATGCGCCGATGGTGCCACCTCCCGGTCGTCGCTCAGACGTGTTCGATCCGACGCAGAGCCCCAATGCACCAGGCGCTCCACGTACCCTCGGCAATCAGGCGGTGATTGCGGCGCCCGAACCGGGTGGACCGCCGATCGGCGCGCCAGGCGGACGCGACGCGGGCGCACCACTGGACTTATCGACGCTCGCGAACACTGATCCACCATCGCCGCAACGAGCTGTACCGCCGTCTACTGTAGCATCGGCCGGATCGGTGCCGGTGCCGGCACAGCAAGCAACGCCAGCGGCGCCGCAAGCGATGCCGGCCTCACCGCCGCCGCAAGTTCGCAACGTTGTTCCTGCCACGCCCAACAACCAACAGCTTGCGACGCTGCCGCCTTCGGCCTCAGCGCAAGACGAGTACGATATGGCCTACGGCTATGTGTTGCATAAGGACTATTCGCTGGCTGAACAGTCTTTCCGCGATTACCTGAAGAAATATCCCAACGAACGCTCTGTGCCCGAGGCGCAATATTGGCTCGGCGAAAGCCTGTTCCAGCAACAGCGCTATCGTGACGCCGCGGAATCGTTCCTTGGGGTTTCGACCAAGTTCGAACGCTCCGCCAAGGCGCCTGACGCGTTGCTGCGTCTCGGTCAATCGCTTGCTGCGATGAACCAGAAAGAGGCCGCCTGCGCCACCCTTGCCGAGGTCGGCCGCAAGTTTCCGCGGGCGTCGGCCAACGTAAAGCGCGGCGTCGAGCAAGAGCAGAAGCGCGCACACTGCTAGGATATGATCGCGACTGACCGGCCGCGGACTTGATCCGGAGGCTGGAACCGGCTTTCGGTAACGATCATGTCTAACCCAAGATCACTGGCGATCACGCCATCGGAAGCCAAGACGCTTTTTGCGGATCTCCAGGCGTTTCCCGTTATTGCCCTCGCGGTATCCGGCGGTCCCGACTCGACCGCGCTGATGCTGCTCGCCGCGCATTGGCGCGACGCACTCAAGACAAAGCCGAAACTCGTCGCCGTGACCGTCGATCACGGTCTACGCAAGGAGTCCAAAGCCGAGGCGGCCGCGGTTGCCCGCCTCGCGCGTAAACTGAACATCTCGCATCGCACGGTGCGCTGGAACGGCCGCAAGCCCTCCACCGGGATTCAGGAACAAGCACGGGCGGCGCGCTATCGATTGCTCGGCGAAGCCGCGCAAAGAGCGGGTGCCACGCGCATCCTCACGGCTCACACCCTCGATGACCAGGCGGAGACCGTGCTGATCCGCATGAGTCGCGGTAGCGGATTGACCGGTCTTGGCGCAATGACACGAACGGCTCGGTTGCCACCTGATGGCAAGAGCTCCATCGTGTTGGTCCGCCCGCTGCTCGACATTGCGAAAGCGCGATTGATTGCGACCCTCGATGTCGCAAAAATTCCCTACGCGGACGATCCGTCAAACCGCAACCCACGCTTCGCGCGGCCGAGGCTACGCGGCCTCATGGGGGCGCTTGCGGAGGAGGGGCTAGATGCGAAGCGGCTCGCGCAACTTGCACGCCGCCTGAAGCGGGCGGAAGGCGCGATCGAGGTGGCGGTCGATCGCGCAATGCGCGAATTGACTGTGGAATTGTCGCCTGGAGGCTCGCTTTGTATCGAGGCGAGCCGCTTTGCTGATTTACCCGCCGAAATCGGGTTGCGTCTGCTCGGTCGAGTTGTGGCCGGGGCGGGTGATGAGGGCCCTGTCGAGCTCGGCAAGCTCGAAGCGCTGAAATGCGCGCTGGATCGCGCCCAGACGGCCCGCGAAGGGCGCTTTCGCCGGACTTTGGCCGGAGCGGTTGTGACACTGACCGACCGTCAACTCATCGTGGAAAGAGCGCCGCCCCGCGGTCGCAGGGTCTTAACCAAGCGCCGACACGAGCGGGCAAGCCATGCGAAAACACGCTAGTATATTAAGGTTTGAGGCCTTTTCTTGAGGGCCCGCGCTGCCTACATTGGGCGTTCGGGTCTGACGTGAAGTCGCCACGAACGGGATGCATAAGTCATAAAGCCGCGGGGATCGCGCGCGGCGGGGTCAGGACGCCTGATGAACGCTAACCTTCGCAATTTCGCCCTCTGGGTGATCATCGTCCTGTTGCTTTTGGCGTTGTTCACGCTCTTCCAGAACCCGGGGCAGCGGACCACCGCGCAGGATATTTCCTTCTCGCAACTGCTGTCCGAGGTCGATCAGGGCCGCGTGCGCGACGTCGTGATCCAGGGGCCTGACATCCACGGCACCTTCGCCAACGGGACCAGCTTCCAGACTTACGCACCGAACGACCCGGGTCTGGTGCAGAAACTTTATTCCAAAGGCGTGACGATCACCGCGCGGCCGCAGCAGGACAATGTCCCGTGGTTTGTCTCGCTGCTGGTGTCGTGGCTGCCGTTCATCGCGCTGATCGGCGTGTGGATCTTCCTGTCGCGCCAGATGCAGGGCGCCGGCGGCAAGGCGCTCGGCTTCGGCAAATCGCGCGCGAAGCTGCTGGCTGAAACCCACGGTCGCGTCACCTTTGACGATGTCGCGGGCGTCGACGAGGCCAAGCAGGACCTGCAGGAGATCGTGGAGTTTCTGCGCGACCCGGGAAAATTCCAGCGCCTCGGTGGCCGCATTCCGCGTGGCGTTCTCCTGGTCGGCCCGCCCGGCACCGGCAAGACGTTGATCGCACGCGCCGTCGCGGGCGAGGCCAATGTGCCGTTCTTCACTATTTCAGGTTCGGATTTCGTCGAAATGTTTGTCGGCGTCGGCGCGAGCCGCGTGCGCGACATGTTCGAACAGGCCAAGAAGAATGCTCCCTGCATCATCTTCATCGACGAAATTGACGCGGTTGGCCGTCACCGCGGCGCCGGTCTCGGCGGCGGCAATGACGAGCGCGAGCAAACGCTCAATCAGTTGCTGGTCGAGATGGACGGCTTCGAGGCTAACGAGGGCATTATTCTTATTGCCGCGACGAACCGTCCTGACGTGCTCGATCCCGCGCTGCTGCGTCCGGGTCGTTTCGACCGGCAAGTGGTGGTCCCGAATCCCGATGTGGTCGGCCGCGAAAATATTTTGAAAGTGCACGTGCGCAAGGTGCCATTGGCGCCCGACGTGAACCTCAAGACCATCGCGCGCGGCACACCCGGGTTCTCGGGTGCCGACTTGATGAATCTGGTCAACGAGGCCGCGCTGATGGCGGCGCGCCGCAACAAGCGCATGGTGACCCAGTCGGAATTCGAAGACGCCAAAGACAAAGTGATGATGGGCGCCGAGCGCAAGTCGCTCGTGATGACCGACGAAGAAAAGATGCTGACTGCCTATCATGAGGGTGGCCACGCTATCGTTGCGTTCAACGTCATAGCCACTGATCCGGTGCACAAAGCCACAATTATCCCGCGCGGCCGCGCGCTCGGCATGGTCATGCAATTGCCGGAGCGCGACAAGCTGTCGATGAGCCGCGAACAGATGACCTCACGTCTCGCGATCATGATGGGCGGCCGTGTTGCGGAAGAAATGGTGTTCGGCAGGGAGAAGGTGACCTCGGGCGCCTCATCCGACATCGAGCAGGCCACCAAGCTCGCCCGCATGATGGTGACGCGCTGGGGCTTGTCCGACAAACTTGGCACCGTCGCTTACGGCGAGAACCAGGACGAGGTTTTCCTTGGCTATCAGGTGTCGCGCCAGCAGAATATTTCGGAAGCAACGGCGCAGACGATTGACGCCGAGGTTCGCAAGCTGGTCGAGGCCGGATATGCGGAGGCCACTCAGATTCTGACCGAGAAACGCGCCGATCTCGAAGTTCTGGCGAAGGGCCTCCTCGAGTTCGAGACGCTCACCGGCGACGAGATTACGGATCTCCTTGCGGGCAAGCGCCCGGTCCGTGAATCGGTCATCGAACCGACGACGCCACGCTCGTCGGCAGTGCCACCCGCCGGCAAGCCGCGTCCGCGGCCAGAGCCGCCGTCGGGTGAGGTCGCTCCTCAGCCGCAAGGCTAATTGCTATTCGCAGTCGTCATGGCCGGGCTCTGTCCCGGCCATCTCGATTCATGGGGGAAGCCGTGCGAGCCTAATCCGGCCAGCCCTCCTTTTCGGATTCCTCATGACTTCCATCGAATCGCCACCGGACAAATCTCACTGGTCCGGTTTTGTCCGGGGGATGCGCCTCGGGCTTCCGGTGGCGCCAGGCATCATGGCGTTCGGTGTCGTTGTCGGCGCGGCTGCGGCCCGGCAAGGCCTTACCTTCGTGCAAAGCCTCGCCATGAATTTTCTGGTCTGCTCCGGGATCGCCCAGCTTGTTGCACTCGAAATCTGGCCTGCCGTCGTGACATGGGGTGCGGTTCTGACAATCGCTATGCTCGCGGCCGTCGTCGGGGCACGCCTTTTCCTGATGAGCGTCTCCATGCGTCCATGGCTTGGCCAACGGCCGGCTTGGCAGGCCTACTCGGCGCTGTTTTTTCTCACGGATGCGACCTGGTTGATTGCCATGCGCTATCGCGCGGAGGGCGGGAGCGATGTGGCCGTGTATTTCGGAGCGGCCAGCGCAATCATGGCCGCATGGCTCGTCGCCACAGGTGCCGGCTATTTCGTAGGAAGTTTCATTGCTGACCCGACGAAATACGGACTCGATCTGGTCATGCCGGCATTTTTCGCCGCCATGCTCGTACCCCTGTGGACCGGTCCGCGCCGTGCATGGGGCTGGGCTGTCGCAGGGATCGTTGCTGTCGTTGTCGAACGCCTGGTGCCGGGTTGGTGGTTTATCGCTGCGGGTTCGATCGTGGGCGCGGTCGCCGGCGGTTATCTTGATGAGCCGAACGAATGAACGCCGATCTGGGCACATTCGGTATCTGGATGGCCATCGCCGCGATGGCCCTCGTGACCTATGCGATCCGCGCGGGCGGATTCTGGTTGATGGGGTATGTTCCGCTCACGCGCCGCGTCCGCAGTATTCTCAATGCGCTACCTGGCTCGGTGATTGTTGCGATTATTCTGCCGCTGGCCGTCCGCGGTGGCGCTGCAGCGACCGTGGCCGTCGTCACGGCGCTGGTCGTGATGGCGCTGCGTCGCAACGATCTTCTTTCTGTCATCTGCGGAGTGGGTGCCGGGGCTTTTGTGCGTGCGCTTGTGCTCTGAGTAGGTCGATGCCACTGCAAAACCGCGTTACCCCCTTCGGCGAACTCATTTCGACATCCGCGCGCGGAACTTTGATGGGCAATCGCGGGGGCAAGTTTCACGCCACCAACCGGACGTTGACTGGCCGCCGTTGGGTATCGCGGCAATGGATCTGTTGCGTTCTCGAATTCAAGAATCGGCAGCGCGATGTGTGGGGCCGCTACTACACGGAATTGTTTTTCCTCGATGAAGTAACAGCTTTTGCGGCGGGCCATCGACCATGCTTTGAATGTCGTCGTCGCGACGCCGAACTTTTCGCGCAGCTGTTTTTCGGCAAGAGAGAGCGCGCGTCGGCCGGCGCGATGGATCGTGCGCTTCACGCCGAGCGCCTGCATCACAAGACTAAACGCACCCATCGGCGCAGCATCGACATGTTGCCGGACGGCGCAATGATAACGCTGGACGGGGAAGCCTTTGCGGTCCGAGGCAGCCATTTGCTGCGCTGGACACCCTCGGGGTACGCGAAATCAACGGCGCGACCGCACGGGGTGAAGGTCGAGGTGCTCACTCCACCCTCAATTCTTTCAGTGCTTGCGCGAGGATATATGCCGCTTTGGCATCCAAGCGCACACTAAGGCGTCATGGCGGCTCGATCGGAGGGACGTCGGTTGAAGCGGGCACGCGACGCGCCCAGGCAAAAATCACGATCGCCGACATGATCGCCAGCATGGCTGCAACGAGTGCGACGCATGCCGGCCAACCGGCGAAATTCCAGGCGAGTCCGCCGAGAGCTGCGCCAAAACTGCCGCCGACATAGAATGACGTCACATAAAGCCCGACGGCAGATGAACGGCCCGCCTTAGCCGTGACGGTGACATAGGCGGTCGATATCGCCTGACAAATCAGGCCGCAGGCGGCGCTGATCGCAAGCCCAGCAATGATCAGTGGCAGCGAAGGAGCAAGCGTCAGGGCGATGCCGGCAACCCAGATTGCAATAACGCGCACCGTAAATCGTCGCCGCCCGAACCTTGCGACGGCCCAGCCGGTCCACGGTGTAAGCAGGGAGCCCGCGAGATAGACGACGAACAGCGCCCCGAGCCAACTCGCCGAAAGATTGAAGGGAGGCGCCGCGAGATAGAAGCTGACATAGGTGAAGGTCGTGATGAAATTGAACAGGACACCGAAGCCGACCGCGTAGGTCGCGATCAGTTGCCTGTTGCGCAGATGGGCAAGCATCTGTTTGCCTGAGGACAGCAGGCCTTCGGAGCGCACGAATTTGCGCTCGTGCGGCAGAAGAAACGCAACGATGATCGCGCCGACAAAGGCAATCGCTGCGAGTGCCATGAAGCCTGCGCGCCAGCTCACCAGATCGGCAAGAAGCCCCACAAACAGGCGGCCACTGAAGCCTCCCAGGCTGGAGCCTGACGAGTAGATACCGGCTACCGTCGTCGCTTCGTGGTGTGGCAATTCATCTCCGATATACGCCACCATGACCGCGAAAATCGGAGGCAACACCAGTCCCTGCACCGCGCGCCAGAAGATCATCGCTGGCAGGCTTGTCGACAGACCGACCATGATCGTTGGAATGACCAGCGCAAACATCGCCACGACGATAACTCGTTTGCGACCCAGCACGTCGGCAACAGTGCCGGTGAAGGGGGCGGTCAGCGCCACGGCCAGAGTGCTTACGGTGATAATGGTCGAGATTCCGGCTGCGCTTGCGCCGAATTCCTCGGACAACAGCGGCAAAATCGACTGTGGCGAGTAGAGGTTGATGAAGGCGCAATAACCCGCAATGCCCGCGGCAAGTCGGACGGCAAAGGCGTGTCGTGCTTTCGCGGTTGTCATCCTCGGAAACCGGATCGGGCGTGTTTGATCCAGCTATGCATCAGGTCCGTATCGAATGTCACGAGGGAGTTGCCGCTGGACAGCGAAGCGCGCACTGCATGGCTCGCTCATCTAAGCCCGAGCATTCCCTCGGCGCGCAGAAGTGTTTCCTCGGAAGTACCAGAGGCGTCGACCTTCGACCATGCAATACGGCCAAGTTCGAATTCCTCCTGCTTGCGGGCGACGTCGGCATCCGCGTCCGACGCGTCGCGGCCACGATTCCCAACGCGAGCCAGACGGTCATCAAGACTTGCGATGAGGAACAGTCCGTAGAACTCAGCGCCGTTTGTTGATTTGGCAATCTCGGATCGCTCGACGGGCAATGCGAAGACCGCATCGACGATCGCGGAATAGCCTGCAGCGGTTACGCGCCGAGCTTTTTCCGCAAGGGTCTTGTAAACCCTGATCGTGGTCTCGACCGAGTAAGCTCTCTCCGGCAGCTTTTCGGTTTCGTCAATCCCGAACAATGTCTTGCGCTCGACATCGCTGCGCAGCACCACCGCGCCCGGCAATGGCGACAGCGCCGGCGCCAACGCCCGCGCAAGCATCGATTTTCCAGTTCCTGACAGTCCGCCGATCGCAACCAATTTCGGTTGCACGGGCGCCAGAAATTTTTGCGCGAGTGCCGCATACTCCCGCGCCTTGTTTGCCAGTTCTGGTTCGGCTCCTTTTTGCCGGTGTCGTGCCGCATGAACCTTGGCTCGGATCGCCGCGCGGACCGACATGAAAAGAGGGAGCGCGGCCAGTGCATCCAGATCATGGATGCGACGGGTTTCCGTCAAATAGCGATTGAACACGATGTTGGCGGTTGCATGCAGCCTCCGTTCGATCAAGTCCATCAATAGAAATGCGAGATCGTAGTAGACATCGCCGGTTGCGATGCGGTCGTCGAATTCGAGCGCGTCGAAGACCACTGGTACGCCGTCGATAAGAACAATATTGCCGAGATGCAGGTCACCGTGACACCGACGCACCAGCCCGGCGCGCTCGCGCGCCTGCAACAACGGCTTCACGCGATCGAGCGCATCACGGGTTGCCGATCCGAGCGCACGCACCTGTTCCAGCGAAAACAGATCCGGTTCGGCCGTCAGATCGGCCTCGTTCTGCGCAATGATTTCCGACAGCACTTCGGCGAAGTGACCGGTGGCTACGCTGGGTGCGAGCCGGTGTGCGCCGGCAACCGCTCGTCCGAGCGCGTCGGCGAGAGACTCGTCGATCTGGCCCGCGTCGGCCAGTCGGTCAAGCGTCTGGCTCTCGTCAAAGCGGCGCATCTCGACGGACCATTCGACCGGTTCGCCCTTGCCGCCGATGGCAAGACGGCCGTTTGACTCGCGGGTAATGGCCGCAACTCCGCGATAGATCGCTGGGGCAAAAGACCGATTGACCGCAATTTCGGCTTCGCAGGCAGCCTTGCGTTTTGCGAGTGTGGAAAAATCGAGGAATGAAAAGCGCACGGCGCGTTTGATCTTGTGCGCCCTGTCCCCGACCAGAAATACCGAGGCGGCGTGGGTGTCGATGCGTTTGATCGGCGTGCCATCGAAATTGGCGGGATCGCTCAGAAAATCGATGACCGCCTGTTGCGAGTCTTCCGCCGTCATCGCAGCGCCTTTGATTTCGGACCCGATATGAAAGGTATTGCGCGGCAGACCCAGGGCATTTTGATCCTCGTGGAACGCGCCTTGATGGGCGGCATTGTAGGCATCAAGGAGATCAGGCCGTGACCGCCCTGCCGAACGCATTCAAACGCATCAGGCTCAATCTCGCTCGTTCCAAGGAGTTCCCCCAAGGATCCTCGCGACATGGTTACGAATTCGTAGCGCCGCTCGACAGCAATGGTCATATCGACGCCGAGCTCTGGAAACAGCACCGGGATAATTGCCGTGTCAGACGATTTTGGGAAGGTGAGGCGGATGAATACGGGCTTCTGGTCCACCAACCGGGCGGTAAGGAGCATGGGCGCTGGGTGTTCGACTACGACCAGACTGCGGATACCGATGACGAGAGCGGTTACCGCTTCGGCACGCATGTTTTTCGACCGGGTGAGTATGTATCGATTCGCAGCGAAGAGGGTGAGATGCATACCTTTCAGGTGGTCACGGTCGAGCCTGCATCCTGATGCTATTGACCGGCACGCGCCTTGCCGGAAGAGTGCGCCCTGACCGTCGGATCAGGCGGCATTTCTCAAAGGAGAAGCTCAGTGCTCATCGACCATCGGACCTATCGGACTTTGCCAGGCAGGATACCGGCGCAACTCGACCTCTACAGCAAGCTCGCGTATCCGGTGCAACTCCGCCACATGGGTGAGCCGCACTACTATCTCGTCAGTGAAAGTGGACAGCTCAATACGCTGGTGCACGGCTGGATTTATGAGAATGCGGCCGATCGCGAACAGAAGCGCGCAAAGATGATGCAGGACCCCGACTGGAAGCACTTTTTGGCTGAAAATGCGAAGGCCGGAAACGTGATCGAGCAGTCCAATTGGTTGATGGCGCCGGCTCCATTCTCGCCGAAGATTTTGCCGGCAAAAATCGTGAAGTAAATTCGATGCGCGGTAAGGACAACGCCCGCACGGGCGGCGAAATTCTGATCGATCAGTTGTCGGTTCAGGGTGTGCGGCATGCCTTCTGCGTGCCGGGCGAAAGTTATCTTGCCGCGCTCGATGCCTTTTACGGCAGCGATATCGAACTGACCGTGTGCCGTCATGAAAGTACGGCCGCCATCATGGCCGAGGCGGTCGGCAAGGTGACTGGACGACCCGGCATCTGCTTCGTCACGCGTGGCCCCGGTGCCACCAATGCTTCGGCCGGCATCCACATTGCGCGGCAGGATTCCTCGCCGATGATTGTTTTCGTCGGTCAGGTGGGTCGCGAGATGCGCGAACGCGAAGCGTTTCAGGAACTCGACTATCGTGCGGTGTTCGGCACAATGGCCAAGTGGGCGACCGAAATCGACGATCCGTCACGCATCCCGGAAATCGTCTCGCGCGCGTTTCACACGGCGTGCAACGGCCGCCCCGGCCCCGTCGTGATCGCCTTGCCAGAAGACATGCTGCGCGAGCGCGTGTCGGTTTCCGATGCAACGGCTTTCACGCCCGTCGAAATATCGCCCGGCAAGGATGAGATGAACCGGCTGCAGGACTTGCTTGGCCAAGCAAAACGTCCGGTGGCGCTCATCGGCGGCAGTCGATGGACCGAAGGCGCAAGTGCGGCGCTCATGAGGTTTGCCGAACGGTTCTCGTTGCCGGTGGCGACGACGTTCAGGCGCGGTCACCTGATTGACGCGACGCATCCTTGTTATGCCGGTGACTTTGGCATTGGGCCGAATCCGAAATTGCTCGCGCGCGTGAAAAATGCCGATCTTTTGCTGCTTATCGGCGGTCGCTTTGGCGAGATGCCTTCGCAGAGCTACAGCGTGCTCGATATTCCGGAGCCGCAGATCAAGCTGGTGCATGTTCATCCGGGCGCCGAAGAACTTGGCCGGGTCTATCATCCGTATCTCGCAATCAATGCCGCTCCGACCGCGTTCTGCGCCGCGTTGCAGGATTTGCAGCCGCCCAAGCAGATCGGGTGGCGCGGAGAGTCAGATACGGCGCATTCCGACTATCTGGCCTGGGGCGAGAAGGCGACGCCCGTGCCGGGCGCCGTCAACCTCGGCGAGATCATGGTCTGGCTGCGCGAAAATCTGCCGCCGGACGCAATCGTGACCCAGGGCGCGGGAAACTTTTCAGGATGGGTCCATCGCTTCTATCGCGTGCGCAAGTTCGGCGGACTTGTCGGCGCAACGTCAGGCTCCATGGGCTATGGCCTGCCGGCAGCCTTGGCAATGCAGACGCTGCATCGCGATCGTGTTGTCGTGTGTGTGTCAGGCGACGGTGATTTCCTGATGACTGGGCAGGATTTCGCGACGGCCGTCCAGTACAAGCTGCCGGTGATCGTTCTCGTCGCTGATAACGGTATCTACGGTACCATTCGCATGCATCAGGAACGCGAATATCCGGGCCGCGTGATTGCCACCAATCTCCGGAATCCCGATTTTGCCGGCTATGCACTTGCGTTCGGCGGCTATGGCGCGGTGGTTGAAAAGAGTGCCGATTTCCCTGCCGCATTTGCTGGAGCCAGGGCGTCGGGAAAACCCTCGATCATCCATCTCAAGGTGGATCCGGAAGCGATCACGCCGACCGCGACCCTGACTGGGATACGGGAGAAGTCGCTGGCCGGCGGAAAAAGCTGAAACCCAGCTAGGCCGACGCTTGCCTAAATGGCGTGAATCAGCACTCAGTCTTGTATGCCTTACCGCCGCACCGAGAATGTGGTCCGCCGCCTTGCAGAGCGTGAGCAGACAATTCTTGGCGCCGCGCATTCGATCGTCGGGGAAAAGGGCATGGGCGCGGTGCAAATTGCCGCTGTAGCCCAGCGCGCCGATATCGCCGCCGGCACGATCTACCGCTATTTCCCGTCCAAAAATGATCTCGTCGCCGAGGTCATTGCTGCTGCCGCGTGTCGCGAGCTCGTCGCAATGCATGCCGCCGGCGATGCCGCACCCGGGCCGCTTTCGGCGGTCGCCGCTTGCGTCGCGACTTTCGCCGCACGGGCCTTGCATGACAGGCGGCTTGCCTGGGCGATCATGGCCGAGCCGATCGACCCCGATATCGATGCATTGCGTCTGAATTTCCGCCGCGCCATCGCGGCTGAGCTGGAAATGCGCATCAGCATGGCGATCGCCGATGGCCATTTGCCGGAGCAAGATGTGCGAGTCGGCGCGCTGGCCGTCATCGGCGCCTTGCTCGAGGGTCTGCTCGGGCCGCTGGCGCCGCAAAATGAAAATGCCCGCGACTCCGTTCAAGGAATGACGCTGTTCGCATTGCGTGCTCTCGGTATCGTCGACGCGCATGCGAGGGGTCTTGTCGCGCAATGCGCGCTGCCGTGAGCTTTCTCAGTTGAGGGCGGGCAGTTCGTCCAGAGGCAGCGTGACGACTTTCATGCCGCGTTCGCCGGCGTCGTCGTTGATATGAAATCCCAGCTCGGTGCACATCAGCAGCATGGTGGCATTCTCAGCCAGGACCTGCCCATGCACGGTCTTGAGCCCCTTTTCCTGGGCATAGGCGAGCATGTGCTTCATCATCAGCCAGCCAAGGCCATGACCCTTCAAGTGTGAGCGCAAGAGGATCGCAAACTCGGCGCCGTCGCCTTCTGGATCATCGTGCAGTCGAACAACCCCAAGCATGCGGTTGGTCGATTCCGCGACGGCGATGAAAGCCATGGCGTGCTTCGGATCGTAGTGAATGAGCTGTTCAATCAACTCGTGCCTCACTTCGCGTATCGGCACAAAAAACCGCAAACGCAGATCTTCTGCGGTCACTTCACAGAGGAAATCCGGATAAAGCGCGGCGTCCCCCGGCTTGAGCGGGCGGATGAGAACCTTTTCTCCATCGCGCAAAATAATGTGGCGTTCGAGCAAGGCGGCCACCGGCTTCCGCGAAGGTGCGGATTGTCAATGCGACATCAATACGGGAACCGTCATCGATTCCAGCAGGCCAAGCGTAGCGCCCCCGAGCACAAATTCGCGCAGGCGCGAATGGCCGTAGCCGCCCATCACGATCATGTCGGCGGACGAATCCGCCGCATGGGAGAGGATAGTGGAGGGCACATCTATATCGGGTGACGTGATGCGTTTGACGTCTACCTTGAGACCATGCCGCGCAAGATGCTGGCCAAGGTCGGCGCCGGGTACTTCGTCGTTTTTGCCTGGTTTGTTTGAGATGATTACCACCTCGACCTCGTTTGCCTTTTTCAACAGCGGCAAGGCGTCGGCGACGGCCCGTGTGGCGGCGCGCCCGCCGTCCCAGCAGATCATCACGCGGTCAAGTTTCGCCGCGCCTTTTTGGATGAAGGGCACAAAAATCACCGGGCGGCCGGACTCGAACAACACGCCTTCGTCGACGACCTCGTCAGCCGAGGATTTCTGCCGATCGGGTTGGCCAACAATGACCAGATCGAAGCGCCGCCCGATACGACCGATCTGATCGGCCGCGCCTGCAAGGCTTGCGTTGATCGTACGCGTCTCGCTGGAAATACCCGCCCGCTTTGCGGCCTGCTCGAAGCGGGCTATCGCACCTCGTGCGTTTTTGTCCGACTCGCGCCGCTGTCCTTCAATTATTTCCGGCGGAATCCCGCCCATGACAGTACCGGGGATGATGGGATCGTAGGAGACCGCGATGGCCAGGAGATGAGCGTCGAAGGTTTCCGCCATCGAGACAGCATAATCACCGGCGGGGTCGTTCGAGCCCAATCCCAGATTGACGACGATATCCTTGATCATGATGCAGCTCTCCGGACCGAGCGATTACGGTCACTAAGTCATCCTATCCGTTGTTTCCCTCGCGTCATTGACCAAGGTCAACGCCAATCGGCCCCTTGCCCTCCGCACAATGCCGTCGCAGCCGGCAACCTACTTCTTCTTGCCGTCCGGGCCGAACTGCTTGAGATAGGCCCACAGGTCGCCGGCTTCTTTTTCGTTCTTGATGCCGGGGAAAATCATCTTGGTATTGGGAATCTTGGCGCGCGGATCCTTGATGTATTCCTTGAAGGTTGCCTCATCCCAAGTGAGACCGGAATTCTTGTTGGCGTCGGAGTAGCTGTATTCGGGGATCGAACCGGAATGACGACCGTCGAGCCCGTTGAGCACGGGCCCGACCTTGTTTTTTGCCCCTTCACCGATCGAATGGCAGGGGAGGCACTTCTTGAATGATTGTTCGCCGGCGGCCACATCCTGCGCCCGGGCACCCGCCGTCAGCGCCACCACGCTTAAAGCCGCCGCAAATACCAATTTCATTGTCGCGCTCCCGTTTTGACGTCCGACGTCGCCCGCCTGCCGATGGCCTCGGCCCAGCCTATTTCCATTGGGTTTTGCCAGCCCTATGTGCAAGTCGTCAAATCGCTGTATCGTGACGGCGCATGGATGCCATGCACAGTGTAACGATATGGGCGGCCGGGAGTTTCGAGAATGTCCCTGCGGATGCCGGAGCCTGACGCCGCAATCCTGGGGCGTCGTGAGCGCATAGTCGCCGCATTGCGAACGATCGTTCCCGGCGAAGGCGTGATCGCGGCCGAGCGCGAACTGCGTCCATATGAAAGCGACGGTCTTACCGCCTACCGGCAGTTGCCCATGGTGGTTGTGTTGCCGGAAACCACGGAACAGGTTTCTCAAGTTCTGCGGTACTGCCACGGCGAGGGCATCAAGGTCGTTCCCCGCGGGGCCGGGACGTCGCTGTCGGGAGGCGCTTTGCCACTCGCGGATGGCGTATTGCTCGGCATGGCGAAGTTCAACCGAATCCTCGAAATCGATTTCGAAAATCGCGTTGCAGTCGTGGAACCAGGCGTGACCAACCTTGCGGTCAGCGACGCGGTTGCGCACGCAGGATTTTATTACGCACCGGATCCATCCTCGCAGATTGCGTGCACGATCGGCGGCAACGTGGCGGAAAATTCCGGCGGCGTGCATTGTCTGAAATACGGCATGACCACCAATAACGTGCTCGGCTGCGAGATCGTGCTCGTCACCGGCGAAGTCTTGCGCCTCGGCGGTAAACATCTCGATGCATCCGGCTACGATCTGCTGGGTCTCATCAACGGCTCGGAAGGCCTTCTCGGCGTGGTCACGGAAGTGACGGTACGGATACTGAAGAAGCCGGAAACCGCGCGCGCGATGCTCATCGGCTTCCCATCATCGGAAGATGCCGGCGAATGCGCATCGCGCATTATCGGATCAGGAATCATCCCGGGCGGGATGGAAATCATGGACGGTCCGGCCATCGCGGCCGTTGAAGAATTCGTCCATGCCGGCTATCCGCTCGACGTCGAAGCGCTGCTCATCGTCGAACTCGACGGGCCTCCTGCGGAGGTCGACCATCTGATCGAGCGAGTGGAAAAGATCGCGCGCGATTGCCGTTCGGCTTCATGCAAAGCCTCGCGTTCGGAAGAGGAAAGGTTGCTGTTCTGGGCCGGGCGAAAGGCGGCGTTTCCGGCAGTCGGGCGGATCTCGCCAGATTATTACTGCATGGATGGGACGATCCCGCGTGCCCAGCTGCCGCTGGTTCTCAAGCGGATGAAGGGGATGTCCGCGAAATACGGATTGCGGGTCGCAAACGTATTTCACGCCGGCGACGGCAATCTGCATCCTCTCATTCTGTACGATGCCAACCAGCCCGGTGAACTCGAGAAGACCGAGAAATTCGGTGCCGAAATTCTGAAGCTGTGCGTGGAGGTCGGTGGCGTTCTCACCGGCGAACACGGCGTCGGTGTCGAAAAGCGCGATTTGATGTACACGATGTTCTCCGAAACCGATCTCAACCAGCAGCAGCGCGTGAAGTGCGCCTTCGACGGCAAAGGGCTGCTTAACCCCGGCAAGGTTTTCCCGCAGTTGCACCGCTGCGCTGAACTAGGCCGCCTGCATGTTCATGCCGGGAAGCTGCCGTTCCCGGATATCCCGAGGTTCTAGGAATGCGTTTCGGTTTGTTCTGTTCGCCGAAGGCGGATCGGCCTGGATTTGGCCCGGAAACCGGCCAGGGCTTTTTTGAGTTCATCGATTTCAATGTCGAGGCGGAGTCGCTCGGCTTTCACTCGAGTTTCTCGGTCGAGCACCATTTCAGCGGCTGGAATCAGGTGTCTTCGACCTTGATGCTGCTTGCCGCGTTGGCCATGCGTACGAAGACGCTTCGTCTCGGCACGGCAGTCATCGTGCCGCCGTGGCACAACCCGGTGCTGCTCGCCGAGGAAGCGGCAACGCTGGATCTTCTTTCGAAGGGCCGGCTCGATCTCGGCATCGGCAAAGGATATCGCCACAGCGAGTTCAAAGGATTTCAGATCGCCCCCGAAGAAGCCGAAGCGCGTTTCGAGGAAGCGCTTGAAGTCATGAGGCGAGCCTGGACGACGCGAAAGCGTTTTTCGCACAAGGGCCGCTTTTGGCACTTTGAGGATATAGTGGTCGAGCCGCCCCCGGCTCAAAGCCCGCATCCGCCGCTTTGGGTCGCTGCCGGCAATCCGCATTCGATCAAACGTGCCGCAGCGCGCGGGTTCAACCTTATCCTCGACCAGTATGCTTCGCCCGCGACGCTCGGTGAACGCATTGCGATCTACAAGGCCGAGCGCGAAGCAAACGGACTTGCGTTTGATCCGATGCAGGTGGCGGTCGCGCGACAGCTTTACGTGGCAAAGGACGCGGCCGACAAGGAAGCCGCGTTGGTGCGCCAGGCCGAATATACCAAACGGACCGTCGATGTTTCGCGCGATCCCTCGGCGAAGGCAGGATCGCACGTGCTCGCTTATGCCGACAGGAAAGGGGCCACAGAAGAAAATGCGCTCTACGGTACGCCCGATGAACTCGCCGGTATGATCGAGGCGCTGCGTGATGTCGGCGTAGCCTACGTGCTTCTCACGATTGCCGGCGGTGTCGATCAATTGCGCCACTTCGCCCGGGACGTCATGCCCGCATTCACGCTTGACGTTACTGCGCGTGCCGCCGAATGACGTTTTCGCAGCATGGCTGATACGCTTAAACCCCGCGACGGCAAGGAAGTCGAAGACGTCGTGCGTTGGGCGCTCGACAACGACAAGCCGCTCGAACTCGCCGGGAATGGGACCAAGTGCGGTATCGGCCGCCCCAGCCAGACAGACCTGACCCTCGATCTTTCGGGCCTGGCCGGAGTCACGCTTTACGAGCCCGCCGAACTGGTGCTTTCAGCGCGCGCCGGAACGCCAATCTCCGAGATCGAGGTGTTGTTGGACAAGCACAACCAGGAACTCGCCTTTGAACCCATCGACTACGGCCCGCTTCTCAGTGCGGAGACAAACAACGGTACGCTGGGGGGAGTCATCGCGGCAAATCTTTCGGGCCCGCGGCGCATAAAATCAGGCGCCGCCCGCGATCACTTCCTGGGATTCACTGCGGTCACCGGCCGCGGCGAAATGATCAAATCCGGTGGCCGCGTCGTGAAGAATGTCACCGGCTACGACCTGTGTAAGCTGCTGGCCGGATCATGGGGCACGCTCGGCGCGATGACCGACATTACGATCAAGGTTCTGCCAAAGGCCGAAACCGAAGCGACAGTACTGATCGAAGGTCTCGATGATGCTACCGCATGCACGGCCATGGCGGCGGCAATGGGCTCGTCATGCGACGTCTCAGGCGCGGCGCACTTGCCCGACCACGTCGCAGCCTGGTTCGAGAATGTGCCTGAATCAGCCGCATCAACCGTGCTGCGCCTGGAAGGTTTCGCTCCTTCGGTAACCCACCGCAAGGAAACTCTTGCGACTCAAATGAAAGGCTTCGGACCGGTCACTCTTCTCGACGAACGAAAATCGCGCGATCTGTGGCGCAGTATCCGCAATGTCAAACCCTTTGCGGCTGAGGCGGTCCGTACGCGGCCGCTTTGGCGCATTTCCGTGGCGCCCAGCCGCGGCCATGAAATCGCAGGCGCCATCACGCCGGCTGCGCAGATGTTCTACGACTGGGCCGGCGGTCTTATCTGGGTGGCGATGCCCCTTGAAAACGAACCGGACGCGCCGGCAATCCGCCGGGCGGTGGCGGCCATCGGGGGGCACGCGACATTGATACGCGCGCCGGCCGCCGTGCGGGCAAGCGTCGACGTGTTCCCGCCCGAAGATCCGGCCACGCGCGCTTTGGCCAAGCGCGTGAAAGAAAGCTTCGATCCGAAGGGCGTACTCAATCCCGGACGCATGTGGGCGGGTGCCTGACGATGCAAACCTCGTTCACCCTTGCGCAGTTGCAGGATCCGCAGTTCGTCTCGTCCGAGAAGATCCTGCGCGCCTGCGTGCACTGCGGATTCTGTACGGCGACCTGTCCAACCTATGTCCTGCTCGGCGACGAACTCGATTCTCCGCGCGGTCGAATTTATTTGATCAAGGAGATGCTCGAGCAGGATCAGCCGGCGACGCGCGAGGTGGTCAAACATATCGATCGTTGCCTGTCGTGCCTGGCGTGCATGACCACGTGTCCGTCCGGCGTGCATTACATGCATCTGGTCGATCATGCGCGGGACTACATCGAGCAGACCTACAAACGCCCGGTGAGTGATCGTCTGCTGCGGAGCGTGCTCGCGCGCGTGCTGGTCGACCTCGGACTTTTCCGTCTCGCTGTCGTGCTCGGGCTGATCGCACGTCCGCTGGCGCCCGTATTCGATCTGCTGGGTCTGCGCAGGTTGGGGGCGTTGCTTCGCCTGACACCGCGCCGCAAACCGGCCCCGCCGGTCGATCGCGTTGGCAAAGTCTATTCGCCGGAGGGCGGGCGGCGCGGGCGGGTCGCGCTTTTGTCCGGCTGCATCAATCCGGTCCTCGCGCCCTCGACCATTGAGGCCACGATCCGTCTGCTCAATCGCCACGGCATTGAGGTGGTTGTCGCCGCCGGCGAAGGATGCTGCGGGTCGCTCGTCCATCATATGGGGCGCGAGGACGAAGCGTTGTCACAAGCGCGCAACAATATTGATGCATGGACCCGAGAGATCGAAGGGGCGGGCCTTGATGCCATCCTGGTCACCGTTTCCGGGTGTGGCACAACCATCAAGGACTACGGGTTCATGCTGCGCAATGATCCGGCCTACGCGGCCAAGGCAGGACGCGTTTCGGCTCGGGCGCGCGACGTCAGTGAATACCTGGCGACGCTGAAGTTGCAGGATGCGCGCGCGCCGGTGCCGCTCACGATCGCCTATCACGCCGCCTGCTCGCTGCAGCACGGACAAAAGGTCCTGCGCGAACCAAAAGAGTTGCTGAGCGGAGCTGGCTTTGTGGTCAAGGATGTACCGGAGGGCCATTTGTGTTGCGGCTCGGCCGGCACTTACAACATCATGCAGCCCAAGCTTTCGGAACAGTTGCGCGCGCGCAAGCTCGCCAATATCAGATTGCTCAAACCTGACGTGATTGCGGCCGGTAATATCGGCTGCATCACGCAGCTGGCGATCGGCACGGATGTGCCGATCGTGCATACGGTTGAATTGCTCGACTGGGCGACCGGCGGCCCGACCCCCGAGCCGCTGGTCGAGCTCGCCCGACGCAAGGTCTCGGCAGCCTGAGAAGTCACGACATGAGCGGTTCATGTCGGTCTGCTGGTTGAAGCGAATGAAGCGAATGGAGAACGCACATGGCAAAGAAGCGCAAGAAGACGAAATCGAAGAAGGCCAAACGAGGGAAACGAGCTGCACCGGCGCGCAGGAAAAAAAGCGCGAAGAAAGTCGCGAAAAAAGTAAGGGCGAAAGCAAGAAAAAGAACAAAACCGTCGGTGAAGAAGCCCGACGTCGTGCCGTCCGAACCGACTGAACCGGCTGCGAGCGCACCGGCACCGCAGATGTCTTTTGGCGGCCTGTTCGGCCAAAACAAGACTGAAGATCAGTAGTTCGACGCCGAAGACATGGCAGGCCATTACCGCCCAAGGACGCGCTGTCGGCGCGCCCCTGGGCGGCGCGGCCCGATTGCATCGACCGGAGGGGCCTAATAGCATGCGTTGACGAGACGCATGGCCCTTAAGGGTCAGAACTATTTCGGATTTTACGAACAAAACATAAGGGAGGCCGAAATGTCGGCGACTTACAAAATTCTGATCATGGGCGCGTCCTACGGCTCGCTGCTGGCATCCAAGATCCTCTTTGGCGGCCATTCGGTGCATCTCGTCTGCCTGCCGGCGGAAGCGGACCTTATCAACGCCGAAGGCTTCCGCGTCCGGCTGCCGGTCAAGGGTCGCAAGGAGCAGGTCGAAATCGACTCGCGCAAATTACCGGGCAAGGTCAGCGCCGGTGGCGCCGCGGGAGTAAATCCCAAGGATTACGATCTCGTCGGCCTGGCGATGCAGGAACCGCAATACCGTTCGCCCGGCGTGCGCGAACTGCTGGACGCTGTGGCGAAAGCGAAAGTGCCGTGCATGTCGATCATGAACATGCCGCCGCTTCCGTATGTGAAACGCATTCCCGGACTGAACTACGATGCGCTCAAGCCGGCCTATACCGATCCGACGGTGTGGGACAACTTTGAGCCCGGCCTGCTGACCTTGTGCAGTCCGGATCCGCAGGCGATCCGTCCGCCCGACGAGAAGGTCAACGTGTTGCAGGTGACGCTGCCGACCAATTTCAAGGTCGCCAAATTCGACAACGACATGTACACCGGCATCCTGCGCCAGCTCGAAAAGGATATCGACGCCGTCCGCTTCGATGCGCCGGAGGGCAAAATCGAATTGCCGGTGAAGTTGCGCGTGCACGATTCGATTTTCGTGCCGCTTGCCAAATGGTCGATGCTGTTGGCCGGCAACTATCGCTGCATCACAAAAGACGGCATGCGCACCGCGCAAGAAGCGGTGCATTCGAACATCGAGGAATCCCGTTCGGTCTACAATTTCGTGTTCGACCTCTGCGTCAAGCTCGGCGCTTCACCGAGCGATCTCGTGCCGTTCGAGAAATACGCCGCTGCCGCGCAGAGCCTCACGCGGCCCGCTTCCGCCGCGCGCGCGTTGCAAAACGGCGCTCCCAACATCGAACGCGCCGACAAACTGGTGCAGCTGATCGCAAAGCAGAAGGGTTTGAGCAACCCGGTCATCGACGGGATCGTCGCGCTGGTCAACTCACGGCTCGAGGCCAATCGGAAAAAGGCGGCCGCGGCCTAGGACAGAGCGGTCGCGAATCGCTTACCACCGCCCGCCAAGGTGTGGAAAACTGCGTAGGTGGGTGGGAAAATGCGGCTCGTTGCACGGGCTTGCGGATCGTATTTGTGACATTCACGCAACAGCCCCGATCTTTCTGACGGTAGAACCCGGAAACGCCTAAAAAGGCGGCAGTTGCCGTCGTTTTTCGCTTGCCGCCACGGCATGTGGGAGGTCTAAATTTCCCGGTAACGCACGCCAAACGACGTAAGAGTCGGCTTCATCGGGGACTTTTACGGCTCTGTGGCGGGCAAAAGGGGATCGGCTGGAACCCTCAGGCCGGTCGAATACAAAGGGGCAAATTCAATGAAGAAAGTTGTGTTGTCGCTCGCTGCTGTACTCGCGGTTTCGGCCGCTGCACCAGCATTCGCGGCTGATATGCCGGCGAAAGCGCCCAAGGTGGCTCCGGCTCCGCCGCCGAGCCCGTGGGACATCGCCTTCGGCTCTGCGATCATGAACGATTACATCTTCCGGGGCGTGACCCAGTCCGGGCACAGGCCTTCGGTCGCGGCCTATTTCGAGCCGCGCTACAACATCAACGCGAACTGGCAACTCTACGCCGGCATCTCCGGTGAGAGCATCAAGTTCGCCAACAACGCGGCCGCGGAAATCGACTTTTACGGCGGTGTCCGACTCGACATGCGGTCCGGTCGTGTTCGATATCGGCTACTGGTACTACTACTATCCGGGTGGTCAAATGCTACGGCACCGGCCCGACGCAAGGCTTGATCCGGGCTGCGATCGGCAAACTGTATCTTCCGATCAACGGCAACGTCGCCAAGAATGGTCGCGAGCTTCTACGAAGTCTATGGCAAGGTCACCTACACTTGGACCGACTGGGCGTTCGGCGTGAACTTCTATTACTCGCCGAACTTCCTGAACACTTGGTGCTGACGGCGAATATCTCTCCGGCACCATCAAGTTCACCGCGCCCGAGAAAATGGCGCTCGGCCCGTTCGGTTGGTACGTGTCCGGTGAGTTCGGCCATCAGTGGCTCGGCACCAGCGATGCGTTCTATGGCTGTAATTCGTCGGCGCCGGTTGTCGGATCCGCTGGCGGCTGTCTCGCGAACAATCCTAACGGCATCCCATATGCCGACTACAATACCTGGAACGTCGGGTATGGGCTTCACCTGGAAGGTGTTCACCCTCGATCTGCGCTACTACGACACGGATTTGAGCAAGGGTGACTGCAATGCCTTCACCAGCGATCCGACCGCGGAGGCTTGCGGCTTCAGCGATCTGCTGGATTCCCGCGGCGAACGCGATCAACGGCGGCCCGTCCTCCAGCTGGTGCGGTGCTTCCTTCGTCGCCAAGCTGTCGGCCGACCTGACGCTCGGCAGCCTGAAATAAGTAAAGCCTAAGTCTGTCCCGGAAAGGGCGGCGACCATGTTCGGTTCGCCGCCCTTTCTCTTTTGTCCGCTTTGTCAGCGCTACTCGGCGGGCGCGAGATTTGCCTCCCGCACCACGAAGTGATCGCCCTCGCGGCTGAATGCGAGGCGGCGCTGATGGAACGCCGCGAGTGTCGAGCGATGACCGATCGACACGACGGTGGTGCGAGGAAGTCTTTGCTTCAGCAACTGGTAAAGCGCCTCTTCGCCGGGCTCGTCGAGCGATGCCGTGGCTTCATCGAGAAAGAGAAAGTCCGGCTCGAACAAAAGTGCGCGAGCGAGGCCCAAACGTTCCTGTTCTCCGAGGGATAGCATTCGATTCCAATGCGCCTCTTCCTCAATCCGAGCCGCGAGTGCAGGTAGGCCAACGGCGCTGATCAGTTCTGCGATCTTGGCCTCGTCGTAGTTTCCTCGCTCGGCAGGATACGCAACCGCGGCAGCAAGCGGCGCAATCGGGAAATAGGGCCGCTGCGGCAGCATCATCACGCGCGCGTTCTTTGGCACGGTGATCGTGCCTGAGCCGAAGGGCCAGATTCCCGCCAGAGCGCGGAACAACGTGGATTTTCCCGAGCCCGATGGCCCGCTCACGAGCACATGCTCGCCGAGCTTTATCGAAACGTTGCTGGCGCTGACCAATGGGGTGCCCTGCGGCAGGCGCACCGCGACATCCTTCAAGGTAACGGCGGATGTATCGCCCGGCGCGAGAGTGATAACGGGCGGCGTCGTGGCCGCTGCCCTTGCGGCGACAATCGACTGGTCGAACCCAGCCAGACGTTCGATGACCGCGCGCCATTCCGCAAGGCTGCGATAGATGTTGACGAAAACCGACAGGGCATCCTGCACCTGGCCGAAAGCGTTTGCCGTCTGCATCAGTCCGCCGAGTTGTACGGCGCCGGCGAAATAAGCCGGACTCACCATGATGTAAGGAAAAACGACGGCGGCCTGCCTGTAGCCGGCCGTCAGAAAGGTAAGCTTTTTCTGCCGCGACATGATCGCCATCCAGTTGGCGACCACGTTGCCGAAGCGCAGCAGCAGTCCGTCGCGTTCGGCGCGTTCTCCGTTCAGCAATGCGATTTGCTCGGAGCTCTCCCGCACACGGACAAGATTGAACCGGAAATCCGCCTCGTAGCGCTGCTGCTGGAAGTTGAGCGCGATCAAGGCCCGGCCGATGAGATGCGTAAAAAACGTTCCCACGACGGCATAGATCAGTGCCGCCCACAGCAGATAACCCGGGATATCGTATTTGAGACCGAACACGTGGAGCGGGGCGGCGGCCGACAAATTCCACAGAATGACGGCAAACGAACCCAGCGTGACAACCGCGTTCAGCAGGTTCAATCCGATCGGAAGAATTCCGGCGTCGATAAATTGCCTGACGTCTTCCGCGATGCGTTGGTCGGGATTGTCGGCCGCATCGCCAAGCAATTGCATGCGGTAATGATTGGCGCCCTCCAGCCAACGATCGAGGTAGGTCTCTGTCAGCCAGCGCCGCCAGCGAATTTGCAGCCATTGGTTCAGGTAGAGCTGATAGACCGCAAGCAGGATAAAAGCGGTAGCAAGGACACAGAAATAGCCGAGTTGATAGACGAAGGCGTCCCAATCTTTGTCCTGAAGCGCGTTGTAGAACGCGTTGTTCCATGAGTTCAGCAGGACATTCAGCCCCACAATCGCAAGCTCGATTGCGATCACTGCGGCGAGGAGAATGCGCCCCGCCCAGCGGTCTTCGGAATAGAAATAAGGGTTGGCAATTCGCCACACGATGGCGAGCGTCGAAAATGTGCCTCTCACGGGAGGTCTCCTGTTGGGCGGGAAACGGATGTCCTGGCCGACACTATGTCGTTAAGGGCTAGGGCCGTATTGGACGATCAATTTATCGCGGATTCCCGCATAAAAAGGGCTTATCAAGGGCGTTCTCTTGGGCAATCGCAAGCGCGCGCTTTCGCTGCCCAATGTTGCGCCCGGTCGCCGCAGCCCGTACGATTGGCTTGAGGTTTCCTGATCCCGGATAATAAAGCTGGATCGGGAAACGGGTCATGGAATAAGACCCGACAATAAATGTTCAAGGGATAAACGAACCAAGGGAGGATAAGAGAAATGGGTCAAAATAAGAGTTCCTCGACAGCGACTCGCCGCAAGTTTCTTGGCGGTGCTGCCGTGGCCGGTGTGGCGAGTCAGTGCCAAATGCCGCAAGTCACAGCGCCCGATGGCCGTGGCTTTCAAATGCAGAGCGGGTTCGGCGCCAGCGACATTCTCAGCGAATATGGCAGAGGACTACGGCCAAGGGGTTAACGAGATGGGCGGCGGCCGCCTGAAGATCGATTTTCTCAACTCCGGCGCCGTGGTGAAGCCGTTCTCTGTGATGGACGCGACCTCGTCAGGAGTGCTCGACGGTGGTTACAGCGTGCCAGCCTATTGGTACGGCAAGACACCGCGCCGCCTCGCTGTTGGGCACCGGGCCGGTGTACGGCACCGACGCCAGCCAGTTTATGGGTTGGTTCTACTACGGTGGCGGCGATGCGCTCTATCGCGAGCTAATCTAGGGACATTCTCAAGCTCAATGTCGTCGGCTTCTACGTCTTCGCCATGCTGACGCAGCCGCTCGGCTGGTTCAAGAAAGAGCTCAGCGGAACGGATGACTTCAAGGGACTGAAGTACCGCACCGTCGGCCTCGCCTCCAACGTTATGCAGGCGATGGGAGCCAGCGTTGCGCAGCTGCCTGGACCGGAAATTCTCCCGGCTATGGAAAAAGGCGTCATCGAAGCTTTCGAGTTCAACAACCCGACCTCGGACATGCGCTTCGGCGCCCAGGACGTCGCCAAGTTCTATTACCTAGGCTCTTACCACCAGGCGTCCGAAGCGATCGAAGTCGTCTATAACAAGGCGAAATGGGATAGCTTGGCCAAGGAACAGCAAGGGATTCTCAAGCTCGCCGGAATGGCTTCCAACTCGGACAGCATCTGGAAGGCTTGGGACATCTATTCGAGAGACCTCGATACGCTGATCAATAAGCACGGCGTGCATGTCAAGCGTACGTCAGAAGCCATCTTCAAAGCCCAGCTTGCAGCCTGGGACAAAGTCATTGGCGAAATCACAGCCGACCCAGCTCAGGGGCCCTTCATCAAGAAGGTGCTCGAAAGCCAAAAGGCGTGGGGCAAGCGCGTAGGCTTCTACGCAATCAACAACGAGGCGGATTACAAGGCCGCTTATGAGCACTACTTCGGGAATATGAAGGTATAGTAGAGGCTGACGGAAGTTGCCGGGGCGGCTGAACGCCCCGGCGACTTGTGAGTCGGGGACAAATCGGCGGGGCTTCCGTGGACAACTTTCTGCTCTTCATCGACCGTCTGAGCGCGGGCGTCGGTAAGGCGTTCGGCTGGTGCATCGTCATTATGACGTTGGGCACCTGTTACGACGTTTTCATGCGGTACTTGTTTCGCGCTCCGACCAACTGGGCTTTCGACGCAAGCTATTTTATGTATGGCGCGCTATTCATGATGGCGGGCGCCTATACGCTATCGCGCAACGGTCATGTGCGTGGCGACTTCGTTTATAGGATGTGGCCTTACCGCGTACAGGCCGGTATCGATCTCGTTCTCTTTATTCTTTTCATGGGGCCGGGTTTCGGCGCACTGCTGTACTACGGCATTCCATACGCCGCGCAGTCTTGGCACATCCATGAAGTCAGTATCTACAGCCCGACCGGTGCACCGGTTTATCCTCACAAGACGTTGATCCCGATCGCCGCCTTCTTCATGCTTATGCAATGTTTTGCTGAAGTCATACGGTGCATCATTTGTTTGCGCGACGGCGTATGGCCGCAAAGGTTGCACGACGTTGAAGAGATGGAATCGGCCATTCTAGCCGAAACGGCGGATCGCCGGCGTATCGAAGCAGAGATGCACGCGGGGTCTTCCAAATGATGTTCACCAATCCCGAAATCGGGATGATCCAGCTCTGTAGTTTTATCGGCATTATTTTGCTGGGCTTTCCGATAGCCTTTACGCTCGTGGCGATGGCCGTCTTCTTCGGCTACTACGCGATGGGCTCGCGCATTTTCGACCTACTGGTCACGAACACCTATGACGTGATGTCGAATGATGTTCTGACCGCAGTGCCCCTGTTCTTGTTTATGGGTTACGTGGTCGAGCGCTCAAATATTCTTGATCGTTTGTTTTATTCGCTGCAGATGTCGATGCGGCGTGTACCAGGGGCTCTCGCCGTCGCAACGCTTATAACTTGCGCGCTGTTCGCCACGGCGACCGGTATTGTCGGTGCGGTCGTTACCTTGATGGGTTTGCTGGCGTTTCCGGCCATGTTGCGCGCGGGCTATAACACGGAACTTTCGGCCGGAGTGGTCTGCGCGGGCGGCTGCCTCGGGATCATGATTCCGCCGAGCGTACTGCTGATTCTATATGGTGCTACAACCTCTGTTTCGGTGGTCCAGCTTTACGCTGCTGCCTTTCTCCCCGGCTTTTTGCTGGCCGGGCTGTACTGCGTCTATGTAATCGCCCGTGTGCTCATCAATCCAAGTCTGGCTCCTAAACCAAAGGAACTCGAGCGCCACATACCGTTCGGAGAGGTGTTTTGGGCGCTCGTTACTTCATTCTTTCCGCTTGCCGTTCTAATTCTCTCGGTGCTCGGCGCTATCTTACTAGGCTTGGCGACGCCGTCGGAAGCCGCCGCGGTCGGCGCTCTTGGCTCGGTCGTGCTGGCCGCTGGGTATCGCTCGCTTACATTTCAGCGTCTGAAGGAGGCGGTGTACCTTACCGCCCGCACCTCAGCGATGGTCTGCTACCTGTTCATCGGCTCTTGGACATTCTCATCCGTATTTTCCTACCTTGGCGGGCATGAGGTGATCGAGCGTTGGGTGATCGCTGCAAATTTGAGCGCAACCGGGTTCCTTATCCTTGCCCAGTTCATTATCTTTTGTCTGGGCTGGCCGTTGGAATGGACTGAAATTATTATCATCTTCGTCCCGATTTTTCTGCCTTTAGTTAAGCACTTTCACATTGACCCGACTTTGTTCGGTATCTTGGTCGCGCTTAACATCCAGACGTCGTTTAACACGCCGCCGATGGCTATGGCGGCATACTATCTTAAAGGCGTGGCCCCGCCCCACGTGCGCCTGAACCAGATTTTTGCCGGCGCGTTGCCGTTCGTATTCATGGTGTTCTTGACCATGGCGGTGGTTTACTTGTTCCCCGGCATTGCCTTATGGCTGCCTAGCAAACTGTATGCGAACTGACGGTGGCTGAAGACGATTTGACATCGCTCACCGCAATTGAGGTTGCAGAGCGTATAGCGAACGGCGATATTTCCGCCGAGGAAATGACCAGTGCCTGTCTCGACCGCATTGCGTCTGTCGACGACAAGGTACATGCCTTCGTACATCTCGATCCCGGCGATGCCCTCCGTCAAGCGCGCGCACTCGACGAGCGCCGCCGTAACGGCAATGCAGTCGGACCGTTACACGGCGTTCCGGTGGCAATAAAGGACATCTTCGACACCGCCGACTACCCGACCGAATGCGGATCGCCCCTGCTGAAGGGGCGCCGTCCCATTCATGACTCCACGGCTGTGGCGCGGTTGCGCGAGGCCGGTGCGATAATCATCGGAAAGGCGGTCTCTACTGAGTTCGCCTACTATCATCCTGGCCCAACACGCAATCCGCGTGACCTCGCTCGCACGCCCGGAGGATCATCCTCCGGTTCAGCAGCAGCGGTGGCGGCCGGCATGGTGCCACTCGCCATCGGTTCCCAGACAAATGGCTCAATGATCCGCCCCGCTGCCTTTTGCGGCATTTACGGCTGCAAGCCGACGCATGGGTCAATCTCGCGTTACGGGGCTTTGACGTTGTCGAAAGCTCTCGATCATGTCGGGGTATTCGCCCGTTCCCTCGTGGATACTGCGCTCATCCTCGAAGTGCTTGCGGGGTATGACCCGAACGATGACGATACGAAGCCAGTCGCCAGCGTCAATTTCCTCGAGATGGTCGTAGCCCAACCGCCGCTGCCGCCCCGTTTTGCTTTCGTGCGAACACCTGTCTGGGACAAGGCGGATTCCGAAACTCGTGCGACTTTCGAAGCCTTCGTAGTTCGCCTCGGCGAGCAGGTGACAAGCATCGATCTACCGGACACCTACGCCACTGCATGGGATGATCAACGCTTAATTATGGCCGCCGATATGGCACACAATCTCGGCGCTGTGGTTTCGCGCGGCGGTGAGGCGGGGTCGAGCCAACAGCTCCGCGACTATCTTGCTGAAGGTGCGGGTGTAACTGCGCTGCGCTACCTGGCGGCGCGCGACAACGCGCGGCGCTACGCCGCCGGGATCGCCGAAATTTTCAAGGAGTATGACGCGATCATTACCCCGGCGGCCCCAGGTGTTGCACCTAAAGGCCAGGCCACGGGCAATCCGGTCTTCTGCTCACTCTGGACTCTGACTGGCCTTCCGTCGTTGTCTTTACCATTTCTGACAGGCGAGGCCGGCATGCCGCTCGGCGTCCAGTTGGTCGGCGAACATGGTGATGATGCGCGGCTCCTGCGCACAGCAAATTGGCTAATCAATTGTTTAGGGGGCCTCGACCGGAATTCTACTTCTTGATGACAGGAAGCCAATCGTCTTGCCAGAATGCCCACAGCATTAGCGCGAGGCTAACTAGCGTAATGATCCAAAAGGGCGGTGCAGCGAGCTTGGCTGCGATCAACAGAATGTAACCGATCATGATAATTGCGCCAATTGCGGCTGTTACAGCATCCGCCATCTCGTTCTCCACTAATTGCCAACTTCACATTCTGTTCTAACTTCTATCTTAACTGGGCGCTTACAGTCGAGCAATTGTCCAAGATGAACAAAAGTAATTAAGTGCGAAATTCCTTATTTCAATGCAAGCCTGTTGGTCAAGGCACGCGCTCTAGCCTGGACGAAATGACGCGTTACGCTCTCTCGCGCGGCGTCATTGCAGCGGCTCTACCATTGCTCGTATGTGGAATAGGCATTTCTGCCAAATCGTTTCCGTTCGACCAGGAATTTCTCCTCGACGCGGCACCCATGCGGCCGGGAAAGCGCATGCCGATCCTGCTCGTTGAGCCGAACGGCAATGCCAAGATCGACCTCTGGTGCAAAGTCCGTGCCGGCGCGCGTAGAGATCTCCGACATGACCATGAAAATCGAGCCCGGCCCGTTGCCGGAAGGCGTGCCGGAAATGCTGAGTGCGGGGCAATGCACGCCTGAACGCATGCAGGCAGATCAGGAGCTGCTCGCGGTCCTGGCGCAGGTTACCGGCTGGCAACGCCAGAACGAGGGCATTGTTCTTCTCGGGCCGACCGACGCTGAAATTCCGCCTAAGCGATCACTAGCGAGGCACCATGGCCGCAAATCCGCGCATCGCTTTGATCGGTGGCGGGATCGGTGGGCTTGCCGCCGCCATTGCCTTGCGCCAGCGCGGCTTTGAGCCGGTGGTCTTCGAACAGGCGGACAGGCTGAAAGAAGTCGGCGCCGGTATTCAGATTACGCCCAACTCGACAAGGATCTTGCGCGCGCTCGGGCTTGAAGATGCGGTGCGTCAGCGCGGGTTCGAACCTGGTTTCATGCTCACGCGCGACATGATCACCGGCGAGGTCCTGTTTCGCACCCAGGCCAAAGGCGCGATGGTCGAGCGTTTCGGCGCCGGCTGGTTTCAGATTCATCGCGCCGACCTGCTCGATATCCTTACCAGCGCGCTGGGGGGTGCCGATATCCGTCTGAACGCACCCTGCGTGGCGGTAGAGCCCGCGCGCAATGGCGCGACCGTCGAGATCGGCGGTGGGAAACGTGAGTTGTTTGATGTCGTGGTCGGATGCGACGGCATTCGTTCGCTGGTGCGTGCCGTCCTTCATGGCGAGCAGAATGTCCGCTTTACCGGCAATATGTGCTGGCGTGCGCTTGTTCCGATCAGCGCACTGCCGGACAATCATCTCGAGCCCGTCATGAACTACTGGATGGGCCGACGCGGCCATGTGGTGGCGTATTTCGTACGCGGCGGTGCGTTGATCAATCTCGTGGTGGTCACGGAAACCGATCAATGGGTGGAGGAGTCATGGTCTGTGGAAGGCCGGCGCGAGGATATGCTCGCGGCGTTCCCAAAGGCGCATCGCAGCCTGCGCATTCTGCTTGAGAGCGTCGAGCGTTGCTTCAAATGGGGCTTGTTCGACCGTGATCCCTTGCCGCACTGGGGCGAAGGACGCGTGACGCTTCTTGGCGACGCCGCCCATCCGATGCTGCCGTTCCTGTCACAGGGCGCCGCGTCGGCGATTGAAGATGGGTATGTCCTTGCACGCGAATTGGCGCGGACGCCGCACGATCCGGGTGTCGCCCTTGCCGCTTACGAAGCCGAGCGGAGACCGCGCACGGCGCGCATCCAGCTGGCGGCACGCGCGCAGGGCGAGGTCTTCCACCTGCATTCGCCTTGGGCCCGCGTCAAACGCGCCCTTCGCCTCGATAGGTTCGAGAAACCGAGAGCGGACCTGCTAAGCAAAGACTGGATCTACAGCTACGACCCGATCGCTTCGCAATAAAAAAGGGCGCGGCCTGAGCCGCGCCCTTTCTATGGATTTGCGTCAGGTTTAGAAGCCCATCCCGCCGCCCATTCCGCCACCAGGCGGCATGGCCGGCGCCGGATCCTTCGGCAGTTCGGCGACCATGGCCTCCGTGGTCACAAGCAGGCCGGCAACTGAACCTGCGTCCTGCAGAGCCGTGCGCACAACCTTGGCCGGATCGACAATGCCGGCTTCGATCATGTCGACATACTTTTCGGCCTGAGCGTCGAATCCATAAGTCTCCGACTTTTCCTCCACGATCTTGCCGACAACGATCGATCCTTCGACGCCGGCGTTTTCCGCGATCTGGCGG
Source organism: uncultured Alphaproteobacteria bacterium (assembly GCA_963751535.1). Classification (GTDB taxonomy): domain Bacteria; phylum Pseudomonadota; class Alphaproteobacteria; order Rhizobiales; family Xanthobacteraceae; genus Pseudolabrys. The sequence continues at coordinate 367,077 of CAVVUW010000006.1, forward strand.
ATCGGCGCTTCGAGGGCCTTGAGCACGATATTGATGCCAGCCTGAACGTCCGGATTCTCGTCCTGGATCCGGCCGACCGCTTTCTTGGCGCGGAGCAGTGCGACGCCGCCGCCCGGAACGATGCCTTCCTCGACCGCGGCGCGAGTCGCATTCAGCGCATCCTCGACGCGATCTTTCTTTTCCTTCACCTCGATCTCGGTTGCACCGCCGACACGGATCACCGCAACGCCGCCGGCAAGCTTCGCCAGCCGCTCCTGCAGCTTTTCCTTGTCGTAGTCGGAGGTCGTTTCCTCGATCTGGGCCTTGATCTGCTGCACGCGCGCCTCGATGTCGGCCTTCTTGCCGGTACCGTTCACGATCGTGGTCTTTTCCTTCTCGATGATCACCTTCTTGGCTCGGCCAAGCATCGCGGTGGTGACGTTCTCAAGCTTGATTCCGAGGTCTTCGGAGATCAATTGGCCACCGGTCAGGATGGCGATGTCTTCCAGCATGGCCTTGCGCCGGTCACCGAAGCCGGGCGCCTTGACGGCCGCGACCTTAAGGCCGCCGCGCAGCTTGTTCACGACCAGCGTGGCGATCGCCTCACCCTCGACATCCTCGGCGATGATCACGAGAGGCCGGCCTGACTGAACGACAGCTTCAAGCACTGGCAACATCGACTGCAGACCGGAGAGTTTCTTCTCGTGCAGCAGGATGTAGGCGTCCTCGAGTTCGGCCAGCATCTTTTCCGCGTTTGTGATGAAATAGGGAGAGATGTAGCCGCGGTCGAACTGCATGCCTTCGACGATCTCGACCTCGGTCTCGAGAGATTTGGCTTCCTCGACGGTGATAACGCCCTCATTGCCGACCTTTTGCATCGCTTTCGCGATCATCTGACCGATATTGACGTCACCGTTGGAAGAGATGGTGCCGACCTGGGCGACTTCAGCCGAAGAGCTGACTTTCTTGGCACGCTTTTCGATGTCCTTCACCACGGCGTTGACCGCAATGTCGATGCCGCGCTTTAGATCCATCGGATTCATTCCGGCGGCGACGGATTTGGCGCCTTCCCTCACGATGGCCTGAGCGAGCACTGTCGCTGTGGTGGTGCCATCGCCCGCGAGATCGTTCGTCTTCTGAGCGACCTCACGGACCATCTGGGCGCCCATGTTCTCGAACTTGTCTTCGAGCTCGATTTCCTTCGCGACAGTGACTCCGTCCTTCGTAATGCGCGGAGCTCCGAAGCTCTTGTCGAGCACGACGTTGCGGCCCTTCGGGCCCAGCGTGACTTTCACGGCATTGGCGAGGATGTCCACGCCACGCAGCATGCGATCGCGCGCCTCACCTGAAAATTTTACGTCCTTGGCAGCCATTTCAAATTACTCCGTTGGATTTGGTGCGACTTAGGCGATCACGCCCATGATGTCGGACTCCTTCATGATCAGGAGCTCCTCGCCATCGAGCTTGACCTCGGTGCCCGACCACTTGCCGAAAAGCACGCGATTGCCCGGCTTCACGTCGATCGGGGTGAGCTTGCCGCTTTCGTCACGCCCTCCAGGGCCGACGGCGATGACTTCGCCTTCCTGCGGCTTCTCTTTGGCGGTGTCGGGAATGATGATGCCGCCTTTGGTCTTCTCTTCGGCGTCGATGCGGCGCACGACAACGCGGTCGTGCAGTGGGCGAAACTTGGTCTTGGCCATTGGCTCCCTCGTGGCGCTGGCGCGCGTTTAGTGTAACCGAAAGTGTCGATTATTCAGTGGCTTAGCACTCTATGGAAAAGAGTGCCAAACGCTGCCCGGGAAATATTGTTTCCGGGCCGGGGAGTCAAGACAAGGATGGCCAAATCCGACAATCACAGCTGACGCAAAGCTCTCCTTGCGCTGTCCAACTTTGCCCTCCAAAGTCTTGCGCGCCCGCCTTGCAAGGAGCCGGAATGATCAACTCAAATCGCCCAGCATTGTCGACCGCCTTGGCCCTGGGATTGTTTGCGCTGGGACTGGCCGGCTGCACGACAGGCGGATCCCAACTCGATCAGCCGGCTGCGCCGTCAATGGGTCCGGCGTTGCCTCCCGCCTTTCCGCCGCAGGACATTGTCGGCCGCTGGGGGCTTGCCGCCTATCACAAGGAGGAAGACCGCGCGCGGACGGAAGCTGCAGCGAGAGGTCAGTGCAAGCAGCCTTACGTTATTACGCTCGGGCCTGGCGGCGGCGTCATGATGCACCTGGCCGATCAATCGACGCCGACCGAACTGCGTCTGAGGGGCGGTCCCGGTGGCAAGACCTATATTGGACCTGCCGACGGCGAAGTTGGCGGCGCGCAGGATCGCGAAGTTGTTCTGTTCGACGGCCGGATATTGATTCTGCGTTGGATGGATCCGGAAATTCAGGGCCGCTACGGCACGATGGTCTATGTCCGTTGCGGTACCGATGGCGCACCACGCACCGCCGCAAAGCCCAAGCCGAAAACGGCGCCGAAGCCACAATAGTTGCGCATCGTCCACAGCAGCGGTGAGCACGACCGTGCTCGCGTGCTAGACGTATCGGCTTCGTCGTCTGCAATGGCTGCGCCATGACTGCTGCGCGTGATTTTATCGAAAGCCCAAGCCGAGGACAACACCGAGGCCCGCGCAGTGACTGCTTTTAGCTCGCAATAAGCATTTGAAGAGAACTTCTGATCGTCACCAAGAGCGAGATGACGCGTGAATATTCGTGTTGCAAAGTTCGACAGTGACAATATTTTATTTCTCTATTTAGAAGGCCGGAACTGGGCCCAACCCGCCGAGCGCGAATCCGGTTTGTCCACACCCGAGTCGCCGATGAATACGCTGGCCATCAATTAAATACGACGCTGAGGCTTTTGGATGAAATCGCAATTTCCCCTGACGCGCAGCGATGCCGAATGGCGCAGGCTGCTCAGTCCCGACCAGTACATGGTCATGCGTCGGTTTGGCACAGAGCCGGCGGGGAGTTGCGCGCTCAATCGTGAGAAGCGCGAAGGTAACTTCGTTTGCGCCGGCTGCGATCAGCCGTTGTTCTCCTCCAAGACGAAATTCGAAAGCAGCACCGGCTGGCCAAGCTTCAATGATCCGATTGAGGGTGCTGTGGGACTCAAAAAGGATCCGGTGTACGGAGATTTGCAAGTTGAAGTGCACTGTCGCCGTTGTGGCAGTCATCTTGGGCACGTTTTTTCCGATGGACCCCCGCCGACCAATCTGCGCTATTGCATTAATGGTGTGGCAATGAAATTTGTTGCCAGTTAGAGCCCCACCGTTGTAGCGGCGCATGTCCGCTTTCGGGAGGAAAGCGGACATCGCTTATTCCTTGTGGGTCTTGCCGACGACGTGTTTATTGACGCGGTGGCGCGAAATCACCGCTGCGGCCCCGTCGCTCCTTGCCGAACTATGCATTACGCGCGGCCAAGTTCCGCCGGCAATGGCGGCAGGCGCGGGTAATTCCGGCACCGATTTTGGCATTTCACCCGCCGGTACTACGTGCACTACCTGATAGCCCTGCTCCTTAAGCTCCTTAAGAAGGCTCGGCAGAGCCAGCGCGGTCGCAGGGTGGATGTCATGTAACAACAGGATGCCGCGGCCCTCAGCATCGAGCCGCTGCATGGCGCGTTGTACGATCTGCTGTGGACTAATTCTTCTGAACCAATCGTCGGCAACGACGTCTGTGCTCCACGTAACCAGCGATTTTGACGCGAGGAATTTGTCGATGGCGTCGGAACGCGAGAGACCAGGAATTCGGAAAAACGGCGCAACAGCCTTGGGATCACCAATCGCCACCTGCACAGCGGCAATGCCGCCATCAACTTCGTGTTCCACTTGCGGTAGCGGCAAACGTTTCAAGAGGAGCGGGTGGTCTAGGGTGTGCGTGCCGACCGTGTGGCCGTCATTGTAGATGCGCCGCACCAAATACGGATAGGTCTGCGCCATCTGCCCAATTAGGAAATAATTGGCTTTCACACATTGCGACGCCAAGATCTTGAGAATGATGTCAGTATAGGGCGGAAGCGGGCTGTCGTCGAAAGTGATCACGACCTCGTGGTCGTTGAGGGGCAGCGTCTGTTTGTATTGCATGCTGCCCACGTGACTAAATTCGTTAGGGCCGATGGCAAGCACACGGCTCGTGCCTAGAGCTTCTGGATTGGCCGGGCATTGCGTTGCAAAGGCCTGAACGCAGGCACCGAGGAATGCGAGGACGCAAATAAAGCTCTTGAGTTTACGCACGATATCGCGGCCACATTTAGGAGACGGCTGACTTCCTTAGCGGCCACACGACTTGCCGATTGTCCAAGTGCGAAATGGCTGGCTACTCTATGCCTTTTCCGCAGACGGACCATAGTGGGTCAGCCAGAGGTCGATCAGCGCCAAGTACGCAATTGAGAGGCCGACGGACAGGTTTATGAACATTGCCACCGTGTGCTGGAAGCCCAACACCCACGGAGAAACCGCAATCCAAAGGCCGAGGATGCAGGCGATCCACTCTTTCCAATCCCGGAACGCAATGAGCGCGAGAAGTGAAATCATCGCCACAAGCGCGGCGCTCACCCAAGTGTCGATACGGAGCTTGCCGTTCGCAAACGCAAATAGCCAGGGTGAAATGAACAGAAAAATCGCGAGCACAAGCTGGTAGATTTCCAGGACCGCATTTTGTCTCGGGTTTCGCATTGGCCTCACATCCTCTCTGACGGCACGACCGATCGCAGCATCACACCTGTTTAATATTGTGCCAGCGCCCCGCTTCACGAGTACCCAACACCCAGCGGCAGCCAAGTCCGGTGAGCCACACGATTCCTGCAAGCGCCAAAGCGGGGAGGGGAACGATCGGCTCTCCTTGGCTCAGGTTGTAGATAAAATTGAAAACAGCAAGCATCGCGACAATTGCCGCGATGAACGCAGCCGCCCGATAAAGACTTTCTCCCCATGGTTCCATCATTTGCGTCTTCGTGTGATCAAGCAGCCTGTGTTTGTTCGAGGTTGTGATATTCCATTGATCTCGCCGGGGTAACGGCATCGCAGCCGCCGATACCAAGACTTACGGCGCAAGCCGCGACGTAGGGCGCCCCGCAGGAGCGAGAAGTGTGGCGCTTGCTCCCAACACGGTAGATCACCAGACCGCAAATTCGTTCCGTCCGATCACGCGACTGTGTTTAAAGAACGCGCCATCGCCAACTTTGTTAGCGTCCACGCTTCGATAGTCGACTGGCGAATCTTAAACTGTAATGGGCCGACGTCCGCTATTGGCACTTAGCGGATATTCCTCTTTGCGCCGCACATGTCCGCTATTGGAGGTAAAGCGGACATGACTTATTGCGAAGCAAATGTCCCGCTAATGACCCAAAGCGGACATCAGTGCGTTCCGTAAGCTGGAACCAAATTCCGAGTGTATGCGCTGGTTCAATCAATTAATGAATACTGAGAATATTATTAGGATACTCCGCCACCCGATTCTCACCCCGTCGAATTCGGTGTCGTTGGGTTTGAGTCTTCGTGGACCGCGCTCTTAATTCGTGGGGCGTCCAAGGTCTTGACCAATTCCGTTCTGCTTAGGTTTGCTTGCTCAGTCGCTGGGCGCGGATACGGAGCCGCAAAATTGACAGCGGTTATTCTGTATCGCGGTTCGGGCTCGGGTTTGAAAGGCTTCCCCGGACCGATCAGTGGCCGAGAACCGAACAGCGGCGAACCATTAGGTTCAGTCTCGTTGCCTACCCAGATTAGCAAGCCAGTCAGGACCGCTCCCATAACGAGGAAGTAGGGCAAAATCGGCATCCGTATTTGCCCTTTTGGATACACTTGTGAATCTCCCTGGCATAGCGCCCAAGGATAATGCTTCTCAATCCTAGTGGGTTCGTCATGCGACAAATTGCCCAGCTCGGCCGATGACGCCAACCGGAAATGGTTTTGGCGTTTGCGATTGCTAGTAAGGTTTTGTCTGCGACGGAATGCGTCGAATATAGGTTTTGCAATTCTCAACCTCGATGGATTTGACCTCACTGCCAGATGTGAGATCAATCTTGCAAAAGCGCTTGATCTGAAATGGCTTTGACATCTCACCGCGGACGACAAGAACACCACTAGCATAACGCGCTTTTTCGATACCAATCTCAGCCTCTGCATTAGTCGAGAAGAAAATTACTGCTCCGGTAAGCGCGATTATTTTTCTAAATCTCAATTTGTGTCTCGGCAAGTCCCGGCTCGAAATATCACTTAATGGATTCGGCTTGCGTGACCCCGCCCGACAACGTCACGTCGTCGATCGTTGTGAAATAGCCGACTATCAGAACAAGTCCCATCAGACCTATAGCGAGGATTATGACCGACCCTGCAGGTTCAAGAAATGGCTTTCCGACGAACCAGGCGTTTTTCCCGTTTCGCGGAAGGCAAGCTATTAGCGCGCCAACCGCGATGGATATCAGCATGATTGGGATTAGAAGATCCGACATTTTCGGCTCCTCTCAACGTCGTGGAATTGACGAGGTACACGGAGAGAGTCCCGGGGATAGAAGACAACAACCGAGATTCTCGGGCGCCCAAGGGCGATCGCTAACTCGCCATGAGCATAAAAGTTTCATGATCGAAGGAAGGGCTCTGGAATGACCGCTATTGGCACAAAGCGGACATCAGCTTGTGCGCTGCACATGTCTGCTTTTGACCCAAAGGGGACATGCCAGGCGCCACTATATGACTGAGAGACGGCCCAATACTGAACGGTCAGACGCACTGAAATTCAGAAATAGCGCCACCATACGTACACATGGCAGATCGCGATCGACACAATCATCATCGGGAAGGCGTAGAGCGTGTAGGTTACAAAGCGGAACGGCACCTGATTACGATCGCCGATGCCGGCAACCGTCAGGTTAGCCGAGGCCCCGATTAGCGTGCCGTTACCGCCGAGGCAGGCCCCGAGCGATAGACACCACCACAGCGGCTCGATCTTGTCGGCGCCGCCATAAGCCGGCGCCATGCTCTTGATCAGCGGAATCATGGTGGCGACGAAAGGAATGTTGTCGACGATCGATGACAGGATCGCCGACGCCCATAAGATGGCGTAACCAGCATTTGCCATGTTTCCTTGGGTAGCGGCGACAAGCATGGTCGCAAGCAGCTGCAGTAACCCGCTGACGTCGACTCCGTGCACCACCACGAACAAGCCGATGAAGAAGAATATGGTAATCCATTCGACGTCGCCGAAGGTCTGATGAATATTGTGTGCGGCCTTTTCGGAATGATGCGCCCAGTTGTCGAGCAGCATCAGGATGGCGGCACCCGTCATTGCGATGGTGGCAGGCTCCAGCTGCAACGGTCGCGCGAGGACGAATGCAATAATTACGATTGCGAGGATGGCAAGCGCCTGCTTTAGCAAGACCCAATCCTTTATCGAATCGGCCGGGTTCATCCTCATGACTTCGGCTTCGGCAGCGGCCGATGTTTTCAGGTCCTTGCCCCAGAGGAAATGGATGATCACAGCCTGCACTGCCATAACGAGGAGGATGACGGGTGTCAGATGATAGACAAACTCATTGAACGATAGGCTGACCTGTGAACCGATTAAAATATTGGGGGGATCGCCGATAAGTGTGGCGGTGCCGCCGATATTGGACGCGAAGATCTCTGCAAATAGATAGGGATAGGCCGGCACTTTCAGCGTACTACAGATAGCTAATGTCACAGGAACGATCAGCAAAACGGTAGTGACGTTGTCGAGGAAGGCAGACAACACGGCGGTGGTGATTTGCAGGATGAAAAGGATGCCGGCAGGGTGTGCACGCGCCGCCTTCGCCGACCAAACCGCGAGATATTCGAACATTCCAGAACGGCGCGAAATTGATACGAGGATCATCATCCCGGTCAAAAGGCCGAGGGTGTTCCAGTCGATGCCCTTAAACGCCTCCTCTTGGTCTAACACGCCGACGATCACCATCACGCACGCGCCAATCAGCGCGACAATGGCGCGGTTGACCTTCTCCGACATGATGGTGGCGTAGGTGACGGTAAGGATGCTCGTCGATACCCACATCGCATTGAGGCCGAAATAAACGTGAGACACCGCGTGCGCGGTCATGATCAAGCAATTCCCCCCGAACCGCGGTGCACGGCCCGTCGCGGCCTTCCGCACCCCCAAAGGTCTGGCACTAGCCACAGTGAGTCAAGCCAAGGGGCTATCGCATACCGATGTCCGCTTTTGGCATATAGCGGACTTTGGCTCTTGCACCGCACATGTCTGCTTTCGGGCCTAAAGCGGATATTGGCACCTTCCAGTGTGCTAGTTTAAGCCGGTACGGTGCCTTGTCCTGAGCCTGGGGAAGGCAATGAGACGGCGCGATTTCATCACACTTCTCGGTGGCGTGACGGTGGCCTTGCCGTTCGCTGCGGACGCGCAGCAGCCGAAGAGAAAATAACAGCGAACTGGCCAATGCCGCCTCGTCTCCGATTTCGTGCCGTTGTTCGGCTATCGCCGCAAGAGCTATCTCATTCTCGCAAGCCTGGTCACGACCGGCGGCTAGGCTCCCAGCCGACGTAGGACCTCGCCGCCAAGCCCTGGCATCCGGTAGCGCAAGCCTCTTAAGGCCTCCGCCGAGGGAATCTCGTGTGAAAACAAGGCCGCTCCCATGACTAGCGGTAGAACTGAGCCCTCGATCGCTCTAAGCACTGTGCTCCTCACGCTCGTTCAATGAGGGAGGCCCGACCAAAGCCGCCAACAGAACGCGAAGTTGAGCGAGCGTGAACGGCTTCTGAAGTATGGGTACTAATTCGTGGCGAGGCTCCACGAGATAGTCATAGCCCGTTATAAATGCGAAAGGTATTTTTGCTTCGAGCAAAAGGTCTGCAAACTCGAAACTGAATTGTCCATCAAAGCTGATGTCGAGTAGCACGGCGTCAAAATTGCGCTTCGCAAATTTCTTGCGGGCCAAGGGGACCGTGTGGACCACACTAGACACCTCGTAACCGATGTCTCGCGCCAGGCGGAGCTTTAGCTTTATTTAAAAACGCTGCGCGTTCCACCAAGTTCGCGACCACTCCGCGAATGTCGCAACAAAGGAGAAATTCCGGTCGTTCTATTGATTTCGGATTGAGCTAGTTGAATGAGAGTGCCGAGTGCCCTTTATACCGCAAGCGAATCCCCGACCAAAAGGGTTGGGGCTTCTGCGCTTGGATATTGAGTTGGGAACGAACTTGAAGTTGCTATTTTAACTAGGCGCAGGCCATTGGAGTCCGGAAGCCCAACTTGGCTCGGTTGCCAATGGGAGGACCTGCCACAGGGTGCGGAGGCAGCGACGTGACTTGAGAACCGTGCCGCACGCATGATCACCATCCACATGTCGAAAAATGTCCGGCTTGTGGAGGACAACCATTCGCGTGCAGGTGCCCCAGGGTTCGACATGCGTTATGGATGGGTGGGAGGCGCAGCCAAACGTCGATGGTGGCTTAAGTTCGCGGCCGCAACTGCATAGAGAAGGCATTCAGGCCTAGGAACATCTAGGCTGAGGAAATGTTGATTCCTCATGCCGTTAGACGCCGAAAGCTATTGCGCGAACGCGAAACAATGCGATCGCGCGGAAGAAATGCCGCCACTGCTTCGCCGCGAACTTTTAAGGGCGGCGAAGCAGTGGCGAAAGCTTGCCTCCGTTGTTGGAAGGCGCGGTGTAGAAAAACAACCGAGCGAAGAATTGCAATGAGAATACTCGTCTCAGGACCGTTGGCGCGAGTTCTGGTGTAACTGAGTAGGTTTGCATCCGATGAAACTGCTCATATTTGGTATTGCCCTTGTAACGCTAGGAGCAATCAGCCAAGCGAAACCCGCCCATATCGAATTTGGTGAAGCAAAACGTTACCCGAGGGTCGTGGAAGGCAAAGCCCTCTTGCGGCCTTGGGAGCTCGATTGGCGGCGTCACACAACCTTGCCGCGACGATGCTTTGTTACCCGACGCGTCACCACGTGCGGTGTAACCACCTTACAATCAATTTTTATTTGTTGATGAACTATAAGCGTCGTCCATTGTCGGCACTGTCACAGATGACAGCCCTCAGCTGGCTGCGCCATGCAAGCAGACCCAATACACCGAAGTTCGGTTCCGTGAATTTACCCTTGGCCCACGGCGGTCCTTCTACTTGTATTTCACGACCTCAGTGATCGAGAACATACTCCGGGCAAACGTCCGTCCTAGGGTTGCCACTGAAGCGATCGAATAGTGGCGATGTCTGCTATTGGCACTTAGCGGACATCGCCTAGTGCACTGCACATGTCCGCTTTTGACCCAAAGCGGACCGTGCCGGACCCCTTCCATCGTACAGGTCCGCATTGGTACAATACCCTGTTCGTAGCGTGAGGGCGAACACGGCGCGAGTTCATCAAACTAATTGGCGGTTCAGTAGCAACGGCTTGGCCGCTTGCGGCTGGCGCACAGCAAAAGCGCACGTATCGTATCGGCGTCCTTTCCCAGGACCTGCAGCCGGGCCTGCTCGAAACATTCCGCGACGAGCTTCAGAAGCGGGGTTACGTCGAAGGGAGTGACATAAACATCGAGTTGCGAAATGCGGATGGACACAATGAGCGGCTGCCCGCATTGGCAGAAGAGCTTCTGAAGCTCAAGGTCGACGTGATCGTCGCCGTCAATACACCCGCCGCACAGGCCGCAAAAAAGGCTACGAAGACGGTTCCCGTCGTGATGATGCGTGTGGCCGATCCCGTAAGGTCGGGACTGGTAGCGAGCCTCGCCCGCCCCGGCGGGAATATCACGGGACTGAGCTTCATGCCGGAGGCCCTTGGGCCAAAGGGCGTTGAACTCCTCCACGAGATGCTTCCCAAAATCACGCGCATGGCAGCGCTCTACCAGGGCAATAACCCGGGCGCTGTCATTATCGTCGACGACGTCCAGCGCAAGGGCGAGCAGATTGGACTGAATTTCGTGCGGCTCCCGGTGAAAGGCGAGAAGGACTTTGCGGGCGCTTTTGAGACCGCAACGAAAGCCAAGGCCGAAGCGCTCTTTGTCATGGATGACGGTGCAATGACCGAACAGCGCCAAAGAATTCTTGAGCTTGCGACAAAGCACCAGCTGCCGGTGGTGTCGATCTACCGAGACTTTGCAAAATCTGGCGGACTCATCGCGTATGGGCCCAACTTGGACGTCGTCTATCGGCGCGCCGCAGTTTACGTCGACAAACTCATAAAGGGCGCACCGGCTCCGTCTCTTCCGGTCGAACAGCCGGTCAATTTCTATCTCGCGGTCAACCTGAAGACCGCCAAGACGCTTGGCCTTTCGATTCCGCCATCGATATTGGTCCGCGCCGACGAGGTGATCGAGTGAGAGGGTGCTATGTCTGCTATTGGCACATAGCGGACATGAGCTAGTGCACGGCACATGTCCGCTTATGACCCGAAGCGGAAGCGGCGGCCATGGGTGCGCTTGGCTCCATGCTCGTAGCAGCTATGGGACGGCGCCTGTCGGTAAAGGTGCTGCGCAAAACCGTGCGGGCTACGACACGCATCACCGCCATGGTGCTGTTCATTCTGATCTGCGCTCAGGTGTTCTCGCTCGGTTTCCGTGGCCTACAAGGCGAGAAGCTGGTGCAAGACGCTTTCACCCTCATCCCCGGCGGCATCAACGCCAGCATCTGGTTTCTGATGCTGCTGATATTCCTGTCGGGTTTTTTATCGAGTGGATTGAGATTTCTTACACCGCGGTGCCGCTATTCCTGCCGATCTTTATCAGCGCCAATCGCGTTTGCGATGTTCAAACGCTGCTTGGTCATAGCGTGTTGCTCGAAAGGGCAGTATAAAAAACGCATTGCCTGCGAGCTAGGAATGACCGCTTTTGGGGCTTAGCGGACGTTCCGACCGCACCCGCGTTTGTCCGCAATGGAGTGTCTCACGAGGACAATGACGAGGGCTGTTCGCTAGAGTGGCGGGCTGCCAATTCTTGATGAAGCGAGTGCCGAATCCAATCTGACGCTGGTTGGCGGCACTGTTCCCATGACGATCTTGCGTCTAACCAGCACCCAGTAGGCGATTTAGGCGCGGATCTCTCGGCTCCCAATAGATGATCAGAGCGGCGCGTGCTCTGCTTCGGTGGAGCGCGGAAGACCTCACCCGAGAAACGGCGCTGAGCGTTGCCACCATACGGCGCGCTGAACTCTCCGAAGATGAGACGTCAATGACGACAGCAAACGACATGGCAGTTCGGGATGCCCTGGAAGGGGCCGGCGTTGAGTTCATCGACGAAAACGGCGGCGGGGCAGGTGTCCGACTACGCAAGCGCCGGCGGCCGAAGAAGTAATCCATTTTGGCAGAACGAACCCATTTCGCGGGCTGCGGCTCGGGCGCGCTTTAGAGATGACCGGCGCGAATTCATCGACAAAAAACGGCGGCGGGGCAGGTGTCCGACTACGAAAGCGCCAGCGGCCGGAAAAATAACGTCCATTGAGCGGCGACCCGTCCGCTTTTCGACGCTGCATGATCGCAGAATGCACGACAAGAAACGAACCTGCGATCTATAAAACGAGGCTAATTTGCCAAGCGGTCGTTTTGGGAGCGTCAGCTTAGGTCCGCAAGGAATTTGCGCGAATGCCGCAATAACTCCTGAACCCGGTGGCGGCTAGTTCCCGCCGCCATACTTTGTATGGGGTTGTTTTTCAGTTTTTTAAATTGGCGACAGCGACGGGCTTACCCGAGCGACAAGTGCAATCACCAGCAGCCGCGCCGCAAGTTCGCCATTCACGAATTAGACGCCTTGCGCGGGAACACTCTCACGTAAACATTAGATACTAGATGTCGCTGAATTGGGTGTAATATAGCAATACATTGTTTTGGCAGAACGAACCCAATCGCTTTTTGGCAAAACGAACCCAATTGTTCCGCAAGCGCTGTGTTGGGAGTATAACAAAACGTCCGCAACGGCCGCTTGAATGATCTCCCCGCGCTATTTCATTTCCGGCCCTTGGCGCGCTGTGCCAGTGCTTGGCGTCACGCAGATTCTATCCTGGGGCACGATCTTCTACACACCGGTGTTGATCGTTCCGTTGATCGCCGCCGATCGCGGATGGTCGATCTCGTTCGCCATGGGTGGATTTTCGGTGGGGCTTCTAATCGCCGGGCTCGTCGCCCCTTACGTCGGCCATTCGATCGATCGCTTCGGCGGCCATGTTGTCATGACCATCGGCTCGTTGGTCGGAGCGCTTGGCCTCTTCCTGATTGCACGCGCCAGCAACCCGGTTGCCTATTACGCCGTATGGATGGTGCTCGGAGTTGCCATGGCGGCAAACCTCTACGATTCCGCCTTTGCAACACTCGGCCGCATATTCGGCGTCGGCGCTCGCCGGCCGATCACGGCACTGACTCTCGCGGGCGGTTTTGCGTCAACCGTGAGCTGGCCGGTGACGCATCTTTTGATCGAGCGCGTCGGCTGGAGCAGCACTTATCTTGTTTATGCGGCACTCATGGCCTGCATCGCCGCACCTCTTCATGCCTTCGGCCTGCCGCGCAGTCGCTTCGAAACAGATTCTCCGGCCCAAAAGGACAGAGGCGAGCCGGCCAAGGTACTGCCGCCGCACGGTTTGCCATTCATATTGGTCGCTGCGGCGTTTGCATCATATGCTTTTGTTCCTTCCGGGCTTTCGGCGCACCTGCTCGCAATATTTGCCCGGTCAGGCATTGATGCGGGGACCGTCGTCTGGATTGGTGCCTTGTTTGGGCCTGCGCAAGTTGGCGCACGTTTGATTGAATTCACCTTCGGGCGCGATCTGCATCCGCTGTGGGTGGTGCGCTTTGCGCTCAGCACGCTGCTGTGTGCCTTCGTCATGCTCGCACTCTTGGGCGTCTCAACGGGTACGGCGGCGGCCTTCGCACTCCTGTTCGGCGGGGCCAACGGCCTCGTGACGATTACCCGTGGCGCCGTTCCGTTGGCGCTATTCGGCGCGTCCGGTTATGGGCGACTGATGGGCCGCCTTGCTGCGCCCTTCCTGCTGATGCAATCGGCCGCGCCTTTGGTGATGGCATTTGTGGTCGAACGCGCTTCTGATCCGGCGGCGCTCGCTCTCGCTGCTGGGTTTGCGTCGATCGCGCTGATCTGTTTTATCGCGATCCGTCGCTCGGGCTAGGCAAACATCGCGTCGATATCGAGCTGGCTCGCATGCCCTGACGCTCCATCGAGCCGGGGACCATTGATAAGTTCCGTCGCGGGTGCCGGCTTCGATGCCTGAACCGGTTGGGCGACGTTGGCACCACTGTGACGTTGGATCATGGCCACGAGTCGCTCTTCGACCATCATCAGCATTGCGATCACCTTGCCGATCCGTTGGCCCGCGAGGTCCTGGAAATTGCACGCCTCATAAATGCGGACGACGTGATCCTGCACATCCTGCGCGAGGCCGTGGTGGTAATCGTCATTCAGCGCGGAGGCGAGGGCACGTGCGCAGTCGTCAACGGCCTCCGCCGACGCGAGAATTTTCTGGGTTGCCGTTTCCATGCTTTCGACGGCGGCGCCGAGTTCGCCGGCCGCGCGCGCCATCCGGCGGTTATTGCCATCGTGGGTGAGTGCAGAAAGCTCACGCATGTTGCGAAGAATGACCGATTGGATGGCTGCGAGCTCGCGCGCCAACTCTGGCCCAGGTTCCGCAGGTTGTTGCAATTCTGCGGCGACAGCCTGGTGGGCGGAGTCGTCCGGTGCGGCCGTGGAGGCGCCAACCATCTGTTCGATGCGAAATACTTTGCGCTGCACGCGCAGCTTTTACCGGAGGCGGCATTAACGCGGCGTTGCAAGCGCGTGTAAACCCTCCGTTCACCATGCCGCATCGTGGTTTACGGCAATTAACCAATCGGTGTGCGTTTGCGCTTTTTATTGTCAAGCACGAGTTAAATCACAAGGGTGCATTCATGTTGCGTTCGCTTGTTGTCGGAGTGGTTACGGTTTCGTTGTCGGGCGCTGCATCGGCGCAGTCGCTGTTCGCGACATCCGATCCCGCACCGGAAACACGATCCACCGTCCTGGCCGCCGCGCAGCAGGAACTGCCACCCAATCCGGTGACGGGGTTCATCGAATTCCTGTTCGGCGAGCCAGCGCGTCAGGCCCAACGCGGGTCGCGGCAATGGTTCGGCGCCCCGCCACAGCAGGACTACTCCGGCGATCAGCAAGATGGGCGAGTGGCTTATGCCAACGCACCTTCAGACGATCAGGTGCTGGAACCACAACGCTCGGACGAGCCTATTGACCCGCGCTTCCTGCGTCAGGAGATTGCCTACAACGGAACGGAAGTGCCCGGGACCGTGGTCATCGATACGGCCAACCATTTTCTTTATCTGGTCGGGCCAGGGGGCAGGGCCCTTCGTTACGGTATCGGGGTCGCCAGACCAGGATTTGGATGGTCAGGACGGCATATGGTTTCGGCAAAAAAGGAATGGCCGGACTGGATTCCACCGGAGGAAATGCTCAAGCGTCAGCCATACCTCCCGCACTTTGTCGCCGGTGGTCCGCATAATCCGCTCGGGGCCCGCGCGTTATATCTCGGCTCGAGCATCTATCGCATCCACGGTTCGAATGAGCCGTGGACAATCGGCAAGAACGTGTCGTCAGGATGCATCCGCATGCGCAATGCGGACGTCATCGACCTCTACGAGCGCGTGAAGGTCGGCACCAAAGTCGTGGTGATGTAGCCGATCAGGCGCTGTCGCCGCCGAAATCGCCGCCGGAGTCGACACCTGAATCGAAGTCGTCGTCGAGATCGACCGATTCCGAAGAGCTATCGTCATCGAACAGCGAGGCAGCGCGTGCATCGCCACGCGTGTCGCCTCCGATGTCCTTCAGACCCGCATCGCGTGCAAGATCGCTGCCGGCGGCGCTGTTGTTGTCCCAGGGTGAACCTGACGCCGACGGGTCAGCTGCGAATGCACGTGATCCGTGGTTTCCGAACATCGAACTGATGGAGTTGAGAAGCAACGCGCCGCCGATCACGCCTGCGGCCGATGCCGCTGCGGTGCCGAGGAACGAGCCGCCGGATGATGGCGCAGGCTGGGCAGCCGCAGGTTGGGCAAAAGTGCTGGCATTGTTCCAGCGCGGATCGGGGCCGGCCGACGTGCCGGGGCGAACGCTCGGGACTGATGTCCCGCCCGCGTGGCCCGTCAGGACCTGACGCATGCTGTCCAGAAAACCACCGGGCGGTGTCGCGGCGGGATCTTCGCCTGTGAGTTCGCGGATGCGCGCATCCGCGCGTTTGAGCGCCTCATCCTGGACGAGCACCGTCTGCACGAGCGGATAGATCGCGTGCGGCGCTCGCGCCAGTCCTTCGGAGATTGCACGCTGGGCTTCCGCATCGCGCGGCGCGTTCTCAAGCCGGACGAGCCGATCGAACAACTCGTCAACCAGCTGGCGTTCCTGTGGTGTCATGGCATCCTCCCGTAACCATTGGCGGTGTTATCTAGGCAGTGCCGTGGCTTTCGCCAGTAGGGCGGCCAAGGACGACACCGTGCTCGGCCAAAAGCTTTGGAAAAGCGTCGGAACTGAAGAAAGAAAATTCGTCCTGGCGGAGAGTCGTCAGCGAATCGAGGCTTTTTAGCGCATCGTCGACGAAACCCGGATGACACATGACGAGACCACCGTCCGGTAAGCCTGTCAGGAACCGCGGGAAAATCTTTGCGTAGTTCGCTCGGGAATTGAAGCTGTAGGTTCCGGCAAAGCCCGGGTTGAATCTAATGCCAAGTCGTTTGGCTTTCCGGCGGAACCCGAAACTCAGGATGTCCAGGGTCAGCGCCTTCCGGTCCTGCAGGCGCCGGCCCGACTTTGCGCGGGCGCACTGTCGCACCCAAGCTTCGGGAGCGCCCTGCGCGACAACTCTGAGGAGAGCATCGCGTATCTGGGGAAACAGGTGGACATGCTGGTGACCGTCGACGAAATCTGGCGGTCGCCCGAACACTTCGATAAAAGCGCGGAGCTGCGTCGCGATTTCAGTGATCAGCAGTTCAGACTGAAGGCGACGCGCAACAGCGCCGCGCAGGACGTCGTTGAGTGACAGGAAGTGGCCTTTGCGCAAAGGTGAAAAATCCGCGCTCATCGGACTGAACGGTGCTGTCAGAGTGACGTGCAAGCCGAGGTCCGCGCGCTTTTCGCCTGAGTTGAGCGTATCAAGCGCGGCTGCTTCATCGTTGTTGAAGTACGGCGACGCGACCATGATCGAGGTGGCATTGATCCGCCCACGCACGATCAGTTCGCGGATGCCCGCGTTTACGCCCGGCGAAATTCCATAGTCATCTGCGCACAACCAGATGTGGCGGGGGCCCGAGCGCATGACGTTCCATCTTACTCGGCTGCGCGGGAGGCCATCGGGCGAGCCTTGGCCGATTCACTCGCGCGCTTCACGGTATGGTCGGCAACGAAATAGACCGGTCGACCTTTGATCTCGGACAGCAGCTTGCCGATGTACT
Organism: uncultured Alphaproteobacteria bacterium; assembly: GCA_963751535.1. Lineage (GTDB taxonomy): Bacteria > Pseudomonadota > Alphaproteobacteria > Rhizobiales > Xanthobacteraceae > Pseudolabrys. The sequence goes on from CAVVUW010000006.1 coordinate 384,473, forward strand.
CGCCGAGCACGCCGATGAGGACGAGCTGCACGCCGCCGATGACCATGATGCTGACCACCAGGGATGGGTAACCGGGTGCGTCTTTGCCGTAGAGCAACGTTTCCAACACGATCCAGCTGCCGAAGAAGAGCGCGGTCGCCGCGAGCGCCAGGCCGAGCAAGCTGGCGAAGCGCAACGGAGCCACTGAGAACGAAGTGAGCCCTTCGATCGACAAACCGATCAGCGTCCACATATTCCATGTGGTGTTGCCATGCGCGCGCACCGCGGGCCGATAATCGACTCGCGTCTGACGAAATCCGATCCAGCTTGAAAGCCCCTTGAAGAACCGATTGCGTTCCGGCATCTGCCGAAGCGCGTCCGCGGCGCGCGGCGATAACAGGCGGAAATCGCCGGCGTCTTCCGGAATTTTGTGGCGTGCTCCCCAGTTCAGCAGGGCATAGAACGAGCGAACACCGGCCCGTCGCAGCCACGATTCATTCTCGCGATGAGCCTTTGCGGTATAGACAACGTCGTAACCATCATCGAGCCAGCGCGTGACCAAGGTATCGATCAGATCGGGTGGATGTTGTCCGTCGCCGTCCATGAACAACACGGCCCCGGCCGGAGCGTGATCGAGACCTGCAAGGAGTGCAGCTTCCTTGCCGAAATTTCGCGACAGCGTGACAACCTGGATGTCGATCGGGATCGCGGGAAGGGATCTGGCGACGTCACCGGTGTCATCGCTGCTCCCGTCGTCGACATACACGACTTCGACATTGAGCCCACGTCTGGTCTGTTGATAGCGCGCGACCTCGGCGATGCGTTCATGCAACGCAGGTAGCCCTTTGGCCTCGTTGAATAAAGGCACGACGATCGCCAACGTCGGTGTCGACGAAGATGCTCGCGCGCGCGAGCCCGATTTGGTCGGTTTAACGGCCATCCTTGGTGAACCTGTCGCCCAGTTCTCGGCGATCTATACCGCACCGGAATGCCGCTGTCGCGTCCCGGCCTACCGAGACACGATTTGCCGTGCTAATCGAAAGCGGACGATGATCCCGGCGCCGGTTCAAAACATCCTCGACCGTCTCGCGGTGGCCTGGCATGAGCGCGCCATTGCGCTCAAGGCGGCCAGTTTCGCGCTTGTCGGCGTTGTCAATACTGCTGTCGATTTCAGCGTTTTCTGGACGACCGCCAATTTTCTGGGCTGGCCTCTGGTCCTTGCCAATGTGGTGGCGTGGCTCGTCGCCGTGACTTTCTCTTACGCGATGAATTCAGTCACCACATTCGGTCCTGAATCTGGCCGCGTCCTGCGGTGGCGTGATTATGCGAGCTTCGGCGCTTCGGGGGTTGCGGGGATGGTCGCGAGCACGGCAACATTGCTGGCGTTGTCCTATTTCATTCCGGTCCTGCTAGCGAAGCTTGCATCGATCCTGGTCAGCTTCGTGGTGAATTTCTCACTTTCGCATTTTGTCGTGTTCCGCGAACGTCCGCCGCGCCAAAACGCCGGGCGATAATGCACGACACAGACGAGTCCCTGCATGCAGCACGATGACAATCTGACAGCCGATCTTCCCAGTTTCGTCACTCATCTCGAGTGCGCGATGACCGGTGAACGCCACGAGGCCGACCAGGTGCACAACCTGTCGCGCGCGGGCAAGCCGTTGCTCGTGCGTTACGATCTCGAAGGCGTTCGCAAGGCTCTGACCAAGGAGACTCTGGCAAAGCGAGCGCCCGACCTTTGGCGCTATCGCGAATTGCTGCCCGTACGGAAAACCGAAAACATCGTCAGCCTAGGCGAAACGATGACTCCGATTGTGGCGATGCCGCGCCTTTCGAAAAAACTCGGCGGCGGTGAAATCCTGGTCAAGGACGAAGGCCGACTGCCAACCGGCTCGTTCAAGGCGCGCGGTCTGGTCATGGCCGTTTCGATGGCCAAGGCGCTCGGCATAAAGCATATGGCCATGCCGACAAACGGCAATGCGGGCGCGGCACTTGCCGCCTACGCCTCGCGCGCGGGCATCAAGACGACGATCTTCTGCCCGGAGGATACGCCGGAAGTGAACGTGAGCGAGATCGCGCTGCAGGGAGCCGCCGTGTATCGCGTCAATGGTCTGATCGACGACTGCGGCAAGATCGTCGGCGAAGGAAAGGCAAAAGTCGGCTGGTTCGACACATCGACTCTCAAGGAGCCGTACCGGATCGAAGGCAAGAAGACCATGGGTCTCGAACTTGCCGAACAACTCGGCTGGCAGGTGCCGGATGCGATTTTCTATCCGACCGGCGGCGGCACCGGATTGATCGGCATGTGGAAGGCGTTCGCCGAACTGGAGGCGATCGGCCTTATCGGAAAAAAGCGCCCGCGCATGATTGCTGTCCAGGCGGCCGGCTGCGCGCCAATGGTGAAAGCATTCGAAGCTGGCGAGGAGCACGCGCCGCGCTGGGAGAACGCACACACGATTGCTTCAGGCATTCGCGTTCCGCAGGCCATCGGCGACTTTCTGATATTGCGCGCCGTCAGGGAAAGCGGAGGTTTCGCTATCGCGGTGCCAGACGCGGCGATCAGCGCTGCGCTCGACGAGATGGCGCGCGAAGAAGGTTTTCTTCTCTGCCCGGAAGGGGCGGCCACTTATGCTGCCTACAAGCAGAGCCTTGCTGACGGGCGCGTGAAACGCACGGATCAGGTGATGCTCTTCAACTGCGCCAGTGGCCTGAAATACCCGTTGCCGCCCGCGCGGCGCACTCTCGACAGGCATAAGCCAATCGATTTCGCGTCGCTCTAAAGCCCGGCTTCGAGTTTCGCGTAAAGCGGATTGTCGCGCGAAAATACGTAGTCGAGATCGGCCACGGCCACCGCTTCTGCGCCGTTTTCGCGCAAATAACTTGTCAGCGCGTAGACCTGATCCGGCGGGCAATGCAGGATCAACATGCCCGACGAAGACGGCCCGCCGAATGGTGCTTCGATCGCAAATTTCTGCCTGGCGTTTTCGACCAGCATGTCGGTACCGGCCGCGAATCGTGCGCGTACCTCCCGGAAGGATCGCGCGCGCGCCTGCGCCGCGACCCGATCAAGGATCACGCGCGCAAGATCACGTTCGTTCTTGCCCCATGCAGCGTTTCGCGCTGCCACCAGATTGGCTTGCGAACGCAAGATGGTGCCGTCTTCCACGACTTTCAGGCCGTTCGCGGCGAGCGTTGCGCCGCTTGTCGTAATGTCGACGATCATCTCAGCGGTGCCGGCCGCGGGCGCCCCTTCCGTCGCACCCGAGCTTTCCACGATGCGATAGTCGATGACACCGTGCGCGGAGAAGAAGTCGCGCGTGAGATTGATGTACTTGGTCGCGACCCGCATCTTGCGGTCATGGTGGTGACGGAAGGCGGTGGCTACGTCGTCCACATCCGCCATCGTGCGCACATCGATCCAGGCCTGCGGCACGGCGACAACGACGTTGGCAAAGCCGAAGCCGAGTCCTTCGATGAGCACGACGCGTTTATCGGCGTCGGGGATCATCTCGCGGACGAGATCTTCGCCGGTGACCCCGAGATGGACAGCCCCGGCCGCGAGTTGAGTCGTGATCTCAGATGCCGACAGGTATGCGACCTCGACGTCGTCGAGCCCGGTGACGGCGCCGCGATAATCGCGCGCGCCACGCGGCTTGATGAGAGGCAGTCCTGCCCGCATGAAGAAAGCCTCTGTATTCTCCTGCAGGCGGCCCTTGGCCGGAACGGCGACGATCAAGGGTCCACTCACGACGCGCCCCCGTAAATCGCCAGTCTTTCGATCCAGACCGCGAAGCCGACGGCGGGAATGGGATCGGAAGCACCAAGCCGTGTGAGCAGATCGTCATAGCGGCCACCCGCAACAAGAGGATCGCCGGTGCGCTTGGGATCGGTGAGTTCAAAGACAAGACCGGTGTAGTAGTCGAATCCGCGTCCGAACGCTGTCGAGAAGCGCACGCGTTTGACGTCGATGCCGCGCGCTTCCAGAAATCCGGTCCGGCTTTCGAACTGGTCGAGCGCAGGCGCAAGCACCGACATCATATTGGCATCGTTAGCCAACGCGCGCAGCGTGGCGGCAGCCCCATCGGGATTGTCCTGGATCGCGAGGAAACGCTCGATGAGGTCTCGCACATCCCGCGGCAGCCTGGCGCTCGCGCCGAGCGCGGATTGTTCGAGAAAGCGGCCCGCAATTTCTCCGACCGAGCGGCCGCCAACGGCATTGATGCCGGCGATCGACAACAGGTCGGTTATCAGCGCGTGGGCGCCTTTCGGATCGGAGCCGGCGAGTGCGGCCAGCACGCCCTGATACTCGGGGCGCGCGTTGTTTCCGCCCAGCACAAGGCGGTCGAGGTCCTGCGCCAGGTTGGACTTGCGGTTGAAATCCTTGATGAGCCGCCGCTTCCACGCGGGCGGAAGATCGAGTCCGGCAACGAGACCCGCGAACAATGCAACGTCGCCAATCTGGATGTCGGGCGAGGGGACGCCATAGTGCGCTGTTGCCTCGAGGCCGAGCGAAAGCATCTCGGCGTCGGCGGCCGCCCTGTCGGAGCGTCCGAATGACTCGATGCCGGCCTGCAGGAATTCCGCGGGCCCGTCGGTGCGATGACGAAAGACAGGACCGAGATAGCAAAAGCCGACCGGTTTTCCCGCAGCGCTTGAGGCAAGATAGTCCCGTGATACGGGGATCGTCAGGTCAGGACGCAGACAGAATTCGTCGCCGTCCGGTGCCGTCGTCAAATACATGCGCCGGCGAATATCCTCGCCGGACAAGTCGAGGAACGGTTCTGCCGGTTGCAGCATTGCGGGCGCAACGCGGACATAGCCGGCGCGCTCGTAGGAGGAGACCAGCGTCTCCGCCCGCGCGTCGGGTCCTTGCTTCAATGTCGTCACGCTCGCGTCCATGGTGCCCCGGTAGAGCTTTGCATCCGGCATTCGCGGGCCGGCATTTAGCATGCTGGCCTTAAGGATTCGACGACGATTGTCCGCAGGCCTTAACGGGCGCAGCCGTCAAATAGTTGTCGTCGTTAACAAATTTCCCGGGGCCCGCGGAACCCGCTATTCGGGCGATCCCGTCGCGCGCTCACCGTAAGCGGGTAAGGGAATTTCAATACAACCGGGATTCACTGGTCGGGATGGGGGTCAAATGAGCCGAGTTCCGCGCGCGGTTGTCGAGGCATTTTACCATGCGTTGTCGGTCCGCGACATGGCGGCCCTTGCCAATTTTCTCGACGACGATGTCGTGTGGACCATCAGTGGACCTGTCGACATCTTGCCGTTCTGCGGCCGGCGTGTCGGCAAGGGTCTGGTCATGAAGTTGTTGGGACGCGACAGCCCGACCTTGTGGTCCCGCCGCCGCTTCGTCGCAACGACCATGCTGGTGGATGGCGATCGCGCCGCAGTGCTCGGCAGGCTCACAGGAACAAAGCGCGCAAGCGGTCAGGCGATCAGTTATCGCATTGCTCACTTCATCCAGTTCCGCGACGAAAAAGTCATCGATTACGTGTCGATCATCGATAGCTTCGACGCCGTCGAACAATTGTTGGGCTACAATCTCGATGCTTATGACGGCTATCGGGTCGAAGGCGACGTAGTTACGGTGTAGTCGCCGACTAATTCTGTGCGGTCACCGCGACTTCGACCGTCATGCCCAGAAAATCCGCGGTGCTGCCGATATAGCTTCCCGATATCGGAATTGCCTGAGATGGGTCGCGCGTTACCGCGACGCGGATCAGATTCTCTCCAGCGATGAGCACGTCGGTCGGATCGTACTCGATCCAGCCAGCGCCCGGCAGATAGACTTCGGCCCATGCGTGGGTGGCCGCAACGGCTTGCGTGGCATCACCGCGATCGAGTGCAGGATCGTAGAGATAGCCACTGACGAAGCGTGCGCCGATTCCGAGATAGCGCGCGGCCTCGATGAACACCATCGCGAAATCGCGGCAGGCACCCGTCTTCGTCTCCAAGGTTTGTGCGGGCGATTGCGTTCCTGCTTCGTGGCGTTCAGCGTAAATGATGTCCGGCTTCAGGGCCGCATTCATGTTGGTGAGGAGGTCAAGGGTTCGCATCGTTCGGGACGTCACGAAACTATCGGCCCAGCGTGCGAGAACGCCGTTCGGATCAGGATAGTGCTGCTCCAACAATCGACCCAAATCGACGCGATCGCTGCTCGAATAGATGAAGGGATAGAATTCGGCCTCGGGCGCGATGGGGAATTGCAAGCCCTCGAGTCCGTATCGTTCAATTCTGAGCGTGCTCGTGATGCTGAGCATGGCGGCGCTGGCGTTGAAATCAACGAGCGCGACGGAATTGCCGAATACGTCGTGCATCCAGCGTAGATTACCGGGCGGCGACAGCGTGAGTTCCGCACCCACCAGCCGCAGGTCATGGGAGTCGCGTGGGCGCAGCATCAGGCGATGTTGCCCGAAGGTCACAGGCCGCGCGTAACGGTAGGTCGTCGCATGGCGTACGGTCAGAATTCGCATTGTTTCACCGTCCTCAAAGCCATCCACCTGGATGCAAGGGACGCGCCAATATAATGCGCCTTAAATCAATTTATGCCGCGCCAGCAGCGTGCGTACGGCCTCCACCAACGCGGCTTCCTTGACCGCGAATTGCGCCTCGGCCTGCTTCTTCAAATAATCCTCGCGATCCTTGGTATCGGTCAAGGTCGCGCCCAGAATGAGATCCTTGATCTGGATTTCGCCGCGCGCCTTCTCGTCGCCGCCCTGGATGATGGCGCAAGGCGCACCACGCTTGTCGGCATACTTAAGTTGTGTGCCGAGATTGTTTTTCGGGTTGCCGAGATAAAGCTCGGCGCGAATGTTCGCGGCGCGCAGCGCCGACACCATGCGCTGATAGTCGGCAACGCGATCCCTGTCGAAGATGGTGACGACCACCGGGCCAGGCGCCGGCTTTTCGCTGGTCTTGCCGAGATGGGTGAGTGCGGCCTGGAGGCGCGAAACGCCGATGGAAAATCCAGTCGCGGGCACCGGCTCTCCCCGGAAGCGCGACACAAGCCCGTCGTAACGCCCGCCTCCACCCACGGAACCGAAGCGCACCGGGCGGCCTTTCTCGTCCTTGATCTCGAAGGTCAGTTCAACTTCATAGACGGGACCGGTGTAGTACTCGAGGCCACGGACGACAGTTTTGTCGATATCGAACTCGGTCCTCATAACCGGCCGCTCGCACCAACCGGGCAATTTCCGAAAGCTCTTCTTCGCCTTGAGTTCCTGCGATCGCCGGCCTGAGCCTGGTAGTTCCGGTAATTGCCGGCGACGATGCCTGCGATTTGCGAATCCGAGAGCTCCGCGCCTTTTGTAAAGTCGCCGCTTTCATCCTTGCGTCCCTTGCCAAGCAGCATTTTGACGCCTTCGATCCCAAGGCGATCGAGCTTGTCGATGGCGCGCATCGTTGTGAGCCGTTTTTCCGTCGGGATGTGAACGCGATCCATCGCGCCATCGAGAACCTTGCGGTTGTTCACCTTCACGACGTAGCTGCCGCGCGGGATACCAAGCGCTTCCATCGTGTCCGCGGCGAGCATGCACATCTCGGCATCGGCCGCCATGGAAGCGGCGCCGACGGTATCCGCATCGAACTGCATGAACTGTCGGAAGCGTCCCGGACCCGGCTTTTCGTTCCGGAACACCCAGCCGAAACGGTACGAGCGATATGGCAACGCCAGATTCTGGAAATTCTCGGCCACGTAGCGCGCAAGCGGGGCCGTGAGATCATAGCGCAACGAAAGCCACTGTTCGTCGTCGTCCTGGAACGAGAACACGCCTTCGTTCGGACGGTCCTGATCGGGCAGGAACTTTCCGAGGGCATCGGTATATTCGATCGCCGGCGTCTCCACCGGGTCGAAGCCATAGCGTTCGAACACCACACGGATTGCCTCCACCATGTGACGGGTAGCGGCGATTTCCGCAGGCCCACGATCGGCTAGGCCGCGTGGGAGGCGCGCTTTGAGCTTTTGGGGCTTACCGGGCTTATCGGCCATTGCGGTCTACATATCAGACGGCGGTATTACGGCAACGTTGGAAACAGTCGGCAGCGGGCTTGTCCCTGCCATCCACGTCTTTATGTTGCGAAGGCACGGCATAAGACCCCGGCGCGACAGCCCAAAGGGGAGCAGTCATGGCAACAGCCCAGGCACAAGCAAAAATCGCCATTCCCAACGACCTCGAACCCTATTGGATGCCGTTCACCGCCAACCGCGCCTTCAAGAAGCGGCCGCGGATGATCGTAGGCGCCAAGGACATGCATTACATCGCAAGCGATGGGCGCAGGCTGCTTGATGGGGCGGCTGGCCTATGGTGCACGAATGCCGGCCACAATCGCGCGCCCATCGTCGAAGCCATCCAGCGTGAGGCGGCTACGCTGGACTACGCGCCGGCTTTCCAGTTCAGCCATCCCAAGGCGTTCGAGCTCGCGAGCCGGGTTGCCGCGCTCGCCCCGGCAGACCTCGATCACGTATTTTTCTGTAACTCGGGTTCTGAGGCAGTCGACACTGCGCTCAAGATTGCGCTCGCCTATCACAACGTACGCGGTAACGCTTCGCGTGTGCGTCTGATCGGTCGTGAACGCGGGTATCACGGCGTCGGCTTCGGTGGCATCGCCGTTGGCGGCATCGTCAATAATCGCAAACAATTCGGCGCGTTGTTCGCCGGCGTCGACCATCTGATAACGACTTACAATCGTGAGAAGCAGGCCTTCAGCATCGGCGAGCCGGAATGGGGCGCGCATCTTGCCGACGATCTTGATCGTCTTGTCGGATTGCATGACGCATCAACGATTGCCGCTGTGATTGTCGAACCGGTTGCCGCATCCACGGGCGTATTGCCGCCGCCGAAGGGATATCTCGAACGACTGCGCGCGATCTGCGACAAGCACGGAATTCTGCTGATCTTCGACGAAGTCATCACCGGTTATGGCAGGCTTGGATACGCATTCGCAGCCGAACGCTACGGCGTAGTTCCTGACATGATCACTTTCGCCAAGGGTGTGACTTCGGGCGCGGTGCCGATGGGCGGCGTGATCGTGCGCAAGGGCATCTACGATGCCTTCATGAAAGGGCCCGAACACGTCATCGAGCTGTTCCACGGTTACACTTATTCGGCGCATCCGTTGGCTTGCGCCGCCGGCCTTGCGACGCTCGACCTTTACCGGGAAGAGCGCCTGTTCGAGCGCTCGCGCAAACTCGAAGGCGCGTGGGCGGAGGCGGCCATGCGCCTCAAAGGGTTGCCGAACGTCCTTGATATCCGGACGGTGGGTCTGACCGTCGGCATTGATCTCGCCAGCAGGCCCGATGCAGTCGGCGGGCGCGGCATGGAGGCGCTTGAAGCAGGCTTCTTTGAACATGATTTCATGTTCCGGGCCGTCGGCGACACACTGGCACTCAGTCCGCCGCTGATTGTGAGCGAAAGTCAGATTGACGAAATCTTCGACAAGCTTGCTCGCATCATCAAGGCGGTGGCCTAGACGCGCCGAGAGCATATGACGGCCTTGGGTAGAGGATCGCCCAGCCTACATTGAGGTTCGAATCTCCGCGCAGGTAGCGCAGCAAGAATGGCGGCTGCACCGCGGCATCCGCCGCGATTGACCGCAGGCCCGGTGGCACTGCGTTCAGGTCGCCCGCCGTCCACACCACAACCGCTCCTTTGCTCCTGAGATCGGCAAGGTCGATCCACGGTGCGCGGTCTGGCTTGCCGTCGATCAGCACCCTCGGTTGCTCAGGCGCGTAGTGAGCGACGTTGCCGCCATCCCACATGCTGCCGATTACGTAGCTGATCGGCCGTCCGGTCGCCGCCCGGTAGCGTTGCGACAGTTCCCGCCCCAGTTCGTTGCCGGGGAAAAACACCGCCCGGTAGCGGTGGTCGTAGTTCGGCAAGACGCCGTAGTTGAGGATAAATGCAAGCGCCAGCCCCCCGAACACGAGAGCCCAGATCACAAGCACGCGCGCAAGGCGGGACTCGTCAAGCATGCGTCGCGCGAACATCACGATCCATAGTCCAAGGAAAAGCCAGAGCGGATAGCCCCACATTGCAACCGTGCCGCGGCCGCTGATCGCTGACAGGGCCACGACCGTTGCGAATGGCCCGAATGCAAGCCAGTCGACAATGCGACGGTCGAAAGTGTCGGCACCAAGCGCGATCTCATTGGGCCGTCGGCGCGGGAAGAACAGCGGAAGAGAAATCAGCAGACACGGAATTAGAAAGAACGCCTGACCAATTCCGAATTGCAGCGGGTGCCAGATGTGGTCGATGAGCCCGCGCGAGGGGAGCGCGCGGTGTTCGGCGTAGGTGAACGGCAGAAAATTATTCTGCACCAGCCAGACTATATGCGGCGCCATCGCCACGAGGGCTATTGCAACTGCGATGTAGGGGCCGGGTGTCGCCAGGACTTTGCGTGCCTGACGGTCGTAGAGGATGAATAGTGCGAGGGGCGCAGCGAGCACCACCACGAAGTATTTCGACCAGAGCGACATTCCGATTGCGAGGCCAAGCAGCAGCCAGTGCCCAATCCAGCCGCCGCGCAAGGCGCGATGAAAGGCAAATCCGGCCAGCGCCCAAAACGGCAATTGAACGACGTCGTGGTTGAACTTGGCCGATGTGTAGTTGAGATAGTGAAGACCATCGACGATCAGTACCGCCACCAGCGCGCCGACCGGCCCGACCAGCGGTCGCGCCGTCACCCAGATCAGCCAGAGCGCGGCTACGATCGCTACTTGCGCCAGCAGGTAATAAGCAAATTCGTGACCGACCAGGCGGTGAACGATTTCCACCAGCCACCAGGGCAACGGCGGGAGTTTGTCGTACCCGAGCTGCCATTCCCGCCCGTAGGTCAGTGCCTCGATGAGATCGAGAGGCAAGTTCGCATAAAGCAGGGTCGGGAGGGCCGTCCACACCACGGCGTGAAGGCACAGAATAGAGGCCAATGCCCGCTCCGGGGCCTCGACAATCCGGGTCAGCAATGATTGACGACGGGACGCCGGCGTCAGCTTAGCGGTCCTCAATGGCTTCAACTTCCTGCGAATAAGACGGCGGTTTCGCGCTACCATAACAGACTTCGAGTTGCACGAAGCCGCGCCCTCGTGAACATTGGTATCCGGCTAAGCGAATCAGTCGCCCTTGGTGGCATTGCATTGGCCCCGGCAGTCGGCCCAGGATAAACCCGCATGCGACGCATCAGCGCTATCTTCATCGCCGCCTGTGTGGTGCTTATCGCTGCCTCAGCGGGGGCGGTGCTTTATCTCGGCTTCGGCGTTGATGCCCGCGCGTCCGCCATTGTGGCGCTGGCCGCGCTAACCGGAATGGCGCTCTTCAATTCTGTCAGCAATCGTTTGCGTGACCGTACCGATCTTGGCGACCAGATCGCCGACCTGTCGCGCGGTACGGCCGATCTGGCCCGTCAGGTCGCGGAAATCTCCCGTCGTCTCAATGTGGCGGAAGCCAAGATCGCATCGCCGACCCATCGGGCGCGCGCTGCGAACGATCCGCTGGCCACAGAAATCGGCGAACTCGGCGCACTGGTAAAGCAGATTGCCCAGACCGTTGCCTCGCATGCGGCGACTCTGCAGAAGCAGGGAGCCCTTTCGATCCGGCCAATAGTGAGCGCTGCGAAGTCCGAGCCTGCGCGTCCCGCCGAAGGCGTGCTCTCCGTCCGCGAGAACGACGCCATTCCCGGCGCTGAGCACTTTCGCGGCCTGTCGCGCGACAGCATCGCAGATGTGATTTCGAAAGCCGCCGATGCAAACCGCATCGACCTTTATCTGCAACCGATCGTCACCCTGCCACAGCGCAAGGTCCGTTATTACGAGGCGGTGTCGCGGCTGCGTACCGAAGACGGCGATATCATTCCCGCCGGCGATTTTATCGACATCGCCGAGAGCGTCGGCCTGATGCCGAAGATCGACAATCTGGCGATTTTTCGTTGCGTGCAGGTCACTCGCCGGTTGCTTCTCAAGAGCCGTGATGTCGGCCTTTTCTGCAACATCAGTGCCGCATCACTTACCGACGCATTGATGTTCCGCCAGTTCCTCGATTTCATGGACGCAAATCGCGCGCTTGCATCTTCACTGATGTTCGAATTCACGCAGGAGGCCTATCGCAACTTCGGCCCCATCGAGCACGAGAGTCTGGCGGCGCTCGCCGAGCGCGGCTTCCGCTTTTCCATGGATCATGTCACCGATCTGCATATGGAGCCCAATGAACTCGCCAACCGCGCGTTCCGTTTCCTGAAAGTGCCAGCCAGGCTGCTGCTCAACAAGACTACCTCCAATCAAAGCGATATCGATCCCGAGGACCTCTCCGATCTGCTCGCGCGCTCAGGTATCGACCTGATCGCCGAGCGGGTAGAAACAGAGACGACAGTTGTCGATTTGCTCGACTACGATGTCCGTTTTGGACAAGGATTCCTGTTCTCACCGCCGCGGCCGGTCCGTGCTGAAGCGCTTCAGGGTAACGGCGACGCCCTGAAACCGGGCACGAGCGAAAGTCCGGGCGCCCTGCTGGCGGCGAGCTAGCGTTTTCGTTTGTTGATGAGTTATGAGTTCTTTGCCCCCCTTGATCGCCGGATTTTCAACGATCGCGTCCGACTATGACGTCGTTCTGTCGGACGTGTGGGGCGTGATACACAACGGCATCACATCTTATCCGCATGCCTGCGATGCGCTGACGCGTTTCCGCGCGGGCGGCGGTGTCGTCGTCCTGATCACCAATGCACCGCGACCGAGCGAAAGCGTGGCGCGACAGCTCGATCGCTTGGACGTCTCGCGCGAGACTTACGATGCCATCGTTTCATCAGGTGACGTCACCCGCAGCGTGATCAAAAAACGACACGGTCAGTCGCTTTATCATCTCGGCCCCGAACGCGACCGCTCGATATTCACCGGGCTTGATGTGCATTTCGCTCCGCCGGAAACCGCCGACTACGTGGTCTGTTCGGGTCTGAAAGACGATGAAAGCGAAACACCTGAGGATTACCGTCCGCTGCTCGAGGCCTTGCTTGCCCGCAAACTGTTCATGGTTTGCGGCAATCCGGATGTCGTTGTCGAGCGCGGTTCAACCCTTGTTTATTGCGCCGGCGCGATAGCGGATATCTACGCGAGTATGGGCGGAGAGGTGCTGTACGCGGGAAAACCCTATCCACCGATATATGAGATGGCGCTGGCAAAGGCCGAGAGCGCCGAGGGTCAAAGGATTGCGCCCAGCCGTGTGCTCGCCGTCGGCAACTCCGTGCGCACGGACCTCAAAGGTGCGCATGCGATGGGTCTCGACTTCCTGTTCGTGACGTCAGGAATTCATGCCGAGGAACTCGGCAGCCGCGAAGAGCCGGACCACGCCGCACTGACGGCGACGTTCAACGCCGCCGGCGGCATGCCGAAGGCCGTTATCCGGGAATTGACGTGGTAGTGCTCAGGCCGCCGGAGCGGGAATCTGTTCTTCGCCGAACACCGCGTCGATCTTGTTTTTCAGGGTCTGCGCGTTGAATGGCTTGACGATGTAATTCGACACGCCGGCGCGCTTCGCTGCGATCACGTTCTCGGTTTTCAATTCCGCCGTGACCATGATAAAGGGAATTTCAGCGAGCGAAGGATCGGAGCGCATTTCCTGCAGCAGCGCGAAGCCCGTCATCGGCTCCATGTTCCAGTCGGAAATGACCAGGCCGTAGTCGCGCTTGCGCAGTTTGGAGAGCGCGGCCGATCCATCGCTGGCATCGTCGACCTGTTCGAAGCCGAGCTGCTTGAGCAGGTTGTGCATGATGCGAATCATTGTGTTGTAGTCGTCTACAACGAGAACTGGCTTGGTCAGATCGACAGCCATCGCGCATCCGCCCGACCGGGCTCTCCCCGTAAAGGTAGCGATTGATAGCAATGGGCCTTGAATAAGGGGTTAATTTGAAGATTTGTTAACGGCGCGCTAACCGTAGTGGCGCTTTGAACTCCGCCCAATGAAGGCATCGACACATTTCTGATCACGATTTCCGACAGTCACTCGGACGAACGATGAGCGGGCCCATACCCACAAAGCAGTTCCACGTAGCGCGTGGCGGTGCGCTCGGCGTTGACGGCGGCCCGCTGGCCGGCGCGGTGGTAGCGATCGGCAATTTCGACGGCGTTCATCGGGGTCACCGCGCCGTCATAGGCGCGGCCCTGGCGCGTGCACGCGCTCTTGGCCGGAAGGCGGCAGGGCTGACCTTTACGCCGCATCCGAGACTTTTCCTGCGGCCCCAGGACACGCTTTTCGAGCTCAGCGACGAACGCAACAAATTGCGCCTTCTGAAGGCGACCGGGCTCGATGGCGCTGTCATCATGCGTTTCGACGCAGCGCTGGCTGCCACCTCTGCCGAGGATTTCGTCGTCAAAATTCTCGCGGGTGCGCTCGGCATCGGCGGTGCGGCGATCGGCTTCGATTTTCATTTCGGCAAGAACCGCACGGGATCGCCGAGCTTTCTGGCAGAGCAGGGCGCGCGGTTGGGGTTTGCTGTCGATGTCGTACCACCCCTGGAAGACGAAGGCCGGCCGGTATCATCCGGTTCGGTGCGTGCGGCGCTTGCGGCGGGCAGGGTCGTCGAGGCGACCGAACTGCTGGGTGCGCCCTGGTTCGTGTCCGGCGAGGTCATCCATGGCGACAAGCGCGGTCGCGAGCTGGGATTTCCGACGGCCAATCTGAAGCTGAGCCCTTCATGCGGTCTCAAGCACGGCATCTACGCGGTGCGCGTTGACGTCGCGGGAAAACGCCATGACGGGGTGGCGAGCTTCGGCCGCCGCCCGATGTTCGACGACGGAGCACCCTTACTCGAGGTCTTTCTATTCGACTTTGACGGCGACCTTTACGGTCAGACGGTCGATGTCGCCTTCATCGGGTGGATCCGCCACGAGCAGAAGTTCGAACTCGATCGAAGCTCTCAAGCACCATATGACCAGCGACGCGGCCCGGGCGCGTGATGCGCTCCAGCGTGCCGGTAATGCGTTCCCGCTGCTGGGTGACATTTAGCCAGCCGCCCTGCTACATAGCCCGCCATGCCGAAGCCCGAGCGCGACTATTCCGAAACGCTGTTTCTGCCGCAGACCGAATTTCCCATGCGTGCGGGCCTGCCGCAGCGCGAGCCGGAAATCCTGGCGCGCTGGGAGAAGGGCGACCTGTACGGGCAGTTGCGCACGGCCGCGAAAGGCCGCGACAAATTCATCCTGCATGACGGCCCGCCGTACGCCAATGGCAATATCCATATCGGGCACGCCCTCAATAAAATCCTGAAGGATGTCGTCACGCGCAGCCAGCAGATGCTCGGCTACGATTCGAACTATGTCCCGGGGTGGGACTGCCACGGCCTCCCGATCGAATGGAAAATCGAAGAAGAGAACTACCGATCGAAGAACAAGACAAAGCCGAATCTTTCCGATCCGGCGGCGATGGTTGCCTTTCGGCAGGAATGCCGGGCCTACGCCGAACACTGGCTCAACGTACAACGCGAGGAATTCAAGCGGCTCGGCGTCGAGGGTGACTGGGCGCATCCTTATACGACGATGGATTTTTTTGCCGAGGCGCAGATCGCACGCGAGCTGATGAAGTTTGCCGCCAACGGCACGCTATACCGCGGTTCGAAACCGGTGATGTGGAGCGTGGTCGAGAAGACCGCGCTCGCCGAAGCTGAGGTCGAGTATGAGGACTACACCAGCGATCAGGTTTGGGTGAAGTTTCCCGTCGCGGATGTCTCGCTGGAAGGCGACAACAAAAGCGACGTCGCGGTGGCCTTCGACCTTGTTGGAAATGCGTCAGTTGCGATCTGGACCACGACACCGTGGACACTGCCTGGCAATCGCGCGATCAGTTTTTCGCCGAAGATTTCGTATGGTCTTTACAGAGTTGGTGACGCGCCTGCCGACAACTGGGTGAAAACGGGTGACCTCCTCATCCTAGCTGATAAATTGGCGGAAGCCGTTTTCAAGCAAGCGCGCGTCAACAGTTTTGAAAAAGTGCGAGCCGTCGACACGCGCGTGCTCGCCGGCATGACTTGTGATCATCCGCTGAAAGGCAAGGGCGGTTATGATTTTCCGGTACCATTGCTTGCCGGCGATCATGTAACCGACGAAGACGGAACCGGCTTCGTGCATACAGCGCCCGGACACGGCCGCGACGACTTCGAGATATGGATTGCAAACAGAGCGGAATTGCAAAACCGCGGGATCAATCCGGCCATTCCTTACACGGTCGACGAGAACGGCGCTTTTACGGACGCGGCTCCGGGCTTCACCGGCAAGCGCGTCATCAATGACAAAGGCGAAAAGGGTGATGCCAACGAAGCGGTCATCAAAGCGTTGATCGACGCTGGCACACTGATCGCGCGCAGCCGGCTGAAGCATCAGTATCCGCATAGCTGGCGCTCAAAAAAGCCGATCATCTTCCGCAATACGCCGCAGTGGTTCATCGCGATGGACAAGGACATCGCAGGGAAAGGTGACACGCTGCGTCACCGCGCACTGTCGGCGATCAAAGTGACGCGATGGGTGCCGGAGCAGGGCGAAAATCGCATCACCGGCATGATCGAGTCGCGGCCCGACTGGGTCATTTCGCGCCAGCGCGCCTGGGGCGTGCCGATTGCCGTGTTCGTCAAAGAGAGGCCGGACGGCTCGGTCGAAATCCTGCAGGACCCCGAGGTCGAGTTGCGCATCATTGAGGCCTTCGAGAAGGAGGGCGCCGACGCCTGGTACAAGGCAGGCGCGCGCGAGCGCTTCCTCGGCAAGCTCGCCAACAATTCCTGGAAAAAGATCGACGACATTCTCGACGTATGGTTCAACTCCGGCTCCACGCATGCTTTCGTGCTTGAGGACCCGCAGCATTTCCCGACGCTCGCCGGCATCAAACGCAAAATGGATGGCGGCAAGGATACGGTGATGTACCTCGAAGGCAGCGATCAACATCGCGGCTGGTTCCACTCGTCGCTCCTCGAGTTCCTGCGGCACGCGCGGACGCGCGCCATTCGATGTGGTGCTGACGCACGGTTTCGTGCTCGACGAGCAGGGTCGCAAGATGTCCAAGTCGCTCGGCAACGTCACCGCGCCGCAGGACGTGATCCGGCAGTCCGGTGCCGATATCCTGCGGATGTGGGTCTGCGCGTCGGACTACGCCGACGACCTGCGCATCGGTCCGGAAATTCTCAAGACCACCGTCGAAACGTATCGCAAGCTGCGCAATACCGTACGTTGGATGCTCGGCAGCCTTGCGCACTTTCGCGAAGAAGATCGCGTCAAGGTCGACAAGATGCCGGAGCTTGAGCGCCTGATGCTGCACCGGCTATTCGAGCTCGATGCATTGGTGCGCAAAGCCTACGCCGATTTCGACTACAAGCAAATCTTCGCCGCGCTGTCGAGCTTCATGACGTCGGATCTGTCGGCGTTCTATTTCGACATCCGCAAGGACACGCTTTATTGCGACCCGTATTCATCTGCGAAGCGAAAGGCCTGTCTCACGGTTCTTGACCATTTATTTCGCTGCACGGTCACGTGGCTCGCGCCGATGCTCTGCTTTACCGCTGAGGAAGCGTGGCTTTCGCGTTACGGTGATGCGGTGAAATCGGTGCATCTCGAAATCTTTCCTGAAGTCTCGGCCTCCTGGCGCGACGACAAGCTTGCCGAGAAGTGGCGCAGGATCCGTACGGTGCGTCGTGTCGTGACCGGTGCTCTGGAAATCGAGCGCGCGCAAAAGCGGATCGGTTCGTCACTCGAAGCCCATCCGATCGTGCACGTGTCGAACGCAGAATTGTATGAGGCCGTGGTCGATTGCGACCTTGCGGAGGTCTGTATCACTTCGGCAGCGACTCTCGTCCAGGACGAGGGACCTCGCGATGCGTTTCGCCTGCCGGAAGTGGCGGGCGTGGCAGTCGTTCCGAATCTCGCGGAAGGAAAAAAATGCGCGCGCTCGTGGAAAATTCTCACCACGATCGGTGCCGATCCCGATTATCCCGATGTGTCGCCACGTGACGCTAAGGCGCTACGAGAATGGGAAGCAACGCGCAGAGCGGCGGAGTAGAGATTGATCGCTAGTTCCTATTTTACCGGCCCGCTGACGCGTTTCGGATTGACCGTCGCCGCGATCGTCTGCGCGCTCGACCAGGCTGCCAAGATTTACCTCCTGCTCATTTTCGACCTTGCGGCCAACGGACCGGTAAGGCTTGGGCCCTTCATCGATATCGTGCTCGCGCGCAATACGGGGATCAGCTACGGGCTTTTCCAAACTCAAGGGGCACTCGGCCAGTGGATTTTGCTGGGCTTCAAGACAGTTGCCGTCCTGTTGCTCGTGCTCTGGCTTGCGCGCGCGCAGGACAGGCTGATCGCGCTCTCCCTTGGCCTGATTATCGGCGGCGCAATCGGCAATGCCATCGACCGCTTGGCCTATGGGTGGGTTGCCGATTTCGTCTTTTTCCACATCTCCACGCCGAATTGGCGCTTTGACTGGTACGTTTTTAACCTCGCCGATGTAGCCATCGTTGCCGGGGTTATCGGCCTGTTGTATGATTCTCTTGTAATGGACCGCGCCGCAAAAGCGCCCTGATCCGCCGCAAGAGTCGCGACAATTCGAGGGTTCCATGGTCCGGATTCGGATGAAAACGATGCGTATGAAGAGCGCCTTTGGCGCCAGCGCCGCTTTCGGTCTGGTGCTCAGCGCAGCCGCGCTGGTGTGTCCTGCTCCCGTGCACGCGGCCGAGGATGACCTCCCGGCCGATCAGAAGTTTTTGCGCGGTATCATGGAAGGCCTCGGCTTCCGCCGCGACGGCGAGGAGAACATCAACTACCAGGAGCGTTCGCCGCTCGTCATACCGCCCGGCCGTGCGCTGCCGCCGCCTGAGCAGCGCGGTGCAGCCACTGCCAACAATCCAGCCTGGCCGAAAGACCCCGACGTCGAACGGCGTAAGGCGCAAGCCGCCGCAGAGAAGGGCCGCAACGTCAGTGACGAACGGGAGCGCGAACAGAATCCACTGCGCCCCGATCAGTTGACGCCCGGTGGCAGTCCGAAGAAGAAACAGGCGCGCACCGACGATGGTTACGAGCCGCCGGCCTCCGGCTTCGGCAGTCAGATCATGCCGTCGGAACTCGGGTTCAAGAACAGCATGTTCGGCAACGTGTTCAACGGCAAGAAAGATGAATCGGCAAAGTTCACTGGCGAACCGCCGCGCTCTTCGTTGACCGATCCGCCGCCGGGGTACCAGACCCCTTCGCCCGATCAGCCTTACGGCATCGGCAAGGGTGCGACGCAGAAGCCGACGGACTACTACACAACTCATTCCGAGCCGGTGAAGTAGTGTTTCCGGCTGCAGATCGAGTTTTGCTTTGTGGTGGGCGACGTCCTCCGATTTCGTGCTGACGCACGATCGCAACATATTCAGGCCAAAAACGTGTTTCTCAGAACAGACTTGACGCTGATTGCGCTCGCCACCGCGATCGCAACGCCCTCGCTGGCAGCCGGCCCCGAAGTGACCGACTTCACGCTCCCCAACGGAGTTGAGCTGGTCGTCATTCCGGATCACCGCGCGCCCGTGGTGACGCATATGATCTGGTACAAAGTCGGCGCCGCCGACGAGACGCCGGGCAAGTCGGGGTTGGCGCACTTCCTTGAGCACCTGATGTTCAAGGGCACGGCGAAAAATCCCGCGGGAAAATTCTCGCAGGTGGTCGCGCACATCGGCGGCCAGGAGAATGCATTCACCTCGCAGGATTACACCGGCTACTACCAGCGCGTTCCGAGCGACCAACTCAAGACGGTCATGGAATTCGAGGCCGACCGGATGACCGGCCTTCAGCTTACGGATGAAGTCGTTCTGCCCGAGCGCAACGTCATTCTCGAGGAGCAGAACCAGCGCATTGGAAACAATCCTCGTGCTCGCCTCGGCGAGCAGATCGACGCCGCGTTATATCTGAACAATCCGTATGGAAAGCCGGTGATCGGCTGGCGTCACGAAATGGAAGAGCTCTCTCGCGATGACGCGATCGGGTTCTATCGCCGATTTTATGCGCCGAACAATGCCGTCGTCGTGATTGCCGGCGATGTCGATTCCGCAAAGGCACGGGCGCTCGCCGAAGAAACTTATGGAAAGATACCTCGCCACGGAAACATGGCGCCACGCATGCGCGCGCAGGAGCCGCCGCCGGTGGCCGCGCGAACACTCACGCTCGCAGATCCGCGCGCGGAAATACCGACTCTGCAGCGTGAATATCTCGTGCCATCTTTCGCGACCGGCAAGCGCAGCGAGTCGATGGCGCTTGAAGTGCTCGCCCACATCCTCGGCAGTGGGTCAAACAGCCGCCTCTATCTTGGCCTCGTCGTCGACAAGCAAATCGCTGTCGCGGCCAACGCCTGGTACGACGCGAGCACGCTGGATCTGTCGAAATTCACCATAGGTGGCTCGCCCCGTCCTGGTGTCACGCTGCCCCAACTTGAAGCGGAAACCGATACCATCATCGCTCAGGTGATCGAGAAGGGTGTGACGGCAGAAGAACTGGAGCGCGCCAAGACCCGGCTGATTGCGGATGCAGTTTATGCACAGGACAACCAGGCAACCATGGCCCGTTGGTTCGGGACCGCGCTGACCACGGGTGCATCGGTCAACGACGTCAAGAATTGGCCAGACCGCATTCGCGCTGTTACCGCCGAGCAGGTGCAGGATGCCGCGCGTCAATGGCTGGATAAACGGCGCTCCGTTACAGGCTATTTAATCAAAGATGTGAGCCCGCAAGCGGAGAAGCGGTCATGATCCGGCTGGTTGCGTCGATTTTCTTTGCTGCTGCAGCCGCGATTGCGAGCACGAATGCCGCTTCGGCAATGACGATCGAAAAGATTGTCAGCCCCGCAGGTATCGAGGCCTGGTTGGTGCGCGAAAAGGCCTTGCCGCTGATTACGCTCAACTACGCATTCCACGGCGGCGCCACTCAAGACGATGCCGACAAGGCCGGCACCGCCAATCTTGCTGCCGATCTGCTCGATGAAGGCGCCGGTGATCTCGACGGCAAGACTTTTCATGAGCGCCTGGAAAATCGTGCCATCGAACTCAGCTTCCAGATTGGTCGCGACTACGTCTACGGCTCATTGCGGACGCTGAACGAACACAGGGACGAAGCTTTCGATCTATTGCGTCTTGCGCTTACGAGTCCGCGCTTTGATGCCGATGCGATCGATCGCATCCGCGGCCAGACCATGGCCACGCTCCAGCGCGACACGACCAATCCCAATGACCTCGCCAGCCGTCGCTGGTGGCAGACCGCTTTTCCCGATCACCCCTACGGTCGCGAAAGCAAGGGCACCCTTGAGTCGGTGCCGCGCATCACCGCGGCCGATTTGCGTGAGTATGTGCGCCGCGTGTTCGCGCGCAACGAATTGAAGGTATCCATTGTCGGCGACGTCGATGCCAAGACCGCCGGTATGCTGATCGACCGCGCCTTCGGTGCACTGCCGGCGAAGAACGATCTCAAGCCGATAGCGAACGCGACACCCACCGGTCTTGGCCGGCGGATCGTGATCAATGTCGATGTTCCGCAGGCCGTGGTTACTTTCGGCGGACAGGGTATTGCCCGGCAGGATCCGGAATTCATGGCCGCTTACATCGTCAATCATATTCTCGGTGGCGGCAGTTTCTCGTCACGCCTCTACAGGGAGGTGCGCGAGAAACGCGGACTTGCCTATGGCGTTTCCGACAGTCTGGTCTGGTTCCGACGGGCCGCGGTTATGCTCGGCGGCACGGCGACACGGGCGGACCGCACAGCCGATGCGTTGGCGGTGATCGAGCAGGAAGTCAAACGGATGGCCGAGGAAGGCCCAACACCGGAAGAGCTTGCAGCCGCGAAATCGTTCCTCAAGGGATCCTATGCCCTGTCCCTCGATACGTCAGGCAAGATCGCAGCGCAGTTGACCCAGATCCAGATCGACGATCTCGGCATCGACTATATTCAGCGGCGCAGCACGTTGATCGATGCTGTGACAATCGAAGATGCCAAACGGGTCGCAAAGCGCCTGTATGGCGGGGGATTGTTGGTGACGATTGCCGGCAAGCCGAAGGGCCTTACGTCGAGCGGAGCTACGGAATAGCGTTCGCGTTGGGTTCCGCCGTTGCGCCTTGCGCGCGACTCTAGGCTAATACCGGCATGAACATCGTCCAATCGATCGAGAGCGCCCGCGAAGAGAAGGTCGGGTCGCACGGCATTGGCGCTGACGTCCTGAAAACCGCCTTGACGCGTACGGAGGGTGCCCTTGACTGGATTCGGGCCAGGCACGCCGACCGCACTTTGCCTCTGCTGCGCTTGCCGGAAACCCATGCGGACCTCGAGGTGATCCGGGATACCGCGCGTCAGTTGGCGGACAGGGCGACCGACATCGTTATTCTGGGCACCGGCGGCTCCAGCCTTGGCGGCCAAACATTGACGCAACTTGCCGGCTTCGCTGTCCCGGGAGTTGGCGCGTTACGTCCGCCGCCTCAACTGCATTTCATCGATAATCTCGATCCGGACAGCTTTGAAACGCTTCTTGCAAAGCTGCCGCACGCCACCACGCGCTTCGTCGCGATATCCAAATCCGGCGGGACCGCCGAAACCTTGATGCAGACCATCGCCGCCTTGTCAGCATTGAGGGAGGCCGGACTGCAGACACGCATTCCCGATATCTTTTTGGGGATCAGTGAGCCGTCCAAGTCCGGCAAGACGAACGGCCTGCGTGATTTGCTTGGCAAATTCCGCGTTCCGATGCTCGACCACGACACCGGTGTCGGCGGACGTTATTCAGCGTTGACAAATGTCGGGCTGCTGCCGGCAGCAATGCTGGGTCTCGACATTGCGGCGGTGCGCGACGGCGCGGCTATCGCGCTGGCGCCAGTTCTCGCGAAGAAGCCCGCAACGCAGGTTCCAGCGGCCGTCGGTGCCGCACTTTCGATCGCTCTCTGCGAGAGCAAATGGAAAGCCATCAGCGTGCTCATGGCTTATTGCGACCGATTGCAACGTTTCACGCATTGGTACGTACAGCTGTGGGCCGAAAGCCTTGGCAAGAACGGCAAGGGTACGACTCCACTTGCCGCGCTCGGGCCGGTTGATCAACACAGCCAACTGCAGCTGTTCATCAGTGGTCCGCGCGACAAGCTCTTCACCGTCATCACGACCGATGGCGCAGGAAGCGGCCCATCGATGGACGGCGACCTTGCAAAGCTTGCAGGCGAGCCGGGCTTCGCCGGCAAGAGCATCGGTGATCTGGTGGCGGCCGAAGGGCGCGCGACTGCGGAAACGCTGGCGAAGAACGGCTGTCCCGTGCGCACGATTCACATCAGCCGGCTCGATGAGGCGGCTCTCGGCGAATTGATGATGCATTTCATGCTGGAGACGATCATCGCCGCTCATCTTCTGGGCGTCGACCCGTTTGACCAGCCGGCGGTAGAAGAAGGCAAGGTACTTGCGAAAAAATACTTGATGTCGTGACGTCGGGATGATCCGTATCACAGACACCATCTCCATTGACGAATCCGAACTTTCGGAATCATTCGTGCGCGCCTCCGGACCGGGTGGGCAGAACGTCAATAAGGTTTCGTCTGCGGTGCAGCTTCGTTTCGACGCACGGCATTCGCCATCTCTGCCAAACGATGTTGCCCTGCGGTTGATGCGTATTGCGGGCAAGCGGCTGACCAAAGAAGGCGTCATTGTCATCGTCGCTCAGCAGCACCGGACGCAGGAGCGCAACCGCGCGGATGCCCGCGACCGTCTGTGCGCCATGATCCGCCAGGCTGCGGTCAGGCCAACGCCACGGCGCCCGACGAAGGTGCCCAAGGGTCAGCGCCGCGAAAGACTGGAGGCCAAAAAGCACCGCGCCGGTATCAAAAGCCTGCGCCGGAGCAAGCCGGGCTGGGATTAGGCGTGGGATTAGACCCGGGATAGCGGGGGCATTTGGCCGTGCTGGCTCGCGGCCGCGGTGACCCACCGGTAAAGTCACCCCCCGATTCGGATCAGGCCCCTGCAATGCCCGTTCGTCAGTTATCCGAGGCTGTCATCAACCGGATCGCCGCCGGGGAGGTGGTTGAAAGGCCGGCAAGCGTCGTAAAGGAGCTCGTCGAAAACGCGCTCGATGCCGGTGCGCGCCGGATCGATGTGCTTACGGACGGCGGGGGCCGGAGGCTGATCCGCGTCACGGACGACGGCGAGGGGATGACGCGGGCCGATCTTGAACTTGCCGTTGAGCGGCATGCGACATCCAAGCTCGATAGCGACGATCTGCTGTCGATTTACACGCTTGGATTTCGTGGCGAGGCATTGCCGTCGATTGGCGCCGCGGGCACGCTGACGATTACCGCGCGCCACGCCGACGAGCCGCATGCCTGGAGCATTACGGTCGATGCTGGCGAGAAGTCAGAGGCAAGGCCGGCTTCCCTTGGGCGAGGAACCACGGTCGAGGTGCGCGACCTTTTCCACGCGACGCCGGCGCGGCTCAAATTTCTGAAGGCCGATCGCAGCGAAGCTGAGGCCGTGCGGGAAGTTGTTCGGCGGCTGGCAATGAGCCGGCCCGACGTAAGCTTCACGTTGGCCGGCGAAGAGCGTGCTCCGTTGACCTGGGGACCTGCCGCCGAAGGCGATCACCTTGCCCGGCTTGGCGATGTACTCGGGCCCGATTTCCGCGCCAACGCGGTCGCCATCGACAGCGGACAGGCGGATATACGCGTAACCGGGTTTGCCGGATTACCGACGCTCTCCCGCGCGAATTCGCTCGGGCAGTATCTGTTCGTCAACGGGCGGCCGGTGCGCGACAAATTGCTATTTGGCGCAGTGCGTGCGGCCTACGCCGACTATCTGCCGCGCGATCGACACCCGGTGCTCGCACTGTTTGTGTCGCTCGATGCGCGCGAGGTTGACGTTAACGTCCATCCGGCGAAAACTGAGGTTCGGTTTCGCGATGCTGGTCGCGTGCGGGCACTGATTGTGCGTGCGCTGAAGGAAGCATTGGCGCGTGAAGGCCAACGCGCGGCAACGACAGGAGGCAGCGCGACGATCGCGACCTTTCGTCCAGCCGCTTCACCGCGTCGCGGCGCCTATGACTGGCGACGATCGCCGGCGCGGCCGGCAGGCTTTGCGCCGGCGAGGAGCGGCGCAGCGGCCGGCTTTGCCGAAGCAGCGCAGGCGGCGTTCGACGTTGGGGAGCCGGCTGCGGACGCCGCGGTCGCACGTTTTGAGCCCGCGGCGGATCAAATCGATCGTCCGCTTGGCGCGGCGCGCGCGCAGGTTCACGAGACCTACATCGTTGCACAGACTCACGACGGCCTCGTCATCGTCGATCAGCACGCCGCCCACGAACGCATCGTCTATGAGCGTATGAAAGCGGCCATCGAAAAGACCGGGGTTGCGCGCCAGATTCTTCTCATTCCCGAGATCGTCGAGCTTGACGAGACCGATGCTGCGCGGCTTGCGGCACGTGCCGAGGAGCTGGCGCGATTTGGATTGGTGATCGAGACATTCGGTCCTGGCGCCGTGGCGGTGCGGGAAACGCCATCCATGCTGGGTGATGTCGACGTAAGGGGACTGATCAACGATCTCGCGGAGCACGCGGCAGAATGGGACGACTCATTGCCGCTGGAGCGCCGTCTCATGCATGTTTCGGCAACGATGGCGTGTTACGGCTCCGTCCGCGCGGGACGCCGGCTGAAACCGGAAGAAATGAACGCACTGTTGCGTGAGATGGAAGCGGTCCCCAATTCCGGCCAATGCAATCACGGCCGGCCGACCTACGTCGAATTGAAGCTTACCGATATCGAGCGGCTGTTCGGACGACGGTGACTTAGCTCAACCGGATGAAAATGAACTCGGTGTCGTCGTAGCGGCGCCGTTCCAATTCGACCAATCCGTCCGGCGCCTTGAACCCCGCATTTGCCGCTTCCTCCACGACCAACAGCGCCTCCGGCGTCAGCCAGCCTCCGTCGCGTGCGGAAATCACGGATTTTTCCGCCAGGCCCTTGCCGTATGGCGGATCGAGAAAGACCAGCGAAAAAGGATCCAGCGGATGCGCCGGCCCGAGTTTGCTTGCATCGCGGCGGAAAATCCGCGTGACACCGCCCAGTCCGAGCGACTCGACATTGTCGCGCAATAGCGCGCGCGCCTCGACACCCTCGTCGACAAATAACGCGTAGTCCGCGCCGCGTGAAATGGCTTCGATTCCGAGAGCGCCGGTACCGGCAAACAGATCGAGCACACGCGCGCCGGTAATCGGGTCGCCATACGAATGGGTGAGAATATTGAACAAGGCCTCACGCAGCCTGTCGCTTGTGGGGCGCACGGAATCGGACTTCGGACCGGCGATGGGCCGTGAACGGAGTTTGCCACCGACGACGCGCACTATTTTGGTCTCGACGGGCGCGGCCCGCCCGAACGGTCGCGGCGGGGCCTGTTGTTGCTGCGGCCACTCGAACGCTTTGCGTTTTTGTCAGGCCTTGCCGGTTCGCGTCTGTCGCGCGGCATTTCCCGATACGGCCGGCGCGAAGCCGGCGGCGGTTCGTCTGCGGCCAACGGCGCATCGAAATCGGCATTGGACTCGGCAACGATCTGCTCACCCAATTTTGTGCGCAGGTCGGCGGTTTCGATTTCTTTGACGGCTCCGTCATCGAGGTCGCCCAGATCAAAAGGCCCGAACGCAACACGGATCAGCCTGTTCACTTTCAGGCCCAGCGATTCGAGAACCTTGCGCACCTCGCGGTTCTTGCCCTCGCGAATGGCGAAGGTCAGCCAGATATTCGCGCCTTGTTCTCGGTCGAGCGTCGCTTCAATCGGGCCATAGTGCATTCCGTCGATGGTGACGCCGTCGCGCAGACGATCGAGCGCCTCCTGGCGCACGCGCCCCAGCGCGCGCACGCGATAGCGACGCAGCCAGCCAGTTGCCGGCAATTCCAGCACGCGTGCGAGACCACCATCATTGGTAAGCAACAACAGACCCTCGGTGTTGATGTCGAGCCGCCCGACGCTGATGACCCGCGGAAGTGTTTTGGGCAGTGCGCGGAAAATCGTGTCCCGCCCTTCCGGGTCGGAATGCGTCGTCACCAATCCACGTGGCTTGTGATAGAGAAAAAGCCGTGTGCGCTCGCGCGCCCGCAACGGCTGGCCGTCGACCGCGATCTGGTCGGATGGCGTCACATTAAGAGCGGGCGAAGAAATAAGCTCACCGTTGACCGATACGCGTCCTGCCTCAATCCACGATTCGGCTTCACGCCGAGAGGCAAGACCCGCGCGCGCGATGACTTTTGCGATGCGCTCGCCGGGCCTTTCCTTGTTGGGGGCTGCTGCCATATCGATTTCTTCGCCATGCCGGCGCTTGGGTCCGGCCTATGGGCAGCCCGAGCACAAGCCTTGTGCCGGGCACCCACGTCCTTATACACGGAGCGGCATAGAAGACGTGGAAGGCCGGGACAAGCCCGGCCATGACTGAGCATGCCATCGCCCACATTCATGTCTATCGCGCTTGAAGAGGCCCACGCCGCCGGTGCGCGGGGCGAGGTGCCTGTCGGTTGCGTCGTCGTGAGGGACGGAACCATTGTCGCGCGGGCCGGCAATCGAACGATCGCTGACCACGACCCGACCGCGCACGCGGAGCTTATAGCCATTCGAGCCGCGGCCTCGGCGCTTGGCAGCGAGCGGCTCACGGATTGCGATCTTTACGTGACGCTCGAACCTTGCGCGATGTGCGCGGCGGCGATGTCGTTCGCCCGCATTCGCAGGCTCTACTTTGGTGCTGCCGATCCCAAAGGCGGTGCGGTTGAGCACGGCGTGCGCTTCTTCGCCGCGCCGACCTGCCATCATCGGCCTGAGGTCTATGGTGGCATCAACGAAAGCGAATGCGGCGAGCTCCTGAAAAGCTTCTTCCAGGCGCGCCGATAATTTTCAGAAGATTCGGTCAGGCCGTTTTATCGACGAGCTTGCCCATTCCCGGCGGCGGCGGAGCTTGCCGGACGACGGGTGCCGTGACGGGCTTGCGTTCGCTCGCTTGCTGCGCGGACGGCTTCGGCTTCGTTTCGGTCTTCGGCATAGCAGCGGCAAATTAGGGGCGCACGTCTCAATTATGCGCATCTTCCGCACCGCAAATCCGGGTTTCTCGCGAAAGGATTTGTTGACCCTGCCGAACGTGTGTCAGGCGCGTGTTGCGAATTCCCAGGCTTTGTCGGCAAGCGGCCGGATCATGTCAGCCTTTGCCGGCGCAAATTCGCTTGTCGCGGTGCCGTCTCGCACGCGGCCAATGATCCCCTGCAAAATCGCAGCGATACGGAAGAAATTGTAGGCGAGATAGACCGACAGGTGCGGACGCGGGTCCAGTCCCGTTCGCGCGACATAGTCGTCGACATAGTCGCTCATTGACGGAACACCTAGCGTGCGCAGATCGTGACCCACCAGCGTGGCCGTACCCGCTGCGCTCTCGGAATGCGGCATGTGCCACGCCATCAGGTGATAGCTGAAATCGGCCAGCGGATCGCCCAGCGTCGATAGCTCCCAATCGAGCACGGCGACGACTTTCGGTTGGTCATGCGCGACGATCAGGTTGTCGAGCCGATAGTCGCCATGGACCAGGCGTACCGATGCGTTCGGCGGGATATGTTTCGGCAGCCAGTCGATCAGGCGTTCCATCGCGTCGATTTTTTCCGTTTCGGACGCGCGATATTGCTTCGACCAGCGTTCCACTTGCCGGCCGACGTAGTTTTCACCTTTACCGAAATCGCCGAGGCCGATTCCGCTCGGATCGAGCGCGTGCAGATGCGCGATCGTTACATTCATCGAATCGTAGACGGCGGCGCGCTCGGCCGGGTTTGAACCGGGCATCTGGGGCTCCCAGAAGACGCGGCCATCGACGAAGTCCATGACGTAAAACGCTGTCCCTGCGATGCTCTCGTCAGCGCAATAGACGAGCGGTTCGGCAACAGGAAAGCCCTGCGCATGGAGTGCGCTGATCACGCGATACTCGCGATCGACTGCATGCGCTGATGGAAGCAATTTGCCGGGCGGCTTGCGACGCAAGACGTAGCGTCGGCCCGGTGTCTCGAGGAGATAAGTCGGGTTTGATTGGCCGCCCTTGAATTGCCTGACGGTCAGTGGCCCGGCAAATCCTTTTATCTGGGCATCGAGATAGTGCTCGAGTTGCCCGACATCGAGACGCAGTGCCGGTGCCGCATCCTTTGTTCCCGAAAAAGCCCCTTGGCGGTCGATCGGTGTCATCGCCGCAACGAAATCATTTGCGCGTTTCGAAGGAAATCGGAGCGTCAGCGTAAATCTTGTATTGCTGCGACTTCGGCTTCGCCTTGTCCTCCTCATTCACGTATTGAATTGAGCTTTTCCCCTGAAGTTCGCGCGGCAAAATCATCACGCGAATAAAGCGGCTTGGCTTGTCGGATGACGCCTGCGCGAATACGGCGTCAGGTCCGGATTCATACCAGGCACCGCCGGGACCAAACGACGTCGAGCGCCCATGCGTGTCGATTCGTATGCCGCCATCGATCAGGCAACGGATACCAGGGCCCTGGTGGCGGTGCAGGTAGGCGCAACCGCCCGGCGGAAACGCAACGCTGTCGCCGCGCATCAGCAACTCGCCTTTCGGCAGCGTTTCGAGAAAAGCGGTCAACTTCTCATGGGTGGCCATGCCGGGCGCGTTCGCGGTTGTGCTGCCCTGATCGCCCCGTGCGAGTTCCCAGCGCCAGCACGTGACGCCGGTTGCACCGGGCTTGATTTTGACAGCGACCTCGCCTTGCCAGGCTTCGCCTTCGCGCACCGTTTCCTCGCCGATTGCCGCGGAGCCGTGCACGACAAAGATAAAACGCGGAACCGGCGGCAGTCTGAGTTCGATCCTTTCGGCGCTTGAGAGCACGTCCTCGTAAAGCCGCAGCACGGGATGCATTCATCGGTCTCCTGCGTCAGCCGGCGAAGAAGTCAAACAACGCCGCCGCGGTTGCCTCGGGGTTTTCCTCGGTTAGGAAATGGCCTGAGTCAACCGCCTTACCTGTGGCCTGCGGAGCCCATTGTTGCCAGGTCTGCAGCGGTCCTCCGGTCTCCGACGCAATACCGACGCCGCCCCATAAGGCCAACAGAGGGCATGCGATCGTTCGTCCTGCCGCGCGGTCGGCCTCGTCTTGGGCTAGATCGGCATAGCGTCCTGCACGGTAGTCTTCGCAATGGGCGTGGATGCGCAGCGGATCGGCAAATGCCGCCCGGTAGTGATCGAGCGCGCGTCGATCGAAGGCAGACAAGTTCTTGGCCTTGGTCCAGCTCGCCATTTTCCATTCCAGATACTCAACGGGTCCTTTCGAGATCAGCATTTCCGGCAGCGGCTCCGGCTGCGCGAGAAACGGCCAGTGCCACACCTTCATCGCGAGGTTGCGATCCATGCCGTGCCACATGTCGTAGGTCGGAACGATGTCGAGCGTCGCCAAACGCTCGACGCGGCCCGGGTGATCGAGAGTAAGCCGATAGGCGACGCGCCCACCGCGATCATGGCCGGCCAACCTGAAGCGCACATGGCCGAGTTTCTCCATCGCCTCGATCATGATCTTCGCCATCGAGCGCTTGTCATAAGGCGCGTGCGCTTCGTCCGCTCGCGGCACATCCGACCAGCCGTAACCAGGCAAATCTGCAATGACGAGGGAGAAATGTTTGGCGAGCACCGGAGCGACGCGATGCCACATCACATTTGTTTGCGTATAGCCGTGCAGCAGCAAGAGCGGCGGGCCATTGCCGCCGGCGCGCGCAAAGATTCTTCCGACAGTCGTGTCGATCCAGTGCGAAGCAAAACCCGGAAACAGGTCGGCCAGGTCGGGCATGAAAAATACCTTACTTGACGGGGTTCATTTGTGGGAGAGGGTGCCCGGGCGGGAACTCACTCTCGTTCGATCGCCCGCCAGCCAATGTCGCGACGGCAGAAGCCGTCAGGCCAGCGGATAAGATCGACAGCAGCGTAGGCGCGGCTCTGTGCCTCGCGAACACTCTTGCCGCGTGCGCTTACGTTGAGCACGCGCCCGCCGTTGGCGAGGATGCGATTGCCGTCGGCTTTGGTGCCGGCGTGAAAGATCTCCACGCCTTCTACCTGCGCGGCTGCGTCGAGTCCTTCAATAACCGTGCCTTTATTGTAATTTCCTGGATAACCCTTGGCAGCCATCACCACAGTGAGTGCTGCGTCCGGATACCAGCGCAGATCGAAATTCTTCAACTGTCCATCGCGCGCGGCCAGCAGGGCGGGGACCAGATCGGACATCAGCCGCAGCATCAGCACCTGGCACTCCGGATCGCCGAAGCGGACATTGTATTCGATCAGCTTGGGTCCATCTTTCGTGATCATCAGGCCGGCGAACAGCACGCCCTTATAAGGCGCGCCGGCATGTTTGAGCGCGCGTACGGTGGGACGAATGATCTCCTCCATCACGCGCCGGTTCATTTGCTCGGTCATGATCGGCGCCGGCGAATAGGCGCCCATGCCGCCAGTATTCGGTCCTTTGTCGCCATCGCCGACGCGTTTGTGATCCTGCGCGGAGGCGAGCTGTATCGCGGTCTCGCCGTCGCAGAGCGCGAAGAAGGAGGCCTCTTCGCCGACAAGACATTCCTCAATGACGATTTCCCATGCAGGCGCCCCCAAGCCGCCGCCGAACATCATGTCGATCGCCGATTCAGCTTCCTGCACTGTTTCCGCGACGACCACGCCTTTGCCGGCGGCCAGTCCGTCAGCTTTCACGACGATGGGCGCGCCTTTTCTGCGTACATATTCTTTCGCAGCACTCGCGCCTTTGAAGCGCTCATATGCTGCGGTCGGGATATTATTGGCTTTGCACAGGTCCTTGGTGAAACCCTTTGAACCTTCAAGGCGCGCTGCCCATTTGGTTGGACCGAACGCCTTGATCCCTGCTGCCTCGAGATCGTCGACAATGCCGGCGCACAGCGGCACCTCGGGACCGACCACGACGAGATTGATGTTCTTGTCCTTGGCAAATGCGACGACGGCCTTGTGGTCGGCGAGATCAAGCGCCACACATTCGGCCTCGCGCGCTATGCCTGCGTTGCCGGGCGCACAATAGAGCTTGTCGGTAAGTGGGCTGGCAGCGATTTTCCAGGCGAGCGCGTGCTCGCGTCCGCCGGAACCGAGAATGAGGATGTTCATGAGACGCGCGGGCGGCCTTTAGGGACTGGTTGCGGTTTGGTGTAGCATGGCACCTTGTGCCCGCAAGAGATTCGACACTGATGACAGAAGTTGCCCTCGATAACGTTGTGGAATGGACCGTCTCGGAGCTTTCGGCGGCCCTCAAACGCACCGTCGAGGATGGCTACGGTTTCGTGCGCGTCCGAGGTGAGATCTCCGGCTTCAAGGGCCAGCAACCCTCCGGTCACGCGTATTTTGCTCTCAAGGACGAGGGCGCCCGCCTCGACGCCGTCATCTGGAAAAGCACCTACGGCCGCATGCGCGTCAAGCCCGAGGAGGGGCTCGAGGTCATCGTCACTGGTCGCCTGACGACCTATCCGGGTCGTTCCAGCTATCAGATCGTCATCGACAGGCTGGAGCCTGCCGGCATCGGCGCCCTGATGAAGCTCCTCGAGGAGCGCAAAAAGAAGCTCGCAGCCGAGGGCTTGTTTGATGAGGCGCGCAAGCAGCTCCTGCCGTTTTTGCCGAGAGTCATCGGCGTGGTGACTTCGCCCACCGGCGCAGTGATCCGCGATATTCTGCATCGGCTCGAGGACCGCTTTCCCCGCCACGTATTGGTGTGGCCCGTACGGGTGCAGGGCGAGACCTCGGCAGCGGAAGTCGCCAATGCGATCCGCAGGTTCAACGAATTGCCTGAACTTGGACCGGTACCGCGCCCCGATTTGATCATCGTCGCGCGCGGTGGCGGCTCGCTCGAGGATTTATGGTCGTTCAACGAAGAGATTGTCGTGCGCGCCGCGGCTGCCAGCATGATTCCTCTTATATCCGCCGTTGGGCACGAGACCGACATCACGCTGATCGATTTTGCGGCAGATCGCCGTGCGCCGACACCTACCGCGGCTGCTGAAATTGCCGTCCCGGTGCGCGCCGAACTGATGATGTCTCTGTCCAATCTTGGCGCGCGCAAACATGCCTGCTGGAAGCGCAACGTCGATCGGCATCGCAAGGAACTCTACTTGCTCAGCCGCGCAATGCCGGCGCTTGATGACCTGTTGTCGGTACCCCGCCAGCGCCTCGATTCCTGCGCCGGCCGGTTGCCTCGCGCACTTCGCGCCAACGCACAAATCCACCACACGCATCTGACGCGCGTGGCGTCGCGCTTATCTCCACGGCTTCTGTCGCACCGCATCGAGCGCTGTAACGAGCAGACGCAGAATTTCAGCGGCCGAGCCCGACGTGCCTTCCGCATTTCTCAGGACCGCCGTGATCAACGGCTCCGCAGTGCTGGCCAGCTGCTGACTGCCTACTCGTACAAAGGGGTACTCTCACGCGGATTTGCACTCGTTCGCGACAGTGAAGGGCATCCGCTGCGCTCATCGGGCGTGGTCGAACCGGGGGCGCGGCTCGACATCGAGTTTGCCGATGGGCGAATTGGGGCAACGGCCGATGGCGATCATGCTGCGCAGCCGGCGGCAAAAGGCAAGCTGCGAAGCCGCGGCGGGGACGAAGGACCCGGTGGGCAGGGTAGTCTGTTCGGCTCATGAGTCGATATTCAAGGGTTTCGCTCGCAGAGCCGACGGACTATGTTTAGGTAGGCGCCGGTCATTGGAGGCCGCTTTGCTTAATCGTTATGATCGCACCCCGCCGACCAATGGTGAGGCGGAAGTAAAGTATCTCGACGGCGATTTCCGCGTCGTGCGGCCTGGTGCATTTGTCCGTTGTTCGGTGACGGGCGTGCCGATCCCGCTCGAGGAGCTCAAGTACTGGAGCGTCGATCTGCAGGAGGCCTATGCGACGCCTGAGGCGGTCTTGCAGCGTCAGCGCGCATTGAACGCGACGACAAAATAGCCCGTCAGCCCCGCAGCTTCGCCAGTACGAGCCGGCGCAATTCATCCGCTTCGTCAACGATCATGGTGACGCGCAGGACATGCGCGCGGGCGGCGAGGGCATCGAGCAGGTGTTCCCCGGTCATCCGCGCACGGTCCTTCTCGGTTGTCAGCAGCGCAAGCCCGCTGTGTTCGGCCCGCATGATCAACCCTGCTGCTTCCTCGGCCGTATAGCGGTGGTGGTCGTCGAAAGCTTCGCGTTCCGTCACCGCGATGCCGGCATCGAGCGCGGTCGCAAAAAACTTGTTTGGATCACCGATCCCAGCAAATGCGAGCACGCTGCGCCCCTTCAGCGCGGTCATGCAATCAGGGTCGGGAACGAGGCGGCCATGGAATATCGGCAGTGCGCGCGCACGGCATTGTGCGATGACAGGCTCTGCGTTGACCCCTTCACCCACGACCAGCAGCGCATCAGTCTGTTCAAGCTGCGCGACCATGGGTGCGCGCAACGGTCCGGCAGGAAACACGGACCCGTTGCCGACCCCGCGGCGTGCATCGACTACCGCGAGCGTAAAGTCCTTCAGCAACGATGGATTCTGCAGGCCATCGTCCATGATAATCAGCCCCGCACCCTGCTTGTGCGCAAACGCGGCACCGGCGACGCGGTCCCGCGACACGACAGCCGGGGCGGAGTGCGCAATCAGAAGCGCTTCGTCGCCAACCTGGGCAGCACTGTCGCCGTGAACATCCACACGCTTTGGTCCGGCGACGTTTCCCCCATAACCGCGACTGAGGCAAAACGGATGCATGCCGGCGTCCGCAAGCATTCGTGCCAGCATGATCACCGTCGGTGTCTTGCCAGCGCCACCCAGCGTGAAATTGCCGACGCATATGACCGGTAATCCGGCAGAAACACCCTTTGCTGCCATGCGCCTGGCTGCGACCGCGCCATATGTAAGCCCCAGCGGCGCGAGGGTCCCCGCGGTGAACCCGGCTTCGCGCCACCAGAAAGCTGGTTCACGCATGACGCGCCCGCTGCTGCAACTGCAGTTGCATCAGGTATGGGTCAAGAGATGCGAGCGTGCGATCCAACGCTCCGCTCAGGTTCTCAACAACGCCATTTGCTGCCGCAACCACGCGGGCGCGCGCGTCGGGGTCGTTCAGCCACGCCGCTAAATGCGCAACGAGTCGGTCCACGCTTTCTATCCGTTCCGCGCCGTGGACCTTGTCGAGCGCGGAATAAATCTCCGCGAAATTCCACACATGTGGACCATGCAGGATTGCCGCACCCAGCTTGGCGGCCTCGATCGGGTTTTGACCACCGTGCTTGATCAGTGAGCCCCCCATAAACACCGCGGGTGCCATACGATATATGAGCCCAAGCTCGCCGACCGTATCGGCGACATAAATCTCAGTTTCCCGCTCAGGTAACTCTCCGCGCGAACGCAAAGCGGCGCGCAAGCCGGCACCCGCTGCAATCTTGGCGATTCCCGGGCCGCGCTCCGGATGTCGTGGTGCGATCACCGTCAGCAATCCAGGAAAATTCCGGCGCAGGCGCGCATGCGCCTCGATTACGGCTTCCTCTTCGCCGGCGTGGGTCGACGCGGCCGCAACGACCGGCCGACGATCGATAGCATTTTGCAATTCTGCAAGCGCCCTGGGTTCGGCAGGCGGTGCCGGCGCGTCAAGCTTTAGATTGCCGGTCGTGACCACGTTCGATGCGCCAAGATCGGTTAACCGCAAGGCGTCTGACGAAGTGCCGGCCAAACAAAGATCGAGACGCCGGAGCAAGTCGGCGATCGAACGTGGTGCGCGGCGCCAACGCTGATATGAATTTTCCGAAAGACGCGCATTGATCAGCACCATAGGTATGCCGCGCGTCGATGCTTCGATCATCAGGTTCGGCCAGAGTTCGGATTCCACGAACAAGGCGAGATCCGGTCGCCAATGCTGGAGAAACCGCCGGACGAACCGCGAAATGTCGAGCGGAATGAATTGGTGAATTACGCCGCGTTGAAGGCGCTGTTCGGCAAGCCCGCCCGAGGTGACAGTCCCCGTTGTGACAAGCATGCCGAATCCTCGGGCACGGATCCGCTCGATGAGCGGCAGAACACTGGCGAGTTCGCCGACACTTGCACCATGCAGCCAGATGAGTGGACCTTCCGGCCGCCCGATGCGGCTCTCACCGCGGCGCTCGGGCAGGCGCTGACGGTGTTCCTTGCCGCGCTTGAGGCGTCGCGCCAGGAGAATGGAAGTGAACGGACCAACCGCCGCGGACAAGAGCCGATACATCCGCAAGCCAGTCGGCAATTTGCCACTCAAGGTGCCTCGCCCCCGGTCCTGTCGGCGATCTCGTAAGCGCGTGCCGTCGCCCGATTGAGTTCACTTTCAACCCTTTGTCGCGCCGTTTCCAGGGTCTCCCGGTCGGCGTCGGGCGCCACAAAGATGGCCTCGCTTGCCACTATTCCCATTCGCGCAAACGGCAGGTTAATGGTCGAGCGATCCCAATTGTCGATCTCGATGCGACGACTCGATGCCATCGCAACGGGATAGATCGGCCGACCCGAATGCTGAGCGAGTTTCACGATTCCAAGCCCGGCGACGCGCGCGACTTTTGGAACATCGGCGGTCATCGCTATATTGTACCCATCCTTGAGAGCCTCAAGCATCTCCGTAAACGCGGCAGGCCCACCTTTGTGATGAAAGCCACCGTCGTGCGCGCCGGAACCCCGGATGGTACCGATATCAAGCCGTTCGGCGGCACGAGCATTGATCTCCCCGTCGCGATGACGCGAGATCAGCACTTTGGTGCGATGGCGCGGATCGTCAGGTTTTTTGATGAATGGCGCCATGAAATGCTGACCGTGCCACATCGCGACAATCGCCGGCATTTCGACTTCGTCGTAAATGTTCGGCGGCTCGATCGTCACGCGGCTGGTACGCCACGCGAATCGAAGATACCAGGCCGCTCCTACTCCGACGGTCTCGTGAAAGACCGGCGAGGTAGTGATGTTCCGTCTGAATGATCGCATCAACATTCAGCGTACCGGCCGGGGTGTCGCTTCGGGATCGAGCAATCGATGCAGATGGACAATGAAGTAGCGCATGTGAGCGTTGTCGACAGTCTGCTGCGCCTTGGCCTTCCAGGCGACATAAGCGCTGGCGTAGTTCGGAAATACGCCGACGATCTCGACCTTTTCGAGATCCTTGAATTCGTTGCCGCCAAGCTCGGTGAGTTCACCGCCGAGGACGAGATGCAATAATTGGGTTTTCGCGGTCGGCAAATCTGCAGCCATGGCTCGAATCCCTGATTGATCCCCGACGTGATTTTTCGCGGTTGGCCGAGCCTACGCGAATTCGGTTTCGTGGTCGCGCACGAGCTCGATCAAGGCGGCGTGGCGCGCAGGACCGGCGGCGATCAGCGCGCCATATGCGGCTTCCTGCCCATTGTACATGAGCGGCTGGCCCGCAAAATCGGTGAGCGCGCCGCCGGCTTCGTGCACCAAAAGATCGGCGGCTGCAAGGTCCCAATCGTGGCTGCCGCTGGACGCAAATGCTGCATCCAGCGCGCCGTGTGCAACGCGGGCAATCCGTAAGGCCAGTGAATGCACCTTGGGTTGGGCCAATATGCCCGGCGTGATGGCGGACAGCCGGTCCAGGAAACGTTTGGGTCCGGCCAGGCTGGCGCCGTCGAGCGTTGCGCCGGCCGACACTCTGATCGGTGCGCCGTTAAGCGCGGCGCCCTGGCCATGCAAGGCGAGAAACATTTCGTCAGTCACGGGCACGTATATCGCTGCGATCAGCGGCCGGCCGTGCTCGACGAGCGCGACAGAAATAGACCAGTCGGCGCTTCCAGAAATAAAGGCGCGGGTGCCATCGATCGGATCGACTATCCACACAAGCGGAACGGCACGGTCGGGTTGGTCTGTGTCCGATTCCTCCGATTTCCATGCGGCATCGCGCACCAGGTCCGAGAGACGATCGCGCAGGAACTCGTTCACGGCGATGTCCGCCTCGGTCACCGGCGAGCGGTCGGCGCCCTTGGTCCAGCGTTTGAACGGACCTCGCGCCGTTGCGCGGGCGATGTCGCCGGCCGCGCGGACTACGGTTGCAAGTGGTTCCCGCAGCGCGAGGAAATCATTGGCCGGCAACGGTCAATCCCTCTACGCGTAGCGTCGGCGCATTGATGCCGTAGCGGAATTCAAGATCATTGGCAGGCGTGAGCGTGCGGAACATCTCGATGAGATGTCCTGCTATCGTCACTTCGCTCACGGGATAGGTGCGCTTGCCGTTTTCAATCCAGAAGCCTGAAGCGCCGCGGCTATAGTCGCCCGTCACCATATTCGCTCCGACGCCGATCAGGTCGGTCACGTAGAATCCATCAACAATATCGGCGATGAGCTCCCCTTGGCTCACTCGCCCAGGCTCCATGTACAGATTGCTCGATCCGGGGGAGGTCGCCGATGAGCCACTGCGCTGAGCGTTGCCGGTGGTGACCAGTCCTAGCTCACGTGCGGTCGCGCTGTCGAGCAGCCACGAACGAAGGTATCCATCATCGATCAGCGCGAGACTTTTGCAGGCGACGCCTTCGCCATCGAACGGATGGGAGCGCAGGCCCCGTCTGCGAAGAGGGTCATCGACAATGCGAATGCCGTCAGCAAAAAGCTTCGCACCCATCTTGTCGCGAAGAAAACTGGTTTTCCGCGCGACGGACGCGCCGTTCACAGCGCCTGACAGATGCGAGACCAGCGAACCCGCCGAACGTGGATCGAAGACCACGGGCACTTTGCGGGTCGAAACCTTGCGCGGATTGAGGCGCGCGATCGCGCGTTCGCCGGCCCTGCGACCGATGTCTTCAGGCCGCTCCAGGTCGGCAGCGTGACGCACGGACGAATAGTCGTAGTCGCGTTCCATACGGGTGCCGTCGCCGGCGATGGCGGTCATCGACAGACCGTGATTCGATCCGATATAGGCGCCGCGGAAACCGTGACTGGTGACCAGCACCATCCCGCCGATTCCCGCGGAGGCCGACGCACCGCCCGACTTGCTGACTCCTTTGACGGAAAAAGCTGCCTCTTCGAGTGTTCGCGCCTGCGCTTCAAGTTCTCCAACCGTCGGGAGTTTCGGATCGATCAGGTCAAGATCGGGAATTTCACGCGCAAGCAAGTCCGCATCAGCGAGGCCGGCGAACTTGTCCTCCGGCGTTGCGCGGGCCATCGCAACTGCGCGCTCGGCCAAGGCTACGCTGTTGTCCGAAATCTCATTTGTGGACACCATGGCCTGACGGCGGCCGACCAGAACGCGTAAGCCGATATCGTCGCCTTCCGAGCTTTCAGATTCTTCCACGCGCCCGTCACGCACCTCGACGCCCAAGGACATCGAGCGCAAAGCGACGGCGTCGGCCGCATCCGCGCCGGCGGCCCGCGCGGCCTTCACCAGCCGTTCGGCGCGATCGGTCAGCGGATTGAGATCCAGCAGGGAGGCGATAGGAGCAAGCATGGGTCCACTTCTAGATGGTCGAGATCGCGATACCTTTCAACCGCCGATTTTTGCGATCCGGGCAACGACGGCAACACCTCGTCAATCATGGTTTGCAACGCGACGTCAATCATTCCCAGCAAACGCCGCACCGCTACTTCCGGTTAACCCAGAACATTAAGCGGATTCCGACGCGTTTCTGCCATGTTTGCCGCGTGACCCGGCACAAAAGCCGGGCGCGGGAGAGTTTCGAGGCGTCAATGCAAAGTGGCGGATGCGCCGGGTCGGGCCGTGCTCTACGGCTCGACCCTTCCGGCTTGCCTGTGCGGTTCTTTGCCGGCGACGCGACCGCCGACGGACGCGTGCGCGATGTCGAGCTTCATCGCGAACGCGTTGTCATGCGGCGGTCGCTGCGCGGCATGCGCATGGCCCTCAATATGCCGGTCGCAGCTTTTGACGGCATCTCGTTGTGGCTGGTCCCAGGCGAGGTCGACGAAGAAGACGCGCTGGCTGTCGTGCTCAAGCACCGCGACCCAACTTTGACACTGCCCTTGTTTGTGACATCGCGGCCTGATGAGGCGCTGGCCGAATGGCGTGCCTGGAGCCAGGTGCTCGACGTGCCGCTCTTGCTTGCGGACCAGCGAGGGTCTTCAACCTCTGCAACCGCGCAACTCGACCGACTTCACGTCGAACGCCCGCGTCCCCGCCGCCGGCGACGCAGCGCGCTGAAGGCCCGACGACCTTTAATTCTTCTCAGGCGCGCAACCGGAAAAATTACAAACGCGTCGCCGATTCACCGCGGCGAACGTGAGATTATCGCGCGAAACTAGATTTCAGTCTTGAGCAGTGGTCGAGCCTATTTGCACCGCTGGAATTTCACCGCGCCGGCTTCCATGACCAGCTCGATGTGATCGGGATCCACTCTGCGCAAAATATAGGATGTATGCCCGGCGCTGATCTGCCCGGTGGTGAATTCATCGACGATGCGAAAACTCGACGGACCTTCAGGCACCACTGATTGATTGCGGAAGGCCGGCACGCCACCAGAGGTGTCAGTGCGCTGATTGCCCATGAACTCGACTACGCGCTTGTTCGTGCAATCTATCGCGCCTTTTTCAGAACTCTCGCTCTGGCCCCATCGGCCCTGAACAGGATAGACCTGCGCCAGCGCCGGCACGGCGACAGCACCGAGAAACAGCAAAGCCGTCATTGTCGTTCGCATGCCCGGAAGACTCGCACCATCGGCGTCAAAAACCAAGGGCGATGGTTGTGGATGCTTAACGCGTCGGATTGCGGTTAACGCTCATTCGCCACCATAGCCGCCCGCCGTGGGCGTTTGGATAATGATGGCCTCGCTCGTGTCGATTGCCGTTTCGTCGCACCCCTGCAGGCGCTCCATGCGTCCGTCTTTGCGTCGCACCCAATTCTCGCCAACCTGGCCAGCCTCGCCACCGGCAAGCCCGAATGGGCGCACCCGTCGATGGCCGGACAGAACCGTACATTCCATCCGTTCCAGGAAACGGATCGTGCGGCGAATTCCATCGCCGGCGTGCCATTTCCCGCGCCCACCCGAGCCGGTCCGGATGTGGAAATCTTCGAGCACGACCGGGTAGCGGAATTCGAGAACCTCGGGATCTGTCAGCCGCGTGTTGGTCATATGCGTGTGGACTGCATCGGTGCCATTGAATCCCGGCCCTGCGGGAGAACCGGAGCAGATCGTTTCGTAATATTGATAGCGGGTGTTGCCGAAATTGAGATTGTTCATGGTGCCTTGGGCCGCGGCAAGCGCCCCGAGCGCGCCGAAAAGGCAGTTGGTCACCGCCTGGGAGGTTTCGACATTTCCTGCAACGACGGCGGCGGGAAATTCCGGTGAGAGCATCGAGCGCTTGGGAATTACGATGTTGATCGGCCGCAGGCAGCCCGCGTTCATCGGAATGTCGTCGTCGACCATCACACGAAACACGTAGAGGACTGCGGCCCGCGTCACCGGCTCCGGCGCGTTGAAATTCGTCGGCTGCTGTTCGCTTGTCCCTGTGAAGTCGACGGTCGCTTCTCGCGCCCTCTTGTCGACCGTTATTTTCACCTTGATGAAGGTGCCTTGATCCATTTCGTAGGTGAATTCCGAATCGTGCAACCGGTCGATCACGCGCCGCACGCTTTCGGCAGCGTTATCCTGCACGTGCTGCATGTAGGCTTTCACCACCGGCAGCGTGAAATGCGTCACCATTTTGCGCAGCTCGGCGACGCCCTTTTCGTTGGCGGCAACCTGCGCCTTTATGTCGTTGATATTCTGTACAGGATTGCGTGCCGGATATCTGGCCTCGGTCAACGCGGCGATCAACTCCTTCTCGCGAAACCGGCCACGGTCGATCAGCTTGAAATTGTCGAACAGGACACCTTCCTGTTCGATCGTGGTGGCATTCGGCGACATCGAGCCGGGTGAGATGCCGCCGACATCCGCGTGATGGCCTCGCGAAGCGACCCAAAACAGGATGGATTTCTTGCGGTCGTCGAACACAGGTGTGCAAACGGTGATGTCAGGCAGATGAGTGCCGCCGTTATAGGGGGCGTTGATGGCGTAAACGTCGCCGGGACGAATGCGGCCTTGGTTTTCGCGGATTATGGTTTCAACGGCGCGATCCATGGAGCCGAGATGCACGGGCATGTGCGGCGCGTTGGCGACCAAGGTGCCGTTATGCGAGAACACCGCGCACGAAAAGTCCAACCGCTCCTTGATGTTCACCGAGTAGGCGGTGTTTTGCAGGGATACGCCCATCTGCTCGGCGATCGACATGAACAGATTGTTGAAAACCTCCAGCATGACCGGGTCGGCATGCGTGCCGATCGCATGGGTACGCTTGAGCCTTTTCGCGCGCGTCAGCAGGAGATGATTTTTGGCGGTCAATTCGGCTTGCCAGCCGGGCTCGACCACGACGGTCTGATGCGGCTCGATAATGATGGCGGCACCACGGACGCGCGATCCAGGCTTGAGCTGGTCACGCAGATAGACATTTGCCTTGTGCCAGGCGCCGGCGGAGAAAAACTGTGTACGCAGCGCCGGAGGCGGCAGTTTGGCGCGGCTGCGTTTCATCTTCTTCTCGTTGAATTTGGCGCCGCCGCCAACCGCCTCCACCGAGACGGCTTCGACGACTAGCTGCTTTGCGCGATCGATAAATCCGAATCGCGCTTTGTGCGCTTTTTCGAAGGCGCGTTTCATCGCGGCGAGGGTCCCGGCCGGCACGACAAGCGCCGTATCGGTGCCGGCGTAACGGATATGCGCGCGCACGAAGACTTTGATCTTTTTCGCCGGTACCCCCTGGCCAGCCACCTGGGATCTTGTCTCCTTGCCGAGCGCCGCCCCAATTCGAGAAATTGCCTTGAGCGCCTTGGGGCCGAAGTCGAGCTCGACGGCCTGTTCGCGTGTGGCGCGGATATCGGCAAGCCCCATGCCGTAAGCGGACAGGAGTGACGAGAAAGGGTGCATGAGCACGCGAGTCATTCCCAGGGCGTCGGCGACCAGGCATGCATGCTGTCCACCGGCGCCGCCGAAGCAATTGAGCGCATAGCGGGTGACGTCATAGCCGCGTTGCACGGAAATCTTCTTGATCGCGTTCGCCATATTCTCGACCGCGATCTTGATGAATCCGTCGGCAACCTCTTCAGCCTTGCGGCCCCCGACCTGCTGCGCAAGCTCGGTGAACGCACTGCGCACTGCGTTCGCGTCGAGAGGGAGATTTTGTGACGGGCCGAAAATCTTCGGGAAGAAATCCGCAATGAGCTTGCCAACCATCACGTTGGCGTCGGTGACCGCCAAGGGTCCATCGCGTCTGTAGCATTTCGGCCCCGGATTTGCTCCGGCAGAATCGGGCCCGACGCGGAAACGGGCGCCATCGAAATGCAGGATCGAACCGCCACCGGCGGCAACCGTATGAATGAGCATCATCGGCGCGCGCATACGTACGCCGGCGACTTCGGTCTCGAATGCGCGTTCGTATTCGCCATCAAAATGCGACACGTCCGTCGATGTGCCACCCATGTCGAAGCCGATGAGGCGATGCAATCCGGCTTGTCGCCCGG
This sequence comes from uncultured Alphaproteobacteria bacterium, assembly GCA_963751535.1. Taxonomy (GTDB): domain Bacteria; phylum Pseudomonadota; class Alphaproteobacteria; order Rhizobiales; family Xanthobacteraceae; genus Pseudolabrys. The sequence goes on from CAVVUW010000006.1 coordinate 427,932, forward strand.
TTTCCGCCATTCCCACAACGCCGCCGGCGGGACCGGAAAGAATCGCGTCCTTGCCCTGGAACAACTCGGCCGCGGTAAGTCCACCGGATGACATCATGAACATGAGACGCGCAGCAGACCGTCTGGCGTCGAGGTCCCGGTCTACCTGCGCCACGTAACGGCGCAGAATTGGCGAGAGATAAGCATCCACGACCGTGGTATCGCCGCGGCCGACCAGCTTGATCAGCGGTGAGACCTCGTGACTGGCCGACACCTGCGCAAAGCCCAATTCACGCGCGAGCGCGGCGACGTGCCTCTCGTGCTCGGGAAAGCGGTAGGCGTGCATGAACACGACCGCTACCGCCTTGATGTCGTCAGTTTTTGCACTCTCAAGAGCAGCGCGTACCGCCGCGAGATCAGGTTCGCGCTCAACGGCGCCGTCGGCGCGCACCCGTTCATCGACTTCGACAACGCGCTCGTAGAGCATGTCGGGCTTGATGATCTGGCGCGCAAAAATCTTTGGGCGGGCCTGGTAGCCGATCTTGAGAGCGTCGCGGAAGCCCTTCGAGATCAAAAGGAGGGTGCGCTCGCCCTTGCGTTCGAGCAGTGCATTGGTCGCGACCGTCGTGCCCATCTTCACGGCGCCGACGTGGCCAGGGGGGATCGCTTCGCCAGCTTTTAGCCCCAGCAGATCGCGGATTCCTTGAACGGCCGCGTCGGCATAGGCGCCTGGATTTTCCGAGAGAAGCTTGCGCGGAACGAGCGTTCCATCAGGCCGCCGCCCGACGATGTCGGTGAAGGTGCCGCCGCGGTCGATCCAAAAATCCCAAAGCTGTGGTGATACTTTTTTCGGCATGGTGGCTGGTGCGGTCGGTCATGGGCACTATGTCCGGCCTGTCGGGGGCAAAACAAGCCTGCTAGGCTGATGACGGCGAAAAAAGCGGTGATGCCATGAAGATATGTCTTGCGTTGGCGAGCGGTCTATTAGTCATGGCCTCGCTCGCGCAAGCAGCCGAAATCAAAGTCTTAAGCGGCAATGGTGCCAAAGCCGCAGTGCGTGAATTGTGCACGCAATTTGAGCGCGCGACCGGCAATAAGATTAATCTCCATTTCGAAGTCAACGCCGACATTCAGAAGAAAATCGAGGCTGGCGAAGCTTTCGACGTGGCGGTGCTCAATCCCCCTGTGATCGAGGCCTTGTCCAAGGAGACGAAGATCGTGGCCGGCAGCCGGGCCGATATCGGCCGCGCCGGTCTGGGTGTTGCTGTGCGCCAGGGCGCTCCGAAGCCGGACATATCATCTGTCGACGCCTTCAGGCGCACTCTGCTTGCCGCGAAAGCCGTCGCGTACCCGGGAAAGGGAGCCAGCGGACTGTATTTTGTCAGCTTGCTCGATCGGATGGGGATCAAGGCCGAGATGCAGGGCAAGCTCAGGCCGATGGAGGCGGAAGACACCGTCGAAGTTGTAGCGAGGGGGGATGCCGACCTGGTGGTTGTCGTCGCCACGCGCATTGTGGACGTCGGTGGAGTCGACATGGTCGGCCCTATTCCAGAGGAGTTGCAGACGAAAATAGGGTTCGCTGCCGGGTTATCGACGTCCGCGAAAGAGCCGGATACGGCGAAGGCGCTCATTCGTTTTCTGACCGCGCCTTCTGCGGCTGCAACGTTGCGGGCGAAGGGCGTCGATCCGATCTGACAGACCCTGTTCATTGTCCGCTCTTGCCAGCACCGGCTTATTGGCTCCATTCTTGCTTTCATTCAAAGCCCGGGTTGGTGAAGTTTTCGGCGTCTAGTGGAGGAATCTATGATTAAGTTGGTGCGCGTATGCACGGGTCTGTTGCTCGCGTGCGGAGTTGTGACTGGAGCGTCAGCCCAAACCAAATGGGACATGCCCACGCCCTATCCGGACGGCAACTTCCACACCAAAAACGTCATCCAGTTCGCCTCGGATGTAGATAAGGCGACCAATGGTTCGCTCAAGATCGCGATTCATTCCGCAGGCTCACTCATCAAGCATCCCGAGATCAAGCGCAGCGTCCGACAAGGCACCACGCCAATTGGAGAGATGCTCGAGTCGCTTTCGGCTAACGAAGCGGCTGTTTATGGACTCGACTCGGTTCCGTTCCTTGCCACCGGATACGATGCTTCGCGCAAGCTTTACGAGGCACAGAAACCATATCTCGAGAAGCAACTCGCCTCTGAAGGCCTGATGCTGCTCTATTCAGTGCCGTGGCCGCCGCAAGGTCTCTATGCAAAGCGCGAGATCAAATCGGTTGACGATCTCAAGGGTCTGAAATTCCGTACATACAACGCGATGATCGGCCGTATTGCCGCGCTCGCCGGCGCGGTGCCGACGCAAATTGAGGTGCCCGACTTGCCGACGGCTTTTGCCACAGGTCGCGTCGACGTGATGATCACATCGGCTTCGACCGGTGTGGACACTAAATCGCAAGATTACCTGTCCCACTATATCGACACCCAGGCCTGGTTGCCCCGAAATATCGTGATCGTGAACAAAGATGCATTCGACAAGCTGTCGGCGGCTGAAAAGAAAGCTGTCACCGACGCTGCCAAGGCTGCAGAGGATCGCGGCTGGAAGCTTTCGGTAGAAGAAATGAAAATCAAGACTGATGCACTGAAGGCGGCGGGGATCATCGTGCTCGCGCCGAGCCCCGAACTGAAGGCAGGTCTTGCCAAGATCGGCCAAACGATCGCATCGGAATGGGAGAAGTCGGCCGGCGCCGACGGCGCAGCAATGCTGGCAGCGTACAGGAAGTAAGTGCGTCTCGCGCTCGATAGTTTTTACCGCCTCGCGCTGTGGGCTTCAGCTCTTTGCTTGGTCGCGATTGCGCTCATGGTCGGCGTGCAGCTTGCTGCACGTTTGGTCGACAGCGTGCTCGCGCTCCTGCATTTGCCACGCACCGATTTCGTCGTCCTGTCGCTCAATGAAATTTGCGGTTATCTGCTGGCGGCCGCTAGTTTTTTCGCGCTCGCCGGAACACTGAAGGCAGGCGCGCATATCCGCGTCACGTTGGTGCTGGCTGCGTTAGGCGAACGTGCACGTTGGTACATCGAACTATGGGCTTTCGGTTTTGCGGCGGCAGCGGCCGCATACATGACAGGGCACCTCGCCAATTTCGCCTGGGTGTCGTTCCGGTTTCACGAGGTATCGCCTGGCGTCATCCGCGTGCCACTTGCGTATCCGCAGGCCGCGATGGCAATCGGCGCCATGATTTTCACCATCGCGCTGGTCGATGAATTGTTCATCGTGGCTAGTCGTGGCCGGCCGACCTTCCGCACCGCCGAGGATGCCATAACACTGGGCAAGGAAGGTTGAGCTATGAATGAGCTCGAGCTTTCGCTTGCCTTGATGCTGTTGCTATTTGCCATTCTTGGATCCGGCGTGTGGATCGCGCTGGCCCTGGCAGTGTGCGGATTCGCTGCCGTTCTGACAAAGGTAGCGACACCGGCCGGACAGGTGCTGGCAACTTCCATGTGGACCGCGTCGAATTCGTGGGATCTCACGGCATTGCCGATGTTCATCTGGATGGGGGAGATTCTTTATCGGACCAAATTGTCTGACGATATGTTCGAAGGTCTGGCGCCGTGGTTGCAGAAACTGCCAGGCCGCCTTCTGCACGTAAATGTGGTCGGGTGTGCAATCTTCGCTGCAGTCTCGGGCTCTTCAGCCGCTACATGCGCCACCATCGGTCGCATAGCCCTGCCGGAGCTTCTCAAGCGGGGCTATGACGAACGCATGGCCGTCGGCACGCTTGCGGGATCCGGCACGCTCGGACTACTGATCCCGCCCTCGATCATCATGATCGTGTATGCGACCGCCACAGACCAATCGATCGCACGACTGTTCATCGCCGGGGTCATTCCCGGGATTGTGCTGGCCGGATTGTTCATGGGCTTTATCGTCGTATGGGCATTGTTCAACAAAACGCGGATGCCACCGCCGGAGCCACAGGTGCCATTTCGCCAGCGTATCTACGCGTCACGCCGGTTGATTCCGGTAATGTTGCTGATTATGGGCGTCATTGGGTCGATCTACGGCGGGCTTGCCTCAGCTACCGAAGCTGCCGTTGTCGGTGTCTTTCTTGCCCTAGCGTTATCCTGGTGGTCAGGCACACTGACTTGGCGGGGCTTCACCGATTCACTGATGGGCGCAACGCGCACCAGTTGCATGATCGCCTTCATCCTGGCGGGTGCAGCGTATCTTACAGCTGCGATGGGCTTTACCGGTATTCCACGCGCGCTCGCTGAGTGGATAACGGAATTCAACATGCCGCCTTGGGCGTTGCTGACGGTTCTGACGGCTTTCTACATTGTGCTTGGTTGTTTCCTTGACGGAATCTCGATGGTGGTGCTCACAACCTCGATCATCATTCCGTTGGTGACGAAGGCCGGATTCGATTTGATCTGGTTCGGTATCTACATTGTGCTGGTAGTGGAGATGGCGCAGATCACTCCTCCCGTGGGTTTCAACCTCTATGTCTTGCAAGGGATGACCGGCCGCAACATTTTTACGATTGGCGTCTACGCGCTGCCGCTGTTCTTACTGATGTGCGTAGCCGTGATGCTCGTGGCGACATTTCCCGGGCTCGCGCTTTGGCTGCCGTCGACGATGCTCGACGTCAAATAGCGGCGGGAATACCGATTCGCAAAATTTAGATCTCGCCGTCTCGATTCAAAATTTCTAGTCGAGGTCTGTCGCGCATGACGCTGTGAGCAAGTTGCTCAGCCGCGTTTGACGCGCAGAGCATAGTTTCGAGTCTTCACAAACACTTTTTCTGGACGCGCAGTTCGGGTGCCGTTTACGGTGCGCGCCACAAAAATTAAAAGCACGAAAAACTAAGAGGGAGCTAGATGTACCGGATTTTGAGTGTGTTGTTGCTGTGCTGCGCGCTTGTCGGAAATGCGGCCGCGCAGGATTTTCCATCGAAACCCGTGATGTTCACGGTGCCGTTCGCCGCCGGCGGCCCCGCCGACGTCATCGCCGCATTCTTGCGAATGGCATGAGCAAGGTTCTCAATCAGCAGTTCGTTGTCGAGAACACGGTCGGCGCCGGCGGCACGATCGGCACGGCAAAGGTCGCGGCATCGCCGCCGGACGGATACTCATTACTGCTGATGCACATCAGCCATGCTGCCAACGTCGCTTTCTATCCGAACTTGCGTTACGACCCGGTGAAAGATTTCGAGCCCATCGGCCTTGTGGCCGAGTCGCCGATGGCGATCGTTGCACGCAAGGATTTCCCGGCGAGTAATTTCAAGGAATTCATTGCCTACCTCTCAGCGAACAACGAAAAAATGACATATGGCTTTGCCGGCATCGGGTCGGCATCGCATCTGTGCAGTCTGCTGTTCTTCCATGCGATCAATACCACGGTGAATGGGGCGCCATACAAAGGCACGGCGCCTGCGCTGAATGACCTGCTCGGGGGTCATCTCGATTTCATGTGCGACCAGACGATCAATGTTCTGCAGCCCGCGAAGAGCGGACTGGTCAAGGCCTTTGCCGCAACGACTCCGCAGCGCCTCAAAGTCGCACCGGAACTTCCGACCATAGCCGAGTCCGGGCTGTCCGATTTTCAGATGGTGGTCTGGTACGCCATGTATGCGCCGAAGGGGACGCCGAAGCCGATCATCGACAAACTTTCGGCCGCACTGCAGAAGGCTCTGCAGGATCCCGAAGTGCAGGAACGACTGGCACAGTCGGGCGCCGAGACCGTGCCGCCGGAACGAGCGCGGCCAGACGTGCTACGCGATCATCTCAAGGTCGAAATTGCCAGGTGGGTGCCGATCATCAGGAAGGCCGGTGTATTGGCACAATAGCCGTTCGAAACCGGACAGGCGGAAGGCGGGCTAGGCGGGCGCGCGTTGAACGATTCTCAGCGCCGCGAAGGCTTCCGCCGCTGCAACTCCGACAGTCGCACCCCGCGCGCGTGCCAGGTTTTCCAGCGCGCGGATCGATCGGGCGTGAGGTTCGGGCCGCATATCGAATTGATAGACCTCGAGCGCCTGGACTTTCAGGTCGAGAACGGGCGTGATTTCGACAAAGAGCGACGGGTGGAATGTCTCGCCAAACCCGGGCGGGGCCCAGTCGGTGCTGGACGCGACCTCGTAGGCATAGAACTCGCTCACCGGACTTCCCGGGACGGGCCGCAGTGCCGTCGCGGCTGCTCGATAGGCAGTCTGGTGGTCGACGTGCAGGTTGCCACCGTGCGTCACATAGACGACGCCCGGCCTATGCGTGTTGATCGCGCGCTCGATGGCGCTGACGGCTTCCGACAAGGCGACCATATCGCTGTGGTTCTCCGGCAGTCCGACAAATTGCGGCGGCTGCGCGCCGAGCAAAGCGGAAGCCCGACCCGCAGCCGCGCGCCGTCTTGCATCCTGGCCGCTGCCATCGCCGCAAAGAACGAGAACGTGAACGGAGGAACCCGCGTCCGCGTGCAGCGCCATCGTGCCCCCGCAGCCCAAAACTTCATCGAGGGCGTGAGCGGCAATGACGAGGACCGACGGTGCGCTCATGATGCGCTCATGGAAAACCCTAGGCTCCGTAGAACCCGTTTACGGTGTCGGCCACGTAGCTGATCTGGTCTTCGGACAGTTGCTGATGGTGCGGCAAGGCCAGGACGCGATCGGCCTGATGCTCCGCCTTGGGAAAGTCGCCGCGCTTGTGTCCAAGACGCTTCGCGGCCGCGTGCAGATGAAGTGGCGTACCATAGTAGACCAGGGACTGAATGCCGCGTCCGGCGAGGAACTTCTGCAATTCGTCGCGCCGCTCCGATTGCGTGATCATCATCACGTAGGAGTTCTTCTCGTACTGTTTGTCGGGCGGGATGTGGACTTCCTTCGCCTTGATCTTCTTGCGATAGAGATCGACGTTTCGCTGACGGCGTCCGATGACTTCATTCAATCGCCCGAGCCGGTACATCAGAACTTCGGCGTTGAGCGAGTTGAGGCGGGAATTCACCCCGTACATCACGCAGGTATCGCGGTCCTGCAGGCCGTGATTGCGATAGAGACGGATTTTCTTCGCCAGGTCCTCGTCATCGGTCACCAGAAATCCGCCGTCGCCGATGGCGTTAAGGTTTTTGAGCGGGTGTGTCGAGAACGTGCCGATATTGCCGAACGTGCCGCCATGCCTGCCCTTGTAGTAGGCGCCCATCGACTGTGCGGCGTCCTCGATCACGAACAGCTTGTGCTTGCGCGCGATGTCGAGGATCGCATCCATGTCAGCGATACGGCCGCTCCAGTGCACTGGCATGATCGCTTTTGTGCGCGGTGTGATCTTCTTCTCGATCTCGGCCGGATCGATGTTCTGGTCCTCGCGCACATCGGCATAGACAGGCGTCGCGCCGACATGGGCAATTGAGCCCGTGGACGCGATAAAGGAAATCGGCGTCGTGATGACTTCATCGCCTTTGCCGATGCCGAGCGCCCATAATCCCAGCATCAGGGCGTCGGTTCCGTTCGCGCAGCTCACGCAGTGCTTGGCGCCGGTGAATTCCGTGACGCGGCGCTCGAAATCGAACACCTCCTGGGTCATCACCAGGTGTCCCTGCGAGAGAATGCGCTCGACGCAAGCCATCAACTCGGCCTTCTCTTCGACAAAGCGCTGCTGCAGATCGATGAACGGAACCTTGAACTCGGTCATTGACGTTTCCCGGCGTAGAATTCTCTGACGGTCTCTATGACGTAATCCTGCTCCTCGCGGCTCAGATGCTGATCAACCGGGAAGCTGATGACTTCGCGACAATGGCGCTCGGCGATGGGGAAATCCCCGATCTTGTAGCCGAGATATTTCAGGGCATCCTGAAGATGCAGCGGGATCGGATAGTGCACTTTGGCCTCGATGCCGCGGTCGATGCAGTGCTTGAGCAGGTCATCCCGCTCCCGGGCGAAGAGGACGTAGAGCAGGTAGACGTTTTTCGTCTCTGCACGGCGCGCCGGTACATGAATTTGCGGAATGGTGCGAAACCCGGCGTCGAAATAAGCCGCGTTCTCGATACGCTTTGCCACGATGTCGGGAAGCTGACGCACGATCCATTTGCCGACCACGGCCTGCGTGGAGTCGAGACGCGAGTTGTAGCCAAGGATTTCCATTTCGTCGCGATTGCGCAGGCCATGGTTGCGCAGCAAGCGTACGCGGCGGTTCATATCGTCGTCATTGGTGACGACGATGCCGGCATCACCCCAAACATTGATGATTTTCAGCGGGTGCATTGAAAACGCCGTGGCATCGCCCCAGGTGCCGACGCGGCGGCCCTGATATTCCCCCAGCAGGCTCTGGCAGCCGTCTTCTATGATGGGCAGCTTGTGGCGTTTGGCGATTTCCATGATGCGCGGCATTTCGGCGACGTCGCCCGTCAGGTGAACCGGCACGAGAGCTTTGGTTTTTGCAGTGATTGCCTGCTCGATTTGATCGACGTCGATGCAGAACGTGTCGTCGCAATCGACGAAAACAGGTTTTGCGCCAACCTCGCAGATTGCGCCAACCGTTGCATAAAACGTGTTTGCGGCCGTGATCACCTCGTCACCCGGTCCGATGCCGAGCGCGCGCAGCGGAATCTTGATTGCGTCCGTACCCGACCCAACACCGATTGCGTGCTTGACGCCGATTGCTGAGGCGAACATCGCCTCGAATTCTTGCACGGGTTTGCCCAGCGTGAAATCGCCGCTCGCCACCAGCGCGCGCAATTCTTCGAACACGCTGTCGACGTGGGCGAACTGCTGGCCGAGGGGGGAGTAACGGACGCGCATGTTATCTGTCGTTCGCCAAAGGCGAGGCTGGCACAAAGAGGGCCTAGAACGGCCCCTTGAAGAAGGGATCCGGCTGGTCGATCTGCAAATCCTTGCGCTGAATATCGAGCTCCTTCAGCGCGGTACCGACTTTGGCCTGATCGAGCGCGAGCATCTTCCCCACCTCGCGCACAATGCGTTGGGAATCAGGATAGAAGCCGGGGATCAGACCGCGCGAGCTTGGTGTCGGATGATCGGGGAGGCCGAGCCGAACGGGCGCGGCTTTTAACGCATCGAAGGCCTCCGTCAGCACGCTGGCGATGATCTCCGCGCCCACCCCGAAACGGATAAATCCGGTGTCGACGGTGACCAGCCGGCCGGTCTTGCGTACCGAGGCAACAATTGGTGCGACGTTGAGCGGACGCAGAACGCGCATGTCGATAACTTCGGCAGAGCAGCCGATCTTGTGCAGAACGTCAGCTGCGCGCATGGCCTCAAGGACACCGTGCGACGTTGCGACGATGGTGACGTCTTTACCTTCGCGGACCACGCGCGGACCGTCGAGCGCATTCTTGTAGTAGCCTTCGGGCACGTGGCCGGTCGAATAGTGGAGAAACCGGTGCTCGATAAAGATCACCGGGTTATCGTCTTCAATGGCCGCGATCAGCATCCCCTTGGCGTCGGCGGCGAAGGCCGGCATCACCACCTTGAGGCCGGGGAAATATGCAAACAGTGGTTCGAGGCTCTGCGAGTGCTCGGGGCCTTGGCCCCAGCCGCGCCCAATCACCATACGAATGACCAGCGGCACCTTGTGCTGGCCATTGCTGATGTAAGAAGTCTTCGCGGCGTTGTTTACGATCTGCTCGAATGCGAGCAGCGCGAACTCCACGCGATGAAAGCTGATGATCGGCCGCTGACCGGCAATCGCAGCCCCGATTGCGATACCGACCGCGCCATTTTCGGCGATCGGCATCTCGATGACGCGATCCTCGCCGAATTTGTTGCCGATGCCTTTCAGTGTGCCCCACATCGATGACGGGTCAGCCACACCCTGAGCAAACAGAAATGTGCTGTCGTCTTTTGCGAATGACTCCGTGATCCCCTCGCGGATCGCATCGGCGAGCGTGATCACGCGCTCATGACCTGGCACAACTGCGTTCATGCGTAGACGTGCTGGGTTGCCTGACTTGGATCAGGCAGGGGCGTGGCTCGGGCGAACGCACGCGCATCCTCGATCTCGGCCATGATCTCCGCCGACATGGCACTTTCCAGTTTCGCATCAAGCCCGGCGCCAAGGTGTTCGCGGAAACGGCGGATTGGGTCACGCTGCTCCCACTCTTTGAATTCGCTCTCTTCCCGATAGCCGACGTGATTGTCGAAAGCCGGGCCGCAATGTTCGCGCCAGCGATACGTGTCGAGAACCAAGAGGGTCGGGCCCTGATCGTTGCGTGCGCGTTCGGCCGCCTGAACTGAAAGCCGGTAGCATTCGTCCAGATCGTTGCCATCGCCGTGCAGGGCCAGCATGCCGTGCGCCTTCGCAAGATCGGTCAACGGACGGTTCGGCTGCCGGTCATCGATGCGTGTGTAAACGGAATACAGATTGTTCTCGCAGAGGAAGATGACTGGAAGCTTGTGCAAAGACGCAAAGTTCGCACTCTCATGAAAGACGCCTTCTTCCACCGATGCATCGCCGATAAAAGCGACGGTCACTTTCCCGTTGCGCATACGTTTGTCGGCAAGCGCGCTGCCGACGGCAACCGGAATCGAGCTCGAGACGATCGGAATGCTCGCCATGACGCCTTTCGGGATATCCATCAGGTGCATCGAACCGCCGCGGCCGCCGATGCACCCCGCCGCCTTGCCGCAAATCTCGGCCATCATGCGTTTGAGATCGCCGCCTTTGGCGAGATAGTGCGCGTGGCAACGGTGCGTGCTGTAGACCTTGTCGGACGTTTGAAGTGCAGCGCAGGCGCCGACGGCAATTGCTTCCTGACCAATCGAAAGATGGACCGGACAGCGCATCTCACCTTCACCGTAATGATCCGCGATCGCCTCCTCGATCAGGCGAATGCGAAGCATCTGGCGGTACAGATCGATTTTCCTCTTGGGGTCAAGCGACCCGACAGCGGAGAGACTCTTATGCGGTGCGGCAACTGTGTTCACGCAGAACTATCCAGATTGTGTCAGGTCTCATTGCGCCGATGAGTAATGGCACTTCACGCGCGCCGACACCCGGCCTGGTCCCCCTCGGGTTCCCAAAGAGCGCCCAGCCGCGCAGTCGGCGAAACCATGCCTCTCGGAAGAGCCGCACAGTTATCGCATGTGGTTTCGGATGTCTATTCTTCCATTTGTAGCCGAAATCGCCAATTTTCCTGCGAATCCGCGGCTAAATTGGCGGGGGCCCGGCGGGTTTTCCGCCGAGCCCCCTTATAACGATCAGCCGGCCTGTAAGCCGGGTTCTGTATCGCCTGCGGCAAACCGCAGACGTGACGACCATTCCTCTTGTACGCCGGTTGCCCGGCGCATCAAGCAACCTACCCGAACGGCTGATCCGGACTGATCTGGGATTTCTCCCGCGCCGTTCCTATTCGGTCTTGCTCCCGGTGGGGTTTGCCGTGCCGTTTCCGTCGCCGGAAACGCGGTGCGCTCTTACCGCACCGTTTCACCCTTGCCGCGGCTAAACGCAACGCGCCGAGGCGGTCTGTTCTCTGTGGCACTGTCCCTGGGGTTTTATCCCCGCCGGACGTTATCCGGCACCGTTTGTCCGTGGAGCCCGGACTTTCCTCTCCGGCCGCCTTTCGGCATTGGCGCGGAGCGGCCGTCCGGCCGACTGACGCGGATAGGAATGGAGATATGCGCGTGTTGCGTCAAGGTCTCTCACGCGACAGCCTTAAGAGGACCGTAAACGGCCTGTCTCAGGCGATTGCCTTCGGGGGCGGCGGCGCAGACCGCGTTTCGATCAACGCACGCAACGTCAGCAGCGTCGAAGGATCGGCGACGCCATCGATGCGAGCCTGCCGAAAATGGCGCTGGAATGCCGTAACCACTTTTTGCGTCGCATCGTCATAGCTTCCGGTATCGGTTATTCCGTAGCCGTACATGCGCAGGGTGCGTTGCAGTCTAATGACCGCGTCGCCTCTGTCGCCTGGTTTGAGACTGGTGCCCTCAAGATCAAGGGGCGCTGCACGAACCCAATGACCGACATTGGAGTCGCTCAATAAACCCCACGGAAATTTCTCCCCCGGATCTTGTTTGCGCGCGGGCGCCACATCCGAGTGGGCGAGGATGCGGTCACCGTTGATTGGACCGCGACGTGTGATGATCGACTTGCATAGCGAAATGACAGCTGCAGTCTGGCGCAGAGGGAAGCCCGGATAGCCGAATTCGTGGCCCGGGTTCACGATCTCAATGCCAATCGAGCACGAATTGATATCGATCTCTCCGGCCCAGGACGATTCGCCCGCGTGCCAGGCGCGTCGAGCTTCCGGTACGCACTGGACGATGCGACCGTCTTCGAACACGACGTAGTGCGCGGACACCTTGCTTGCGGCGGTTGTCAGTGTCTTCAGCGCCGCATCACCGCTCTGCATGCCGGTGTAGTGCAGCAGGATCATATCGGGTCGGCGGCCGCCTTTGCGTTCGTCAAAGTTCGGTGACGACACGACGTCTGCGACGATAAAGGAATCCGGCGAAAAAGCAGACATGGGCCGGAGACAACCGGTGCGTTGATAACGGGCGCGCATCATTCACCGCCCCGTCAAAAAAGCAAGGCTGGCAACAAGGTTTGCAACAAGGCCTGCAACAAGGTTTGCAAAATGCGTCCGCGGTCCGGTTGCCCGGACCGCGGCTGCATTCGTCTAAGCGCTATCAGCGACTAACGGGTACTCGGCGACGGGGCGCCGGAAGGCCTCATGCCACCGCCCGTGGTCGTGCCCGAACCGGTCGTGCTGGTCGGACGCGGAGGCTCATAGTGCGCGAAATTCTGCGCGTCCTTGAGCTGGTCCTTTGTCGCCGAGATCTTGAGCTTGGCGGCCGAACCGTTCTCACCCGGGACGACGTCGAAAGAACTTGGTGCGAGCGCGACCTCCTTGGAGCCGACGCCCAGGAAGCCACCGACGCTGATGACGAAGGCTTCGACCTTTCCGGTCTTGTCGAAAAGAATGTCGCTGACGTCACCTATCTTCTGATTGTCGGACCCAAGGACATCTGTGCCCTTGAATTTCGACGCAAGCCATTGGTCTGGCTTCTGCGACGACACGAAGTTCATCTTGCCGGCGGAGTCTTTTATTACCGGCTGCGCCTGAGCGGTCGGTTCCGGCCTGGATGGATCAGTTGAACTCGATTGTGCCCACGCACCCGTTGCGACAACGGCGCTGAGCGCTGTGGACAACATCAATTTCTTCAGCATTTTCTTCTTCAGCATTTTCGTCTCCTCCTTTTCACACAATTGTTTTCTCGAGATCACGAATATGTTCCGTGACCACAACGCGCGGCGGGTGGTCGCCGTTCCCTTTTTCGGAACACCCCGCTTGTTTTTAAGAACGGAACCTGCTCGTCGCGTGTTCCCGACAAGGCCGCTTATGAGTCAGAGTGCGGGCGCACGATGTACCCGCAAGGGGACGTGTCATGCCCCCTCGATCAGACGCTGGCTGAGGATTTCCGGCAGCCCGGCCTCGCGGACTTTGCGTGCCGCCTTTTCGTTGTCGTACGGCACGCGAACATAGATCAGCACGTTACGCTCGACGTCGAGAGCGCCGTAGCAGGCGGCCGGATTGTAGTCGCGTGGTTGCCCGACAGAGCCGAGCACGGCGACCCAGCGCTGCGGCGAGAGCAGGGGAATTTCCACGGACTCGACCGGTTCGTAGCCAGCAATCTTTCCGGTCGGTGAAAGCTGAAAGAGCGCGGGAACATGAACGTGGCCACAGAACGTCGCCTGTGCGCGTGTGGCCAAGAAGCTGCGAGAAGCGCTCTCGACGCTGGTGACATACTCCCAATATTTCGGCGCGTGCGCGCTGGCGTGCACAAATAGCCGCTGGCCGTCTTCGAAGGTCAGCGGCAACTCAGCGAGGAATTCGCGCTGAGCGCTGTTGAGCTGAAGCCGTGTCCAATCGAGTGCCTCGGCGGCGACTGCGTTCATGCCGCCCGTACCGCTGGCGATGGCATCGTCATGGTTGCCGAGTAGGGCGACCGCGCCGCGCTCGACCTCGCGCATGACGGTATCGACCGCGAAACCGGGATCGGCGCCGTAGCCGACATAATCACCCAGAAAAATGAAGCGGCTTAGGCCGGCAAGTCTTGCGTGCGCGAGGGTCGCCTCGAACGCCTCGCGGTTGGCGTGAATGTCGCTGAAGAGCCCCACCCACATCGCATGCCCCCTGACCGGCAGCGGTCCGAATTCGGCAACGTTTCTTTAAGTTTAACCGCCGTTAATGGCGTTGATCCGCCACAAGACCGCGCCTCGGGAGGATTTGGGCCCAATTAATTGACGGCCATCTAATCCCATGATATCCCACAATTTCCCATATCGGGACACTGCGTTGTCCGGTTTCGGCCTGTCCGCAAAGGCAGGTCATGCGTCGCGTGCCAGTGCCCCGGAGTGCGTCCGGTCGGTGAGGAGTACGGGGTGTGGACCGCTTTGTGTCGAATTTCACATTGCGGCTCGACTCCAAAGGGCGCGTCTCGATCCCTGGTTCGTATCGCTCAGTTCTCGGCCGCGGCGGCTTCGAGGGTCTTTATTGCTACCCGGCGCTGGATCGCCCGGCGATCGATGCCGGGGGGAGCGCGCTGATGGCGGAGATCGAGGCTTTGATCGGGCGCTACGCACCATTCTCCGACCAGCGCGAGCAGTTTGCTCTCGCACTGTACGGGACCAGCGAGACGCTGAAGATCGACGGCGAGGGGCGTGTGGTGCTGAGCGAGAACCTGAAGCGTCATGCGGGCATTACCGAGACGGTGGCGTTCGTCGGTCTCGGTCACAAGTTTCAGATCTGGGAACCCGGCCGTTTCCAAAACGAGCTCGCGGAGGCCACCCAAAAGGTGCGCGCGCTCAAGGGCGAACTGGGGTCCAGGTCGGCGGCGCGCGATGCGCCCGGAGCACGGGAATGATGGCGGGCGGCGGCGGCTCTGCTGTCGCTGGCGGACTCGCTCTCCACATTCCCGTGCTCGGCCGTCCCGCGGTCGAGCTGCTCCAGCCTCGACAAGGCGGTGTCTACATCGACGGCACGTTCGGTGCGGGGGGCTACACCCGCGCGATCCTCGCTGCGGCCGATTGCAGCGTGATCGGCATCGATCGCGATCAGACCGCCATCGCTCTCGGCGCCGACTTGGTCGATCAGGCCGGAGGCCGCCTGACACTGATCGAGGATCGATTTGCAAATCTCGATTCGATCGCGCGCGATGCCGGCTTCCCGGCGGTCGATGGTGTGGTGCTCGATCTCGGCGTTTCGTCGATGCAGCTCGACACCGCCCGCCGCGGGTTCTCATTCCGCCTTGATGGTCCCCTCGACATGCGCATGGGTGGCGACGGCCCAAGCGCAGCCGATGTCGTCAACAAGGCCGGCGAGCGTGACCTCGCCAACATCATTTTCATCCTCGGGGAAGAGCGGCACTCGCGTTCCGTCGCACGCGCCATCGTCAAAGCCCGCGCCGATGCCCCGTTTGAAAC
Organism: uncultured Alphaproteobacteria bacterium; assembly: GCA_963751535.1. Taxonomy (GTDB): domain Bacteria; phylum Pseudomonadota; class Alphaproteobacteria; order Rhizobiales; family Xanthobacteraceae; genus Pseudolabrys. The sequence goes on from CAVVUW010000006.1 coordinate 443,327, forward strand.
CACTCGGGCGCTCGCGGAAACCGTCGCGTCGGTCGTGCGCTCGCGTCCGAACGACATCCATCCGGCGACACGTACGTTTCAGGCGCTGCGCATCTTCGTCAACGACGAGCTTGGCGAATTGGCAGCGGCACTTGGCGCCGCCGAACGCGTCGTCAAATCGGGCGGACGGCTGGTGGTTGTTTCATTTCATTCGCTCGAAGACCGCATCGTCAAAGCGTTCCTCGTCGATCGCAGCGGGAGCCGCGGCGGCTCCCGTCACGCCCCCGAGGTTGATCGCCCTGCGCCGACGTTCCGCACGCTGACCAAGCGGCCGATCACGGCGGATGATGAGGAAGTCGCACACAACCCGCGCGCCCGTTCCGCCAAGCTGCGCGCCGCCGAGCGAACCGACACGCCCGCTCGCGCAGATGTGCCGCCAAACCTGCTGCCCGACCTGCCGTCGGTCGCCGACGTCGTTGGAGGGCGCTGACGATGCGCCTGGTCAACATTCTGGTTATCGCCGCGCTGATCCTGGCGGCATCCTTCGTCTACAAAATCAAGTTCGATTCGACACTGCAAGCCGAGCGCGTCGCCAAATTGCGCGGTGAACTGCGACGCGAACGCAACGCGATCGCTGTCCTTCGCGCCGAATGGGCGAGGCTCGACACACCCGGCCGCATTCAGGGACTTGCCGAACGCCATCTGACGCTGCAACCGGTCAAGTCGGCTCAATTCGACAAGCTGAACCGTCTGCCTGAAAGGCCCCCGGCTACCGAACCGCCAGCGGGCAAGGATCCGATCGGCGCGATGCTTTCGCCTGGCCCCGACACAACCGGCAGCGTGCTGCCGCCTGCGCGGCGGTGACATCGTGGGGGGATCGAACAAACACACCGAAAGTCGCTGGCAGCGCGTTCTGCGTTCGTTACTCTACGGGCACGGTGTTGATCGCAACGTGAAGGCAAAAGCGCGGCTCGGCCTCGCCATTGTTGCGTTCGCCGGCATCTTCTCGGTGATCGCCGTGCGCCTCGTGATGTTTGCGACGGTGACCGAAGGCCACGGAGGTCGGCGCAGCATGGTGCAGGATGCGGTGGCCACGGCGCGCCCCGACATCCTGGACCGCAACGGAGAAATTCTTGCGACCGACGTGAAGTCGCCGTCGTTGTTCGCCGAACCGCGCAAGATTATCGATGTCGACGAAGCGGTTGAATTATTGACCGCAGTCCTGCCGGATCTCGACGCCAGTGAAGTGCGCGAGCGCCTTTCATCGAAACGCGGCTTTGTCTGGCTCAAGCGCGAAATTACGCCCAGCCAGCAACAGGAAATCCACCGTCTCGGTATTCCTAGCGTGGGCTTCCTGACCGAGAACAAGCGTGTCTATCCCAACGGACCGGTGGTCTCACATGAAATCGGCCATGTGAACATCGACAACCAGGGCATCGCCGGCATCGAAAAGTGGCTGGATGGCCAAGGCCTCGCCGCGTTGCACATGGCAGGTCTTGCCACCGACCAACTGCAGCGACCGGTCAATCTTGCGGTCGATCTGCGCGTACAATATGCGCTGCGCGACGAACTGATCGTGGCGCGTGAAAAGTACAAGGCGAAGGCATCGGCCGGAATAATCACCGACGTCAACACCGGTGAGATCATCGCCATGGTGTCCGAGCCGGATTTCGACCCGAACAACCCGCGCGAAGCAAACGATCCAAACCGGCTCAATCGACTGACGACCGGCGTCTACGAGATGGGCTCGACCTTCAAGGCCCTGACGCTGGCAATGGCGCTCGACAGCGGCCGCATTTCCTTGTCGTCAACTTTCGACGCACGATTGCCGTTGCGCTACGGCAAATTCGAAATCAACGACTTTCACGCGCAGAAGCGCGTGCTGTCGGTCCCCGAAATCTTCACGTACTCGTCCAACATCGGCACCGCGCGCATGGCGCTCTCGCTCGGCGTCGAATACCACAAAGCTTTCCTGAGAAAGTTGGGCCAGCTTGATCGATTGCGCACGGAGCTGCCCGAAAGTGCCGAGCCGTTGGTTCCCAAGCATTGGGGCGAGCTCAACACGGTCACGATCGCGTTCGGACATGGCCTCTCGGTTGCTCCACTGCAGGCGGTGATGGGCATCTCGGCGCTGGTCAACGGCGGCAAGATGATCCCGCCGACGTTCCTCAAGCGCAGCGTGGCCGAGGCCGACGGCCTCGCGAAACGTGTCGTCAAGCCGGAAACGGCCGATAAAATGCGCTATCTCATGCGCCTCAATGTGGAAAAAGGTACCGCGACGCGGGCCAATGTCCCGGGTTACTATGTCGGCGGTAAAACGGGCACTTCGGAGAAAGTGGTCGGGGGCCGCTATTCAAAGACCAAAGTCTTGACCAGTTTCACCGCCATATTGCCGGCCGACAAGCCGCGCTATCTGTTGTTGATCATGCTTGACGAACCGCAGGGTCTGCCGGAGACCCATGGCTTCAGCACTTCGGGTTGGAACGCCGTGCCCGTGGGCGCGCGCGTGATCGAACGTGTCGCTCCGCTGCTCGATATGCCGCCGCGCTTCGATTTGCCCAAGGCTGACCAGATGCTGCTGGTGAGCGCGAAGGAAACGCGGTGAAGCTGCGCGATCTTCTGCCGGAGGCAGCGCCCGATTCACGGCTTGATGGAATCGAGGTCGTCGGTGTCACCTCCGACAGCCGCAAGGTAAAGCCAGGGTTCCTGTTCGTCGCGATCGCAGGCAACAAAACCGACGGCGCACATTTCGTAGAGCAAGCCACGAGCGATGGTGCCGTCGCCGTCGCCGCCGAGCAGCGCCCGGATACGCTGCCTGCTGCCATGGCGTTTATTCGCGCCGCCAATCCGCGACGTCTGCTTGCCCTCGCTGCGGCGAAAATCTTTCCGCGCCAGCCGGCAACGATTGCCGCGGTCACCGGCACCAGCGGGAAGACATCGGTTGCCGCCTTCACGCGTCAGATATGGAGCGAACTGGGATATCTGGCGGCAAGCATCGGCACGGTCGGCGTGGTTTCGCCGGCGGGCGAACGCTACGGCTCGTTGACCACACCCGATCCGGTCGAACTCCACCGGACGCTCGATCAACTGGCGAAAGAAGGTGTCACTCATCTCGCACTCGAGGCGTCTTCGCACGGTCTCGACCAGCATCGCCTCGACGGAGTGCGCATCTCAGCCGGCGCATTTACAAACTTGTCGCGAGATCATCTCGACTACCACCCCACCATCGAAGCTTATCTCGCCGCCAAACTCCGACTGTTCGAGGACCTGATTGCGCCGGGTGGTACGGCCGTTATCGGCGTCGACGATTGCTATGCGCACCAGGTTGTTGAGGTGGCAAAGAAACGCGGCCTGAAAATCATCGCCGTAGGAGAGCAGGGCGCTGACATCAAGTTCGTCGGCGCGACGATCGATGGCTTCAATCAGATCGTCACGATTGTGCACGAGGGACGCACATACAAAGTGCGCTTGCCACTTGTCGGCGCGTTCCAGGTGCAGAATGCCGGCATTGCCGCGGGATTGGCGATAGCAACCGGCGCTGAGCCCGCGCGTGTGTTTTCGGCAATGGAAAAACTCGCAGGCGCCAAGGGAAGGCTCGAGCTTGCCGGCACTCACAACGGCGCACCAATATTCATCGACTATGCCCACAAGCCTGACGCGCTCAAGAAAGCGCTTGAAAGCTTGCGCCCCTACGCACGTGGGAAACTGGTCGTTGTCGTCGGTGCCGGCGGGGACCGCGACACCGGCAAGCGCCCGATCATGGGCCGGATTGCGGCGGAGAATGCCGACCGGGTCATCGTGACCGATGACAACCCGCGCAGCGAAAGTCCGGCTGCAATCCGGGCGGCTATCCTCGTCGAAGCGCCGGGCGCGGTGGAAATCGGCGACCGCGCCGAGGCCATCCAGAAAGCCATTGCCGCTCTTGCGACCGGCGACGTGTTGCTGATCGCGGGCAAGGGTCACGAAGTGGGGCAGATCATCGGCGATCGCGTCGTGCCTTTCTCGGACCATGAAGCGGTAACGGCGGCCCTGAAGGGCAAAGTGGCATGAGCGCGCTCTGGACCTCGGACGTCATGGCCACAGCGATGCATGCCGGCCGCGCGGGCTCCTTGCCCACGAACGTTTCCGGTATTTCAATCGATAGCCGCACGCTCGGAAAAGGCGATGCGTTTTTCGCCATTCAGGGCGAGAACCGCGATGGGCACGACTTCGTCGATGGCGCGCTGAAGGCTGGCGCCGGGCTCGCCGTGGTGGCGCGCGGCCAGGAACAACGCTTTTCCGGTGCGCCGCTTCTGATCGTTCCCGATGTGCTTGATGGCCTGCGCGATCTTGCGCGCGCGGCTCGCGCCCGCCTGCACGCACACGTCATTGCTGTAACCGGCTCGGTTGGCAAAACCGGCACCAAGGATGCGCTGCGGCTCGCGCTTTCGGCGAATGGCGAAACTGACGCCTCTGTTTCGTCCTATAACAATCATTGGGGCGTTCCGCTGTCACTTGCGCGCAGCTCCGAGAGTGCAAAGTACGCAGTGTTCGAGATTGGAATGAACCATGCGGGCGAAATCACCCCGCTGACCCAGCTCGTGCGTCCTCAGGTCGCCATCATCACAACGATTGAACCGGTTCATCTCGAATATTTCGGTTCGCTGGAAAAGATAGCCGACGCCAAAGCGGAAATCTTCACGGGCGTCGAGGCAGGCGGCGCCGCCGTTCTCAATCGCGACAACGGCCAATATGAGCGACTGGCTGCCGCCGCGAAGGCGACAGGCATAGGACGAATCGTTTCCTTCGGCGCGCACGAGGGCGCCGATGCGCAGTTGCTCCGCGCATCGCTGCAAGCCGATTCTTCGACGATAGAAGCTCGCATACTGGGTCAGGCCGTCACTTACAGGTTGGGCGCGCCGGGCCGGCATCTTGTGCTCAATTCTCTCGCTGTACTTGCCGCGGCTTCGCTTGTCGGTGCCGATCTCGCGCTGGCCGCGCTTGCTCTCAACAATCTCAAGCCCGCAAGCGGACGCGGGGCACGAACCCTGCTCACTGTGCCCGGCGGAACCGTTCTGCTGATTGATGAAAGCTACAATGCCAACCCCGCCTCGATGCGGGCCGCGATTGCTCTGCTCGGTCAAGCGGAGGTGGGAAATCGTGGCCGGCGCATTGCGGTACTCGGTGACATGCTGGAACTGGGACCAACGGGCACCCAATTGCATGGCGCGATCGCAGAGGCTGTCGAGGCTGCCGGTATTGATCTTGTCTTTTGTTCTGGACCACTCATGCGAGCCCTGTGGGAGGCCCTTCCCTCGCGGGTCCGGGGCGGCTATGCCGAGACCGCGGCGGGGCTTGAGACAACCGTGCTGGACGCCATTCAGGCCGGTGACGCGGTCATGGTGAAAGGCTCCCTCGGTTCAAAAATGGGGCCAATTGTTCGGGCGTTGGAGCGGAAGTTTCCCAGGCAGGCTGCGCACGTTTAGGCGCCGGCGCAGGGCGAATACTGAGGGTTCGAACTCAATGTTCTACTGGCTGACCGACCTGTCCGATAAGATCTCTTTCTTCAACGTGTTTCGATACATCACGTTTCGCACCGGTGGTGCGATCGTCACAGCCCTCGTCTTCGTATTCCTTTTTGGCGGACCGATCATCGATCTGCTGCGGCTCAAGCAGGGCAAGGGGCAGCCGATTCGCAGCGACGGTCCGCAGTCACATCTGGTCACCAAGAAGGGCACGCCTACGATGGGCGGCCTGATGATTCTTTCCGGGCTGCTGGTGTCGACCCTGCTCTGGGCGAATCCGAAAAATCCGTACGTGTGGGTTGTGCTGGGCGTGACGCTATCGTTCGGGATGATCGGCTTCTACGACGACTATCTAAAGATCACCAAGCAGACCCACGCGGGGTTCGCCGGCAGAACGCGATTGATCATTGAAACAATCATCGCGGTCGCGGCCTGTACGGCGCTGGCCCAACTCGGCCGCGGAACGATTGCGACCTCGCTCGTGTTTCCGTTCTTCAAAGAGCTCGTTTTCAATCTCGGATGGGCATTCGTGCTGCTTGGCGCGTTCGTGATCGTCGCCGCCGGCAATGCGGTCAATCTCACCGACGGTCTTGATGGCCTTGCGATTGTGCCGGTGATGATCGCGGCGGCGAGCTTCGGCTTCATTTCCTATCTCGCGGGAAACGCCGTGTTCGCGGAATATCTGCAGATCCACTATGTCGCCGGTACCGGCGAACTTGCCGTGCTGTGCGGGGCGGTGATCGGTGCCAGTCTTGGGTTTCTCTGGTTCAACGCACCACCAGCATCGATCTTCATGGGTGACACCGGCTCGTTGTCGCTCGGCGGCTTGCTCGGCGCCGTCGCTGTTGCCATCAAGCACGAGATCGTGCTCGCGATTGTCGGCGGCTTGTTCGTGCTCGAAGCAGTTTCGGTAATCGTCCAGGTCGTCTCGTACAAGGTGTTCGGCAAGCGTGTATTCAAGATGGCGCCGATTCACCACCACTACGAGCAACTTGGTTGGACCGAGCCGCAAATCGTAATCCGCTTCTGGATTGTCGCCGTTGTCCTGGCACTAGCCGGCCTGGCGACACTCAAGTTGAGATGAGCCTTGATTCCGGTCACCACGTTCGCGGGGAAGAGGGTCGCTGTTTTCGGCCTCGGCAGTTCGGGTCTGCTCGCGGCACGCGCAATGAAAGAGGGCGGCGCTGACGTTGTTGCGTTCGACGATGACCAGAAAAAAATTTCCGATGCCCAGGCCGCCGGGCTAAAGACCCAGAATCTTCGGGAGATCGACTGGTCCGGCGTTGCAGCCCTTGTGCTGGCCCCCGGAGTGCCGCTGACTCATCCTGAGCCACATTGGACGGTGACCCTTGCACGCAAGGCCAATGTGGAGGTTATCGGTGACATCGAATTGTTTTGCCGCGAGCGCGCCAAATCGGGTCGCCAATGCCCGTTGATCGCAATCACTGGCACCAACGGAAAATCGACGACCACTGCCCTTATCGCCCATTTGCTCAATAGTGCCGGACGCGACGCACAGATGGGCGGAAACATCGGTGTGCCGGTTCTCGCCCTTCAGCTGTTCGGGCCCGGTCGTGCTTACGTGCTCGAAGTGTCTTCGTATCAAATCGATCTTGCGCCTTCGCTCAGGCCGACCGTGGGAGTCCTTCTCAACGTCACCGAAGATCATATCGATCGGCACGGAAGCATCGAAAACTACGCGGCCATCAAAGAGCGCCTTCCAGCGAACGTGGAAGCGGGCGGCACCGCCGTGGTCGATATCGATGACGGCTACACGCTCGCTGCAGCCGATCGCATCCAACGAGCCGGGAAAAATGTCGTGCGCGTTTCCGTCGTGGCGCCACTGGCCGATGGCTATTACGCAGACGGCAGCCGTATCTGGCGTGCGGCCGATGGCAAGGCTGTGGTTGTGGCGGATCTTGCAGGGATCGGATCGTTGCGCGGTGTGCACAATGCCCAAAACGCGGCTTGCGCGGTCGCAACTTGCACAGCGCTCGGCATCGATGCCGTCACGATTCAAAAAGGTCTCAAAGGATTTCCCGGCCTTGCCCACCGGATGGAGCAGGTCGGACGAAAGGGCAAGGTCCTGTTCGTCAACGACTCGAAAGCGACCAATGTCAACTCGGCGGCCAAAGCATTGGCGAGCTTCCAGGACATCTTTTGGATCGCGGGCGGAAAGCCCAAAACAGGCGGAATTGAGAGCCTGACCGAGTTCTTTCCGCGTATCCGCAAGACCTACCTGATCGGAGAGGCCGCCGACGAGTTTGCAAAGACGCTGGACGGACGCGTGCCCTATGAAATCAACCGCATCCTGTCAGCCGCAATCGATGCAGCGGCGCGCGACGCGCAGGCGTCGGACTTGAAAGAGCCGGTGGTACTATTATCGCCGGCCTGCGCCTCATTCGACCAGTACCCAAACTTCGAAGTGCGCGGCAAAGCCTTCACGGACATCGTGTTGGGACTGGGCGTGACCCCGATTTGAGCGGCGGTGACGAGGACCGTTAATGTTTCCTAAACCGCGAAGCGTCAGCTTGGCGTAACGGGAAGCGGGATGATTTCACGCGCACAACGCACACCTTTTGGTGAATGGTGGTGGACGGTCGACCGGCTCACGCTCGCCGCCATCGGCGCGTTGATGCTTGCCGGCATTGTGCTTTCTCTGGCCGCAAGTCCGCCGGTTGCCGCCCGCCTCGGTCTTGACCCGTTCTTTTTCGTCAACCGGCACATTCTTTATGTGCTGCCGGCGATCGCGGTGATGCTCAGTGTGTCTTTTCTCAGCCCACGCCAGATTCGCCACCTGTCGCTGATGATATTCGTCGTGAGTCTTATCATGGTGGCCGCGACACCGTATTTCGGACCTGAAATCAAGGGAGCGCGGCGTTGGCTTGTGCTGCTTGGCGTCAACATCCAGCCGTCCGAATTCCTCAAACCAACCTTTGTCATCATCGTCGCGTGGTTGTTCGGCGAATCCGCGAAACGACCCGATATGCCGGCAAACATATTTTCGCTTTTGCTCCTGCTGACGGTGATCGCTTTGCTCGTCGTACAGCCCGACTTCGGCCAGACGATGCTGATAGCGGTCGTCTGGAGCGCGCTGTTCTTCATGGCCGGGATGCGGCTCGTTTGGGTTGCAGGAATTGGCGGGCTCGCCGGAATCGGTCTGCTGAGTGCGTATTACACGGTGCCGCATGTGGCGCGTCGCATTCAGCGCTTCCTCGATCCAGCTTCGGGGGATACCTTCAACATCGATATCGCCACCGAAAGTTTCATGCGTGGCGGCTGGTTCGGCAAAGGCCCGGGTGAGGGCACCGTGAAGCGCATCCTACCGGAGAGCCATACGGACTTTGTGTTCGCGGTTGCAGCCGAGGAATTTGGAGTGGTGCTGTGCCTCGCGCTGGTGGCGCTGTTTGCCTTCATTGTCATCCGCATGCTTATTCGCGCGATGCGAAATGACGATCCATTCGCTCGGTTTGCCGCCGCAGGCCTGACCATCCTGTTTGCCACGCAGTCGGCGATCAATATGGCGGTCAACTTGCATCTGATGCCTGCAAAAGGCATGACACTACCGTTCATATCGTACGGCGGGTCTTCGATGCTATCGGTTGCCTATGCAATGGGAATGTTGCTGGCGTTGACTCGCGAGCAGCCGCGCGCGGCGATGACTTCGCCAGAGCCGGCGATGGCCGGGAGCCGGATCTGATGGCTATGAGCGGTGCGCCGCTCGTATTGCTCGCGGCCGGCGGCACCGGAGGCCATCTCTTTCCCGCAGAAGCACTGGCGGACGCGCTTCACAAGCGAGACGTAACTGTAGACCTCGCCACCGACCATCGTGCGGCGCATTTCAAATTTCCTGCGCGCGATGTGCATGTCGTTCCGAGCGCCACCGTGCGAGGCCGCGATCCACTGTCGTTGATGCGGACTGCGACATTGCTAGCTGTCGGCACGGCCAAAGCCTGGTCATTGGTTCGCCGTGTCAGGCCGAGCGTGGTCGTCGGCTTTGGCGGGTACCCGACCGTGCCACCGCTTCTGGCGGCGAGCTTGTGCGGGGTACCGACTATCTTGCACGAGCAGAACAGCGTCATGGGACGCGCCAACAGATTCCTGGCGCCGCGCGTCACTGCGATTGCCACCGGATTTCGCGTTCTCAAAAACCTCAATCCAGATTGGCAAAGCAAAGTAACGTTCACCGGCAATCCAGTGCGCCCACAGGTCATTGCCGCTGCCGGGACAAGCTACACCGTATCGAATCCCAAACAGAATTTGCTCGTCTTTGGCGGCAGTCAGGGCGCGCGCGTGATGGCCGAAATTGTGCCGCCGGCAATCGGGCGTTTGAGCGGTGATCTCCGCGGACGACTATCCGTAGTGCAGCAGGCGCGGGCGGAAGACGCCGATGCCGTTCGCTCCGCCTACGGCGAACTTGGTGTCGAGGTCGAAATTGCTCCGTTTTTTTCCGACCTACCGGCGCGCATGGCGGCGGCACAGTTGGTCATCTCCCGATCCGGTGCCTCGACAGTCGCGGAGCTTTCCGCCATCGGCCGTCCGGCGGTTCTGGTGCCTCTGCCGCATGCTCTGGATCAGGACCAACTTGCGAATGCTGGCGTTCTGCAGGAGTGCGGCGGAGCGATCCGCATTGAGCAGCGCGACTTCACACCCGAAAGGCTGGCCACGGAAATCACGGCGCTTTTGAGCGACCCCGCGCGGCTTGCCCGCATGGCAGAGGCCGCCAAAGCAGCGGGGACCACCACCGCGGCCGACAGGTTGGCCGATCTTGTGTTGAAAGTCGCACGCAATTAACCATTACATTTATGGATGGCCTTGTTTCGGCCTCGCGTCTCCTGCAGACATGGCCGCTGCGCGCGCCAGCGCGTACAGCGAGGGGCCGAGGGCGACCTTTATGAAGCTGCCGCGCGACATCGGTCCGGTACATTTTGTCGGCATCGGCGGCATTGGCATGAGCGGCATTGCCGAGGTACTGGCCAACCTCGGATACAACGTGACGGGGTCGGACGTCGCGGACGGCGCCAACGTCAAGCGCCTGCGTGACAAAGGCGTTAAGGTCACGATTGGTCACAAAGCGGAAAACATAAATGGCGCCGACGTAGTTGTCGTTTCCTCCGCAATCAAACGGGACAACCCGGAGCTCATCGCGGCGCGCGGCAAGCGCCTGCCGGTGGTACGCCGCGCCGAGATGCTCGCCGAATTGATGCGGTTGAAAAGCTGTGTCGCGATTGGGGGCACTCACGGCAAGACCACTACGACCTCGCTTGTTGCCTCGCTGCTTGACGCCGGCGGCCTCGATCCGACCGTGATCAATGGCGGGATCATCAATGCATACGGCACCAATGCGCGGCTAGGCGGCGGAGACTGGATGGTCGTTGAGGCCGATGAATCCGATGGAACGTTTCTGAAACTGCCGGCCGATATCGCGATCGTCACCAATATCGATCCGGAGCACCTCGATCATTTCCAAACATTCGATGCAGTGCAGGACTCGTTTCGCGCCTTCGTCGAGAATGTCCCGTTCTACGGGTTCGCCGTCATGTGCACCGATCATCCTGTCGTGCAGAGTTTGGTCGGCAAGCTAGAAGACCGGCGTGTGCTTACTTATGGCGAAAACCCGCAGGCCGACGTGCGCCTCGTCGATATCGATCATCTCAATGGACAATCGCGCTTCTCTATTCTTTTCCGCGATCGCGCGGGCAAGGTTTCACACACCATCGACAAACTGACCTTGCCTATGCCGGGCCGCCATAACGCGCTGAATGCGACGGCAGCCGTTGCCGTCGCGCGCGCGCTGGGAATAGAAGACGAGTCGATCCGCGGCGCACTGGCGAACTTCGGAGGCGTCAAACGACGCTTTACCCGTGTCGGCGAGTGGAATGGGGTGCAGATCATTGACGACTATGCACATCATCCCGTCGAGATCGCTGCGGTGCTGCGCGCTGCGCGCGAAAGTGCCAAGGGAAAGGTGATCGCGGTGATGCAGCCACATCGCTACACGCGCCTGCGCGACCTGTTTGATCAGTTTTGTACCTGCTTCAACGATGCGGACGCGGTTATCATTGCGCCGGTTTATCCCGCCGGCGAGCAGCCAATTCCGGGCGCCGATCGCGACGCGCTCGTGGCCGGATTGCGCGCACACGGCCACAAGCAGGCGTTTCCTTTGGAAGGCCCTGAAAAGCTTCCGTCGATCATTAAGAAGTTGGCAAAGCCCGACGATTATGTGGTCTGCCTGGGCGCCGGCTCCATTACACAATGGGCCTACTCGCTTCCGGGGGAACTGAAGGCGCTATGAGCTTTCCCGACATCGTCCCCGACCTGAAAGCCAGAATGCCCGAACTGCGCGGGCAACTCCTGGCAAATCAGCCTCTCGGGGAATTCACCTGGTTTCGGGTCGGCGGTTCCGCGCAGGCCTTCTTCATGCCGGAGGATGAAAACGATCTGGCGTATTTTCTGCGAAATCTTCCCGAGGAAATTCCAGTTACGGTGATCGGCGCCGGATCGAACCTGATTGTGCGCGACGGAGGCGTGACCGGAGCTGTGATCCGGTTGGGCCGCGGCTTCAACGATGTCAAAGTCGAGGACCATCGCGTCACCGCCGGCACCGCGATGCTCGACGTGATGGTGGCGCGCGCGGCGCAACCTGTGGGCATTGCCGGGCTCGCATTTCTGAGTGGCATTCCGGGAACGGTCGGCGGCGCGCTGCGCATGAACGGCGGCGCCTATGGCGGCGAGACCAAAGATGTCCTGGCTGAGGCGCACGGTGTTGATCGTCAGGGGAACCTGCGCAAGTTCAGCAACGGCGAGATGGGTTTCTCCTATCGTCACTGCGGTGTGCCGGAGGATGTGATTTTCACCACTGCGGTACTGCAGGGGCGGGCCGGTCAGCCCGAGGAAATCGCCACCGAAATGGCGGCGATCAAGAAGAAACGCGAAGCAAGCCAGCCGCGCAATCGCACTGGGGGTTCGACATTCAAGAATCCGCCGGGCCACAGCGCCTGGAAGCTCGTTGATGATGCCGGTTGCCGCGGGCTTACTATTGGCGGGGCTCAGGTGTCAGAGCTGCACAGCAATTTTCTGATCAATCTTGGTGGCGCCACTGCAGCCGACATCGAAAATCTAGGCGAAACCGTCCGCGAAAGGGTGAAGGCGCATTCAGGCGTCGCGTTGGAATGGGAGATCAAGCGCGTCGGAGTGAAACGCTGAGGCAATGAAGCACGTAGCGGTCTTGATGGGCGGATGGTCAGCCGAGCGCGAGGTTTCTCTGCGCTCGGGCAGAGCTTGCGCCGATGCGCTCGAGCGGACGGGCTACAAGGTCAGCCGAGTCGACGTCAATCGCGACATCGCTGGGACGTTGCGCGAGCTCAAGCCCGATGCTGCGCTCAATGTGTTGCACGGGCGCCCCGGCGAAGACGGCACGCTGCAGGGCATGCTCGAGGTTCTCGGAATTCCATACTCGCATTCGGGTGTGCTTGCGTCCGCGCTCGCAATGCAGAAGGAAACCGCCAAGACCGTGCTCAAGGCTGCCGGTGTTCCTGTCCCCGGGGGGAAAGTTGTGTCGCGCAAGGAAGCGGCAAAGCAACACGCGTTGCCGCTTCCCTACGTGATTAAGCCCGTGGCGGAAGGATCGAGCGTCGGCGTTTTCCTCGTGCGTGAGGACCACAAGCATCCGCCACAGGAATTGACCCGTCCCGACTGGACTTTTGGCGAGTGGGTCCTTGTCGAGCCCTATATCCCGGGCAAGGAACTCACGTGCGCGGTGATGGGCGAGCAGGCGCTCGGTGTGATTGAGATTGTACCCACAGTGAAGTTTTATGACTACGAAGCCAAATACGCGCCCGGGGGCTCAAAGCATCTGCTGCCGGCGCCGATCGCGGCAGAGGTCTATCGCGAAGTGCAAAGAACCGCGCTGGCGGCACACCGCGCACTTGGCTGCCGCGGCGTCACCCGCGCCGACTTCCGCTATGACGACAACCTGGGGGGAACAAGTGGTCTGTTCTGCCTGGAGGTAAATACCCAACCTGGCATGACCGAGACTTCACTCGTGCCGGAGATGGCGCAGCATGCCGGCATCTCTTTTGACGAGCTAGTCCGCTGGATGGTCGAGGACGCCTCGCTCGACCGCTGACGCGGGCAACTCATCAAAAGTGGTCCGATAAGCGGCAATTCCTTCAAATTTTACTAATCATTTACCAATAAGCCCGAAGACTAGGCACTTGGCAGCGCACCGCGCGCTTGGCTGACGATAAGCCATGCGTGCGGAGTTCGTCGCCTGCGGCGGCCGAGGGGGACGGGGACAGTCTCATCCAAGGCCGGCGCAACAAGTGAAGCAGGTCGCGATGGAGAGTGGTGTGCGCCTCGCCGAATCGCCGGAGCTGAAACGACGCTCCGTTGCGTCGCGGAAGTTTCACGGTTGGCGATGGCCGAGGCTCATGCGGCGTTGGGGTCATTCGCTTGTTGAGGTGAAAGTGCCGCGCGGCGCCGGTTCGACGGCGGCTGCGATGCTGTTGCTCGCAAGCGCGAGCTACGGCGCGGTCAGAGGTGGGCACGTGCCGCAGATCATGGAAAACGCACAGAGCCTCTGTGACGACGTCGCCAACAGGCTGGGTTTCCGCATCGCCGAAGTGGCGCTTGATGGGGGCCACGAAGTCGCACGCGACGAAATTCTGGTTCTTGCAGGCATCACCGATAGATCGTCATTGCTATTCCTCGACGCCGCACGCACGCGGGCGCGCCTGCTGTCCAATCCATGGATCGCAGAAGCCACGGTGCTGAAGCTCTATCCCGATCGTCTGCGCATCGAGATCAGGGAACGCAAGCCGTTCGCGCTCTGGCAGAAAGATGGCCGCATCTCTTTGATCGCCGCCGACGGCGCCGTTTTGGAAAGCAACGTCCGCGCGCGCTTTGCGGAATTGCCGAGGGTAGTCGGCAAGGGCGCAGAACAGAGCGCTCAAGATTTTCTCGCACTTGTCGCGCGTTACCCAGCAATCGCGCGTCTGACTGAAGCCTCGATCTTTATAGCGGAGCGCCGCTGGAACCTGCGCCTCAAGGACGGCGTAGATATTCTCTTGCCTGAAAACGAAGCCGAACAGGCGCTGCAAATTCTTGTCGATCTCGATCGCAACCAAAAGCTGCTGTCGAAAGACATCATCGCTGTCGATCTGCGGTTGCCGGATCGTGTCACCGTTCGTCAGTCTGACGCCGCGTCGTTCGCGCGCGACCAGGCCTTCAAGGAAGCCGAAAAGGCAAAGAAGTCCAAGTCGGGAAGGGGAGGCGAAGCATGACCGTGCTGCGCTTCGGTGTCACCCCGAAGATGAAACCGGTTTCGCTGAAGCGCGCCGCTGTCGTCGCGGGTCTCGATATTGGCACGAGCAAAGTCGTTTGCCTCATCGCGCGGCTCGAACCGCAGGCGCCGCAAGACGTGCTCCGTCGTCGCAGCCACGGTGTACGTCTCCTGGCATTCGCTCACACCGCGGTACGTGGAATGAAGGCAGGCTCGGTCGTGGACCTGGTCGAAGCGGAGCAGACGGTTCGCCAGGCAATCGACATTGCTGAAAGCACTGCCGGCGTGCAGCTCGAGTCGGTCGTGGTGTCGATGTCGGGCGGACGTCTCGGCAGCGAACGCTTCATCGCGGCGATCGATCTCGCCGGCCGCGCCGTGACCGAAGCAGACATCGGTCGCGTGCTCGCCGCCGCGAGCCGCCACTCCGTGCGCGACGGGCGCGCGGTTCTGCACTCCCTGCCGATTGGCTATGCGGTCGATGACACCGCCGGTATTCGCGAACCCCGCGGCATGCTCGGCCACCGGCTCGGCGTTGATATGCATATGGTTACCGCCGACGTGGCAACGGTGCGAAATCTGATGCTGACGGTCGAGGGCAGCCATCTTTCTGTGGAAGCCATGGTGTCGTCGCCCTATGTGGCCGGCCTCGCAGCCCTTGCCGATGACGAAGCCGACCTGGGGGCGGCTACCGTCGATATGGGCGCCGGAACTACATCTTTGGCGGTTTTTTCAGCCGGCAAGTTCGTCCACGCAGAGGGGTTCGCCCTCGGCGGCCAACACGTGACCATGGATCTCGCCCGCGGTCTCAACACGGGTGTTGCCGACGCTGAGCGAATCAAAGCGATTTATGGCAGTGTTTTAGCTGGAGGATCAGACGAACGGGACATGATCACAGTACCGCCGGTCGAGGATGACGAACGCGAGCCACCGCAATTCGTCTCGCGGGCTTCGCTCGTGCGCATCATCCGGCCGCGGGTCGAGGAGATTCTGGAAATGGTGCGCGACCGTTTGGCCGCTTCGCCGTTCGCTGCAGAGCCGCGCGGACGCGTCGTGCTGACCGGCGGTGCGAGCCAACTCACCGGATTAGCCGATCTCGCCGCTCGCATCTTGCGGCGTCCCGTAAGAATTGGTCGTCCGCTTGGCCTAGCCGGTTTGCCGGATGCGGCAAAAGGGCCGGCCTTTGCGGTGGCTGCAGGCCTGCTTGTGTACCCACAGACGGCTTATCTCGAACACTTCGAACCGCGGCGAACGCGGCAATTGATGACAGGAACGGGCGGTTACATGGCACGGGTCGGACGATGGCTGCGCGAAAGCTTCTGACCCTGAACCAACGAAACAACGAATCGGCCGGTGGCGGACCGGTCCAGTTCGGCGGCGTGCATGTGCGTTCGCATCTAGGGCGCAACGCAGAGCCTGCTGCCCGTGCAATCAAGAGGCAAACATGACGATCAATCTGACGATCCCGGATATCCGGGAAATGAAGCCGCGGATCACCGTTTTCGGCGTCGGCGGCGCTGGCGGGAATGCCGTGAACAACATGATCACGGCGGGCCTGCAGGGCGTCGATTTCGTTGTCGCCAACACGGACGCGCAAGCGCTTACAATGTCGAAGGCCGAGCGCATCATCCAGATGGGTACGCAGGTGACCGAGGGTCTCGGCGCCGGTTCTCAGCCTGAGGTTGGTCGCGCCGCCGCCGAAGAAGTGATCGACGAAATTCGCGATCATCTCACCGGCGCGCACATGGTGTTTGTCACTGCCGGCATGGGTGGCGGCACGGGCACCGGCGCTGCTCCGATCATCGCGAAGATCGCGCGCGAGCTCGGCATTCTCACAGTCGGCGTGATCACCAAGCCATTCCACTTCGAAGGCCAGCGCCGCATGCGCTTTGCCGAAGCAGGCATCATCGAACTGCATAAGGTGGTGGACACGCTTCTTATCATCCCCAACCAGAATCTGTTTCGGGTTGCGAATGAAAAGACGACCTTTGCCGATGCCTTTGCCATGGCCGACCAGGTCCTCTATTCGGGCGTGGCCTGCATCACGGACCTGATGGTCAAAGAAGGGCTTATCAACCTCGACTTTGCCGACGTACGTGCTGTCATGCGCGAAATGGGCAAGGCGATGATGGGAACGGGCGAAGCATCCGGCGAGAAACGGGCGCTCACGGCAGCCGAAGCTGCGATCTCCAATCCGCTGATTGACGACGCCTCGATGAAGGGCGCCAGGGGGCTGCTGATCTCGATCACGGGTGGAAAAGATCTCACGCTTTACGAGGTCGATGAAGCAGCCACGCGGATTCGCGAGGAGGTCGACCAGGACGCCAACATCATTGTCGGCGCGACCTTCGACGAAAGCCTCGAGGGAATCATTCGGGTCTCCGTGGTGGCAACCGGCATCGACAGCGCGAATAACGCGCGTCACGCGCAGCCGGCGGAAAGCGCGCTCAAGGAGCTTGCCGGCAAGATCCGCACCGACAATCGCCGGCTCACCGATCGCATCGAGCGTGCTCCGGCGCCGGCGGTGCACGTGGCACCATCGCTTGAATCCGCTGCTCACGCAGCCGTCGCCGCGGCAATCCTGCCGCAC
This sequence comes from uncultured Alphaproteobacteria bacterium, assembly GCA_963751535.1. Taxonomy (GTDB): domain Bacteria; phylum Pseudomonadota; class Alphaproteobacteria; order Rhizobiales; family Xanthobacteraceae; genus Pseudolabrys. The sequence continues at coordinate 460,680 of CAVVUW010000006.1, forward strand.
TCGATCGAAGACGTTTCGATCCGGCCCATGCCGGTCAAGCCGTCACTTTTCGAGCCGACACAAAGCGAGACACACGCCGCAGAGCCTCAGATGCCCGCCGCCTACATTCCGCCAGCGCCGGAGCGCTATGCGCGCACGCCTCGCATGCCGCGTGTGGACGAACTTCCGCTGCCGGCGCAGAACGAAATTCGGGCGCAACGGGGCGAACTCACCGACGATCATCCGGAGAAGCGCAGGATGACGCTGATGCAAAGGCTCGCTTCGGTTGGTTTGGGCCGCAAAACTGAAGCGGATGCGCCGCCCACGGCGGCTATGCCTCGGGCGCCCAGGCCCATGCCGCAATACGAGCGTCCGCCACAGCGTCCAACGGCGCGCCAACCGGAAGGTCGACCGGCCGAGCCGGTATCTGAATATGCCCGTCGGACGGCTCCACAGGGCCTCGATACCCACGGCCGCTCGGCACCTGTGCATAATTCGCAGGACGACGATCAACTCGATATCCCGGCCTTCCTGCGCCGTCAGGCCAACTGACGGCTGGTCAATACCGGCGGCCCCGCTTTCAGAACGACAGCGGGGTCGTCCAACAGCAGCGCGTTTGTTAGTTAAGTTATTGAAAATAATATATTTTCTTCGTCCTTGTCGCCTCAGTCGGGTTGCCGGATAGGTTCCCCTTACGTCAGTGCGTACTCCGCAACCTGTCGGGTTGTGGAACGGTCCTCGGCCGGCCGTAAATGCGGCAAAAAAGAGTAACAGTCGGTAAGAAAGCGTGAGTTGGAGAACGGCTGCCTATTGCCTAAGTTTCGGCGGTCAAAAGGACTTTCGGTCCTTAGGGGATTGCCGCTGAAGCTACTTGGCGGTTGGGACTAAAGGCAAAAATGTGACCCCTCGGGGTCACGGGGATGGGGCCGCTCGGTACCTCAAATGGGCCGGCGGGAAATTAATCGATGAAGGGCGCTAAGCAGACAACGCTCCGCCATCAGGTTGCCGTTTCCGGCATCGGCGTGCATTCCGGCCTTCCTGTCACGCTTACGCTCCATCCTGCCGACGATGACAGCGGCATTATCTTCCAACGCATTTCGTCAGACGGCTCCGTCGAGCGCGAAATCCGCGCCGATGTGCGGGCGGTCACCGCAACCGAATTCGCCACAGTCCTTGGTGACGCCAAGGGTCCGCTTTGCTCCACAGCCGAGCACCTTCTGGCGGCGCTCCGTGGCTTGTACGTCGACAACGTGATCGTCGAGATCGACGGTCCGGAAGTCCCGATCATGGACGGCAGCGCCGCGGCCTTTGTCGATGCGATCGATCAGGCCGGCCTTACGGCGCGCGCATTGCCGCGCCGCTATATCGAGGTGGTCAAGCCGATAACCGTGGCCAAGGACGGCGCCTACGGCGAATTGCGGCCCAATCAGCACGGCTTCCGGGTCGAGGCGGAGATCGAATTCGACCATCCGCTGATCGGCCGGCAAGCCCTCTCGCTCGATGTGGAGCCCGAAACTTTCCGTCGCGAAATTGCGCGGGCCCGGACGTTCGGCTTCATGCGCGACGTGACCAAATTATGGACCGCCGGTTATGCGCTCGGCGCATCATTCGAGAACACGCTCGTCGTGAGTGAAGACCGCGTGCTCAATCCCGAAGGCCTGCGATTTGCCGACGAGTTCGTTCGCCATAAGGTGCTCGACGCCATCGGGGATTTGGCGCTCGCGGGCCAGCCACTGCTTGCCACCTACAAGACCATTCGTGGTGGTCATCGGCTCAATCATGGCGTTCTTTCCGCGCTGATGGCCGATCCCAAGGCTTGGCGCGTCGTTGAGGCAACCGCGGAACCGGTACGCCGTGCACGGGGTCATGCCGACGTCGTTACGGGCTTGGTGGCTCCGGCTTACGGGCCGGAAGTATCCTGAAAACCTGAGGATTTAGGCTTAACCTTCGCCTTAATCCGGGCCGAATGTCGGCTTAGTCGCATGGCTAACCTGGTTGTTTTCGGATAAACCGGCGCGGATCGTCGCGCAGCGCAAAGGTCTTTTGCGAAGCCGCCTTTTCGGGGAAGCAACTTCGCGTGGATGCGTTCGTGTTCAAGACTTTCGTAGCCAGGATTATGCCCAAAGGCATGGCCCTATCGTTGGAACGTGGCCGACGGATGCCGATTGCGCGTGTTTGCGCGATTGCTCTCCTGGCGGGCAGCCTTGGCGCCTGCAGCAGTTTCGATTTTTTCTCCAAGAAAGAAGACGTCGCCTCGGATGAGCCCCCCGATCGGCTCTACAACGAGGGTCTTTATCTTCTCAACGCCAAGCAAGACCCCAAGCAAGCGGTCAAGAAATTCGAGGAGGTTGATCGTCAACACCCCTACTCGGAATGGGCTCGCAAATCGCTCATCATGACTTCATACGCCTACTATCAGGCGGGTGAGTACGACGACTGCGTCAACTCGGCGAAGCGTTACATTACGCTGCATCCCGGCGGCGCCGACGCCGCCTATGCGCAATTCCTGATCGGCTCGTCGTACTTTGACGAAATTCCGGACATCACGCGTGACCAGGCGCGCACAGAAAAGGCCCTCGCTGCGCTCGACGAAGTCATTCGCAAATATCCCGGCAGCGAGTATTCGATCAGCGCCAAAAGGAAAATCGAGGTTGCGCGCGACCAGCTTGCCGGCAAGGAAATGGAGATCGGCCGCTACTATCTCAAAAAGAAGGACTACACGGGGGCGATCAATCGCTTCAAGGTCGTGGTCACCAAGTATCAGACGACGCGCCACGTTGAAGAGGCGCTGATGCGTCTGACGGAATCCTACATGGCGCTCGGCATTGTCGAAGAGGCGCAAACCGCTGCCGCCGTCCTCGGGCACAATTTCCCCGACAGCTCGTGGTACAAACATGCTTACGCGCTGGTGAAGACCGGCGGCCTCGAGCCCTCCGAGAACACGGGTTCCTGGATCAGCAAGGCTTTCAAGAAGGTCGGGCTGGGCTAGTCGTCCGCCTGTGAGACTTACCCACACGATCGCGGTCGGGCTTGTCCCGACCGTCTGCGTCTTTGATTATGCAGAATCTGTAAGGCGTGGATGCCCGGCGTGAGGCCGGACATGACGATTGCCAGGACATTAGGCGCCATGCTCTCCCGACTCTCGATCCGCGACATCGTGTTGATCGACCGGCTCGATATCGATTTCGCCGACCGGCTCGCCGTGCTCACCGGCGAAACCGGCGCCGGGAAGTCGATCTTGCTCGATGCTTTCGCGTTGGCCCTGGGTGGCCGGGGGGATCAGTCCCTGGTTCGGCAAGGGGTCGAGCAAGGCCAGGTTACTGCCGTCTTCGATGTTGCGCGCGATCATCCGGCGCGGGCACTGCTCGCCGCTGACGACATTCCTGCAGAGGATGAGTTGATCCTCCGTCGCGTGCAGTTTGCCGACGGGAAAACCCGTGCATTTGTCAACGACCAGCCCGTGAGCGTGCAGGTGTTAAAGCAACTCGGAAGTGCATTGGTCGAAATCCATGGACAGCACGATGAGCGCGCCCTGGTCGATGCTGGCACCCATCGGCGCCTTCTCGATGCCTTCGGTGGACTCGAGGAGCGGGCGTCAAATGTCTTCACGCTATGGGATGCCCGACGCGAGGCCCAAGCCGCCGCCGATGCCCACCGGTCCGAAGTCGAACGGGCCAAACGCGAGAGCGACTGGCTGCGCCACGCCGTCGATGAACTCAACAAGCTTGCGCCGCTGACTGGTGAAGAAACGGCACTGGCCGATCGTCGTACCGCAATGATGCAGGCCGAGAAGGTCGCGGAAGACCTTCGCAATGCGCATGATGTCGTTGCCGGCACGGATTCCAGCGTGCCGGCGCTTTCGGGCGTGATCCGCCGGCTGGAACGGCGGGTGGCGCAGGCACCAGGCCTGATCGAACCGACCATCAAGGCGCTCGATGTCGCGCTGTCGGCGCTAGACGAGACCCGCGGTCATCTTGAAGCTGCACTGCGCACGGCGGATTTCGATCCGGCCGAGCTTGAGCGCATCGAGGAGCGGCTGTTCGGCCTGCGCGCCGCCGGTCGCAAATACAACGTTCCAGTTGATGAGCTTGCGGCGCTGGCGCAAAAGTACAACGGCGATATCGCGCTGATCGATGCCGGCGAAGAAAAGCTCAAGTCGCTGGAAGCCGCCGCGATGCAGGCTGACGCCGCCTATCGGACCGCGGCGCAGGCGCTCTCGCAGGCACGCGCCAAGGCCGCTACGGCGCTCGACAAGGCCGTGAACGGTGAACTCAAACCGCTCAAGCTCGATCGCGCGAAGTTCTCAACACAGATCGAGAGCGATGCGGGCGCTGCCGGCCCGCACGGCATCGACCGGGTCGAGTTCTGGGTGCAGACCAATCCGGGAACGCGCCCAGGTCCGCTGATGCGGGTGGCGTCCGGGGGCGAACTGGCCCGTTTTCTACTGGCGCTGAAAGTGGTGCTGGCCGACCGCGGATCGGCGCCCACGCTTGTCTTCGACGAAATCGACACCGGCGTCGGTGGCGCCGTTGCCGACGCTATCGGCATGCGGCTGGCAAAACTTGGCCGTGGGGTGCAGGTGCTTGCCGTGACGCACGCGCCGCAGGTCGCGGCGCGCGCCGACCGCCACTATCTCATCACCAAGGACACGCTGGAGAAGGGAAAACGGGTGGCAACCCGGGTGACCGAACTGGCATCAGAACGCCGGCGCGAGGAGATCGCCCGCATGCTCGCCGGCGCCGAGATCACAAACGAAGCTCGCGCCGCCGCCGAGAGGCTGATCAAGGCCGCGAGTTGATATAGTCCGTGCATGCCAAGTCGCGATGCGCTGAAAATCGATCCTGCCAAGCTTACGGAAGCGCAGGCCAAGGCCGAACTTAAGCGGCTTGCGACCGAAATTGCCGCACATGACAAGCGCTACTACCAACAGGACGCTCCGACCGTAACGGACGCCGCATACGACGCGCTGCGTCAGCGCAATGCTGCCATCGAGGCGCGCTTCCCCGGCCTCGTTCGTGCCGATTCACCTTCGAAGCGGGTTGGCGCGGCTCCGACCGGCAAGTTCAAGAAGGTGCGGCACGCGCTACCGATGCTTTCGCTCGACAATGCCTTTGCCGAACAGGACGTCGTCGACTTCGTGGCCCGCATTCGACGGTTTCTGAAATTGAGCGATGATGAAAAACTGGCTTTCAGCGCCGAACCAAAGATCGACGGCCTCTCGATGTCGCTGCGTTACGAGGGCGGCGAACTTGTCACGGCTGCAACCCGCGGTGACGGCGCGGAGGGCGAGGACGTCACGGCAAATATCCGCACGCTTGAGGATGTGCCGAAGAAGCTCAAGGGCCGCAATGTGCCGGATATCTGCGAAGTGCGCGGCGAAGTCTACATGACCAAGCATGCGTTTCTTGCGCTCAACGAGCGGCAGAAGGCTGCCGAAGACACGATCTTCGCCAATCCACGCAACTCCGCCGCCGGCTCCTTGCGGCAGAAAGATCCGAAAGTCACCGCTTCGCGGCCTCTCGGCTTCTTCGCCTACGCCTGGGGCGAAATGAGCGCGATGCCGGCCGGCACCCAGTCGGGCATGATCAAGTGGTTTGAAGGCTGCGGGTTCAAGACGAATCCGCTGACGAAGCTTTGCCACTCGACCGAGGAACTCATCGCCTTTCATCGCCAGATCGAGGAAGGCCGCGCCGAACTCGACTACGACATCGACGGCGTCGTGTACAAGGTCGACCGCATCGACTGGCAGGAGCGGCTCGGTTTCGTTTCGCGTACGCCCCGCTGGGGAATCGCCCATAAATTTCCTGCCGAACGCGCGATGACCATACTCAAGGATATCGAGCTTCAAGTCGGCCGGACCGGAGCGCTAACGCCCGTAGGCAAACTCGATCCCGTCGGTGTGGGCGGTGTGATTGTGCAGAATGTCACCCTGCATAATGAAGACTATATCAAGGGCATTGGCGGCGACGGCGAGCAGTTGAGAGACGGCCGCGATATCCGCATCGGCGACACCGTTATCGTTCAGCGTGCAGGCGATGTCATTCCGCAAGTTGTGGACGTCGTCATCGACAAGCGCCCAAAGAATGCCAAGCCCTATCATTTTCCAAAAAAGTGCCCGTGCTACCTTCATACGGACGTCGTGCGCGAGGAGACCGCGACCGGCGAGGAAGGCGCGCGCACCCGTTGCACCGGCGAATTCGCCTGTCCGTATCAAAAGGTTCAGCACCTGATGCTTTTCGTCTCGCGTCGGGCTTTCGATATCGAAGGCCTGGGTGAGAAGCAAATCGAACTGTTCTTTGAAAAAGAGTGGGTGAAGGAGCCCGCCGATATTTTCACATTGGAGAGGAAGCACAGGAGCGAGTTGCTCGAGCTGGAAGGGTTCGGCGAAACGTCCGTGCGCAATCTCTTCAATGCGATCGAGGTCCGGCGCTCGATCGCGCTCGACCGGTTCATCTATGCGCTGGGCATCCGTCAGGTCGGCGAAACGACCGCGCTCGCGCTCGCGCGCGGTTATGGCTCCTGGAAGGCCTTCCATGATGCCGGATTGAAGGTGGCAAAGGGCGATGACGAGGTCATCGCCGAGATGGATGCCCTGGACCAGATCGGTGACACGGTGATCCATGCCGTCGCCGCTTATTTCGGCGAAAGCCACAACCGCGGGATCGTCGAGCGCTTGACCAAAGAGGTGAAAATTCTCGACGCGGAGAAGCCAAAGAAAGACACGGCCATTGCCGGCAAGACCGTAGTGTTTACGGGCGCGTTGGAAAAAATGACCCGCGAAGAGGCCAAGGCGCAGGCCGAGCGCCTGGGTGCAAAGGCGGCGGGTTCCGTTTCGAAGAAGACCGATTATGTGGTTGCCGGCCCGGGTGCGGGCTCAAAGCTTGCCGATGCCAAGAAGCATGGCGTGACGGTATTGACCGAGGACGAGTGGTTGAAACTCATCTCGCGCTGAGCGGACATCGCGCGCTTGTCATCAGAACCGCGCGGTCACACCGATGATCGGGCCGTGCATGGTCATGTCGTATTCGTAGCGAGTGAGACCAGAACCTTGTGAGTAGTCCACAAATAATGCCTTGTAACCCAGCATACCACTCCACGTGACGTTGTTGCGGACGCAGAAATCGTAGTTGAAAGCGGCAAGCGCTTGCCATGAGAACTTGCTGCCGACGCCGAAGCCGCCGACGTCGCCACTCGCAACAAAGTTCAGGCCGGGCGCAAATTGGTGGCGGAGCCGCAGGCCGACCAGTGGATCGACCCATCCGACATTGCCGGACGCCGAAAGCGTTCCGTCTGCGTTGCGAGTAAGATCACCGATATTGACGGTACCCGAGAGCGCCAGGCTGGCATCGGCTCTCTGCCACCATCCGCGTGCGCCGGCGAAAACATCGATGGCGGTGCCGGAGCCCGGCGCACCGGTCGCTCCCCAGCGCGCAACTTCATAGGCAGCGGCCAATTCGCCAATAAACATCTCATACGTCAAACCGGCAGAAGCCCCAACGCTGGCATTGAGTGAGTCGACGCCGCGCGAGCGCGTCATGCTGCCGTTCAATCCGATCTTCAGGTAGACCAGGTCGGAGAAAACCGAAAAACGGCCATTGCGCGCCTCGAAATACCCCATGAGTGCAAAGAGATCTTTTGGGATTTCTGAACGGCGTATAAGATCCCCCAGCTCACTGAAACCAACATCGACATCGATCGTGCGGCCTTTAACCGTCGTCGACCCGTTCAGCAACGGCACCCAGCCATAGAATGTGGCACTGTAAGTCCACGGACTGAGAACCGGAGCCGGCGAGATAGGCGCTTTTGTCGGCATGGGCGCGATATCTGCGGCCACCGCTGCGCCCGATATATATGCGCCCATGATCAGTCCAGCGGTACCCTGCAACAACGATCGGTAGCACCACGATGTGCGCATTATTGGACCCCCTCTTACGATCGCTTGATATTTCCCCGATCGCCACCGCATCAGGCTAGCACGCGGCTGTGCCATACGCTGCACCCCCTCAGTCTTTGATGTGAAGGAAGCACGGTACGGGAATAACGACACGCTGATGCACATCCATGATGTCTGCTTATGGCACTCAGCGGACGTCGCCTTGTGTGCTGCAAGTGTCTGCTTTGAGCCAAAGCGAACATCGATGGGCCTTCCAGTGCAATAGTTTTTGTCGGTACGATGCCCTGTCTTTTGCCTCGGGGGGTGGACATGAGGCGGCGCGACTTCATCACGCTTCTTTGCGGCGCGGCGTCCACGTGGCCGTTAACGGCTTACGCCCAGCAGAAGACCGAAGGTATGCGCCGGATTGGCCTGCTTTTGAGCACGCCAGATAGCGACCAGGAAGCAAAAGTCGAGCTTGCAGCGTTTGTGCAGGAGCTCAAGAAACTCGGTTGGAGCGAAGGACGAAATATTCAAATCGATTATCGGTTCAGCGCAGGCGACACCGCACGGATGGCGATGTTCGCGAAGGAATTGGTGGCGATGAAGCCCGACGTGATAGTCGCGCGGAGTACCCCCGTGCTGAAGGCGGTGGCGGCGGAAACGAGCACGATCCCCCTTGTATTCATTGGCGTGTCCGATCCGGTTGGCGAGGGCTTGGCCAAGAGTCTCGCGCGGCCGGGTGGAAATTCCACCGGATTTACCAATGTGGAGTCCGCGATGGCGGGCAAATGGGTTGAATTGCTCAAAGACATTACGCCCGGCCTCAAACGCGTAACCTACATTTTCAACCCACAAACCGCCCCAGGAGGCGGAGCCTATTACGCCCGTTTGGTCGAGCGGGCCGCCGACGCCCTCGGAGTGACCGCGATCTCTGGACCCGTTCGCGCGTCCTCCGACATTGAACCAGCGGTTGCCGAGCTTGCACGTGAGCCGGGCGGGGGGCTGGTTGTGCTACCCGACGCTTTCACCAACACACATCGCACGCTGATCTTCGAACTTGCGATGCGCTACCGTCTGCCCGCGGTCTATACGTTCGGCCACTTTGCCGTGGAAGGTGGGTTGATCGCTTACGGCGTGAATATCGTCGACCTCTACCGGCGATCAGCATCCTACGTCGATCGAATCCTTAAGGGGGAGCGTGCGGGAGATCTGCCGATCCAGGCGCCGAGCAAATTCGAGCTTATGATTAACCTCAAGACCGCCAAGGCGCTCGGCCTCACCGTCCCATCATCACTGCTCGACCGCGCCGATGAGGTGATCGAATAACTGACAAACAAGGTTTGTCCCGATGTCGCTATTGGCACATAGCGGACATCACTGCAGGGCAAAGACGATTAGCAGAATACCAACGACTGCAATGCCGCTCCCGTAATAGAACCACTTTATCTCGCTGATCATGAAGCTGCTGGCGGGCCAATTTATGTACCCTAGACCTTGGCCGGCGAAGAGAATTCCTGCCGCGCAAACAAATATGCCGACAAGCAACAGCAGCGTCTTCATTTTATTTCCCTTTGATCTGAGTTTTAAAAGGTGGTGCTTGCGGATATTTAGCCAGGTTTCGTATCGACTGGATGCCGTCGATCAATGTCTGTTTTGCAACGCCGCTATTTACGTACGTAGCTCATAGAGGATCATCAACTCGATAAAGAACGAGCGCTCGTAGGCGAGGCGGGCGCGGAAACCGGCCCTGGCGATCAATCGGCCAAGCAAGTCGAGATCGGAATCCGACGACAACATGACGTAAAGACAGCCGCCTGGCTTGAGGCGCTCGCGGGCCTGCTCAAACAAGGGTGCCACGTTCTGATACTGCGGGCCGGCGTGCCAGCCGCTGTCCGCGAGATCGCGGGGCTCGCCAGCGTGCTTAGGCGGGCTCGATATGATCACGTCAAAGAGCGGCCGGGCCGGAAGTGCGGCGAGAAGATTCATACAGACGGCGGTCACGCGATCGCCTAGGCCGTTCGCGTGCGCATTCTCCAGCGCCGAAAGCGCCGCATTGGGATTGATGTCGAGGGCCAGGACGTCGCGGGCCCCGGCGCGCGCGGCCGCGAGAGCCAGAATGCCGGACCCGGTGCCGATATCAGCCACGCTCTTGCCGCTGAGGTCGAGCCCGTCGAGGAATTCCGCGAAATACTCGCTGCTGAGAAAGAAGCGCGGATGAAACACTGTCGGGCGGACGCGCAGATGAAAGCGCGCTGCCCGGATCGTCCGGATGCTCCTGCGGTTGAGGATAACGTGATAGGAATAGAAATGAATGAAAGCACGCAGAAAGCGGCGCAGCGGCCCGTGCGGCATTCCGCGCCGATCGAGACTGCCTGCCGGAATGGCTGGCACGTCGATGGTCTTCGAGCGTGAGGTTTGGTCCATCCTGTGGACTCGCGGCAATGATGTTCAAACTGATTTGCTGACTGGACCAGACGTCAGCGCCCCACCGATCATTAAAGCTAGCGCCAACACAATCGACTATATCTTTGGGAACCGCCAGCACAAATGTCCGCTTATGACCCAAAGCGGACATCACAGAGTTGAATCCTCCCCTTGCATTTAGGGTGTCAGCACCAGAGCCTTGAGTTCCTTGCGAGCCGTACCAAAACTACCAAGTTGGTAGACCGAGGCTCCCACTGGCGAGAACGTAAACGCCTCGAACGGCTCGGCGAGCATCTTTTTTAGATAAGCTATTGTGGCAACACCAATCGTAACGTGCGGATTGAATTTCTTGCCTGCTGCAATCTTGGGAAAATTGGCCACGTAGACGAGCAAGAATTTTTGGATGTCGCGGCCATTGTCAGTACTCATGAACGCGGCGGGGGTCCCCGTTTTCACCGTGAACGGCGTAACCGCGTCGATGATTTTTTGTTGTAGCCTGAGTAAGTCTGGCGTCGTCTCAATGACAATGCCCGCAAGACCAATCGGCGGCGAGGGAATGTAGTAGTACTTGAACGCCTTCAATTTCCAGCTTGTTGGTTTTTCATCGGCCAGCGCCTTGTTGACTGCGGCGTAGACTTTTTCGAGGTCCGCCGTGCGGACGAACTGCTGCAGCATCGAGATGTGCGGATGGTGTGTTGCGTCCAGAGCAAAGCCCTTCGGGAAAGCTTTAAGTAGACGGGCATTATCCGTTTGAGCACGCTGGATCATCGTTGCATCTGGCTCCAGCGCAATGTCGATGGCAGTGACGGGATTTTGCTGTGCCGTCGCCGACGTGACCCCAATAATCGTGGCGGCACACAGAGCAAATACGACGGCACTTACGACATGGTTCATATTCATGGGTTTTTGTTCGCTAGTGACAGGGCAGAGGCAGTTCACGAATTTCAGTACAACTTAGTGCCCGACGATATTGCCCTTAAGGCCACTGCGAGTTCTTCTGCACGGAGGATGCGCTCAAATAAAATTCATATAAAAGAGAATGCGCCCGCCACTCGCTTGGGTCAAAAGCGGACTCGACGCTCGCCGATTGCAACCGCTTTTGGCACACAGCAGACATTGGCTGTTGCACTGCAGAACGTCTGCTAATGACCCAAAGCCGACATCGACCGGGCTAAACGCTCCCCTTCCGCAGCGTGCTTAAGAGTTGCTACGATACCGGTTTGCGGGTCTTGGGTGGGCAATGAGACGTCGCGAATTCATCAAAGCGGTGGCCTCTTCAACGTTGAGCATCTTGCCGATTCCCGTGCGCGCGCAACAATCAACGTTGCCGGTTGTTGCGGTTATCAATACGGGCTCGGCCGATGGCCTCACGGAGCGCGCCACTGCATTCCGAAAAGGGTTAAGTGAAACCGGGTTTGCCGAAAACAAAAATGTGACAGTCGAGTACCATTGGCTGGAAGGCAAGAACGATCAGTTGCCGATGGTCATCGGCGATTTGGTGCGTCGGCAGGTGGCCGTGATCGCCGTGCCAGGAAGCGTAGTCGCCGCGCTCGCGGCCAAAGCGGCCACAACGACCATCCCGATCGTCTTCGGCGTTCCCGAAGACCCGGCCCGGCTCGGCCTGGTCTCCAACTTGGCGCGACCGGGTGGCAACGCAACTGGCATCAATACGTTTTCTCAGGAAGTAATTGGTAAGCGTCTTCGGCTGTTGCGTGACTTGGTGCCGAAGGCCGTTCGTTTGGCTGTGTTCGTCAATCCGAGTAATGCTTCCAGCACCCAAACGACTTTGCGGGACTTGCGAAAAGCGGCCCCCATCATGGGCTTGCAAATACAAAAAATCTTCAACGCGACGACCAATAGCGAGATTGACGTTGCCTTCGGCTCACTCGCAAGCGAACGAACTGACTTGCTTTTCGTTGCTCCCGACGCGTTCTTCAATAGCCGCGGGGTACAGTTTGTCACATTAGCGGCGCGCGAACGAATTCCAACCGGGTATTCCGCTCGCGAAATTGTGGCTGCTGGGGGGTTGATGAGTTACGGATCGGACCTCGCGGATATGTCCCGCCAGGTTGGCGTCTATACCGGCACAATTCTTAAAGGCGCAAAGCCTTCTGATCTTCCCGTATTGCAGTCCAGCAAGTTCAAGTTCGCCATCAATCTGCAAACCGCACGGGCGCTTGGCATCGAGGTGCCGCCTGCGGTGCTTTCCATCGCCGACGATGTGATTGAATAATGTTAAGCGATGTCCGCTCTGGCACAAAGCAGACATCGCCAAGTGCACTGCACATGTCTGCTAATGACCCAAAGCGGACATTGAGCGCCGACACTTCTCATTCTGTCGCGGCTTCGGTGCGAACATCCGGCCAATATTGCTGCGGAGATTGTCTCAGGAAGCCTATCAATCCGGTCCGTATACGCCGATTATTGGACCCAGCGGCAGGAAATTGCTATTCCGCCCCAGCACCGGCGAATAAAAGCTGGTCGCGCTACCGCCGTCCAAAAACAAGGCGTTTTTGCACTGAAGCTTATCCCGGAAGAGCTGCGCAAACTCGCCAAACGAAACTTCTGATTCCGATATGGCAAACACGACTGAGTTAGGATCGCGGCTGCCCACACCGGCGCGGTATTTTTTTGATCCGCCATATCGAGCGAACCTGGTATGCACTTTCCCGTCTATGACCAGCATCGGTCCCGACTGGGTGGCGAAGTCTACTTGAGGCCTTCGCTTGATGAACGACCGAGTTTCCAGGATGCCAGCGACCTCGCCGGTGACGTAAAACACGCCGTTTGGTCTCATATGAAAGTTACCGGGGCCTGAGTTCGTGTTGGCACGTACCAGCTCCCGACCCTTCTCGACGTACAAGCCGACTGGGGAGTTGTCCGGGTGGTACATGCCACCATTTGTCGCGAAAAGGAGGCGCCCCGAGTGGTTGCTAAGCGCGCGCGGCAACGACGAAGGATATCCGTAAGGGTGCCCGTCCGGGTTTTTCCAGAACAGTCTGACGGACTGTCGTCGCAGGTCCACCTCACACACTGTGTATTCGCTGTGCTCATACGTGACACGCTGGCACGGTCCGGACTCCGCGCGAAGGGAACCCGCCGGAGTGAGCAAGATGAAGACGGCTAGGCCAAGTTTTGAAGAATTTTTCACTACGATCCTACTCGCCCTCCTCAATCCTGTGGCGCCTATGAAATTCGTGCATGGCGTCTAACGTTCTGTCGAGACGGCCCTTAGGCACGACGGTTTCGACCACGTGCGGAAAATCCCGCACGATCGCTCTAATGCTAACTCTGCGTTTGTAGGAGGACATCGCGCCATTATATCACCCGCGATAAGAAAGAGCCGCAGCCTAGCGCCGCGGCTCTTTCGCATCCTGATCGTTATTTACTTCTGCTGCTCTTGCTGTCCGGGTTTCTGGTCGCCCTGCTGGCCACCCTGTCCCGGCTTTTGCTGCTGCTGCTGACCAGGCTTCTGGTCTTGCTGGCCGCCCTGGCTTTGCTGGCCACCTTGGTCTGGATTGCTCATGTGTTTCCTCGATTGGTTAGTGTTTACGCAAGTAGTCAATCGCCGGCCGAACACGCGGGTTCCATCTTGGGAGGAATTATCGATGCCGATCCGGGTCAGTGCGGCCTCCGCGGACCAAAGACTGGCGGCGGGTCGGTTATACCAGCTTAGCGCTGCCCATATGGACGACTGCTGGAATTAGTGGCGTATGTCCGCTTATGACCCAAAGCGGACATTGGCTACTAAGAAACGTCGGAATTGCCCTATGGTCCAATTCAAAGGACAGCCCGTTCCTTGTATCGTCAAACGTTTATTTAAGGAGATGAGCCATGAACGACGCACAAGTAGGTTGGATTGCAGCCATCATCATCGGCGGAGTTGCTGGCTGGCTTGCCGAGCAGTTCATGAAAAGCCAAATGGGCCTCCTGATGAACATCGTCCTTGGCATCATAGGGGCCGCAATCGCTAGCTGGCTTTTCAATATGCTCGGCGTCTCGCTCGGTGGTGGTTGGCTCGGCTATTTGATTGCCGGCTTCATTGGAGCGTGTATCCTCATCTTTGCCGGGCGGGCAATCCGACGAACGGCGTAGCACTCCGGTATCTATTGCCCTTGAACACCGGTTCGATGACCTCGGCAAGCATGACAGAAGAGAGGTCCTTCTTTCATTTCGGAGTGGTGAGTGCCATGCGAGTTGGTATTTCATGCGCCGTTATCCTCATGACCTCTTCCGCTGCTCTGCCGAGAGATGGCGGACTTCCCCAATTTGATATTCCGAAACAATGTCAAAAGATTTAGCGGGCGGCCGATGAGTTGACCGGCACTAAAAACCCAGGGGCCTATGATTTGTGCGTTAAGAATGAACAAAGTGCGCGCGAAAAACTTGCTCAGCGATGGGCGACTACTTCGGCATTGGATAAAACAAGCTGTGTTCATCCAGTGGGTTGGTCACCAAGCTATTCCGAATGGCTTGGATGTCTGGACACAAGAGACTACACGCGAACGGTGCGTAAGGATCAGACGGAATCTATGGTCGCCTCGAAGCTGTGCCCAAAGGTGAACTGGCAACTAGATGGCTCAATCACCAGTATCGTCGCATGCCAACAGCGATAGAAACCTACCGCGCCCTGGAGCCCCGCGCGTTGCGGTTCCGCCTCGCGTTTAAGTAACCGCTCCGCAAACGTTGCAAACTTCCGTCCCAATGTCGGCTATTGGCCTTAAGCAGACGGACATCGGGCCATTCGGTGACCGAATTCTCAGCCCGTCTTGCCGACTATCGCTGACTTATAGTTTCCAGCTGGCGTTTCGCAGCAGGCTCACATTTTTTCAATCAATCCCGGGGGCATAAGGTGCACAGTATTTTCCTTCGGCACGACATGAAACGTATCGAAGGCTAAACGCGCTTGGAAAGTCGTCACTTCCTTATGTAGCCTCTCGACTACTCCGCGGACCTCTCTAACGTTCAGGGTGCAAAGCGGTCCAAGAATGACTTCGGCAAGCGCTAATTCGTCATCAAACGAGACGAAGTGGAGCCGACCTTCCCGCGTAGCCTTTGATAACGGCACGAGCATCCTTTTTTCTTTTTCATATTTCCAGCTCTCGAATTTGGTGCGCAGGATCGCGTCCGCGAATGTTGCGTCTAGCCCCTGCGCAATTGTCGGGGTATCAATCACCATCCGGTCCGTCTGGTAGTTTACGTTCCGGAGGGCCGCATTCGGAACATTGAAACCCAGGCATATGCCGTGGTGTTGAGCGCCATAGTGGCTCCACAGCACCGGGTCGATCCAATCCGAGCTGAAACACAAAAGCCCGTTTTCGATATCGAAGTTTTCGCGGTACCTGCGGATCTCCAAGTGCAAGCGCTTGTCTGCTGCGGTCGGCGCGAGTAATTCGAACGGGTCGTTCAGTTCCGAAAAACGAGCGACCTTCAGCCGGCGGAAAACAACGTTGCTGGTCGCATATTCAGCCGACGTTAAATAGTATACGCGGTTACATCCGGCCGGCGCAGGCATACACACCGCGGCGCTGCCTTCTTCTCCAGTGCCTCCGGCCTCGCGCCAAAATCGCCGCAGATCATCGTTTAACGGCAACAGTCCCTCCGATACCCACGGTATTGAAACGAGCCGAACAGCCGACGACAGCTTATCCGTCACATGGTCACGTAACCAGTCAACGCACTTCAAGCTCGCTTGAATCGAAATGAGGGCTGATCCTGTAAGGCGGGATACCGATCAAAAGCTGGCTTTCGTTGCATAGTGTCTCGATACCACGACAAGAATTGGGTGGATGTTTTTTAAAGGTACGTTTCTGCCGACCTCGCGGTGCCGACTCACCACAAGAATAATTTCACGAAAACTTTTGTGGGGAGGCGGGCATGAAGTCGTTAGTCGTCAAACGCTCCGTCATGATTGATGGCCACAAGACCAGCGTGAGCCTTGAAGATCCATTCTGGAGCGGCCTGAAGGAAATTGCTCATTCTGAAGGAGCGACACTACCGGCGTTGCTCGCAAAGATCGACGGGACACGCGAGCGCGGCAATTTGTCCTCAGCAATCCGCCTGTTCGTCCTTGATCAGGTGAGGACCAACGGGATGTTACGCCTTACAGCTACGGCGCTGACGTGCGCTGTCGCTCTGACTGCATGTTTGCCGACCAGGGCGTCCGCTTGGTATCCGCCTCCTGTTCCTCCTCCGCCCCCACCGATCGTCACGCACGGCACATCTGGAGCAAGCTGGTGCTGGTGCTACAGCTGGCTTTATTGGCTTTGTTGCTGTTCTGGCAGGCTATGATTTGCTCCGTCGCACAACCTGCGTCGGTGACTTCTTGTACCTTGGTGGTCCTGGCTTCACTGAGAAAATGCCGAACGGCAATGTCATGATTCCTCAGTGCACCATTGTGAAGAAAAAACAGTAGTGGCGGCGAGGGCTAAGGTCCTAGCACTCTAAAGCTCAGCTTTAAAAAGGCCGCTGCAAGGCGGTCTTTCTTTTTGTCAGGGCCGCTATTGGCCCTCAGCGGGCATTCAATTGAAGTCCATGACACTAAGCGCAAAAGGGCTCGTTCAACTGCGTTAAGAGAAAGCTAACCATATTTGCCTATACGTTGAAGGAGGTTGGAGACGGAGCGCGGCCGTGCCCACAGCGTCCAATCGCCCTCGACTTACCCTTCCAATCAGCGTGGTCGCTGTAAGAGCGCAGGCGTACTCGCCCGATGACCAGACCGTAGTCATTTCGTTGACAACGAAGTACTCAACCGCTGAAAGAACCTATTCTGTACCGCTCGGATGTCTTGATGATCTTGTAGTTGATCTCCAGAGACTGAATGCATTGGACGCGACATTTTGAGACTTCGATCATCGCATTGGCCTTGACCACCAAATCTGTTGTTTCGCTCGCTTCAAAGACACAATCGCAGAGGACAAGCGTATGACATGCTGTATTGACCACGACGCGGAGAATGCAATTCCGTTGTTCTTATGTGTTGCGTGCGGTCGCGATACCATGACGGTCACAGAGCATAGACAGGAACCCGACACAGCCAACGCGATCTGCGCAGCGGCCGAACGAGGGCAGGGGTTAGAACCGGCAGTTCACGCTCGATAGTTGTGCGCTTTCGTCTTTCGGCACACTTTTCCAAGAGCGATAAAAGTACGTTGCCCGGGCAACAATTGGCCGTTGTCGCCGTCGATCCACGTGTCAGCGCGTGATGTCTGTCTGTGGATTGTCCAGACCGTGCTGCTACTCGCGGTCGCTATGCGCGAGATTTCTGTGCTCTACTGCCGTACCTGCGCACCCTGAGGTCGCGAAACCCGCGGGCCGGCTCCTGCAGGCGTAAGTCCGCGTCAAACGGCTTCTGCAAATGCGACTGGCTCATGTCCGCTATTGGCCCTTAGCGGACGTGTCTGATTGGGCTGCAAATCTCTGCTTTTGGGGCAGAAGCGGACATAACATTGGCGGCTTGCCGCCTGCAGTTATGCGGCAAAATCTGTGTGTGCATATTGCTTCATGCGCACAAACTCTGCGCTCGAACATGATCGGCCCCACCGGTCTAATTGCGCAATATCGCGACAAAAGCAGCAATTTCGATCAAGCCGGCAGGGTCGTGCATCTCCATCTCCGGCGGTGGCGGAGAACGAGAGCCGCCGAGCGGGGAAATCGTCTTGCGTCAACCTAACGGAGTTAAACGATGAAGTTCGCCACCAAAGTTATGTTCGCTTCCGCCCTTTTTCTCTCGGTCGTCGCACCGAGCCTCTCCTACGCGGCGTATTTTGTAGACCAAACTAAAACCTGGGCGCTAGAAACGAGTGCACAAGATGTCGTCGGCAAAAAGACGCGTCACACGGAGGGTGCAGCTCAAACAGAAGCTTCAAAGGAACGAAGTCTCCGTGAATTTTATGGCACCGACAACACGTCAGTGCCCGGAGCGAGTTTTGACAAGGACGACACGACCCCGAGGTTAAGATAATCGACGCGACAGGCAGCGCCTGGCACCAGGCGCTGCCATTTCCATTGTTGACACTTAGCGGACATCATGGTGGGCGCACAGAATGTCGGCTTTCGGGGTAAAGCGCACATCGCGCTGACTAGAACTGCTCATCACCTTGCCGTGAACTACGCGAATAGAATCGGGTGAGCGCGGGTCTAATAGGACGAGCACCACCAAACAAAAGGATCAATGTCATGACGGACATCGCACTGAAGGCGCAAGAAGACCTTCTTTCATTCGACGTTTCCGACGACGTGCTGGAGGCCGCTGCGGGCGCGGCGAGGATAGGCGCGAGCTTTACCCTTGGTTCTTGCACGGGCTTGTCTGAGTGCCCCGGTTGACTCGCTTAGATTCATCTCACGGCATTTTTGGAGAGACCGCCACGAGGCGGTCTTTCTGTTTTGGCCAAAGTCCGGTTTTGGCACTTAGCGGACATTCGGTTGACGCCGGCCAATATCGGCTTTCGGCGGTAAAGCGCACATCATCTAAATGCGCGGCAATGTCTGCTTTTGACCCAAAGCGGACACACCGCTTGTGCATTTGGATGTCTGCATTTGGGGATAAAGCGGAACTGTAGCCGCGAATGTCCTCTATCAGGGTAGGAGCGGATATAGCCGTTGGTGCGCGTGCCGCACGTTCAGTCCTCCACTTGCCCACCGTCATAGCCGCAGGCGATGCGGCCGAGAGCCAAGCTGAAGGCTTCGCTGCCGACGGTTGCGGCCAGCGCCGCGCCCTCGCTTCCATCCTCTATGCGTCGCGCGCGTGCCAGCAGCGCGACGATGAGCGCGGGCTCGAGCCAGGGCAAATTGGCCCAGAAGCCGCGAGCGAGATCGCGCGCCAGCGCGTGATCCGGGTGCTCCGCGTTCTCGGGCGCGCGGCCAATTTCATACATATGACGCACCGCGTGCCAGTCGGCGCGTTCGCGCGGCAGGCGGGCCATGATGGCGGGATGCTCTTCGGCGACGTAAAAGCGATTGAGAGTGTCAAACAGCGCGAAGCGGTAGCCTTGCGACAACAGTTGCGGCTCCCAATCCTGCCAGGCCGGCTCCCCCGACCCCGGCGCCACCGCCTCGGCCACGATCACTTTGGGACGGAAACGCTTGAAGTCGCCGCCAGCGAGCACGTCGGGCTCGGCGCCCTCCACGTCAATCTTGAGGAAGTCGATCTCGCCGACGCCCTGCGCCTCGCACAGGGAGGCGAGCGTCACGACTGGCAGTTGGAGGCTGCGATAGCCGACGCCGAGGGCTTTGGCACTTTGAGCATGCCGCTCAATCGTGGTGGAGAAGCCGTGCAGACGGTCGACCAGGAAAAAATCGCGCTCGCCGTTCGTGCGACCCACGAGCGCCTGCACAACCGTGTCGCGCGGGCGCACCCGGGCATAGAGCGCCGCTAGTTCGGGTTGTGGCTCAACCACGATGCCTCGCCAGCCGCGCTGGTAGAACCAGCACGAGACATTGTCAGCCACGGGGTGACCAGCGCCGATGTCGATATAGCAGCCGGTCGCCTGACCTGCGAAAGCGAGCGATAGGTGATAGTCCTCGAGATTCTGCGTGTAGGACAGGTCCATCGTGCTCTCCGCGCGGTGCCATAGTGCGAGACAAAGTTAACCGAGCGCGCGACGGTCCGCCTTAGAAATCAAAAAGCCGGTCGGGCGCACTCGCTCGCACGATGCGGACTTGCCGCCATGTCCGCTATTGGCACTCAGCGGACATTCCCCCTGAGCCTCTCAATGTCCGCTTTAAGGGGTAAAGCGGACATTGTCAATGCATTTCGAAATGCCCGGTGCTCGGCGTCGATATTATTCGTGAAAGTCAGACCGGCGCGATTGTCATGTAATCTCGAGGTCAATCCTCACGGCGCCGGTTTGGCACGCTGGTCGTCGCCGCTCTCAAGGAAGATGGACCCCAACCATGTCCGCGACCTTTTATGCGCAATTTAATGCGCTGGATCGCGCCGCTCGACATTTTGATCGAGAGAGCTACGTTCCGCCGCTTCGATGTGATTGGGTCGAAAAACTCATAAGGGCGACGGCTTCATGACTCTTATGACGATAACGACCGCGTCGATGCGGTGAGCCACGCTCGGGTTGGCTTATCGACCAAGGGTCCAATGACCTCGTGCACGCGTGCGTGGTAGCTGTCGAGCCAAACCTGTTCCTTCGTCGTCAGCATCCGCGTTTCGATCAGCCGCCGGTCGATCGGCGCGAGCGTCAGTGTCTCGAAGGCATTGAGGGGCTTTTCGGCGCCAACCGGCTCGGGCGCGGCAATCACAAGAACAAGGTTTTCGATGCGAATGCCGTAGGCGGCCGTTTTGTAGTAGCCAGGCTCGTTCGACAGAATCATCCCGCGCCGGAGGGCGACGGTCCCTAATTTCGATATCCGTGCCGGGCCCTCGTGCACCGAGAGATAGCTGCCGACGCCATGTCCGGTACCATGGTCGAAATCGAGCCCGGCCTGCCACAGCGCTGTGCGCGCCAGCGGGTCGAGTTGGGCGCCGCTGGTGTTTTCCGGGAAAACCGCGGTCGCAATCGCGATATGGCCTTTAAGCACTCGTGTGAAGCGATCGCGCATTTCCTCGCTCGGCTCACCGACAATGACGGTGCGCGTTATATCGGTCGTGCCGTCTTCATATTGAGCGCCGGAATCGATCAGAAACAAATCGTTCGTGCCAATGCGGCGGTTGGACGCGCGCGTCACACGGTAGTGCACAATTGCACCGTTCGGTCCGGCGCCGGCGATAGTCGGAAAGGAAATGTCCTTGAGCGCTCCGGTGTCGCGGCGGAAACTCTCCAGCGCGGCCACCGCATCGATTTCGGTGAGCTTGCCGGACGGCGCCTCTTTGTCGAACCAGGCGAGAAAACGCGCCATCGCGACGCCATCGCGCGTGTGTGCTGCGCGGCTGCCGACGATCTCGGCGTGATTCTTCGTCGCTTTCAGCAAGGCGATCGGGTCGGCGCCCCGCTGCGGCTTGCCGCCATTGTCGGTGAGCAAACGTGTCAGAGCATCTGACGCGCTTGCCTGGTCGAGCCGGACCGTCTTGCTGTTCAGTCTGCCGAGATCGTGCGTGAGGTCTTCCGGCGCACGGACTTCGGTGAACTCTTCAAGTGCGTGGCGCACCTGGTTGTTGAGCTTGGCCGCCTCGATATAGAGCGATGGCCGCCCGTCTTGCGGGATCAGGGCAAAAGCAAGCGCCAACGGCGTGTGCGTTACGTCCGCGCCGCGGATGTTGAAAGCCCAGGCGACATTTTGCGGATCTGAGACAAGCAGTGCGTCGGTACGTAGTTTCTTCAGCTCGGCACGAATGCGTTTGAGCTTGTCTGGTGCAGTCTCGCCGGCGAGTTTGAGTTCGCGCAAAGTTGTAGCTCCGGCAGGCGGAGCAGGGCGGTCGCGCCACAATGCGTCGATAGGATTGCTGTCGACTGCAGTCAATTCCGCACCAGCGCTGGCGCAGGCCTTGCGCAGTTTTTCCACCTGCTCGCTGGTGTGGAGCCAGGGGTCGTAGCCAAGTTTCGTACCTTTGGTCAGATTCTGTTCGAGCCACTGCTCGGGCGGATGCTCGACAAGATGCTCGATCGAGAAAATCTTGCCGTCGACCTGTGTCGCTGCCTGCACCGAGTAGCGCCCGTCGACGAACAGCGCCGCGCTGTCTGCCAAAACAACCGCAGCGCCCGCCGAGCCGGTAAATCCCGTCAGCCAAGCCAGCCGCTCTTCGCTTGGCGGCAGATATTCGTTCTGTTGTCGATCGGCGCGCGGTATCACAAAGCCGTCGAGCCCGTGCCGCTTGAGCTCGCCGCGCAATTCGGCAACGCGTGCCGCGCTTTGCGCGCGTTCGCTCGAATCGTCAAATGATTGAAAGCGAGCTTCGAACATGAAAGTTGACTTTAGCGTGCCACGTGGACCTAGCAATGCAGGCATGCGTAAGCGCCGCGCGTGATTTGAGCAAACGCTGCCCGAAGATTGTGAAAATTCCTTCCGCAAAGGCAGCTATTTCAGGCGCAAATCGGTCGCAGGAGCCTGTATTTGTGCGATGCATCAATACCGTGCATCGATGCCATCAATCCCGGCAGATGATTAATCGATTCATGCTGGATTTACACGGCAACCATGCAGGGTTGCGCGTGGCCGAAGGCCGACTCAAGCCTATATTGCAGTGCAGTATTCGGAAGCGAGAACATGACGTTTGCCGATGCTTTGATTTGAGAAGGAGACATACAATGGTTGCCGTCACCTATGGCACTCACCGAATTCCCACCGCCAAGACCGCTGAGCGCGCGAAAGCCGCTGCGCCGCGCAAAGGCCTGTTCGCCCGCTTCATGGATGCGCTCGTAGAGTCGCGCCTGCAGAGCGTCCATCGCGAGATTTCCAGGCACGCGCACCTGCTGTCGTACACGTTCGACGAACGCGGCAATCGGTTGATCAATCCCGTCGACAAGATGCCGTTCAGCGGCTGACAACAGCCGCTTTGCCCGCGAAGCCGCCCCGGTGTCCCCGCCCGGGGCGGTTTTGTTTTGTGGACTCTATCCAGGACTGACTGGCCGCCGCATCACCAACGTAACCCAGCCTGCAAGGGCGATCCGCCGTTCGAGCAATAGACCCTGCGCGCCATAGATGCCGACGATGGTGTTGGTGTGGGAAGGCAGCAGGCCGGACAACAGGACATGCGCTCCGGGCGCGGCGAGCCTGCGTACCGGCACTGCGAGCCTTGTCAGCGGCCCCATCAGAATGTTGGCAAATATCAGATCGTAAGGGCCGCGGGCGCGAATGGCTTGCGCGCGAACACCGGCAGCGTGAACGAAGGTGATCATCGATGCCGCGTGGTTCAGCCTGGCATTGTCCCGGGCAGCGTGCGCGGCCACCGGGTCGATGTCTCCGGCGGCAACGCGCGTCCGAAACGATCGTGCCGCCGCGATTGCAAGCACGCCTGTGCCGGTGCCGATGTCGAGCACGTTGAGCGCGCGCCGGCGTTTGGTCAGTTGATCGAGTGCGAGGAGACAGCCGCGGGTCGTCCCATGGTGACCGGTCCCGAAGGCGAGGGCAGCCTCGATCTCGATTCCGATGTCGTTTGCTCTCAGGCCAGCTCGTTCATGCCCGCCGTGAACGACGAAGCGTCCGGCACGCACGGGCTTCAGCCCGGCCAGGCTTTGCGCCACCCAGTCGCTGGCAGGGATACGCTCGATGCTGAGCGCGTCTGCCGCGGCTTGGCCGGCTGCGAACTTGACCAGGTCGCGCAACCCGGCTTCGTCAGGCGCATTGCGGAAATGAATCGCCACCTGCCAGCGTCCGGCATCGTCTTCGAAGGCGGCGCAGACCGAGTCCACGACATCGAGGCTTTCGCCAAGAAAAGCTGCAAGACGACGGGCGATCGGTTCCTCGCAAGAAAGACGGGCGACAGTGGTGGGCGCACTCATGCGACGCAAGATTGCCCTTCGCATTCGAGCGCGCAATGGCTATGTAGGCCTTTGTGACCATCGAACGAGCTCACTCCAGCGAGATCGAAGCCCTTGCCCTGACCCGCCGCAGCGGCTGGCCGGAAGACTTGCGCGTGCTGCTCGACCGATATCCGCGCGAGAAATGGGACGCGCATGCCAACCTCGGCGAAATGGCCCGTTTCTGGCTGTCGCGCCACGCCATGTTTCGTGAACTGTCGGGAACGATTGAACAGGTCACCGAGCAATTTCGTGCCGGCAAGCTTCCACCTGCCGAGTTTGCGCGCCAATTTGTGCCGCGGCTGCAGTTCGTTCTGGATCAGCTCAATGTTCATCATCAGATCGAGGACTTCCATTATTTCCCGATCTTCCGCGCCGCGGACGCCCGGCTGGCCATCGGATTTGATGTGCTGGAAGGCGACCATCACCACATTCACGGGGATATGGCGCGGACAGCGGAGACCGCCAACGCGCTCTTGCAGGCGCTGCGTGGCGACACCGATACGCTACGCCGCTGCAGCGATGGCTACGCGGACGCGAGCGCGGTGCTACTCAAAGGCCTGATCCGGCATCTCGATGATGAAGAGGATCTTATCGTTCCGCTGATCCTCGATCGCGGTGAAGAGGAGCTCGGCGTTGCGCACCACGGCTAGCGCCGCGGGATGACGTCGGTCTTCCGGCTTTTGCGTTTCAGTGCCGCTTGAAAAACTGGATCTCACGCTCGTGCAGTAGCGCCGCTCGCCTCGTGGGGAACGTCCCCAGGTTCCGGCGCTTTCCGGTGCGCGGATTCTTTTTGCGCGAATAGAGCCTGAATTTTCCGGTGGCGAGTTTGCGGATCATCACGATCCTCCATCGCTACCAACCAAACGGGAAGAAGCCACGCCCATAGTAACGGCGTTCGTAGTAGGGCTGAGAGGGAGTAGTCACTGCAAGGTTTCTAGTTCGCGAATACGCGAGAGGGTACGGTGTCGCGGGTCTGGCGGCCTTTTTTCCGGAGCCCTGGCAATTGGGTTCGTTCTGCCAAAATCGCTCACTCGCCTATATTGGGTTCGTTCTGCCAAAACTGATCTTGGGCCCTCGCTCGGCCACGAGTGGTATAGGATTATTATCCTACATCATCGGCCGCATGGGGATCAGCCTTAGACGAAAAACACTGCGGCCGTACATGACGGCTCCAAATATTTGATGTCCGCTTTGCCCCCAAAAGCGGACATGTGCAGTGCAACTAGGCGATGTCCGCTAAGTGCCAATAGCGGACATTGCGGCGCTCATTCTATCATCTCGTCGGCGCGCTGCTGAAGATGAGAAGGTACGTCGAGCCCGGCCGCAGAAATTAACCCGGTTCGCGTTTCCGGCAAGGGGCAAAACGCCTTTGCTCGCTGGTCGCGGTTGTGTGCATGATTGGCCTGATCGACCCTCAATTGAAAATTATCATGGACGCTGCGCTGCGAAACGCAAAGATGCAGTTCTCCCCCGAGACAGCGCGATGAAACCGGTCATAACCTTGTTCAAGTCCGCGTTGCTGGCGCTAACCACATTGTTCGCCGCACCCCCTCCTGTCGTCGCCAAGGACAATGGCGAGTGGAAGGTCAACGGCGATCTGATCGGAAAGAAGGACAAGGTGGCTGAAGACCTCAGCGGCATCGCCTGCACGACCGACAGTGGATTCCCGCGTACATGTCTGCTTATCGACGACGAGCAGCAATCGGCGCAAGTCGTGACCTTGAGCGACGGCGAGATCACAGCCGGCCGGCTGATCCCACTGATCGACGATCGGTTTGACGGCAACCCCGTCGAACTGGACGGCGAGGGCGTCGCCTTTGCCGATAATTTTTTCTACGTGATCGGCTCGCACGGGCGGCCCCGCCACGACAAGCACGCGACCGATCAGGCCAAGGAAGCCGCCCGGGTTGCCGCCAGGCTCGCCGCCTCCAGCAAGCTGATCCGGCTCAAATTCAATCCGGCGACCGGCGAGATCGCGCGCGAGCCCGCCGTGCCGCCGTCGAGCGCGCTTGCCAAGTTGATCGCGGCCGAAGCTTTGTTCGCCCCGTCCGAAGGCAAGACATTGGAAGACGGCGGCGTGACAGTGGAGGGTGTCGCGGTCGGCGGCCAGCGGCTGTTCGCAGGCTTTCGTGGGCCGGTCATCGAAAACAAGCGCGCCGTGATCCTGTCGGCCGCGCTCGGCCATTTCTTCGACGGTAAGCCGGCGGAAGCGACGCTGCATCTGCTGCCGCTCGGGCCTGGGCGCGGCGTGCGCGACCTTGCGGCCTTCGACAAGGGCATCCTGATCCTTGCCGGACCCATGCAAGACGTCGGCGGAACCTACTCGGTCTATAGGTGGGACGGCGCAAGCAGCAGCGCAAAACTTCTGGTGGATCTGCCCGATTTCATCAGCGAAAAAGGCAAGCAGTGGAAGCCCGAAGCGCTGCTACCGCTCGATCGCGACAGCAGCGGCGTGCGGGTTCTGGTGCTGCTGGACAGCGCCAAAGAGGGAAAACCGCGCGCAGTTCGCGTTCCTTATCCGTGACCCGCCTTAGGTTTTTTCGTGCCCGTAGCGAGCGGACATTTGGTCTCAGCGGAGCCAGTTTTCTAAGCAACGACCAGAGTTCCATCTTGGAGGCCAAATCAAACTCTCGAAGTTCCGAAATCCGACCCCGCACGATTGTTGCGTATTGCCGCCCAGTCTGAACGATGTTCTCGGGCGCGCATTGCCCTTCTGTCCGGTACATGACGGAGGCTTCGATGGCAAAGACGAGCCCCTTCGTACCCGTCGCACTAGTCGTCGAGGACGACGCAATGCAGCGCGAACTGGTCGCTATGCTGCTCCAAGAAAGTGAAATGGGCGTAATTCAGTGCGAAAACGCCGAGGCGGCGCTCGACGTGTTGGAAAAGATGGGCGCGCTTTTGTCGATGATGTTTACCGACGTCAATCTCACCGGCCACATTGACGGCGTGGAACTCGCGCACTTTACCCATCAGCATTACCCGAACATCAACGTCATTGTGACATCTGGCCGGGCGCTGACGAAAGAACTGCCCGACGGGGCAACGTTCATGCCCAAACCATGGATGGCGCTCGACTTGCTGCGCGAGGCCGAGCGTTCGCAGCATTGATGGCGATCCCTGGCACAGTGACGAGCCGTTTACCGGCCCGCAACTTTTGACCGCCGCTGCACGTTGGCAATGAAACGGAGGCCATCATGCTCGCACCCGACACCTTGCGGCATTGCTTGTGGGAATAGCATCCGTACTCCTTGTCCTCGCAGTTCTCGGCTCTACATGTTTGACTGCTCGTACAGAGCACATTGCGAGGTCAATCGGGGGGCGGATGTTTGGGTAGTGCTAAGCGGGGGCTCTGATAGCGCAGGCATAATCTGCCCGCGTCCGCGGACCAATGCAGCGCCAACCAAACACGAGGCTGCGTCTGACTGACCTCATTTTGCGCGCTCGCGCTAAGATACGTCGCTCATGTCGCTTTGGGTCAAAAGCAGACACGTGCAGCGCACAAGCCGATGTCCGCTTTGTGCCAATAGCGGACATTGCCGACACTTCACTCTAGCACCACGTCGGCGGTGGCGAGCAAAGCCGGCGAGATTGCAAGACCGAGTGCCTTCGCGATCTCTAGGTTGATGGGGAAGGTCGGCCGGTTTCTCCCCCCCGAGAATGCGATCAACGTAGCACGCCGCGCGACGATACTGGTCGGTCTTATTGGCTCCATGGGAAGCGAGCCCACCCGCGCCGTCGATGGAACATTCTGAGTTTAACAAAAAAACCGCGCCTTCACCCAGGCGCGGCAAGTAAATGGGCGGGACGTATTGCTGTTGCCGCTCTTAGCGTTTGCTTTCTATTTGTTTAGGAGCTTTCTCTTTCGCATCGATACTGTCGGCAATCGCGCGCCAGCCATCACGGTCCTTAATATGGCGGGAGCGTGTAGTCGGCTTGCGCGAAGCCACCGCCTTACGATCACACTCATCAGCCCTGTCGTGATACCAATTGGATTGCGACATCGATTTTTTCCTCAAGCTGACCTACTTGTATTTAACGACTTCGGTCACGGTCGCACTATGGCCGCTAATGTCGGGTTCCTGACATAGAATGTCCAGTGTCAAAAGACGAAACCCGCCAGCGGTTCGTGACGTTGTCCGGCGGTACCTAAGGTCCGACGAACTACCTCCCGAAGCAGCCATGAATCCACCGACACAGAACGACGATTTTCTTTCTGAGCAAATTCGGGCCTTCGACCGGTGAATTGCGAGCAGCCGGAATAGACTGCGAACTCGGTGATCCAACTAAGCAAGCCTCAATGGCGACCGGTCGCCGGCGCCCGAATTTCAAAAGCAGACATGTGCAGCGCACAAGCCGATTTGCGCCCCAGCGATCCATGTGTCAGCTGCCGGACAGACGCATACCCACTTCAAGGTATATCCTTCACCATCGTCAGCTGCAGGTGTGTCAGGCGTCGGTGCTACAAAGATCGCTCGCGCTCCCGCCTGCAATGGGGTCGCCATGCGCCAGTTTAAATCCAATCCGCATCCAGAGGACATCGTACATCCAACGTGCGCCAAGTGCGGCGCGCCAATGTGGCTCACTCGAATAGAACCGGATGAGCCCGGTTCGGAAAAGCGCACCTTTGAGTGCCAAGCCTGCCAAAACGAGGCGATCGAAGTCGTCAAATTTCGATAGGTCGCTGGTTGGCTATGCAATCCGATCGCCTTCGGCGGAACCGTGTAACTATCCGACATCGAACAAATATTTGTCTGGCGTCTCGTTTACGTTAGCTATCGAACACACGAGTGCTTACATGTATGGCATCACTGACCACACCCTTGGCGTCAGTGGCTGAGAGACGCGACCGCGCTCCCGCCTAACAGGCAGGAGGCGCGTCATGGCCAATTCTTCCCCCAATCGATTGCTCGCGTCGCTTCCGGTGAACGCCTTTTCCGCGATTTCACCGCATCTGAAGATCGTGGAACTAAAGTTTGGTGCTGTGCTCGCCGAAGCGGGTAGCCCTATTCGACAGGTCTACTTTCCTTATTCCGGCGTCATCTCTCTTGTGGTCGAACTCGACGTGGGGATGATGATCGAGACGGCGATGGTGGGCCGTGACGGCGCCTTCAACGCGGCCTCTGCGCTCGACGGGAAGGTGTCTCTCTTAAAGGAACCACCAGAGCAGAAATGATTCCTCGATTGAAGAGGTCGATGTCCGCTTTGGGTCATTAGCCTGACGCCTCCAACTGCGATGTCCGCTCTCACTCCGAAAGCGGCGATTGGTCGGCTACCGCGTGGTGAAATTTATGGGGATGTTATAGCAACTCAGCCCCAACAATGGTTGGCTCTCAACGTTTCCTCCCATATGGCCTTAGCCCGGCTCCCGGCGAGCCGGGTTTTTTTGCGCAAATAGAATGTCCGCTTTGGGTCAAAAGCAGACATCCTGCGACGCAAAAGCCATGTCCGCTTTACCCCCAAAAGCGGACATTGCTCGCGTGTCGGCGCGTTTAGTACGGCAGATCGACTGTCGCTCGTTGCAGATTGAAGATATCAACCTTCAACTGCATCGTGGCCGGATCGATTCGGTTGTGTGATGCGACCGGCAGCGGGTGATTTCCCGCCTCTGTGCTTTCCCTAGTGGCACCGGCCGCGAGGATCGCGATAATAACAGCAACAGCCGCCACGAGCGTGATTATTTCGAGTTTTCTTCTCAGCATGGGGTGTACCCCGCTGGTTCACCAGCCGGGGCTTAGCATCGGTTCGATCATTCGAATGTGAAGGGCGACACGTAGAGGTGGGGAATTGAGCAGAGGAGGTTCGCCTCTTGGGAAGCTCGCTGGTGCGTTCGGCTAATGGACCGAGCACGACAGCCAGTATGGCAGGCAGGTGCGCACAGCGCAGGGGCTTTTTGCAAAATCGCCTGTTTGTTTACCCCGCTGTTTACCCCGGCGCATTTTTCCCGATCTAACCGGACGTAAAATTTTCAACAGGTCATTGCGGCGCAGGCGCAACTGCAATTTTCCGCCAAAGTTTGTCCGCTCGACCCCCCGCAAGCGGACATGTGCAGTGCACTAGTCGATGTCTGCTTTGTGCCAATAGTGGACATTCGGGTTTTACTGACCAAGGCGCGCAGCCGAAGTCGAAACGCCTGCAATCGGCGAGCCTGGCAAATGTCACTGTTGCGTGAGGCTAGGTTGATCTAAGTCAAGTGAAAGTGGCCTCCTAAGGGATAGATTGGTCGTGCTCCCGCCCTGCCAAGAGGGGAGAGCGCAATGCCCTCACATTTGAGCCATTCGAGTTACTGGCGCCTGCAAGCGCAGGAAGCGCGCCTGACGGCGCAACGACTTGAGGACCCAGAAGCTAAGGCAGCCATGCTCAAGAAGGCCGATGAATATGACCTCCTCGCCGCCTGCAACAACGCGTGGGAAGCTGAACTGCGATCCGCTGCGAAAAATCGCGCATCTCGGCGAAGACGCCAAAAGTCGGTCGCAATAATCACAAACCGCAACGGGAGGCATTCATGATCAGATTGGTTACGCGTGGGCGGTTCACCCGGGACTATGCCAAGGGATTGGTTTCTGCGCCGGAGGACCGAGAACCGATTGTGCGGAAGCTGGTTGAGGGAGCCGGCGGCAAACTTGTAAACTTTTATTTCACGACTGGCGACGCCGACTTCCTGCTCATTACGGAAACTAACGAGGCTAAGTCAGCTATTGCCGCGTTTCTGGCAACAGCGGCTGCCGGCGCCATTTCTGACGTGACAACTTCAAGAGCTTGGACTGGTGCCGAATTCAAAGCGGTCGCGGATAAGGCGTCCAAGGTAGCGAGCTTGTACAGCCTTCCTGGAAAAAAATAACTGCGAAGCACCGCAAATGGACATCCGAATCTCCTTCGGATGTCCGCCGCTTTGGCTCATAAGCGATATGTGAGGTGCAACTGAAGATGTCCGCTATGGGTCAAAAGCGGACATGTGCAGTGCACCAGGCGATGTCCGCTAAGTGCCAATAGCGGACATTTTGCTCCCAATCAGATTTTTGCCGACGCGGCGGAGAGCACGTTGTAGGTCGCCAAGGGTCGACTGATGCCTTTGAGCTTAAATTCGCCAACCGGTTCGACGCTTATTGCGTCCGCGACTGCCATCAACACACGCGGGCTAATCAAGATTTGCCCCGGCTTGGCTTCGTCGCAAAGCCGAGAGGCGACGTTGGATACCGTTCCGATGGCGGCATAGTCGAAGCGCCCTTCAAAGCCGATGGTGCCTAGCGTGGCAAATCCGTGCGCGATCCCAATGCCGAAGCCAATGTCGTGGCCAAGTTTACGCCACTTCTCAATCAATCCTCCTATAGCCGTTCTCATATCGATCGCCATCAGTACGGCTTGAAGGGCGGGGCTATCTACTGGAATTGGGTCATTGAACACCACCATCACCCCGTCACCAGCATAGCGTTCAAGCGTACCGCCATACTTGTTTATGATCCCACCAATCGCGGCATGATAATCGCGCAATAGAGCCATCACGTCCTCTGGATCAGAGCTTTCAGAAAAGCCGGTAAAGCCACGCAGATCGCAGAACAGCGCTGTAATTTCTCGGCGGTGGCTTTCGAGTTGCTTCTCAGTCCCCGAGGTCACGATCAGATCAGCTACCTGCGGAGGAAGGAAACGTCGCAATCTGCTCATGCGTTCGATTTCGTTCACTTGGTCGTCGACGCGTTGTTCGAGCTGTTGGTTCAGCTTGTTGAGATCATTGAGCAGCCGCGCATTCTCGATCGCGATGACGGCTTGCGCGGCAAAATTCTGCACCAGCTCAATCTGCTTGTTAGTGAAGGGGCGCACCTCCTGGCGATAGATGCCGATGGTCCCGATGAGTTCATTGTCTTTCAGCATCGGAACATTCAGGAAGGTGCGTGCGCCGGCAAGTTCTACGATCGCGGGGGTGGCGGCATCCTCCATCTTCATGTCGGCAACTTGAACGATCTGCTTAGTACTCCTGATACGATCAAGGTCAGATCCAGGCCGCGGGCGGATGACGGGTTCGCGCCGCCGTTCCTCCAAGTAAGCTTGCGGCGCGCCATGAAGCGCAACGTGCCTAAACGCGTCGCCCTCGACCAAGAGCAAGTTTCCGAATTTGGCTCCGCAAATCCGCACCGCGCTTTCCAGCATGGTCTCGAAAACCGGTTTCAATTCGCCGGCCGAGCTTGAGATGACCTGCAAAACCTCTGAGGTCGCCGTCTGCTGTTCCAGCAACTCGGTAAGGTCGTCGGTGCGTTGGCGCAGTTCGTTGAGCAGTCGCGCATTCTCGATGGCGATGACGGCTTGGGCGGCGAAACTCTTAACCAGCTCGATCTGCTTGTCGCTAAAAGGGCGCACTTCGGTGCGGTAAATGACAATTCCCCCAATTAGTTCGTTTTCCTTGAGCATCGGAACGGCAAGTACTGTCCGGGCACCGGAGAGCTTAGTGAGCACCACAGCGGAATAGCCGGATGGAACATCGAAATAATGCGGTTCGTTCACGATGTCAGCAATCTGAACCGGCTGTTTTGTCGCTACCACACGTCCGAGCGCCGTTTGCGGTGGGGGGCGGAACAATGGATTGCGACGTCGCTCCTCAACAAATGCTTGCGGTGCACCATGCATTGCAACAGCCCGAAGGGCCTCTCCTTCGCATAGATTTAGAACGCCGAACTCAGCCTCGCAGATGCGTCGCGCATTCTGCAGCATCGCTTGGAACACCGGCTCCAGCTCGCCCGACGAACTACTAATGACGCGAAGCACCTCCGAAGTTGCCGTCTGTTGTTCTAGCGCCTCGTCGCGCTCGCGGGTCAACCGGGCAACATTCGTTTCCTTACCGGCTGCGGGGGAACGGCGACCGGGTGTCGACGCAAACGTCTTGCGGCGTTGCGTTTTAATTGCTTTGCCACCTGTTTTGGAGCGCGGTCTCATTGCTCCCCCGAGGCTCGCGAGAGGCCATCGTATCAACTCAAAGTAGCATTTCGAAAGGGGTTGGGCATGAAACGAATGTCCGCTTTGGGTCAGAAGCAGACATATGCAGCGCAATAGGGCGTGTCCGCTTTACCCCCAATAGCGACCGCGAAAGCGCATTTCCGATCGTGCGACGAACAAGCCGCGAAACCCACCAAGGGCAGAAATGTCATTGCCGTGAAAGCAGCGGCAACGGTGCGTCGTATTGGGTCGGATCAACGCCTGCCACTGCAATTGCCGAGCCGCTATTTAGCGCGAACAAAGGACGATAGCCGCGAACGTCCTCGGCGGTGATGATCGCCATCGTCAGATTGTCGAGGATCAACCATTTTTGTTCGTACCGAACCGCCAGGACCGCATGCTCATTCCGCCGCTTATCATCTTGTACAATGACAAGCCGGAGATCATCGGCATCGATCCCCACTGCGCGAAGTGCGACATATTTTACGATCGCATAGTCCTCGCAGTCACCGGTTCCACTGGCGAGCGTTTGAAGCGGGGATGCCCAATAATCGGAATCACCATATTGGGCCCAATCACTAACTGGCTTGA
Source organism: uncultured Alphaproteobacteria bacterium (assembly GCA_963751535.1). Classification (GTDB taxonomy): domain Bacteria; phylum Pseudomonadota; class Alphaproteobacteria; order Rhizobiales; family Xanthobacteraceae; genus Pseudolabrys. Next base: position 493,887 of record CAVVUW010000006.1, read on the forward strand.
TGCTCATGTTGACCGCACGATTGAGCCAGCCCAGCCGGGCGCGCCCCTCGTGTTTTCGAGCAAGTTCAACAATTGACAAAAAGCGAAGTCCAGCCTGCGAGCAAGGACGTCCATCTGAGCGGCAGGCCGCGAGCGTCTTTTCGTCAGCAGAAATGCGGGATTGAAGCTCGCTCCACTTCGCTGAGATCCCAGCCGAAACTCTCATTGACGGCAACACAAAAGGCTCGGCGGGGGGCAGGGCTCGATGCGGCAGAATATCAAGAGTGGGCAATACAAGCTGCGAGCGAGCGAGATCGTGCGACCTATCGCTATGCGCGACAGGCGCGCGGACCTGATGGGTATTGGCAAAGACACCGCTGCCGCAAAACGCGACCAAGCAAATATACGCGATCCGGATCAGAGCAAACATGATCAACCACCTGAAACGCCCAGGAAAAACATCGAAGTCGCAATCGAGCCAAATCGAGCCATGAGCAAATCCAGTTGCCGCAATTCCAAACTCCCGCAGTGTGATAAGACATTGAGCGACCAGCGCGAGTGTTTGTTCAGCCTCCTCACTGCATCGACCAGCCGTGACTCACGATCAGCGATTGGCCAGTGAGTGCATTGGTGTTGAAGCCTGCGAAAAACACAGCGGCCTCGGCCACGTCTTCGATCGTCGTGAACTCGCCATCGACCGTGTCTTTCAGCATCAGGCTCTTGACCACCTGCTCTTCGCTGATCCCGAGCGCCTTAGCCTGTTCGGGAATTTGCCTGTCGACGAGCGGCGTGCGCACGAACCCCGGGCAGATCACGTTGGCGCGCACGCCGTGTTTGGCCCCTTCCTTCGCAACGACCTTGGCGAGGCCGAGGAGGCCATGTTTGGCGGTCACGTAGGGTGCCTTCAGCAGCGAGGCTTCCTTCGAGTGCACCGAGCCCATGTATATGATGCTGCCGCCGGTGGCTTGCTTGTACATGTGCTTCAGCGCCGCCCGCGTGGTGAGGAACGCGCCGTCGAGATGGATCGCGAGCATCTGCTTCCATTTCGCGAAATCGAAATCCTCAAGCGGCGCTACGATCTGGATGCCCGCATTGCTCACGAGCACGTCGATGCGGCCGAAGGCGGAGACCGCCTTGGCCATGCCGGCGTCGACCTCTGCCTCGCTCGTTACGTCCATCGCGATGCCGATCGCATCGTTGCCGCCGAGCTCCGCGGCTGCTGCGTCGGCGCCGGCCTGATTGAGATCGGCGATCACGACCTTGGCGCCTTCGCGCTGAAAGGCGCGCGCGATCTCCTTGCCGATGCCGCTCGCGGCGCCGGTGACGACCGCGACTTTGCCTAGGAGACGCATGCCAGTCTCCTTTCAGTCTCGCGCGTCGCAGCCGGGCGCAGGTAGTCGTGCACGACCTTGCCGAGGCCGAGGGTCAAATCGGCGACGCAGTGGACGGCCGAGACGACCTCGAGCACCGGCAGGTCGGCGACCGGCGCCAACGCGTGCGAGTTAAGCTGCAACGAGCCAGGCCCCGCCCAGGCGCCACGTACCTCGATGTTCTCCAGCCGGTATTCGACGAGCTCGCAGATTCGCGCGGTGCCATCAACGTGCGGAATGACCTTGACCAGAAAATTCGGCTCACGCATTGCCAGCTTGATCTGCGTCGCATCCAACGTGCGGTGTTTGTAGCCCATCGTGCCGGTGGCCACGCGCACCGAGCCGTAGTCGAGCGTGCCGACGAGCGTATCCTTCTCGACCTTGAGGCTCGGGTTCCCGAGTTTCTTAGGGAAGCCCCAGAGTTCGCGCCCGCCCGCTATCGGGGCTTCGTCGTCAAGGAACATGCAGTGCGTATAGCTGCCGCGGCGGCCGTTGAGCGACACCGGGATCACCTGTCCGCTCTCGGTGTAATCGCCGAAGCCGGTGGAATCGGGCATGCGGATGAACTCGTACTTCACCAGCGGGGAGTCGAGTGCCAGTGGCTCAGGCACGATCGCGCGCAGCCGTTCTGGATCGGTGCGATAGGTGATGATGAAGTATTCGCGGTCGACAAATCGGTAAGGTCCCGGCGGAAAGGCCGGGCTCGTAAGCGGCATCGCAAATGCGCATTTCCGGATTTCTTCTTCGGTCATGGTGCTCTCCGTTATTCTCGGCCGTCGTTGTGCAGGTCGAAAGTGAAGACGCCGTCAGGGGTCTTGGACCGCCTCAGTACCTCCGGGTGACGCAAAGTACGCACGGCATCGTGGTAGCCGGAGCGCCAATGCTCCTCCATGCTCCGGCGCGAAAATTCGTAATCTTTCGATTGGCCCTCATAGGTTTTTGCGCGGTAGATAAGTTGGATGATGTTGTAGGCCTTGTGCTCGATCATCGGCTGCAGCTCCTCCATTTCGGGGCTATTGCGCACATGTTCGGGCATGTCGGTGCTCAGCTTGGCTGCCGCACGGCGCATCCTTTGCATGCGCTTGAAGCTGCTCGTGCTGGCGCGGGTTCTGCTCGAATAAATGATCTCCTTTCGGCGCGTCTCGACTTCGGCGATGTCGCGAGGGAAATCGCCGCGTGCGCTCCAGAGATCGACCTGAAAGGCAAGCGTGTCCTGCCGCGGCACGCTTTCGACGACCCATTCCAGTGGCGTGTTGGAGACGAGGCCGCCATCCCAATAATGCTCGCCCTCTATCTCGACAGGGGGAAACCCGGGCGGCAGCGCGCCGCTCGCCATGACGTGCTCGGGGCCGATTCGGTGCGTCTCGGTATCAAAGCAGACCAGATTGCCCGAACGCACATTGACGGCGCCCACGGTGAAGCGCACCGAACCAGAATTGATCCGATCGAAATCGACAAGCCGCTCAAGGGTCGAGCGCAGCTTCGCGGTGTCGTAGTAGCTCGTGGCGCCCGCGCCGCCGGCCGGAATGAACCACGGCGCGATTGGGCGCGGCGCGAAGAATCCAGGACGCGCCACCAAACAGTACCTTTGCGGCACTCGTCTGGTTTATCCAGCCACGCATGATGTCGCTGGTTTCTGACTGCGGCGCGAACCAAGCATCGAGACCGAACGGCGCCTCTGTGATGTGCTCCCAAAATGTCCTGAGTTGCTCGACGCGCCGCTCTGGCGCATTCCCCGCGATGAGCGCGCCGTTAATCGCACCGATCGAGATGCCGGCAACCCAATCCGGCTGCAGTTCAGCCTCCGCGAGTGCGGCATATACGCCGGCCTGGTAGGAGCCGAGTGCACCGCCGCCCTGCAGCAGGAGAGCAATGCGATCGAACGGGGGGCGCTCTCGTACGCGGCGAGCCTTTGCCGCCATGGCGGCGATTGCAGCAGAGGGAAGTTGTTCCATATCATTCTCCTTTTGTAGACACGGGCAGCGCGCATGCGCTCCCTGCTCCATTCTCAAGCGTTGGCGAGGACGGGAACGCCGACGGGAATTATCGACTGTGGTGCGGAACTCGGCTTGATCCGAAACCACGCAACGTAGAGCGCCGGTAGGAATACGAGGGTCAGCAGCGTCGCGACGACGAGGCCGCCCATCACCGCGTACGCCATCGGTCCCCAGAACACGGTGGGCGCGATCGGAATCATTCCCAGAATGGCGGCGGCAGCGGTCAACAGGATCGGGCGCAGCCGATGCTCCGTCGCCACGATCACCGCGGTCCATGGGTGTTGACCCGCGGCAATTTCGGTATCGATCTGGCCGATCAGGATCACCGAATTGCGGATCACCATGCCGATCAGTGAGACGATGCCGAGGATCGCAACGAACCCCATGGGTGCTCTTGCGATAAGCAGCGCGGCGGCAACACCAATGACAGCCAGCGGTGCGGTGGCAAGCACAAGGAACAGCCGCTGAAAACTTTGCAGCTGCACCATGAGGATCGTGATCATGATGAGGATCATGATCGGAAAGACCGCGAAGATGCTGGCCTCAGCCTTGGCGCTCTCCTCGACCGTGCCGCCTGCAACCACGTCGTAGCCCGCCGGTAGCTGCGACTTAAATGCGGCAATTTCGGAAGAGAGGTCTTTGACAACGGTCGCTGCCTCAAGCCCGGGCGCCGTATCGGCTTGCACGGTGATTGTTGGCAGACGATGGCGGCGCCAGACGAGCGGCGGTTCGATCCCGTAGGAGAGTTTAGCGACCTGCTCAAGCGGCACCGACCGTCCGCCCGGCACGTTGATCATGAGGCTGCGCAGGGTCTCGAGCTTCGCGCGCTCTTCGGGAATGGCGCGGGCGACGATGTCGACCAAATAGATATCATCGCGCACCTGGGTGACGGTCGTGCCGGATAAAATGGCATTGATGGTCTGACTCAATGCTTGCGAACTGATGCCCAGCGCCCGAGCCCGGTCCTGATCCACCTCCACGCGGACGACCTTGGACGGCTCGTTCCAATCAAAATTGATATTTCGCGCATTTGGCGTCTTGCCGAGCAATGAAGCGAAGTTCTGCGCAATCTCACGGACCTTCACGGGCTCGGGACCGCTGATGCGGAACTTGAGCGGCCAGCCGACCGGCGGGCCAAGCTCCAAGGGGCTCACGCGCGGCTGCACCTGCTCGAATTCGCGGCGTTGTAATGCGGCGAGGATGCGCGCTTGCACCGCCGGGCGAACCTTAAATCCTTTTGTGACTATGACGCCTTGCGCGAAGAAGTCATTCGCGAGCTGCTGATCGAGCGGCAGATAGAAGCGGATGGCGCCGCTGCCGATGTAGAAGGACCAGTGTTCAATGTCAGGGTCGCTCTTCAGGATTGTCTCGAGCTCATCAACCACCTTGCGCGTGGCATTGATCGAGGACCCTTGCGGCAGCGTCAGGTCAACAAGCAATTCTGGACGGTCTGAGCTCGGGAAGAACTGCTGCTGCACGAATTGCATGCCGACAAGAGCAGCAATAAAAAGCGCAACCGTGGTGCCGATCACCCAATACTTCAGATGTAGCACTCGATCGAGCGCGGTGTGGAATGCGCGGGCAAAGCGCGACGGCTCATGGCCGTGCCTTTGCATCTTGTTAGGCAGGATGAAAACACCTGTTAGCGGCGTAAATAGCACCGCAACGAACCACGATGCGGTCAATGCAATGCCGACAACCGCGAACAGCGTGTAGCAATACTCGCCGGCGCTGCTCGCCGCGAAGCCCACGGGGACGAAACCTACGATGGTGACCAGCGTGCCGGTCAGCATCGGGAAGGCGGTCGAGGTATAGGCAAATGTTGCGGCGGTGACCTTGTCGCAGCCTTCTTCAAGCTTCTTGATCATCATCTCCACCGCGATCATCGCGTCGTCGACCAGGAGCCCAAGCCCGATGATGAGTGCGCCGAGCGAGATGCGCTGCAGGCTCACTCCGGCAAGCTTCATGGCGACGAAGGTGATGGCAAGGACCAGCGGAATCGCAATCGCGACGACGATGCCAGGGCGCCAGCCGAGCGAAAGGAAGCTTACGGCCAAGACGATGGCGATGGCTTCGATCAAGGTCTTGATGAACTCGCCAACGGCCTCTTCAACGACCTCCGGCTGGTTGGCCACCAGATGGGAGTCGATGCCGGCCGGCAGGTCGGCTGTTGCCTTGGCGAGGCGCTCTTTGAGGTGCTCACCGAATGCCAGGACGTCGCCGTTCTTCCGCATGGAAATGGCGAGGCCAATGGCCGAGCGGCCGTTGTATCGGAATATCGGCTGCTGCGGGTCGGCATAGCCTCTTTGCACCTTGGCAATGTCGCTCAGCCGAAAGAACCGGCCATTGAAACGGAAGTTGATGGCCTTCAGGCTCTCTTCGGTCGTGAACTGGCCGGAGATGCGAATTGCGATCTTCTCTGCATCTGAGTCCACGGTCCCGCTTGGCTGGATCGCGTTTTGCGCCTGCAAAGTCTGTATGAGCTCGGAAATGTCGAGCCCCATGGCAGCGAGTTGCTGGGTCGAGAACTCCAGATAAATCTTCTCGTCCTGGGAGCCGAGCAGGTCGATCTTCGCAACGTCGGGAACGCTGAGCAGTTCGGCTCGCACGCGCTCGGCATAATCGCGCAGCTCGCGGTGGGAGAAGCCATCCGAAGTCAGCGCGAAGATCAGCGCATAAGTATCCCCGAACTCGTCGTTGAAGAAGGGACCCTGCACGCCTTGTGGCAAGGTTTGCTTGATATCGCCGACCTTTTTGCGCACCTGGTACCAAAGATCGGGCACCTCCGAAGCAGGGGTGGAGTCCTTCAGATAGACGAAGACCACCAACTCGCCGGGCTTGGTGTAACTCTTCTGATAGTCGATGTTCGGCAGCTCCTCGAGCTTCTTCTCGATCCGATCCGTGACCTGCTGCATGGTCTCGAGCGTGGTGGCACCGGGCCACAGCGTCTTCACCACCATCGTCTTGATGGTGAAGGGTGGATCCTCATCACGCCCGAGCCGGCGATACTCGAAAATACCGGCGAGCGCCACGAGCAGCATGAGGTAGACGACAAAGCTCTTATGCTCGAGCGCCCAGCGGGAGAGGTTGAACGACTTCATTGGCTGTCACTCCTGACCAAGTTTGTTTCGGCAAGCCGGACCTTTTGGCCGACTGTCAGAGTATTCACCCCTGCGGTGACGACGATGTCCCCTTTGGTAAGGCCGCTGGCGACGACGACGGTATTTGCCTCATAGCGCGCGATGGTGATGGGCCTCAGACTGAGACTGCTCGATTGCTGATCGAGCACCCAGACAGCCGGCGAACCGTTCTTTTCAAAAATGGCCGAGAGGGGAAGCGCGACCGCGACAGCGGTCTTTCCTTTCAATCGACCGCCAATGCTCATGCCGAAGCGAAGTTGCGGCGGCGGATTGTTCAGCGTGACTTTGACCGCGTAGGTGCGCGTTACCGGGTCGGCCACAGGAGAAATCTCCCGCACCACTCCCTCAAGCGTCAGGTCTGGGTTGGACAGCGGCCAAACGACGACCTCGAGCTGCGTCTTGCTGATATCAGTGAAAGCTGTCTCGGCGATGTTGAAGACACCGTCCTTGTCATCCGGTCGTGCCAGCTTCACTACCATCTGCCCGGCATTCACATTCTGACCGGCTTCCGCACCGACGGCAGTAATCACGCCGTCGAAATCGGCCTTGAGCGTGGTGTAGTTGAGCTGATCGTGATTGAGGTCGAGAATGGCCTTGGCAGCTTTGAGCCGCGCCTCGGCGGCCTGCAGGTTCTGCAGCGCGGTGTCGTAGGTGGCCTTCGGCTGTCCAGCCATCCTTCAAAAGCTTGGCTTGGCGCGCCTCCGTTCCCTGCGCATTGACGAGCGCCGCCTCGGCGGAACTGACGTCGGCTTCCGCTGAGCGCAAACGGTTCTGATAGTCCTGGGTGTCGAGCGTGGCCAGCGTGTCGCCTTGCTTGACCGAAGCTCCGACGTCCACGAGCCGGGAGAGCACCTTGCCGGCGACGCGGAACGACAGATCGCTCTCGTATCGCGGTTTAACTTCGCCGATCGCCTGGCGGTCGTCATTGATACGTTTGGTTTCGACGACGAGTGTGTGGACCATCCGGAGTGCCGCCGGCGTGTCCTCTGGCTTGCAGCCGGCAAGCACGACCAGAAGGGGGAGAAGAAGGATCCAGGGCCGCATGTCTCGCACTCCAAAATAGACTGAATGTTGACGTTGCCAACTTCATAGTAGTGAAAGTTGGCGGTGTCTACATTGCTGCGCAGATGGCTGGTATGCAAAAGTTGACATCGCCAACTTTGAGCGCTAAATATGAGGAAACGCAGAGGTTTATCGAGCGATGCCGAGGCCCCAGTCCCACGAGCGCCCCTACCATCACGGCGACCTGCGCCGCGTAATCGTCAAGGCCGCGCTGGAAATCCTGCGTGAAACCCAGAGCCTTGAGTTTTCGCTGCGTGAGCTCGCCCGCCGCGCTGGCGTCAGTCACAACGCCCCTTACAAGCACTTTGCCGACAAGCATGAACTTTTGGCGGCCGTCTCGGGGGCAGGATTCGAAATGCTAACGAACCGCATGGCCAATGAAATCGCGAGCTTCCGCAGTCCTCGCGAGCAGTTATTCGCGCTATTGCGCGCCTACATTGATCATGGCGTTGAAAACCCGGCGCTCTACAGCCTGATGTTCGGGGGCTACCTGACCGGTCCGAATCATGGGCGGCCCGCGATCGAGTTGGCTGCCGCTGAGAAGACCAAGGCTCTGCTCGCCGGCGTTATCATTGCGGGGGGCGTCGGAAGCGCTATCCCGCACACCTCGCGCAACGAACGAAAGATCGCCGGTGCGGTTCTGGCGTGCTGGTCCCTCGTGCATGGACTCACTCTGCTACTCGCGGATGGGCTCGTCGGCCCGAATGAAAAATCTGGTGCGCTGGCTGACAGGCTGGTTCAGGGACTCCTCAACGGCTTAGCGGCGGAATTGCCAGTATTGCCCCCCGGTACCTGGGTCGGCCCTCAAGTGCCAACTTCATAGTCCGAAGGCCGACGCAGACCGCCGATGTCCGCTTTGGGTCAAAAGCAGACATGTGCAGTGCACACGTCAATGTCCACGGACATTCGCAATACACAAGCCGATGTCAGCTATGGCCATACTGATTGCCCTCGCGCATTGGGCGCGTCAGAACGAACGAGTTCGATCGCGAAGTCTAGTCGTCGTGATACAACCAAGCCCAGCACTTCCGTGCCAAAAGCCACTTGTCTACAAATTTTGGTTTTTCCAAGTCTTGTCGCTTCGGCGACGACATCGCTTCAAGTTCGGCATTAAATTTGGCTTCGCCCGCCTCAAACTCGGCTTGAAACTTAGTTTGACTCTCAGCGAGCTTGCGATCCTGCGCTTGCAAGAGATCGGCCGTAGCAGCTTCCAGATCTCCCGTCACGATGCTGGTCATCATCCTATAACCATTCCACTCACATTTGTCCTGAAATAGCTTTTGCATCGTCTTCACCGGCAGCGGCGTATGCATCGGCCAACAGCGACGTCAGCATGTAGCTTCGGGTCTGATGGCACCTGTAACAAACGAAGGTAGTTCGCCGCATGTGAGAAGCAGTCGCGTGCGGCAGGGAAGTCACATAGACCATTCCGCTATTGCACTTGTGGCACAGCGCTTGTGTGGTCTGAACCTCGGCCATGAAGTGAACCGGCAATTGAAGGCGCGCTATCGCAGCTGCCCTGTTCCAATTTGATCATAATTTCAAAAGTTAAATTTTCGACTAGGAGCGAAATCAATAATTCCATGTGTCTTTCGACATATGGGTGGCGCATTCAACTGGCCTTGTTGCACCGAGGCCAATGTAACTTGAAGCCCAGCCGACTAGGCTTGCGCCGAAGGCGGCCCCGCAATGTCCGCTCTGGGTCATAAGCGGACATTTGCAGTGCAAGAAGGCATGTCCGCTTTGCCCCCAAAAGCGCTCGAAATAGCGGACATCGTATGTCGGCGAGGGCATCGCCCACATCTTGCTCTCTATTTTAGTGTGACCAAGCAAAAGCTGGACGGCGCGCAGATTCCCTGTGCGCCGATAGATCAGTGTCGCCTTGAGGAGTATGGGTCCTGTGAGGCGATGTCGGCTTTTACGGTCGCAATCAGGTGTAAAGCGGACATGCGCTGTTGCATTGCAAATGTCTGCTTTTGACCCAAAGCGGACATGGGCTGGTCTTACCTTGGGGCGCCTTCCAGTGTGCTAACTTGAGCCGGTACCCTGTTCTGGGTCACGGGGGCGAATATGCGCCGGCGCGGCAAAGCAATAAAAAAGCAACGCCCCAAGACGTTGAAGCGCGTCAGCGCACCAAAGATTGCTGGCCGTCGGAGTTCCCCCGTTTCTACTAAGGACACGGACGTTGCGCGGCTTACTCGCGAGCGTGACGAGGCACTGGAGCGGCAAACCGCGACCGCCGAAATTCTCGGTGCGATCAGTGGCTTTCCGACCGGCACACAGCCGGTGTTCGATGCCATCGTGCAAAGCGGACTAAAGCTATTTCCCGACGCGGCGACGACAATTGTGATACCTGACGGCGATCAGATGCAGGCGGTTGCGATCGCCGACATGGATTCAAAACGCGAAAAAGCATGGAGACGCCGCTTTCCCAGTGTGCTCGACCGGACCCATATGCACGGCACGGCGATCCTCGATTGCAAGGTGATCGATTTTTCGGACGTGAAAGAGCATGTGACGGGCCCGATGGCACCGGGCGCCAGGAACTTTCTCGCCAGCGGGTATCGGGCAATCACCATCATGCCGATAATTTGCGGCAAGACCGCAATCGGCGCAATCAGCGTGGTGCGCGTGGCGCCGGGGCCGCTCTCCGAAAAGCAGCGCGAGCTTCTTAAAACGTTTGCCGCGCAAGCCGTCATCGCCATCGAGAACACGCGCTTGCTCAGCGAGCTTCGTGAATCGTTGCAGCAGCAGACCGCCACCGCTGATGTGCTCAAGGTCATCAGCCGCTCGACGTTCGAGTTGCAGGTGGTCCTAGATACGCTCGTCAAATCAGCAGTCCGACTGTGCGAAGATGAACGTGGTCTGGTATTTCGTCGCGAGGGTGAAACCTATAAGAGCGTCGCGTACTACAATTATTCGCCTGAATTCCGGGCGTTTCACGAAAGTCACCCTATCACGCCAGGTCGCGGGACAGCCGTCGGCCGAACGGCGCTGGAAGGCAAAACGGTTCAAATTGTCGATATCCTTGCCGACCCGGAGTACACATTCGTCGAGGCGCAAAAGCTCGGTGGAGGCAGGGCTACCCTCGCAGTGCCCCTGCTGCGGGAAGGGGCTCCAATTGGAGCGTTAGTGCTTCAACGCACCGAGCCGCGGCCATACACCCGGAAGCAGATCGAGCTTGTAGAAACATTTGCCGATCAGGCAGTCATCGCCATCGAGAACGCGCGGCTGCTCAACGAGCTGCGTAAATCGCTAGAACAGCAGACTGCGACATCGGAGGTATTAAGGTCATCTCCAGTCGCCTGGCGAACTGGAGCCCGTGTTCGAGGCGATGCTGGAGAACGCCACGCGCATCTGTGAGGCCAGCTTCGGCAATCTGTTCTTGCGCGAAGGCGACGCATACCGCGCGGTTGCAGTGCATGGCGAGCTCCGATTATGTCGCGTATTGGCGCGGCGGAGCAACCGGTAATAGCATGCAACGATGGATCAGGGGATGCCGCTTGAGCGCCTCACCAGATACCAAGAAATCTTGCATATCCACTGACCTCAGGACCGAACGAAGCTACCGACACAACCCGCGAATGAAGGCGCTGGTCGACAAAGCCAGGGCGCGGACTTTTGTCGTCGGTGCCGATGCTCAAGGACGATGAGCTGATCGGCGCAATTGCGATGTATCGCCAGGACGTTCGCCCGTTTACAGATAAGCAGATAGCGCTGGTGATGAACTTTGCAGCGCAGGCCGTTATCGCGATCGAGAACACGCGGTTACTGCACGAGTTGCGAGAATCGCTCCAGCAGCAGACCGCCACCGCCGACGTGCTCAAGGTCATCAGCCGCTCGACATTCGATTTACAGACGGTGCTCGATACGCTTGATGAGATCGGCGGCCCATATGTGCGATGCCGATCAAGGGCCATTATCCCGCGACATCGACAGGGCATTCATCCGAATTGCAAATTCCGCCTATTGGTCGAATACAATAAGACCCTTCATCCGTGACCAGGCCGTGGCAAATGGACCGCAGGTCCATTACGGGGTGAGCGCTGGTGGAAGGCTCGGATGTTCAGATCCCCGATGTTATGGCTGATCCGGAATACAGTTTTCGCCAGCACTGGACCGGTGATTTTCGCACGGTCCTCGGTGTTCCAATGCTGCGCGAGGGAAACCCAATCGGTGATCTGTCCTGAGGCGCAAAAACGTCACGCCTTTCACCGATAAGCAGATCGATTTGGTTACAACATTCGCCGACCAAGCAGTGATCGCGATCGAGAATGTACGATTGTTTGAAAGCGTGGAGGCCCGCACGCGCGAGCTGGCCGCCTCGCTGGAGGACTTGCGTAACACGCAGGATCGCCTCGTCCAGACGCAGAAGCTAGCCTCGCTCGGACAACTCACCGCCGGCATCGCGCACGAGATCAAGAACCCGCTCAATTTCGTCAATAACTTCTCAGCGGTCTCGGTCGATATCATTGACGAATTGCGGCAGGCGCTTACGGACGCGCACCTCGACAGCAAGCTGCGAGCAGAGATCAGCGAACGGATTGCCGATACGCTGCAGGGCAACCTCGACAAGGTCGTGCAGCACGGCAAGCGCGCGGATGCGATCGTTAAGAACATGCTGCTGCACTCGCGCGAAGGCTCGGGTGAGCATCGACCTGTCGATATAAATGCCC
>CAVVUW010000007.1:0-181442 GCA_963751535.1 uncultured Alphaproteobacteria bacterium
CGAACGCTCGAGCTCTTTAATGAGCGCTGCCTGTTCCGTGGTCTGGTTCGAATCCATGCTCGTCGCCGTGAGGTTGCGCACCTCGCGACGCACGCTGTCTAGCTTGGTTTGCAGCTCAGCTAATGTTGGGATGGAAGCTGCGACGTTTGATCCGTCGTGGCATGCGTTATTTCCCAAAGACCTCTCGCGATTTCCAGGGCATTCACTCGGTGATTGTCCCCACCACGCGAGTTCATCGCCGGTTTGATGCAGTTGCCGATGATGCCCGCGGCAAAGCGGTACGGTGAACTCATCGCTCACCTTGAGGCCAATCGCTCTCGGTTGTGCAAACCGCAGGTGATGGGGATCGGACGGTTGCCGGCCGCAGATGAGGCAAGGCTGTGATGCGACGAACTTCAGGTGTGCCTTGTCGCGCAATCGTTTGGGTTCGGCAATCGTGAGCTGGCTCTTGTCGATCTTGGTCGGAGGCAATTCGCTATGCGGCAGGGGCACAACGGAGGCCTGATCCTGCCGCAGGAGATCGGTCATGGAGCCATGGTGACGGCGGCCGTAGTAGTGCGAAGGCCTCGGGATTGGCGTTGTATCGTCTGGGTGCAAACCGACAGCGCGGCTGGGTGGAGGGCTCTCCACTGTCGTCGACTTGACTGTTGGCGAGCTTGCCGAAACGGCGTTCTTATCCTTGCGATAGAGTTCAAGCCCGAATGGTCTGCCGAAGGTCGCGAGCGCCCGTTTGGTGGCGTCGGTTTCCGCGGCCTTGAGCGCCGTATCGTGAACCTCACCAGGGGAGGTGCCACGGCCCTCTCCTGTTCCATGACCCTCCCGAACAATCGTCACTCCATCAGCATGAACGGTGATCCGTACTTTGGCGATATAGATGGCGAGGAATGAGCCGCGGTTCTCGCGCGTCAGCACACAACGGGAATCCACTGTCTCGCGGCTCCACGCATCGAAGCCGAAGATCCGGTTGGCTTCTGAGATCGCATACCAGCCTTCAATGTATGAGAGTTCGCGTCCATTCGCCTCGCGCGTCCGGATTCGCCGGCTGCTGAGGCTACGCTGCAACGCCTGCGTTTGTTTTGCGGTGAAACCCATCACTTTGTCCTCACGCTCAAAACAGGTTCGGGATTGGAAAGAGCAACGCCACTGACCTCGGCGCCACCTTTGAGATCGCTCAGCAGTTCTTGCCGATTGAGGCGCGGCTCCCTCGGCTCCCAATAGATGCTTGGTACCGCGGCTTCATCGAGCACAAGGAGCGCGGGCATGCCGGGGCGGATCGACACGGTGAAATCGGGTGCAGTGATCTTTTTCAGATCGAGCTCGACCATAACGTCCTTGGCGATCTGCCGACGTTTGGCCGCACAATCCTGCAGTCGCTCGAGCCTATCCTGCATCTCGGCGATGCGGCCCTTGAGCCCGCTTGCCAGGGCCTCGTCGGCGAGTGCTGCGCGGACGATGGCTGCGATGATCTCGTGGAGATCGGTTAGGCCCTCGACGGTGTCCGCGAGGGTTTGCTCGTCGATTTGCGGGTCTTCGGCGCGGATACGTGCGGAACATCGGTAGTTTATGGCGGCAAACTCCAAACTCATCGCAACCTCCCTTGGAATTGAGCCGATACTCGCGAGGGTGTATTCAACACGAAAAGCTGCCTTACTAACTCAATGCTTTCAATACCTAAGGTATCATATTTAATACCATGTGGGGACAATAGAACAAGTAATGCCTGTGACGAGTGCAGAGGTAAGAGTGGCGCGCGCAGCGCTTAACTGGACAGTCCGTGATCTCGCCAAAGCGCTGGAGTGCATAGGAAGACGGTCAAGAATGTTGAAGTCGGCCGCTACGCCCAGGACCTGGCGGCACTCTGGAAACGAGCGAAAACGCGCTCGCTGAGGCTGGGATAGAATTCATCGATGAAAACGGAGGCGGTCCAGGCGTACGCCTACGAAAGCGTCAGCGGCCAAAGAAGCAAAAATAGACAAAACTACAAGGCGACGGGGGGAGGAGGGGGAGGATGCGGGCAGCAGCGATATCAGCCAAAGAAGCAAATGTTATAAAGCGCCGCTGATGGAATCGGATCACACAGGGAGAGGTCGTAGGTTCGGGATGAAACAGGTAAAAATGGATTCTTGGAACAGGCCGCGCGATTGTGCGCTCAGTGAGGTCAATGGCGGCGGGTTGGTATACCGGCTCGCCGCTGTGCATTATGGTCGCTAGAGGAATTGGTTGAGCGAACGTCAAATGGGTTTGGAGGGCAAAAAATATGTCCTATCACGTTAGAATAACCACCGACACCGATGGTCTCATAAATGATGCCAAGCCGTACCCCACCTTAGAAGCCGCAATGCAAGTTGCCGGTTTGTCGCTGAAGACAGGCGGCGCAACTACCGCATGGATTGAGGATGACGATGGGAAGGTTTGTGCCAGCACCGACGACGTGAAAAAGCATTGTGGGTTGACTTGAGTTCAAATTGGGACGATCGACGAAGACCGAGTTGGTTATAAATCTCAAAACTGCGAAGGCGATCGGTATCGACATTCCAAATACGCTTGTCGGTCGCGCGCGACGAGTTGATCGAATAGTCGGCGATGTCGAGTAACGCCGACCGAAATCCGCTTTCGGAGTAAAAGCAGTCATCGTGATTAAATAGGGGTATGGACTACGACCTCGCCGAAAGCCTGATGGATGCGGGATTTCCGCAAATCGGAAAAGGTCGCTTGATTGGTCCGCTGAATAAGCTTGTTTGGCGAAGTGGCGATCGCGTCTATGTCCCCACCCTCGAAGAACTCATAGAAGCGTGTGGCGAGAATTTTGTCTCTCTTGATAAACAGCATGACGGGTGGCTCGCCTCTGCCAACTATGATCAGAGTTGCTTTGCGAAGACCCTGCTGAAGCCGTCGCCCGCTTATGGCTCGCGCTTCAAAAACGATGATCGCCAGGAAGGCGCAATCTCTTGCCGCCAAGTCGTCGCGATAACGGCTCACGATGTCCGCCACCTGATGCCCCGGAGCGTCCCGTGGGCCCGTGGTCGCCCTCAAGCTCCTGTTCGCGTGGCCATACAATCGCTTCGCGTTTGGAATTGAACGAACGAGTGATCGACGCTCGGCCTTTAAGCCGACCTTGAACCTGCCATCGCGTCCTCGCCACCGCAGTGTTGCCAATGGTCAATCCCACTGTGCCAAAAGTGTGCCAGCGGGGTTGTTTGATGTTCTTGCGGAGGTTTAGGAAGTTCACTAAACGCTTGAACGGCTTAGTGAAGCGAATGGTCGGAGTGGCAGGATTTGCGATAGCGATTGTTCTTCATTGAATTTATTGAGATTTTTGGCCCGCGTTTGGCTTTTTGTGTACTCGGTTTGTGTACTAATCCCTGCTGATCGTCAGCGCATTTCAACAGGCGCCTTTTCGACCCACAAGGCTCCAGCGGACCGCTGTGCCCAACAAAGTGTGAAGTGTACGCAGAACAAGGTGGCCCCTGCGTGAGTGGTTGGTCTTGCTGCCGCTGCTGGGTCTCGGCACCGATTTGGTCATCTTCCAGAGCCCGATTGAATTAGACCGACCTTCATCGCGATTGCAGACGACGCCAGGCAAATCTAGTGCGGCAACCCGTTACCTCCTATGCGGGTATCATTCCATTTTTCTATTATAACTTGCCACCCTGGAACTTGGAACTTAGGATATTTGCCAGCAGAACACGGTAAATGCCGGGGCGGTCATGGGGGGCCGACCGGCGTCAAGGAGGAAGCCAAAATGTCCAATCAGAAATCGTCTGAGGATTCGAGCCGCCGCAATTTCTTGAGCGCAGCAGCAGTGGTGGCCAGCGCAGCGGTTGCAGCACCGACCGTCGCCAACGCGCAGACCGCGCCGAACAAAAAGCCTCGCGGCATTTACGCCGACCCAAAAACTAGCGGAACTTGGGGCGATAAGGTGGCCGATTTCTCGTACACAAATGATGCCCTTGCCCAACTGATTGTCGACATGTGGTTAGGTAACCACACGGATCTGATCACGCCTGAGGGGGGCGGAACGAACCCAACGCCGACACCGCAGCAGTACCAAGCCCGTTCGGCCGCGGCAAAAATAGCCCTCGCCCAGCGCGGCATCCTTTTGCAGTTGCCCATCGTAATCACGGAAAAGGAATATGTAAGCGGATTTCGTTTGGATGACGCTGGCCTGCTCGATCCTAGTACTGGAGAGAATATCGGAGTCGTCTTCGTACTTCCGAGAAAAGACCGTGCGACTTTAGGTAACCCTCCGCCTCCGCAGCCTCTTCTTGAGACAGCGAGGATGCTGATGGGAATTACACCGAACGGAATCTAGCGCTATCGCCCCTCGTCTTAGGTGAAGCCGAGTTCGCTCGTATCCTGCGAAAGACGATCACCGGCGAGCATCGGAAACAGGAGTTTTTTATGGCACAGTTGGTCACGGAGTGGGTCAACGTCACTAACGACATTTCGATCATCGCTCGCAAGTCGGGAGAGGTCTGGTTTCATACCCCGAGCGGCACGAAAGAAATTGCAGACCCATTCGCAATGCCGATGACGGGCGTGGGTTCGGCGGGCAGTACCGTTGGTCTGCTCGACGGCGCGATAAATCTCGGATTTGTTGGCATTGAAAAGCGCCTCGCGCGCCCGGAGCCAACGGTCGCGGGATATATCGTCGCCCTCGTCGGCGCCTATCACACCTCTGTGGACACGCCGCGAAATCTCCGCCGCGCCGCCAGCCGCTTCAACGAAATGGGAAGGCCCGAGGTCGCGGCCTACCTTGAAGAGCGTGCGCGCGAGGAGACCGGTCACGACCGGCTCGCGCTCAAGGATTTGCGCGCGCTCGGGGTGCCGGGCGAGCGCCTCGTTGCCAACTACATTCCGGACGGCATCAAGCCGCTTTGCAAACGTTTCGACGATCTCTGCGCCGAAGACTATCCGATCGGATCCATCGGCTATTCGTATTGCCTGGAGCGCATCGCCGCACTCAAGCAGGAAGCCGATATCGCCAGAGTTCGGGCGCTGTGCCCGGATGGCGTCGATGCGACCCGCTTCCTGCGAAGCCACAGCTCCCTCGGCAGCGAGGCGAGCCACGTCGCAGAAACGATCGAATTCGTCGCAACGCTTCCTGCGAGTGACCGCATCAAGGTCGTTCAGGAGACCTATAAATCGTCATTGCTCCTGGCGGAGGGATACAATCACGAACTCCTCAAATCCGAAGCGGAAATGCTCGAGGAGATTCGGAAGGCGATCGGAGAAGCACTCCCGTATGGTCGTGGTTCGGTCGCTTCGAACATTGAAGAGCAAGTGGCTCGACCTGTGGCGTGACCGGTTAGCGCAGTCGTCATCACAGTCTGGCGTGATGTGAGGCGCGGGCACGCGCGTCTCGGATGCGTTTTTTTGACTTCCGACAATGCCCGCGTAATCTGTAGCGATATCGGCAGACTTCCTCTTAAGAACTAGGTCCGTGCAATGCCGAGGCCGACCACTGACATAGCCGAGTGGCTGGGTAGACAGGGTCTAGGCCAGTACGCCCAAACGTTCGCGGAAAACCATATCGATTACTCCGTCCTCCCGGATCTGACCGAAGACGACCTTGAAAAACTCGGAATCACCTTGGGGCACCGCAAGAAATTGCTCAGGGCCATCGACGAAGTTTGGGGGACGAGGCAAGCGCGCGACACAACGAAGGTTGCACGAACCGGCGCGGAAGCAACCTCCCCTTCGCAACACCGCGACGCCGAATTCCGTCAGATCACGGTGATGTTCTGCGACCTGGTGGGCTCGACGCAGCTTTCCGAAAAGCTGGACCCTGAGGATCTGCACAAGCTCATTGATGCATATCGGCGGGAGTGCAGCACGGCCATCAGGCGCTATGGAGGCGAAGTCGCCCGCTATTTCGGCGATGGTGTGATGGCATTTTTCGGTTGGCCCTACGCACACGAAGATGACGCCATTCGTGCAGTTCATGCAGCCCTGGAAATTGTTTCTGGCGTTATGAAGGTTTCAGGGCCAGTCACCCTGGCTTGCCGGGTAGGCGTTTGCTCCGGGCCAGTAGTTGTCGGTGAACCTGGAAACAGCACCACGTCTTGGTCGATGGACGCGGTGGGCGAAACGCCCAATATTGCCGCGCGCCTGCAGACCCTCGCCGCGCCGAACGCGGTACTCATTTCGGATCAACAAAACGTCTCGCATCGGCGGCATTCGATTTGCACGACCTTGGATTCCAGGAACTCAAGGGCGTAACCGAACCTGTCCATGTATATCGCGTGCTCGCGGCCAAAAGTTCTGGCAGCCGGTTCGAGGCTGCGCATGCCGGTTCTCTCACCCCGCTCGTTGGACGTTCAAGCGAACTGCGCCTGCTGCTCGATAGATGGGAGAAAGTCAAAGAAGGTGACGGTCAAGTGAGTCTGCTTTCGGGGATTCCGGGAGTTGGAAAATCACGGCTTCTTCATGAATTGATATCGAATATCCAGAACGAACCACATCTCTTGTTGCGCTATCAGTGTTCGCCTTATCACAGCCAAAGTGCGTTCTTTCCGATAATCGAGCAGATCGAACAAGCGGCACAACTAACCGCTCGTGAAGCCGACGCGGAAAAGATTGCAAAGCTTCAGGCGTACCTTCCGAAATCGATCAATGGTTCTAAAGAGCCGCTCCTGCTGATTGCCAAATTGTTGTCGATCTCGACCGAAAGCAGCCGCGAACTGTCGGAGCTGACCGCACAACAGATAAAGAACAGGACCATCAGCACGCTTGTCGACGTTCTCCTGGCTTTTTCTTTGCAACGTCCCACGCTCTGTATCTTCGAGGATGCACACTGGCTGGATGCCTCGACACTCGAGCTGCTTGAACTGATCATCAGCCGGATCGGCCACGCTCGCGTGTTGCTCATTGTGTCGTGCCGGCCCGAGTTCCGCCCCTCGTGGCTGGCGCACGCAAACATAACCACGCACTCGCTCACGCGATTGTCGCAGACCGAAGTGAAGACGATGATTCGAGACCTCTTGAGAGGCGGGAGCATTCCGCAACAACTGGTCGACCAGATCATCGAAAAGGCCGATGGCGTTCCGCTGTTCATAGAGGAACTGACAAGCAGTACTTTGAGCGCGCCTTTGCAGGAGACTTCCGGGCGCACAGAACAACCGCTCAGGGTTCCGGAGACGCTGAGCGATGCGTTGATGGAACGGCTCGACCGCGTTGCTCCCAGCCGCAGAGTTGCGCAGATTGCGGCGGTGATCGGACGCGAGTTCTCCTACGATCTCTTGTCGGCCGCAGCGCGAATTGACGAAGACGAACTGCAGTCGGCGCTCGCGCTGCTTGAACAGGCTGACATCGTCTATCGAGTCGGTCTTTCACCTTTCGTCCGTTTCACCTTCAAACACGTGTTGCTGCGTGACGCAATCTATAACTCTTTGCTTAAAAGCAAGAGGCAGCAGATGCACGCAGACATCGCGGCAATCCTGGAGCACGAATTCCCGAGGCTGGTCGAAAATCAGCCCGAAGTCCTCGCCTTCCACTATCAAGAAGCGGGCAATCACCAAATGGCCATTCAGTACTGGTTCGAGTCCGGACAGCGCGCGCTCGCGCAATCCGCCAACGTCGAAGCGATTGCAAACTTTCGAAAGGCTCTTCAGCTTCTCAACGCTCTGCCGGAAACCCCTGAGCGGGCCAAACAAGAGATCGACATTCAGTTGGCACTGGGAATCCCCCTCATCGCTGTCCAAGGGTATGCCGCGGCAGAAACCCGCGAAGCGTTTTCGCGGGCTCGGACCTTGTGCCTGCGACTAGGCAACGTCCCCGAATATTTCCAAGCCCTGTTTGGGGAATGGGGGAACTCGTGGATGCGCGCAAGAAATGATGAAGCGCTCCGCATGGCCGACGAATTTCTGTCACGGTCACAAGCGTTGTCCGACCCCGTGCTGTTAAAGGTAGCTCATAGAGTGATGGGCAGCACGTTATTGACCGTCGGCGACTTCCAATCGTCAGCGAACCATTTCGAGGAAACAATCAGGCTTTCGACCGGAGGCAAAGAAGAACGGCCGCTATACAACCTTTACATGGTGGAGCCCCGAGCGGCTTCGCTGCTGCTCCTGTCTTGGGACTTGTGGTTCCTGGGTTATCCGGATCAATCCCTTGCCCGAGTTTTGGAAGCGTTTGCCTTGGGTCAAGGTCTCGGTCACCCATACACCGTCGCGTTCGCTCATTACATGACCTCTGTCGTGCACCTCCTGCGTGGGGACGCTGCTCACGCCCTAGAGAGCGCCGAAAGCAGCTTCGAGATGTCACAAGAACAGCGGTTTTCGCTGTATACGATTTTGTCCAGAATTTCGCGAGGCAAGGCAATCGGCGAACTTGGCCGGCTAGGCGAGGCCCAGGCCGAAATAGCAATGGGGATCGATGAAGCACGACGCGGCGGCGTTAGCTTCATGCTTCCAATGATGGATAGCTGGCTGGCAGAGGTGTACGCCAAGACTGGCGAAAATGAACGCGCGCTAGCTATTGTTGAACGGGCACTGACCGATATTGGTGACGTGACTGGCCGAGCATGGGAAGCGGAATTGCATCGCCAAAGAGCGCAAATTCTTCTGGCGCTCGACCCATCGAAAGTTGGCGAAGCTGAATCTCATCTCAAGAAATCCATCGATGTGGCGCGTGGTCAAAACGCCAAGTCCTTGGAATTACGCGCCGCCACAACCCTTGCAGAACTCTGGCGAACGCGAGGAAAGTCTTATGAGGCGCGGGCTCTGTTAGAACCAATCTGCCGCTGGTTTCAAGAAGGGACGGAAACGGCTGACTTCAAACGGGCACGCGAAGCCCAACGCGCCCTGCACTGATCCTCGCGGTTAGCCCCGCCTACGCGCGGCAGAGAACTTTGTTTCGCATTTTGCCCTACCGCGCCTCTTGTGTGTTACAAACGTGCCATTCAGTTAAAACCCATCAATGTAGGCGCGCGCCACGACGGCATCTCCGGCCGCGGCGGCAGAGATGCCGATCACGTGGATTTCGTGAGGTACTCCGCAATCCGGGTGTTTCCGCATGTCTGCCATCATCGAGGCGACCGCTTCGCGTATCTGGCCGACCCTAAGAAGCGAGCGCGCGCTCTCCTTGCAGCGCTCAACGTATTGTTCTCGTGTCACCGTCGATAACGTCAAGGACACGAGCAAGTGCGGGTTCTCGTCTGCCATTGGCCGTCCCCTGGCCGTGGCCCGAACAAATTAATTTTAATGAATTTCGTTTGAGGGGGGCGTGAGCTATTTCACACTTGAGGGGGCTTTCGTGCGGCAATTTCGCGGAAGAGAGCCACCACTCCACGAAGCGATGTCCGCTTGGGGTCATTAGCGGACACCTAATGCGTTGCGTGGTGCCCTTCATCCGCAACGTCCGCTGGGATTCATTCTTGACGACGAGACCCGCTAAAGCTGACCGGTCGCGGTATCATTTCGGCGCGTCGCGCAATGTCCGGTAGTGGTGGTAACGCGGACAGGGTTCGCATCCAGCGGGATGTCCGCTAATGACCCAAAGCGGACATATCGCGATTGCAGGCGCTATTGACGCAACTATTTGGCGAGTTCAATCTGATATGGGCTCGCGGGGCATGTCCGCTTATGGCCCTTAGCGGACATCGGCTTTTGCGTCGCACATGTCTTCACCGCCACCTCGAACTTGCGAATGTGCGCTGGGCGGCTCACACGTTCAGAACGGAGTTTCAGATGAAATACTTTACAGTTGCCGGAGTGCTCTTGCTTTCGTGCCAAGTCGCGTCCGCACAATCTTTCTCTAGCTACCTCGTTTTGAAGAACGAAGGCGGCGTGGTCATTGACGTGAGAACTGCTATAGCGGGCGATCCAAATACTTGCCTTGATGAATTGGCACGTTTTGCAAAGAAAATAAGAAACGGTATCGTCTGGTCAAGCAAGGACTACATGATCGTAGCCTCGGAGCCGACGCCAGGCCTCATTGACGTCAAAAATTTTTTGGTGGGGCTGAAGTGCGAAGGCGAAGGGGGCAGCATGCCCAGCAATGAAGTCAAAAAGAATTAATGCCTTGGCCGCTCAGTGGCCAAAGCTGAACCTCGCTGTGACACAGTTGTGACAGCAAGGGCTTCTTCATGTTCTTGCGAAGGTTCAGGAAGTTCACTAAACGCTTGTGGTCACGGGCAATCGTGGCTGGTGCAATCAGAACCCGTACTTCGTTGCGGCGCCCACAAAGCGCTCCCTGCCCCGCGCTAGCTGAAGCCGCAGGATGTCCAGTTCGCGGTTCAGGGTGCCAGGCTTCACACGTCTGAGACGCTCGGCGCAGTACGCGCTCACCATGCCAGTGGTGACATCGCTGAGCGCCACGAGGGCCAAAGGGTGACGCAGGAACGCATTGAGGGTGAGTGTCTCTCGGTCGGCCCCGCGCTTCCGTGGCACCACCTCGTCGCGATAGCGGCTCACGATGTCAGCTACCGTGATGCCCTTGAAGCGTCTTATGAACCTGCGGTCGGTTTTGGTCGGCCTCAAGTTCCTGTTCACGCGCCCATACAAGCGCTTCGGACTTTGACTTGAACGAACGAGAGACTGGCGTCCGGCCTTTACGCCTCACTTGAACTTGCCACCGGTCCCCACGCTTCCGAAGTGTCGCCAAAGCTCAACCTCGCTGTGACACAGTTGTGACAGCAAGGGCTTATTCATGTTCTTGCGGAGGTTCAGGAAGTTCACTAAACGCTTGAACGGCTTAGTGAAGCGAATGGTCGGAGTGGCAGGATTTGAACCTGCGACCCCCACGTCCCGAACGTGGTGCGCTACCAGACTGCGCTACACTCCGACTGAAGGCCGGTCTTATAACCCCGGCGCCCCTAAACGCAAGCTTGAGAAAAACAATGACTGCCCCGCCCGGAACACGCGTTTTAAAGGCCGATCGGACCGCGATCGAGGCGGCCGCGCGCTGCCTCGCGGCGGGTGGTCTGGCCGCATTTCCGACCGAAACCGTCTATGGACTCGGCGCCGACGCCGGTAATGGCGAAACCGTGGCGCGGCTCTACGCGGCCAAGGGGCGCCCTTCGTTCAATCCTTTGATCGCGCACGTTGCGAATGTCGACGCAGCCCGGCGCGTGGGCGTGTTTACTCCCGCCGCCGAAAAACTCGCGGCTGCGTTTTGGCCGGGACCCCTTACGCTCGTACTTGCGAAACAGCCGGATTGCGGCGTCGCCGATCTCGCGCTCGCCGGTCTCGATACGGTGGCTGTGCGCGTGCCGGCACATCCGGTTGCCCACGCACTGCTCGAAGCATTCCATGGTCCGATCGTCGCGCCATCGGCCAACCGCTCCGGACATGTTTCGCCAACGAGCGCCACGCATGTGCTCGCCGATCTGCGCGGGCGCGTCGATCTCGTCATCGATGCCGGCCCGTGCGAGGTAGGCCTGGAATCGACAATCGTGTCCTGCACCGATAAGCCCACTTTGCTGCGGCCGGGCGGCATCGCGCGCGAGGCGATCGAACGCGTGATGGGGTTCGCGTTGGCGACGGCTTCTTCGGCCGACGAGGCGCCGGTGGCGCCAGGAATGCTGACCTCGCACTACGCGCCGAAGGCCACGCTGCGACTTGACGCCGATGGTGCGCAACCCGGCGAGGCACTCCTCGCCTTCGGTCCTGCGCCATCCTTTTCCGGCACAACGTTGAACCTGTCGCCACGCGGCGACCTGATCGAAGCCGCGGCGAACCTTTTCTCGCATTTACGCGCGCTGGACGCTTCCGGGGCAAAGCGCGTCGCGATAATGAAAGTGCCGCCCGACGGTCTGGGTGAGGCGATCAACGATCGTCTCAGGCGGGCCGCGGCGCCGAGACGGTAGCCCGACATGAACGAACAATTACGCCGCGCGCCATCGCCCGATCTTCTGCCGCGCTTTGCAGCAATCGTCGGCGACAGATATGCGATCACCGATCCCGCTGCCCTTGAACCGTTTCTTGTCGAAGGCCGTGGCCTCTACCATGGCCGCTCGTCGATGCTGCTGCGGCCCGGTTCGGTCGGTGAGGTGCAGGCAATCCTCAAGTTGGCCAACGAGACCAAGACCCCGTTGGTGCCGCAAGGTGGCAACACCGGGCTCGTTGGCGGCCAGATCCCCTTCGATGGCGAGTTGATCCTTTCGCTGACGCGGCTCGACAAAATTCGGGAAGTCGATCCTGCTTCGAATGCAATGACCTGCGAAGCCGGCGTGGTGTTGGCGAAAGCGCAGGAGGCTGCAGTGGCAGTCGACCGCCTGTTTCCGCTTTCGTTGGGAGCCGAAGGCAGTTGCACCATCGGCGGAAATCTTTCCACCAATGCGGGCGGCACGGGTGCCGTGGCCTACGGTATTGCGCGCGATCTCGTGCTGGGGCTCGAGGTTGTGCTGGCTGACGGCCGCATCATGAACCTTCTTTCGAAACTGAAGAAGAACAACACCGGCTACGATCTGCGTCATATTTTCGTCGGCGCCGAAGGCACGCTCGGGATCATCACCGCCGCTGTCGTCAAGCTGTTCCCGCGTCCGCGCGCAGTGGAAACGGCGTTCATTGCGGTGCCCTCGCCCGCCGCTGCCGTGAAGCTGCTCAATCTGGCCCAGGCGCGCGTGGGCGGCACGGTGACGAGTTTTGAGTTGATCATCCGCGATGTGGTGGAATTCGCCATCAAGCACGCGCACGGCGTGCGCGATCCCCTCACAAAGCCACACTCATGGTACGTGCTGATGGAAGTGTCGTCCCAGCACAGCGACGGGCTACGCGAGAGCGTCGAACAGCTGCTTGCGGATGGCAGCCTACAAGGGCTTGTCGAGGATGCGACGATCGCCTCAAGCATCGATCAGGCGAAGGCGTTCTGGCATTTGCGACATGTTCTGCCGGAAGTCCAGAAGCCCGAAGGCGGATCGATCAAGGCCGACGTGTCCGTTCCGGTCGCCGTTGTCCCGCAATTTCTCGAAGAAGCGAGCGCGGCCGCCAAAGCGATCGTTCCGGAATGCCGGCCGGTACCTTTTGGCCATCTCGGCGATGGCAATGTGCACTTCAACGTCAGCCAGCCGATCGGCGCCGACACTGCGCAGTTTCTTGCCCGGTGGGGCGAGGTGAACGATGCCGTCAACAAGATCGTGTTGAAGTACAATGGCTCGATCTCGGCCGAGCACGGCATCGGCAAGCTCAAGCGCGACTCGCTGCCGAAAGTAAAGGATCCCGTCGCCCTGGAGCTCATGCGCGGTCTCAAACGCATGCTCGATCCGAACGGAATCCTCAATCCGGGCAAGGTGCTCTAGCAGCGCCTCACTGCGCGACGATAACGCGTCCCTTCATATTGGGATGATACTTGCAGAAATACTCGGTTGACCCCGGCTTGTTCAACACAAGTCGCCCGGTCTGCTTCGGCGCGATATTCACATTCCAGTCGCCGTTCGTGGCCGTCGCGGTGTGCACGAGTGCATCCTTGTTGATCCATTCGATCGTGTCGCCGACTTTCGCGTCCAGTTCGGCAGGCGCGAAGGCAAGCTTGTCGATCGTGATCTGAATCGTCTCCGCCCGCGCCGAAACGGAAAGACCCAACACAAGGGAAACAACAAAGGCAATCCGTTCCGGCGTCATGGCGAAGATCCCGGCCTATTTGACGTCCGCGGCAACGTGCTCGGCGTGCTGCTGGTGGCCCTGGAAAATCTTCAAGCCTGTCTGCAGCAGGGTCTTAAGTTCGGCATTATTGGCCGAGGGAATGAGCGTGCTTTCAAGCGCGCCATTCACGGTCTTGTGGTAGGCAACCTCGTTGGCGACATAGGCCTTGTCGAATGCGGCGCCGTTGAGTTTCGCGAGTTCGTCGCGCTTGGCCGCGGCCTGCTTAGTCAGCGCGCGACTGGTGTCATTATCTTCCGGCTTCACGTTCAGCTTGGTGACCAGAGCAAGCGCCTGCTTGTTCACTTCCGTGTGGTCGCGCACCATGTCCTGCGCGAAATCACGCACTTCCTTGTTTTTGGACTTCTCCAGCGCCTGCTTGGCTGCATCGATATCGAGTTGGCCTGCCGTATAGGCAATGTGCGCAATTTGCGGATCGGTCGGCTTGGCCGCACCTTGGGCAAATACGGGCGCGGTCAACAGGCAAAGCGTCGCAAGACCTGTTGCAAGACCCGCGGTCAATTTGGCAATCATGGGAACCTCCATTCGCGCGGCCGTCGGGCCGTGGCGTGCATCAGCAGTGATTGGATGCAGGAGGACGCCGGAGGTTCCCGGCGGCTAGACCACGCAGATGCGCTGAACGACGATTTCCGTCATGCGTTCACAGCGCCGGCCGCCGAATGGGAAGCTTGTCGTGAGCGCCGGACCCAGCTGCTTGTCGAGTTCCGCACGCAACAGGACGCGGGCGCGGTGCAGCCTCGTTTTGACGGTCTCAGGCCGCAGACCAAACAGATCGGCGGTTTCTTCGACGCTCATCCCTTCGACGATCCGTGCAACAAAGACGGCACGGAAGGCATCGGGAAGCTCATCGATCGCCTGCTCCAGCACCGCGCGTACTTGGCCTTGCGCCATGGTTTTCTCCGGATCGCTGCTGGCCGCCGAGGCCGGGAAATGAATGATCTCCGCCTGATTGCGGTTTTCGCCGTAGGTTTCCCAGTCGACTGTCGGTTTCCTGCGCCGCAAACGCCCCAAGGCTTCGTTCATCGCGATGCGGGTGATCCAGGTACCAAAGGCAGCGTCGCCGCGGAACATGTCGAGGCCGGTGAAAGCGCGCACATAGGTCTCCTGCACGACATCTTCGGCTTCCGCATCATTGCGCAAGATGCTGCGAGCAATGCGGAACAGACGACGGTTGTACCGCGTGGTTATGGTGCGAACCGCAGCTTCGTCGCGCTGGCGCGCAAGGCTCACGAGGTCCTCGTCGTTGAGACTCTCTGCCTTGGCCTGCTGCGCCCGGGTCACCGGCATGGACACTGCTCTCCGTTCTGAGGCGTTAGATGCGTCTGTCTCGGAAAGGTTCCGGGCCAGCGTTCAAAATAACACCCCCTGCCCGTCGTCCTTTTTCGCTCGCTTCACTTGCTGGCGTTCCCTGGTGACTGGCTGAGCCTTGGCCGGCTCGAAATTCCGCTCGATCAATTTCGGATCATCATTGGCCGTCCGGTTGACGGCGGTCGATACCTGGTAAGCTTCCAGCAGATCGTCAGGCGCGGGCGCAATCAAACCGGCGGCAGTCTTGTCATCGACGTTTGCGCAATCGAGCCATAGATTGAACGCATCCGGCGATACAACGACTGGCATGCGTTCATGGATCTCAGCAAGCGTGCGATTGGCGCGCGTCGTTACGATCGCCGCGGTTTCCATTTCTTCGCCGTTGGGGCCAATCCAGGTTTCCCATAGGCCGGCAAATGCCAGCGGTGTGCCCGACTTCGCGCGCACGTAATAAGGTTGCTTGCTCGCCCCGACGGCCTTCCATTCATAGAATCCGTCGGCCGGTACGAGGCAGCGCCGCCGCTTCATCGCCGCGCTGAAAGCCGGTTTGTCCATGACCGATTCTCCACGCGCATTGATGACCAAAGTGAAGTCCTTCGGATCCTTCACCCAGGATGGCAGCAGCCCCCAACGCACCAGCGCGAACTGCCGTTTTCCGTCTATCAGCCGGACAATCGCGATCGGCTGTGTTGGGGCGACATTGTAGCGCGAAGGGAAATTGGGCTGTTCGGGGTAGCCGAACAGCGCCCGGATCGCCTCCGGAGCCGAAGTCACCGCGTAGCGGCCGCACATCGTCCAACCTCACCTGTCATGTAAGTGCAATTTAAGAGCGAAATTTTGAAAAGAAAGTCGTCGCAATCGACTAGAAACCTGGTCTAAGAATTTCTACCGCGCCATGGAGACTATGGAAGACACCATGCCGAACATCACAATGCTTGATATCGAGCAGCTTCGGAACACCAAGCTTCGGCCATATATCGATAAGTGCCTTGAGCACCGCGCCCCTGATCCGGGTTTCCACGCGATGATGGGGCACAATATCGATCTGTGCGAGGCCATGTTCGTTGCCTGGGATTCCGTCTTCAACAAGGGACGCATTCCGCACAAGCTCAAAGAAGTCATTCGCGTGCAGCTGTCGCGAGCGGTGTCCTGCAGTTATTGAGGAAATGTCCGATCTGCTTCGGCGAAGCGACAAGGACTATCGGAAGAGCTGCTCGACGAAGGCGTCGAGAACTATGGAGACAGCGACCGCTATTCCGAGGCAGAGAAGATCGCTCTGCTCTACAGCGAGCTTATGAGCACAAACCCTGACGCAGTGGACGCTGCGTTCTTCGACAGACTGAGACAGCACTACAGTGACGATGAGATCGTCGAACTTGCCTTGTTCATCGGAATGAACCTGGGCTTCCACACATTTTTCGGATCGCTCAAGTTCTATCCGCTGTTTTCCCCGGAAGGGCGATTGTTGACCCAGGAGGAGTCGGAAAGGCTTTACGGCGGCGCCCCCTCCTCTCTCAAGGCGCAAGGTGCAAAATGACATACGTCACGCCGCTCCCGCTTGAGGCCATTACCGATCCCGAGATGCTCGAGCTCATGTCACGGGCTCGTGCCGTCGGCGTACCGGACGATTTGTTTCCACGCATCATTTGGCGGGCACCAGAACAAGCCAAGCCGATCATGCGCGCTCTGCTGATGAGCCACACGCAAGGCAATGTCGATCATCGGCTGAAGGAGATCATACGTGTACTGCTCGCGCGTTTTGCCAACGAGAAATATTTCGCGTCCCTTCGCTCGCGCAAAGCTCAGGAGATGGGCCTGACCGAACAGCGCATTGACGAGGGATGCAGCCAGTATGAGGACGATTCAAAAGAATTCAGTGAGGCGGAAAAATGGGCGTTGCGGTTCGCCGACATGCTCTATCTCGACGCCAGTCAAATAGATAAGGGGTTCTACGATAATCTTAAGAAACACTGGACCGAAGCCCAGATCATGGAGCTGGGGTCATTCATCGTTTGTCACTATGGAATGCAAATGGCCATGCGCGCTTTGGGTGGGAAAAGCGGCTCTTAAGGTGGGATTTGGAGTTCTCGTCAGCCATTGTTTTGAACGGTCTTTGACACGTCTTAATCGAGCCGAAAAACATTGAACTGGCCAAAAACGTAAGAGCAATTTAACTCGCGATCATAACACTGGCGGGCCAAAGGATTTCCGCGATGGGGTCTTTATGACATATCGGAATGGTGCCGATGCCAGGCAGGCGTCGGTCGAGACCCCCGATGCCGATACGATGGCGTTGACCGACGCCCGCATCAATCCAACGACGGGACTCGCGACCGATTATCTCAACCAATTCAACGAAGCCGTCATGTTGCTGGACATGCTGTCGAGCTGTCCGGAATTCCGAGACGATTTCCTCGCCTGGGAACCGATGAGCTACCGGGAGCATTTTCGTCTTTCGCGCTTCAAGACGCGCGATCTTGCGATCTCCGCCTACGACAAGGCCAACCCGGACGTCAGAAATACGCTCGATACCCTGGCTGTAACAATGACGATCGTGCTAGAGGCAACCCGGGCTGCCATGGACGATGTCGACAGGCGGCCCGAGACAGTTGCGGCACTTGCAGGCAATGCCATCGGCTGGCTGAAGCCGTTGATCGCGCGCGCCGGCGCGATCATCAACGGTGAGTCGGTCGGAGATAATGCCCCTACGCCGCAGGACGTCGTCGACAGGTTGATGAAACGATAGACCGCGTGGCCGACGAGCGAACCTACCCGCAACGTCCATATCTGGCAGTCAGCGCTGCCATTTTCCGAAACGGGAAAGTGCTCGTGGTGCGGCGGGCACGCAAGCCGGCGCTCAATCTCTACACCCTGCCGGGCGGTGCGGTCGAAGTCGGCGAAACGCTTGTCGACGCGGTCATCCGCGAAGTGCGCGAAGAGACCTCGCTTTCGATCGAGCCCGTCGCGCTTGCCGGGCATCGCGAGGTGATCGCACGCGACAAACCGGGAAAGGTCGAGCGGCACTTCGTCATATTGTGTTTTGCCGCGCGCTGGCTGGCAGGCGAACCCGTGCTCAGCGACGAACTCGACAATTCGCGTTGGCTCGATCCCCGAGAGCTCGAAAACTACCACACCACCGAAGGCCTGGCCGAGATTGTGACTACCGCAGCAATGCTACTCGCCACGCGGTGATCCGCCTTGCGATTGCCGCCAAGCCGGCGCATACCATCGCCCCGGGGATCTTGAGCTATCGTGAAAAAAATTCTCGTCATTGGTTCCGTACTGCTCTGTCTCGGTCTGCCCGCGCATGGGCAGAGCGAGACACCGGCGCCGTTTGACAATGATCTGCAGCGGCTCGGCGAGATCATGGGCGCGCTCCATTATCTGCGTGCGATCTGCGGGGCCAACGAAGGTCAGAAGTGGCGCAACGAGATGCAAGCCCTGCTCGACGCAGAGGCTCCAAGCGGCGACCGGCGGCGGAAGATCGTGGCGAGCTTCAATCGCGGCTACCGCGGGTTCCAGCAGACCTACCGCACTTGCACGCCGGCGGCCAACATCGCAATTCGCCGCTATCTCGACGAAGGCGCCAAGATCGCCCGCGACATCACCGCGCGATACGCCAACTAGCGGCCCCGATTAACCTTTTCTTTATTGAGCGCTATGGCGCCAAGGATGCCGTGCTAACGTCGCTCTCGGGTTGTGGTGGCGCCCGTTTTCACGGGCCAGGGGATACGGGCAAATGACAACGGCCGACCATTCAAGCTACGCGCACGAGCCGATTTCCGATCGCGACCAGAAGCGCATGGCGCTCGGCTTTCTGCAGGAAGCGTGGGCAGAAGCGCGCCACGAGGGAATCGACGGCGACTGCCTGGCTCAAGCATGTCTCTTCACGGCCCTTGCCGAGTTCGTTGCTACATATGGTGAAGAGGCAGCCGCCAAATTCACCGACGGACTGAGCAGCCGGATCCGCAACGGCGAGTTTACGGTCGAGCAACGGCAATAATCTCGAGCTTCAGCTCGATAGGGTTTCCAGAAACCGCACCCTTTCGCCCTGGGCAGGCGTAGCGAGATCGCCGTCCCACATCACTTTGCGTCCGCGAATGATCGTACCCACCGGCCAGCCGGTCACCTTCACGCCGTCGTAAGGTGTCCAGCCCGCACGCGAAGCGACCCATTTGTCGGTGATCGTTTCGCGGCGCTTGAGATCGACGATCGTCACATCCGCGTCGTAGCCGACCGCAATCCGGCCTTTCCGGGCGATGCCGAACAGACGTGCCGGACCGGCGCTCGTCAGGTCGACAAATCGCAGCAGCGTTAGACGGCCGGCATTGACATGATCCAGCATGATCGGAACGAGCGTCTGCACGCCGGTCATTCCTGACGGGCTTGCTGGATAGGTTTTGGCTTTTTCTTCGCGCGTGTGCGGGGCGTGGTCGGAGCCGAGCACATCGACGACGCCGTTGTTCAGGCCGGTCCAGATGCCGGCGCGATGCACGGCATCGCGCACCGGCGGATTCATTTGCGCGCGCGTGCCGAGGCGCTCATAGCAGCCGGGCGCTTCTAGCGTAAGGTGGTGTGGTGTCGTCTCGACGGACGCCACATCTTTGTGCCCGGCGAGATACTCCATCTCCTGCACTGTAGAAATGTGCAACACATGCACGCGGGCACCGGTTTCGTGTGCGATCGTGACGAGCCGTTGAGTTGCCTTGAGCGCGGCAACTTCATCGCGCCACACGGGGTGCGAACGTGGATCGCCATCGATGCGCAAATTCTTGCGCTCGTTCAGTCGCGGTTCGTCTTCAGCATGAAACGAGGCGCGCCGGCGGATCTTCTGCAGGACTGCACGCAGCCCGGCATCATCCGCCACCAGCAGCGAGCCGGTTGATGAGCCCATGAACACCTTGATGCCGGCGCAACCGGGAAGACGCTCCAGCTCGGGCAACTGTCTGGTGTTGTCGATCGTTGCGCCGACAAAAAAGGCGAAATCGCAATGCATGCGATGATGACCGCGCTTGACCTTGTCGGCGAGAGTTTCGGCGCTCACGGTCAACGGATCGGTGTTCGGCATCTCGAACACTCCAGTGACCCCACCCATCACCGCGGAGCGAGATCCACTTTCAAGGTCTTCTTTGTGGGTGAGACCGGGCTCGCGAAAATGCACCTGGCTGTCGATCACGCCCGGCAGCAAATGCAGCCCCTTGCAATCGATCACCTCGCCCGCCGAAGCACGCGACAGATCATCGATGGCCACGAACCGCCCCGCGCGGATGCCCAGATCGCGCGGCCCCTCGCCGTCGTGGTTGACCACGACGCCGCCTTTGAGGATCAAATCGTACGTATCGGCCATGCTGGAACGCATCTAAACGGGGCTTGAGACCTGCCTGACAGCGCTTACGTTCCGCCGCGAGTTCTGGCAAGAGACTATAGAAAACAGACCCCAGAGAATTGGCATGCAGGCAGCTCTTCTTCCGGATCGCGGCGTGGTCAAAGTGGTCGGCGATGATGCCCGGCGCTTTCTCAATGGGCTCGTAACGACCGATATGGCCAAGGTCACGCCGGCCGACGCGCGTTTTACTGCACTGCTCACGCCGCAGGGCAAGATCATCGTCGATTTTATAATTGCGGAGGCGCCGACCGAAGATGGTGGCGGCTTTTTCCTCGACTGCCCGCGGGCATTGGCGAGCGCGCTGGTCGAGAAGCTGAACTTCTACAAACTGCGTGCCAAGGTCATCTGCGAGGACCTGTCGGAAGTTCTCGGTGTGATGGCAGTCTGGGACGGCGCCGGTAACAGCGAATATGGTTTGAGCTACCCCGACCCGCGGCTCTCGACGTTAGGTTGGCGTATCATGCTTCCGCCCCACCTCGCGGCGGAAGCAGCAGCCGATCTCGGCGCAACTTTGGTTGACGCGGAGGCTTACGAAACCCACCGCATCGCACTCGGCGTGCCGCGGGGCGGTCTCGATTTCATCTATTCTGACACTTTCCCGCACGAAGCCGACATGGACCAGCTCAACGGCGTCGACTTCGACAAAGGCTGTTACGTGGGACAGGAAGTCGTCTCGCGTGTCGAGCACCGCGCCAGCGCACGCAGCCGCGTCGTGCCGATTGCCTACGATGAATTCGCGCCAAGCTCCGGGCTGCCGATTACGGCAAATGGAAAGCAGGTCGGACTGCTCGGCTCGACGTCCAAGGGTCGGGGTCTCGCGCTCCTGCGTCTCGATCGTGTCGAAGACGCGGTTGCCAACGGCACGGCGCTGGAAGCTGGAGGCATTACCATTCGCGCTGTGAAGCCGGACTGGGCGAATTTCGACTGGCCGGGCGAAGCGAAGGTCACGACATGAGCAAGTCGGTTCTCCACCCGGACGGCATAAACCGGTGTCCCTGGCCGAAACAGGATCCTCTTTACGTCGCCTATCATGATGACGAATGGGGTGTGCCGGAATTCGACGATCGCGCGCTTTATGAGAAATTAGTGCTCGACGGTTTCCAGGCAGGGCTTTCGTGGATCACGATCCTGCGCAAGCGCGAGAATTTTCGGCACGCGTTTGACGGCTTTGAGCCGGAAAAAATCGCGCGCTACCAGAAACGCAAGATCAAGTCCTTGATGAAGGATGCAGGCATCGTCCGCAACCGCGCCAAGATCGAAGGCGCCATATCGTCGGCGCGCGCTTGGCTTGACATCATGGAGAAAGGTCCGGGATTTTCAAACTTGCTCTGGGACCATCTCGACGGCAAGCCGAAGGTCAATCATTTCCGCACGACGAAGCAAGTGCCCGCGGAAACGTCCCTGTCGCAAAAAATGTCGAAAGAACTCATTGGACGCGGTTTCAAATTTGTCGGACCGACGATCGTCTATGCGTTCATGCAGGCGGTTGGCATGGTCAACGACCATCTCGTCACTTGCTATCGCCACGCCCCCCTTGCGAAAATCAAACGCAAGCGATGACGCCAAAGCCTGCACGACGTGCGAAATCCGCAGCGCGGGCTTGGCAACGCATGCTCTCGGGTCGGCGCCTTGACCTGCTCGATCCCTCCCCCCTCGACGTGGAATTGGAGGATATCGCGCACGGCCTCGCGCGAGTTGCCCGCTGGAATGGACAAACTCAGGGTGCGTACATCTTTTCCGTCGCGCAACACTCCTTGCTGGTTGAGGCGCTGGCGCGCGCCAAAGTTCCGCGGCTCGACCGCAACGGACGCCTCGCGGTGCTGCTGCACGACGCGCCGGAATATGTCATCGGCGACATGATCTCGCCGTTCAAAGCGGTGATTGGCGACAGTTATAAGGCCGTGGAGAAGCGTCTGTTGGCCGCCATCCACTTGCGCTTCGGTCTCCCGGCAAAGTTGCCCGAGACGCTGCAGAGCCTGATCAAGGCTGCCGACCGCAGCGCGGCCTACCTGGAGGCGACGCGGCTCGCGGGCTTCGCCGATGACGAGGCGCGGAAGTTCTTCGGGCCCCCGCCGAAGTTCTCGGCGACGCTTGAACGCGATTATCTCAGCCCATGGTCGGCAGGAACAGCGCAGGCGCGCTATCGCGAGCGCTTTGAAAAACTTCTGCGCGACTGAGGCTTCCCAACAGCGTCTTGAGGTCATAAATATGTTGTGCGAATCGAGCTTGTTACTCCGATGATTCACGTCTGCTCATTGTCACGCCTGCACGCTACGGTCGACGAGACCGGAGCACGTCACATCGTTACCCTGCTGCGGCTGGTCGACCGGGTGCAGCGGCCGACACATATCGCGCCGGAAAATCATCTTGTGCTCGCGGTCGACGACATCACCGCACCTATGGATGGCTACACGGCGCCGGCGCATGAGCATGTGCAGCGGCTTATCGATTTCGTCACCGCATGGGATCGTAAAGCACCCATGGTGGTGCATTGCTTTGCCGGCATCAGCCGCTCGACAGCGGGAGCTTATGTGGCCGCCTGCGCCCTCAATCCCAAGCGTGATGAGATGCAGATTGCCTGGGACATCCGGCGTGCCTCGCGTACGGCGCAGCCGAATGCGCGCATCGTTTCGATTGCCGATCGCCTTCTCAAACGGGATGGGCGCATGGTGCGGGCGATCGATGCCATCGGCGTCGGTGATGCCGCCACCGAAGGCCATCCCTTCCGTCTCGATATCGGTTGACGAAACCCACGCCCGCGCAGTGCTGGTATGCATCGGCTGGCTCTACCAGCGCATGCTGTTCCCTCCGCGCGGGAACGCGATATCATCGGCGTAACGCCGAGGGAGCGACATGGACAAGCGCGTAAAGAGCTACGGCGTCGTGACGCCCGAGGTGCTCAAATCTTACGATGGTCTTGGATTTCTGAAGGCGATCATCGACGGGGCGGTGCCGAACCCGCCGATCAGCGAGTTAATGGGCTTTCATTTGACGGAGGTCGAGCAAGGCCGCGCGGTGTTCGAGGGCGTGCCGGAATTTCACCATTACAATCCGATCGGGACGGTGCACGGCGGGTTCGCGGCAACGCTGCTTGATTCCGCGCTCGGCTGCGCGATTTTTTCGACGATCGGCAAAGGCGACGCGTGGACGACGCTCGAGTTGAAATTCAATCTGGTGCGTCCGCTGACCAAAGATACCGGGCCTGTGCGCGCGGAAGGTCGTGTCGTCTATCGCGGGCGTACGGTTGCAACGTCAGAAGGCGACCTGAAGGATCGCGCGGGAAAGCTCTACGCGCACGCCACCACGACGTGCATGATCTTCCCGGCGAAGGGATGAAAATCAGTTATTGTCGGCGGCGATTGAAGGGCGCAGATTGAGCGGCTGCGAACTTGGGCCGCGTTGCACGCTGTGCGCGACCGTCGTCCGTCCGTGCCGAGTGAATTCGCAATAGGCGAACCCGAGCCCCGAAATCGATCCGCGGAAGGTGTTGTCGCCGGTGCGCTCGAGATTAAAGCAAGGTTGGAGCGGCAGGCCACGCAGGGAGGCACAAACAGACCCGCCTCTGACTTGTAGCGTATCGGGCGGCAGGTGCGCGTAGCGAACGGCCCCTGAACCCTGGAATTGAATGCTACCGGCGACCGAGCCGTCGACATTGACGCGACCCTGCCCGCGTGTGCCTTCGAAGCAGGTGTAGCTGAACATCTTGCCGATGACGAACCGACGCGCCTCGTCGGCGCCCATTTCGCCGGCCATCGCCGGCAGCGCGGCCAAAAGGCCGGCGGTCAATGCAATGCTACGCAACATCCCCTCACTCCGACTGACGCAACAAACACTACAGCACATTCGGGCCGATTTTTAGGCCTGACAGATTATGCACGGGTTTCGTCGATAAATCCTGAACGTATTTACGCGATTTTGACCACGATTCTTCCCCGGACCTTGCCCTCGAGGATCTGCGGGGCGACGTCCAAGACATCTGAAAGGCCAATTTCCCGAGTCATTGCGGCCAGTTTCTGACGGTTCAGATCGGTTTCCAGGCGTTTCCAGGCCTCCCGGCGGCGCTCGATGGGGCACATCACCAATTCGATGCCGTAGAGGCATACCCCGCGCAAAATGAAGGGGGCGACCGAGGTCGGCAGATCAATGCCGCCGGCGAGGCCACACGCGGCTACCGCCCCGCCGTAGCGGGTCATCGACAGGAGATTGGCAAGGACGGTCGATCCCACGGAATCGATTGCGCCGGCCCAGCGCTCCTTCGCGAGCGGCCGGACGGGTCCGGTGAGCTCCTTGCGATCGATGATTTCGGCGGCGCCGAGTGATTTCAGATAATCAGCTTCCTGCGGGCGGCCGGTGATCGCGTGCACGGTGTATCCGCGATCGGCGAGGATGCCGACGGCGACCGAACCGACGCCGCCGACGGCCCCGCTCACCGCCACCCCTCCATTTGGAGGATGAAGCCCGTGTCGCTCGAGGGCCATCACAGCCAACATTGCGGTGTACCCGGCCGTGCCAATCGCCATCGCATCTCGAGTAGTCATTGTTTTAGGCAACGGCACGAGCCAGTCGCCGTTGACGCGCGCCTTCTCGGCATAGGCGCCCAGATGCGTCTCGCCACAACCCCAGCCGTTGAGGACGACCCTGTCACCTGTTTTCCATGCTGCGTGGTTTGACGATTCCACGGTTCCGGCGAAATCAACTCCAGCAATCATCGGGAAGCGGCGCACCACCGGTGCTTTGCCCGTGATCGCGAGACCATCCTTGTAGTTCACGGTGGAATATTCGACGCGGACGGTCACATCGCCATCCATAAAATTTGCTTCGTCGAAATCGGTGAGCGCGGCTTTGGTGCCGCTATCGACTTTCTCGATCACAATCGCTTTGAACACATCCACGCGACACAACTCCGCATACGTGGGTTAACGTATAGTTCTAAAGGCGTGGGCGGGCGGGGCAAGCCCCCCGAACATGACTATTGTCGGCCAATTTCGAGCGTCAGGCCGGAGCCAAGGCGAGTCGCGGGACCGGCTTTTC
Source organism: uncultured Alphaproteobacteria bacterium (assembly GCA_963751535.1). Lineage (GTDB taxonomy): Bacteria > Pseudomonadota > Alphaproteobacteria > Rhizobiales > Xanthobacteraceae > Pseudolabrys. Next base: position 25,327 of record CAVVUW010000007.1, read on the forward strand.
CACGATGGGCAGGTTGATCACTGCCGAAAGCACGCCGAACAGCACCGAGAGCCACCACACAAGATCATACGAACCAGTCCGCTCGAATGCTATGCCTCCGATCAGCACGCCGAGAAAACCTCCGACCTGATGGCTGAAAAAGGCAAAGCCAAAAAGCATTGCCAGCCAGCGCGTGCCGAACATGACTGCGACCAGTGCTGAGGTGGGCGGAACGGTCGAAAGCCACATGAGCCCTGTGACTGCTCCGAAGATCAAAGTCGCCGTCGGACTTGCCGGCAGCGCAATGAAGGCAACAATCGCCGCCGCGCGAATAAAATAAATGCTCGAAAGCAAATAGCGCTTCGGCATGCGCGTGCTCAGCCAGCCCGAACCTAACGAGCCGACAATGTTGAACATGCCGATCACGGCGAGCGTCCAGCCGCCTATCTCAGCCGATAGACCGCGATCTATCAGATAGGAGGGCAGATGCACGGTAATGAACGCTAGCTGAAAGCCACAGGTAAAGAAGCCGAGCACAAGCAAGACATAACTGCGATGCCCAAATGCCTCGGCGAAGGCGTGGCGGGCGGACTGTGTCGGTTGCGTCGATCGAGTCGTCGACGTCGTCTCCCCGACGGGCGCGACCGGGGTCGCAAGCGCGAGTGACAGCGGCAGTATGAACAGCGTGACGCCCGCAAAAATGAGCAGCGCTTGCTGCCAACCGAACTTGTCCATCAGCGCGACCGCGATCGGCGAATAAAGAAATTGCCCGAAAGATCCGGCAGCGGTGCCGGCGCCGAACGCGAGCGAGCGCCATTTCTCCGGCAGCAGTTTGCCGAAAGCACCCAGCACGATGTTGAACGAACAGCCCGACAGACCAAGGCCGATGAGCACGCCCGCCGACAGGCCTAGCTCTTCGGGTGTGGTCGAGCGGGACATGATCGCGAGACCGAGCGCATAGAGTACCGCGCCGACGCAAAGCACGCGATTTGTGCCGAAGCGATCGGCAATCGCGCCGGCGAAGGGTTGACCGATGCCCCACAACAGATTCTGTATCGCAACGGCGAAAGCGAAGACGTCGCGGCCCCAATGATTGGTTTGCGACAAGGGCGTCAGGAAAAAGCCGAGCGAGGAGCGCGGCCCGAAACTGATCATCGCGATCAGGCAACCACAAACGACCACGACAGTGGGCGTCCGCCAATCGATGGATTTTGGTTTTTCAACTGTCGCAGGCATCGACATTCAGAAAACTCCGGCGCGAACAGGCGCCGGACCATATAGGAGCGACGCAATATGCCCCAAACGAATATTCGTGATCCGCGGCATTTGCGCCACGCATACTTGCACGGCCGGAACTACTTGCGTGCGTTTTTTTGCCGAGTTGAAGCCTGCCCTTCCTCGGACTTAAGCCATTCCGCACTATGGCTTACAGGGCCTTTTGCTTCTTCGGCGGCAGCCTCTTTTTCGGTCGTCGCAGCATCGCCCCAGGTGGGTTCATCGTCGCCCTCACCCCATGCGCGGGGGCGATAGAAGGTATGCACCCCGAGTTTGTAGATTTTCTTCATCTCGTTGACCCAGTCGGGTCGCACCCAGTACGCGTGATAGTGCGTAGATTTCGATACCTCCGGCATCCACAGCTTGCCGTCGAGCATATCGCGGGCAATGCGCTTGGCGCGCTCCCACGCATCTGGCTCGGTGACAACATCGGGAATGCCGTCGCATGCGAAAGTGAACTGACAGGCGTTGTGGCGGTGAGCGTTCTGGTAGACGACCCCGCAGACATCGTTCGGGTAGAACGGTGTAAAAACGCGGTTCATCACGACTTGCGCAACCGCGATCTGGCCACGTACCGACTCACCACGCGATTCAAAATACACGGCGTTGGCGAGACACTTTTCGGCCTTTGCCCGGCCGACACCCGTGAGCGCAAGCCGCTCGGCGGGCGAGCGCGGTCGCTGATCAACACCCGTCACCTCGCCCTTGCTGGCAATGCTCTCCCCGGCTTTGCTTTCGTTCTCCGGCGACTGCGGTGAGAGTGCCGACTGTTTGATGTCCGTATCGCCACGCGAGGCGAGCACGACAGGCGCTTCGCCCGGCGCCCAGGGGGCAATTCCTTCTCGACCGACCGCCATCGAATCGATTCCGAAATAGAGCTGCGTCGAATCCTTGCCAACGTTAGGACGCGCGACAGGAGTTAGATCGGCGGGCGGCATATCCACATACGGCAATTCGACGTCAGGCGTTGAACTCCGGTCGCCCGGTGCCAAGAATTCGTACTTCGCGTAAAGCTCGAAGCGGCCATCAGCTTCGTCCTTTTGTGCCGCATCGGCTTCGGCCGGTGGCGCCTGTTCAGTCGCGGAGACCTCTGGAATTGGAGGGACCGGTTCGCGCGGGCGCACGACAAGCGAGTCGCCTTTTGATTTGCGGTTCGCCTTGGGAAACTGCAAAGGCGCAGTCGAGTCACCAAGCGGCTGTCTGCCGATCGATCCGGTGATGTCCAATGGATCGAAGTTCGCAAGTGCGTAAATAGGCGGATGCGGAATTGCCGTGCCTACTGGTCTCGGCAGACTAAGCATGGCCGTATGGATCGTGCCGAACGGAGACGAGATCAGATGCTGTTGCCAGCGTTTGGTGACCGCCGGCTGCCGCGCCAGCAAGGCGCCGAGATCTTGAAAAGCGATTTTGCCGGGAATGAGAGTCAGTACAGCCGCTCCAATGGCTATCGACACGGCCTCTCTTCGCCGCCGACGCCCAAGCGACCCTGCGTCCTGCTCACTCAACGCCACACCGCAACGTTTCACCGCCGCCCTGCCACCAACCGGCGACAGCGCGAGAGATTTTTTATGGTCCGATTAACCTTGCGAAGGCGTTAACTTCAGCGGGCTGGTGCGCCCTCGAACTTGCGAATACGCCCTTGCAAAAGGGCCTCTTCGAACAAACCGCCCTAATCTGCGGCTTTCGCGACATCGCATGGGAAATAAAAATTAACTATATCGCAATTGCTCCTGCACATTATTGCCGACGGTATTTTTCGCGGGCGGGCATGTTCTCTTTCTTGATGCCATCCACTGCTGTGGGCCAGATCACGCTGGTTGCGGGTGCGTCCATCGCACTCCTTGCAGCCGCCTGCATCCTCTATCGTCGCCTACTGGAGCAAAATCGTCGTCTTTCCACGGCGCTCAATAACATGTCGCAGGGGCTGAACATGTTTGATGCGCAAGGTCGCATCACCCTGCTCAACAAGCGCTACCTGCAGATGTACAAACTTTCCCCTGAAATCATCAAACCCGGTTGCACGCTCAATCGCCTCATAGAGTACCGCAAGGAAACAGGATTGTTCGCCGGGGATGTCGACAGCTACGTGAAGAATATCCTTGAGACAATGTCGCTTGGAAAAAGCCTGGAACACTATGTAAAGGCGAGTGATGGACGGATCGTCCTCGCAAAAAACGAACCGCTGCCTGGAGGCGGCTGGGTTTCGACGCATGAAGACGTCACCGAGCAAAGACGCGCGGAAGAAGAGCGCGCTGCAATTCGTGGGCAGGAACAGCGGCGCGCGAACATCAACTCGGCAATCGCATCATTCCGACCGACCGTCGAAAAGCTTTTATCAACCGTGAGCGCAAGCGCAATCTCAATGCGCTCAACCGCGCTGACGCTTTTTGGCTCCTCTGAACAGACATCCCAGCGTGCCGAAAGCGCCGTGCACGCTTTTCACGAAGCTTCGGCAAATGTCGAAACTGCTGCGGTTGCCGCAGATGAGCTGTCCCGTTCTATCGCCGAGATCAGTCGTCAGCTGACCCACACGACAAACATTGTCGGGCTTGCCACGAGCGAGGCGCGCGCTACCGATGGTGAGATCGGCGGACTGGCAGACGGCGCCCAGAAGATCGGTGACGTGGTCAAGCTGATCCGCAATATCGCGGGGCAGACGAACTTGCTTGCGCTCAACGCAACGATCGAGGCCGCGCGGGCGGGTGAGGCCGGAAAAGGCTTCGCAGTCGTTGCCTCAGAGGTCAAGTCGCTCGCGGTGCAAACCGCCAAGGCAACCGAAGACATTGCCAATCATATTCTCGCCGTGCAGGATTCGACTTCAGCGGCAGTGGAAGCTATCAGGCAGATCGCCACGCGGATGCGTGAGATCAACGAAAACACCTCGGCGGTCGCCGCATCGGTCGAACAGCAGAACTCGGCAACCAGCGAGATTTCCCGCAATGTTGCCAGCGCGGCGGAGGGTACCGGGCACGTAGTATCGGTCCTGGGCGACGTCGCCGGTGCAGCAACGCAAACGCGTTCCTCGGCAGAAGTTGTTCGCGACGCCTCCGAAGCCGTCGACGACGCCGTCGCTAACCTGCGGCTCGAGGTGGAAGATTTCCTCGGTAAGGTAGCGGTCTAATCTTCGTTCTGACGAGGCCCTACGCCTGGCTCGCCGCCGACTTGCCCAGCGCAGCCTGAGCGGCCGCCAAGCGCGCAATTGGCACGCGGAATGGTGAACAAGACACGTAGTCGAGTTTGGCTTCGTGACAGAAGGCAACCGATGACGGATCGCCTCCATGTTCGCCGCAAATACCGACCTTCAGCTTTGGCTTGACCTTGCGGCCTCGCTCGACACCCATTCTGACAAGTTCACCGACGCCACGCTGATCGATGGACACGAATGGATCAACTGGGAGTATACCCCGCGCCGTGTAGATGCCGAGAAAACTCGCCGCGTCATCGCGCGAAATCCCGAATGTAGTTTGCGTAAGGTCGTTCGTTCCGAATGAGAAGAATTCGGCGCTCTGTGCAATTTCATCGGCTAACAGACAGGCGCGTGGCAGCTCGATCATCGTTCCGACCTGGTAACTAACCTTCGCATTTTTTTCTTTTGCGACAGCCTGCGCCATCGCATCAATACGTCCTTTTACGAGATCAAACTCGGCCCTCGTTGCGATCAAAGGCACCATGACTTCCGGCACCACGGGCTTACCTGTGCGCTTGGCCGCCTCAATCGCCGCCTCGAAAATAGCGCGCGCTTGCATCTCGGCAATCTCCGGGTAGGCGATCGCGATACGGCAACCCCGGAAGCCAAGCATCGGATTAAATTCGGAAAGTTCGTTCGCGCGGGCAGTGAGCTTCTTCGGATCTTGTCCCATGGCGGCCGCAACTTCCGCGATCTCCGCCTCGCCATGCGGGAGAAATTCGTGCAGCGGCGGATCCAAGAGCCGGATGGTCACCGGTCGACCGGCCATAATCTCGAACAATTCAACGAAATCGGCACGTTGCATAGGCAGCAGCTTCGCGATCGCCGCACGACGCAACCTCTCGTCATCGGCAAGAATCATCTCACGAACCGCCTGGATACGGTCAGATTCAAAAAACATGTGCTCGGTTCGACAGAGCCCTATGCCCTCGGCGCCGAAGCGAACTGCAGCTTTGGCGTCCGTTGGTGTGTCGGCGTTCGCCCGCACACCAAGGCGGCGGACTTTGTCGGCCCAGCCGATCAAGGTTGAAAACTCGCCGGACAATTGCGGTTCCACCATATCGACCTTGCCCGCCAGGACCTGTCCGGTTGAGCCATCGATGGTGATCTGGTCTCCTTTTTTGAAGCTCTGACCGCCGGCAATCATGGTTCCCGCCGCGTAGTCGACGCGCAACGAGCCGGCACCGGAAACGCATGGCTTCCCCATTCCGCGCGCTACGACAGCCGCATGCGATGTCATGCCGCCCCGTGTCGTCAGAATTCCTTCGGCCGCGTGCATCCCATGGATGTCCTCCGGCGAGGTTTCTACGCGGACGAGGACGACTTTTCTGCCATCGGATTTCAGCTGCGCCGCTTCGTCGGGCGAGAAAACAATTTCGCCGCTGGCCGCGCCCGGCGAGGCTGGCAGGCCAGTAGCGATGACACGCCGAGAAGCACGCGGATCGATGGTTGGATGCAGCAATTGGTCGAGGCTGAGTGGGTCGACGCGCAGCACCGCATCGTTTTTTGATATCAGCCCTTCATTGGCCAACTCGACCGCGATGCGAAGCGCGGCCTTGGCCGTGCGCTTGCCGGATCGCGTCTGCAGCATCCACAACTTGCCCTGCTCTACCGTGAATTCCAGGTCCTGCATGTCGCGATAGTGGCGCTCGAGCGCGTTGTAGATACGCTTGAGCTCGGCGTAGGCTTTCGGCAATGCATATTCCATCGAAGGCTTGTCAGAGCCGGCCTCCTTGCGGGCCGCCTCGCTGATCTCCTGCGGCGTACGAATGCCGGCGACAACATCTTCGCCCTGCGCATTGATCAGGAATTCGCCGTAGAGCTTTTTCTCGCCGGTCGATGGATTGCGGGTGAACGCAACGCCGGTTGCCGAGGTATCGCCCATGTTGCCAAAGACCATGGCCTGCACGTTGACCGCAGTGCCCCAGTTTTCCGGAATATTGTGCAGCCTGCGATAAGTAATGGCGCGCTGGTTCATCCACGAGCCAAATACCGCGCCGATTGCGCCCCAGAGTTGCTCGTGCGGGTCCTGAGGAAAGTCCTGGCCGAGTTCGTCCTTCACGCGCTTCTTGTAGCGAACGACGAGATCGGCCCAATCGTCGGCGGACAAATCCGTGTCGAGCGTATACCCCTGCTGGTCCTTGTGACGGTCGAGCAATTCTTCGAAATGTTCGTGTCCGACGCCGAGCACCACATCGGAGTACATCGTGATGAAGCGACGATAGCTGTCGTATGCGAAACGCCGATCGCCTGATTTCTTTGCGAGCGTCTCAACGGTTTCGTCGTTAAGACCGAGATTAAGCACAGTGTCCATCATGCCCGGCATCGAGGCGCGGGCGCCGGAGCGCACCGAGACCAGGAGCGGATTTGTCTCGTCGCCGAACTTCCTTCCGGTGATGCGGCCGACGCGTGTCAGGGCTTTCTCGACCTGAGCGCGCAGATCCTTCGGGTACTGCCTATTGTGGCTGTAATAGTAAGTGCAGACGTCGGTCGTGATTGTGAAGCCAGGGGGGACCGGCAGCCCCAGACTTGCCATCTCGGCCAGTCCCGCACCCTTGCCGCCGAGGAGATCGCGCATAGAGGCCGTGCCCTCGGCACGGCCGTCGCCGAAGCCGTAGACCCATTTACCTCTGGATTGCGGCGCAGCCGCCTTCGCCTTCGGTCGGGAAGCCTTGGGTCGGGACGCCTTGGGCCGGGAAGCCTTGGGCCGGGACACCTTGGGTGGGGACGCCTTTACTCGTTTCTTGCGCATTACACTGCTGCGCGCACGCTTTTTGGCCATAGGTCAAGCAACATTGGTGGGACGACGGCATCTAAAAGCACCGCCACAGGGCACTACGCAAGTCCGGAATCCAATCAGCGGAAAAGCCCCAGACCGAGCAGGCCGATGAGGATCAGATAGACGGCTACGATGATGTTGAGAAGACGCGGAATGATGAGAATCAGAATGCCGGCAATAAGTGCGACGATCGGCTGCAAATGCGCAATGCTGAAGGTCATGATTTACTCCCCTGTATGGCTGGCAATGAGGTTGAAAACGGCGAGACCGCCGGTCAGTTCCACTTTATGACATCGCAAATGCGCTGCGAAGTTCTATGCCCTTAGGGGCTGCAGTTATCCCTCGATCTTTGAGAAATCGGCTACGGAGCGGGTCGCTTCACGAATCTCGTTGAGAAGCATCAGCCGGTTCTCGCGCAATCCTTTATTGTCGACATTGACGGTGACTTTGTCGAAGAACGCATCGACGCGCGGGCGCAGTTTGGCCATCGCATGCATTGCTTCCGTGAAATCTTCTTTGGCGATAGCTTCCCTGGCGTCCCCCTTTGCGACATCGATTGCCTCGGCCAACGCCTTCTCTTCGGTGAGCTCGTACTTCTGAGAATCGGGCATCCCGGTGTACGGTTTTTTATCTTTTTTCTCTTCGATGCGAATGATGTTGGTCGCGCGCTTGTAACCGGCGAGCAGATTCTTGCCGTCATCGCTTTCCAGGAACTTCCCAAGCGCCTCGACGCGTCGGACGATCAGAACTAACTGCTGGTCCCCGACCAGTGAGCTATTTTCCAGAACAGCACTCACGAGATCGTGCCGTGATTTTTGTTCGCGCAGCTGGACGACCAGGCGATCTTCAAAAAACGACATCAGATCATCAACTTTGAATCGACCCTCGTTATCCGTCAGCTTCGGAAAATATCGTTTTGCGTGTTCTTCGACAGTTGAACGCAAGCTAATCGGCAATTGATTGTCCAAGACGATTCTGATCACACCCAAGGCCGCGCGTCGCAACGCGTACGGGTCTTTCGACCCCGTTGGCTTCTCGTCGATGGCCCAAAACCCTGTCAGCGTGTCGATCTTGTCCGCGAGCGCAACAGCCACCGAAACCGGCTCAGCGGGCACGAGGTCGTCTGGGCCTTTCGGCTTGTAGTGGTCTTCACATGCGTGGGCGACCGCTTCGTCTTCATTTTGCGCCTCGGCATAGTAGCGGCCCATCAGCCCCTGCAATTCCGGAAACTCGCCGACCACGTCGGTCAAAAGATCGGCTTTGCACAGGTCCGCGGCGCGCTCGGCCTTTGCGACATCGGCGTCTACTTGCGGCGCAATCCAGCCGGCGAGAGTCCTGATGCGAGCAATCCGCTCAGCCTGCGTACCAAGTTTTTCGTGAAATATGATGTGTCCAAACTTCGGGAGCCGATCTTCGAGACGCGTCTTCAGATCGGTCTCGTAGAAGAATTTGGCGTCGGAAAGCCGCGCGCGGATGACGCGCTCATTGCCCGCGACAATCGCTTTGCCGCCATCGGCAGCCTCTTCATTGGCCACCAGAATGAATTTGTTTGCGAGCTTGGCGGTCTGCGGATCTCGCAACACGAAGCATTTCTGGTTATTGCGGATGGTGGCGCGGATGACTTCATCCGGGATCGACAGAAAACTTTTGTCGAATGTCCCCGTCAGGGTTACCGGCCATTCGACCAGACCGGCGACCTCGGCCAGCAATCCCTCGTCTTCCACCAGCTCATAGCCCTGCGCGAACGCAAGGTTCTTGGCGTCGGCAAGGATCACGTCAGCGCGCCGCGCCGGGTCGAGAACCACCTTGGCCTTTTCGAGCTTTGCAACATAGTCCTCGAAGCGACGCACCTTGATCGGGCCCGGCGCCATGAAGCGATGACCGCGCGTTTCGTCGCCGCCCTTTATGCCGTCGATATCAAACGGAACGACCACCGGCTCTTCGGTTTCCGGTCCGAAGGTCGCGACGATCGAATGCAGCGGGCGCACCCAGCTAAGCCGGCCAGAGCCCCAGCGCATGGACTTCGGCCATGGAAAGTTGCGCACCACCTCGGGAATCATTTCGGCGATCACGTCAAGCGTCGGCCTTCCCGGCTTATCGATCACCGCAACGTAGAAATCGCCCTTCTTGTCCGGTTGAACTTTTGCCTGCTTGATCGACTGGAGACCCGACGCCTTGAGAAACCCGGCAATGGCGTTCTCGGGCGCGCCGACCCGCGGCCCCTTCTTTTCTTCTTTGATGTCAGGTTGGCGCGCGGGTACCCCGTGCACCGACAATGCAAGCCGGCGTGGCGTCGCAAAGCCCTTGGCACCCTCATAGGCAAGTCCGGCTGCTATCAGCCGGTCAGTGACCATTTTTTGCAGGTCCTCGACCGCGCGCGCCTGCATGCGCGCAGGGATTTCCTCGGACAGGAATTCGAGCAGAAGGTCGGGCATTGGGCCGAAACTTGAATGTTGCGTCGCGCGCCTGCCTAGCAAGGGAGCCCGCGGCTGTCACCTTTGCGCTCGACCTTTACCAGCCCCCACCGCCTCCACCTCCCCCGCCGCCGCCAGAGCCGCCGCCACCGGAAAAGCCCGAGGAACCGGACGAGGCTGGCTCCGCGCTCGCAAAAGCCTCGCTCATGCTTGCTACTGAAGAGGAAACGGCATTGCTGAAATTGCTGCCGGACCACCCACCTGTGCTCCACCTTGGCTGATAACTGCTCATCGGATCGGCATCATCCGGATGTGCGCGGCGCACAGCCGCGGCGAATGCGTCGGACCAGGGCTTTTCGACATCAAGCGCGACTGCATAAGGCAGCAAGTCCTCAAACCGATCCGCGGTGATTTCGGGCGCGGTCAGGTTGAGGCGGTCGGACTCGGCCGTCTCAAGATAAAGTCGGAATCCTGCGAGCTGGTCCATGATCGGACGACCCAGCGCCGTCGGTGCGCGCATCAGGTAGAGGAACAGACCATTCACCGTGGTGAAAGCGGTGACCAGTACAAAGGCAAACGGATAGTTCTCAATGTATGACCACAGGAGCGAAAGAGAGTCGCCTACGCCTTGGGGAAACAAGCTCTGCAGCATCGAAGCCCCGATCGAAATGAATACAGCAAAAAAAGCCAACGAAATCATAGTGCGAAACAGAGAGTGAAAGTTGGCACTGAAAAAAACGGGAAGGATCTGCATCGCAACTATCCCGGCGAAAAAGCCGGCAAAGCCAAGCCCGGCCAGGATGGAAAGATCCTTCTCCTGCAAACCGCCGAACGTGATTACTCCAACAACAATCGCAACTGTCATCGCCCCGCCGGCGATCACATAACCGATATTCCGGTGAAAGAAACGATCGCGGTTTTCTGCTTCGATACTCTTTGTGAAGTTCTCGCCAACCTTCGCCACGGAGTAGCTGTGGGCATCACTGATCGTCGCGACACCGCCCTGGCCCTTCACCCAGTTTAGGATCGTGTCCTCGCCCGACGGAAGCGTTCCCGAAGGATTCTTGCCAGTCGCTTTGAGCGTCAGCGTGCCGCTGCGATCGTCGAAACGGAGAAGCCCTCGCACGGCGAGCGCCAATGCAGCCGCCGTGAACGCCCGCCATTTCTCCCGGCCGAAGCCCCAATCGCGGATGTAGTTGGCGAGCGCTGGCGAGATCCCCGCCGGTGGCTGAAACAGTGGGATGATCGCGCCGCCCTTCGGGTCGCGGCCAACGGCGCGCCAGGCGGCGAGATAGTAGCCGAGCACAAGGACAAGGCCTGTACCGCCGAAGACCCATCGGCGATTGTCGAAGACTTTATACCAAAGCAACGCCTTTGGGCTTGGCGCATCTATCGCTTCTGCGGGGATTTCGGCGACGACCGTCAACCCTTCGCCCGGCGCTAAACGCCCCGTAGTTTCGACACTGAGAGTACCGAGCGCACCGAGGCTGCCTCTCCAATCCTTGCCTCGCTCACCCAGACGGCCCGTAAATGCAGTCCAACGCGGCGGTTCGCCGCCTGCAACAAACTGCAGGCGATAACTCGCCGCCAGAATCGGAAAACGCCAGAAATTGCCGGTGACGTTCCAGTTCAACTCCGGCCTGCCGTCAAACCAGCGCACCTGCCGCCCCGTTTTGTAACGAAAGACATAGGTGTGGTCGCCGCGCGATACGATCGTATCCTTGTCGCCGGCATAGATGCGAATAATCCCGTGTTCACGACGCGTGGAATATCTCTCCGGTTTGCCGTCGCGTTCGACGCCGATCAGACTGAAATCGACTTCGCGGATGACACCATTCGCATCCTTGAAAGTCACCGGAAAGTCTCGATAGATGCCGTGCCTGATATCGCGGCCCTCAGCTTGCACGCGGACCGTTTCGGTGACCGTCAACTCACCATCCTTGGCGAGACGGACGTCAGAATCGAACGACTGGATGACTTCCGCTGCAAGCGTGTAGGCGGCTCCCCCGGGCCACAGCCCGGCTGCAAACAAGACCACGGCGGCTCCCCCGAGCGCGCGGCGCAAGCGAGGTGCCAGCTGGCCAGTCATCTCGCAGGAGGCAGCTGTAAGTTGACAGCGGGCGTCGCCCGATCGGCTTCGTCAGCGACTTCAAAATATTGGCGTTGCGAGAAGTCGAACAAATTGGCGATGAGATTGCTCGGGAATGACTGCACCAGCACATTCTGATTGCGCACCGTCCCATTGTAATAGCGGCGCGCCATCTGAAGTTCGGTCTCGAGTTGGCTCAATTGCTGTTGAAGATCAAGAAAGTTTTGGCTCGCCTTGAGATCGGGATAGTTTTCAGCGAGCGCGACAAGCTTGCCTAGTGCTAGCGATAAGGCCGTTTCGGCCTGGGCCCGGCTCGCCACATCATTCTCCGGCAACGCGCGCGCCGCACCGCGTAACCTCGTTACTTCTTCAAGCACTGAACGCTCGTGCCCGGCGTAACCTTTGACCGTCTCGACCAGATTGGGGACGAGTTCGGAGCGTCGTTTGAGCTGAACGTCGATCCCGCTCCAGGCCTCATTGGCCATCTGGCGCGTTCGAACCAGGCTGTTGAAAATGATTACTGCGTAAAGTGCGACCGCCGCTGCGACGATCAAAATGACCCAGAGCAACATGTTCCTTGGGCCCCCGCGCCAAGTGATTCGGTCACGCTCCCAGGATACCAACTCTTTTGGCTGCCGTCGCAGACCGCAAGTGGCTCGTCTTAGGCTCCGCCGCCTTCTGTAGCGAGCCAGGCCTCACCGCATGCTTTTGCCAACTCACGCACGCGCAAAATGTAGCTTTGGCGTTCGGTGACTGAGATTACGCCGCGCGCGTCGAGAAGATTGAATACATGGCTTGCCTTGATGCATTGGTCGTAGGCGGGAAGCGCCATGAGATGACGTTGCTTCTTACCGTCAGCCCACCCGGCCGCGAGATACTTCTTGCAGGCGGCCTCGGCCATCTTGAACTGCTCGAATAGCATCGCGGTGTCGGCGATCTCAAAATTGTGGCGTGAATATTCTTGCTCCGCCTGCAGGAAAACGTCGCCATACGTGACCTTCTTGTCGTCGGTGCGCCCGTTGAAATTGAGCGCAAAGACGTTGTCGACGCCCTGAACGTACATTGCGAGCCGCTCAAGCCCGTAGGTGAGTTCGCCGGCGACAGGCGAACATTCAAATCCCGCGACCTGCTGAAAATAAGTGAACTGCGAAACTTCCATGCCATCGCACCAGCATTCCCAACCGAGTCCCCACGCACCCAATGTGGGACTTTCCCAGTCGTCTTCCACAAACCGAATGTCGTGAATCTTCGGATCAATGCCGATCGTCTTCAGTGAAGTGAGGTACAAATCCTGAATGTCGGGAGGCGACGGCTTCAGGATCACCTGAAACTGGTAATAGTGCTGCAACCGGTTCGGGTTCTCGCCATAACGGCCGTCCTTCGGACGGCGCGAAGGCTGCACATAGGCAGCATTCCACGGCTTCGGCCCAAGCGCCCGCAGGGTAGTCGCAGGGTGGAACGTCCCCGCTCCTACTTCCATGTCGTAAGGTTGCAAGATGACGCAGCCCCAATTCGCCCAGTACTGCTGCAAGGCGAGGATTAGGCCCTGGAATGACCGCGTCGGGTCCAGGGTGCCTTGATGTGCGCCGTCGCTGGCGAGAAGTCTGGCTTCAGCCATCGGATGGATACTGATTCTTAAGCACAGGAATAGATTCGACCCTAGAGGTGGCCCCATAGTGGGTCAAGTCGCGGTCCATTTACGCGCTGTTGAACCGCCGCTGATATCCCACGCGACTGATCAAGAAGAAAAGTGTGTCGCGGGTTGGGGATATATCGATGCTCTCTTTTCAGCTGATTGGTTGGGTACTGATCCTGCTGTTCTTCGGGGCTATGATCGGCGGCCATAAAGGCGTCGCCGACCGTTAAACCGGCCCGATCAGTCAAACTCAGTCGCTAGTCTTAAAGGCGATACTCGCCGGTCGTCGGATCGCGGCGAAGCGTTGGACGATTCTCGGCGTCCGTTATTTTGGCTTTCACGCGCCTTGCCCCCTCGAGTTCTTCATTGATGCGGCGCGCTTCCTTGACCGCCCAGTGCACGATCATGGCGCCGCCCAAAGCGACGAGCGACCATTTCACCAGCGGCGAGAGCAAGAACGTCGGCATGAGCAGCTCCGATCGAATATCAACCGATAAAGGGTCGGTTGCGAAGGCGGCATTTTCGGGGCGAATTGGGATTAGCGCAAGTGGCCGGCCAGCGGCACAGAGTCGCCCATATTTGCCGCCGGAACCTACGCCAAAAAAGCGAATTAGGTCGAACTAGAGCCCGTACCGCGACCAAAAAGCGCGAATCTCCAGCGCCGAAATAAAATCATCAGCAAGACCCGGTTTTTGAACGAAAGCATCCGCCAAATTAACGCCCGGTAATCTACGGCCGAACAGGGAACGTTCAGCCGAGATGAGCGGTGTGTGGACCTTCTCACCAAATCGATCGCGCAGCGTCGAACGCAAATCGCCGACACGATCTGCCAATCCGAGCTCAATCGCCTTCTGTGCAAGCCAGAACTCGCCTGAGAACAGATTTTTGTCGGTGCCCTTCAATTTCGAACTGCGCCGCTCCTTAACAAGCGCAATGAAGTTCTCGTGAATCTCCTGCTGGATCGCCTTGATGCGCTTCACGTCCTCCGGCTTCTCCGGCAGGAATGGATCGAGCATCGCTTTCCGATCTCCTGATGTGTACAGCCGCCGCTCAATTCCGACCTTGTTCATGAGCTCGGTGAATCCGAACGAGGCGCCAACAACACCGATTGACCCGACAATCGAAAATTCATTGCACACGATTTCGTCGGCGGCGCAGGCCAACATGTAACCTCCCGACGCGCCGATATCCTCGACGAAGGCCAACACCGGTAATTTTTTTTCGTCGGCCAGTTGTCGGATGCGTCGAAAGATCAGGTGTGATTGCGACGGAGAGCCCCCTGGCGAGTTGATGACCAAAGCCACCGCGCGTGCGCGCGGCGTAGAAAATGCGCGCTCGAGCGACTTTGCGATCGAAGAGAGCAACAAACCGGGTCGCAAAGGAGTCACCACGCCGATGACTCCCGCAAGGCGTACCACCGGCACGACGGGTACGTCGGTGCGGAAGCGCCGCGGCACCAACTGGGCGGAAAAATCGATTAGGCGCTTGCCGAAAGAGGGTTCCGGATTGTTCTCGCTGGCCATCGCACTCAAATAGGCAGGCACCGGCCCTCAAGTCAAAGGTCGGGGCGTTATCACGCGCCCTGTTGGAACTCCAGCTTCGCCTTTCTCACTAAAATATGGGCGATTTGCCCGGAAATGATCAGGCGTTGCCTGTTTTTTAACTTTGGAATGCTTTTTGCAACGTAGTGGGCGCCGGCGCATTTGAAGAGGCGGATCGATGGATCCCAAGATCACACTCCTGTTCATGTTGATCGGTAGCGTTATTGGAC
The DNA here is from genome assembly GCA_963751535.1 of uncultured Alphaproteobacteria bacterium. GTDB lineage: Bacteria > Pseudomonadota > Alphaproteobacteria > Rhizobiales > Xanthobacteraceae > Pseudolabrys. The sequence goes on from CAVVUW010000007.1 coordinate 40,457, forward strand.
TTTCGCGCTTGAGCGACGTGAATCTGGACCGCGTGCGGCGCCAGCTGGCGGACCGGCAATGGCGTGAATTTGTGCCCAAACGGCGCAAGGTTTAGGCAAACCTGCTTTAGGCGTCCGCGATATTGAGCGTCTTTGCTTCGCGTAGCACGGCCTCGACAGCTGCCGTCGGCTGGCCGCTCTCGTCGTTGAGCGCGAGGGCCGGATAGTCCGTTCGAGTTCCGCCAGCGCCCTTGACCGCGCGCACCAGCACGCGGATAGCCGGTGCTTCGACGCGCGGAAGCACCGGGAGCACGGCTATGTCTCCAAATGACATCCCGAGTTCTTCGAGTACTTCGTCCAATGCGTCCGCCCGCCAGATGAGGGTCAGGACACCGCGCGCTTTCAAAAGCCATGCGGCGGTCGTGACCCAGCGCCCGAGGAGCCCAGGCGCGCCGACATAAGCAAGACGACGACGAGGATCAGGCGAAACATTCTGGCGACGCGCGTCGTGAAAGGGCGGGTTCATCAAGACACGATCTGCGCTGTCGCGAGACAGCCCACCGCGCTCGAGCGCGTTTACGTTTTCCAGGTCAACCGCGAGCGCTTTCACTCGGCTGTCAAGACGATTCAGCCGCGCATTGTATGCTGCGAGCGAGCAGAGTACCGGATCGACCTCGACGAGCGTGACTTTCAGGTCAACCACGCGCGCGGCGAGAGCGAGACCCGCTGCGCCAACACCGGCTCCCAAGTCGATTGCATGCTCACCGCCGCGAGCTCCCGTTGCCGCAGCCAGCAAAATTGCATCATGACCGACTCGATGGCCACGCACAGGCTGTCGCAAACGTAGCCTGCCCCCGAGGACAGCATCTTCAGTGGTTTCGATCTCAGTTTCCATCAGGGCGCAGCTCATGGCCGAGGCCTGCATCTTCCAACAGCCGCCGCGCCCGTAACTCGTACTCATCGGCCACCAAAACGCGCCGCGGCAAGACGCCTAGCGACCCCTCCAAAACACTCATGTTCTGATCGAATACCAGCGGCCGAAAACCCGCGCTCTCAAGCAGAGCTACTACTGCCGAAACCAGGACAGCGTCATTGGTACGGATGAGTTCGCGCATGGACTTGAGTCTGCGTTGGGCCAGTTGTCAGCTTGGCCATTGAGCCCACCAAACAATGTCCGCGTCAAATTGACTTGATACGACAATCTAATGGACTTGCCGCTGTAGCATAGCATTCCTATGCTCGCGCTTTCTAAGTGCTGGAGATGAAATGGCCGTCGTTCTTCCATTTGAAAGTCCAAACCCGGCTTCGCTCAACCGGTTGTCCGAACTGGTGGCTCCGGATATGGAGCGCGTCAATACGACGATTTTAGCTCGTACCGGATCTGACGTCGCGATGATCCCAGAAGTCGCCAACCATCTGATTTCGTCTGGCGGCAAGCGGCTTCGACCGATGCTCACTCTGGCGATGGCAAGACTCAGCGGCTACTCGGGCGATGGCCATATCAAACTCGCCGCCGCAGTCGAATTTATGCACACGGCCACTCTCTTGCACGATGACGTGGTCGACGAAAGCGATCTACGCCGCGGCAAAGTCGCTGCGCGCATGCTTTGGGGCAATGAGGCGAGCGTGCTCGTCGGAGATTTTCTTCTCGGCCAAGCGTTCAAGATGATGGTCGAGGTCGGAAATCTGCACGCACTCGATATTTTATCGTCCGCGGCTGCGGTGATCGCGGAAGGTGAAGTCATGCAACTTGGCACCGCCAAGAATACGGCCACCAACGAAGACGAATATCTTTCTGTCATCCGCGCCAAGACCGCAGAGTTATTTGCCGCCGCGTGTGAAGTAGGCCCCGCCCTCGCGGCAAAAGAGAAGGCTGAATTGGCTGCCTGCCGATCGTTCGGAATGAATCTCGGAATTGCCTTTCAATTGATCGACGACGCCCTGGACTATGGTGGCAAATCCGCGAAACTCGGCAAGAACGTCGGCGACGATTTCCGCGAAGGGAAAATCACGCTTCCCGTGGTTCTGTCCTTCCGACGGGGCACCGAAAGTGAGCGCGCGTTCTGGAACCGCACATTGGGCGAAGGGGAAATCCGCAACGGCGACCTCGACCAAGCCATCTCGTTGATGGCGAAACACCATTCGATCGAGGACACCGTCGGCCGCGCCCGCCACTATGGCGCGATTGCCACTGATGCGTTGGCGTTGGTGCCAGCGTCCGAGATCAAGTCGGCACTGGAAGAGGCGGTCGCATTTTGCATCGGGCGCGCCCATTGAGGCGCACCTGACGCTAGCTGATCACGGCGGACTGGACCCACCAGTCCGGCCGCCCAGCCCCGAGTTTTTGCGCGGCCGTTATCCCTTCGCTTGGCGTGGCAAACAGCGCGAAACATGTTGGCCCCGACCCCGACATACGGACAAGTCTGGCACCCGGTAAGGCGCGCAAGGTTTCTAAAATCTCACCAACGCCAGGAGCGCATGCACAGGCCGCATCCGTGAGATCGTTGTCGTGCTGCTTCAGAAAGTCGATCAGACGGCTGAATTCCTTCGGCACGGCATCGGCGTGACTATCACCACCTCGCCCGCCAGAAAACTTGCCGAAGACGTCTCGTGTGGCCAACGGCACCAGTGGATTGACCAGCAGCGCCGACAGTGGCGGCAAATCGGTCGGCGCGGATAACCGCTCGCCGATACCTCGCATGATCCGCGCGTGCGGATGAAGACAGACGGGCACGTCGGCGCCTGTTGCGCGGGCCGCCGACATAAGTCTGGGGTCGTCTAAAGCAACAGCGTTGACGCGAGCAACAAGCCGTAGGGCTGCGGCAGCATCGGCCGAGCCGCCGCCGAGACCTGCCGCGACGGGAATGTTCTTCTCAAGCAGAAAATGACCGGCCTTTAGGCCAGCAACGCGCTCGCGTCCGGCGGCGACAGCCTTGAGAACCAGATTTTCGCCGATCGGCCCGCTCTTCCCGCCAAAAGGGCCCGTGATTTCGAGTCCTTCTGCGGCGTCAGTCCGCAATGTCAGCACGTCGCCAAAATCGGCGAACGCAACCAAGCTTTCGATCTCGTGGTAGCCGTCGGCACGGCGGCCGAGAACCCGCAACGTCAGATTGATTTTTGCAGGAGCCTTTTCGAGCAGCGTCGCGCTCACACGAAAAACCTATCGCTTAAGCAACGGCCTCAGCCGCCGTCACCGCTCTTTTTGCCTGCTTTGGCTTGTGACGATGTCTCGTCGGGAAGACCTTCCTTGAGCTTTTCCTCAATTTTGGGAAGCTCTTCCGCATCCGGCTTGAGATCACGCGCATGAGCCCATTGGAATCTGGCTTCGAGCACGCGGCCCACCCGCCAATACGCATCGCCGAGATGATCGTTGATCGTCGGGTCTTCAGGCTTGAGCTCGATCGCACGCTCCAGCTGTTTGGTCGCTTCCTCGTAGTTGCCAAGTCGGAAATAAGCCCAGCCGAGCGAGTCCACAATGTAGCCGTCATCAGGACGCTGCTGGACAGCCTTCTTGATCATCTCCATGCCCTCGTCCAGCTTGATACCCTGGTCGATCCATGAATAACCGAGGTAGTTGAGGACGTGTGGCTGGTCGGGGAATAACTCGAGCGCCTTCGTAAGATCGGCTTCGGCCTTCGCCCACTGCTTCGAGCGCTCGTAGCAAATGCCGCGGAAATAATAGACGACCCAGTTCGCCTTTTCGGGCTTTTGTATCGCGGATACACCTTTCGAATAAACGTTGGCGCATTCGGCAAACTTCTTGTGCCCGCGCAGCACGTTGCCGAGTGCCATAATCGCTTCGAGATCCTCCGGATTCTGCTTGATCAACGCTTCCAGATGCTTCTGCGCCTCATCAGCGCGATCAAGGCTGTCGAGGTTGGCCGCCATCTGAATGGCCGCGTTGCGGTGCAAGGGCGAACTCGACGGCACGCGATCGTAGATCTTGATCGCAAGCTCGGGCTTCTTGAGAGCTTCATAGAGATCGGCGAGCGACAGCAACGCAAGCGGATGATTGGGACTGAGGAACAGCGACAGCTGCAGATAGACCAATCCCAGGTCCTCTCCGCCTCGCCGGCCGAGGGATGCGCCTAGACCATAAAGTGCTTCAGCGGCGCCGGCCTGAACGTTGGCAACCAGCGGCGGCAGTTTCTCGCCTGCCTTGAGCTTGTCCATCGCCTCAACCACGAGCGGGTGGCGAGGCAGCGTTTTGTCGAACGTCTCGAAAACCGTCATCGCCTCTTTGGGGGAGCGGTTACGCGAAACCCAGCTGCCATAAGCCTGCACGACGCGCAGAGCCGTAGCGTCTAGCTTGTAGGCACGCTCAAGACGTTTGCCAGCTTCCTTCTGATTGCCGGCTACGTCGTAGATCAGGCCGGCATGAAGGTCCTTGAAAATCGCATACCATTCCGGCCCGGCGAGATGGTCGATCGCCGTGATCGCGCCCTTGCTGTCGTTGGCGCCAAGGCTGCTCCACGCGGAAAGCAGGGTCGCAGTCAGATCGGTAATCGGCCCCCGGATCGATTGAGCGAGGTCACGCCGCGCAGACGCATATTGCTTGCGCTTGAGCGAATTCACTCCAAGCACCAGGCGGGCAACACGGTCATTCTTGTCGGCCTGCGCCACGCGTTCGGCAAACTTCACCGCCTCATCGACATCACCATCAACCAGGAATGCGAGGAAAGCACGGTCAAGCAATTCACCATTGTTTGGATCACGCTTGAGCGCGGCCCGGTAATAGCCGGCGGCGGCAGCGGCGTCGCGCTGCTGGCCGGCATGGCGCGCAGCGAGGTAGCTGCCCGATGCGCTGATGGCGCTGGATTGCAAGGCACTCGTCTGCTGCGCGGCAAGAGGCGTGGTTGCTGCCGCCAGAAAGGCGGCCAGCGCGCTGCCGGCAACGCAGCGGCCGAAGCTCGAAAGGGTCACGGGCAGTGCTCCAATGAAGCGGTTGCGGCGGATTCGCACGCGAACCACAGAATGTTACGCCGAGAATGGCCTTTTTGCGCCGCCCCCGCAAGAACTGTCCCGCGCGGCGCGACCACAGCCAGCTTGATGGGGCGGGTGTGGCGGTATCGTGACCAGCTCGACCCGAAATTCACATATTCGGATAGTTGGGCCCCCCACCGCCCTCAGGTGGAACCCAGGTTATGTTCTGGTTAGGGTCTTTGATGTCGCAGGTTTTGCAGTGGACACAATTTTGGGCGTTGATCACGAACTTTGCAGTGCCCGCCTCTTCTATCCATTCATAAACTCCCGCGGGGCAGTATCGCGCCGAGGGTCCTGCAAAGACATCATGCTCAGATTTTTTCTGCAGGGCCAAATCTCCAACCTTGAGGTGAACCGGCTGATCTTCCTCGTGATTGGTATTGGAAAGAAATACCGACGAAAGACGGTCGAACGTAAGCTTGCCGTCGGGTTTGGGGTAAGATACCGGCGTGTATTCCGACGCTGGCTTTAGAGAGGCATAGTCGGGCGTATCGTGCCGGAGCGTGCCGAACAGCGAGAAGCCGAGCGTATTTGTCCACATATCAAGTCCGCCAAGCGTTATGCCCACGAGCGTTCCGAATTTCGACCACAGCGGCTTGGCATTGCGCACTTTCCAGAGATCTTTTCCGATCGCCGAATTGCGCCAACCTGCATCATAGTCCGACAACTCATCGTGACTGCGGCCCGAAGAGAGTGCACCCGCGGCGGATTCCGCGGCCATCATTCCAGACAGAACGGCGTTGTGGCTGCCCTTGATGCGCGGCACGTTCATAAAGCCCGCATCACAGCCGATCAGTGCGCCGCCAGGAAATGCGAGTTTCGGCACCGACTGATAGCCACCTTCGGTCAGAGCGCGTGCGCCGTAGGCGAGCCTCTTGCCACCAGCGAAAGTATCGCGCACGAGCGGATGCGTTTTGAAGCGCTGGAACTCCTCGAAGGGCGAAAGATACGGATTTGAATAGTTCAGATAGAGAACAAACCCGACCGACACCAGATTATCGTCGAGATGATAGAGAAATGACCCGCCGCCGGTTGAATTGTCGAGCGGCCATCCGAAGGTATGTTGAACCAAGCCCTTGCGGTGTTTCTCCGGTGCGACCTGCCAAAGCTCTTTCAAGCCGAGTGCAAATTTCTGCGGCGCGCGGTCGTTGGCAAGCCCAAACTTCGCGATCAATTGCTTGCCGAGATTGCCTCGCGCTCCTTCCGCGAACAGCGTGTATTTCGCGCGCAGTTCCATTCCACGGGTGAAATTGTCCTTGGGTTCACCGTTCTTGCCGACGCCCATGTCGCCGGTAGCGATACCTGCAACTGCGCCGTTTCCGTCAAAGAGAACTTCGGTGGCGGCAAACCCTGGATAGATTTCAACCCCGAGCGCTTCCGCCTTTGTCGCCAGCCAACGGCAGACGTTGCCAAGTGAGACGATGTAGTTGCCGTGATTGTTCATCAACGGCGGCATCATGAAATTCGGCAGCCGGATCGCTCCGGTTGCCGAAAGATAGTAGAAACGATCGTCTGTGACGGACGTCTTGATTGGAGTGTCTTCGGAGCGCCAGTCCGGCAACAAGCGATCGAGGCCAACCGGGTCGACTACGGCTCCGGAGAGGATATGCGCGCCGACCTCGGAACCTTTCTCCACCACAACCACGGAAACATCCTGATTGATCTGTTTGAGGCGGATCGCGGCCGCAAGCCCCGCGGGCCCGGCTCCAACAACCACCACATCGAATTCCATCGTCTCGCGGGCTGGTAGCTCGGCCATGAATCTCTCCTTGGCCAATTGTCCACTTTTGCACAGAGGGCGGCAATCGGGCTCACCCCATGCTAGGATGAATAAGTGATCCCCTCTCGAGACACTCCGGCACGCGACCTTCTCGATTTCTATGCCGAGACGGGCGTAGATGCCCTTCTTGGAGAAAGCCCGGTCGATCGCTTTGCCTCGACAGAGCCGGCCGCGCCTGTCGCTCGCGCCGTGCGACCGGTGACGCCATCAACCGACTTGGACTCGGGAGGTCGGGCCACACTCGCTGCGCCGCCCGCCCCTGATGAAGCCGTCATGCAGGCGCGTTCGGCGGCAAAAAACGCAAAGACGCTCGACGAATTGCGTTCCATCCTCGCTAACTTTGAAGGCTGCGCACTGAAATCAACGGCGAGCCAACTTGTGTTCGCCGATGGCAACCCTGAAGCACGGCTGATGCTTGTCGGCGAAGCTCCCGGTCGAGACGAAGACATCGAAGGTCTCCCCTTCGTCGGCAGATCCGGCAAGTTGCTTGACCGCATGCTGGCCGCAATCGGGTTGGACCGGGCCTCTGTATATATCGCCAACATCGTGCCTTGGCGCCCGCCAGGCAATCGCACGCCGACCCCGCAGGAATCACAGATCTGTCTCCCCTTCATCTCCCGGCAGATCGAGCTTGCCGACCCCGACATTCTGGTTTGCCTCGGCGGCCCGTCCGCGCAGACACTTCTTGGTATCAAGGAAGGCATCACCAAAACACGGGGGCGGTGGTTCGCCTTTGAGACAGGCAAGCGCGAAATCCGCGCCATGCCGACGTTCCATCCGGCTTTCCTGCTACGCAGCCCTTTGCAAAAGCGGTTTGCGTGGCGCGATTTCCTGGCGATCAAAAAGGCGCTTGATCACCGATAGGCGACCAGAATTGCGCCGACAGCGATCAGCGCCACTCCAAGCCAATTCGGCGCGGTCAGGCGCTCTCCTAAAAACACAACGCCGAATAGTGCCACCAACACTACAGAGAGCTTGTCGATGGGCGCGACCTTGGCGGCCTCGCCTATCTTCAGAGCACGGAAATAGCAAACCCACGACGCACCGGTTGCCAGCCCCGATAGCAAAAGAAACAAATAACTGCGGGAAGAGATTGCGCCAGGTGACTGAAATTGTCCGGTGGCCAAGAGGATGAAGGCGAGCGTCACCAAAATCACAACAGTACGAATGAAGGTGGCAAAGTCGGCATTGACGTTTTCCACCCCGACCTTGGCAAATATCGCAGTGAAGGCGGCGAAAATTGCCGACAGAACCGCCCACAGCTGCCAGGTTGAGGTCACGTTCACCCCGTAACGGAAAATTTGGCTGCAAACAGAATCGCGAGGACAATCACCGCCGGCGAGGCCTCCCGCATCTTGCCCGAAATAATTTTAACGAGGGCGTAGGTGACAAAGCCCAAGCCGATGCCGGTCGCGATCGAATAGGTCAGCGGCATTGTGATTGCTGTGATGACAGCGGGCGCATATTCGGTCACGTCCTCCCAATCTATCTCTGCGAGACCGCGCGCCATCACGCAAGCAACATAGAGCAAGGCCGCCGCCGAGGCATAGGCAGGCACCATCCCCGCGAGCGGCGCAAAAAACAGCGCCAATAGAAAGAATAGTCCGACAAATGCAGCGGTCAGTCCGGTGCGACCGCCTGCCGAAACGCCTGCTGCGCTTTCTATGTAACTAGTAGTCGTCGACGTGCCGATCAATGCGCCAAACATGGCCGCGAAACTGTCGGAGATCAGCGCCTGTTTCATACGCGCAAGCTTGCCGTTCTTCATCAGCCCGGTGCGGTGAGTGACCCCGATCAGCGTCCCCGCATTGTCAAATACGTCCACGAACAGAATCGAGAACACCACGATCAGGAATGTGAGCTCGCTGACGCGAGAAAAATCGAGCTGTAAAAATGTCGGCGCCATCGACGGCGGCACCGAAACGATGCCGTTGAACTGTGAAAGACCAAAAGGCAGTCCGATCGCAGTGACGACGAGGATCCCGATCAACGTGCCGCCCAACACGCGCCGGTAGTTGAGCCCGGCTATCAACACAAAGCCGAGCAGCATCAGGGCGGGTACCGGCTTGGTCAGATCGCCAAGCGTTACAAGAGTGGCGGGGTGGTCAACGATTACCTTTGCTTCTTCGAGCGCGATAATCCCCAGAAACAAACCTACGCCAGCAGAAACTGCGAGCTTCAGGTTCTGCGGAATGGCATCGATGACGTATTGTCGTATCGGAAATACAGAAATCAGAAAGAACAAAACGCCGGAGCAGAACACCGCGGCGAGCGCTTGCTGCCACGTATAATTGTAGGTCAGCACAACGGTGAAAGCGAAGAAAGCATTGATACCCATGCCCGGCGCGAGAGCGATCGGATAATTGGCATAAAATGCCATGACCAAAGTGCTGACTGCGGCTGCGAGACACGTCGCAACAAAAACCGCTCCCTGATCCATTCCGGTCTTGCCGAGAATGATGGGATTGACGAAAACGATGTAAACCATCGTCAGAAACGTGGTGACGCCGGCTATGAATTCCGTGCGGACATCCGTCCCTTGCTCGGAAAGCCCGAAATATCGATCCAGCAATGCTGAGGCTGGCGCTCTGGTCTTCCGGCCCACCTGAGCGCGCTTTGGCTGCCTGGGCATATCGTTCCCATCGCGGAGTGCGGTTTACAAGCCTAACTCGGCTGAAGTCCCTCGTCAGAACTGATGTGAGCGCTGTGGATACTCTGAATTTGCAATGCCGCTTCGATTTATCGCATGCGTGGAACACATTTGGTTTCCACGCTGTGCCGGTCGTGACTATAATTGCTCGAGGACGTTTGGTCGGAGCTCGTCATGGATTTTGATCCTGTCCTGCTGGCCCGTTTGCAATTCGCCTTCACTATCGTTTTTCACATCATCTTTCCGAGCTTCACGATCGGGCTCTCCGCGTACCTGGCGACTCTCGGCGCGATGTGGCTGCGTACCGGCAACGACCGGTATCAGCACCTCATGCGTTTCTGGACGAGAATTTTTGCGGTCTCTTTCGCCATGGGCGTCGTGTCCGGCATCGTGCTGTCATACCAGTTCGGCACCAATTGGAGCCGTTTCTCGCTGGTAGTTGGCAATGTCGTAGGGCCCTTGATTGGCTATGAAGTCTTGAGCGCATTCTTTCTGGAAGCGACGTTCCTTGGCGTGCTTCTGTTCGGATTCAATCGCGTGCCACCTTGGCTTTATGTTCTTTCGGCTGCGATTGTTGCCGTCGGCACCGCGATATCGGCCTTCTGGATTTTATCGGCGAACAGCTGGATGCAAACGCCAACCGGCCACCAGATGATTGGCGGCATCGCGCACCCAGTAGACTGGCTGGCCATCGTCTTCAATCCGAGTTTTCCGTACCGCTTCGCACATATGCTCAATGCAGCGTACCTCACGACAGGTTTCGTCGTGCTTGCGGTTGGCGCACGCTATATCGTTGCAGGCCGCCACCTCGAAGAGGGGCGGACGATGCTCAGGATGGCAATCGGACTTACCGCAATCCTGGCTCCGCTGCAGTTGTTCCTCGGCGATCAGCACGGACTTAACACGCTGCAACATCAGCCGATAAAAGTCGCAGCCATGGAAGCGCATTGGGACGGAAGCAAGCCAGGTGATTTCCACATCTTTGCCTGGCCCGACGAAGTGGCTGGAGTGAACCGTTTCGAATTGTCGATCCCCAAAGCAGCGTCACTGGTTCTGACCCATCGCATGAACGGATTGTTCCCTGGCCTCAACAGCGTACCTGCATCCGATCGGCCTCCGGTCAAGACAGTGTTTTTCGCTTTCCGCATCATGCTTGCAATCGGCTTCTTCATGATTGGCGCCGCACTTTTTGGCGCCTTCCTTTGGTGGCGCGGAACACTGTTCGAGACACGCTGGTATTTGCGGATAATGTCTCACTGCTGGTGGATGGGCTTTGTCGCGGTCATAGCAGGCTGGGTCATAACCGAAAGCGGGCGCCAGCCATGGATCGTGCAAGGTATTTTGCGCACCGCAGACGCCACATCTCCCGTGCCGAGCGCGAGTATCGCGGGCACGTTGGCGTTATTCGTACTGGCCTACGGCATCGTGTTTTGGTTTGGCATCTATTACATCAACCGCCTGATCGTGCAGGGGCCGCACAAGCCGGCGGCCGAGACAGTCCCGTTTTCACCGAGCCCGATTTCCGCGGCGCAAGACGCCGGGCGTGAGGCAATGCAACGTTGAAAGGCGTGACGTCATGGAATGGTACCTCCCCCTGATCTGGGCTGCCCTGATCGGTACCGCCGTATTCATGTACGTACTTCTTGACGGCTTCGATTTGGGCATTGGCATACTTTTCCCGACCGCGCGCACCGAGAGCGAGCGCGATCAGATGACGCGCACTATCGCTCCATACTGGGACGGCAACGAGACCTGGCTCATACTCGGTGGCGCTGGTCTGTTTGTGGCATTTCCAAAGGCGTACTCGATCATCATGCCGGCGTTCTACCTGCCGGTGATCGTGATGCTTCTCGCGTTGGTTTTTCGCGGCGTGGCATTTGAATTTCGTCACGTTTCGTACAGCAAGACAGGCTGGAATATTGCTTTCAACGTGGGCTCGACGCTCGCGAGCTTTTGTCAGGGTGTGATCCTTGGCGGGCTCATCCAGGGGGTTGCTGTGCGCGATGGCGCCTTTAGCGGCGGTTCGTTCGACTGGGCGACACCTTTTGCCTTCCTTTGCGGACTGTCCCTGATTGCCGGTTACGCGTTGCTCGGGGCTACGTGGCTCACGATGAAAACGGAAGGGCCGGTGGCCCAACGCGCCCGCGGCCAAGCAAAAGTCGCGCTGCTGGCCGTGCTCGTGTGCATGGCTGCGGTGAGCTTATGGACGCCACTCAGCCAACCACGCATCGCAGAGCGGTGGTTCACTTTGCCGAATTTTTATTTTCTTTGGCCGGTGCCCCTGGTTACGGCACTCACGGCCTACCTCGCATGGCGATGGATTGAAATCGGGCGCGAGGTGCCGCCATTCCTGGCGACGATGGCGCTTTTCCTTCTCGGCTTTCTCGGACTGGTAATTTCTAACTTCCCCTATTTGGTCCCACCATCTCTCACGGTTTGGGACACCGCGGCGGCACCAGCGAGCCAGATTTTTATGCTGCTTGGCACGCTTCTGCTGTTGCCGATCATTCTCGGCTACGTCGCTTTTATCTATTGGCTGTTCCGCGGCAAAGTACGAGAGGGCGAAAGCTATCACTAGCTACTGTGGTCGCTGCATCGACCATCCGATGCGGATCAGCGGCAACATTCCCTGCACCGCACGTGGAAAAGAGCGCGGCACCTCAGGTACCATTTCCGGAAATTGAACCTTCAGCGTTTCTGGAGCGCTGCCGCTGTTGTCGGCAGCCGGCCAAACCAAAATGCCGCCCTGCGCGCGCATGTCAGCCAAAGTCACCCACGGGCTTCGCTCCGGCGCCCAGGCGAAATAGACGTGCGGTCGACTGGGCGCGGCGAGCGCGACAAGCGGTGCAACCCGTGGATCACCGCTCAAATAGGCAAGCGGTTTGCCGGTGCGACGCTGAAAGATGTCCGCGTAGAAGCGACCCTCGGCGTTCGCTGGTTGTGCAATCTTGAGATCGGAACCCAACGCCCAGGGAAAAATCGCGATCGAAAGCGCGACAAGCACAGGCGGAACCACCAGCAGGCCAAGCCAGGCTGTGGAGACCAACCGTTCTCGGTAAAGAAGAATCTTGTCGCCGGCACCGACGATAACCGCAAGTCCGGAGAGCACCACAAGGGGCGCAATGCTGCCAAGCGGCCCAAGTCGGCCGCTTGCGAATGCGACCATGACCGCCATCAGTGCAGGCGCCAAGGCGAAGATGAACACAAAAGTACGAGCGAACGGATCGACGGGGCTACGATCGATCTCGGGCGCGCGCTCTCGAGGATGGCGAGGCCACCCGCTTGTCAGTGCGACCAATAATGCGAGTCCCAGATGCGTGAGAACGAGCGCGAAGATCAACCAAAGACCGGGTGACAGCCGCCCGGCTGCCGTGAAGCTTTCATCGATGCCCTCCACAATCAGCGAACGACCGCTCCTGAACCAAATGACGTGCGGAAAGATGACGATGCACAGGAGCAGCACGGCGATCCACGGCTCGGGTTGCTGCGCTGCATTTCGTCCGCGGACGGATGCGGCCGTGAAAATGATCATGAGCACGAGCAGGATGAGGCCGACATAGTTGGCAAGCAGGAGCAAGCCAAGATCGAGAGCAAGCAGAAACCAATAACCACGCCTGCCCTCACCGACCGCGCGCCAGTAGAAAAGCAGACCCAGCGCCCACAATGGAGCCGCAAGGACCTCTGGACCAAAATTCGGGCTGGGCACCGCAAAGGCAGTAATGCCGACCATCAGCAGGATTGCGAGGATTGCGTGCCGAGTACCGACAATACTGCGCCCGAGGACGAACACCGCCCAATAGGTCAGAACAATGCAGGCCTGCGCCAACGCATACAGACCGAAGCTGCCGGCTATCCTGAAAGCCACCTCCCCTAGCCAAAAGGCCAGCGGTGGTCCGAGATAGCTGCCCAGCACAAATTCGCGGCCAACCGCGAGCAGCAGCGGCACGTCGCCGGGAGGAGCGCCGTAAAAGATCGCGGGTATGAGGGTCCAAAGCGCGGCTTGCGTCAGCGCAGCGGTCCAGAACACCACCGCCGGGCGCCCGCGCAGGAATTCAACAAGCAGGGAGACGTAATGCATTGGCCCGCGCGAGGGTGAAAATTATGGTAACCGGGCAGGAATAAAGAAGCCGCGCTAAAGAGGCAACAACTCGGCGATGGTTTCATCCGAGGCGCCGCCTAAAGCCGCTAATTTGGCTGCTACCGGCGCAAATGATTTCCGGTGATGAATGGTCGGCCCAAGGCGAGCCAACGCCGCAAAATGCTCCGGTACGCTGTATCCCATGTGCCGTTCGAAGCCGTAGCCCGGGCAGGCACGGCCCAACTGGGTCATAAGGCGGTCGCGCGTGACTTTTGCAACGATTGACGCTGCGGCCACCGACACGAGCAGTGCATCACCTGATACGACCGCCACACAATCGCAGCCACAATCAATTTTCTGGTTTCCGTCGACGAACACCAATTTTGGCCGCACCGGCAGCGCCTTGACCGCACGGGCAAGTGCCCAGAGGGATGCGCGCAGTATGTTGTCGCGATCGATGCGATCGACAGCGCCAAACGCTACCGCAACCTGGGCGGTCGCGCAGATTTTTGCGTAGAGCTTTTCACGCGCCTCTGCGTCGAGCTTCTTGGAATCATTAAGTCCACGGGGAATGCGTTCGGGATCAAGCACAACCGCCGCCGCGACTACTGGTCCCGCGAGAGGACCCCTTCCCGCCTCGTCGCACCCTGCAACCGGATAAACTCCCTTGTTGAGCGCCCGGCGTTCGCGCCGGAATGTCGGGCGCAAAATCGGTTCATTGAGCGGCAATCGTTCGCTGGGCTTCTTGGCCATCGCCGCGATGAGTGCGCGGAAGTGAGGCCAAGTCAATGCAAAGCCTCGTTCACATGTGGATGGCGTGGAGATCGTGCCCGACGCCTAGAGCAGGCTCAATTGTTGAGCGGCCGGTCCGGGTTTTCGGAAATGCTCGGTGGTCAGCGAACGTCGCGTCGCATTCAACCCCAACTTTTCGCAGGCCATTTCGAAGCGGCGTCCTATCATCCACGCATATGGCCCGGTGCCCTTCATGCGGGTTCCCCAGGTCGAATCGTAGTCCTTGCCGCCGCGCATATCGCGCACCAGTTTGAATACGTGGCGGTAGCGATCAGGATAATTCGCGATCAGCCATTCCCGGAAAAGATCCCGAACTTCGAGCGGCAGCCGCAATAATACGTAGCCGGCTTCCTTCACACCTGCCGTCTTGGCTGCATCGAGAATGCGCTCGATCTCCATGTCGTTGAGTGCCGGAATGACCGGCGCCACCATAACGGTTGTTGGTACGCCCGCCTGGGTCAGACGCCGCAACGTCTCCAGCCGGCGCATCGGCGTCGCCGCGCGCGGCTCCATTTTGCGCGCGAGTGTCGCATCCAGTGTTGTCACCGACAGCGCCACCTTCGCCAAATTCCTCTCAGCCATGCGCGCCAGAATGTCGAGATCGCGCAGCACCAGCGCCGATTTCGTGACAATGCCGACCGGGTGCCCTGCGCGGTCCAGCACCTCGAGTATCCGGCGCATGACTTTGTAGCGCCGCTCAATCGGCTGATATGGATCGGTGTTGGTGCCTATCGCGATGACCTTTGGCTCGTATCCAGGTGCCGACAATTCCTTTTCCAATAGCGTTGCAGCCTCAGGCTTCACCAGCAGCTTGGATTCGAAATCGAGGCCGGGCGACAATCCGAGGTATGCGTGCGTCGGACGCGCGAAGCAGTAGACGCAGCCATGCTCGCATCCGCGATACGGATTGATCGATCGGTCGAAGCCGATGTCTGGCGACTCATTGCGGGTAATAATCTTTCGCGTTGCGTCGACCGTGACCGTCGTCTTGAAAGGCGGAAGCTCGTCCAGCGTCCGCCAGCCATCATCGAACGCGATCCGGGCCAGCGGCTCGTAACGTCCAGATGCGTTGCTCTGCGCGCCCCTGCCACGCCTGCGCTCGTGATCGACAACGACGCCGAGGAGTTCGCTGACGTCGTCATAGGCGCCCGCCGGCGCGGAGGGCAGCTCCTTCACCGGCGAGCGTCTTTGGGCTGCGTTTGATCGAGCCATGGTTTCACCCTATCGGTGATATGTGAACATAACAAGAACACTTTTCAACTACCCCTTATTTGGACTGCGGTCCGCTCGATCTCGTAGGGTGGACGGCGCGCCCTACCTGATATGGTGCCAACTGGCACGCGGGGCTGCAGTTCCATGTTGAGCGCGATCATTTCGACCTACGAATCGGAGCGGTCTTTGGTGCCGACGTTGGCCGCGCTTGTGCCCGGGGCAGCGACAGGACTGCTCGCGGAAGTCGTCATTGCGGACGCAAATTCGCGCGACGCCACGGCAGAGGTAGCCGATATCGCCGGTTGTCGTTTCCTGGCCTCCAGCGAGTCTCTGGGCGCGCGCCTGAAGGCGGCTGCTGCGACAACCCGAAGTCCTTGGCTTCTGTTTCTCCGCGCGGGTGCAACACCACAGTCAGGCTGGATCGAGGCCACCGACCATTTCATCCGCACGTCGAGCGCGGCCGACGGTGCGCCTGGAGCCGCGGTATTCCGTGCGGTCGATGTCACGGAATACCGCCGCCCAAGACTTGCAGAGATTGTTGTGCTGTTTACTGCGGCTCTTGGAATGCCAAAGCCCGAACAGGGCCTGCTAATCGCCCGGCGGTTTTATGATGCGATCGGCGGGCACGCAGACGGCGCGAATGCAGAGGCGGATCTGCTCCGCAGGATCGGTCGGCGCCGAATAACATTGCTGCCGGCCGCGCTAACAAACGCTGGGTAAATATACTTGACTTTGTCAACTAATTTGCCGACGCTTTCCTGGCTATGGCAAATCAAGCAAGCGTCGCGGCCGTCCGCCGGTTCAATCGGTTTTACACGCGGCAGATTGGCGTCCTGCGCAAGACTTACCTCGATAGCCCCTACTCGCTCGGCGAAATGCGGGTGTTGTACGAACTTGCGCAAAACGACCACCTCACCGCAAGCGACATCGCGCGCGCCCTGGACCTCGATGCGGGGTATCTCAGCCGCCTTCTGCGCAATTTCGAGAAGCGCGGTCTGATCAGCCGCAAGACCTCGAAGAAGGATGCTCGACAGAGTGACCTCGCTTTGACGGCGCGTGGCCGCAAGCTCTTCGCACCGATGGAAGAACGGTCCCAACGCGACGCCGGCGACATGCTCGACAAGCTCAAACCTGCGCACCAATCCCAGATCGTCGCGGCAATGACGTCGATCGAAACTCTGCTGACCAACGGACAGACGTCGAAATTCGATGCCAAGCCTTCTTACATTCTGCGTGATCCGCGGGCCGGTGACTTCGGCTGGATCATTTCACGCCATGCCCAGCTTTATTTGCAGGAATACGGCTGGGGCGAACCGTTCGAAGGACTCTGTGCACAGATCGTCGCCGATTTCGTCAACAACTTCGACGAAGAACGTGAGCGCTGCTGGATCGCTGAATTGAATGGCGAAAACGTCGGTTGCGTGATGCTGGTGAAGGATGATCAACCGGGTGTTGCGCGCATCCGTCTGCTCCTGGTCGATCCGAATGGCCGCGGGCTGGGTCTCGGCGCAAAGTTGGTCGACGAGTGTGTGCGGTTTGCGCGTACCGTCGGATACGCAAAGATCACATTGTGGACCCACAGTGTGCTGACGGCAGCACGCCACGTCTACGAGAAAGCCGGTTTCACCCTTACCTCGAGCGAGCCCCGACATAGTTGGGGCAAAGAAGTCGTCGCGGAGTTTTGGGATCTCGACCTATAAGCCCGGCAAAAAAATCAGGCCGTGGCGCCTTTGGCCTTCGGCCTGCGCAAATGTTCGTCGAGCCTCGGCAGAATCTCAACGAAATTGCATGGCCGGTAACGGTAGTCGAGCTGATGCACCAAGATTTCGTCCCAGGCGTCCTTGCAGGCGCCCGGCGAGCCCGGAAGACAGAAAATATAAGTCGCATTGGCGACGCCGGCGGTGGCGCGCGTCTGGATCGCCGACGTGCCGATTTTCCTTTCACTCACAAGCAAAAACATCGTGGCAAAGCCGTCCATGCGTTTCTCGAACAGCGGTTCAACCGCCTCGGGCGTCACATCGCGGCCGGTAAATCCGGTGCCTCCCGTGGTGATGATGACGTCGATAAGGCTATCGGCAATCCAGGCTTTGACCTGGTCACGGATCGCCTTGACCTCATCCTTGACGATTGTTCGCGCAGCCAGAGCGTGGCCAGCCGCACGAATGCGCTCGACCAACGTCGCTCCGGATTTGTCGTCGGCATCCTCGCGCGTATCCGAGATCGTCAGAACTGCGATCTTCAGCGGCACAAATTGTCGGCTTTCGTCGATGCCGGCCATTTACGGTCGTCTCGCTACACCTGGCCCGAGAAGGTATTGCACGCCGACACCTTTCCCTCTTTCAAGCCGGTCATGAACCACCGCTGCCGTTGCGCAGATGAGCCGTGCGTAAACGCATCCGGTACGACGTAACCGCGCGACTGCTGCTGGAGCCTGTCGTCGCCGATTGCCGCCGCAGTCTGCATCGCCGCTTCCACATCACCCGGCTCGAGTGACTTCCAGCGTTGGTTTGAATTGTTCGCCCAAACGCCCGCAAGGCAGTCGGCCTGCAATTCGACCCGCACCTGGATACGGTTGGCTTCGACCTTGCTGCCGGCCGAGCGTTGCGCGTTTTGCACCTGCGGCAAAATGCCGAGCAGATTTTGCACATGATGACCGACTTCATGCGCGATCACGTAGGCCTCGGCGAATTCACACGCCTTGCCGCTGCAACCGCGGAAGCGCGCCTGGATGTCGCGGAAGAACGAGGTATCGAGATAAATGCGCCGGTCGTTCGGACAGTAGAACGGTCCCATGGCCGCCTGCGCCATACCGCAGCCACCTTGCACGACACCCGAATACAGCCGCAGCCGCGGCACAGTGTATTGCTGGCCGTTCTGCTTGAAAATTTCCTTCCAGGTATCTTCTGTGTTGCCGAGAACGGCAGCGACAAAATCGCCCATCTGGTCTGCCGGCTTGCTTGTCGTTTGCCCCGACTGCGGTTGGTATGGCTGCTCGACGTGCCGGCCGCCGTTCACGATCTCGGCCCCGCCGATCAGAATGCTCGGATCGATGCCAAGCGCCCAGCCGATCAATCCGAGAATGATGACGGTTCCGATCCCGAGGCCGCCGCCGCCGATCGGGATGCCCATACCGCCGCCGCCACCACCTTCCTCACCGCGCGTGTCCTCGACATTGTCGCTGCGGCGAAAATCATCCCAACGCATGACGGGTTCCTCCGAAGATTTGTCGCAATAATCGCTGAACTAAGCGCGCTCGTCCAACTCCGTCCGAAATCGGCCGCCCTGCTTACCTCTAAGTCAGTATTAAATAGGCAGAATTTGCCGAGTTGCGAGCGGTGATCATAAACCGCTTTTTTACTTTGCGCGCTCAAGATGCGGGTCTGTCGGTTGTAGGTCCCGCGTCGCCGACCGCGTCGCCTGAGTCAGAGTCCTGAGTCATGGTTGTGTCGCGTCGCGGGGCGCCCTCAAGGGCGCCCCGTGGAGTTTCAGAGAGTCCGCAGCCGCACCGCATTCTCGTCGGTGATTGCATCGCCGGAATGGCAAAGTTGCCGGCGGCCTCGGTCGATCTCGTCTTTGCGGACCCGCCTTACAATCTTCAGCTTGCAAGCGACTTGAAGCGGCCGGACGATTCACACGTCGACGCAGTCGATGACGACTGGGACAAATTTGCGAGTTTTTCCGCTTACGACGATTTCACGAGACGCTGGCTCACGGCCTGTCGTCGCGTGATGAAGCCGGCAGGCACGATCTGGGTCATCGGCTCGTATCACAATATTTTTCGTGTCGGCACGATCATGCAGGATCTCGGATTTTGGATTTTGAATGACGTGATCTGGCGCAAATCGAATCCGATGCCGAACTTTCGTGGCCGCCGCTTTACCAATGCGCACGAAACTCTGATATGGGCCTCACGCGACGCAGACGCGCGCGGGTACACCTTCAACTACGAAACGCTGAAGGCCGGCAACGAAGATATCCAGGTGCGCTCCGATTGGACGCTGCCGCTGTGCACCGGTGAAGAACGTCTCAAGGGAAACAACGGCAAAAAACTTCACCCGACGCAGAAGCCGGAAGCCTTGCTCGCCCGCGTGCTCCTTTCGAGCACACGCCCGGACGACCTCGTGCTTGATCCATTCTCTGGAACAGGCACGACCGGAGCAGTCGCCAAACGGCTCGGCCGCCGCTTTGTCGGTTGCGAGCAAGATGCGAAATACGCAAAGGCAGCCGAGAAGCGCATCGCTGCGACCAAGCCGCTTGAGGCGCCGTCGATTGCGCCTTTCGTCACGGCACGTGAAGCACCGCGCGTACCCTTCACGGCCTTGATCGAGCGCGGACTTGTGACTCCGGGTGCATGCCTGGTTGATTCCAAGAAACGACACAAGGCGCTTGTTCGCGCCGATGGCGCCGTATCTCTCGACGGCACTGTCGGCTCGATCCACCGGATCGGCGCGATCGCGCAAGGTCTCGACGCCTGCAACGGATGGACCTTCTGGCATCTGGAGACGCCGAAGGGCCTCACGCTCATCGACGAGCTGCGCGCGAAAGTGCGCGCGGAGATGGTCTAGTTCACCGGACGGAAAACGGTAAGGCGTACGGCCGGCCGAACGCCACACCCGCCGCCACCGTCTGCACCGGCTTCAGATAAGCTTTCCCTTCACGTCTATTGTTGCGGGTATCGACGAACGATACGGGACCTTCGACCAGTTCCATGATCGCAACGTCACCGGGCGCGCCAATCTGCAGGGTACCGAGCTTGGGCCCGCGATTGATGATTTTCGCCGGATTGATTGTCGCCATCGCAACCACCTGCTCGAGCGTGAACCCGAGTCCCATAAACTTCGACATGACCCAGGGGAGATAAGGCATGCCCGGCGTGTTGCCGGAAACCGCGTGAAGGTCGGACGAGATCGTATCGGGCCCGCATCCGCCCGGGATCGCCACTTCGGCGACCGTATAGTCAAAACTGCCGCCGCCGTGCCCAACATCGAAGATCACGCCGCGCTGCTTCGCCGCGAGCGCCGCCGGCAACAATTTTCCGTCCTGCACGATATTGGTGAATGCTCCGGCAATATTGGGGGCACCCGAATAGGAATGGGTGAGGATGTCTCCCGGACGCAGCAGGTCGAGGATTTGCGACATCAGTTGGCCGGTCTCGACACCGCCAATGTGACACATGATCTTCGCGGGCGTTCCGGACTGCTCGCACGCGAGGATCGCGCGCTTGAGCGGCTCTGTTCCGTGTTTGGCAATGACGTTCTCGGACATTCGTACTTTGGCGCCGAGTGCAATATCCGCGTTTTCACCGATCGTCTTGGCACAGGCGTCCACCTGCGCGAAATCGATGTTGTAGAGTTCAGCAATGGGAAACGGTGTCAGCCCGATATTGGCGATATGCACGAAAGCGTAAAGCCGCGTGCGGGTCTGCCCCACAATGAAGCGCCGGAAGGCGGCGAAATTGTTCGCACCGGCGTCACCCGCCGAAACACAGGTGGTAGCGCACTGGTTGACGACAGATTCATCGGCAGGAATGCCGATGGCTGAGCCGTAAGGATAAACATGGCTGTGAAGATCGACGAGGCCCGGCGTCACCAGCTTGCCGGACGCATTGATCACGCGCAGGGCACGAGCCTCGGCAATATCTGGCTCGACCGCCTCGATCACACCAAACCGTATGCCGATGTCGCGCCGGCCGCGCAGCGACTGACTGGGATCGAGCACATCGCCGCCCTTAATCAGCAGGTCGAATTTGTCATTCGGCCCCATTGCGGCATGCGTGCCGGAGATCCCGGCAGTGAAGGCGAGCGAGGCAGTCGAGGCGAGAAACGCGCGGCGTGACAGCATGGTCGTCCCCCCGGTTGGATTTTGCAGGATGTTATCGCCCGCGGTGGCGCGCAGTCGAGTGACATCGCCGCGCGACCGCCGCCACGCCAGGCCAAGGCGTAAAGAGCTCGCCTCAGCCAGATATCGTTTCGTAGATAAATTCCAGTGCACGGTGGGCGAAAGCGTCCATATTCGCCCGCCTGTCCGCGCTACCGGTACGCAGCGTAACCGATCGCTCAATGGATCCGGCAACCGCCATGCAGGTATGGCCGGGTGGATCGCCATAGCGATTTCCCGTCGGACCACTTGCGCCGGTTTCGCCAAAGCCCCACGTGGCGCCGTGCCGCTCGCGAACGCGGCGCGCTATCAGCAGTGAATAGGCCTCGGTTGCGGGACGCAGGCCCGACATGTCGGCGTCGCCGATGTTGAGCAGCGCCATGCGCGAAGCCTTCGTGTAGACCACGGCGCCACCGGCGAAATAGGCCGACGCGCCAGATATCGCGAGCAACGACGCTGCAACGAGGCCACCGGTTGAAGACTCGGCGATGGCGATCGTCTCGCCACGCTCGATCAGATGCGCCGCAATCTTTTCCGCAATCGGTTGGAATAGCTCCATCAGTCGGTCCTCTCTGCGCGACCGAGCTGACAAAGCACGCGAAAAACTCCGACGTCAGAGTTTGAAAATTGGCGCGACAGATCCACGCCGATTTTTTCCGCGTCGGCCTGGCGAAGCGTGTCGACCATAAGGCAGGTCTTAATCTTCTTGTCGCCGCCACGGAGCTTTTCTTCCATCGACACTGGCTGTGTGGCTGGATCAACCGCATCCCAGATTTCGCACGCGGCAACAGCGCTGTCTTGCACCAAGTCTTCAACAAGCGTTGCCAGCGTGGCTGCGTCCGGCGCGTCGTTGAGGAAACGAACAGTGACAACAAAGGCACCATGGAAAGCGCCACGCCGCAGCGTCCGCCGGCACACCGTCCTGTTCATGTTGATGAAGATTTCTGACATGACCTTGCGGGTCATCGGTGTCGGATTATCGAGCCGTTCGAGGTAGGGATTCGACGTCAGGACATCCGGCAACTCGACCAGATAGAAATTGAAATAACCTGAACTGCCGGAAATCGCCTGGTGCCGCCGTCCGAACAGGAAACCGGGAACGGCGAGCCGCTCCAGCAGATGCTCGCCCTGAAACCAGGCCTCGAATTCTTCCTCGCGCCCGGCGCGGCAATCATTAAAGATCGCAAGAACGCCCGGTTGCGCAGCCATCGCTATTTCGCCGCCACCACCATGATCTCGACCTTGTAGTCCGGCGAAGCGAGCTTGGCTTCGACCGTCGCGCGCGCAGGCGTATTGCCGGCTGCAACCCAGGCGTCCCATTCGGCATTCATTTCGGCAAAATTCGCCATGTCGGTGATCCAGATATTGGCCGAAAGGAGCTTGCTCTTATTGGTGCCCGCTTTTGCCAAAAAACCGTCGATCTGCCTGAGAATGTCCTTGGTTTGATCACCGGTGCTTTTGCCCTTCGGAGCGTCGGCAACAATGCCGGCGAGATAAACGGTATTTCCGTGCACTACGGCCTTGCTCATGCGCGGCCCTACGTCGTGACGCTCGATGCTCATGGTTCTCCCTCTGTGAATTCTGAAAGCGCTTCGTAGCTGTGTTTCCTGCTTTTGGGAACCTGCGACCCCTGCGCGACTTAACGGTTATACAAGCAACCGGAGACGCGTCATGGGTTGGTTTTCTCCCGACATGCAAACAATGCAGGATCTGTTTCTTCACAGCCTGCAAGACATATATTACGCCGAACATCAGATCGAAAAAGCTCTTCCCGATATGGTTGAGAAGGCGACCGACGCCGAACTGAAGAAGGGGTTTCGAACTCACCTCAAACAGACAAACGGCCAGATTAGACGCCTCAATCAAGTATTTAAAAAACTGAAGGTTGAACCACGGGGCACCAAATGTCCGGCGATCAACGGCATTCTGGATGAGGCGAATGAAATTGCCGGCGAAATTGATGACAAGATGGTGCTCAACGCCGCGCTAATTGCTGCGGCACAGACGGTGGAACACTACGAGATCACGCGCTATGGCACATTGGTGGCATGGGCAAAGCTGCTGGGTCGCAATGATGTCGCCAAAGTTCTGAACATGAATTTGAAGGAAGAAAAGGCAACCGACAAAAAACTTAACGGCATCGCAAAGCGCAAGATCAATCGCAAGGCGGTCGCGAGGCAAAGGAAGCGCCCGGACGCCGCCGAGCGCGCTGAGAATGCCATGTTGGTTGCGGCTTCCGGTATTCCGGCGATCTAACGCCGCTCCAAAGCGTGCGCGAGAACCTTGCGCATGACATTGGGCAGCGCCTCATCGGCCAAGTCGATGATCTTGACCCATCGCGCATCTTTCGGCGCTGTGGTGGCGCGTTGTATGTGCGCAACAAACACAGTCAGCTCGAGCGGGAAATGAGTGAATATGTGCCGCACCGTGCCGGGCAATTGGCGCCATCGCGTTCCGGCTTGCAATCGCGGCGCTGAGCGGCGGGCACGGCCGTTATCAAAGTCATGCTTCCATTCGCTCCCAGGCACCTCCATCATCGACCCGAGCAGGCCCTTCTCCGGGCGACGGCGCAATAACACGCGACCGTCGGCACGCAGCGCAACAAATGCTGCCCCGCGGCGCAATTTGCCTTCCGCTTTCGGCAGCTTGCGCGGAAACATTTCCTGATCGCCGCGTGCATACGCAGCGCAGGCGTTCACCCAAGGACATAGAACGCACGCTGGGCGCTTGGGTGAGCAGATTGTGGCTCCAAGGTCCATGAGCGCCTGGGCGAAATCTCCCGCGCGATGCCCTGGCATTATTGATGTGGCAAGTCGCTTGATTGCGGGCTTTGCCGCCGGCAGTTCGTCCTCAACCGCGAATAGACGTGACACAACACGCTCGACATTCCCGTCGACCGGCACCGTTGGAAAATCAAAAGCGATCGCTGCCACTGCCGACGCCGTATAGTCGCCAATGCCCGGCAGGTCGCGCAACGCTTCGACATTTGTCTGGGAAGCGTCCGCCGTGGCGGTCAACGACAGCTTTCGCGCAAGCATGCAGGTTGCGAGCTCGTGCGTAGTAGCCAAGCCCGGCCCAGACGCGAAGGACGTCATCGAGGTTCGCCCCAGCCAGGGACGCAACCGTTGGCCAACGCGACAAGAAGCGCGCGTAGTAAGGACCGACTGCTTTCACCGTTGTCTGCTGAAGCATGATTTCGGACAGCCACACGTGATAAGGTTCCGCACGTTCGCCACGTCTGGCTCGCCAGGGCAAAACTCGCGCGTGTCGGTCGTACCAGGCGAGCAGCTCGGCTGGATCTGGCGTCTGGACTTTCTTCCGCGGAGGCAATCGGACTGCTACGGTCATGATGCCGACGATGGCACAAGGCACGCACCTATGAGCAAGCCCCCGCGCGGTTTTCCCCGGCCACTTTCCGAGCTGTTGAGTGTGACCTTAGGCGACGCGCTCAAAGCGCAGGGCTTTGCATCAACCGAGATCATTTCGCGCTGGCCCGACATCGTCGGCGCCGAGATTGCCGCCCACAGCGAACCGCTCAAGATCAACTGGCCTCGTCCCGTCGGCGATAAAGCCGCGGAACCGGCCACCCTTGTCCTGCGGGTTGAAGGGCCGGCGGCACTTGAAATCCAGCATCTGTCGGCCGTCATCCTGGAGAGGGTGAACCGCTTTTTCGGCTGGCAGGCGATCGGCCGCATTGCCCTGCGCCAAGCCCCCCTCAAGCACCGCGAAAAGCCCAGACCCCACGCGGTCGATCCCTTGATGGCAACGCAAATCTCCGAAACTTTGCCGGACATAAAAGACGAAGATCTGCGCCAGGCGCTTGGCCGGCTGGGCGCTGCGATCAAGCGAAATTGAGGTCGCTGGCTGACTTGGCAGGTCGGCCCGGCATTGCCACAATTGTCCTGTCCAGCTAGCCAGTGACCGTTTAGACCGGCCATCCAGCCCCCAGGAGCTTCCGTTGCAAATCACCCGCCGCGAATTCTGCCAGACCACGGCTGCCGTGGCGCTCGCCACCGCAGTGCTCGGTGTTTCTTCATTGCCATCCTTGTCGGCCGAAACCGTGCCGGCCAGCGAACTGATGAAACCCGATGCATTGCCGGAAATGGCAATAGGCGACGAGAAGGCGCCGGTGACCGTTATCGAGTATGCGTCGATGACGTGTCCGCATTGCGCGCATTTTCAGGAGACCACATTTCCTGAAATCAAGAAGCGCTATATCGATACAGGTAAAGTACGCTGGATCTTCCGCGAATTTCCGCTCGACAATCTAGCCGCTGCGGCGTTCATGCTGGCGCGCTGCGCTGGCAAAGACGACAATGAAAAATATTTTGCGCTGGTCGACACCCTGTTTCGCCAGCAACGGCAGTGGGCCATCGAAAAGCCGATACCTCCCTTGCTTGCCATTGCCAAGCAAGCGGGCCTGACCGAGGTGAGTTTCAATGCCTGCCTGGCGAATCAGCAGGTGCTCGACGGCATCGAAAGCATCCGCAAACGCGCCGTCGACAAATTCAAAGTGCAATCGACACCCACTTTTTTCATAAATGGAACGCAGTACCCCGGTGCGCTGTCGACCGACGAAATGGGCAAGCTGATTGACCCCTATCTCAAGGGCTGACAAGGGTTTTTTGGCTCACCGGGCGTAGCCGCGACCTGCCCAGCGATCCGGCTTTCGCGTTCGCCATTCCGGAAAGGTATGGAAAACCGCCTCGACATTCCGCGGGGTAGTTGCCCTCGCGAGCGTGGCGATTCATTCTCCGGGCCGATACGGGGGTGCCCACCAGATTCGGCCCAAGCCCCGGGACGGACTAGCGATTTGTTCGATGCAACTGTGGAGCGAAGGTTCTCGTCCTGCTTTGCGCACAGCCCCTGAAGGGTGAGGTTCGGAACGCCGTGCGCCAACAATCAAGAACCGTGAGGCCTTGACGTATGAAACTTACACGACTGCGCCTCCTCGGCTTTAAGTCGTTCGTCGAACCGACAGATTTCCTGATTGAACCAGGATTAACTGGCGTGGTCGGTCCGAATGGCTGCGGGAAATCAAATCTGGTCGAGGCTCTGCGTTGGGTCATGGGCGAATCTTCGCACAAGTCCATGCGCGCGGCGGCGATGGACGATGTGATCTTTTCCGGCTCCAACAGTCGACCCGCCCGAAACAATGCAGAAGTCGCGATCGCCATCGACAATTCGACGCGCTCGGCGCCGGCCGCCTTCAACGATCAGGACTCGTTGGAAATTGCCCGCCGGATCGAACGCGATTCCGGCTCGAACTATCGTATCAACGGGCGGGATGTGCGCGCACGCGATGTGCAAATCCTTTTTGCGGATGCCTCGACCGGCGCGCGTTCGCCCGCGCTTGTCCATCAGGGCCGGATCGGGGAGATCATTCAGGCAAAGCCTGAACAGCGCCGCCGTGTACTGGAAGAAGCTGCCGGTATTGCCGGTTTGCATGCGCGCCGCCATGAGGCTGAACTTAGGTTGAAGGCAGCTGAAACCAATCTTCTGAGGGTCGAAGACGTCATTGGTCAACTAGCCGCCCAGATCGATGGTCTAAAAAAGCAGGCGCGTCAGGCTATCCGATACCGGACCGTGTCATCCCAGGTGCGCAAGGCAGAGGCGACCCTCTACCATCTGCGCTGGGCCTCCGCGAACAGCGAGGTTGCCGAAGCCGAGCACGCAAAGGACGTCTGCGTGCGCACAGTCGCGGACCGGGTCGGCGCCGAAGCCGAAGCATCAAAACGTCAGGCACTCGCCGCGGCGTCTCTCCCGGAATTGCGCGAAGCAGAGGCGCGGGCAGGTGCCGCACTCCACCGCCTGAACATTGCCCTGAAGGACCTTGATCGCGAAGAAACGCGCGCGAAAGACCGCATTGTCGAACTTGACCTAAGGCTCGTTCAATTCGCGGCCGATACGGAGCGCGAACAACGCCTTGCTGCCGATGCCGACCAGGCAATCGCGCGCGTGGCCTCTGAAGAGGAAACAATTCGGACCGAAACGCGCGAAAGCGCCGGTCGCAGAAGCGGCGTTGATGCCAAGGTGGCGGAAGCAGCCACTGAGCTGGGCGCGACTGAGAGAATCTTTAGCGATCTCACGACCGAGCTTGCGGATCGCGCGGCCCAGCGTAACCTCTTCGAGAACGCCGCCCGCGAACAAGGCGAGCGGTTTTCGAGAATTTCTTCCGAAATCGAGGCCATCGAGCGCGAACTGGCAACGCTTCACACCGGCGACATCGGCCCGCTTGCCGCAGCCATGGAAGGTGCGCACGTCGCACTTACCGAAGCGGAAGCTGCAGCAGTCGCAGCAGAAGCCGCTCACAACGTCGCGCGCGCTGAAATGGAAACTGCGCGCGCAACCTTGGCCGAATCAGAAAAACGCGTGCAGCGGTTGGAGACAGAGTCAAAAACCCTGTCGAAGGTGCTGTCGCTGGAGACCCGCAGTCTTTGGCCGCCGGTTATCGACCACATCTCCGTCGAAAAAGGGTACGAGAAAGCGCTTGGCGCCGCCTTGGGCGACGATCTGGACGCTCCGGTTGACCCATCCTCGCCAATGCATTGGAGCGAGATTGCGCACGAGGCCGGCGACCCTGCCCTGCCGGACGGCGTGGCGGCTCTGGTCCAATACGTCAAAGCACCCACACAATTGGCGCGGCGGCTCTCACAAATTGGAGTCGTCGAACGCGATGCGGCGGTCCGAATTGCCGGTTCCCTCAAGACCGGCCAGCGGTTGGTGTCACGCGAAGGCGACCTCTGGCGCTGGGATGGTTTCGTTGCGGCCGCGCACGCTCCAACAGGCGCCGCACGAAGATTGGCGCAGCGCAGCCGGTTTACCGAGATCGACAAGGAACTCGAAAGCGCCCGCAGCGAAGTTGACGCCAATCGCCAAGCGCTCGAAACCACACAGGCGAGTTTCGAGGCCGCCAGTAGCGCACAAACTGAAAAGCGAGCGCGCGAGCGCGACCTCAATCGGCAGACCGCAAGGCTATCGGCCCTGGTTGAAGCGCGTGCACGGCTTAGGACGAGCTGCGATGAAGCAGCCACCGCCAAAGCTGAAGCTGAAAATTCTCTGGTCGGCCTTGCTCCGGCAGCCCATCTCGAAACAAAACTCGGGCACGTGCGCGATGAAATTGCCGCGAAACGCGCACGGCTGGCGGAGGCCCAGGCCGACCTGCAAGCGATCGTCCGTGAAGCCGAACTTGCCGATCGCCGGCTGTCGGCCTTGGCAGCTGACAGGACGGGTTGGATCGAACGTCAGCATGGGGCTCGAAATCAGATCGCCACGCTCGAACAGCGCATTACTGAAGCCAGGCGTGACCGTACGGAGTTGGAGAACGCGCCGCAGATTTTCGGCGAGAAACGGCGCGCACTCACCGCTGAGGTCCAGACTGCCGAAGGCTCGCGGCGTGACTGCGCCGACCGGCTACAGACCGCCGAAATGGCACTAGCCGCGGCCGATCGCGACGCCCGAGCGGCGCTCGAAGCCGCCAGCGCCGCTCGTGAAGAGCTTGCCCGCACCGAGGAACGTTTCGAGGGCGCCAAGCGCCGGCTCAGCGATATTGGGCGAGAAATCCGCGACATGCTGGAAGTTGAACCGCCCGCAGTTGCAGAGCTGGCCGAAATCGGTCCGACCGATCCCCTGCCGGATCTTGTGGAAGTCGAAGAGAAGCTTGAGCGCTTGCGGCGTGAACGTGAGCGCCTGGGCGCCGTCAACCTTCGCGCCGAGGAAGAACTGCGAGAGGTTGAGGCCCAGCACTCCTCCCTCACCACGGAACGCGACGACCTGGTTGAGGCAATCAAGAAATTGCGGCTCGGAATCCAGAGTCTCAATCGCGAAGCACGTGAGCGCCTTCTGACTTCATTCGAGCAGGTGAACAAACACTTCCAGCACCTCTTTACGGAATTGTTCGGCGGGGGGACGGCCGAATTGCAGTTGATCGAAAACGAAGATCCTTTGGAGGCCGGTCTGGAAATTCTGGCCAAGCCACCCGGCAAAAAACCTGCGACGCTATCGTTGCTTTCGGGCGGGGAACAGGCGTTGACCGCACTCGCCCTTATCTTCGCTGTGTTTCTAACCAATCCCGCGCCGATTTGTGTGCTGGACGAGGTGGACGCACCACTCGACGATCACAACGTAGAACGCTTCTGCGATCTGCTCGACGAAATGAAAAAGGCCACCGACACGCGTTTCGTAATCATTACCCACAATCCTATTACGATGGCGCGCATGAACCGTCTGTACGGTGTCACGATGGCCGAGCGTGGCGTGTCTCAACTGGTGTCTGTGGATCTGGAAGCGGCGGTTCGTTTCCGCGAGGCGAGCTAGCGCAAGACCATAAGACCGCAGGAACAAGACTCGCCTGCTAGGCCTCAGTCAACGTATTGAAAACACTTGGGAAAGCTATCCCCGTCAGGGGCGAGCTATCTGGAACCAATTGCCAGGAGACGGAGTTATTTCGGTGTATTTGCTGGGCGGCTCCCCCCTTACCCCCCGAATAGCCGTCTGGCTAAGAGACCCCGGGTTTAGGCTCGGGGTCTTTTTTATCCTCCCTACTTATTCCAAGAAAACGCCCTGCCCGGTTGCCGCCGTTAGCGAACGGACGCACGTGGGGATAGACTGACTTCGTCCGAAGTATCCCCGCTTTCCGAACTTGGAGCTTTTCATGTCGACCACCGGCTGGGTTGTCCTTGGCATCATTGTCGTCCTCGTGATCTGGGCGATCAGCATTTACAACGGCCTCGTGGCTATGCGTCAGAGGACCAACCAGGCCTTCGCCGACATCGACGTTCAGCTCAAGCAGCGCCACGATCTCATTCCCAATCTGGTCGAGACCGTCAAAGGATACGCGACGCACGAGCGGGGAACGTTGGAGGCCGTGGTTCAGGCGCGAAATGCCGCGATGGCCGCTCCCGGCGTGGAGCAGAAGGTGGCCGCCGAGAACGTACTCACTGGCGCGCTGCGCCAATTGTTTGCGCTCTCGGAATCCTACCCGGATCTCAAGGCTAATCAAAACTTCCAGCAATTGCAGGCCGAGTTGTCTGATATCGAAAACAAGCTTGCGGCGTCTCGCCGGTTCTTCAACAACGCGGTGCAGGAATACAACACCGGAATCCAGCAGTTTCCCGCGTCGCTATTTGCTGGAACCTTCGGTTTCTTGCCGCGCACGTTTTTCGATCTCGGCGAGGGCCGTACGCAGCTCGAACAGGCACCGAGCGTAAAGTTCTGACGTCCAACCATCCGGGCACCGCAAACAACGGACCCGGATCGTAAGCCAGAATTACAAGCCCGCGCTTTTCGGCGCTTGTACGATGACGTAAGAGCTGATCGGACATCATGGCCGCGTACGGGCTCTATTCGCACATCAAGTCGAACCGGCGCCGATCAATCGCGCTGCTCATTGGCTTGTTCTTTCTTGTCTATCTTCTGGTATTTGCCGGCGCGTTACTGGCCGAAGCCCTGACCACCGATGCTCCGCTCGATTATCTGGTGCAGGCTGCCCTGTACGATCTCACTAAGGCATTTCCCTTCGCGACTATCGGCACCGTTATCTGGATCCTGATTGCCTACAAATTTCATCAGTCGATGATCGATGCGGTCACCGGTGGCCACGACGTCACTCGTGCTGAGGAGCCTCGGCTCTACAATCTTCTGGAAAATCTCTGCATCTCGCGTGGCATCACCATGCCAAAGCTCAAGATCGCCGATGACGATGCGCTGAACGCTTTCGCTACCGGCCTCAACGAAAAGCAATACTCAATCACGGTGACCCGTGGTTTGATAAATGCTCTCAATGACGACGAACTCGAAGCCGTTCTTGGTCACGAACTGACCCACATCCGAAATGGCGATGTACGCATGCTGGTCATCGCGGTGGTGATCGCCGGCGTGGTCTCATTTTTCGGCGAAATGGTTTTCCGGCTTTTCTTCCAGAACGCGCTTTTCGGTGGGTTTCGTCGCCGAGGCGGTGACAGCGACCGCAAAGGCGGAGCCGGACTGGCGATCGTCATCGCTGTGGCGTTGATCGTCGTGGCCTGGATTTTGTCGATTGTCATTCGCTTCGCGCTCTCACGTCAGCGGGAATATCTGGCCGATGCCGGCTCTGTTGAACTCACCAAAAATCCCGATGCCATGATCTCGGCGCTGCGCAAGATAGAAGGACGCGGAGAACTCGCCAGCGCCAATTCTGCTGTCATGGAGATGTGCATCGACAATCCCCGACAGGGATTTTCCGATCTGTTCGCGACGCACCCGTCGGTGGAGTCCAGGGTCGAGGCCCTCGTCAAATTCGCCGGGGGTCATGATCCGGGCCCGATCGCGCTCGATGCCCCACAAGAGGCAGACCAACTTTCCCCACCGGCGGACGGCCCTTGGGGCCACAGTGAACAAGCCGAACCGACAGGCAAACCCTCTTTGCCGAACGAACCGCGGGTCGAACCGGGAGATCGGTCAGACGGGCCGTGGGGACCGTCCCGCGGCTAATGTCCCTCAAATGAAATCAAGGTGCGCACCGGGACGTCCATCTTGCGCAATTTATCCGCGCCGCCCAGCTCTGGCAGATCGATGACGAAACATGCCGCGAGGACATCGGCTCCCATTTGACGCAGCAATTTGACCGCGCCCTCCGCTGTACCTCCCGTGGCAATCAAATCATCGACCAGAATCACGCGCTCCCCCTTTTTCACCGCATCTTCGTGCATTTCCATCTCGTCGATGCCGTACTCAAGCGAATACCCGATACTCACACGCTTATAGGGTAGCTTGCCCTTCTTGCGGATCGGGATGAAACCTGCCGAAACCTGATGTGCTACCGCTCCTCCAAGAATGAACCCGCGCGCCTCGATCCCGGCGACCTTGTCGATCTTCATGCCGGCCCAGGGCTGAACCAATTCGTCGACCGCGCGGCGAAATGCGCGAGCGTCACCCAACAGCGTTGTGATGTCGCGAAAGATTATGCCGGGCTTTGGATAGTCCGGAATATTGCGGATCGCGGCGCGTAGATCGTCTTTGAATGAAGTGCTCATGATCAATACTGTTCGACTAATCTTTCAAGTCGCCGGCAACCACCGGCGTGGCGTTTCTCGCTTGTCATCGTAAGCTGCTTCGAACACCGGCGCCGCGAGCGTCGACTCGATATGCAAGACCGTTTTGCCGGTATTGGAAAATCCGTGTTTGCGACCAGCCGGAACGATGATCAGTTGACCGCTGGTAAGCGTCACGTGCTTGTCATCGATCCACACGTCAGCTTGCCCGTCACGGACGCATAGAATTTCCTCAACCGCATGCAGATGGCTGGGTGCGCCATGTCCCGGATCGCACCATTGCTCAAAAAGGCAAAGCTGGGTTGCACTGTTTGCCGCCGAGGCTTTCATGCGCGTCTTCACACCCGCTCGCCATTCTTCGCTGGGCTGGCCGTTCACGTCGACGATTTGCATGGGACCCCCGATAACATTTCATCTATTTACTCGCCTTGCGGCTGAGACCGAGACGATCGATCACTTTCGAATAGAGCTCAAGATCGTCATGCATGAAACGCGCGTAATTCGCCGTACCGTTTTCCTGGAGATCCATGCCGAGCGTTTCCATACGTTCCGCCATCGCCGGCTCGCGCATGATTTTTGCGATGGCCACCTGCAATCGCTCCACAGCCTTCGGTGACATGCCGGCGGGAGCCTGCAAGCCCAACATATCGGCGACATCAAAACCTTTGATGCCAGCCTCATCGCACGTCGGCACGTCGGGCAAAGACACGGCACGCTTCAGGACGCTCACACATAGTCCGCGAAGGGTGCCCGCCTTGATATGCGAGATCACATTTGGAAGGCCGGACCACCCGACCTGGATTTCGCCGGTCAGCAGACCGTTCACGAGCGCAGTGCCGCCACGGTAAGGAACATGCAGCAGCTTGATTCCAGTTCGCTCTGCGAAAATTTCCATCGTGAGATGATGGATCGAGCCAGCACCCGCGGAGCCAAAACTCATACATCCCTGGTTTCGATTTTGCCAGCGTAATGAATTCACCCACAGTATTGGCTGGCACCGAGGGGATGGTCACCAGTGCCGTCGGCACCGTTGCGAGCGCAGTGATGGGCGTAAAGTCCTTCAACTTGTAGGTCGCGTCGGGGCTCATGTTGATGTTGATCGCAAGAGCCCCTAAATCGTTCAACATCAGGACATAGCCATCCGGAGATGCTTCGGCGATGCGTTTTGCCGCCAATATCCCCCCGGCCCCCGGGACGTTTTCGACGACAAAAGGTTGGCCTAGAACCTCGGCAAGTCGCTGGGACAACAGACGCGCCAAAACGTCAGGATTACCCCCGGGAGCCGCGGCCGCGAGCACATGGACAGCACGATTAGGATATTCCTGCGCGTCGGCCTTGGTCGCGAGGTTGGCCGCACTAAGTGCAATTGCAAGGTACACGACCAGTCGCATGCTCACCTCGTCGGCCGTCAGGTTTCGCCCCAGAGATCGTTGGCCAGTTCGACAACAAGGCGAAGCTTAGCTTTCTGTATCTCGGGCGTCACTGGATTGCCGGTGTCAACGCTGGCAAAACCGCATTGCGGGCTCACCGCCAGGCGATCAATTGCTACATGCCGGCTCGCTTCCTCGATACGCCTGAGCAAGACCGACTTATCTTCGAGAATTGGCGTCTTGGACGAAACCAATCCAAGCACGATCGATTTGTGCTTGGGGACGAAGCGAAGCGGGGTGAAGGTTCCCGCACGCGGAGTGTCGTACTCAAGGAAAAAGAACTGGATGTCCAATGCATTGAACAGCCGCTCTGCAACATTCTCGTAGCTGCCCTCGGCGTGCCAATGCCCGCCACGGTTGCCGCGGCAGAGATGCATCCCAATGTGCAAGCTTTTCGGCGCTGCGTGCAGCACCCGATTGGTAGTTGCAATGTAACCGTCTATCAGACTGCCCCAGTCGTCGCCTCGCGCCGCAAGTGCCGCCCTGACATCCGGATCTCCAAATTTTGCGAAAGCTGTTTCGTCGATCTGAATATAGCGACAACCGGCGTCGGCCAGCGCGGTCAACTCTTTTTCGAATGCCTTGACGATGTCGTCCCAGAATTGACCAGCGTCACGATAGGCATATGCGAGTACAGCCGCATCGCCGCCGCGGAAATGCAGTGCACACGGCCCAGGAATGGTGATCTTGGGAAGCAATTTCGTTTTGCTTCTGAGAAAATTGAAGTCGGCGACGTTGATCGGGTGCGTCCAATTCACACGACTTTTGATAAGCGCAACTGGCTGCTGACCTCGCCCCGCAGCGTTTCCTCCAGCTTTGGCGTCGACGCCCGCGACGGTGTCGATACTTATGTCACCGAGCTGTTGGTAGAAAAAGCTGTGATACGAGCGACGACGAAATTCACCATCGGTAGCTAACCGCAAGCCTAGTTGCTCCTGCAATGCTACTGCGTCTGAAATTGCGGCATCTTCCGCGGCCGTCAAATCAGCCTGAGAAATCTCTCGGTGTGCGAAGCGTTCACGTTTTTGAAGGAGACTTGACGGCCGCAACAGGCTTCCGATGTGCTCTGCGCGAAAAGGCGGTTTCTCCTGCGTGGTCGCATCGGCCCGAATGTTCATGGCCGCAGGCTAACGTCCGAGCACCCTCCCCGCAACGGCATCGAGTTTCTTGATCAATTCCGGATCGCGCGCCTCTGGTGCCGTGATGAGCGCAGTGTCGAGCGCACGATCCGAACCGATCGGGCACGCCTCGTGCTCGCGCGGAAAATTGCGAGCGAGCCGAGCAACGAGCACTTTGGCTCGGTCAGCATTGGCCACGAGAACCTTGATGATCTCCTGAACTGTTACCGCATCATGATCCGGATGCCAGCAATCGAAATCGGTCACCATGGCGACGCTGGCGTAGCAAATCTCGGCTTCGCGCGCGAGTTTGGCCTCAGGCATGTTGGTCATCCCGATGACCGAATAACCGAGTTGTTGGTAGGTCATGCTTTCCGCATAGGTGGAGAACTGCGGACCTTCGATGCACACATACGTGCCGCCCCAGTGCGCTGTAATGTCTTCTGCAATTGCCGCGGCGCGCAAATGGGCGCGCAACAATGGCGACACTGGATGAGCCATTGAAACATGAGCCACCAGTCCCTTGCCGAAAAACGAGCTCTCGCGTTTGTAGGTTCGATCGACAAACTGGTCGACCAGAACGAAGGACCCGGGCGGCAACTCTTCCTTGAATGAGCCGCATGCAGACAGCGAAATCAGATCGGTGACGCCGGCGCGCTTCAGGACATCAATATTGGCGCGATAGTTGATATCGGACGGTGAAAGACGATGGCCTTGATCGTGGCGTGAAAGAAATACGACCGGCAATCCTGCAATTTCGCCGATGCGCAAGGGCCCGGACGGATCGCCCCAGGGGCTTGCTATGCGTTGCTCTCGCACATCGCCAAGGCCCGGCAAATCGTAGATGCCCGACCCGCCAATTATACCGAGGACAGATTTGGCCATGCGCGCTCGTAAATGCCAAGGAATACCGCCGTAAGCCTATACGAGCCGACAGAAAAACGAAGGGCCCCAAAACGGGGCCCTTACATAACAAGATTTTCAGGGCGGTTAGATCGCCGTCTTCTTCGGATCCTGCCCGCGCGCAACCTCGCTTGGCTTCTCGACCTCGTGCCACACCTTTTTCTTGGTGAAATACATCAAACCGGCAAGCACGATCAGGAAGATCATAACCTGCAGACCGACGCGTTTACGTTGCACCATGTGAGGCTCGGCTGCCCACATCAAGAAAGCGGCGATATCCTTGGAATATTGGTCGAGCGTCTGCGGTGCACCGTCGTCGTAAGTCACCTGGCCGGCCTGCAGCGGAGGCGGCATCGCAATATTGTGGCCAGGGAAATACTTGTTGTAGTGGTTGCCTTGCGGCACCTGAAAGCCTTTTGGCGGTTCTTCATAGCCGCTCAGCAGTGCGGCGATGTAGTCGGGCCCCTGCTCCTGATATTGCGTGATCGTATCGAACACGAACCAGGGAAAGCCGCGCTCAAATGTACGCGCCTTCGCCAAAGTTGACATATCGGGCGGCGCAACACCGCCATTCACTGCTTTGGCCGCGAGTTCGTTCGCAAACGGTGGCGGAAATGTATCGGCGAGGCGCCCGGGACGCTCAGTAGGTGCGCCCTTGTCATCGAGATCATTGATCTTGTAGTCAGCTGCAACCGCAGCGGCCTGCGCTTCCGAAAAGCCGGGGCCACCTGGGTCAGCCAGATTGCGGAAAGCCAGCATCTGAATCGAGTGACAGACTGCGCAGACTTCCTTGTAAATCTTGAACCCACGCTGAAGTTGTCCCTGGTCGTATTTGCCGAACGGACCGGAAAACGACCACCTCAGCCTCGGCGGAGTCGGCGTATCATGCTCCTGAGCGACCGCTGGTGCGATTGCCGCGCCCATGCACCCTGCGAGCGCGAGAGCAATGATTTTACGTTGCATCCTCATGTTCATCCTCCCGCTCACGCTTTCGCGCCCAGCACCAATTCCGAAATCGAGTTCGGCAACGGCTTGGTCTTCTCGAAGATGCCGAGCAGCGGCAGGATGACGAGGAAAAACGCGAAGTAATAAATGGTGAAGACTCGCGCCAAGATCACGTAGATGCCTTCGGGCGGCTTCGACCCCAACCAGCCTAGTCCCACACACACAATCACGAACAGCCAGAAGAACTGCCTGAACAATGGCCGATAGCGCGCCGAGCGTACTTTCGAGGTGTCAAGCCACGGAAGGAACGCCAGGATCACGATAGAGGCGCCGAGCGCGATAACACCCATCAGTTTGTCGGGGATCGCGCGCAGGATCGCGTAGAACGGCAGGTAATACCATTCAGGAACGATGTGGGTCGGCGTCACCGCCGGATTCGCCGGGATGTAGTTGTCCGCATGACCGAGGAAGTTCGGAATGTAAAACACGAACCAAGCATAGAGAATGAGGAATGCGGCCAGGAAGAACCCGTCCTTGATCGTCGCGTACGGCGTGAACGCCACGGTGTCTTTCTCGGACTTTGGCTCAATGCCGGTCGGATTGTTCTGCCCCACGACATGTAGGGCCCAGATGTGGAGCACGACCACGCCGGCGATCACAAACGGCAACAGATAGTGCAGCGAGTAGAAACGATTGAGTGTCGGATTTCCGACGGCGTAGCCACCCCACAGCCAGGTAACAATCGTTTCGCCAACTCCGGGAATGGCCGAAAACAGGTTGGTAATAACTGTCGCCGCCCAGAAGCTCATCTGGCCCCAAACCAGAACATAACCCATGAAGCCGGTCGCCATCATCAGCAGATAGATGATCACGCCGAGAATCCAGAGCACCTCGCGCGGCTCCTTGTATGAGCCGTAATAGATGCCGCGGAACATATGGACGTAGACAGCGAAAAAGAACATCGATGCGCCGTTGGCATGCAGGTAGCGCAACAGCCAACCGTAGTTGACATCGCGCATGATGCTTTCGACCGACCGGAAAGCAAGATCAACGTGCGGGGTGTAGTGCATCGCCAGCACGATGCCGGTGACAATCTGCACGCCGAGCATGAACGCAAGGATGCCGCCGAACGTCCACAAGTAATTCAGATTGCGTGGAACCGGATAGACCACGAAGGAAGAGTGTACCAGGCCACCGATCGGCAACCGTTTCTCGAGCCATTGCAGAAATTTGTTCTGCGGTTCGTAGGTCGAGTGTCCGCTCATGTTCAAACCTTGAATGCGACGTTTCGGTCAGCCGATCTGGATCTTGGTGTCGGAAACAAACTTGTAGGGGGGCAGCGCTAGATTTTTCGGCGCCGGACCCTGGCGGATACGGCCCGAGGTGTCGTACTGCGAGCCATGGCACGGACAGAACCAACCGTCATACGCGCCTTGGTGGGCAAGCGGGATACAACCCAGATGGGTACAGATGCCGATCACCACAAGCCATTGGTCGTGCCCCGGCTTGACCCGCGCTGAGTCGGGCTCGGGATCGGGGAGGCTGGCGACATTCACCTTTTGCGCCTCCTCGATCTCCTTCTTGGTGCGGTGAGAAATGAAGATCGGCTTCGATCGCCAAAACACTTTGATGATCTGTCCATCGGCAATGGGTGCGAGATCGACTTCGATCGGGGCGCCTGCCGCGATAGTCGAGGCGTCCGGATTCATCTGAGCGATCAGAGGGACAAGGGCTGCTGCGGCGCCTACCGCGCCAACGGCGCCAGTGGCGATGTAAAGAAAGTCGCGGCGCGTGTGCTCCGCCGAAGACACGGTCGTCACGTCTGGGGCCCTCTCCTCCGGCTGGCTTATTCATCCGCCCGCGGCTGGAGCCCGGACCGAGGTCCTTGGGCGGCGGGGCGGCCCGGTTGCGGCAGCCCTAAAAGAAGGACTGCGCGTCGGTTTGGTTCTATTGGCACCCTTGCAGTGCAAGCGCAAGCCCGCAAAGGCGTCACTAACAAAAGTAGGTGCCGGTTTTGCGCTCGGCCGCGCCTTAAATGTTACATTATGCGGCGATCCGGCGTCCGGCCGGGGCGCCCGTTCAACCCGATCGTGCGCCCTCACTGCGAGGATAAGTCGCATAAATCATTCGTCTAGAGAGGCTTATCGCGACCAGGGATTCCCCAGGCCTGCCATGCGGATCGCGCTTTACGAGCCGGACATCCCCCAGAATACCGGCACAATTCTTCGCCTTTGCGCCTGTCTGGGCATGGAGGCGCACATCATAGAACCCGCAGGATTCCCCGTTACCGATCGGGCCTTCCGCCGGGCCGGGATGGACTACCTCGACCATGTGACCCTCGTTCGCCACGAATCATTTGCCGCCTTCGATGCGTGGCGATCGCTCGAGCGCCTTTCGCTTGTGCTCCTGACCACCACGGCCGAGCGATCGTATCTCGATCACACCTTCAGCATCGACCAAATCCTGATGTTCGGTCGCGAGAGCGCAGGCGTCCCCGACGCAGTGCACAGGGCGGCGGATGCCCGCCTTCGTGTTCCGATGCGGCCGGGCATGCGGTCTATGAATGTTGCTATGGCGGCTGCGATGGTGGCGAGCGAGGCGTTGCGCCAGACTGGCGCGTTGCCACGGCAATAGGTGTTGTCACTTTTTCCCATGGATATAATAAGGCCGGAGCAATTGATGGACGTTGGACAACTGGAAGCTCGACAGACACGCGCGCGAACATGGTTCGAGAGCTTGCGCGACGATATCTGTGCAACATTTGAGGCACTGGAGGATTCGCTACCCGAAGCCGCCACCTTTGCCGACCAGGCACCGGGTCGCTTCAGGCGAACTCCATGGCAACGTACTGACCATACCGGCGCACCCGGCGGCGGCGGCACCATGGCTATGATGCACGGGCGCGTTTTCGAAAAGGTCGGCGTGCATTGCTCAACGGTGCATGGCGAATTCGCGCCGGAGTTCCGCAACGACATTCCGGGCGCCGAAAAAGATCCGCGCTTCTGGGCCTCAGGCATTTCCCTGATCGCGCACTTTCTCAACCCGAACGTGCCTGCAGTTCACATGAACACGCGCTTCGTCGTTACGAGCAAATCCTGGTTCGGTGGCGGCGCCGACCTCACACCGGTGCTGGAGCGGCGGCGTTTGCAGACCGATCCCGACAGCATTGCCTTTCATGCTGCCATGAAAACAGCCTGTGACTTGCACGCTGAAATCGCCCCCTATGACAAATACAGAAAATGGTGCGACGACTATTTTTTTCTCAAGCACCGAAACGAACCGCGCGGTATTGGCGGTATATTTTATGACTATCTCGAAACAGATTGGGATGAGACGTTTGCGTTCACGCAGGACGTTGGTCGTGCATTCCTGCGAGTTTATCCAGGATTGGTTCGGAAGAACTTCGCCTTGCCGTGGACCGAGTCTGACCGTGAGGAACAATTGATCCGCCGCGGCCGTTATGTCGAATTCAACCTCCTCTACGACCGCGGTACTATTTTCGGCCTAAAGACCGGCGGCAACGTGGAATCCATCCTGTCGTCCATGCCCCCCGCGGTGAAATGGCCATAAAATTCCCGTGAGTTCCGAAAAGTCGAAAGAAGTCCAATCCTCGTAGGTTAGGACCCGCCTTGCGCCTTTGGTCGCAGAGTGGCAAAAGGCTGCGCGTTTCCATTGGAATTGAGCCACCGATCGATCCGCAGGCGTACTGCTTGCGGGAGGGGCGATGCCGGGTAGCGATTTATTCCTTCAGGCGATCGATGCCGTTTATGCGAGCGGCCTCGATAGCGCGCGTCTGCCGCAGGCGCTCGAAGCCACGAGCCGGTTGCTTGGGGCGGCCGGTGCAATTCTGGAAGTGATCGACAAACCGGCGCAACGACCCGTCGAATTCTGTTCGGTCGGCCTGCCGGATGTTGCGCGTATCCCCTACATCGAGCAGTTCGCCGCGCTCAATCCGCGCATTCCATTCGCGCTGCGCCAACGCGCCGGAGCTATCATCTGGGATCGTCAGATTTTGGACGAACCCGGCATGGAGCGTGATCCGTTC
This sequence comes from uncultured Alphaproteobacteria bacterium, assembly GCA_963751535.1. Taxonomy (GTDB): domain Bacteria; phylum Pseudomonadota; class Alphaproteobacteria; order Rhizobiales; family Xanthobacteraceae; genus Pseudolabrys. The sequence goes on from CAVVUW010000007.1 coordinate 81,279, forward strand.
TACGCGGAATTTCTACCGCATATGGGACTACGCTACTTCGCGGCGGCAATCTTCGAACACACTCCGGAAAAGCTGGCTGCAGTTCATGTACAGCGGACACGCAAGCAAGGGCATGTAGACAAGCGCGAGATCGCGCTCATGCATCGTCTGTGCCCGCACTATCAGCGGGCGCATGACATGGCCCGGCGTCTCAGAACCACCGCCGATCGCGGCAAAGCATTCGAAGACGCGATCGAATGGTTGACCGATGGTGTGGCATTGCTTCGCGCGGACGGCAGTATTGTACACGCCAACGCCGCAATGTCTGTCTTTGCGGAATCCGGTAACGGCATTCGCGTTGTCGGGCGCTGCCTTGAATTCACCGAACCTTTCGCACGCGACTGTTTCAATGCCGCACTTGATGCGACTGCACGCCTTGGCGATCCCTCTCCGGACTCACGTCCGACTGATTTTTCGGTTCCGCGAGGTCATGGCATGCCGGCGTTAATCGCATCGGTGCGTCCTTTGGTCGGCGAAAACGGAAATATATCGCAGAACGGCGCCGTACTGTTGCTTTTGCGCGACCCGCTCTGGCGCAACGTGGCCACGACGCGAATGCTGCAGGACGTGTTCAGCCTTACGAAGTCTGAAGCGCATCTGGCGCAAGCGCTATGCAATGGCGAGACGACGAGGGCTTATGCAAGTGCGCGGCAGGTGAGCCTCAACACCGTCTACTCGCATCTCAAGCAGATCCGCCAGAAAACCGGCTGCAAGAGCGTGCCCGAACTTGTCCGCAAATTCGGCGAATGGAATGTGCCGCTGAGGCTGAGTTGACCCGATGACTGAAAGCGATCTGTTTCTGAAGACGATTGACGCGGTTTACGCGGGCGGCCTCGATACCGAACGTATGCCCGAGGCATTGGAGGCGACTAGCTCCCTGCTCGGTGCTGTCGGTGCAACCCTTGAGGTGATCAGCAAACCGGCAAAGCGCCCCATCGGTTTTTGGTCCGCCGGGCTGCCGGATGTGAGTCGCGCACAATACATCGAGCATTTTGCGGCACTAAACCCGCGCATTCCCCTTACGCTCCGTCAACGCGCCGGGGACGTTGCGTGGGATCGCCAGCTGTTCGACGAAGGGGAAATGAAGCGCGACCCGTTCTACTCCGAATTCCTGCCACATCTCGGCTTGCGCTATTTTGTTTCCATCGTGCTCGAACAGTCGGCTGACAAACTGGCCGTTGTTGCTGTGCAAAGGACCCGCAAGCAAGGTCATGTGGAGAAGCGCGAAATCAATCTGATGCGGCGGCTATATCCGCACTACCAGCGCGCCTACGATCTGGCGATGCGCCTGAAAGGCGCCAGCGATCGCAGTGGCTTGTTGGAGAATGCCGTCGAGTGGCTGACAGATGGAGTCGCCCTGCTCCGGGCGGATGGCAAAATCGTTTACGCGAACGATGCATTGCTTTCGTTCGCGCAGCGTGGCGATGGCATCCGAATTGTCGGCGGAATTCTTGAACTCGGGAGCCACGAGGCGCGACGCAGTTTTGACACTGCACTTGGCGCCATCGCGCGACTTGGCAATGCGTCTGCCGACGCTCAGGCGATTGATTTCCCCGTCATGCGGGCCGGCGCAGCGCCTGCCTACGTTGTCTCAATGCGCCCTCTCGCGCGCGCAAAAACGCGCACAGCGCGCAGCGACGCCGAGGTGATGGTGCTCGTGCGCGATCCACTCTCGCCCGATGAGCCAAGAACCGAGATATTGCAGGAGCTGTTCAAACTCACGAACGCTGAAGCGCATTTGGCTCGGGCGCTATGTAATGGTGTAACGACGAGAGCTTATGCAATCGAGCGGCGCGTGAGCCTCAACACCGTCTATTCGCATCTCAAGCAGATCCGGGAGAAAACCGGCTGCAGGAGCGTGCCTGAACTGATCCACAAATTCGGCGAATGGAACGTACCGTTGCGGCTGAGCTGATTTCAGCCGTCAGTGCAGCGCACCCCACACTAGAAATATTCCGCCCAAAAGCACCACAGCGTCGAGAATTGCCGTGTGAACATGCACCGGCATGCGTTCGACGAAGGTCTTGGCGAGAAAGGCGCCGGGCAAAGCTACAAGTCCAGTCAACAGTGCAAAGGCGATGACCTGAGCCGTGATTACGCCGAAGAGCCCGAACACTGAAATTTTTACGATGCCGATAACTATCGATATGGCAGCGTCGGTGGCGATGACGCCGGCGCCTTCAACGCCGGCTGCCATCAGAAGCGACAGCAAGATCACTCCGGAACCGGCGGTCCCGCCAACCACGACGCCATAGCCAAGCGAACCAAGCGCCAGCCCGAAGTCGCCGATCTTGACGTCGTGATACTTCAAGAGCCGACGCAGCGGGACACTCAGGATCAACATGCCGCCAATGACCAGCGCGGCGCCCGTGCTCGACAGTCGGGTATAGCCCCAGGCGCCGAGGACGCAGGTCGGGACCGCAAGAGCAAGCACAATCCCTGCGCGTCGCCAGTCAACGTACTTGAGAAATGCGAAGACACGGCTCGAGTTGGTGAACATCGCCGAAATCGCGATGATCGGCACCACAGGTTCGGCACCAACCAGCGGAACGAGGACCAGCGGCATCAATGCGCCGGTCCCGTAGCCAGAAACGCCGCCCACGACAGACGCGAACAGCGCGACCGCCGCTACGGGGATCAACTGCCAAAATGAAATGTCGTGAAAGCCCGCAAAGAGAGTCATGGTTAAGGCGGGGACGCTGAAGCACGAATGGTTTCTTCAGCTATGGCGTTGAGCGCCGCTTGATCGCTTGGAAATCCAGCAGCGACCCAGGATTTCTCGGCCGCGGCAAGCACTGCGCCGAGCGTGGGCCCTTGCGCGATCCCACGGCTCATGAAATCCGCCGCCTTGAGCGGGAATGACGGCGCCGTCCAACGTTGCGGTAACGTTGCGAGCGCATGCCACTCGGCATCATGAGCCGTTGCCTGCGAGTGCGCCCACCCGAGCAATACGCGATCGGTGAATTGCTGCGGTCGCAGACGATACAACAACGCCTTGGCTGCCTTCTCACCATACAGTGGCGAAATGCGTCCCCAACCTTCTCCCATGGATGCAAGTCGTTCGTGCTCGCTGTTGGCAAGTCTCAGTCTTTGCCACAGCCGGTCGGCATCTTCCGGGATTGCGACGGCGAGCGCACCGAGACGGCGCACAGCGTTCGGCTCAATTCCGATCGCTGCCTCTACCTTGGCCATGTTCTCGAAACTTCCCAAATAACTCACACCACCAAGTACGCGGAGCAACAATCCTGCGTCGGTCATTGAAATGAGCGTGGGGACGGCGTGGGGAGCGATGACAAGTTTCATCATCTCCATGCGCAATCGCTCGCGCGAGAGTTGATCGAGACCGTTGCGGCCCTGAATACACGCAGTAAGGCCAGCGGGATCGGGGTGATCGCTCGTGCCGTAGGCCGCATGGAAGCGGAAAAAGCGCAGAATTCGTAGGTAGTCCTCGGCGATGCGCCTTGCCGCATCGCCGATGAAGCGCACGCGGCGGTGTGCGAGGTCGGCGAGGCCGCCGGTATAATCGAAGATAGTGCCGTCGCGCGTCGCCGACAGTGCATTAATGGTGAAATCCCGCCGCTCGGCGTCCGCCTTCCAGTCGCGGCCGAATTCGACCTTGGCGTGACGGCCATAGGTTTCGACATCCTTGCGCAGTGTAGTGACCTCGAAAGGGTGCTTGTCGATAATGACGGTGACCGTGCCGTGCTCGATACCGGTGGGCACGTGTTTGAACCCGGCAGCCGTCACCCGCTTTATCACTTCTTCTGGTACAGCGGTGGTGGCCACGTCGATCTCCGCGATCGGCATGTCCAGCAGCGCATTGCGGACGGCGCCGCCGACCACACGTGCCTCCTCACCGTTGCAATCGAGCACGCCGAGCAGCCGCGGCAGTGCTCCCGCTGTCAGCCACGGGACATTGCTCAGGTCGCGATCGGTACGGCCTTCCTGCGACGACATTACTTCGTGGTCCCCGGCACGAATTTGCCGTTTTCAATGTGCGCCGGCACGTAAGTGGACCCAGGCGGCGCGCCGGAAAAATGCGCGAAGTAGATGAAACTGCCGAGCACCAGCACCAGTGCAGCGATGGCTAGTGTCGCGACCCGCGCCATCGGCCAGGAGTTAAGATCCAGTACTCCGGCCTTGGTTGCCCACAAAAAAACGGCATAGAGCACGAACGGCGTCACGAAGAGGGCGATCTCTGTAAAGATCGGGCAAATCATCGATATATCCGGTCGAAAAGATTGCGCAGGATACCAGCCGTCACGCCCCAAATGTAGCGCTCGCCGAAAGTGATCGCGTAGTAGTGTCGCGTCATGCCCTGCCAGTCGCGCGAATGGCGCTGCACGTTAGTCTGATCCATCAGGAAAGCGAGCGGCACCTCGAAGGTTGCATCCACTTCCGCTTTGTTGAGCTGCAACTGAAAGCCGGGCTTCACTCTCGCGATAACCGGAACGATCCGATAGCCGAGCGTCGTCATATAGAGGTCGAGATAACCCATCGGTTCGATATGCGAGCGATTGAGACCGATTTCCTCCTTTGTTTCGCGCAAAGCCGAGGAGCACGGATTTGCATCGCCCTTTTCAATCTTTCCGCCGGGGAAGGAAATCTGTCCCGCGTGGTCGGGCAGATGTTGCGCCCGCTGGGTGAGAAGCACGGTCGGCTCGGGATGGTCGATGATCGGCACCAGTACGGCGGCGGGACGGATCGGACGCACTTCGGCGATCTTGCGCATCACCGGATCGGCATCGTGATCGCCCCGCGCTGGCGTCACACTCGGATCTGAAAGGCCAGCTGGCACATCGAGTGTCAGACGCTGACGGACGCGCACAAAAAATTCTGCTGCCGCGAGACCGGAGACCGTTTCCTGCATTAGAACGAAATCCGTTTGCAATTAATCATCGTGCCCACTTTTCGTAATTGTGCGCTAGACAAATTCCCGCAGCGCGCTCGCTTCTGCCATGGCGAAGAACTCGCCTTGCGAAAAAACTCCGAACATCGTTTTTCCGTCGACATCGCACTCTTCGCCGAGCGCGACGAGATCGTAGAACAGCGCACGCGTCACCTTGGCCCACAAGTCCCGGCGCACATGTACATAGGGCTTGAGGCCCCCGGTTTTCGGCTGCGGCTCGAAACGCAGCGCATGTCCCGGCCCCGCCGAAATCCAATCATCGACGTTGGTGCGAAACTGAAGAACGCGACCGGCCTTGTCGGCCGACGCGTTCATTTCCACGGCGAGAAACGGGGCATCATCGACGACAATCCCCACCTTTTCGACAGGCGTGACCAAGAAGTACTTATCGCCCTCCCGTTTGAGCACCGAAGCAAACAACTTCACCAGGGCGGAACGGCCAATCGGCGTCTTCTGGTAGAACCATGTGCCGTCTGCGCCGATGCGCATGTCGATATCCCCGCAAAAGGGCGGATTCCACCGTTCGACCGGCGGCAGGCCCTTGTTTTCGCGGGGCAGCCCTGCCGCGATCGCTTCCAGTCCTCCCTGCCCTGCCTTCGCCATTGTTTTCCTTCGATAATCGAGGCGCTACCGGCCTGTTCGCATCTTCGTGATTCACGCGGTTCGGCGGTGGAAGATAGCGTAAGCTTGGCAATAGATTGAGGCAGATTCGCCCGAAATGGCGCACCAAATTCGCCCGTGGTGCGTTTGTTGCATGGCTCGCGGGTGAGATTTCGGGTGCGCAGTGAAAGGAAATGACATGGCGAAGGCCGGCGGCGAAAGTCTGGAAAAGCTGGAAGACATGATTGTGCGGGCAGCCGAGTCGACGGCCGCACATGTGCGCGCCGCAAAGGCCGCGATCGGCTCGGTCATTTTCGGTCAGGATGCGGTGGTCGAACATGCACTTGTTACCGTGCTCTCCGGCGGTCACGCACTGCTGGTTGGCGTTCCTGGTCTGGCGAAAACCAAGTTGGTCGAGACCATGGGCATCGCGCTCGGTCTTGACGCTCGGCGCATTCAGTTCACTCCCGATTTGATGCCCTCCGACATTCTTGGCACCGAAGTGCTGGAGGAAAGCCCAGGCGGCAAACGCAGCTTCCGCTTTATCGCCGGCCCGGTGTTCGCACAGCTACTGATGGCCGACGAAATCAACCGCGCATCGCCGCGAACGCAATCTGCGCTTCTGCAAGCCATGCAGGAGCAACACGTAACCGTTGCCGGAGCGCGGCACGATCTGCCCAAGCCATTCCACGTGCTGGCGACGCAAAATCCGCTGGAGCAGGAGGGCACCTATCCTTTGCCCGAGGCACAACTCGATCAATTCCTCATGGAGGTCGACGTCGACTACCCCGATCAGGAGGCGGAGCGCAAAATTCTATTCGACACCACCGGCGCGGAAGAATCTCGCGCCAAGCAGGCGATGACCGCAGAAGACCTGTTATCGGCGCAGCGACTCGTTCGCCGCCTGCCGGTCGGCGAGTCAGTGGTCGAGGCAATTCTGGCGCTCGTGCGCTCGGCGCGACCCGGTCCCGAAGCCGGCGAGATCGGCAAACTGATTTCCTGGGGTCCTGGCCCACGCGCGAGCCAGGCGCTGATGCTGGCCGTGCGCGCGCGTGCGCTCCTCGACGAACGCTTTGCGCCGTCGGTTGATGACGTTCTTGAGCTGGCCGAACCCGTGCTGAAGCATCGCATGGCCTTGACCTTCGCTGCGCGCGCCGAGGGTGAAACGATCCCCAATATCATCCGGCGGCTGAAAACACGCATCGGATAGTTGCGATGGCGCAGTCACCGCCTAAAGACAACGAAACCAAAACGGTACGCCAGGCGACCGTCGGAGCGCGCAAGCTTGCCGACGCCATGCCGAGATTGATTTTGGAAGCGCGCCGTGTCGCAACAACTGTCATCCACGGCTTGCATGGCCGCCGCCGTGCGGGCCCCGGCGAAAATTTCTGGCAGTATCGGCGCTTCGTCTCCGGTGAGCCAGCACAGCACGTCGATTGGAGGCGCTCCGCGCGTGACGATCATCTGTATGTCCGCGAGCGTGAATGGGAAGCCTCGCACACCGTTTGGATTTGGCCGGACCGCTCACCGTCCATGACCTTCGTATCGGCCTTGTCATCCGACACCAAGCTTGAGCGCTCATTGATCGTTGCGTTTGCGTTGGCTGAAGTGCTGGTGCAAGGCGGAGAACGCGTGGGCGTTCCGGGCCTGATGCGACCGACAGCGAGCCGCAACGTTATCGAAAAAATGGCCGAATCCATTCTGCACGATCCAACGGAGCGGGCCAGCCTGCCACCTTCTTTCGCGCCATCGCCGCTGTCCGAGGTCGTTATGCTGTCCGACCTGTGGTCGCCGATTGCCGACGTCCGCGCCACAATCGCACAGCTCTCGGCCACCGGCGCGCATGGCCACGTTGTCCAGATTGTGGACCCGGCTGAAGAGAGCTTTCCCTATTCCGGTCGTGTGGAATTCATCGAGCCGGAAGGCGCTGGCAGCGTCACGGCTGGACGGGCCGAAACATGGCGTAACGACTACCAAAACATCGTTGCGCGCCACCGCGCCGGCATCCGTGCCGAGACCGATTTACGTGGCTGGAGCTTCGCCATCCACCGCACCGACAGGCCAGCGAGTGAACTTCTGCTCGTGCTGCACTCTCGCATGGGTGACAACGCGCAAGCGGCGCTAGTCAGCAGCCGGCATGCTTCGGCCAGCCCCGCGAGCGCCGCATGATCGGCTCTTTGCCCCTCGGTTTTGCCCAGCCATTGGTGCTCCTCGGCCTGTTAAGTCTTCCGATCCTCTGGTGGCTGCTGCGACTTGTGCCGCCGCGCCCACGGCGCATTGATTTTCCTCCCACCCGCCTGCTGTTTGAAATCGCCCCGAAAGAAGAGACGCCATCGCGCACACCCTGGTGGCTCACACTTCTGCGACTGACACTGGCGGCGCTGGTCATCATCGCAGCGGCCGGACCAATGTGGAATCCGCCGCTCGCAACGACGGATCGAGCGGCGCCATTGCTGATCCTCGTCGATGACGGCTGGCCTGCGGCGTCGACCTGGGATGCCCGGTTACGCACGGCCGATGAAATGATCGCGCGAGCCGAGGCAGACAATCGCGGCGTTGCGCTGCTGCCCTTGTCTGAGACGGACCGCGACGTTTCCCTGCAAATCGCCGGGGCCGCTCGCGTACAGATCAAGCAGTTCAAGCCGAAGCCTTACGGCGTCGATCGCACAGACGCGCTACCGGCGATCGAGCGCTTCCTTTCAACCGCTCCCAATGTCGAAGTGATCTGGCTTTCGGACGGGGTTGACCTCGGCAAGGGGGGAAATTTCGTCGAGGGCCTGAAGCGCATCATTGGCAGCCACCCCCTGACCGTTGTCGAAGGTGGCTTGCCGGTATCTCATGCGCTTGCGGCGGCCGACAACGCGGCAGGCGCGCTGACGGTGAAGGTGCTACGCGCCCAAACTGCCGCCAGTGATGTCGGCGCGGTGAGCGCGATCGACCTCAAGGGCTTACCGTTGGGCGAGGCGCCCTTCAGTTTCAAATCCGGTGAGCGAGAGACCGACGCCGTGATTGATCTGCCTGTCGAGATCCGCAACGACGTCGCGCGCCTGGAAATCGCCGGTGAGCGGTCGGCCGGCGCCGTGCAACTGCTCGACAAGCGTTGGCGCCGTCGAACAGTCGGCGTCGTGTCCGGCTCAACTGCAGATCGCTCGCAACCGCTGATCGGCGCGACCTACTATCTCGCCCGCGCCCTTAATCCATTTGCAGACGTCAGTCTCGCCGAAGGTGTTGCACCGACGGAGGCCGTGACGCGCTTTTTGGACCGTCATTTACCGATGCTGATCCTCGCGGATGTCGGCAACGTCACCGACGCACTTGATCGCCTGAACAAGTGGATCGACAACGGCGGGGTCCTGGTGCGCTTTGCGGGGCCGCACCTTGCGCGGGGTGACGATAATCTGGTCCCGGTGAGACTGCGGCGCGGCGGTCGAATCTTGGGCGGCAGCCTGAGCTGGGACAAGCCGCAGCAACTCGCCGGCTTCTCGCGCGATAGCCCATTCAATGGAATGGCTGTACCAAACGATGTCACTGTTACCCGCCAGGTTTTGGCTGAACCGGATTCCCAGCTCAACGACCGTACTTGGGCTACGTTGGCCGACGGCACGCCGCTGGTGACTGCTGAGCGTCGCGGCAAGGGGCTGATCGTACTTTTCCATGTGACGGCCGATAGCCGCTGGTCCGATCTGCCTCTATCGGGCTCCTTCGTGGACATGCTTCGGCGTCTCGTGTCACTCGCAGGTGCCAGTGCGGCCGCTGAAGGCGACAGCGGCACCGCGGAGAACGCCGGTGGCCGCGCCGCCCAGGTCGTTCCGCCGACACGAGTGCTCGACGGTTTCGGTGCCTTCAGCACTCCTCCACCGACCGCCCGTCCTATTCCGAGCAACTTCACCGGACGCGGCAGTCTGGATCATCCGCCGGGCTTCTACGGTCCGCCGGAAGGCCTTGTCGCCGTCAACACACTCGTACCCGCGGACCGCCCAGTTCCGCTCGACGTTTCGTCGCTGAATGCGCGCACTGACGTCTACCGGCACGGTGAACCGCTCGATCTGCGTGGGCCGATCTTTCTCGCTGCGCTCGCGCTGCTCGTCCTCGACGCACTGGTGGTCGTCATGCTGTCCGGAGGGTTGAGTGCTCTACGACCACGCCGACGCGCGGCGACAGCACTCCTGGCGATCGGTCTGTTCGGGTCCCTGACTCTTCATCAGGGGGTGCGCGCACAAACTCCGGCACCGCAGCAGGCTCCACCACTTACAGCGCAGCAGCAGGACTTTGCCATGAAGGCGACGCTGCAGACGCACCTTGCCTACGTCATCACCGGCGACGCGGCTGTCGATGAAGTCAGCAAGGCGGGGCTGCAGGGATTGACCCTTTTTCTTGCGCAGCGCACGGCTTTGGAAGCTTCCGATCCTGTCGGTCTCGATCTTGTGCGCGACGAGCTTGCATTTTTTCCAATAATCTATTGGCCGATCTCCCCAAACGCACCGAAGCCCTCGCAGGCCGCGCTTGAAAAAATAGACGCCTACATGAAGCGCGGTGGCACCGTGCTGTTCGACACCCGCGATGCGGTCGATGCACCGGCGGGTCCCGGCGGCGAAATGCGCGGCCCCGGCATGGTGGCATTGCGCTCAATCCTTTCCTCGCTTGACATCCCCGAGCTTGAGCCGGTGTCGCACGACCACGTGCTGACCAAGACGTTTTTCCTGCTGCGTGATTTCCCCGGCCGCTTCACGAACGGCCAGCTTTGGGTTGAGGCATTGCCGGCGGAGAATGAAGATGAAGAACCCAACCGTCCGGCGCGGGCTGGGGATGGCGTTTCCTCGATTCTGATCACCTCAAACGATCTCGCCGGTGCGTGGGCTATGCGGCCTGACGGTCAGCCAATGCTGCCGATGGTCCCGGGAGAGCCCCGCCAACGCGAATTCGCCTTCCGCGCGGGCGTCAACATCGTGATGTATGCGCTGACCGGCAACTACAAGGCCGATCAGGTTCACATTCCAGCGCTGCTCGAGCGGCTCGGGCAATAGGAGCGGTTGGTGAACCTCGGTATCTCATTTGCTCCTTTGGTACCCGCCTATCTGGTGTGGGTTGCCTTTGCCGTCGCCGTGCTGATCTCGGCGATACTGCTGATCGTGCGCAGCCGCGGCGCGCCGCTGCGAGCTGCAGCGCTCGGCCTGATGGTGCTTGCTCTGGCAAATCCCTCGCTCACCCGCGAGGACCGCGATCCCATTCCATCAGTCGCTGCCGTCATCGTCGACAAAAGTCCGAGCCAGAATTTCGGCGATCGCGCACGGCAGACGGAACAGACGCGCGATACGCTGGTGGAGCGGCTCAAGCGAATTCCCGGCCTCGAAGTACGTGTCGCCGAAGCCGGCGCCGCCGACGGCGAAACCGATGGCACCAAGCTGTTCTCGGCACTGTCATCCACGCTCGCCGACGTGCCGCCTGACCGGGTGGCCGGCGCCATATTGATTACCGATGGTCGGGTCCACGACGTCCCGGCGGATGCTTCCACCCTGGGATTGTCGGCACCACTGCACGCGCTGATTACCGGGCAGAAAGACGAAATCGACCGTCGGATCGTCCTGACGCTGACGCCGCGTTTCGGCATTGTCGGTCAGTCGCAGACCATCGGATTCCGCGTGGAGGATCAGGGCGCAAAGACCGGCGCCGCCGAAGTCACCGTTCGCCGTGACGGAGAGATCCTGGAAAAGCGCGCTGTCACCGTACACACCGACATCAAGTTGAATGTGCCAATTCCGCATGCCGGACCGAATATCGTCGAGATAGAGGCCTCGCCGCTTGAAGGCGAACTGACGCAAGTGAACAACCGCGCCGTGGTTTCGATCGACGGCGTGCGCGACAAATTGCGCGTGTTGCTGGTGTCCGGCGAACCGCATGCGGGTGAGCGCACCTGGCGCAATTTGCTCAAGTCCGATGCATCTGTGGATCTCGTCCATTTCACGATCCTGCGGCCGCCGGAGAAGCAGGACGGCACTCCGATCAACGAATTGTCACTCATCGCCTTCCCGACTCGCGAGCTGTTCCAGCAGAAAATCGCGGAATTCCAGCTGATCATTTTCGACCGATATGCTCGGCAAGGCGTGTTGCCCCTTATCTATTTCGACAACATCGCGAAATACGTACGCGATGGCGGCGCGGTTCTGATTGCCGCCGGTCCGGACTACGCCAGCCCCACGAGCATCTGGCGGACACCACTTGACGGAATCTTGCCCGCAGAACCGACCGGCGAGATCACCGAACGGAGTTTTCACGCGCGGCTCACCGAGGCCGGCCAGCGGCATCCGGTCACGCGCAACCTTGAGGGATCGGATACCGATCCGCCGCACTGGAGCCACTGGTTCCGGCTCGTGGATATCAAACGCAGCACCGGCACAAACGTGATGCAGGGCCCGGATGGCAAGCCGCTCCTTGTCCTGGCACGCGAGGGCGAAGGCCGTGTGGCCCTGTTGTTGTCCGATCACATCTGGCTGTGGGCACGCGGCTATGAAGGCGGCGGCCCGCACCTCGACCTTTTGCGCCGATTGTCCCATTGGTTGATGAAGCAGCCCGACCTCGAGGAAGAAGCTTTGCGGCTGATCGTTCACGGCCGCGATATCACCATTCAACGCCAGACAATGGCGGACACCGTCAATCAAGTAACGCTCACCTCCCCGACGGGCGAAACCCGGACGATTGAGCTCCAGAAAGTCGAGCCTGGACTGTGGCGCGCGACGACCACGGCCAACGAACTCGGCCTCTGGCGTGCGACCGACGGCAAGCTGACGGCGCTGACAAATGTCGGCCCCGCCAACCCGAGGGAATTCGCGGAAGTAACCTCGACGACCGAGGTGCTCAGTCCGTTGAGCAATGCAACAGGCGGCGACGTACGGCGGATCGCCGATGGCGATCGTGTGAATGTGCCGCGTGTGGTTCCGGTGCGCACCAGCACCACTTTCAAGGGCGATGATTGGATTGGCCTGAAGATGCGTGATGCCAGCGTCGTGCGGGGCATCGGCGTCTTGCCGATCTTTGCCGGCCTCATCGGCCTTCTGCTGCTGATCGGTTCGCTCGCTGCCACGTGGGCACGAGAAGGACGCTAGTCAGACTTTTTCCCAGTCCGGACGGATCAGCCCCGAGACACCATCAAAGGCATTCGCGGCAAGTTCTGCCACCAGAAGCCGAGCGGGGTCCACAGGGCCCGGCATTTGCACCTGCCCCTTCGGGATGCGCTTGAAACCGGACTTGGCGTAGATCGGTTCGTCGCCGACCAGCACCACCAGTTTATGGGCATTGGATTTTGCTTCGCTGAGCGCGCGTTGCACGAGCGCGGACCCAACCCCGTGCGAGCGGAAAGGCGGCTCGACCGTCAGTGGGCCAAGCAGCAACGCCGCGGTCTCACCGATGCAGATCGGTGTCAGCCTTATGGAACCGATCAAAAGCGTGCCGATGCGTGCCGTGAACGACAGGGTCAGCACGTGCCCCCTTCCCTCACGGATACGAAATGCCGTGCGCGCGAAGCGCCCAGGCCCGAATGTGCGCTCGTGCAATCGCTCGATTGCAGGCGCATCGGCGGCGGTCTCCGGCAGAATTGTCAGCGCCAGCTCGCTCATGGCGTTCCATATTCCATATCAGGCGCTGCCGCTTAGCATCTCGACGGATTCCGGTCCATTGCCCGTGGCATTCGACGTAGCAAAAGACTAAATGAAAGCACTCAAGGTTAAGGAGTTAGCGCATGGGACTTCTGGTCGATGGCGTCTGGCAGGACGATGTTTCGCGTACAAAGGACGGCCATTTTATCCGGCCCGCCGCGCAATTCCGCAATTGGGTAACGCCGGACGGGAGTGCCGGACCTTCGGGCGATGGCGGCTTTCCGGCAGAGTCGGGCCGCTATCACCTCTATGTCTCGCTTGCCTGCCCATGGGCGCACCGCACGATCATTTTCCGCAAGCTGAAGGCACTCGACAGCGTCGTCTCGCTGTCGATCGTCTCGCCCAACGTCGGTCGCGACGGCTGGACCTTCACCAAAGCCGAGGGCTCCACTGGTGACGACGTTTACGGCAAGAGCAAATTGTCGGAAATCTATCTGATCGCAAACCCGCGGTACTCCGGTCGCGTCAGTGTGCCGGTTCTTTGGGACAAGAAGCGCAAGACGATCGTGAATAACGAGTCGCCCGAGATTATCCGGATGCTCAATTCGGCATTCAATGCCTTTACCAACGTGCGCACCGACTACTACCCGGAAAACCTGCGTGCTGAAATTAATCGTTTCAACGACATCATCTATCCGAATATCAACAACGGCGTCTATCGTTCTGGCTTCGCCACTTCGCAAGAAGCCTATGAACAAGCCTTTCGCAACGTCTTCGACACGCTCGATGAGTTAGAGCAAGTCCTGTCGCAACACCGTTACCTGGTTGGCAATACCGTTACGGAGGCTGACTGGCGGCTGTTTTGTACTTTGATACGCTTCGATGCCGTCTATTATTCTCACTTCAAATGCAACTGGCGGCACATCTACGAATTCCCGAATCTTTCAAACTACGTGCGCGATCTCTATCAGGTTCCGGGCGTTGCCGAGACGGTCAGTATCGAGCAGATCAAGCGGCACTATTACGGTAGCCAACGTCAGGTGAATCCGACCGGTATTGTTCCCGTCGGACCGCAACTCGACTTCGCCGCACCCCACGACCGGGCGCGGTTCGGCTGAATCTCACCACAGTTCGCTGATCGCTGCCCCGCCAAATACTTCCGCCACTCGGGCGCGGGTAGCGCGCGTTGCGTCCTCAGGCAGCGCGTCGCTCGGAAAGAAGCCGTGCGCAATGATTTCGTGATTGGGTTTCGGCTTCCCGTCCTGCCGGAAGTCGCGAACGACGAACATCGCGACGTGGTCGCGACGTGACGCGCGCTTGTTGAAGTAGAAGCCGTAAAGCTGCGGCAAAGCTCCGAGCAGGATGTTGCCCTCTTCGGCCAACTCACGCGCAAGGGCCTCGAGAAGCGACTCCCCTGTCTCCACGCCGCCGCCGGGCAGGTGCCAACCATCGACATAGGAATGCTTGACCAGAAAAATCCGATCGTTTCCGTCAATGACCATCGCGCGGACGCCCAGCGTCGCCGCGCGCGAGAACCGCCAATAGAAGTGCATAACCCGCCGGATGACAGGCTCGAACCGTCGACGCAGGCGATTAAGACCCATAAGCGCGTTCTCGTCCCCTCGGTGCCACCGACCTTCTGATGAAAGCCCCATTCACAGGGCTAAAAAAGCCAGTTCTCAGTTTAGAGTAATTCTAATATAAGAAATGGTTGCCACCCGCCCGAAGGGACGTCCGTGAAACGTTTTGCCGACCTTACAGAACAGGAAGTCTTGGCGCTTGCGATCACCAATGAAGAAGAAGACAGCCGCATCTATCGCGATTTCGCGCAGGGTCTCCGGGACGAATACCCGGCATCAGCCAAAGTCTTCGACGAGATGGCCGACGAAGAGGTCCATCATCGTACGATGCTGTACGACCTCTATCGAAAAAAATTCGGCGAACATCTGCCCCTCATCCGCCGCAACGACGTCAAGGATTTCATCCCGCACAAGTCCACACCGTGGCTGACGCGCCCTCTCCCCCTGAACGAGGCGCGCAAGTTCGCCGAAAAGATGGAGGACGAGGCGCAACGCTTTTACCGCAAGGCTGCCGAGGGCGCTCGTGACATTTCCGTGCGTCAGCTTCTGCTTGAGCTCGCCGAGGCCGAGGCGGGCCACGAAAGCCTTGCGCACAAGCTGAGCGAGCAAATTCTCACTGACAACGCACGCGCCACGGAGGATGCGACCTCGAAACGCGCCTTCATGCTTCAATATGTGCAGCCCGGACTCGCGGGACTAATGGACGGCTCGGTGTCGACGCTTGCGCCATTATTTGCGGCGGCTTTCGCCACACAAAATACCTGGCAGACTTTCCTTGTCGGCATTGCCGCTTCGGTCGGTGCCGGAATTTCGATGGCTTTCGCCGAAGGTCTTTCGGACGACGGTTCTCTCACCGGTCGCGGTTCGCCATGGATCCGCGGTCCGGTCTGCGGGCTCATGACGGCCGTAGGAGGGCTCGGGCATACCCTGCCCTATCTGATTCCGCACTTTGTGACTGCCACCATTCTTGCCGTGATCGTCGTCACGATCGAACTCGCGGTGATATCGTGGATCCGCATGCGCTACATGGACACGCCTTTTTTGCGCGCGGCATTTCAGGTGGTCGTCGGCGGGGTCTTGGTCTTCATTGCCGGCATATTGATCGGCAGTTCGTAACTGTCATTCTCGTGTCGCACGTAGTACGAGTCCTGGTACGCTGACCTACTGAGCGGGATGGCCGGGACGGCCGCGACAAACACGATGTTTACCCTCGCCCATCTTTCCGACCCGCATCTCGCACCGCTGCCGACGCCTCACTGGAAGGAGCTGATCGGCAAACGTGTGACCGGCTATATCAACTGGCAGAAAAAACGCCGTTTCGTTCACGACGCGGAAAAGCTCGCGGCGATCGTCACGGACGTCAAAGCGCAAAAGCCGGACCACATTGCGGTCACCGGCGATATCGCCAATATCGCTCTTGCCGCAGAATTTCGACAGGGTCGCGATTGGCTTGAGGGGCTGGGTCGCGCAAAAGACGTCAGCCTCGTGCCCGGCAACCACGACATTTACGTGAGCGAGGCCGCCGCCTTTGCCACCCGCCAGTGGGGAGCCTACATGAATGACGACGAAGACGTCGGCGGTTTCCCGTTTGTGCGCCGACGCGGCAATGTCGTGCTGGTCGGGCTTTCGAGCGGCGTGCCGACGGCGCCGTTTCTGGCGAGCGGATGGTTGGGAGCCAAACAGCTCGCCGGGCTTGCAGCAGCGCTCAATCAACTCAGTACCGAAAATCTCTTTCGCGTCGTCCTAATTCATCACCCGCCTGTAACCGAAGCCGCACAGCACAAGCGACTCCTGGACGCGCACGTGCTGAAGCGAGTGATTGCCGCGCATGGAGCAGACTTGGTGCTGCATGGGCACGACCATCTTCACATGATCAATTGGCTCGAAGGGCCGAACGGTACACGCGTCCCTGCCATCGGCGTACCGTCGGCATCGGCCAAGCCCGGAACGGATAAGGACCCCGCCGCATACAATCTCTACCGGATTGGCGGCGAGCCCGGTGCCTGGCAGTGCGAACTTATATCGCGTGGTCTCTCCGCCTCCGGCGAAGTTGCACAGCAAAAGCGCTTCATGTTGACCAGCTAGGAGTGCGGGCTGCTTAGCATGGCCAGCGCGAAAAGTGCGGCCACGCCCGCAATCAAGCCGTAAAGGAAAATGCGGATGGCGCGCCAGCGCCGCTGATTGCGCGCACGTCGCAAAACCGACTGCGCAACACCGCGCCCTTCATCATCGCTCAAGGCACGCTCACGCTCGACCAGCCGACGCGCGACATACCGGGTGATTGCGTCGACCATGGCGGGCACTTCGTAGGATTCCGCCAACACGGCACGACCGTACCGCGTATCCTGGACGAAACGATATTGCCGCTTGTCGCGACCCATCTCGACATGGGCAACCACGTCGATCCAGAGCCTTGGCACATCACCCTTGCTCACGCCGCGGTCGAACAGCTCCACGTCACCGGGCACATACTTGAACAGCGGATCGAGAGCTTCATTGAGCAATTCGAGCCGCGCAACGTCAGCGTCGCGCAGGTCGACGACCACGCCGGAGCGCTCGGCCGCTTCGATGCGTGCGTCGCGCACGGCATCCTTCAGCGGATTTATGGGCTCTGCTGAAGTGGAATCGTCTTTCTGGCTTTCCCACATACCATCAATCTAGCAACGCCCCGGCGGCAGGCAAGGAACAAAGCGTTAGTTTTCAAGAAGTTTGAAGGATTCGTCAGGGAGGCGTCACGCCGTACTTACGCGCCCAACCCAGGCCGTCCTCCGTACGGGCGCGCGGCCGATATTCGGCGCCGATCCAGCCCTGGTACCCGAGTTTGTCCACGGCCTCGAATACGGCAGCGTAGTTGATCTCGCCCTCATCCGGTTCGTGCCGTGATGGCACCGCTGCGCACTGCAGATGCCCGATCAAGGGAAGGAATTTCTCGAGGCGGTGGATCAAATCGCCGCCTACGATCTGCACGTGATAGAAATCGAACTGCATGCGGATATTGGGTTTCGCGGCTCTTTCAATGACGGCAGCGGCGTGCTCGACATGATTGAGAAAATAGTTCGGTCTGTCCCGACCGTTGATAGGTTCGATCAGCAGCTTGATTTTTTTAGCGGCAGCAAGATCGGCGGCGTGCACCAAATTGTCGAGAAAGACGCGATCGGCGGCCGGACGCTGCTCGGGCGCAACCTTGCCGGCGAGACAATGGATCGCGCTCGCGCCGATTGCGCTCGCATAGTCGAGCGCACGCGTGAACACTGCCTGCCACTCCTTCTGACGTCCTGATACGGCGGCGAGCCCGAAGTCGCCTTCGCGCCCCGGTGGCGTATTCAGGCCAAGAATGGCGAGCCGATTTCTTTCGATGGCTGCTTTCACCGCGTCGGCCGGTACGTCGTAGGGAAACTGCAGCTCGATGGCCCTGAAGCCAGCCGCCGCCGCCGCATCGATCCTTTCGAGCAACGGTCGGTCCGTGAAAAGATAGCCGAGATTGGCGGCAAAACGCGGCATTGGGCGACCCTCGATGAACCCTTGCGCGCCGAAGCGCAGGCGTATTCATTAGCGCCGAGATCCACACAAGACCATCCGGAAAATCGATGTCCACCAATACAGCTTTCCATATTGCCGTGCTGCCGGGAGATGGTATCGGTCCCGAAGTCATGGAGCCGGCGCTCGAGATCCTGCGCAGGATCGAGGCGAGTACGCCGAGCCTGGCATTCCGTTTCACCGAGGGTGCGGCGGGAGCTGGCCACTATAGCGAGACTGGCAAATCGATGCCGGATTCAACCATCAAGCTTTGCGAGGGTGCCGACGCCATCCTGCTGGGCGCCTGCGGTCTCCCGAGTGTACGCTATCCCGACAACACCGAGATCATGCCACAGGTCGAACTGCGTTTCATTTTCGATCTCTATGCCGGTGTGCGACCGGCCCGTCTTATCCCCGGCATACCGAGTCCGATCGTGGATGCCCACACGCGTGGCATCGATTTCATATTGATCAGAGAATCGACGGAAGGCCTGTTCGCATCGATGGGCAAAGGCGTCGTGACCAAGGACGAGGCGCGCGAGACGCTGGTGATCACCCGCAAGACGTCGCAACGCTTGTTTGATTTCTCGCTTCGGCTCACCGAACGGCGCAAGAAACGTGGAAAGACGGGCGTACTGACCTGCGTCGACAAGGCCAACGCGTTCAAGGCCTATGCCTATTTTCGCTCTATCTTCGATGAACGTGCAAAGAATTTCCCCGACGTGAAAACCAATCATGTTTACGTCGATGCCTGCGCCGCGCTGATGGTGCGCAGGCCCTGGGATTTCGACGTTATGGTGATGGAGAATATTTTTGGCGACATTCTCTCCGATCTGGCGGCCGGACTAATCGGCGGGCTCGGTATCGCTCCGTCGGCCGATATCGGTGACAAGCATGCGGTGTTCCAGCCTTGCCACGGCACGGCACCCGATATCATGGGTCAAGGAAAAGCCAATCCGACTGCGATGATCCTCTCCGCAGCCATGATGCTCGATTGGCTCGCCGATAAACACGATCATCAACCTGCGGCGGAAGCCGCGCAGCGCATCGAGAGCGCGGTCGACAAAGCTTACGCTGGCGGCATCAAGCCAATGGAGTACGGAGGCAAGGACGGAACCGTTGCCATCGCCAAAGCCGTGCTTGGCGCATTAGGCTGAGAGGCCGACGAATTCCTTGATCGCTGCCAGGAATTGCTCCGGTTGTTCAAGCGGAGGACAGTGGCCGCAGCCCGGCAGTTCAATGTATTTGGCTCCTGGAATCTTCTCGACGATTTGTTTGTTGAGCGCGGGCGGCGTTGCCTGATCGAATTCGCCACACACGACAAGTGTCGGCACCTTCATATGGTGCAGCAGCGGCACGAGATCCGCTTCCTGCAGGATCTTGCATGCCGCCTGGAATGCCTTCGGGTCGATCCCCATCAGGACCTTCTTGCGTTCCTCGATCTTCTCGGGGTGCGCAGCGAGATAGGCTGGCGAGAACACCCGTTTCGCGGCGATCTCTGCGATGCTTCCCAGGCCACCGCCAGCGACCTTTTCCGCCATGACCGCGAAGGCTTCGCGTCCCTCCGGCGGAAATCCGGCCGCAGCATCACTCACCACAAGCTTGGATATTCGTTCCGGATGAGCGAGCGCAAATGCCAGCGCGACAGTGCCCCCGAACCCATTTCCTATCAGCACCGAGTCCTTGGCTATTCCGAACTCATCGAAGCCGTCTTCAATCACTGCGAGATAGGCATCCATCAGCGCCAGCATCGCTGGCTGCGATCCGTGAAAGCCCGGCAAATTGAAAAGCGTCACGCGATGCTTGGCCGCCAACGTTGGCAGCACCGGGTCGAAGGCATAAGCGATCGGCAAGCAACGAGTGCAACAAGACCAGATCCCGACCCTCGCCCGTCCGCACCGCGGTGAGCGCGCCGCGTCCAGCGCTTAACTGTTGCAGTTGCATTGCATCCTCCTTTCGGGCCCGGTCTATTCCCGGCCCGCTCAAATTTAATCCCGTGGGCACCAGCCCGCCGAAACGGCAGACTATAACGTTCGGCTCGCCTTGCTGTTCGACCCGTGTAAGGTTGGAGGTAGAATAGCGGTACGACGCCACGGCGTGCGCGATCCGGAAGCCGGACGCTTATAAACAGAATGTTCAGGGAGGACTACCTCATGTTGACGCCGAATCTAGCACGGGGATCTCGTACCTTGGGCGCGCTCTCAGCTGGTCTTGCGATCGTTGTGCTGAGTGGAGGCCTTGCCGCGGCTCAGACCTTCGGATTTGCGACCATGCAGCCCGGCACGCTCAACCACACGTCAGGGTCGGCCGTTGCAAAGGTGCTGAAAGAAAAAGCCGGATTGAATGTCGTGGTGCAGCCGACCGCGGGCGAATCCGTCCTGATTCCGCTCGTTAGCCGCGGTGAGGCGGAATTCGGTATCGCCAATATTCTGGAAGTGCAGGCAGCCAAGGCCAGCGCGCCCAATCTCCGCTTGATCGGTTCGCTGCATCCCCTGCGCGGCGCGTTCTGGGTCCGCAAGGATTCGAACATGCGCACGATGGCCGATCTCAAGGGCAAGCGTGTCGGCATGGGTTATTCCGCCATGAAGACGATCGACCCGATGATCAGGGCGATTCTCGCGACCGGCAGTCTGACCGAGAAAGACGTCACGCCGGTCCTTATTCCCAATGTGATCCGCGGCGCCGACGATTTCACCTCCGGAGCGGCCGATATGTTCTTCTTCGCCTTCGGCGCGCCAAAAGTGCGCGAAGTCGACGCCACGGTCGGCGGCATTCGCGCGCTGGAAATTCCGGAAAGCGGAATGGCCGCCTCCAAGAAAATCCTGCCGGAAGGCTACCTTTCTGCCGCCGTTCCAAATCCTTTCTTCGTCGGGGTCGAGAAGCCGATGGGGGTGTACAGCTGGGACAACATGATTTTTGCCAGCTCTAAGGTGAGCGACGAGGTCGTCTACAAGGTCATCGAAGCGCTTGAGAATAACAAAGCCGAACTGGTGGCCATCCAGCCGGCGCTGCGCGAATTCTCGGCGGAAGCACTCTACAAAAACTACGACATTCCCTATCACCCCGGCGCGCTGAAATACTTCAAGGACAAGAACATCACGGCCAAGGCGATCAACTAATAAAGCCGCGGCAGGGCCGCCGTGAGTGAAGAGCGCATCGTTCCCGACGCGGCGGAATTTGCGTCGGTCGCGTCGAAAGCGACTGTTTTCTGGACCAATGTCTTCCAGTCCATCCTGGTGACTGTCGTCATCTTGTGGGTGCTCGACATTCCGCGCCGGGTCTTCGGCGCCGGGATTTATCTCGAACAGGTTTTGACCGTCAGCCTCGGACTGACGCTGGCGCTCGCATTCATTGCCGAAACCGGACGCAAGCGTCATTGGAGCGACTGGATTGCGGTTGCCGCCTCGATCGTTTTGTGCGGTTACATCGCCGCCCGTTACGAGACCCTGACGCTCGAAAGTGCAGACCTGCCGCTGGATGGCCTGATCGTCAGCACCATCCTCGTTTTGCTTGTGCTGGAAGCCAGCCGGCGGACCTCGGGTTGGGGTTTCGTCGGCATCATCCTGGCGATGGCGGTCTATATCTACATCAGCCCGCATCTGCCCGGCGACTTTCAGACCCGCTACGTATCGCCGGAACGGCTGATGATCTATCTCGGCCTCGACATCAACGGCGCGATCGGCGCGATCCTGCAGGTGGCGGTTATCATCGTAATCCCATTCACGATTCTGGGTCAGGTGCTCGCGCGCACTGGCGGCGTCGATTTCTTTTCCGATCTTTCGATGGCGGCGATGGGCAATTTCCGCGGCGGCGCTGCCAAGATCGCGGTGTTCGGCTCGGCGCTTTTCGGCATGATTTCCGGTAGCGCCGTCGCCAACGTGCTGGCCGTCGGCATTGTCACCATTCCCATGATGGTGAAATCCGGCTTCACGCCTTATCGCGCGGCGGCGATTGAGTCGGTCGGATCGACCGGCGGGCAAGTGATGCCGCCCGTAATGGGCGCTTCCGCCTTCATCATGGCTGAATTCCTCCAGGTCCCTTACAGCGCGGTCTGTTTCGCCGCGATCATCCCCGGAATCCTGTTTTATTCATGCCTATTCTTCTTCGTCGATCTCGAAGCCGCCAAACACGGCATCGGCGCGGCCAAGGTCGACGACGCGCCAAAATTTATCGATGTGCTCAAGGACGGCTGGCCGTTCCTTCTGCCGATTATTTTTCTCGTTACAGCATTGATGTATCCGGAAGTCTCGCAGCTCACGCCGGAAAAAGTCGCGGTCGTCACCACGGGCCTTGTGATGCTGTTGAGCACGTTCTTCGGCTATCGCGGCCGCAAGACCACGGTGCTGCAGATGTTCAAGGCGGTCAGCGACACCGGGCGCGTTTCCCTCGACATCATTTTGATCGGCGCCGCAGCCGGCATCATGGTCGGCATCATGAGCATTTCCGGCCTTGCCTTTTCGATGACGATCCAGTTGCTGGCTTTGTCTGGTGATAATATTTTCGCACTGCTGCTGCTGATTGCCGTGCTCGCTTTCGTGCTCGGCATCGGCTTGCCGACAGTGAGCGTCTACATTCTCACCGCGACGCTGCTGGCACCGGCGCTCGTAAAGCTCGGCGTCACGCCGATGGCCGCGCATATGTTCGTGATGTACAACGGCATCCTCTCGATGATCACACCGCCGGTCGCCTTCGCAGCCTACGCCGCCGCCAATATTGCGCGCACCGACGGCTGGACCACGGGCTGGCTCGCCTGCTTGGTCGGCTGGTCGACTTTCGTGTTGCCCTTCCTGTTCGTTTTGACGCCGAGCCTGTTGATGGACGGGACGTGGACCGAGATCCTCTTTAATTTCAGCCGCGTGATGTACGGGATTTATCTGGGCACCGCGGTCGGTGTCGGGTTTGCGCTCATGCCTCTCAGCGTAGTGTCGCGAATCATTTACGGCGCGCTGTCGCTTGCCGTCGTGCTTCCGCCGGAAACATTCAAAGGTGCGATTTACATCAATTTTGTTGGCATAACGGCATCGGCCGCCTTGCTGGCGGCCGATTGGTTGCGTTTGCGCGCATCGAAACGCGCGCCAGCTGCGAGATAATGCAGGCGGCCGTTAGTTGCCCTCACGCCAGATGCCGAGCGCTTCCTGTGCCGGTCGATCGGAAATCGAGAACAGGACGGCGTCGCCACTTGTCACAGTGTGCGAATAGCGCTTCCACGGCGGCACCACGAACACGTCGTTGACACCCCACTCGAAGGGTTTGCCATCGATTGTTGTGGTCCCATGGCCTTCCGCCACAGCGAATATGGTGCCATCGGTCGAACGGTATGGTTCGCCTTTGAAACCCTTCGGCAATAGCGCGAGGCTCGCGCCCATGGTCGGCAGCACCGGGCCGCCATTGATCGGGTTGGCGTAGCGCACGCGCGCGCCATGGCGCTTGTCGATGTCGCCGGTGGACTTCAGCCGATCGAGGATCGGCCGCATTTTGGCATAGGGATAATTGATCACCGGCGAACGATTGAGATGCACCGGAGCGCCATCTGGCAGCACCCCGGTGGCGTAGCGTTCGAATAAATCACCGTCCTGGTGGTTCACGTTCTGCATCTTCTCGTCGAAGTGCGAAGCAAACGACGCCTGGAAATGATTGACCGTCGGCATGTCGAGCACGTCGAGCCACATCACCGGCTCCTTGCCTGGATTGCCGTGATCGTGCGGCGCCCAGTTCGCGGTAATGATGAAATCGCCGTGCTCCATCTGCGCCTTTTCACCCTCGACGGCGGTGTAGGCGCCCTTGCCCTTGAGCACGAAGCGAATAGCGGACGAGACATGCTGGTGCGCATCGGCAATCTCGCCGGGCATTATCAGCTGGATGCCGGCAAACAGCGAATTGGTCACACGCGACTTGCCGGGCTCGCCGGGATTTTCCAGCACCAGCACGCGGCGCTCGGCTTCCTCGGCAGTAATGACATCACCGGCCTCGAGCATCAGTTTTTCAACCTCGCCAAACTTCCACAGCGCCGGAAGCATCTGCGTCTTGGGCTCCGGCGTAACCAGGCCCTTGAGCACTTCCCAGAGCGGCGCCAGGTGATATTTCGAGATCTTGTCGTAATAGGCTTGCCGGGCGCCTGTAATATTGTGCTTGGAACCGGGAGTATCGATCGCAAGCGTCATGGGAGTGCTCCTTCCAAACGAGCTGTCATTTGCGGCTTCTATAGCCGATTTCAACGCGGGTCGGAACCCGGCCCGGGAATGCCTACTATGAGCTAGTTATTGACCGAACCGCCGTCCACGACGATCGACTGGCCGGTCACGAAATCGCTATCGCTCGACGCCAGGAACAGCAGTGCGCCGAGCAGATCCTCTGGATACGCGTCGCGCTTAAAGGCACGGCTGTTGCGTACCGGAACCCGCTCCTCCTCGACGTGCGTTGCGTTTTCCAGACCGGTTTCGCTCAGGATATAGCCCGGCGACAACGAGTTGACCGCAATGCCGTACTCGCCGAGCTCACGCGACAAGGAGCGTGTGAAGGCAAGCATTGCTCCCTTCGACGTGACATAAGGCAACATGCGTGGGACGCCTTTGTAGGCAGCGCCCGATGCTATGTTGATGATCTTGCCGGTTCGGCGAGCCATCATGTGCGGCGCGACATGGCGGACCATCAGATACGGTCCTCGGATATTGATCGCCATCACTCGATCCCAAAGCTCCGCGTCCCATTCGTTGAAATTTCGTGGCTTCAAACCAGAATAAAGCGCGGCGTTGTTCACCAGCACATCAATATGACCAAAGCGATCGATCGTCTGCGCGACCAGATTCTTCACCGCTTTCTCGTCGCTGACGTCGAACTTACTGCTCGCGACGAAATTCGCCCCGTAGCGACCGGCAATTTCCTCGGCAAGCTCACGGCCATCGGCAATATCGGCAATCATCACACGCGCGCCTTCGGCGGCAAGCGCTTGCGAGTAGTGCCGACCGATACCTTTTGCGCCTCCGGTGACGATTGCGGTCTTTCCAGCAAGCCTCGGCATAGCCTTGTTCCCCGATTTTCGTCCATCGCGCTCGTGCTTGTCGCGAGCATTCATGTCTTGCAAGATCGCCACCATAGAGGCGTGGGTGGCCGGTACAAGTCCGGCCCTGACTGGAGGGGCCCTCAATGCCAAGCGACAAAGCCGACCGCCTAGCGATCCGTGAGCTGATTGAAAATTGGGCCCTCTGGCGCGATGCGCGAATGTGGGATCGTTTCCGCACTGTTTGGCACAAGGATGGACAGATGTGGGCGACGTGGTTCCAAGGTTCCCACGAGGAATTCATCCGGGTAAGTCAGGAAGGTTATGATCGCGGCGTGCGTATCATGCACATGCTCGGCGGCATGAGCATTGACATCAAGCGAAACCGTGCAATCGCTCAGACCAAAATGACGATCTCGCAACGTGCTCCAGTGGAAGGCGTGATATGCGACGTCGTCTGTACTGGCCGCTTCTACGATTTTCTTGAAAAGCGTAAAGGCAAATGGGGAATTGTGTTGCGTCGTCTTGCCTATGAAAAGGACCGGCTCGACCCCCTCGACCCTTCGGCTGACCTCAAGCTTGATCAAGCTCTGCTGGCGCAATTTCCGGAGGGCTATCGCCACCTCGCCTATCTGCAGACGAAGATCGGCTACAAGGTGAAAAAGGATATGCCAGGTCTCGATGGCCCCGACCTCGATGCGCTTTACGCGAAGGGTGAAGCGTGGCTCAAGGGACGCAAACTATAACGGGGTTGGCTCACGCCCCGGGAAGTGCGAATTTGATCGACGGTGGCTGCCTTACACTAACCACCAGGGGGGATTGATGCCATGTCGCTTGCCGACAAATTCAATCTGTTCAACGAGTTTAATATTCTACGCATCACCTGCGCGGTGTTTTTCATCCCGCACATTATCGGAAAGATCACCGTACCGGCCACGCTGGATTTCTTTGTAAAGGCCGGCTTCAGACCTCCAGCGACATGGATGTATATCGCCGGAACGATCGAAACTATCCTTTGCATCGGATTGTTTTTTGGCATCTATCTGCAATACGTCGCGTTCATCGCTTTCATCCACTTGCTGGTCGCGGCCGCTGCCACCTACAAAGTGACCAAGTGCTGGATCTGGGTCATTGGCGGCGTCGAATATTGCTTGTTCTGGGCAATCTGCTGCCTTGTCGTCGCCATGCACGCCTATCATGCCGGCATCTGAGTTCTCCGTACTGAAAGGAAATCCAAACAATGGCTAGCGTTCTTTTCTCTCCGATCACTTTGCGCGGTGTGACTTTGCCGAACCGGGTCGTCGTGTCGCCGATGTGCCAGTACAACTCAGACAACGGTTCGGCCAACGACTGGCACCTGATGCACCTCGGAAATATGTCACTCGGCTGCGCTGGACTGGTGATGTGCGAGATGACCAACGTTAATCCGCAAGGCCGTATCTCGCCGAGGTGTGCCGGTATGTGGTCGGAGGAAAACGAAAAGGCGCTTAAGCGGGTGCATGATTTCTGTCGTCAGTATGGCGTCGCAAAGCTTGGTGTGCAGCTCGCTCACGCAGGTCGCAAGGGCCCGACAACTCCGCCCGCAGCTGGCGGCAAGCCAATCCTGACCAAGGAAGAAGGCGGCTGGACTCCTGAGGCGCCATCGGCGATTCCGTACGACACCGGCTGGCCGATTCCGCATGCCATGACCAAAGACGACATCAAGCGGTGTCTTCGTGAATTCGCCGAGGCAGCCAAGCGCGTCGATCGCATCGGCTATGACGTCATCGAGCTACATGGCGCGCACGGCTATCTCGCCCACCAGTTCCTTTCACCGCTTTCCAATCAGCGCATCGACGAATACGGCGGTTCGCTTGAAAATCGCATGCGCTTTGCGATCGAAATGTATGAAGCAGTGCGTGCCGTATGGCCCGAGCAGAAGCCTCTCGGCATGCGCGTCTCAGCGACGGACTGGGTCGACGGCGGCTGGACCCCGGAGGAAACGGTCATTCTCGCGAAAGAGCTCAAGAAGCGCGGCATGGACTACATGGACGTAACAAGCGGCGGGCTTGATCCGCGTCAGAAGATCCCGCTCGCCGCCGGCTATCAGGTCCCCTTCTCCGAAAAAGTAAAAAAGGAAGCCGGCATTACAACCATGACCGTCGGCCTTATCGCCGGCTACCAGCAGGCGGAGGACATCGTCGCGTCCGGTGAGGCGGATATGGTCTGCCTAGCCCGTGGCGCGATGTGGGATCCACGCTGGGCGTGGCACGCGGCGGAGGAACTGGGCGCGGAGACGCCTTACGCGCCGAAGATGATGGGCTGCCATCCCAAATTGCGGCCGCAGCTTTTTCCGAAGCGCGCACAAGCCGCGGGCTAGGCGCCCGCCTTCAACCGCTTGATGAACTTGGCGAACGCCGCGAGCTGGGTCTTGATAATGTCCTTCGTGGGCTGATCCGTCAGCTCGAGCGTGGCCTTGTCAAACTTTGCTGCGGCGTTGCCGACGAATATCTCCGGAGTGCCGAAAATAAACGCACCAAGGAATGTCATAGACATACGCCAGTGATATTGCATGCGTGCACCACCTAGCGGGCCTTGCGAGCACGACTGAATGGCTACCGGTTTCTCCTTGAAGGGCTGATCCTTCATTCGGGAAAGCCAATCGATGGCGTTCTTCAAACCACCCGGCATCGACCAGTTGTATTCCGGAGTAACAAAAAGAACACCGTCAGCAGCGCGAATGGCGGCCGCCAAATCCTCCGCCGGCTTGGGAAAACCAGAGCCGTCCTGTATGTCGGCATTATAAAGCGGCAGCGCTCCGAATGACGGTGCCGTCACGAGTTTTATTTCTGAAGGCGCCAAACCGGGCAACGCGCGGGTCAGCGCGGCATTGTATGAACCTTTGCGGAGCGACCCGCAGATGACGAGCACATTCAACTGATCGGTCATTTTATTCCTTGCGCTACTGTCGGTTGGTTGGAAAGAAATGTTACTTTGCTTCCAGGCCCGCTGTTTTCGCAACGTCCTGAAAACCTTTGATATCTGACACAATGACCCTGCGGAATTCCTCGGGCGACGATAGATTGGCAAGCGCACCAATGTCCTCAAGCCGCTTCTTGACGGCATCCTTGGTCAGAACGTCCTTCATCGCCTTGTGAAGTTTGTCGATAATCGGTTGCGGCGTGCCCGCGGGAAATGCCAATCCATACCAGCCGAGGTACCCGACGCCGGTCACACCGCTTTCGGCCAAAGTCGGCACGTTGGGGATCGCCGGCCAACGTTCCGGTGTCGCTACTGCGATGACCCGCAAATCACCTGAGTCCACCTGGCCGCGGATCGGATGATAGAGCTCGACTGCGAACGCGGCGTCGCCGCGAAGCAGCGCGCTGACCACCTCGCCCGTCGTTCGATAAGACACCGCCTGTGCATTTATCGAGGCGCGCTGACGCAAATGCTCTGCAACAAGGTGCTGGGTCGAACCAAGACCGACAGTAGAGTAGTTCAGCTTGCCCGGCTGCTTGTTGACGAATTCGACAAGGCTCTTGATGTCGGTTGCGGGAGAATTTTTGGGCACAACGACAACGAACGCCGAATTGGTGAAGATCCCAACCGGTGCAAAGTCGGCGACAGGATCGTAAGGAACCTGCTTGACCGTAACCGCTGAGACTGAATGCCCCATGCTGAGCGAGACGATTGAGTAGCCGTCTTTCGGCGCCTTGGCAGCTATACCGCCTGCAATGGTGCCGCCCGCGCCGGGCCGATTTTCGACGGTGAATTGCTGACCGAGCGCCTCCGAAAGTCCATCAGCGAGAATTCGGGTGGCGACGTCAGTTCCGCCACCTGCACCAAAGCCGACCAAAATGTGGACCGGTTTCGACGGCCAATCCTGCGCCGATGCAGGCAGCGCAACCGCGGTTAGAAGGAAGCCCGCGGCCGTCGCCACGATGAGATACAATCGTTTCACGATGCCCTCCCTTCGTACAAACCGCCTCCACCCGAGGCAAACTCACTATTTTCGGGATCGGGTTTGAATCATTTTTCGTCTTCGATCGGATTCCTGAGTACACCGACTCCTTCGATATCGATTTCGCAAGCGTCGCCCGCTCTCATCCATACCGGCTCGGGTTTACGTGCGTGACCTACACCCGACGGCGTACCGGTGAGAATGACATCGCCGGGCTCCAGCGTCATGCCTTTGGTGAGATAGACGAGCGTCTCGGCAAGTGGAAACATCATGTTGTCGGTGTTGTCGGACTGCATGGTCTTGCCGTTGAGTCGGCTCGCGATCTTCAGACCTTTGCCGCCCGGCGGAACCTCATCGGCCGTGACCATCCAGGGCCCAAAGCCACCGGTACGATCGAAATTCTTGCCCATGCCCCACTGCGTCGTGTGACGCTGGAATTCACGCACCGACCCTTCGTTTGCGCAGGAATAGCCAGCGATACAATCGACCGCATTTGCCAAAGTGACGTGTTTTGCGCGCTTCCCGACAATTGCGACCAACTCCGCCTCATAGTCGAGTTGGATTGACTCTTTAGGCCTGACGATCGGCTGCAGGTGCGGCACCATCGAGGTCAGTACGCGGAAAAAGATCGAAGGAAATTTCGGGATATTGTCACGTTGCGGACCTTCCTTGACGTGATCGAGATAATTCAACCCGAGACAAATTATTTTTCCAGGCCGCGCAATCGGCAATGCAAATTTCAAACCTGCCAACGGCCGGCGCGCGGACGCCGGAGCATTCTTTGCCAAGGCCGCGAGAGGCTTCAGATCGCCATTGCTTCGGCGCAAGACCTCGCCCAAATCCCCTGGCAAATTCGCGTCCGCAATTTGTAGATCGATGATGTTATCGCCATCCACTATGCCTAGCCGCGCGCCGTTGTTCGCTTCAAAACCGACGATCTTCATGAGCCCTGCCTTGCTTCAATAAATGTATCCGGCCGATGGCCGGCCGGACAGCGCAAGGCTTAGCTCAGGCCGAGGAATTCGAGCAAGTCACATGCCGAGCTTGAGGGCCTGGATGGAAAAGAATTTGCGTGTGTCGGTCCACGTCGCCAGGGGAAACCACCCCACGCCACGCGCGAGCGCCGCGAGGGATTCAACGCTGTATTTGTAGCTGTTCTCGGTATGGATGGTTTCGCCGGCACGAAATTCAATGGTCTCTCCGGCGACCCTGACTTTCTGTCGCTTTAGGCTCGCGAGATGCATTTCGATACGATGTCGTTCACGATTATAGAACGCGTGATGTTCGAAAGTCGCAAGCTGAAACGTACCGCCAAGTTCACGGTTGATCCGCGTCAGTAGGTTGAGATTGAATTGCGCGGTGACGCCCTGGGCGTCGTTATAGGCGGCGTTGAGTACATCGGCAGACTTGATCAGATCGGCGCCGACAATAAGGGTCGAGCCAGGGCCGAGAATATTTGCCGCATTGCGCAGAAAGGCCGAAGCCTCATGCGGCTCGAAGTTGCCGATCGTCGATCCTGGAAAAAAGCCGATCCGCACCGCGGCTTGTCTCGCCGCCTCCGGCAATTCAAACGGTTTGCAGATATCGGCGATCACCGGCAACACCTTGAGTGTGGGAAAATCGGGCCGCAGTTCCACCGCTTCCTGTTCGATCATCTCGCCGCAAATATCGACGGGCACATACGCTGCGAGTTTCGGGGCGGCACTGAGCAGAATGCGAGCCTTCTTGCTTGAACCGCTACCGAATTCCACCAAGGCAGCGCCCGATGGAATGAGCTTTGCAATGTCGGCACCATGATCGCGCAGAATGCTGATTTCGCAACGCGTCGGATAGTATTCGGGGAGCTCGGTAATTCGTTCGAACAATTGCGATCCTGCGGCATCGTAGAAGTATTTAGCCGGCACATGTTTTGGAATGGTGCGCAAGCCGTCAAGCACGTCGGCTTCAAACTCAGAGACGTCCGCACTTTGCGACGAGAGACGCTTGTGGGCTACTGCTGCAACCATAGTGACGCCCTCACAAGAACTCGGCCAGACGCAGACTGCTGAATTGCCAGCGTGCCGATGGATGAAAAAAGTTACGGTAACTGACGCGCTCGTGGCCGTCCGGGGTCGCCAGCGAAGAGCCGCGCAGAACCATTTGATTGATCATGAATTTGCCGTTGTACTCGCCGAGCGCACCCTCGGCTGCCCGATAGCCCGGATAGGGTAGATAGGCACTCCGCGTCCATTGCCAAGCGATGCCAAAGGCATCCGCAATCACGTTCGCGCGCGCGGCCACCTCCCACTCTGCTTCGCTCGGCAGATGCCTGCCAGCAAATCGCGCAAATGCGTCGGCTTCGTAGTAGCTGATGTGTTGAACCGGCGAAGCGGGGTCGATTGGCTTTGTGCCAGCCAGCGTCATCGCATGCCAGCTACCTTCTTTTTGACGCCAGTAACCCGGCGCCTGCCAGCCTTCCGTCTGCACCACCGCCCAGCCGTCGGAAAGCCAAAGCGACGGAGACGCGTAACCGCCCGCCCCAATAAATTCGATCCACTCGGCATTGGTCACCAGATGTCTGGCGATTTTCACATGCGGGATCAGTGCATCATGCGACGGGGTCTCGTTATCGAAGCAAAAGCCATCGGAGTCGTGACCGATTGCATGAACCCCGGGCGGCACTTCAACGTAACCACGCGGACCTTGCGTCACGCGCGGACCTTGCCAGCCAGAATCGTAGATAGGGTCGGTGGGGTTCTGCGCGAAAGCATGCAGAATATCGGTAAGCAGCAATTCCTGATGCTGTTGCTCGTGATGGAGGCCGATTTCGACGATGGAAAAAACGCGCTCTGCGTCCGCTGCCGGCACCTGAGCAATCAGGCGTTCTACCGCCGCGTCGACGTGCGCGCGATAGGCAGCCACATCCTCTCCATTCGGACGAGTGATGAGACCGCGCTGTGGTCGCGCATGCCTGGGGCCGGCTGCGACATAATAAGAATTGAACAGAAATGAAAATCGTTCGTCGAAAATCTCGTAGTCTGGGCTGAACGATACCAGCAAGAATTGCTCGAAAAACCACGTGACGTGGGCGCGATGCCATTTTGCAGGACTCGCGTCAGCCATCGACTGCACAATCTGGTCTTCCAGGGAAAGATGTGAAGCGCGCCTTTCTGTTTCGGCCCGCACAAGGCGAAACGCCTCGAGCCAATGGACGCGGACTTCATCCAGGGAACGCTTTGGCTTATGCGCCGGCTCACCGCGTGTCGCCGGCGACGTTGCGCTGCGCACCATGGGAGAGAGACTCCACTAATACAAAAAGGGCTTCAGTCGATATACGTGCAGATACGATACGATTTAAGGATGCGATTGTTCCATCGGGCGTTGGCCTGAGCAATCGCCAGCAGGCCGTGCGGTGAAGGGTTTTTTATGGCGGAGGACCCAATGTCGTCACAAATCGCCGGAGATCGGCTTTGGTAGCGGGGGAGGGACTCGAACCCCCGACCTCCGGATTATGATTCCGCTGCTCTAACCAGCTGAGCTACCCCGCCATTCCGAAATAAGTGCCGGAATGAGCGCGATATAGGAAGGCGCGGCAAACACTGTCAAGCAAGCGCAGCGGGACCGCTCGATAGGGTCACTTCGGCTGAATCGACTGGTCTCCGCCGGGGGTCCCGGGCGGCGGGATTACAGGCATTACGCCACCTGGCGGGGTCGGTTGCTTGATCTCCGGATCGACATTTTTCGGTGGGCAGATCACGCCACCCGAGCGCGCAAGCTTGTCGCTCAGATTTCCCTGCCCATCCTGGGTTTGCTGGTCAACCTCCGCGCCCTTCCCCATGGTGCTGGGCGTATCCGTCTGCGCGCAAGCATTCGGATCAAGCTGTTCTGCCTTCGGTGTCACGGGCGCTTTGGTTGTCGGCGGGGCCTGAGCCATGGCTGCCGTCGTCACCAAAATCGCTGACACCACCATTTCGAGAATGCGAATACCGCGCATTGCACGCTTCCTTTCGGCGCGTTTCGGCACGAACCGAGCAGATAACGATTTGATGGGAGCGAGAGTTCCGCTTAGCTGGCCGTGCCTGTCAGGCGCTGGAAGCGGATCAGCGAAAAATGCCCGAGTGGTGGCATGGGCCGGTTCTCGATCAATCGCACGCCACCGTGACGCTGGGCCCAATCGGCCAACCGTCCGAAGCGGAATTCCGGCCGCCAGCCGAGTCGGCGCGCTATTGGCGCAAAGCAGATTTCAAATGCACGACGCGGCCCCGCCTCTGCGCCGATATGATTGACCAGTACGATTTCACCGCCTGGCCGTATGACACGCGCGAATTCGTCGAGCGTGGCTTCGGGCTTCGGCACCGCCGTGATGACGAATTGTGCCACGACGACATCAAAGGACCGATCCGGCAATGCCATCCGCTCGGCATCCATCACCGCCAGCGTTTCGACATTGGTCAGTTTGTATTCCGCTACGCGTTCGTGCGCTTTACGCAACATGGGTTCGGACAGATCAACGCCAACCAGCCGGTTTTTGCGAGCATATTCCGGAAGCGAAATACCAGTGCCCACACCGACTTCGAGGATGCGCCCGCCGGCCGGCCCACAGGCGTGCTCAGCCGCTTCGATCGAAGCGCGTCGACCAGCATCGAACACCGCACCGAAGACGAGATCGTAGACCGGTGCCCATCGCGCATAGGCACGTTCCACGCTCGATTTGTCGATATCAGCCCCCATGCAGCCAGCTTAACCGCGCATGACAGGCGCCGCCATGCGCTCGTCGTCGGTGCGTTGATGATCCACTGCCGCAACCGCGCTCTTGATGAATCCGCCGCCGAGCACACGTGCCTGGCCTTCTCCGGCATCATAAAACACGCAGGCTTGGCCAGGCGATACACCATGTTCGCCATCCACCAGCTCGACCTCGCAACCTGAGGGGCCGTGCCTAAGCCACGCTGCCTGGGGCGGACGCGTCGAACGGACTTTCACGAAGACCTCACGACGGTCATCGGCGAGCGCTTCGTCGAGAGAGCCATCGCCGATCCAGTTGACGTCCCGCAACACGATCCGACTCATGCGCAAAGCCTCACGCGGGCCGACGACGACGCGACGACGATCGGCATCAAGCCGCACGACGTACAGCGGCGCACCGGTCGCAACACCGAGACCGCGGCGCTGGCCGACCGTAAAATGAATAATGCCGGAATGTGCGCCAAGCACCTTCCCGTCGAGATCCACGATATCGCCCGCTTCCGCTGCGCCCGGCTTCAGCCGTTCGATCATATCGGCGTAGTGACCCGTCGGAACAAAGCAGATGTCCTGGCTATCGTGCTTGTCGGCAACCGCCAGACCGAACCGACGAGCAAGCTCGCGCGTCTCGATCTTGGTTCTTTCGCCGAGCGGAAAACGCAGGACGTCGAGTTGCTCGCGCGTGGTGCCGAAAAGGAAATAGCTCTGGTCGCGCTCTTCCTCGCGCGCGCGATAGAGCGCGCGTCCGCCGCGTGTCATCGGCCGTGAGGCGACATAGTGCCCGGTCGCCAGAACCTCGGCGCCCAGCTCTTGCGCGGTGATCAGCAGGTCGTGGAACTTGATCGACATGTTGCATTCAACGCACGGGACCGGCGTCTCGCCGTGAATGTAGCTCTCGGCAAAGCGGTCGATGACCGCCTCCTTGAAGCGGCTTTCGTAGTCGAGCACGTAGTGCGGAATGCCGATGCGCTCGGCAAC
The DNA here is from genome assembly GCA_963751535.1 of uncultured Alphaproteobacteria bacterium. GTDB lineage: Bacteria > Pseudomonadota > Alphaproteobacteria > Rhizobiales > Xanthobacteraceae > Pseudolabrys. Next base: position 116,152 of record CAVVUW010000007.1, read on the forward strand.
GCTTCGCGCGTCGTAGATGTCCTGCCCTGCGCAACAGGCGCCCTTGCGATGGATCGCAGCGCCGTGGTCATAAAGCTGCAATGTCACCCCAATCACATCGTAGCCCTCCGCCTTGAGCAAAGCGGCCGTCACCGAGGAGTCGACACCGCCAGACATGGCAACGACGACACGGGTGTCTTCAGGCCGACGATTAAGATCAAGGCTGTTGGGCATGAGGCTACTTAGTACAGGTGGTGGTGGCAGAGGTCCAATACGAGTTGAGCGGCTCGGCAGATTTTGCCGCTTTATCGTCGTAGCTGCCTGGCAGCGATCTACAAGAGCCTCTTAGGCAATCCGCAAGACGCTGAATAAAAACAGGAATTTGACTTTTCAAGGGCTGGCCTGACGATTGCACGTGGAAACACCGAAGTAGCGGAGGTGCCACAGTGCCGCAAGTTGCGTCCGATCCGACAATTCATTCCCACAGCACTACGACGCCGCGTCAGGCGCGGCCTGCGCAGCAGTCTGACCGCGCGGCTTCACCATTTGAGAGCCTGCTTGACGAAGGCGCGTCGCCCCCGCCCCCTCCCTCGACCGCGACGGCACCGGAAAACAAGACCGCGCAGGCCGACGAGTCTCGCGCTTCGTCCAAGACCAATGATTGCAAGGCACCGCCCGCAAACGATGGCATCACGGGGAAAAAAGCGGACGAAACTCGTGGCGATACCAACGGGGATGACAACACGTCGTCTGACGGCATCAAGGCGACACTAAGCGCTGTTGTGACCGAAGGCACCTCCTGTACGGAAGAGGGCAAGCCGACGGCTGACAAAAAACCGACGGTCGCCGCCCATCCGGAGGATCCAACAGCCGCCCAGCCTGCCGATACAGGCCAAACTACTACGGCGGGTGCCTTTGCCGGATCAGTCACGGCTCCCGCGTCGCCTGTAACGCCCTCGCTTGATCAAATCGGACCAAAAGAGCCGGAAGGCGACACTTCGCTCGCGGTAAACGGTACGCTTCAACCGAGTGCGTTGGCACCCAGTCCGCCAAAGATCGCCGGAAAACAACCCAGCCTAGCAAAGCAACCCGACACTGAGCAGCCCGTCGAAGCCGAGCAGAATTCGAGCGAAACGGCTATCGATTCACAGCCTGCCGTGAAAAATGCGGGGCAGCCCCATACCGGCAAATCGCAATTTGCTGCAGGCGAGAGTGACAAGTCTCCCGCCCAAGCGCATAGCGATCCGGCCGACGGGCAGTCCAAAGGTGACACGGCGACGATTAGTACCGGTGATGCCGACACCGCAAACTTCAAGATGACCACAGACACGACCACCCAGCCACTGACCATCACTCCGACTGGGCATGCATCGAACGGACCGACTTCCCTCACCTCACCATCAGGATCGCAACCAGCGGCGATTCCAGTCGCGGGACTGGCAATCGAAATCGCCGGCAAAGCACTCGCAGGGAAGAACCGTTTCGAGATTCGGCTCGACCCGCCTGAACTCGGCCGCATTGAGGTTCGTCTCGATGTCGATCGCGACGGCAATGTCACGTCACGTCTGACTGTCGACCGTGCTGATACGTACGATCTGCTGCGGCGCGATGCTGCCGGTCTCGAGCGCGCCTTGCAGGATGCCGGCCTGAAGACCGCCGACAACGGATTGCAATTCTCGTTGCGCGATCAATCGGCAAACCAGCAACAGACCAACAGCGCCGACACGGCCCAACTTGTCGTTCAGGACGACTTGCCGCCGACGGTCGACGTGACACCGCAAATTTACAACCGTCTCGCCGGGCAAGGCAGCGGTCTCGATATTCGCGTCTGAGGACGAACCATGACGACCATCAATCCGGCCACCACATCTACCGGCGCAGGTGCCGTGTCGAACTCGCTCGACAACACCGAGATCGCCAGCAACTTCACCACGTTCCTGCAACTGCTGACGACGCAGTTAAAAAATCAGAATCCGCTGGATCCACTTGACACCAATCAGTTCACCCAGCAGCTCGTCCAGTTTGCCCAGGTCGAGCAACAGATGAAATCCAACGACCAGCTATCGAGCCTGGTCTCACTCGAAAAGAGCGCGCAGGCGACGACGGCGCTTGCTTATGTCGGCGCAACCGTCGTGGTTGACGGTTCCACCGCGCAACTGACTGGCGGCACTGCCAACTGGAGCCTCAACGTCACCAAGCCGTCGACGGCCACGATTACCATCAAGGATTCGACCGGCCAGAACGTTTATACCGGCACGGTTGCGGTTAATCCTGGCACGCAGGATTTCACCTGGAACGGGCGCGGCAACGACGGTCGCCTTTGGCCCGACGGCGCCTATACGCTCACTGCCACGGCAGTCGACGCCAACAAGCAATCGGTGGCCATTTCGACCGAGGTACAGGCGGTCGTGGACTCGGTCGATCTCACGCAGGACGCGCCTCAGCTCTCGATCAATGGACAGAACTACACGCTCGACAAGATCAAGCGGATCGTCCGGCCGACCACGTAACCGTGGAGTGAGACTGCAGGACCGTCGGCGTTCACTTTTATTACCGGCTGTTAACGCGTTCCGGCCGGTGAGGCCGAAAAGCGCCCGCGCCTTGATCTGTAACCAAAAGGTTATCGGATACCGGGCAAACATTGCCCGTCGCATTTGTCATGCTTAGGCAAATTTTAAGCCGGGGCCTGTAGTTTTCCTGAAGTAACTGTCAGTCGAGTTTGTTTGTGAGTGTACCAATGACCGAACCTCATCGCCCGAGGGTCAAATATGTAATCGGGCCAGATGGCAGTCCGCTGACCATTGCGGACTTGCCGCCGCCAACGACCAAACGCTGGGTCATCCGCCGGAAGGCGGAGGTGGTCGCAGCGGTCCGTGGCGGACTGTTGTCCCTCGAGGAAGCCTGTGCGCGTTACACGCTGACTGTCGAGGAATTTCTGTCTTGGCAGGCCTCGATTGACCAGCACGGCCTTGCCGGTTTGCGCACGACGCGCATCCAACAGTATCGGCAGTAGCCTTCGGTCTACCCTCCACAATCGAAGCGCCGGCCATGTGGCCGGCGGTTTCATTTGCGCCGCTCACATGCGGCGACTTCTTTCGCACGCAACCAAGCTGAATTAACCGGACGCTAACCTTAAACTGGGCAAATCTTGCCGGGTGAGGCGCGCGCTTCGCGCCCCTGCGGGGTAGGCAAGCCTGTGCAAGGTTTTTTCGATTTTGTGAAGTCCCTGGGTGCGGCTCGAATGGCGGCGATGGCCGCAGTAACGCTGGCCCTGATCGGCTTCTTTTCATTCCTGATGATCCAAATGACGGCGCCGCAAATGGTGCCGTTATTTACCGATCTTTCCGTCGACGACAGCGCTTCGATCATCAAGGATCTGGAGCGACAGGCGATCACTTACCAGCTCAAAAACGATGGGACCATCATCATGGTCCCCAAGGACAAGGTTGCCCGACTGCGCATGAAGCTTGCCGAGTCTGGCCTGCCAAAGGGCGGAGGTGTCGGTTATGAGATCTTCGACAAGTCCGACGCCCTCGGAGCCACCAGCTTCGTTCAGAATATCAATCATCTGCGTGCGCTCGAAGGTGAGCTGTCCCGCACCATCCGCAGTATCGAAAGAGTGCAAGCCGCGCGCGTTCATCTCGTTCTCCCCGAACGGCCATTATTTTCCCGTGAGAAAGTCGAGGCATCGGCCTCAATCGTCCTCAAGGTGCGCGGCGCGCTTGAAACCCAACAGGTGCGCGCGATCCGTCACCTTGTCGCGACAGCGGTCAACGGCCTGAAGCCGGAACGCGTCTCCGTCATCGACGAAAGCGGAAAATTGCTTGCCGACGGCGCGTCGCCTGACAATCCGCTCAGCGGCGTCGGCTCGGATGAGCGAAAGCTCGCCTACGAAAATCGCCTGCGCAGCGAAGTTGAAGCCATCGTGTCGTCGGTGGTGGGCCCTGGCCGCGCGCGCGTGCAGATCAGCGCGGATTTCGATGTCAATCGCATTACGCAGACATCGGACAAGTTCGATCCCGATGGGCGTGTCGTACGGTCAAGCCAAACCCGCGAAGAGCAGTCAGCCGCGGGCGCCCGCGGCGACGGCGCGGTGTCCGTCGGCAACGAATTGCCAGGCGGCAATCAGGGCGGAGGAGGAGGCCCGGCTGTTGGCGAGCAAAACAAAAAGACCGAGGAAATCGTCAATTACGAAATCTCCCGCACGACCAAGACGGAAGTGATCGAGGCGGGACGGGTCAACCGTGTTTCTGCAGCCGTTCTGGTTGACGGCATCTATAACAAGAACGACAAAGGCGAGCTCGCTTACCAACCGCGCCCGAAAGAAGAAATCGATCGCATCGCCGCGCTTGTGCGCTCAGCCATCGGCTTCGATGCCAAACGCGGGGATCAGGTCGAGGTGGTCAATTTACGGTTCGCCGAGACCACTCCTTCGCCGATCAACGAGCCGACGGGCTGGATGAGCTATCTGCAGTTCACCAAGGAAGACATTATCCGCGGCGCCGAGCTTGGCGTGATGGTCCTGCTCGGCCTGGTGGTTCTGCTCATGGTCGTTCGTCCGCTGGTACGCCGGATCATCACGCCCGACGGCATCCAGGCGATGCAAGTCGCGCCCGGCGTCGTCGCAACGCCTTCACCCGACGCGATGGCCGCCGGGGGTATCGGTATTCCTGGCGTCGGCGGCAGCATCACATCAACGGGCGGTCCGAACGTATCGATCGTCGGCGGCGACGAGGCGGTCGCCATCTCCAACCGCACGTCCGCAATGATCGATATCGCCAAGGTCCAGGGACAGGTTCACGCCCAATCGGTGCAAAAAGTCGGCGAGCTGGCCGACAAGAACCCCCACGAAGCCGTCTCGATTATCCGCAACTGGCTCCATGAGGACGCAGCCTAAGCCATGCCGTCAGCCTACGCCGAGACCAGAAAAGACAAGGAAAAAGTGGTACGCGAAGACATCGGCGGGCTGATGGCCGAACTTTCGCGCCGGCCACAGACCCCCGACCGCCCGCGCAAGCTGACCGGGCCGGAGCGTGCGGCGGTACTCATGCTGTCGCTTGGCGAACAATATGGCGCCAAGATCTTCAGCCTCCTCGATGACGACGAATTGCGTGAGATTTCCATCGTGATGTCATCGCTCGGCACAATCGAAGCCGAGTCCGTCGAGCAATTGCTGCTCGAATTCGTCAGCCGCATGTCGGCATCTGGCGCGCTGCTCGGCAACTACGACGCCACGGAACGCCTGCTCAAGCAATATCTGCCCGCCGAGCGTGTCGGCGGCATCATGGACGAAATCCGCGGTCCGGCAGGCCGCAACATGTGGGAAAAGCTCGCCAACGTTCAGGAAGAGGTTCTGGCGAACTACCTCAAGAACGAATATCCGCAGACCGTTGCGGTCGTGCTCTCAAAATTACGTCCAGAACATGCCGCGCGCGTTCTCTCGATCCTTCCCGAGGAACTGTCACTCGACTGCGTCAGCCGCATGCTGAAGATGGAGGCGGTGCAGAAGGAGGTCATCGAGCGAGTCGAACAGACCCTGCGCACCGAATTCATGTCTAACCTTTCCCAGACCCGCCGCCGAGACCCTCACGAGGTGATGGCGGAGATATTCAATAATTTCGATCGTCAGACCGAGACGCGCTTCCTTACGGCACTCGAAGAGGAAAACCGAGACGCCGCCGAGCGGATCAAGGCGCTGATGTTCACCTTCGACGATCTGGTCAAGCTGGATGCGGGTTCCGCGCAGACCCTGATGCGCAATATCGACAAGGACAAGCTGGGGGTCGCGCTGAAGGGCGCCAATGAAACCGTGCGCCAGTTCTTCTTTACGAACATGTCCAGCCGCGCCGCCAAGATGCTGGTGGAAGACATGCAGGCAATGGGTCCCGTGCGGCTGCGTGACGTGGATGAAGCGCAGGCTCTGCTGGTCAACGTTGCCAAGGACCTTGCGGCTAAGGGCGAAATCATCATCGCCAAAAGCCGCGGTGAAGATGAACTGATCTATTAGACGCGCAATTTTCGATCTGTGCGCAAGGAAAGCGAATGAAGGCTGCGGCAAAATACCTGTTCGATGAAGACTTCGCCTCGGGCGAGAAGCCTACCATTACGATGGTTGAGTCCGAACGACGGCGCGTGGACGCGGAATCGCAAGCCTATCGAAAGGGCTTTACGGCCGGCGAGGCCCAAGCGCAGCAGGACGCCGCCCAGCGGACCGCAGCCGCTCTTGCCGTTATTGGCGAAGGGCTGGCCCGGCTCGACAACGCGTTAACGGCAATCGAAACGCGCCTCGAAACCGAAGCTGTCGAGGTGGCGGTTGCAGTGGCGGCGAAGCTTGCCCCCGCCCTGATCGCCCGCGAGCCGATGGTGGAGATTGCAGCGCTTGCGACCGAATGCTTTCACCACCTGGTGGCAACCCCGCACGTCGCCGTGCGCGTTGGTCCGGCCATCTTTGAAATCGCCAAGACGAAAATCGACGAAATCGCGCAGGGCCGTGGCTTTGAGGGTCGGCTTGCGATGATTTCCGACGAAAGACTTGCAGCTGGCGACTGCCGGATCGAATGGACCGATGGCGGCGTCACCCGCGACCAGGCCGCAACAAGCTCAGCCATCGATGAAATGGTCAACCGCTACATATCGGCGCGCACTGCGTCCGGCGCTTAGGATTTTTGGAGACCGCAGCAATGAGTGACGACGACACCAAGGTGCCACTTCCCGATCTCGAGAACAGTGGCGACGTACAGATGGTGGCTGACGCGGGCCCCCTGGCCCCTTCAGACCCTGAATCGGTCAATCGAGGCGCCGCGGATCTTGAAGCTGTTTTCGACGTGCCTGTGCAGGTCTCGGCAGTACTCGGTCGCGCGCATATGGAGGTCGGCAGCCTCTTGAAACTCGGCCCCGGTGCGGTGCTCGAATTGGACCGAAAGGTCGGCGAGGCGATCGATATCTACGTCAACAACCGGCTGGTGGCACGTGGCGAAGTGGTGATTGTCGAAGACAAGCTCGGCGTGACCATGACTGAAATCATCAAGGCGGACCATAACTGATGCGCTCGGTTGCCTGCAATTTCTCTGGAATGATACGGAGCTAAGCCATGCGACTCTTGATCATCGGCACGCTCGGGGGCCAACTCACCACCGCGACCAAGCTCGCGATGGAGAAAGGCGCGAACGTCACTCACGCCGACAGCAACGATCAGGCGCTCGCGGTTTTGCGGTCCGGTCGAGGCGCCGACCTGCTGTTGGCCGATGTGGCGCTCGATATCCGCGACCTCGTGGCACGCCTCGATGCCGAACGCATCCACGTACCGATTGTCGCTTGCGGCGTGACCAATGACGCGCGCGCCGCCGTCAACGCGATCCACGCCGGGGCCAAAGAATACATCCCATTGCCGCCTGACCCGGACCTGATCGCCGCGGTGCTTGCTGCGGTCGCCGACGATTCCCGCGATCTGATCTACCGCGATGACGCGATGGCAAAAGTCGTCAAGCTCGCCCAGCAGATCGCAGGTTCCGATGCCTCCGTTCTGATTACTGGAGAGAGCGGGACTGGAAAGGAAGTCCTCGCCCGTTTTGTGCACAGCCGCAGTACCCGCTCAAAGAAATCATTCATTACTGTCAACTGCGCGGCAATTCCCGAGAACTTGCTGGAATCCGAGTTGTTCGGTCACGAGAAAGGCGCCTTCACCGGAGCGCTCGCCCGCCGTATTGGCAAATTCGAGGAAGCGAACGGTGGCACACTGCTGCTCGATGAAGTTTCCGAGATGGATGTCAGACTCCAGGCTAAGCTGCTGCGCGCCATTCAGGAACGGGTGATCGATCGAGTTGGCGGCAATCGTCCGGTTCCGGTCGACATCCGGATCATTGCGACGTCGAACCGCAACCTGATCGACGCCGTGCGAGAGGGCAAATTCCGAGAGGATCTGCTTTTCCGCCTTAACGTGGTCAATCTGAAAATTCCTGCCTTGCGTGAACGGCCGTCCGATATCGGCGAACTGGCAGAGTACTTCATCAAGAAATACTCAAAAGCCAACGGTCTGCCGGTGCGCGCGCTCTCCACTGAGGCCCGGCGCGCACTCAATATCAATCGCTGGCCAGGCAATGTGCGCGAGCTAGAGAACACCTTGCACCGGGCGGTCCTGCTCTCGAGCGGGGTGGAAATCGGTGTTGACGGCATCCTTTCGCCGGATGGTGCGCGGCTAGATCAGGCACGCGGCACCGACATTGCGTCACATGCCGTCATGGCGGCCGAGCAAATAACGCGCAATCTGGTCGGACGCACTGTGGCGGAGGTCGAGCGCGACCTTATTCTAGAAACGCTCAAGCATTGCCTGGGCAACCGCACGCATGCGTCAAATATTCTGGGTATTTCGATTCGCACGCTGCGCAACAAGCTCAATGAATATGCGGCGGATGGCTCGCCAATTCCACCGCCTCATGGTGGTTCGGAACTCAAAGGCGCCGCCTAATTGCAGTTTGTTTTTCTTCCCGGAGCACAAGGGCCGAACCAGCACGGCCCGGATCCGCTCGCCGCACAGTGACGGTCATTTACAAAATTTGCCCTGTTCCGCTGTGGAAGGCGGCTGAGCGCACGGGAGTCTTTCGCGGGTCAGAAGTCGATCGCCGCGACGGCTTTATTCATTTTTCGAGCGCCGATCAGGTCGTCGAAACCGCTGAGAAGCATTTTGTAGGCCAAAACGGCTTGCTGCTGGTCCGCATCGACAGCGCAAAACTTGGTGACCGATTGAAATGGGAACCGTCGCGCGGTGGGGCCCTGTTTCCGCATCTTTATGGCGATCTCGACTTGACTGCCGTCATGCGCGTGGAGCCCCTGCCCCTCGGTCCTGACGGCCGCCACATTTTCCCGGTCCTCGACGATTGATCACCCGGCCTCAACGACTGTAGTTTCGCCGGCACTCTGAACAGCAGGGTTCGTCAACAAGCCATAAAACGTGCGCGCCGATGGATCTCGACTCCAATCGTAGCCTGATTGCCGCCGCGCTTGACCGAATTCCGGCCGGCGACCGGGCAGCGTTGCAAACGGTGTATCGCTTGACCTCAGCGAAGCTTTTTGGCGTTTGCCTTCGTATCTTGGGTGAACGCGCGGAAGCGGAGGACGTCCTGCAGGAGGTCTATGTGACGGTGTGGCGCAAGGCCGCGGATTTCGACGCCAGCCGGGCAAGTCCAATGACCTGGCTGATCGCGCTTGCCCGAAACCGCTCGATCGACAGGCTGCGCGCAACGCGGGTGAACCGCAACATGGCCCCAATCGAAGGTGCAACCGATGTCGCGGATACGGCCGCGACGGCCGACAACGCCTTGGAAAGCGTGCAGGAGCACGCACGTCTTCATGGATGCCTGGATGGCCTTGCTTCCCATGAGCGCGCGGCACTGCGAGGCGCATTTTTTGACGGCAATACCTATGACGATCTGGCCAAGCGCATGAACGTGCCGCATGGCACGATGAAGAGCTGGATCCGCCGCGCAATGATCAAGCTGAAGGTCTGTCTGGAGCAATGAGCGACACCCTGGACCATAACGGCCTGCCCGAGGACGAATTGCTCGCGGCTGAGCTCGCGCTGGGCGTGCTCGAAGGTGCCGAGCGAACGACCGCCGAGCAGCGCGCAGTGCGAGACCGTGGCTTCGCGCGTTTGGTGGAAGAGTGGGAACAACGACTTGCCCCCTGGGCTGCCGAAATTAGCGAAGTATCGCCACCGCCCCAGGTGTGGGACCGAATCAGCGGTGCCCTACCCACGCAAACACCACGTACCGGGCTTTGGCACAGCCTCAAGTTCTGGCGCGGCGCGAGTTTTGCCGCGGGCGCGTTCGCGGCTGCGTGTCTTGCGGGCCTGATGTATTTGGGAACATTCGCGCCCCAGCAGGCGCTTATCGCGACCATCGAGGGCGGCGGTCACCGCCATTTCGTTGCTACCATCGATTCTGCTCGCGGCACGGTCGCGGTCGTACCGGCCGCCTTCAGCGCCGACGCAACGCGCGTGCCCGAATTGTGGCTTATCCCGCCGGATGGCAGACCGCGTGCCGTCGGCTTATTGCGCGCCGACCAGACGGTAGTGCTTGCCCTTCCCCCAGAACTCGCGGCGCTGGCGAAAAACAACGCAGTGCTCGCGGTATCGCTGGAACCGCCAGGCGGTTCGACCACCGGCCTGCCCACTGGACCGGTGATCGCCACGGGTAAGCTCACGTCTCTGTGAACGTGCATCCGTAGGCGCGGTCGCTCCGTAGCTTCGACGTCTCCCGCATGGGGACGTCACAGAGCAACGGAGTTACAGCCATGAAACGCATCATCACCGTCACGCTGGCCGGCGTTGCCGCAGCGGCACTCGCACTCAGCTTGGGCGCAACCGGCCCGGCTTTCGCGCAAATGAAGGAAAAAGAAAAGACCGTCACCGTCGGCGGTGCACCGATGTATCCCTCGAAAAACATCGTGCAGAACGCGGTCAATTCGAAAGACCACACGACGCTGGTCGCGGCGGTTAAGGCTGCAGGGCTTGTCGATACGCTGCAATCGCCCGGTCCATTCACGGTCTTCGCCCCGACTAACGAGGCGTTTGCGAGATTGCCCGCCGGTACCGTCGACAACCTCCTGAAGCCGGAGAACAAGAAGACGCTGACGAACGTGCTCACCTATCACGTCGTGCCGGGCCGCCTGAGCGCCAAGGACCTGATGGAGAAGATCAGGGCCGGCAACGGCAAGGCCATGCTCAAGACTGTCGAAGGCGAAGAACTAACGTTTGCCGAGAAGGATGGCCGGCTCTGGATTTGGGACGCCAAAGGCGGCTCCGCCCAGGTCACTATCCGCAATGTCATGCAGTCGAACGGTGTCATCCACGTGATCGACACAGTGCTGTTGCCGGGCTGATTGGTGCTCTGATGTCCGGCGATGTGGCGCTCACAAGCGGCCACAAGGTCCTCTCCCTGTCCCCGGGGAGAGGACCGACGTTTTTTGGATGGCGGACGACCCGGTTAACCCTGCGCTAACCATAAAATGGGCAAATATTGCCGGGGGAAGGGGTAACAGCCCACCAGTCTATCTACCTGGACACCGTTGATGGTGCCCGCTTCCGGTTTGATGACGTTCGTATTGTCCTCGCGTCCGCGCCGCCCGGGAACGGCGGTAGCACACGATCCCAAATTGGGGCCCGCCTTTCGGATCGTGCGCGAAGCGAAATGTCAGGCATGAGCGACATCACGGCCGCTTCGGCAAACGCCATAAGCGGCATTAAACTTCCCGGCCTTGGCGACATTGGCGCTTTCTTCAAGCGTGGCGACATCGCGCTCGCTGTCGGCGTGCTGACAATTCTTGTCGTGCTGATCCTGCCGCTGCCGCCGCTCTTGCTCGATTTTGCTCTGGCCATCTCGATCATTTTTTCGGTGTTGATCCTGATGACCGCGCTGTTCATCCATACGCCGCTGGAATTCTCCGCCTTCCCGACCGTGCTTTTGATCGCGACCATGTTGCGCCTCGCGCTCAATCTCGCCTCCACCCGTCTGATCCTCTCGCGTGGACATGAAGGTACCGACGCGGCGGGTCATGTGATCGAGGCGTTCGGAAATTTCGTGATGAGTGGCAATTTCGTCATCGGGATCATCGTGTTCGCGATCCTGGTCCTCGTGAATTTCGTCGTCATCACCAAGGGTTCCGGCCGTATCGCGGAAGTGGCCGCCCGCTTTCACCTCGACGCGATGCCTGGCAAGCAGATGGCAATCGACGCAGATCTGTCGGCGGGCCTTATCGACGAAAAAGAAGCGCGGCGGCGCCGGCAGACCTTGGAAGACGAAGGCGGATTCTTCGGCGCGATGGATGGCGCCTCCAAATTCGTCCGCGGCGACGCGATCGCAGGTCTGCTCGTCGTCTTCATCAACATCATCGGCGGGATGATCATCGGCATCGCGCAGCAAGGGCTTTCGTTCGCCGACGCAGCGCATTCCTACACAATCCTCACAGTGGGTGACGGCTTGGTCACACAGGTGCCGGCGTTGATCGTCTCCACCGCGGCCGGCTTGCTGGTTTCGAAAGCGGGCGTGGCCGGAGCAGCCGACAAGGCACTGCTGAAGCAGCTTTCGGGTTACCCCAAAGCTCTAGGCATGTCCGGCGCAGTGATGCTGTTCATGGCGCTCCTGCCTGGCATTCCATTGATTCCGTTTATGGCACTGGGCGGCGGTGCTAGCGCGCTCGCCTTCATCATCGACAAACGCACGAAACTGACGGCCGCCGCCGAGGCCAAGAAAACTGAAACCGCCACCAAGACAGACGGTGCGGATGAGCCGATCTCAAGCGCGCTCAAGATGGACGACCTGAAGGTCGAGCTCGGCTACGCCCTGCTTCCATTGGTGAATGCCCCGGATGGTAGCGATCGTCTGACCGAGCAAATCAAGGCATTGCGGCGCTCGCTTGCGGTCGAGATGGGATTTGTCATGCCCGCCGTTCGTATTCTCGACAACGTGCAGCTCGATGCGAACTCTTATGTCATCAAGGTCAAGGAAGTTGAGGCCGGCAGCGGCAAAGTGTGGGCCGGGCAATATATGGTCATGGATCCGGCCGGCGGCCAGGTGAAATTGCCGGGCACGCACACCACCGAGCCGACGTTCGGACTGCCGGCAACTTGGATCGACGGTTCGCTCAAGGAAGACGCGTCGATGAAAGGCTATACGGTGGTCGACGCTGCCACCGTGCTGTCGACGCATCTCACCGAACTGCTCAAGAGCAATATGGCGGAGTTGCTCTCTTATGGCGAAGTGCAGAAGCTCCTCAAGGAATTGCCGAAAGAGCAAGCCGATCTTGTCAAGGATCTGGTGCCGAACCTGATCACGGTCTCAGGCATCCAGCGCGTGCTGCAGATCCTCCTGGCAGAACGTGTATCGATCCGCGATCTGGCGACGATTCTCGAAGGCATCGCGGACGGCATCCCCGGCTCGCGCAATCCGGTCGCACTGACCGAGCACGTGCGCGCCCGTCTGTCGCGTCAACTCTGCGCGCAGTACACCAGCCAAAGCGGTTATCTGCCTTTGATCGCACTATCGGCGAAGTGGGAGCAGGCTTTTGCCGAGTCGCTGGTCGGCCAAGGCGACGATCGTCAACTGGCCATGCAACCATCGCGCCTGTCGGAATTCATCACGCTCGTCCGCGAGCGTTTCGAAGAAGCCGCCCGCGAAGGCGAAGCGCCAGTCCTGGTGACCTCGTCAAACATTCGGCCATTCGTGCGCGGCATCGTCGAGCGCTTCCGGGCCCAGACGCCGGTGCTCTCGCAAGGCGAGATCCACCCCCGCGCACGCCTCAAGACGGTGAGCAGCATCTAGCGACGGTTGCGAGCGCGACCAATCGCCGCCACGCGCCCGATAAGCCACCGTAAAGACACGAGAAATTCCACGAACTCACAGCGATTCAAGGATCCGTGATGGGTTCTTGGGAACCGGAGGTTCGTACCTACGTTTATTAGTACGAACGATGAACCTCTTTTCGGGACGGCGCGACAGAGGTGCAGAGCCCCGGAGAATGTCATGAACTGGTCGTTGTACACGGCAGACCGCACGACCCACCTCAAGATTGTGGTGGTAGGGCTCGCCGCCGCGCTTTTGATCGCCGTCATCGGCATCTCGGCGCGTGAACTCAATCTCGGCACGGACGTCATGACCGCGCAAAATCCGACCGTCATCAAGGCGGGCGGGCGGGTTGTGTATACCGACCGCAACGGTGCGACCGTCCGATAAAATTACCGCCGATTCTCGATCTTTCGTCCGACGCGCCGCATTTGCGGCGCGTTATTTTGTGAAGTGGTCGAATTGACAAAAATGACCGAATACAGCCCGGTATGAGCAACCGACTCTTCCGTTTGGATGCGATCTGCCTTCTGGCGGCCTGCCTGGTATTGGGTGCATCGGTTGCGCGCACCCAAGGCACACCGCCTGGTGCGACTCCCGATTATCAAACCAGGCTGGCGCAATATCAGGCTGCGCGCGGCGCTTACGAGTCCGAAGCGACGCCCTATTGGGACGCCGTCGCGGAAAAACGGCGCACGCGAAACGCAAAACGCCGCGATCATCAGGCGGTCACTCTCGACGACTACGTGCTCACCCAGCCGCCCGTTTATACGGGCCCGCCTCGACCGGTCGACCCGAATGCCCCAGGCGCTCCACCGCCGGAGCGACCCGAGATTCCCGTCGTCGCTGACTTTCTCAAGAATGCGGCCGAGCAATTCGGGTTCGTCCCGGACCGGCCGGCAACCGAGATAGACTTCAAGCGAGCCTACGCAAAGACAGCGCTCGCAGGCGGACTGACCCGCGATCAGATCGTCGGCATCTACGCCTTCGAGACCGGGGGCAACGGCGCATACGACTCGCAAGCCGGACTGGTGCCCTACCGGCCAGGCGCTCGCGCGATTTCGCCCGCCGTCGGCTACAATCAACTGCTCAGCACCAACACGGTCTCGCTGCTTGCCGAAGATGGCAGCCGTTATCTCGCGGCGCTCCGGCAGAAGGCAAAAGGACTATCGGGCCCCGCAAAGGTAGCGATGGAGCGAAAGATCGAGGGTCTCAAACGCATGATCGCCTACAGCCGCACGGTCCCGAACCGTTGGAGCGAACACGATCGTCTCGCCAAGACGACGCCGGGAGGCTTCGGCATTCATGCAGCGGTGCTTGATATCGACCTTGGCCCGATCCTGCAGGTGCAGAAGCTCACGAATTCCATCCGCTTCGCCCGCACCAAAGGCTATACACCCCCGCTTACCGCCGCCGAGCTCGAACTGATGAATCTCACGGGCGATGGCAATGGCTTCGACATGGTGACGATGCCTCAGGCTTTGCGCGTACGCGTTCCCACAGCGAATTTCTTCCAACGGGAAGGCTATGAACGCAACCCTGTCGCGCGCCGCACCGGCGTGGTGGCGAACCTTGTCGCCGACATCGAAGCCAAGATGAACTCGCGGCGCACAGTCGCAAGGCGCGCGTGAGCTCGCGGCAGCGTTTTAGCGTCTACGGGGGATAAAGCTCAGCGCTGATCGCCGGCGATCTCTTCGACCAGATCAACGACGCGCCGGCGCAACCTCGAGTCCTTGATGTTCGTGAAGGCCTTCGTCAGCGCGAGACCATCGGAGCTCGACAGGAAATCTGAGACGTAGTCGGCGACCGGCGCTTTTGACGATCCGTCTTCGGCCTGTTTAGTGATGGCCCCATCAAAAAAGAAGGCCACCGGCACTTTGAGAATTTGCGAGATGTGCTGGAGCCGGCTCGCACCGATACGGTTTGTGCCTTTTTCGTATTTCTGAACTTGCTGGAAGGTCAGTCCCAGCTTTTCGCCGAGCTTTTCCTGGCTCATTCCCAGCATCAGCCTGCGCATGCGTACTCGCGAGCCAACATATTTATCAGTCGGATTCGGCGATTTTTTTGCCATCATCTTGATTGGGTCCCGCAACGTGAGGTTGGAGGTGTGGAGGCTCGTGTCAGAAATGGCGAAACAAGGACAAGTTGCGCCGAAGCAAAGTACATCGCAGGGCTGGGGATATGTCATTAAAGCCAATAGGCCGTTTTATTAGACCGTATCTAATAAAACGCGAATAGTTCCATCCGAAACGGGTGGAACGGGATACCGACCAAATGCAAAGCGGCGCCACTGGGGGCGCCGCTGCAAATCCGCGAGACGTTTAAGGTTTAGGCCGGCGCGCCCCCGGCGCTGAACCGCATGGCTGCGATGCGATCGAGCTCAGCTTGTTCGCGCGCGTTTTCTTCCGCCTTCTCGCGCGCCTGATCCCGCTCGTCCAGCATTTCGACCTTCTTGAGTTCTTCGAAGGCCTCGCCCAAAGCACTCTTGGCGTCCTCGAGCTGGACGCGCAGTTCATCGGTCGAGTGCTTGAGATTCTCCCGGCGCGCGGTCGCCGCCTTCGCGTAAGTGGGATAAGCGAAGTGCGCCGGATCGTGGATGCCTGCCCGATCCTGCTCGACCTTGATCTCGCGTTCGAGCTCACCGGCAATCCGGTCGAATTCGGCAATCATCGCCTCGATCTGGGCGACCTTCCGCCGTTTCTCGTCGACTTGAAATTTCTTCAGACGGATGAGGGTTTCACGTGACTTCATCGACTAAATACTCCCCGAAGCCCCCGAAAACGCAGCCTGACCTGGCGGCACCGCCCGGTGCAGACCACGCTCTGGACCATTCAGGCCGACTGTGCCGCAATAACGTTAGTTTTGTGTTTCTTCGCCGCGCAGGATCCGCTCCAGCCGGTCGTAGCCGTCCGCCATAGTCGTTGCTTCTTCCTTACTTTGCGACAGAAACGCCTCGAGGGGCTTATGAAGCCCGATCGCTTCATCCACTTCCGCGCTTGATCCGGCGCGGTAGGCACCCAGGCGGATCAATTCTTCCATATCCGAGTAGGTAGCCATCACCTGACGCGCCCGGTTGATTGATGGCAGGTACGTAGGATCGGCCGCCCGCGGCATTGTCCGCGAGATCGACTTGAGAATGTTGATTGCCGGATATCGCCCACGCTCGGCGATCGCCCGTTCCATGACAATGTGACCATCGAGGATGCCCCTGACGGCATCGGCAACCGGCTCGTTGTGGTCGTCACCGTCGACCAGAACACTGAATATACCCGTGATCGTACCCTGCTCGGTCCCGGGCCCAGCCCGCTCGAGCAAGCGCGGCAATTCCACAAAAACAGTCGGTGTATAGCCCTTGGCCGTCGGCGGCTCGCCGGCAGAGAGACCGATCTCGCGCTGCGCCATTGCGAAACGCGTCACCGAATCCATCAGCACCAGCACATCCTTGCCGAGATCGCGGAAGTACTCGGCAATGGCGAGCGTGAGATAGGCAGCCTGCCGGCGCATAAGTGCGGGTTCATCGGAGGTGGAGACGACCACGACCGAGCGCGCGAGGCCCGCTGAACCCAGATCGTCCTGCAGGAATTCCTGGACCTCACGGCCGCGTTCCCCGACAAGCCCGATCACCGAAATATCGGCCGAGACGTTGCGGGCCAGCATCGACAGGAGAACCGATTTGCCGACGCCTGACCCCGAGAAGATACCCATGCGTTGGCCGCGGCAGACGGTGATGAAGGTATTGAGCGCGCGCACCCCGAGATCCAGCGGGTCTCCTACGCGACGCCGTGAGTGCGCCGGTGGCGGCGAAGCTCGGTAGGGATAGGGCGCAGGGCCAGGAGGCAACGGGCCCTGCCCGTCAATCGGTTCGGCACGGGCGTTGACGACGCGGCCCAGCCATCGCTCGGAGGGCCGAATGGCTCCAGCGGCGGTGGTAACGACGGCCCGACAGCCACGGCGCACGCCATCGAGGGCGGCAAACGGCATGGCGAGCGCATGGCCGTCCGAAAAACCAACAACCTCGCACGGAATTTTCGCCGATCCGGTCTCGATGGTCAGGCGCGCACCGACCGACATGACGTGAATCGGTCCCGCGACTTCCACCATCAGCCCGCGCACCGAGACAACGCGGCCGTAAGTCTCGACGCCGTCTATGTCGACGATCTGTTCGGCGAGTGCCTTCATCGATCAGCTTTCAGTGCCCAGCGACGCGCAAAACATAAACCTGCCCTTAGGCTTACCGGCTCATGCATTGCATTAACTCGGTGTTTACCCGCGTCGTTAATCATTGGGTCATTCGTCCACGGGACTACGGCTTGAGATTCGCCCAGCCAGGACGGAAGGGGCGAGTCACGAGAGTCGGTTAGAATAGACTCTTAAACTGGGACTTGAGACTGAACGTGGCCAAAAAACCACTCGTAAGCAACATCTTACGCCGATTTGGGGGGCGCTGCCTACGGCACGCTTGCATCGGAGAATCAGGTTTTGTTAACCATGGCCAGATAGTGTCGAATTGGTTTGTCCCACCGCGTTTTTTAACACTCGCCGCCTATGCGGCGCTGACCTGAAGCCCGGCTGCGGCGAGAAGGGGACTTAAATGCGCGTTTTACTTATTGAAGACGACAGCGCGACCGCACAATCCATCGAGCTGATGCTCAAATCCGAGAGTTTCAACGTCTATACGACGGACCTCGGAGAAGAGGGCGTCGATCTCGGCAAGCTCTACGACTACGACATCATCCTGCTCGACCTGAACCTTCCGGACATGTCGGGTTTCGAGGTACTGCGCTCACTGCGTGTCTCGAAGGTCAAGACTCCGATCCTGATTCTCTCCGGCCTGGCCGGCATTGAAGACAAGGTCAAAGGTCTTGGCTTCGGCGCCGACGACTACATGACCAAGCCCTTCCACAAGGACGAACTGATCGCGCGCATTCACGCGATTGTCCGCCGCTCGAAGGGCCATGCTCAATCGGTCATCAATACCGGCGATCTGGTGGTCAATCTCGACACCAAGACTGTCGAAGTCGGCGGGCAGCGCGTCCACCTCACCGGCAAGGAATATCAGATGCTGGAGCTTCTCTCCCTTCGCAAAGGGACGACGCTCACGAAGGAGATGTTCCTCAACCACCTCTACGGAGGCATGGACGAGCCGGAACTCAAGATCATCGACGTTTTCATCTGCAAGCTGCGCAAGAAGCTCGCAAATGCATCGTCCGGCAAGAACTACATCGAAACGGTCTGGGGCCGCGGTTACGTTCTGCGCGAACCAACCGAGGCGGAAGAACGCATTCCAGCCTAGCGCCAGCGTTTCCCCCGCGTTGCGTCTGCGTGACGCGAGCCTTCGGGCTCCACTCCTACTGAACCCCGCCCGAAACGGCGGGGTTTTTTATTGCTAGGGCTTGATGTGAACGATCTTCCATCCGCGCCGGCCGATTTCAGCGGCAGCCATCGGCGTCACCGCGCCAGTCGTCGCAAGCAACGGGACAGCGCCTGCTTTCATGCGCTGTATTTCCGCGGTCGCGGCAATGAAAGTGCGTTGCTGTACATCCGTCCATGAGATGTCGTCCACGGTAAAGGCGGCGACGACTTTGCCATTGCGGGCGAGGTTGATCGGCTGCCCCCCGAACGTGACGAAGGAAACGATACCGCCTAACTCGTTGCTGCGCGCAGCGAGGATCTGCGCTCGCCGGCGATGGTAAAATGCCACATTGCGCGTGCTCGCCCCTGCTACGTGGTCGACAAAGGCAGTGGTGTTCTCCGCATTAAGCCGTTTGAGCGCAAGCGCCATGATCAGGAGATCGGCCGGCGTGTAATTCCGATTTTCCACGAGGCGACTGATGCTCTCGTCAGGAATGCCGAGTGCGAGCAAAGTGGCGCGCGTTTCAGCAATCACCTGCGCCGCGGTTTTGCTGCGCAGCGTGTCCCGCGCATCGCTGACAGTCGCGACCGATGATACAGCGATGCCAATGCCTCCGGGCACAAACGACAAGCCCGCTTTGATCGGCAGCCCGCCGCTTGCCATTACGCCGGCCATTTCCTTCAATTTTTGCGCCAGTGGCGGAAAGTCGGTGTAGGGGTCGACGTCCAGGTCCACCGCGAGCTCGCGTTGGGTGTCGCTGACCCCGAGCAGGCTGTCGACGAGACCGTCGCGATCGGCGCGGTTGTTCGAGAGCCCGGCGCCGACACGATCGAACATGTTGCCTATGCCGGTCAGCGAGCGCTCGACGGTCCCGGTGGGGTTGGTGATGAGATCGGCACCGAACTTGATCGGTCCCAAAGCAGCGCGACCGAAAGCTTTGCCGAATTCCTCCGACTGCGACATTTTTTCGATCGCGGCAATGGCATTGAGTTCGTGAATGCGCAATTTGGCGAACTCGACTCCGTCAAATGCAAATTGTCCATAAGGCGTATCGACGTCGAAGATCCGCATGACGCCGTCGCTGCGCACAAGCGGCTGGACCGTATAGTTCGGTCCGGTGGCCGCCTTGCCGAGATATTTCGCCACGGGTTCCGGCTTGGGCAGTTCGAGTGCGCGCACCGCCGACGGCACTATCAGAAGGCTGAGCGACGCAACGAGAGCGGCGAAAACGCGCCTGCCCCGCTCGTTTTGCGGTGGACGCAACAGCTCCCCCGGCGTCTCTCCCCGAGACGCGACAAAAGAACCCGCTTGCATCCTCAACTCCCCAACGCGACCCCGTCGGGCAAATCCTAGCACCTCAAAGGGGGTTACGATCAAGAAATTGCACGCGCCAACGGCAGGCAGAGGTCGTTTGAAGCCTGTTTTCGCTAGCTCTGCAGAGGCCGCGTGAGCTGCGTGATCACGTCCTTGAGGGTCGTCAGGTTGAAGGGCTTCGTCATGAAAAAATTGGCGCCAGCCGCGATCGCGGCTTCCGCATGTTGCGGCTCTGAACTCGCCGACATGATCACCAGTGGGACATTGCGGATCTTTGGGTCGGCGCGAATCTCGCGCGCGAGTTCAAGACCGTTCATGCCCGGCATTTCGCGATCGCTGACAACAAAGAGGTACGACTTCTCTCGCAACTTCTGCAGAGCTGTCGGGCCGTCGTGAACCTGGTCGATATTGGCGAAGCCACATTTGCGCAGCATGCCGTCCACGATGCGCGTCATCGTGTTCAGGTCGTCAACAACCAGCACCGGATCGACGTAGTCGACCAAGGTCAGTTCTCCCCCGTCAGGCCATGCTCGCGACTGGCGAGCCCCCACGCGCGTCAGTTGAGCCCGACGCGCCAGCCCGGCGACGGCAATTTACACGATTCGGACGCATATCAAGACGTGCCGCGCCGCAGCGAAGACCGTAAAATTATATTTATGTTGAGGAACCCAACTGATCGAGGTCAGGCTTTCGCCGCCGCGAAGCGGATGATGTTGTCGGCGCTTCGGGCCGGATTTGCGGCATTGACGACATAGAGCCCGCGCTTGTCCGTGAGAGGCTTGAACGCCTCGGTGAGGCCGATAACGGTCTCGGCGGCTCCCAGAACCAGATATCCGTCTTCGGGCATCTGCCGCCCAATGCGGTTGAGCACCGCAATCTTGTTGTCCTGATCGAAGTAGATGAGCACGTTGCGGCAGAACACCACATCGAAGTTTCCGAGCGCCGAGAAATCGCTGAGCAGATTGAGCGGACGGAATTGCACCATGCTGCGCAATTCCGGTGCGAGCTGCCAGGTTTCCCCCACCTGATCGAAGAATTTGACCAGCATCTGCACCGGTAGCCCGCGCTGCACTTCAAACTGGCTGTAGACGCCGGCCTTGGCCTTTTCCAGAACCTCGGACGAAAGATCGGTCGCAAGAATATCGATGCGATAGCCGGCGACTGCCGGGCCCATGCCTTTTATCACCATCGCGAGGGAATAAGGCTCCTGGCCGGTGGAAGCGGCCGTGCACCAGATACGAATGCGTTTTTCTCGCGCCCGCGCGGCAAGCAAGGCCGGCATGATGGTCTCGCGAAAGTGGTCGAACGGTATCTTGTCACGGAAGAAAAAAGTCTCGTTGGTGGTCATTGCCTCGACCACCTGGGCGCTCAATGGAGCTGGCGCTTTATTTTTCAGCCGGTCGACCAATTCGTCGAGCGTGGTCATGCCGTTGCGGCGCGCGACCGGAAGAAGCCGGCTTTCGGCCAGGTATTGCTTCTCGACCGCAAGCACCAGACCTGAACGTTCGCGCAGGAACTTCCGCAGAAAGTCGAAATCGTGCGGGCTCACGGGCGCTCCCCGCCGAACAGCCGCGTGAGCTTGCCGGCGATGTCGGAGAGCGGCAGTACCGCAGAACATAGCCCCGCGTTGGTGACCTGACCGGGCATGCCCCAGACCACGCTGCTGGCCTCGTCCTGTGCAAACACGTGTCCACCGGCTGCAACGATGGCCTTTGCACCGGCAAGTCCATCCGAACCCATGCCGGTCAGCACCAGCGCCAGCGTCTTGTTGCCCCAGACCTCGGCGGCGGAGGCAAACATCGGATCGACAGCAGGTTTACAGAAATTGACCAGCGGACCGTCCTCGATCGCGATGACGGCCGTCCCGTCGCGACGGGCAACCTTCATGTGCTTGCCGCCGGGTGCGAGATAGACGACACCGGATTTGATTTCCTCACCGTCGGTCGCCTCGCGCACGGGGCATTTGCCGACGCGGGCAAGGTGCTCGGCAAGCACGGCGGTAAAAGTGGGCGGCATGTGCTGCGTGATCAGCACCGGCGCGCGCTGCATGACGCTGCCGATTTCTGCGATCAATCCGTTGAGCGCTTGCGGCCCGCCAGTCGACGAGCCGATCAACAGGACACGCGGCGGGGTGGTCGGCATTGGCCGCAGTGACGGGGGTGGCGGAGGAATGCCCTCTTCGACAACCTGCGGCACGATTGAAGGCGACTTCGTCTCCAGCGGGGCGCGGCCCGACGCGACCCCCGATCGCAAGCGCTTCGCGCGCTGCCCGAGCTGGCGGATCTTCTCGATCAGATCGCGGCGGAATGCCGTGGAGGCGCTCATCTCGCGATTGCTGCCGGGCTTCGGAATGTAGTCGGCGGCACCGAGTGACAACGCTTTCAAGCTGATCTCGGCGTTTCGCCGCGTCAGCGTCGAGGCCATGATCACGACGAGGTCGCGCTTTTTCTCGAGCAAGAGCGGAAGCGCGGCGATACCGTCGAGGTCGGGCATGTCGACGTCGAGCACGACGACATCGGGATCAACGCGTTCAAGCTGATTGACGGCCTCTCGTCCGGTGCGGAGCGTTGCAACCACGTCGAGGTCGGGTTCGGATTCGACCCAACGCGCGAAGAGGCCGCGCACGACGACCGCGTCATCGACGAGCATGACGCGGATTCGACGGCTGGCACTAACGGAAGACGGTGGATTTACGACTAAGTTCATGGGACGCGACTGACTGTACTGACTCGATTGCGGGAACGACGACGATCAGATCAGTCCGACTTCCTGGAACTTCGCTTCCACGATGTCCTTGTCGAACGGCTTCATGATGTATTCGTTGGCACCTGCGTGCAGCGCGCGCGCGATGTGCGCAACGTCGTTTTCCGTGGTGCAGAACACGACCTTTGGACCGTCGCCGCCCGGCAAACGCCGGAGCGAACGAAGAAAGTCGTAGCCGTCCATCTTCGGCATGTTCCAGTCGAGCAGGATCGCCTCTGGCAACTGCTTGCGACAGGCCTCGAGTGCCTGCTCGCCGTCCTCGGCTTCGACAATCTGGAAGTCGAGTCCTTCGAGAATGCGTCGTGCCACCTTGCGAATGACGCTTGAGTCGTCAACAACCAAACACGTTTTCATCGTACAGCCTCGTTTTGTTCGCGCCCAATTTCCATTCCATCAGACCGCGTCACGCCGCGGCTGCCTTCATTTCGATGTCGAGTACACGATCGACATCGAGAACCATCAAAAGTTGTCCATCGAGCCGGTAGATACCGGTCGACACGCCCGCCAGCCGTGGATCGAGGTTCGACGGATTCGGCTCGCAGGCCGTGCCGTCCAGCTTGAGCACCTCGCCTATGCTGTCGATCAGCAATCCGTAAGATTCGCCGCGCGACTCGACGCCGACGGCCATGGCGGGAGCGCTGTCTTCGCGACGTCCCAGGCCAAGCCGGCACCGCATATCGATCAAAGTGACAATGCGTCCACGCAGATTGAGCACCCCGGCTATTTCCGCCGGTGCCAACGGAACGCGCGTCAACCGTTCGGGTGCAAAGACATCCTGCACCCGCAGAATGGGCAACCCGAAGAGTTGCCCTCCGATCAGGGCGGTGACGTATTCGCGGAGGTTTTGGTCGGCGGCTTCGCTCATGGTGTCCATCACGCTGCCCGGCCGACGTCGGTCTGTTCTTTGAGCGCCGCAATCAGTCCCTGCCGGTCGAATTTGGCGACGTAGTCGTAAAATCCGACGCGGCGTCCGCGATCTATGGCTTCGGCCGATACGACGGACGAAAGGGCGATGATCGGCAGTTCGGCCGTCCGCGGATCGCCCCGCACGGCCTCGGCAAACTGGAACCCGTCGATGTCGGGCATTTCGATGTCGGTGATGGCCACATCAAAATGTCGGCCATCTCTGAGCAATGCCAGCGCATCTTTTGCGCAGCCAACCGCCGTCACTGAATAGCCCGCTGCCTGCAGGACAGGGGTCAGCATGTTCAAAAAGAACGGCAAATCGTCGACAAGCAAAACTGATAGCTGACGGCGCTGCGCCGGTTGCTCTTTGCGCCGGAACCAATCTTCGAACGCAAGTGACAGGAAATGGCCAACGTCCACGATTTCCGTCGCATGACCGCGGATGATTGCCGATCCGAGAACGCCGGGGTTGTCGCTTCCGACCTGGATCTCAAGATTGTCCTCGACGATGTCGACAATCTGATCGACCACCAGCGCCATCGAGCGGCTGCCGTCGGAGAACACGAGCAATGGCTGCGCGCCCTCCCCTTTTATGCGCACGTCGTTGCTCATGCTGATGAGCGGCATCAGCTGGCCACGGTACTGCACCATGTGGCGGCCATTCGACAGCTCGATCTTCTGTGCGTCGACTTCTTCGAGGCGCGTAATGAGCGACAACGGGACCGCCTTGGGCTGCATCGATCCCGCGCGGAAAACCAGCAGAGACGTGGTTGCTTTCACATCCTCGCCGCCGGCGCTGTCCGCTTCAACGGCGGACAGATGCGAGGCGACCGTATTCCCGAACGTCTGAGCAACGCCGTTCGGATCGATGATCATGATGACGGAGCCATCGCCCAGGATCGTGTTGCCGGAGAACATCTGGATGTGTCGCAGCTTGCTCGACATCGGCTTCACCACGATCTCTTCCGTGTGAAACACGCCGTCGACGACAATGCCGAACGTCTGGCTGCCGACCTGCGTTACGACAATAAAACTGGTTTTGAAGTCCGGGGCATTGCCCTCGAGGCCAAGCAACTGGCTGAGCCCAACCAGAGGCAGAAGCTTGTCGCGCAGGCGCAGGACCTTGGTGTCTTTGATGCTTTCGATGCGGTGCTCGCTGCCCTCGCGAACGCGCACGAGCTCAACGACCGACAGCTGCGGGATGGCAAATCGGTGACCGTTTGCTTCCACGATCAAGGCTGCGACGATCGCCAGTGTGAGCGGAATCTTGATAGTGAAGCTCAGTCCCGCACCGGCCACTGACTTGACGTCAATCGTCCCGCCGATCTGATCGATGTTGTTGCGGACAACGTCCATGCCGACGCCGCGGCCGGATACGTTGGTGACCTTGGCCGCAGTGGAGAACCCGGGAGCGAATATGAACTTGTGGATCTGCGCTTCGGTGAGCTTCTCGACTTCGGCTTCGGAAACGAGGCCTTGCGCGATCGCCTTGGACTTGATGCGCTCGGTATTTAGCCCGCGCCCGTCATCGGCGATCCTGATGATGATGTAACCGCCTTCATGATAGGCGGAAAGACGGATCAGACCGTGCTCGGGCTTGCCTGCGGCGCGCCGTTGTTCAGACGTTTCAAGGCCATGGTCCGCCGAATTACGCACCATGTGCGTGAGCGGATCCTTGATGAGATCCAGGACCTGGCGGTCGAGTTCGGTCTCGGCCCCATGCATTTCGAGCTCGATCTTCTTCCCAAGCTCATTGGAAAGATCGCGCACAATGCGCGGCAGTTTCTGCCACGCATTCCCGATCGGCTGCATGCGCGTCTTCATCACGCCTTCCTGCAATTCGGCCGTCACATTGGACAGCCGCTGCAACGGCGTCTTGAATTCGGACTCTTCGTGGCGACGCACGATCTCGAGCAGCTGATTGCGGGTCAGGACGAGCTCGGACACCATTGTCATCAGGTGTTCAAGCGTATCGACGGTCACGCGGATCGATTGACTGGCGCCCCGGCCGTCATCGTCCTTTGCGCCGGCATCGAGAGCCGGCGCGGATCTGGATTTGACGAGCTGCGGATCGGTTTCGGTGTCACGAAACGCACGTTCGAGATCGTCAAGCGAGTCTTCATCAGGCTGCAACGGGCGTTCCAGGATCTGCGAAACAAGAGTGCCGACGGTGTGCTCGGCCTCTGCCTGGTTGCCCGCTGATCCGACGCGTTCGACCATCCGCTCCAGACTCGAGATCAAATCGGTATCGCCACCTTCCGGTTCGCGCTGTTCGCGCTCCAGGGAGTCGAGAATGCCCTTGATGCGATCGATGGTGGAAAGGATGAGCGTGACGGCTTCGCTTGAGGCTGGCGCCCCGTCGCGGAACTTTCCCATCAGGGTCTCGGCGGCGTGCGCGAGCGCTTCGAGCCGCGGCAGACCGAGAAAGCCGCATGTGCCTTTGATGGTGTGAACGAGACGGAAGATATTGTCGAGGATCTGGGCGTTGTTGGGATCCTGCTCGAAACGCACAAGCTCGACGTCGACCACGTCGAGACTTTCATTCGTCTCGGTGACAAATTCCCGCAGCAGGTCGTCCATAGGAAACGCCTTCGCCGACGAGCTTTGGCCCGTCCACCGCTTTCCGTCGGAAGCGCAGCCAGTGTGTCGATGAAGCGTTTAATTTTGGTTGCGTAGTACCGGCTTCACGCATGCTGTTAACCGCTCGTTAACCGGCGGAAAGGCGTCGGCCGCCGCGACTATTGCGCGGTGACCACGACCGTTTCTCCGTCCATCGCAACTGTCGCTTTGACACCGCACGCCTTGGCGAGAAGCGCGGTATAGAACGGCTGAATCCGGTGCGCGTCGACACCTTCGCCGCCCAGTTCACCCGTCAGCAGCGGGGGCACGGCCGGAGGAATTTTGGCATTGGTGCCGGCGGCCGCGACCTTGAAGCCGACGCTGTCGCCGGCCCCGATCGGATCGACCGTGATCTTGCCGCCG
The DNA here is from genome assembly GCA_963751535.1 of uncultured Alphaproteobacteria bacterium. Classification (GTDB taxonomy): domain Bacteria; phylum Pseudomonadota; class Alphaproteobacteria; order Rhizobiales; family Xanthobacteraceae; genus Pseudolabrys. Next base: position 142,783 of record CAVVUW010000007.1, read on the forward strand.
CGCGGGATCGCCTGCCCGGCGATGATCAGCATATTGAGCAGCAATTTGACCCGATTTTTCGCCAATAGCGCACGCGGCAAATTCCAGGCGATCTTCGTCTTGTCATCTTCCATGAAGCCGCGCGTTATGGTTTCGGCATCGCCCAGGTCGATCTGCGCACCCGCCGAGCCCGCGGCTCCGAATGCAATGCGGCAGAACTGCAATTTGGCGGACGCCGTGGCAGCGCTCCTCTTGATAAGATCGAGCGCAAATTCCTTGGTCGCCTCGTCCTTTTCCTCCTCCAGCACCTCGATCCCGTTGACGATGGCGCCGACCGGACTGATGAGGTCGTGGCATACGCGCGAGCACAGAAGGGCCGCGAGATCGAGCGCTTCGATGGACGATTCGGACATAGACTAGTCTCCGCTGGGCATGCAGGCTGAGGCCATCGGCGAATCGACGGTCGCGCCGACGTTGCGAGGTTGATACACCGCACCTACTGTTCAGCCAAGGTTCAGCCAAAGGCAACAAAGGACGTGGGAATTTTGGCGTCGCGTTCCGAAATTCCGCCCGCCAGGGCGGCTGAGCTCCTGGACGATCTGACCGCGATCGTCGCGCGGGCTTGCGCAAAAATAAGTCCGCTTTCGTCGGCAAGGTTGGTGCCGCGCATGAAGGCCGATCAGTCGCCGGTCACATTCGCCGATGAAGCGTCCGAAGCTTTGATCATCCAAGGCGTTGCGCGCCTGTTGCCGGGCGTTCCCATCATCTCCGAGGAATCTGCCGACGCGCAGGACAATCGTCTCGATGGAAGCTTCCTGATCGTTGACCCGCTTGATGGCACGCGAGAGTTCCTGGCCGGCCGTGATGAATTTACCGTCAATCTCGCCGTCATTACCGGCGGCGTGCCAATCGCCGGCATCATCGCCGCGCCGGGGCGCGGCCGAGTCTGGCGCGGCATTGTCGGCATGAAGGCCGAGCGCCTTCGGCTGCTCGAGGATGGCGCCGACCAGGCTCAGCCGATCCGCACGCGGGCCTGGCCACGCGAAGGCGCGGTCGCCGCCGTAAGTCGCTCGCATTTCGATACGACGACCGATGCTTTTCTGGCCTCACTTCCCGCCTCGCTTGGGCCAATCGCGCGAACGGCCAGCGGGTCGGCGATCAAGTTTTGCCAGGTCGCGGAAGGCGCTGCCGACATCTACCCGCGCCTGGCGACAACGTGCGAGTGGGATGTGGCCGCCGGTCAGGCGCTGGTCGTTGCCGCTGGCGGCGCCGTAAAAACTCCGCAGGGCCTGCCCTTGGAATATGGCCGTACGGCCGAAAATTTTCGTGTTCCGGCCTTTATCGCCTGGGGAGATGCCACCAAGTCTGCGGCGGTCGGCCGCTGAGGCCTAGCTCACTGCCTCAAAGCTATTGTCCAAGGCTCCGCACGACCTCGGGCCATTTGCGCTCCGCGGTATCAATAATGCGGCCCGGATCGGCGAGGAAAGAAGCGCGCGTCTGCTCGCTGTAGAAAAGGTAAAGCCGTTGCCCGGCGACCGTCCAGATCAGGGGATGCCCGGGGACGGACCGCCCGCGGCCGATCGCGACCGGGTCATAGCCGCCGAAACGCGGCCCATAGACCTCGGGGTTCTTCGCAAAAGCCCCGCGATTGCCCTCATTGCTGAACCGCCAGACCGCCCCGTCCAGATTCAATTCGAACTCGGGCCGCCCAAATAGCGCCTTACCTTCGGTGAAATAGGCCACCGGATCGAAGCCACTGATGGCGAGGCCGGTCGTAACGTTGACCGCCAGCTGGTTGTCCGTGGCCGCCCGGGACGCCACAGGTCCAAAGGGTGCAAAGATACCCGTCCCCAAAGCCACCCCCATGGCCATGCCGAGGAGCAGGCGAGACAATAGGGGCGGCTTCCGTTCCTGCCGTGCTGCAGTCATAGTTCTTGGCGACGATAGATGATTCGGGGACACGCCTTTTGTCGCTACTTTAGCGCGGGTCGCGTGAGCGTCCGGTTAAACCGGGCTTGAGATATCACCATCTTATGGAGCAGACGATGCGCGCGACCTTGCGCCTTGCCGCCCTCACACTCTCCCTTGTGCTTTTCACCGGGCAGTTTGCGGCAGCACAGAACCCGCCCCCGCCACGGCCGGGCTCATTCACGCCTGGCGAGCTGGTACGGGAGGGCCACCGCTTCTTTGGCAGCGTATCGCGCGGCCTGGCGCAAATCGTTGAAACCGCGGTCAGCCGTTGGGGGCAGCCCAATGGTTATGTGCTTGGACAGGAAGGCAGCGGCGCCTTCGTGGTGGGGCTGCGATATGGCGACGGCAAGCTCTACACCAAGAATGCGGGCGACCGCCGCGTGTTCTGGGAGGGTCCGTCGGTCGGGTTTGATACCGGCGGCGAAGGAGCCCGTACCATGATGCTGGTCTACAACCTGCCGGCCACGGAGGCGATCTATCAGCGTTTCGCCGGCATCGACGGATCGGCCTACTTCATCGGCGGGTTTGGCATGACCGCGCTGGCTTCCGGCAACATCATCGTGGTGCCGATCCGCTCGGGCGTCGGTCTACGGCTGGGGGCCAATATCGGCTACCTCAAGTTCACCCCGCGGGCGACCTGGAATCCGTTCTGACCGCCGGCTCGTTTACTGACATTTTCGACGAGGTCGCCTGCACTTTTTTGTAGCGCGACGGCTGGCCGGGTTTAGGATAGCGTCCGGCGCCGTGGGGTCGGGCGGCGCCGATTCCCTGATTTCACCGAACGCACGTGAGTTGGAGACGTATGGTCCATGATTGAGCCGATCATGTTTTTCGGCATTGGCTTTCTTGCCGCGGCTCTGATCGGGCTCGTTGTCATTCCTCTCGTCCATACGCGCGCCGTACGTTTGACAATGCGTCGGCTCGAGGCGGCCGCGCCGCTGTCGATGGCCGAGATTCAGGCCGACAAGGATCAGCTGCGCGCCGAGTTCGCCATGTCGACGCGGCGACTGGAAATGAGCGTCGAGCAACTCAAGACCAGAAGCACAAGCCAGCTTGCCGAGCTTGGCAAGAAGGGCGACGCCGTCAATCGCCTCAAGGTCGAACTCGGAGAAAAGACCGCGACCATTTTCGCTCTCGAGGCGAGGGACAAAAATCTGCGCGAACAACTTCGTGCAACCGAAGAAGAGTTTCTGGTCAAGACCAGCGCGATGCACGACGCGCAGCGTTCCTTGTCCGACAAGGAATCCGAGCTCGCCAGGCTGACGGGCGATCTGAACGAGCGCTCGACGCTCGCCGATTCGCAGAAGATCGAGATCATTGCGCTCAAGACGCAGGTGGATGCTCTGAAAGAGCGTCTCGACGGTGCCGGCTTCGAGCTGAAGACCGTGGAAGACCGTCGCGATGCCGAACGGATCGAACTCAAAGCCGCAAGTCACGAATTGACTGAAGAACGCGGGAGAGTCGAAAACCTGGGCCGTCGCACCGCCGAACTCGAGCAGCAATTGCTGGTGCAGACCAAGGAAGCGGAAATCCTTGGGCAGCGCGCGCAGGATCTGGAAAGCCGCCTGACCGAACAGTCACGGCTGCTCAATCAGAGCGAATTCGAGCTCAAGCACCTTCGGCAGGAAATGGAATCCGCGCGCAAGGTTGAAAGCGATCTGCGCACCGCCATCATCGAGCTGGAAGGCCGTTCGAGCTCGGCAACGCAAAACCTGCGAACCGAAAACGCCCAGCTGCAGGCCTCGCTTGGTCACGCCAAAGATGAGCGTGATCGCTTTGCGCGCGACCTCGGCTCGATCAAGCGCGAAACGGAAGAGACCTGGGCCTCCGAGCGCGTCGAGAATGCGCTTCTGCGCGAGCGCATCAACGATGTCGCGGCGGAGGTCGCACGGCTGGCATCCGCACTCGAGGGGCCAAATTCACCGATCGACGCGCTTTTGGCTGCCGAAACGTCGCGCGGATTAAGCACCGCGGCGCCGATAGTAGGCGCTGCCAGCGTCGTGACCGCGGAACCGTCCGACAACGGCAATCTGGCCGATCGCATCCGGGCGCTGCAGACGCATGCATCCCGGCTGCCGCAAGGCGACGATCCGAAAACACGCAACTAGCGGGACTGCAGGCGCTTCGCTTGACACATCCCGGCAGTCATTCTTTATATCGCCGTCCGCAACGGCCGGGCGCTTAGCTCAGCGGGAGAGCGTTCCCTTCACACGGGAGAGGTCGTAGGTTCAATCCCTACAGCGCCCACCATGATATCAGTGGGTTAGCGCGACCAACACCTGCGGCAATTTCTTGCGACAGCACCGCGACAGCACGGCGCCTCGCGATCTGTATTCACAATTATTTCGTGCCATAGCTTCGCAACGTCCTCTGGCGCGGCGACATCGTTCATGTCCGCTCTACCCTCGAAAGCGGACATGTGCAGTGCAACTCGGCATGTCCGCTAAGTGCCAATAGCGGACATTTGCAGTGCAACGGCCCATGTCTGTATGGGCCAAAAGCGGACATTTAGCCAAATTTCAATTTGGGAAAGGAAAAAGACCACCTCGCTTCTGTCTTCCCGAAATCCGATGAGATTGTTTTATTTTTTAATGTTGCCGCTGGCGTCGAATTGCTTGATGTAAGCCCATAGGTCATTGGCCTGCTGCTCATTTTTGACGCCAGGGAAAATCATCTTGGTGCCAGGGACTTTGGCTCTGGGATCTTTTATGTATTCCTTGAAGCTTGCTTCGTTCCAAACGATACCTGAGTTCTTATTTGGTTCAGAGTACATAAAGTTCGGAACGGTGCCGGCTGCGCGACCGTCGAGATTATTGAGCTCGGGCCCAAGTTTGTTTTTCGCACCGGGACCGATAGAGTGGCACACTTGGCACTGCTTGAATACATTCGCGCCCTGTTCAACATCTTGGGCTACAGCGGTCCCCGTAAACGTGGCAATCAATGCGGCGGCCGCGGCCAACTTTTTCATCAATGTGTCTCTATTTGACAAAACTGAGGTACGAAGCGAGCGCTTCAATTTGTTCAACTGACAATTTGCTCGCAATTCCGGGCATCGGAGGCTTTGCAGTCGCATGATATCCTTGGCCCCACTGCTCAAGCCGCCTTTTCAAGTACGTGTACGCCAGTCCTCCTAAACGAGGAATTTCACCAACGCCCTCAGCGTTTGGGCCGTGACAAACAACACAAGCAGCAGTGTTCGCATCTGGCATTCCGAGTTGATAGATCGCCTTTCCTCTCTCTTCCAAAGCCCTATATCCATCATCGGCCGCTTGAGGGGGCAGTGTCGAAAAATAAACCGCCAAATCGTGCGCCGTCGCTGGGCTGAGATTTGCTGTGGCACCCCACATGTATAGTTGTGAAAATGGATTGTCTCGCGTGTGTTCGCTGAAATTTCTAAGCTGACCCTGAATGTATTCGCGCCTTTGACCGGCCAACCCTGGTGCAGGGTTATAGCCTTGCGCGGATACCCCATGGCACCAGGTACAATTGCGAATAGCCAAGCTTTCTGCGTGACCTGCCCGGGGGAAAACGGCAGTGAAACTAATCACCAAGATTGCAAGTCTCGACCTAGTGAGCTTCATGATCCGGGCCTTCACGCTTTTGACCTCGAACGAAACGCTGAAAAGTTCACTGCAGATAACTGACATAGGCTGCAACTGCTTCGATTTGCGACTTCGTCAAACTGTGCACGACCGGCTGCATGACGGCTGATGTGTCTGGCTTTCCCGGAATTTGACCTCGTTCCCTAGCCCAATTCGTCAATGTCTTCACGACGTAGGGATAGATTTGGCCTGCTAGACGGGGAAATTCATTCTTACCCGCAGCATCGGGGCCGTGACAGGCAGCGCACGCGACAATGTTCGCGTCGGGAACGCCGTCTTCGAAGATCTTTTTCCCGGCAGTCACGAGATTTTTTGGAGCTCCTCCGAGGGGTCTCGGATTGAAATGCCTGAAATTAGTGGCAAGAGCCCTTATCATCGCCGGGCTTAGGTTATGCGCCACGTTAAACATGACATTGTTTGTCCGCCGATGCTCGACAAAGGCCCGTAACTGATTCTCCAAGTACTCGGTTTGTTGCCCCGCAAGTCGTGGTATCGGATAAAATCCGCGGTAGCCTTGTCCCGACAGCCCGTGACAGTCTTGGCAGTACCCGATCTTGGCTTCAAAATTTTGCTTCGAAACGGCATCCGCGCGGGCTGTCGCCGAGAAAACAACGGTCAGAATTACGAATTGCGATGTTGCTTTAATGAACTTCATGATCTCGACCAAAACTACTCCAGATAACTGACGTAGGCGGCGACGGCTTTGATCTGTGGCTCGGTCAGGCCGTGGGCAATCGGCTCCATCATGGCTGATATGTCGGGTTCTTTCGGATTCTGACCTCGCTCCTTGGTCCAGTTTTTTAATTTACTGAAGATGTAGTCATGGAGCTGACCTGCCAGACGGGGAAACTGCTCATTGCCTTTTGCGTCTGGACCGTGACAGGACGCGCAAGGAGGAATGTCGGCGCCAGAAATTCCCTCTTCATAGATTTTCTTTCCAGCCTCTACGAGATCCTTCGGAGCTCCCCCGAGAGGTCTTGGATTGAGCTCGTGAAAATCAGTGACAAGAGCCTTTTGCATTGCCGGAGTCAGAACATGTGCCACGTTAAACATGATGTTGTTCGTCCGCCGGCGCTCAGCAAAAGCGCGTAGTTGGTTCGTCAAATATTCGGGTTGTTGGCCGGCGAGCCGAGGGATCGAATAATACGCACGCAAGCCCTGGCCCGATGAACCGTGGCAGGTTTTGCAATAGGTCATCTTGGCTTGAAGGTCGTGCTTGGAAACCGCGTCCTCTGCGCGGCCCGCGGTGGTGAAGGCGATGGTCAGAATTGCCGCTTGTGACGCCAATTGCAGGCCTGCGATCGGGAGCCCACGTCTTGCGCCATTCTGAGTATGCTGCCGACCCCGACCCGCCATTTTCTTCACCGATTCGATGTGATCCCCGGCGTTACATCGCAAGCCATGCGTGGAGGAACAGCGTGTTGTTGCTGTGTGCGTTGAGCGACGTGCCGTCGAATTTGTTGAAGTAGGTATACTGTAGTGCGACACGCACGTTGGCCCATGGCCATACAGGGGCACTACTACTGCTGAACGGGATATAAGCGATTTCGGCAATATAGCCGTTGCTATTCGGGTTACATGTGGTGTCTGGCGGTTGGCAGCTATTTAGGGCGGCATACAAAGTCGGATCCGACGATCCGCGCGTCTCGAAATACTGGCCGCTGAGCACGATCCTGTTGTCGTTGCCGTAGGCGAACGAACCGTAGGCCTTCAGCGTATTCAGAGTATTGGTTGGGTTGGCTGACAAGCCGTTATTGAAACTGGCATTGAGCTTCTGGTTCTCGTGGATATATGTGCCACGTAAGGTGATCCAGTAATTGGGTCCTTGATATTGGTATTGTGAGTCGAAGGCGACATCAGTAAATCGATCTGTTTGGGGAAAGGTCTGATTAATTGCAAAGCCGTTGACATCCGTCGCGCCGGTAAACGGGTGAACGCTCGCAGACATGCCGAACGCACCGAACTCAAGCCAATGATTGCCCCAATGCGGTTCGATCGCGACTCGCCAATAAGGTGCTAAATTTTGAAATGGCGCCGCGCCAAGCGGGTCTAATCCCAATTTGGGCAGAGTCTTGAAATCGAGCGTTCGGTAGCCCGTCAGCTCCAAATAAATGAGGTTATTGATGAAGGCATAACCGCCGACGCCGCCGACATATGCCGCATAAGTCCCGTCGATGAGCGCTGCTGCCGCCGGCCCAGGCGCAATTGTTGAACCGGCATAAGGAAAGCCCCATGCGGGTGTCGTGTTCCACGGGTCTTGCACGCTCGGATTGTTGTTGGCGGTGATGCCATAAACGACGTCCATGTTGCCCAGTTTGGCGGTGTTGGCGTAACGAACATCAACGTTGTCCCATGACCATTCGCAGTTCGCGCAGGGGTCAGGGTTAAAGGCTCCCGGTGCGGATCCTCCGAACGCGGCGTTGTTATAAGTAATCTGCGCAAACGCGCCAACGTGGTCGGTGATCGCCCCGCCATAGAAAAAACTGAGCGGCGCGACTACGACGTTGTTGTTCGGTTTATACGGTGAACTCGCCGGTTGGTCCGCCTGGGTGTGCGTGTACCCGACGATAGCCATCATCGAAATGGGCGGCACCCAAATATCGCTGGTGCCGGACTGTCCGGCCGTCGCCGCATCGGAGTCTCTTCCCGCACCGAACTTTTTCGCGTAGGCGGCCAAGGCATTCGTTGCGTCGTCTTGTGACGGAAAAAGCGTAGTCCGGAATTTGCCTCCACCCGTCGTGTAGCCATTTAACTTGAAAAGGCGACCAAACGGAGTAAGTCCGGGGAAATCGGTATGACAGGTGCCGCATGGCTGCCCAGTCTGCCGCGCGAAGCTCGGTAGTGCCTGCGCGGACTGGCCTAGGCCGACGGTCAGGGCTGTGATTATTGACACGCTTAGAATTAGGCCAAAAAAACTTGGCGCAACGAACCACTTTCGTTGAAATTCGGCGCGATCGAATCGCGATGAACGGTCGCTACATGTGTGAAGCACCCCGCCCCCCGTTGACGGCGCTCCAAGAGCAATTTGCGAATTCGCCGGTATCGAGCTCCGCCCGACCTTAGAGCGGCCTTGGTCCTACAACTGCAGGCTGCGCTTTCGCACGAGGGTACGTCGAGTAAATGTTCGATAACAAACACTGGGCGAAACGTCCCCAAATTCCTGATACCACGCTTTGGGATGTCCGCTTTGGGTCAAAAGCGGACATTTGTGGAACGGGATGTCCGCTTTACCCTCGAAAGCGGACATTTGCAGTGCACTAGACGATGTCTGCTTTGTGCCAAAAGCGGACTACGCACCGCAGCGTAAATCGCGCCTTTATTCGATCACGTCATCGACTATGGAGAGTTGCCCAGGCGGCAGGGTGAGGCCGAGTGTTTTTGCGGTCTTGAGATTAATGACCAGCTCGAACTTAGTGGATTGCATTACTGGCAATTCTGTCGGCTTGGTGCCTTTTAGAATTTTGCCGACATAGTTGCCTGCTTGGTGATAAATATCCGTAAGGTTCGTGCCATAACTCATTAGCCCGCCAGCATCGACGAACTCGCGAAATTCATAAATTGCAGGCAGTTTGTTGCGAGCAGCCAAGTCTACTATCTGATCACGGCGGCTGTTGAAAAAGATATCGTTGCCGACCAGGAGTGCGCCTGCTCGCCTTTCCATAATCGTCGCGAATGCTGCATCGATATCTCGTTCATTTTTCGCATTTAAGATGATGACTTGGCGTCCAGCTGCCGTTGCAGCCGTTTGTATTTCTTTCGCCGATGCCTCCGTCTGCCGATTGGTTGGATTGACCAATACAGCGATCAGGGTGACGTGCGGTAGCATCTCTGTAAGGAACCCCAGCCGTTTTCCTTCCATTACCCCCGTGAACACGTTGATGCCCGTGATATTGCCACCGGGCCTGTTCAAGCTCTCCACAAGGCCGAGTTTAACGGGATCGGCGTTAGTGGTGAACACGACAGGGACAGTCGTTGTGGCAGCCTTCGCTGCAAGCGATGCGACCGGGCCTATCGCAGCGATTACGGAAACATGTTGGTCAACCAGATCGGAGGCAAGCGCCGGCAACTGATCGTATTGGCCCTCTGCCCACCGGAACTCAACTGTCAGGTTTTGGCCCTCGACGAAACCGTTGTCTTTCAGACCATTACGGAATGCAGCGACGAACCGCTTGAATGGACCAGGCGACGCGCCGTGGAGAAACCCAACCACTGGCATGGGTGGCTGCTGCGCGCGTGCCACAAGCGGCCACACGACTGACCCACCGCCGAGAAGCGTGATGAACTCGCGCCGCTGCATGTGTCCGGGAGACTCACTCTCTTGTCGCCCCTAAAGCCCACGATTTGTGGCCTGTCGGCGAGAAGAACACGCGACTGAACGCTTATTCCTCGGGACGCGCAATGTCCGCTTTGGGTCACTAGCGGACATTTGCGGTGCAAAACGGGATGTCCGCTTTACCCCCAAAAAGCGGAGGGGGCGGCATTGAGGAATACGCCATGGAACGCACAACGACGTTCTAAGTTCTCACACTAATGCCCCTATCTCAGCGGCGCCCCGATACATCGAAATTTTATGAGACATTTACTTTATGGACTCTGGGCCCCGCATCCAGTCTCGCCAGGAAGCGGTGATGAGAAGCCGTCCCGATGGGGAAACAGAACAACCTGAGGGCATAGCCATGACCACAGCTATCATCCATGGGACATTGTCAGCCTCTGAGCACAGCGTGCAATTGCGCAAAGCGGTTATCGCATCAACGATCGGCACCGCAATCGAATGGTATGATTTTTTTCTCTATGGCACGGCTGCAGGTCTCATATTTGGTAAACTCTACTTTCCCAATGAAGATGCATTAACAGCGACGCTCGCTGCCTTCGGTACCTATTTTATCGGCTTTGTGGGGCGGCCCATCGGCGCTGCAATATTCGGTCACTACGGCGATCGCATTGGTCGAAAAGCGACGCTCATAGCTACGCTTTTGCTTATGGGCATCGCGACCTTCCTCATCGCATTCGTACCGACATATGCGTCAATTGGCATTTGGGGCGCCGTCATCCTGACAGTGTTGAGGATGATTCAAGGTATCGGTGTTGGCGGCGAATGGGGTGGATCGGTGCTATTGGCGATGGAATGGGCCCGCACCCATGGCCATCGGGGATTGGTAGCATCATGGCCACAATTCGGGGTGCCATGCGGCCTGTTCATGGCAAACCTTGCAGTACTCGCGTTCAGCCAAATGTCGGGTGATCAGTTCATCACCTGGGGCTGGCGAATACCCTTTGCTCTCTCGATTATTCTTGTCGGTGTAGGACTCTGGATTCGGCTTGGTATTCTAGAGACGCCAGTATTCCAGCAGCTCTTGAATACAAGGAAAATTGAGAAGACACCGATCATCGAGGTTTTTAAGAAACATCCCAAGGAGATATTTCTTTCGGCTTTAGTACGAGTGTCGGAGCAAGCGCCGTTCTACATATTTACTGCATTCATCTTTGCCTATGCAGTCGGCACTTTGCATATGTCGCGCGATTTCATTTTGATCTCAGTACTCGTAGCGGCATGTGTCTCGTTCGTCACCATTCCGCTGTCGGGTCACATTTCAGATCGTATCGGCCGCAGAAAAATGTATATGATCGGTGCGGCCTCGGTGGGCTTATTCGGCTTTCTCTATTTCGGTATGGTTGACACGGCCATACCGTCATTGGTGTTCATCGCGATTGTTCTGTCACTCATCCCGCATGACATGCAATATGGGCCACAAGCAGCGCTGATTGCCGAGGCATTTACCCCACGATTGCGTTACAGTGGAGCCTCTTTGGGTTACCAGCTTGCCTCCGTGATCGCTGGTGGGCCGGCGCCTCTTATCGCAACGGCTTTATTCGCCGCGTACCATAGTGGCTATGCCATTGCGGTCTATATCGCTGTTTGCGCGATCGTGAGCCTTGTTGCGGCAGCCTTCATGCCTGACTACACGGGCAGGGATATTTCGACTGAATACGACGACTGAAGCGATAGCGGACTCATGCATCGCAACAAAACGGTCTATTCGATCACCTCGTCCGCGCGTCCAAGCAGTGGTTCGGGGATCGTGAGGCGGAGCACTTTGGCGGTCTTGAGGTTGATGATCAATTCGACCTTTGTTGATTGCTGCACCGGTAAATTCTCTGGCTTCTCACCCTTGAGGATACGGCCGACGTAGGCGCCGGCCAGCTTATAAGTGTCGGCGAAATCGGACCCGTAACTCATCAATCCGCCGGCCGCGGCAAATGCGCGAAGTGGATGAATTGCTGGCACGCCATAACGTGTCGCCAGCGAGGCAATTTCATCCGGCCTGCTAATGAAGAGCGGGTAGGAGCCGATGGCGAGCGCGCTAGCTCGGAGTTCGACGACTTTGGCGAAGGCGGCGTCGATATCGCCGATTGTGCTTGCTTGGAGGAAATGTATCCGGACACCAAGTTGTGCTTGAACCGCTCGCGCATCGTCCATTTCGGAAGCAATAATGGCTGAATCGCGAGGGTTCACCAACACGGCGATGAGCTTGGCATCCGGCATCACCTGGCGCATCAGCTCAATGCGTTTCGTGGCAAGGCCGATGCTCAGATTTGAGACGCCGGTGACATTGCCGCCGGGTCGGTTAAGGCTGGCTACGAGCCCGATCTGGACCGGGTCGGCGCCAGCTTGGAAGACGATCGGAACGGTCGTTGTTGCCGCCTTTGCCGCCAGCGCCGCCGGAGTGGTGACCGCTACGATCACGGTGACTTGGCGTTGAACAAGGTCCGCCGCCAATGCAGGCAACTGGTCGTTTTGATTTCCGGCGAACCGATATTCGATCGCGATGTTCTGACTCTCGACAAAACCCAATTCCTTTAGGCCTTGACGGAACGCTGTCAGGAGTTGCGGGGCTTCGGACGCTTCCCTGGCACTAAGGAACCCGATAACCGGCGTTACCAACCGCTGTGCGCGAGCGATGAGCGGCCACGCTGTCACCGCCCCGCCGAGAAGTATGATGAACTCGCGCCGCCTCATTCGCCCCCCCGAGGCTCAGGACAGGATATCGTAGCGGTTCAAACCTGCACGGGGAAAGCCCCAACCCATGTCCGCTTTGGGTCATAAGCAGACATTTGCGGTCCAAAAGTCGATGTCCGCTAAGTGCCAATAGCGGACATTGCTCCACTTATTCGATCACCTCATCGTTAAGGTTGCCTCATACTTTGTGGGGGCGTTTGCACCGGAAAATCCGCCTTTGTGTGAACTGGTTCACAATATAATTCGCAGCGGCCCCCTAGGCTATTCTCCAAGATTCGTCGCCAAATCGTGGGGTGGCCTATGCAAAAAATTTTTGCGGTTGCATCGCTCTGCGGCGCGATTGCATTTCTGCATCCCGGGGAAGCCGGCGCTCAATGTGCAACTAAAGATAGTCTCCAGTATGTCGTCGCTCCAAGAAGCGGGACAGCAGCTGTACCCCAGGCTGAAGCTGTCCGTAAGGTTTGGAAGACCATAACGTTTGGACGATTTGCAAATACATTCGCTCTGCGTAATGCATTGGATGCTGCCGGCTGTGGGATCGGAGACCTCGCTGAGCAAATCCTTGCTCGGCCGGCATTTGCCATGAACCCTGCCGAGGACGTGGACCTTGTGGTTGTGTCTGCCGCCGAACTCGGCACGCCGACTGAAACATCACTGGTGGACGTTTACGCTCGCGCTCAAGAGCGCGGCCTCGCACTTGCGCCAGCCGAGGTTGGTCCGCAGCTGCGGCTACAATATCCTGACCAACCGATTGGCGAATTTCTTCACGTCGGAATGAACCCGATAAACACATGGTCCGGTGAGCCCGTTATTTTTGCCCTCGTAAACGGGGGAGCAGGACTTATCCTCATCGGCACAGAGAGCAGTGCCAACGCAAAAACATCAGCGACGACCCGCTTTTTGTTCGTCCGGCCTCGTGTATTGGCGGAGGAGCGGTAGAGGTTTCCGGGAATAAATCCGGCACTAGTCGGCGCGTGTAAATATCTTTGGGTCAAAAGCAGACATGTGCAGCGCACAAGCCGATGTCCGCTAAGTGCCAATAGCGGGCATTGCGCGACCGCGTCAGCCTGCTTCAATCACCAGCCTTCGATTATCGTAGCGATTGCTGCTTCTCCACCGCCTCCACAGAGGGATCGGGAGTCGATAACTTGGCGATGGCGGCCGCATCGGTTAGCCCTATTTGTACGGACACTAGCGCAGCCTTGAAAACTGCATTTATTCGTGATCGGCGCTGGACAACGAATATCCCCTCAAGTTTGATGAGCCCGTGGATCATCTTTGTGGTTGCACACGTTTTGCCCCAAACAGAACAGCCGATAATTGCAAATAAGACTTAGTCGTTTGAGTACGTTAGAACGGAACTCTTTATTTGTGCTCAGCTCGGTGCGAATAGCATTTTGACCAACATTCGTGCTCGCAAACGAGTTGTCTACGTGAACCGGCCAAGCTTGCATGACAAGAGGTTTGGCATTCCTCCTCGCATGTGGCGTGACGTTTATTCGGCGCAGCCGCGAGTGCGAGCGGCATCGCACAAACGAGAAGGAACAAAACGAGACGGGAAAAGTGTTTGTGCATAGACGGTGACTCCTGTGGGTGATTCTCACTCCATCATCGAATGTTGAATTTGATAGGAACTGTGAACTCGAAAGTGTCGCCCGGTATATTTGGTGGCGGCGGCGGAAACGGCTGTGCGCGTTGAACGGTGGCGATTGTCTCTTGATCCAGTGATGCGAAACCTGATGTCCGTATCACGCGGCTCGCCACCACCTTTCCTTGTCGGTCAATCTTGAACGCAAGTTGTGCGACGCCCGTCTCATGTCTGGCTCGCGCCGCCGCCGGATAGCCTTTGTGGCGTTCGACCTGCTGGGCGATCTTGCGATGCCAGGATGAGACCTGCGCGGCGGAGGGCGCTGGCCGTGGCGGGGATGTTGCAAGAGCAGGCGGACTTGGTTGCTCTATCTGCTTGTCGGGGGGCTTACTGGGTTCGATAGGCAGCTGAACGTCCGCGTCCGGCGAGGGCTGTGGTTGTTCGATTTTCTCTTGCGGGGTTTCCTCGGGCTTAGCGACTTGTGTTTTGGGGATTGTCTCTGATTGCTGCTGCTCTGGGCCCGGCGCAAGGTCGGTCTTGTTTTCCGTCGGGGGCGCCGTGAAAGGTGCAAGATCCACAATTATGGCTTCGGTACCTTCGTCGCCGGCAAGTGGCTCGTGCCAACGTGTTAGCGTCAGAGCGAGCGCAGCATGAATCCCAATCACAACCATCGCGCTGAGAGCCCAGCGACGAAGATCGTAGTCGTCCATAGCCGCAGCCATCATGACGTTTTCTCGACTCCGACCAATGCGATTTTGAGAAAGCCCGCCGCTCGAAGTAAATTCATCACCTCCATCAACTCGCCATACGGCACGGCTTTATCGGCCCGACGGAAAATACGGGTTTGCCTGTCTCCATGCGTCGTTTGCTCAAGCGCTCCCGAAAGCTGGTCGCGTGCGATCGCTATATCCCCAACGGCCAGCGACAGATCAGGTTTTACGGTGAGGTAGAGCGGTTTGTCGGGCCGGGGCTGCGGCTCCGCAGTCGACGAAGGTAGATCGACAGAGATATCCACCGTGGCGAGCGGTGCCGCTATCATAAATATGATGAGGAGGACCAATATCACGTCGATGAATGGCGTGACGTTGATCTCGTGGACCTCATCAAGTTCATCCTTGCCATGATCGAGGCGGACGCTCATCCGAATTACTCCGCGGCTACAGCAGGGCCAACCTTTCGGACCGGCGCATGCCGCGATCGAGGTCCCGACTGACGAGGCGAAGGACCTCCGCCGATGTGTCCGCGAGTTCTGCCCGATAGTTTGTGATCTGCCGCGCAAACAGATTGTAAATGACGACGGCTGGGATGGCGGCTGCAAGTCCAAGGGCAGTCGCGAGCAGTGCTTCAGCAATGCCCGGCGCGACAACTGCTAGATTTGTTGTGTGTGATTTCGAGATGCCGATAAAGCTGTTCATAATGCCCCACACGGTGCCGAACAGCCCGACGAAGGGGGCGGTCGCACCGATGGTTGCAAGAACTCCGGTGCCGCGACTGATGCGACGACTGAAAGCAGCTTCCATCCGCTCCAGACGAGACGTGATGCGTTCCTTTAAGCCATCTTTGTCCGCGGCCCCATCGGACAACCGAATTTCGGCAATCGCGGTCGCACAGAAAGTTGCGGCTGGCTCTATGGGGTTCGAGGGTATGACCTTCGGAAGGGTTTGAAGATTGTTCAGCGCGCTCAGTGCGGACCGTACCCGCCGGCGCGCTTTCAG
Organism: uncultured Alphaproteobacteria bacterium; assembly: GCA_963751535.1. Classification (GTDB taxonomy): domain Bacteria; phylum Pseudomonadota; class Alphaproteobacteria; order Rhizobiales; family Xanthobacteraceae; genus Pseudolabrys. Next base: position 158,659 of record CAVVUW010000007.1, read on the forward strand.
CAATTCGATTGTTTTGGCAAGACAGACTGTCCATGTCACAACCGACGCAAAGACCAGTCCGACCATGACGGCTTTCACCACCACGTCGGCATTCATGAACATGCCCCAAGGGCTCAGGTCGCGCGGGAGTGCCGCTAGTCCAACGGCCGGCGGCGAAGTTGGCTCTTGGGCGTAGGCCACGTTGAACGGTAACAGGCAGGCTGCCGTCACAAGTGGCAGCCGGGTGTGCCCCGAACGACACCATCGCGAGCTACCTTGTCGAATTTTAAACCAGCCAAACTGGCATGAGCATTTCATGTTTTCCTGCACTTTCATTTGCGCGACACCATTGCGAGACGGGGGTGCTTTTCTCTGCTTACAGTTTCTGCGAAAGGCCCACGAAGAAGCCGCGGCGCATCCCGAATTGTGGTGCGAACACGCCAATTCCCGAACCGTCCCTGATCTCGTAGATGGTGTCGAAGACATTCACGACAGCGAGTTTGGTGGTGATCGGCTTTAAATCGGGCGACACCTTGAACTCGCGCGAAATCCCGAGATTGACAGTTGCATAAGGCGCAACATGTTCAGTATTTGCAAAACCGCTGCGCAGGCCGCTGCCGTAGACCATATCTGCGCTGAGCCTGGTCCCCTGCCAAAGATAGGATGCGCCCGCTGATGCGGTCCACATCTGGGCATGGTCAGTATAGATGTAGTTGTTGGCGATGTAGGCAAGTTCATCAAGGCCGAATAGATATTGGTTCGATACTATGTTTTTTGCCTGCTGACGCGCCCAAGCGAGATTGCCATAGGCGCTGAAGTTGCCGTCCTTGTAGGTCGCGCTCAACTCGACGCCGGTGTTTTTAGCCGTTTCGTAGTTGAAACCATTCAGGATCAGCGCCGCGCCGAATTGTCCGTCGTCCAGCAGGTCCCTTGCGATCTTGTAATAAGCGTCGATACCAACTTGAAGATTAGGAGTGATCCTTTGCACAATTCCGGCATCGAAGTAGTGCGAACGTTCCGGCAGGGCTGGATTCTGCTGGAAGGTTTCCGGCTGAGCGGTCGTGTTGGCGAACGGAGAGATGTTGGCAGGCGCGGCGATCGCCTGTGGCGGCGGCGTGAAGTAGCGTGCATAACCGGCGTGGAGAGTTGTCCCGTCGAGCGGCTTATACACCACATTGAAGCGCGGACTAAGCTGGTTGGCGTTGACGAATTGCCACATCTGATCGAACCGCAGCCCGGCGTTCAGTGTGAGCTTGTCGGTTATCCGCCACTCGTCCTGGAGGTAGAGACCGGCGATCCATCCGAGTTTGGAAAGATTGTCGTTCACGGTGAATGGCGCATCGACCGGCGTGCCGCCTGAGTCGAGCGGGAGCACCGTTGAGTCATTGCTGTTCAGCGTGCTTTCGCCGCTGACCGTAAAGCCCGCCCGCAGAGTATGCGCGTCGTTCAGCTTGTAGGCGGCGTCGCCCTGCAGGCCGTTGGCAAAGCTGCGGCGGTAGACGTCGGACGCTATGCCATTGAAAACAAGGTCGCCGATCGTGTCCGGAACGAAATGCAGCGTGCTATAGCGGGAAAAGGCCGCCAACTGCAGATCCAGCCCATTGACCGACTTCTGCAGTGCGACCACACCGAAGGTGTTTTGTTCCGCCTGGTTCTCGTTGAGTGTCGCCGAATCGAAATTGCTGATCCCAAAAGCGGTGAACTGTGGCGTTTGCCCCGGATTATTTGGAATTTGAAAGTGGCCGGTGAAGTTGCCAAAGATCGTTGCAAGACGCGTCTGTGCGTCAAGCACGGTCGACGTGTAACTGAAGAAGTTGGCCTGATACGTCCGGTCGTGGATCGCGCTGTGGCTGTCGGTCGGATTTTGGATACCGAGATTGTTGGTGAGGCCGAGGCCCGTGACAAAGTACTCGGTGTTGCCAGCGCGGCCGCCGTATTCGAAGCTCGGACTTACCCACCCGAAGCTGCCGCCGTAGATGCCGACGCTGCCGCCCTGTCGCAGCGAATTACCGCTCGGGGTCTGGATATCGATAATACCGGCGGTGCGCAGGCCGAATTGCGCCGGTAGCGCACCCGTAATCAGCGCGAGGCTGCCGACAAAATTGGTGCCGAGAACACGACCGAAGCCAGAAATACCGTCGGGGAGAGTGATCCCGTTGATGCGGTACTGCACATTGGCATGCTCATTGCGCACGTGGATGTCGCCATTGACGGTGCTATCCTGTGAAACGCCGGGCGCTTGCAGCAAGACGGAGTTGAGTGGCGTATTGATGCCTGCCGGCAATGTTTCGATAAACGCGCGGTTCATGTCGAATGTGCTGGCGCCGAACCGCGGCGACAGACTGTCCCGCGCTGTGTCGAATTGCGTGTTCTGGGCGGCAAGAGTGGCGTTGCTGTCGGGCTGCGGCGACGGAGCGGCGGTAGTAGGAGCCGTGGACCGCGGGCGCGGCGGCGCTGAGCGCTGGCTTTCTACCACGACTTCCGGCAGCGCGGTCTGCGCTTGCGCCTCGGCAACGACGAATGGGATGAGACTCGAGCTGGCGAGCAGCAGCCCGCGCGCAAATCGGGGTGACATGACTGAATAGTCCTCCACGCCTCACGGGACATCGGGATGTGGCGTCCGCGAAGAGGACAAGCCACATTGCGGGTAGATCACCGATGTCAGGCGCGGGGTGGAGCGCGGGCTTGGAAATTAAAATGAAAATCGGACGAAACTTGCGCGGTACGGAAATCGGAAACCCACTCGTAGGGGCGATCGGCCGGGACTGGAAGTAACGAAACGGTAGGTAATACCGAACTCGATGTAAAACTCAGGGCCGCGCAAATCGCGCAGAAGTCATGCTCGGGTTTGCCGCGGTCGTCACCAGCAGGGCTCTCGGGTTGGGCCTGAAGCTGCGCAATTGTCGCTGAAGACGACCGTGAATGTCATCGGCGTGAATGTGGCCAAAAGACAATGCAAGCTGGATGCACAGCGCGAACAACGCTGCCCACGAGCCCAAGCCGCAATTTCTTCTGACCCAGTGCATCTCAAGGAGAAAGTGTCGCCGGTATATTTGGTGGCGGCGGCGGAAACGGCTGTGCGCGTTGAACGGTGGCGATTGTCTCTGATCAGTGATGCGAAACTGATGTCCGTATCACGCGGCTCGCCACCACCATTCCTTGTGCTGAATTTGAACGCAAGTTGTGCGACGCCCGTCTCATGTCTGGCTCGCGCCGCCGCCGGATAGCCTTTGTGGCGTTGACCTGCTGGGCGATCTTGCGATGCCAGGATGAGACCTGCGCGGCGGAGGGCGCTGGCCGTGGCGGGGATGTTGCAGAGCAGGCGGACTTGGTTGCTCTATCTGCTTGTCGGGGGGCTTACTGGGTTCGATAGGCAGCTGAAGTCCGCGTCCGGCGAGGGCTGTGGTTGTTCGATTTTCTCTTGCGGGGTTTCTCGGGCTTAACGACTTGTGTTTTGGGGATTGTCTCTGATTGCTGCTGCTCTGGGCCTGGCGCAAGGTCGGTCTTGTTTTCCGTCGGGGGCCCGTGAAAGGTGCAAGATCCACAATTATGGCTTCGGTACCTTCGTCGCCGGCAAGTGGCTCGTGCCAACGTGTTAGCGTCAGAGCGAGCGCAGCATGAATCCCAATCACAACCATCGCGCTGAGAGCCGAGCGACGAAGATCGTAGTCGTCCATAGCCGCAGCCATCATGACGTTTTCTCGACTCCGACCAATGCGATTTTGAGAAAGCCCGCCGCTCGAAGTAGATTCATCACCTCCATCAACTCGCCATACGGCACGGCTTTATCGGCCCGACGGAAAATACGGGTTTGCCTGTCTCCATGCGTCGTTTGCTCAAGCGCTCCCGAAAGCTGGTCGCGTGCGATCGCTATATCCCCAACGGCCAGCGACAGATCAGGTTTTACGGTGAGGTAGAGCGGTTTGTCGGGCCGGGGCTGCGGCTCCGCAGTCGACGAAGGTAGATCGACAGAGATATCCACCGTGGCGAGCGGTGCCGCTATCATAAATATGATGAGGAGGACCAATATCACGTCGATGAATGGCGTGACGTTGATCTCGTGGACCTCATCAAGTTCATCCTTGCCATGATCGAGGCAGACGCTCATCCGAATTACTCCGCGGCTACAGCAGGGCCAACCTTTCGGACCGGCGCATGCCGCGATCGAGGTCCCGACTGACGAGGCGAAGGACCTCCGCCGATGTGTCCGCGAGTTCTGCCCGATAGTTTGTGATCTGCCGCGCAAACAGATTGTAAATGACGACGGCTGGGATGGCGGCTGCAAGTCCAAGGGCAGTCGCGAGCAGTGCTTCAGCAATGCCCGGCGCGACAACTGCTAGATTTGTTGTGTGTGATTTCGAGATGCCGATAAAGCTGTTCATAATGCCCCACACGGTGCCGAACAGCCCGACGAAGGGGGCGGTCGCACCGATGGTTGCAAGAACTCCGGTGCCGCGACTGATGCGACGACTGAAAGCAGCTTCCATCCGCTCCAGACGAGACGTGATGCGTTCCTTTAAGCCATCTTTGTCCGCGGCCCCATCGGACAACCGAATTTCGGCAATCGCGGTCGCACAGAAAGTTGCGGCTGGCTCTATGGGGTTCGAGGGTATGACCTTCGGAAGGGTTTGAAGATTGTTCAGCGCGCTCAGTGCGGACCGTACCCGCCGGCGCGCTTTCAGCAATTCGATTGTTTTGGCAAGACAGACTGTCCATGTCACAACCGACGCAAAGACCAGTCCGACCATGACGGCTTTCACCACCACGTCGGCATTCATGAACATGCCCCAAGGGCTCAGGTCGCGCGGGAGTGCCGCTAGTCCAACGGCCGGCGGCGAAGTTGGCTCTTGGGCGTAGGCCACGTTGAACGGTAACAGGCAGGCTGCCGTCACAAGTGGCAGCCGGGTGTGCCCCGAACGACACCATCGCGAGCTACCTTGTCGAATTTTAAACCAGCCAAACTGGCATGAGCATTTCATGTTTTCCTGCACTTTCATTTGCGCGACACCATTGCGAGACGGGGGTGCTTTTCTCTGCTTACAGTTTCTGCGAAAGGCCCACGAAGAAGCCGCGGCGCATCCCGAATTGTGGTGCGAACACGCCAATTCCCGAACCGTCCCTGATCTCGTAGATGGTGTCGAAGACATTCACGACAGCGAGTTTGGTGGTGATCGGCTTTAAATCGGGCGACACCTTGAACTCGCGCGAAATCCCGAGATTGACAGTTGCATAAGGCGCAACATGTTCAGTATTTGCAAAACCGCTGCGCAGGCCGCTGCCGTAGACCATATCTGCGCTGAGCCTGGTCCCCTGCCAAAGATAGGATGCGCCCGCTGATGCGGTCCACATCTGGGCATGGTCAGTATAGATGTAGTTGTTGGCGATGTAGGCAAGTTCATCAAGGCCGAATAGATATTGGTTCGATACTATGTTTTTTGCCTGCTGACGCGCCCAAGCGAGATTGCCATAGGCGCTGAAGTTGCCGTCCTTGTAGGTCGCGCTCAACTCGACGCCGGTGTTTTTAGCCGTTTCGTAGTTGAAACCATTCAGGATCAGCGCCGCGCCGAATTGTCCGTCGTCCAGCAGGTCCCTTGCGATCTTGTAATAAGCGTCGATACCAACTTGAAGATTAGGAGTGATCCTTTGCACAATTCCGGCATCGAAGTAGTGCGAACGTTCCGGCAGGGCTGGATTCTGCTGGAAGGTTTCCGGCTGAGCGGTCGTGTTGGCGAACGGAGAGATGTTGGCAGGCGCGGCGATCGCCTGTGGCGGCGGCGTGAAGTAGCGTGCATAACCGGCGTGGAGAGTCGTCCCGTCGAGCGGCTTATACACCACATTGAAGCGCGGACTAAGCTGGTTGGCGTTGACGAATTGCCACATCTGATCGAACCGCACCCCGGCGTTCAGTGTGAGCTTGTCGGTTATCCGCCACTCGTCCTGGAGGTAGAGACCGGCGATCCATCCGAGTTTGGAAAGATTGTCGTTCACGGTGAATGGCGCATCGACCGGCGTGCCGCCTGAGTCGAGCGGGAGCACCGTTGAGTCATTGCTGTTCAGCGTGCTTTCGCCGCTGACCGTAAAGCCCGCCCGCAGAGTATGCGCGTCGTTCAGCTTGTAGGCGGCGTCGCCCTGCAGGCCGTTGGCAAAGCTGCGGCGGTAGACGTCGGACGCTATGCCATTGAAAACAAGGTCGCCGATCGTGTCCGGAACGAAACGCAGCGTGCTATAGCGGGAAAAGGCCGCCAACTGCAGATCCAGCCCATTGACCGACTTCTGCAGTGCGACCACACCGAAGGTGTTTTGTTCCGCCTGGTTCTCGTTGAGTGTCGCCGAATTGAAATTGCTGATCCCAAAAGCGGTGAACTGTGGCGTTTGCCCCGGATTATTTGGAATTTGAAAGTGGCCGGTGAAGTTGCCAAAGATCGTTGCAAGACGCGTCTGTGCGTCAAGCACGGTCGACGTGTAACTGAAGAAGTTGGCCTGATACGTCCGGTCGTGGATCGCGCTGTGGCTGTCGGTCGGATTTTGGATACCGAGATTGTTGGTGAGGCCGAGGCCCGTGACAAAGTACTCGGTGTTGCCAGCGCGGCCGCCGTATTCGAAGCTCGGACTTACCCACCCGAAGCTTCCGCCGTAGATGCCGACGCTGCCGCCCTGTCGCAGCGAATTACCGCTCGGGGTCTGGATATCGATAATACCGGCGGTGCGTAGGCCGAATTGCGCCGGTAGCGCACCCGTAATCAGCGCGAGGCTGCCGACAAAATTGGTGCCGAGAACACGACCGAAGCCAGAAATACCGTCGGGGAGAGTGATCCCGTTGATGCGGTACTGCACATTGGCATGCTCATTGCGCACGTGGATGTCGCCATTGACGGTGCTATCCTGTGAAACGCCGGGCGCTTGCAGCAAGACGGAGTTGAGTGGCGTATTGATGCCTCCCGGCAATGTTTCGATAAACGCGCGGTTCATGTCGAATGTGCTGGCGCCGAACCGCGGCGACAGACTGTCCCGCGCTGTGTCGAATTGCGTGTTCTGGGCGGCAAGAGTGGCGTTGCTGTCGGGCTGCGGCGACGGAGCGGCGGTAGTAGGAACCGTGGACCGCGGGCGCGGCGGCGCTGAGCGCTGGCTTTCTACCACGACTTCCGGCAGCGCGGTCTGCGCTTGCGCCTCGGCAACGACGAATGGGATGAGACTCGAGCTGGCGAGCAGCAGCCCGCGCGCAAATCGGGGTGACATGACTGAATAGTCCTCCACGCCTTACGGGACACCGGGATGTGGCGTCCGCGAAGAGGACAAGCCACATTGCGGGTAGATCACCGATGTCAGGCGCGGGGTGGAGCGCGGGCTTGGAAATTAAAATGAAAATCGGACGAAACTTGCGCGGTACGGAAATCGGAAACCCACTCGTAGGGGCGATCGGCGGGGACTGGAAGTAACGAAACGGTAGGTAGTACCGAACTCGATGTAAGACTCAGGGCCGCGCAAATCGCGCAGAAGTCATGCTCGGGTTTGCCGTGGTCGTCACCAGCAGGGCTCTCTGGTTGGGCCTGAAGCTGCGCAATTGTCGCTGAAGACGATCCGTGAATGTCATCGGCGTGAATGTGGCCAAAAGACAATACAAGCTGGATGCACAGCGCGAACAACGCTGCCCATGAGCCCAAGCGGCAATTTTTTCTGACCCAGTACATCTCAAGGACTCGCTCTTACAACGGTATTCCGGATAGCCCAAAGAGTAAATCGATCACTGCGCGGTATTTCAGTGTGTTCAAACCTGGATAACGAAGCCCGCGACCGATGTCCGCTTTGGGTCATAAGCGGACGCCGAACCACCCGGCACAACAATTTAATAACATCCAATCCCTCCCAAGGTAATGTCTGCTAAGTGCCAAAAGCGGACATGCTGAAGTCTCATGGATTGCAACAATCAGACAGACCAAGGATCAGGTTCTTGCAAAAGCAAGGCCGCAAGTTCTTTGTATTCGCCCAAGAGTTCTTTGACGTCATCCTCCATCTCAATACTGGGATGGACAAGCGTCCAAAAATGAGCGGTTCTGATAAAAGCAAGAAGCGCCAGGACATACTCGAAGCGTTTGCCGCCAAGGGCGTCTCGCAACGCATTTAGGGCACGCTCGGACTGCGTTGGGTTCACAAAGATCAGAGCGCAAAGCGCAAACAACTGGTCTTCGATTTCGCTACCAGGAACGGGCCAATCGACCGGATTTTCCATGGCCGCCAAGCTACTGTAAATCGGTTCGAGGTCCCGCCGCCAAGGCGGAGGTGTTTTCAGAAGCTCGATCATCTGCTCAATCGTTTGCGTCTGAGCCGCAGGGTCGCCCGCTGCGTGTCCATAGCCGATAAGAAATCCGCAGTGCCGCACAATGCAGTAGCGGACCGGACAGAAACGAGAGAGGAAGACAAAAAGCCGCTCTTTGAAGAGTGTTGGGATCGGAGTATCGAGATACGCCGCCGCAGCAAAGGCCCACAGTCTTTCGACGATCTCAGGGGCGTCCGGGGTCGATACAAAAAAGTTGGGCACTAATCGGAAGCGCTTAGCCACCTGCTGATGGAACGAAGCTTGATTTTGGAGATGCTCAGGTATTTCAATCGGCTTCGGAGCGTCCGAAAAATACCGTTGCGGGAGTGGTGAATAATTCAAGGGGGATCTTACGAGAGGTCATGATGCGCTCCCTATTTACAGGCGGGAGCGCTACCGAACTCTCAGCCACCGACGCCTGTGCCATACGGCCCGTGCCGGTGATGCCCTCCATATGGGGCGTCCAACACAGCTAGTCCAGTGTCAAAAGAAGTCCAGGCCAATGTCCGCTTTGGGTCAAAAGCAGACATTTGCAGCGCAATACGTCATGTCCGCTTTACATCCAAAAGCGGACATGTGCGGTGCAAAGAAGGATGTCCGGTAAGTGCCAATAGCGGACATTGCAGTCGCGGCTCATTGCACGAGCTTTACCCCCGGGGGAGCCCAACTTCCGTCGAGAACCTCTGGCTTCGGCCAATAGAGACGAAGGTTCATCGTGAAGGGGCCGCTGGCGGGTGCTGGCAGCCAATTCAACTCTTTGTCTTGGCCGGGCGACTCGCGCTGGATGTAAAGGTCAAGCGAGCCGTCAGGGTTGAATGCGAGCTTATCGCGATCCCCAATAGCGTAGCGGTCAATCGGATTTGCCGCGAAGTTTTGCCTTTCGTTGTACATCGTGAGCGACCAGAAGGCGCGTACCGGCGGAAGCTCGTCTTTATTGAAATGTAGTATGTACCGGTTGTCGCTACTGAAAGGCTTGCCATCGGCATCGGTGACTGCCGAGGGATAGACCGCATCTTCGATTGTGTTGGCGCCGATACCGACATAGGCGATCATTGCCCGGCTCAAATAATCAGCGCCGTAAGTTCCAACAGCGGTGAGGTTAGTGCGCCAGCCTGCGTTTGCTACGCCGGCCCGCAAAAACCTTGCCCTGATTTTCTTTAACGCGAGCGGCCCAGCTTCGCTCAATGCGCTCTGAACCTCGGGCGATGCCTTGTCGAGCGCGAAGGGCTTACCCGGTTCGATCCCCATGCGTCGCATCTGCTCGAGGATCGGATAGTCGTTCGCGTGCGGCGGGTTCAGCTTAGTCAGTTCGGTGAACAGCGAGAAATACGCAGCCGAGCCGAGCTTTTCTACTTGATCGACTGCCGGCGTCTTCATGTCCCAATCGGGATTGATTGCTGCTGCCGGCGGCCGATACGATTTGCCCCATTCGCTGAGTGGCGTCGTGATTAGCCCGGCCTGAAATTTGTGCACGGCGTCGTAGTCAGCTTTGCCGTTGGTCTGCGTGCGCCCGATCACCCAGCCACACGCGGTCGGACTACGAACGAGCATGGCCCCCGAAGGGAGTTGGCCTTGCCAGCGCGGCTCGGCAATCGCAAGTAACTGCGCACTGGTCCCAGTCGTGCGTGAGCCTGTGCTTTGGAAAACGTCGGTCCACATGTCAAGCATCGGCAGCAGATAATAGCGCCCTGCCGAATCGGGCACATTAATCAACAGTGGCTCTTTCGACACGTCGAACCACATCAGCGAATACAGAGTGTCCGCGTTCGGCCGTGCGATGTCCGTGTAGGTGGCGTCAGGGAATGCCGGCAGATTCGCAAATTGGTTCATCGGTGCCTTGGCGAACTGGCGAGTGTCGGCGACATTGGTGCTGAGCCGGCGCGTCATTTCCATGCTGATAAGCGGATAGGTGTATAGGTAGGCGTTTACTGCAACTTCACCGATCTGATCGGAAGGAAGCGCAGCAGACACGGCTACGGGACGCTGCTGCGCTTGCGCCGTGTGAATACGCGCCGCTGATCCCATCGCCATTGCGACGGCAAGCGTGGTCCCGCCCAGCAGGATTTTGCGCCGACTGACGGCACCGTCTATCACCTTGGTGTTCTCGTCTTGAACTCGCATCTGTCCCTCCTGATGGTGATGCGGGTCGCACCCGAGGAAACTCTGAACCAGATGCGCTAGGGGAAAAATTGCCCGAAGGGCCAATACCGCCGTGTAAATAGGAAAGTAACGCTGCCTTTAATGTCCGCTTTGGGTCATTAGCAGACATTTGCAGTGCAAAACGTCATGTCCGCTTTGTGCCAATAGCGGACATCGCGAGACTTATTCGATCACCTCGTCAGCCGCGACCAGTAGATTTTGTGGAATAGCAAGTCCGAGCGTCCTAGCGGTTCTCAGGTTGACGACCAATTCGAACCGGCTCGATTGCACGACTGGCAAATCGCCAGCTTTATCGCCCCTAAGGATTCGGCCGGCATAAGCGCCAGCCTGACGATCTGGTAACGCTCGCTCCGTAGCTCATCAACCCACCCGCAGTCACAAAATCCCGCGTTTCATAGATCGTGGGCAAGGCGTGCCGCGCGGCCACAGCGACGAGCGCACTGCGATTGCTGTTAAAGAACGGATCGGTGAAATGTATGAGCGCACCAAGATGTTGGCGCGCAGCAGCAGCAAACGTCGGTTCGAGGTCGCGCTCGCCAACAATATCGAGAAACAGTATTTTTCGTCCAAGCGTAGCAGCGGCAGTCTCGATCTGCTTCCTGTCCGCCGCATATCTCGGCTCCTGCGGGCGCCCTAGAAATCCGATGATGGCCTCTTTCGCCACCAGTTGCGACGCCAGCTCCAGACGCTTGTCAACAAGCTGAGCCCCCAGAAAACTCACACCCGTGACATTTCCACCAGGCCTGTTGAGGCTTGTTACGAAGCCGAGTTTGACGGGGTCGCTTGCGGTCGTGAAAACGATGGGAATTGTTGCAGTAGCGGCCTTAGCTGAAATCGTCGCCCAAAGGCTGCCGCCGGTGATCAGTGTAGCGACCGGACGGTTGACCAGCTCAACCGCCATCGCAGGCAGCCTCTCGTCATGGCCGTCTGCCCAGCGATATTCAATGACGACGTTTTGACCCTCGACAAAACCTGAATCATGCAGGCCAAGGCGAATTCCGGCTGCGTTATGGGAAAAGCTGTCGGCGGACTGTCCGTTCAACATCCCGACCACTGGCATGGCCGACTGCTGGGCGCGAGCTGCGAGGGGCCAAACTACCGCCGCGCTGCCGACCAAGGTGATGAATTCTCGCCGCCTCATTGTAGCCCCCGAGGCTCAAGACGCGACATGTTACACGTCCAATCCGGAAGATTGGAAGCGTAGCTAATGTCAGCTTTGGGTCAAAAGCAGACATGTGCAGCGCAAGAGGTCATATCCGCTTTACCCCCAATAGCGGACATGTGCAGTGCAACTCGGTATGTCCGCTTTGTGCCAAAAGCAGACATTCGTCCTGCTACTCGATCACCTCGTCCGCGCGCCCAATTATTGTGTTGGGGATGTTGAGGCCAAGCGCCTTTGCAGTTTTGAGATTGATGACCAGCTCGACCTTGGTGGCCTGTTGAACCGAAAGATTGGCCGGCTTCTCCCCCTTTAGAATCCGGCCGGCGTATACTCCGACCAAACGATAAGGCTCCGCGAAATCGGCTCCGTAACTCATAAGACCGCCGGCGACCGGAAACTCCCGGTACGCATATATGGTTGGCACTGCATGGCGAGCCGCCAGCTCGACGAGCCGATCACGCTGGTTCAGAAAAAATATTTCGCCGCTTACCACAAGTGCACCTACCCGCTGACCGATAAGTACCTCGAAAACCGATTCGATCTCGCTGGGACTACTTGCATTCAGAATCACCACGCGCGCGCCGAGGGCACGTGCGGCGTCCTGTACGGTCGCCCTTTCAGTCGCGGTTTGGGCGACGTTAGCCGGGTTGACGAGGACCGCGATCGTAGAAGCCGGAGGCATCAGGCTGTGCATCAGCTCAAAGCATTTTTTGAATAGCTCGACGTTCAGGTTAGTAACACCAGTTATGTTGCCGCCGGGGTGCGCTAGGCTGGCGACGAGACCAATTCCGACGGGATCGGTACCGACAATAAAAGCGATCGGGATTGTCTGAGTGGCCGCCTTAGCAGCCAGGGAAGCTGGTGTGCTGGCCGCAACGATGACTGCTACCTGACGGCGAACCAAATCCGCAGCCAGTGCAGGTAGCCGCTCATTTTGACCCTCTATCCATCGATACTCGATCCCTACGGTGCGGCCCTCAACAAATCCTTCACCGGCTAAACTTCGATGGAATGCGGCAACATAGTCACGCGCCATTTCAGATGTTCCAGCACTGAGAAACCCGATGATGGGCATCGCTGGCTGCTGCGCGCGCGCCGCGATCGGCCAAGCAATTGCACCGCCGAGAAGGGTGATGAACTCGCGCCGTCGCATGTGCCCTCCGTGAGGCTCAGGACAGGCCATCGTATCGCGTCAAATGGGCAAACTGGAAGGGGTCGGGTCTGAGGACAGCCGATGTCCGCTTTGGGTCAAAAGCGGACATCGGTCAATTGTTAGGACCGACCGCTGCCAACCAATCTGCAGCGCGCTCGCTCGCCCAGCATCTGGCGGTAAGGTTGGCAAGACTCGGCACGGTCGGGAATACCGAGGCATCGATGACGTAAAGATTATCAGTCCCGCGAATTCGCTTAGTCGCTCCGAAACCGCCCCAGCACATCGGAGGTGAACAATGATGCTCATTCACAAGTTTGCTACTTGCCTCTCGTAACGTTCGTAAAATCAGAACTGCCGTGTGATACGATTGCAACATGGCAAAGTACATCGCGCTGCTTCGTGCTGTGAACGTTGGCGGAACTGGCAAGCTCTCAATGGCCGACCTGAGAGCGATGTGCACTAACGCAGGTTTCGCTCGTGTCGAAACTTACATTGCGAGTGGCAATATTGCCTTCGAAAGCAAGGCCGCCCCATCAAGAGTGAAGGCGAAGCTTGAGAGTCGTTTGCTCGCCTATGCGGGCAAGCCCGTAGGAGTCGTGGTTCGGACGGCACCAGAAATGGTGGCCATACTTAAGGCTAATCCGTTCCCAAAGGCGGAGCCGAAGCACACGTATGCGGTTTTCCTCGATCGCCGCCCCCCACGCGACGCCTTGGATCATGTGGTCGGGCAAAATGATGAGGAGATACGTCTCGGTGATAGAGAGATTTTCGTCCACTACAGGAATGGCATGGGCCGCTCTAAACTCAAGATTCCAGCAGCCAGAAAGGGCACGGCGCGCAACATGAACACTGTTGCGAAACTGGCAGAAATCGCATCGAAGCCCTGAGCAAAGTTTCCAATCTATCAAACGGTAAAGTTGGTCGCTTTGGCACAAAGCGGACATCCCTAGTTGCAATGCACTGTCCGCTTTCGGGGGTAAAGCGGACATCGCGTTCGCATCGCAAAATGTCTGCTAATGACCCAAAGCGGACATTGCGCGCTTCTAGTATGTTGGTTTAAGTCGGTATGATGGCTGGTCCCGAGCCTCAAGGGCCTCAATGAGACGGCGCGAGTTCACGATCCTTCTCGCGAGTGCGGCGGCGTGGCCGGGCGTTGCTATTGCACAGCAGGATAATAAGAAACGGCTAGTCGGTTTGATTTCTGCATTCAACGACAAAGAAATGATGCCGCTTGTCGCAGCATTTCGCGCACGGATGCAAGAGCTGGGATGGGTCGAGGGTCAAAACATTGTTTTCGACGTTAGGACTACCAGCGGAGACTATACAAAGTTAGATACAGAAGCAGGTAGTTTAGTCTTGGCCGCAGCCGATGTAATTGTTGCCCAGGGAACACCTGGCCTCGTCGCTGCAAAAAAATCAACCAAGACCGTACCAGTAGTGTTCATGCAAGTTGCAGATCGTGTCAGCGATTGATCGACGGTTTGGCTCACCCGGGTGGCAATGCCACGGGCTTAACTAATTTTGAATTTGCCTTCGGGGCTAAGTGGATCGAACTATTAGTAGAGCTCGATCCCATGATTTCGCATGTGACGCTCATAACAAATCCTGCCAACGAGAATACCGCACAATTTGTGAAGGTTATTACTGCAGCCGGAGACACTAAGAAGGTCGCGGTTCGCGTGGCTTCGGTCCGCGACGCGGCGGACATTCAAGACGCAATAGAGAATTGCAGCAAAAAGCCCGGAGGTGGCCTGATTATCTTTCCAGATGGCTTGCTGATAAACCACCGTGAGCCGATCGTGGAACTTGCGGCGCGCTATCGATTGCCGGCGGTTTATCCCTTCCGAATTTTTCCAGAGGTTGGGGGGCTTTTATCCTATGGTCCCAATTTCAAAGTCATTTTCCGTCGGACGGCCGAATACGTGGACAAGATACTAAGAGGCGCTAGACCTGCAGATCTGCCGGTTGAGGCGCCAACAGAATTAGAATTCGTGATCAATCTAAAGACTGCTCTAGCATTGGGTTTAACGGTTTCACCCCGACTGCAAATAGCTGCCAACGAACTGATCCAATAGGCGAGCTGATGTCTGCTTTCAGGGGTAAAGCGGACAGGGCAATTGCACTGCAAAATGTCCGCTAATGACCCGCGGAACCCCGTGCCGGCCTTAGGGAGGTCACTAGAACCTATCTCAAAATTGCCGACTGCTGTCGATCGGATATACAATGTCGAATGATTCGGCTCACGGAAGAGCAGTGGGAGCGCATCCGGGATCATTTTCCGGAGGAGAAACATTGTCGATGGACGTCCTGGGCGCAAGCCGATTCCGACGCGTCGTGTGCTTGAAGCGGTGCTGTGGATTCTCAACACAGGCGCGCAATGGCACATGCTGCCGCAGAGCTATCCCGAACTACAAAACTGTGCATCGGCGCTTTCAGACTTGGTGCCGCGATGAAGTTTTGCGTCGCGTGCTGACGGATGTTGCCAACGAGCTTCGCGATAGAGGCGCCCTGAATGAAGAAGAATGCTTCATCGACGCAACGTTCGTCATGGCGAAGGGCGGCGGGGCGGAGATCGGAACTACGAAGCGCGGAAAGGGCATGAAAATCATGGCGATTGTGGATCGCCATGGATTGCCGCTCTCGGTCAGCACGCACGCGGCGAACCATCATGAAGTCCGTTTGGTGCAGCTATGTTTCGACTTCTACATGATCGAAGCCAAGCCGGAAAACTTGATCGGCGATCGCGCCTATGACAGCGATCCGCTGGATGAGGAGCTGCGAAGGGATGGCATCGAGATGATCGCGCCGCATCGGGGCAACCGAAGCAAGCCGCCTACGCAAGATCGGCGAAGGTTAAGCCGCTACATGCGACGCTGGCTCGTCGAGCGCTTCTTCGCCTGGATACAATGGCAGCGCCGCATCCTCATCCGCTGGGAATACCACGCCCAGAATTTCCTCGGCTTTGTCCAGCTCGCCTGCCTCGTTATCCTCTTCAAACGATTTTGAGATAGGTTCTAGTCGTCTTTTGCGCTCCCGCCGCTGAAACGTTACCCCAGTTGTTACCCCTACAAATTTGTGCCCGAGGCCGTTCTTGGCTAAGCGTTTGTTTTTGCTGGCGGTCCCGAGAGGAGTCGAACCTCCGACCTTCGGTTTAGGAAAGCGTTGCAGGGGTCCCAACACGATCCCGGCAGTACCGACTAGGCTTGATCTGTTTGAGTTTTTTGCTCAGTCGTCCTTAGCAATCCGCCTTCCTGCCACCCGATCCCGAATAATTGGGTGGCAATTTGGGTGGCAATTCCAACGTACCAATCCGTTGCCTGTGCTGTTGGCCCCGGATGCCATATGTGGGCCAAGGAAAATTCCCCATGTGATGTGAGGGGATCGATCACCAATGCCATTAACGTTTCTTCTTGCGCCGGTATAGCTCTTCGAGCGTATTGGTCCCCTTCTCATAGCGCCACCACTGACCTTTTTTATCTTGAACGTGGTGATCGCCGTCTGTCCCCGGTGGTGGCAGGAATGACCTGACCTGGCTTTTTTGGACGAAGCGTTGTGAGAAAATGAGCTGGAAAGGAGCTTGGTCATGGCGAAGAAGAGGTTCAGTGCGGAGCAGATCGTGACGCTGCTTCGTCAGATTGAGGTATCGATGGCGCAGGGAAACGCGGCGCCGGTTGCCTGCCGGGATGCGGGCATATCGCTGCAGAGCTTTTATCGCTGGCGCAAGGAATATGGGGGGCTCGAGATCGACCAGGCGAAGCGGATGAAAGACCTGGAACGCGAGAATGTCCGCCTGAAGCGTCTTGTTGCCGATCTGTCGCTTGAGAAGCAGGTGCTCAAGGACGTTGCCTCCGGAAATTGTAAGCCCCGAACGGCGCCGGCAGGCTGTTGAACGCATTCGGGGGAAGTATGGTCTCTCGGAGCGTCATGCCTGCCGGATGGTCGGTCAGCCCCGTGGAACGCAGCGTTACACCACCCTTGTCCGTGCTGACGAAGATGCGCTGACCCAGTCGATCATCGCGTTGGCATCGCAGTACGGCCGGTATGGCTATCGTCGGATCAAGTCATTGCTGGACGAGGCCGGGTGGGACGTGGGCTGCGATCGGGTGCAGCGGATCTGGCGCCGTGAGGGGCTGAAAGTACCCAAGAAGCAAAGGCCGCGAGGTCGGCTCTGGCTTAACGATGGATCGTGCATCCGGCTAAGGCCGGAACGGCGCAATCATGTGTGGAGCTACGACTTCGTGGAGGCCCAGACCCACGATGGCCGCAAGCTCCGGCTGATGACGCTGATCGACGAGTTCACGCGGGAATGCCTGGCCATCAGGGTGGCGCGCCGGATCAACGGCTTCGGCGTGCTTAAGACGATGGCCGATGTCATGCTCATGCGGGGCGTGCCTGAGCACATCCGGTCTGACAACGGGGCTGAGATGACGTCGAAGGTCGTACGCAACTGGCTGACCCAGGTTGGAGCCAAAACCCTTTTTATTGAGCCAGGCAGCCCCTGGGAGAACGGCTACTGCGAGTCGTTCAACGGCAAACTACGCGATGAGCTGCTGAACGGTGAAATCTTCTACAGCCTGAAAGAAGCGCAGATTGTCATCGAGCAATGGCGAAAGCACTACAACACGATCAGGCCGCACTCAGCGCTCAACTAAGGCTGCCCGCGCCGCAGACATTGGCGCCCTAGCACACCACCTAGATGAGATCAGCCGATGCAGAACCTCTCTCGCTGGTACAGAACCGCAGGTCAAACTCTCGCACCCTCCGTCAAGCTCTAGAAATTATTAAACCAAGCTGCCTCAAGTCGAAATCAATGCGTCTTCTCTCTGTGAAGCCGTTGGTGGATGACGCCGCTCACTGGCCGACCAGACTGTAATCATGGGCTTACTCCGTGAAGATCGTTGTATTTTCGTTTCTGTCTGGGAGAACGTCCTCGTTTAACTGTAAACGTGGGATGACCTTTGATTAGATTACGCCGTCGCTTTCTTAGCAGCTTTGCATCTCGTTTTTTCTTTAGCGCCTTCGATCCCGGTTTGTGACTCATTGCTCAACCATCCCTGCTCGATTGCTCGATGACAGTGCTAGAGGCGCTATCAGCGTCGATTGCGCTACGCTAGAACAGTCACGATCTTAGCACATCGCCATCCAATGTCGGCACAGTGCTAATGGATCGGCTAGTAGCGTCGTTGACAGTTCTACGTCCGCTAAGCCGACCGTTAGCCGATGAGCCGTTGACTGCGCTAGCACTGTCACCACTGTCATTGATCGTGCACTGTCATAACGGCATGGTTGCACCTTGCAAAACAAGCTCGCGCAAATGCCGGGATCGGCGTTAGAAAAAGTACAAGATAGCAACGCCCACGACGATTAACGAGGATCAAGATTATGAGCCGAGTATCCATCTATTGCCCCCTACTTCGCTGACTGCGCTACGGCATTGCTAGGGGATGACCGTTCTAGCGCTGTTATGACGCTGAATTGCGCTATGACTGCGCTAAGGCGCTAACCGTTCTAGCACAGTCATAGTGATTGCGCCCTTCCATCACGACCGATTGCGCTAGACCATGCTACGATGGAGCTGCTTCCGTCTTTAAGAGGCCCCGCAATGGCTAAGCAAAAGCGCACTGAGCCAACCGATCAAGGCTGGCCTATCTATGATCTTTGGACAAAGTACGAAGACATAGCGATGCACTTCAACGACTTGCTCATCAAGCTCCGTACACAGGCGCTTGCCGCTGTCGCTGCCCTCACAACTCTCGTCGGGATTTTTGCAAAGAGTGGCGCTGACGCAAAGACAAACTGGCAAATGATTGCGTTTGCTTTAGCAATCATAATCGTCTTCTGGATTGCGATTTGGATTATCGACTTCTGGTACTACAATCGTCTCCTAGTCGGGGCAGTCAAAGCTCTTCTCGATTTAGAAGTCGCCAGCAAGGACAAGCTGCACATTCATTCCATAGACCTAAGCACAAAAATCCGTGACGCAGTTGCTGGCGAACGCCCATGGGAAGCTAACACTTGGAACCTCGTTCGAGGCCGTTGGGCCTTCTATATTATCGTCCTCTTTGCACTCAGTGGTGCGTTCATCTTTGCAATCCGTTAAGCCACGTTGCCGGATTGAAGATCATATGATGGAAAATTGAATAGAATTTGCGCAGGCATAGTGCGTGCGTGCGAAGCCACGATTTTGGGGTCCTGACGTTTCTCCCCGGAATGCCCGCGTTTAGAAGTTAGATTCCGTTCCATTGAAGGAGACGGACGATGAAGCGCAGCCGGTTCAGCGAAGAACAGATCATCGGAATATTGAAGGAGCACCAGGCGGGCCTGTCGGCGCAGGATCTGTGCCGCAAGCACGGGATCAGTGATGCGACGTTCTACAAATGGCGGTCAAAGTATGGCGGGATGGATATTTCTGATGCCCGCCGGCTGAAGGCATTGGAGGAGGAGAACCGGAAGCTGAAGAAGCTGTTGGCTGAATCCATGCTCGATGCGGCCACACTCAAAGAGATGCTCGGAAAAAACTTTTAACGCCCAGGGCGCGGAGAACGGCCGTGAGCTGGGCGATCAAGGACAGACACTGCTCGCAGCGGCGTGCGTGCGGGTTGGTCGGCCTGGCGCCGAAGACCTACCGCTATGTCTCGAAGCGGCCTGACGATTCTTGGCTCCGGCAGCGGTTGAAGGAATTGGCTTCGCAACGAAGGCGGTTCGGCTACCGGCGCCTGCACCTTATGCTCCGGCGCGAAGGCATCATGCTGAACTGGAAGAAGCTCTACCGGCTCTATCGCGAGGAACGGCTGATGGTGCGCAAACGCGGCGGGCGCAAGCGTGCGCTGGGAACAAGGGCTCCAATGGCGACCCCTCAATGCGCGAACCAACGCTGGTCCATCGACTTTGTTCGATGCGCTCGCTTGTAGCCGCAGATTCCGCATCCTCGCCGTGGTCGATGACTTCAGCCGGGAATGCCTGGCCCTCATCACCGATAACTCCATCTCCGGCATTCGTGTCGCGCGCGAACTCGACCGGATCGTCGAGATGCGTGGGAGACCTTGCATGATCGTCAGCGATAACGGCACCGAGCTGACCTCTCGCGCCATGCTCGAATGGCAGCAAGAGCACCGGGTCGAATGGCACTACATCGCACCGGGTAAGCCCACCCAGAATGGTTTCATCGAGTCCTTCAACGGCCGGCTGCGCGATGAATGCCTCAACGAGCATCTGTTTGCTAGCTTGACCGAAGCCAGCAAAATCATCTAAGCATGGAGGATCGACTACAACACCAAGCGACCACACACGAGCCTTAACGGCTTCACACCAACGGAGTTTGCAGCTCGCCCCACACAGGGGCATAACCAGAACAGACTCTCCCTATGAACGAGGGCAAATCGGGAGCACGTCAGTCGCCCCCTCTCATCGAGACGAATAAAATAAAATCTCCCGCTTTCTTAGGTTTGAACCAGTTTAGCGCAGCTTGCGCTTGTTAAACTTTCGCTTTCCGTCGTGGGCTTTGAAATAGTTGAAAACGAATATGCGAATTGCGGATGAAAGATTGACCGTTTTGCGGCTATGGTCGATCCGCTTGACCAGCGTCGGTACAGTCATCTGTTTGTAGACAGCGATCTCTAGCAGCCCATACCAAAATTCATCTTCCAGAGAGATGCTGGTCTTCCGTCCACCGATCGTAATCGAACGCTTGATGACGGCCGTTTTCATGCCCCGTCCGCTGTGCCGTTCGCCGTCTACCAGGTCGGGGGAATTGTTTATTCATGAGGCTGAGATTGCTATTGGCCAAAGGGCCAAGCAAATGTCAGTCAGTTTCGGTTGGCCCCTCCAATCGTTCTGCGCTAGCTGCCATCTGCTCATAATCCTCAGCGATCCTGAGCATTGAGGTTCGCGTTTCCGTATCCTTAAGCCCTTCTGCCAACCCACGATATTTATCGGCTTGCGCTCTCAGGCTACGGCCGTCCAAATGGTGCTGAGCCGGGTTGGCCTCTGCGTGTTCACCTTCTATCGACCGAAAATAATTATAGACGTAGATGCGAATGGCCGAGGATAGATTGACCGTAGTACGTTGACGGTCGATCTCTCCCACCAGCTCAGCCGCAGTAGTTTTTCTGGACTTGGCAATCTCATGTAATCCGGCCCAAAATTCATTTTCGAGCGAAACACTAGTTTTTCGTCCGTTGATGAATATCGAGCGCTTGATGACGGCTGTCTTCATAAACACACGTCCGTGCTACTCGCACTTGTCGTTCACGAACACTATCGCTGATATGAGATCGAAAAACTTTGCGCCAAATCAAAAATTTTGGTCCATCAACTACGGATGTTTACGTAGTGTACGAGCCATCACTGAAACTGCCGCTTTGTGCCAAAAGCGGACATTCTGATCTAAGTTACAAATGTCCGCTTTCGGAGGCAAAGCGGACACAGCTCATAACAGGTTTTGTTGGTACGTGGGCCTAGCCCATACCTTTAGATTTCCACCACGCACTTTGCTAACCGCATCGGTGAGTGAAGATCATACAATCGAAATTTCTATAGAATTTGCGCAACACCTTTGCGAGCGATGCGAAGCGAGCGAATTTGGGGTCCGCCCCCTCTCATCGCCATGGATTAGATGAAATGAAGCCACGATTGCATCGTGATCGATTGAAGCGAACATTCGAAACGTTGTTCGTGCGAATGATCGTTGACTGAATTCTAATTGTAGGTGCGAAGTGAAAGACGAGCTTCACGACGATTGCAACATCGTCGTGAAGCTCTAACCCTAACCATTGGAGCGAGCCAATGACTAAGGCTACCCGAAGCTATCACGCTTCGCCAAACGACACTACGAAGCCATCGCAGAGGCAATGCAAGAGGCACACACCCATCTGCGGTGTGATGCAATCAACCAGCACGAATGTGTTATCGGCATGCTTGCGGATATGTTCGCCGCTGATAACTCTCAATTCAAACGTGAGCGTTTCACTAATGCGTGCCAGCCCGGCGCAAACGTGAGGGCACGATCATGAGCACCGTTCCAATGTACGGAGCTGTTATGACCCTTGCTCGAGATGGAGGCAAGGCAAATAATCAAGAGGCAGCTGTACGCGCAAAGGGATCAAGCTAGCGCATGTAGAAGCTGTGAGATCACCATCGCAGCGCAATCAATACATCGACGATCATCCTGAGATCATCACCTTCGCCACTGAGGAGTACCACCGTCTCGTTGCAAGTGGGTATCTGCGACCTCCAAGACAAAAGAAACTGTGCAGCACTTGAGAGATTTGCACAGCGGAAGAAGTGCTGAGTAGCAAGGACTTTCGCTGTGCAAATATCGTGAACGAAATGAAACGCTAGGCCATGAGAGGCCCAAGGAAATCCCTCTGCATGATGGAGGTTAAACAATGATCGTTGGATACGCCCGAGTAAGCACAGACGGACAGACGCTTGATGCTCAACACACAACGTTGAGAGCTACTGGTGCTGAGAAGGTCTTTGCTGAGAAAGTCTCAGGTGCGAAGACCAACCGAGCGCAGCTAGCAAAGGCAATCGATGCGCTTGGTGCTGGTGATGTGTTGCTAGTCACTAGGCTTGATCGGCTGGCGAGATCAACACGAGACCTGTTGAACGTGCTTGCAACGATTTCAGAGAAAGGCGCGGGGTTTAAGTCGCTGGCTGATACTTGGGCTGATACGACTACGGCTCACGGTAGGTTGATGTTGACCGTGCTAGGGGGCCTAGCGGAGTTCGAGCGTGAGCTGATCCGACAACGCACCGATGAAGGCAGGAAACGAGCGCAAGCTAGAGGGGTTCGATTTGGAAGGAAGCTAAAACTTACTCAACATCAAATCACTGAGGCGCTACAGCGAAGGGAAGAGGGAGAGGCGCTAGTTGAGATAGGCCGATCCTACAACGTCAGCCATTCAACGATATCGAGGCTCATATCTTCGGCTTGTTGATAAGAGACCCCCAGGTACAGAGCATGATCCCCCAATCACTTATCCAGGCTCACAGATGGAAGAAACAACCTGCGG
>CAVVUW010000008.1:0-137121 GCA_963751535.1 uncultured Alphaproteobacteria bacterium
TGCACCTGATCGGATTTCGGAAAGACCGCTGCGAGGCGGTCTTTCTGTTTCACGCATATCATTTCGCGAATGTCCGCTATTGGCACAAAGCGGACATCCTTAGCTGCACCGCACATGACCGCTTTCGGGGGAAAGCACTGCCCAAGGGCCTGTCGCGCTTAGAGTTTGATCCAGCGCAAGGCCGACTTCCAGTCGCGGGGTAAGATTTAAAGGTGCGAGTGATCCTTCCTGTGATCGTTCGCACAGTGCGGTCCTACTGGTAGATCATGGCCCGCACTTTCACTTGACTCCGGGAGAAGGCAACCCTCCCGGAGTCAATTTCTCAAAGCGTCATGTCGATGGTCGCAAATTCTAGCGATAATTTTTCGTGCTCTGGTTTCGCGTGGTTTGTGGTCTGCTTTCAAAACGTGATCGGCTTGTTTTTGACAATCATCGTTGCAGCGCGACTTATAAACAGCCTTCCTGCTCCGACTTCGTCAACGGATAGTGAGGCGAAAAAACGCACGAAATCAGCCAGCGCGAACTAATCCCGCGATTGTTCCTCGATCCACGACCGCTCGATCTCGCGCCGGAGCGGGTAAATGTCCGCTGCCAAATCCTCGAACCGGTCGGCGAGTACCTTGATATCGGCGACGGTGAAATCATGGTGCTCGTGCGGCTCGTTGTCGCCCGCCCAACGCGTTGTGCCGCGGACACAGATGGCCGACGTGCGACGGTTGAAGCACCACCACGTGCCGTGTGCGAGCAGATTGCGTTGATCGCTCGGCTCGATGGCATCTTCGAGTAGTCCTTTGATCGACTCCGTCTCCGGCAACTGGCCGTGCCGCTGCTCGATCAGCGTGACCATGCGATCCGGCCTTTCACGAGCGCTCCATTGATTACGTCGCCGCTCACCGAATTCGTGCTCTCTCGTAACCGCATCCTGCAAAGCGGCGACTTCCCGCTCGAATGCCGCGTGCTCGAACATCAGGCGGGCGAACGCAATCGCGTGCGCCTCGATCTCTTGCGGCTCGGGGAAAAACACGGTGTCAGGCTCAGACATTCGGTTACCGGTTTTCTGGCAAATTGGTGTGCAAAGGTGTTGCACCTCGTAATCATCATCCGACCAATGCCCGGTGCTTTGAAGCGCACTTGAGCACTAGACTCAGCGAACGCACACTTTTTTGGCATGGGCGTGAACATGGGCGGGAGGGGCAAAAAAGCGAATTATCTATTGCTATCAATGGCTCATGGCGGAAGGGGTGAGATTCGAACTCACGAACGCCTTGCGACGTTGCCGGTTTTCAAGACCGGTGCCTTAAACCACTCGGCCACCCTTCCAGCATTTGGTATCAACCGCTTAGCACTACCGCGAAAAGAACCGATAGCGAAAATGCCACCGGAATGCCACCGGATAGGTCCAAAATGAAAGACCCCCGGCATTGCCGGGGGCCGGGTTTGTTCTCGCTCTTTCATTTCAGGATCGCGTTGATTGCCGCTGCTGCCTTGCCATCGTCCTCGCGGAACAGATGCGCATAGATACGCAGGGTGATGTCGGCTTGGCGTGGCCGAGGCGTTTGCTGATCGTCACGATGTCGACGCCAGCGTCACAACCCCAGGGCTGCCGTCGATCCTTTCGGCGGCCCTTCTTCTTTTTGGTTCGCTGACTTATATCATCGATACGAAACCATGAGCGCAATCAATGCCCGAAAATTTTGAGACGTGGTTGCATATTTGGCTTGCCGAAAACCTCGGGTCTTTGGGCGATCACGCTGACCCGAGCGCTTCGGATACTGTCGTGCTCCTGCGGGCCGACGAACTGACCGAAGACGCTACGCACGCAGGGTTTTATGGCGAACTCGTTGAGGCTGTAAAATCTTACGGCGGCGTCGCAGGCTTCGTGCGGAGTAAATTTGAGGCAGCGTAACTCCCGCGGTAAGGCATTAAACGCGCCCGCCACTTTCAATCCTGCGGGTTCTTGCGCTTTTCAAGTGCGTGCGGACCAGTCAGGTCCATGCCATCCCAAGGGCGTTTGGTGTTTAGCTTCATTTCGAGGTCAAACTTCTCGCGCGCTGCTTTGATGTTCTCTTCTGTGGCGAATGGAGGCAACGCAAGCCCAACGGGATCTACAGAATGCTCCGCGACAAGAATTGCGACCAATAATGATAATGCTAGTTGTTTCATGCACCCTCGGTAACAGGTCTAGTGACTGGCGTGGGGTTTATTTGCGTTGTCAGATGCCGCTAAACAGCCAACGCGCCTTGAAAGCTTCCACCGCGGCTGCCGAGCAAGAGACGGTGCGAAGGGCCGGCCATTGGCCTGAGCTAGTGCGGCGTGCCCGGGCTCACGGCTCCTAAATTACATACTCCACCAATCTGACCAGGCCGTACCCAATCACGATGGCCCACGCCAAGGTGAGACTGATCCCCAAAGTAAGTGCTGCTTCCGGCCAAATCGAACGACGGCCAGGCGGCTTAGACTCTAACTGTGACACAGAATTCTCCAACTGTTTTACGCCCGCCGTGAACCATTACCCGAGAGCTATTGTGGGGATGTGACGGGGATCACAAAATGTTCGATTGGTCCAAAAGAACCAGCGTCGCAGGCTGGAGAAGCGGCATGCGGGCGGCCTTTGCTTTGATCGTCTTATTTGCCACCTCCGCTGAAGGAAGGGGCGACCCTCCCTTCAGCTTTGCGCCGCGCATCAAAGTAGCGACATGCAACACGAATGATGCACGGCTGTGCCAACAACTGGTGCAGATTTGCTTGAAGGATTGCAGCAATCAGCGGGGTTGCAGACAAGACTGCATGGTTAAGTTCCGATCATGCAAGGGTTCTGCCGGTTGCGGAGGCTAGAACACAGTCAAATCTGAGCAGCGGCGCGCATGCGTTGGACATGCTCGGGTGGGGAAACCGGCCCAGCTCGCGCCAAATTCTTTCGCAAATAGCGCCGCCATTTCGAAATCAGCAAGGCACCACTGAACATAGAACGCACAACGGAAATGCCGTGAGCGTCGTACCAGTCGCGCAATTCCGTGGCGTGAAGTGGGGCGGCGTAGGCCGGATGTACGCCGCGCCGTCCCGATTGTTTTCCCCGAAACGCGGGGGCCTAGATCATTGCCAGAAATAAAAAAAGAGCCGCAGGAGCGACCCATGCGGCCCTTCGTGAGCTATCCGTGCCAGCCACCTGGAGGGGTTACCAAGGCGGAACGGTCACTGTTTGGTATGGCACCGGCAACGCCACATCCTCGCATTGACCTAGGTCAACGATTATTGAGGCAGAAGCCGCGACTATTTGTGCTTCCCTATCTAGCGCGAGAAAGCACCGTGAGATCGCACATCATTAAACGTTCGGTCGTGCTCAATGGATCTAAGACGAGCGTGTCTCTTGAAAACAAATTCTGGGACGCATTGCAGGAGATTGCACGCCGCGAAAAATTGACGACTTCCGCATTGGTAGAGAGGGTTGCCGGCAACCGCGAGAGCGGCAATCTCTCCTCTGAAATTCGCCTATTCGTTTTGGAATATTTCCGAACGCGCGCTGGACTGAAAACGTTTTCAAACGAACTAGGTTCGGGGATTATAGGGCGGAATCTCTGCTGATCTTGCAAACCCATTACTGGAAGTGGGAAAGCACGAAAACCAGCAATATGATTATCGCTGCGGCTGTGACCGCCATCCGCCTTGTAGTGCCCCGCGAAAAGAGACTCATGTTTGGTACGAAACCGGGCGCGCTAGATCCCATCATTGATCTGAGTCAAAGAGTCAGCGCTAACGATATCCTTTTGATCTCAATCAACGACGGTTTCCGCCAACGTTTTTACTGATGTAATTGGTCATAACGCGCCTGCCTTTCGGTGCTTATGGCAAGTGGCGGGTCGGGTGCTAGGCACACTCGGCCCGCCGCGCTATTGAGCGTTAGGGGTCAACGACTTTTCTGCGGCGAATGCGATTCAAGTATCTGGTCAGTCTGTTTTTGACTGAATTTGATTTCGCGCCAGAGCGCCCACGCGAGAGCGAGCACAGCGTTAAGCAGCACAGCGATCACGCAGTAGAGCAGGAAAGTTCGCGTACCATGCTTGATCACCGCACGCTCTCAAGTTCTCCGAAGGCGCGTTTGGCTACTTGGCGTAAGCCGCACCTCTGATCCTCCGCGAGAGCCGGCAGCGCACAAACCGCTAGTGAAATGGCAAATGCACGGCAGGTAATAATTGCTTTGCGCATGTTAGCCCACATAACTGAAAGGCTAATTCTGCATCTTTTGCGCGAGCCATGCCAGCAGCCTAGACAAGCGTAAGGACCACCGCGCCAGATTCACTCTCTCACCCGCTCGCGGAAAAGGCTGCCTTGGAAACGCCGTTTGGATGGCCTTTGTTTACTTGGCTATCGACTCTGACGCTCCCCAGTGTTTGAGACGGTGGTGGGGGCCGTCGTTTTTCACCATCCGGCGGCCCTTTTTAGCCCAACGAGAAGTAGAGGCGTTTTACAGTACCCTCGCCAAATCCCGGCACTGTGCACCGCACGGATCATTCATGTTGCGGGCAATCTTCTTTGGACACTCGGCTGTCAGTTCATCGAGCCAATATCGAGCCTGCCGATGAGATCGTCGAATATGATTGCGCGTCGCGAGGCATGCGCTGGTCACTCACAAATTTGCCACCGGAATTGCCACCGAACTGTCGATACTGGCGGATATTGAGCAGTACGCCCGCATGGCCGACACTCAAAAACGTC
The DNA here is from genome assembly GCA_963751535.1 of uncultured Alphaproteobacteria bacterium. Taxonomy (GTDB): domain Bacteria; phylum Pseudomonadota; class Alphaproteobacteria; order Rhizobiales; family Xanthobacteraceae; genus Pseudolabrys. The sequence continues at coordinate 4,714 of CAVVUW010000008.1, forward strand.
AGCCCAATCAATACTGATTGATAAGAACAAATTGAGAATTGGCCCAATATCAGGCCTTTCGAGACACCTCGGATAAGGGGAACTGGTGCCGTGCACTGCTAAATGAAGCACTGCCGTGTGGGGGCGGTTTCAGGAATTCTCAAGGAAAAATAAAGCCCGTCTGAACCCCCCCTCAAAGCATGTCATCGCGGTCTTCGGTAGACAGTCGCCAAATGACGATGGAGACAGGACCGATGAATCTTCTGATGCTGGGATACCTAGCCGCTTTGGCGCCGTCGCTGGTCGCACTCGCGTGGCTGGCCTGGCGGGTTCCCACCTTTAAATAGAGCTCAGCTGACGCAGTCGCTGCGTCGGATCAAAGTTAGCAACCGGCTGGTTCATCTTGGCAAGCCAGCATGTTGCAAAGAGGCCGCACGCTACAACGCGCGGCCTCTCTTTTTTAGGGTCGGATCAAGCTGAGCACCAAGCGTTCTACAAAAAAGTTCCGTTTATTAAAAAAGTGCTTTCATAAATGGTTCAATTGCACGCATTCGGCTTAAAGCAAGTCGCACGACTTGTCTGATAATTAGGCACGGATTCACATCAAAGTGGGCAGGATGCCTGTGCAAGAACGTAGAAACTCCACGCGCTCTCGTGTCCTCAAGGGGGCGAAGATTATTCTCGGCACCTCGTCGGTGATCGACTGTGTGGTTCGCAATGTCACCAACTCCGGTGCCCGCGTGCAGATAGCCAACACCGTCGAACTTCCCGAGGATCTGGCCCTGACGTTTGACGGCGGCTACTCGATCCGACAATGCAGGATCGTCTGGCGTACCGTGACCGAAACCGGCGTTAAATTTGTTCGGCCATGATCGACAGCCCGTCGATGACATCGGCTCAATACAGAGCACTCGCGGCCGAGTTTCGCGCCAAGGCACGGAACCAGGAAAGTCCTGCATTCCGTGCAGAGTTGGAAGGCGTTGCGAGATGTTGTGAGTGGGCAGCGGAATCACTGGGCAGCCACACAAAGGATTAAAGCGTCCAACTGATTGTTAGCTGTTCAAGACGAGAGGGACTACTCGGTCGCTTTCAGCTGTGACAACCGGAGGCGGTCCTTTTTTAGGACCGTAATCGCGGCCATTCGGCGCCTCGATCCAACAAACCCCAGGATTTTGCATTGTTTGCGGCGCACCGGCCCGGCCACCCGTTCACGTTAAGGTTTCGGATTTAGTTTAATTCCTACATTCAGGCGCTCGCCCGCATTCGCGTTGTATATCGCCCGTTCGGGAGACAGCGATGCGAATGCCTATCTTGCCCTATTTCCTCTTTGTCGGGAGCGCGCTGCTCCTGATTCTGACTTTCGTCGGCCGTGAGATCCCGGATATTTCGGCCATACAGGTCTCGCAGATGGTCGGCGTGCCAGCACCGTTCAAGGCTCCGCCCGAAGAGGCGCCATCACGGATCGGCGACTAGTTTCCCATTCTGGAATTTTCCGTTTGCCAGGGATAGAGCCGAGCGGCGCCTTTTCGGGCTCCCGCTCGGCCGGAACAGCCTGCGCTTGACTCCCCTTAGATGGCCCCGTCAAGCGCGAACGCTGTTCCATAGTCTTGAACGTCGTGCGACGACCGTTCGCAGATATCAGCTGACGTGCTGCTCGCCGATTGTGCCGCCGAACTCGTCCGCGAACTCGGTCGCCACTTCGGGATCAGCGAAACACCAGCGAATGTAATCCCGTCCATTTTCTTGGCGGCTCCGCCCTGGCTGCGTTTGAATACCGCGGCGGCTGTGAAACTGGTGCATGGCGATCAGTTTCGGACCGAAGCCGTCTTCGGGCACGAGCATTTCCACAACGAACGGATAGTCTCGTTCTGTGTCTTCCGGACTTGTGAGACGTTTGCAGAGCATGTTCGTAACCCGTAAGTGCGCGCCGCACTTAGAGTTGCGAGGCCCATTTCGTCTTGTGATTTTCTGACAAAAATCTGGCGATTCTCGCCAATCAATGGAACTTCTCGCGAGGATTATCCCGTAATTTCAGCGGGATATGTTCCGCTGGCCGCGTAAGGGATCGGTAATCAACGGGCGATATAAAATTGGGAGATGTTTCATAAAGTCTTCACATGAACGGGTCCGATAAACGACGCTGGTTTCGTGTGTCACCGAGGGGCTTGGTCCCGCGCGTCGGAAGGCTTTTGCTCGGTCCAAAAACAACGCCGATCGATTGTCATATTGTCGATATGTCAGCCGGTGGCGCGTGCCTCGAATTGCCCAGAGCTTGCGATCTGCCGCAACGGTTCGAGTTTCTCCACGGCAACACACGCCGATTTTGCACGCTTGCCTGGTCGCGCGGCTTTCGCATCGGCATCAGCTACGAGGGGACACCGCAAAGGTCGTCCGTTTCAGGCGGGCTGAGCCGGCCCAAGAGCGGCGCAAGCATGCTGTCGCGCGCTCGCTAGACCGGCCTTCAACGCGCTTGTATGTGCATTTCGATTTGTTTGTTCCCGCCAGGCGCGTCTTTGCGGTGCAAGGCGTGCGGCGGAACTAACCATTTACCACTGAAGCGCAAGGGCAGTTTCCGTCGGCCGCACTTCAGGGTATTCTGGCGGCTGCCGATCGGGGACGGACGCGGGATGAGTCGCTTCGGGGCGTTCAATAATATTGGTCTTGCCCAAGCCGCGCGGCTTTCCGCTCTTGGCCTTATTGGCTTATTGCTCGCCAACTGCTCAGGCGGCCAGATGGCCGGCAAAATCGATCCACGTTACGGCGTTGCCGCAAGCGCGCGCGCCGTTGAGCCTGGCCAGCCTGTCCCAAAGGGTGGCGGCGTTTATCGCATCGGCAAGCCTTATACGGTGGCTGGCCGTGTCTATGTCCCCGAGGAAAACACCAATTACTCTGCGGAGGGCATGGCCTCCTGGTACGGCGATGATTTCCACGGCCGTTACACCGCCAATGGCGAAATCTTTGACATGGCGTCGATTTCGGCCGCGCATCCGACGCTGCCGCTGCCGTCATACGTCCGCGTAACAAATCTCGCCAACCGTCGATCGATCGTGGTGCGAGTCAACGATCGCGGACCTTATGCGCGTGACCGCATCCTCGATGTCTCCGTGAAGACGGCAGAGCTTCTTGGTTTTTATGGTCACGGCGTCACGCGTGTGAAGGTTGAATATGTCGGCCGCGCTCCGGTCGAGGGGTCGGACGACCGAAAGCTGATCGCAACGTTGCGCGAAGGCAACAAGGCGATCGCTCCCATCCAGGTCACCTCGAGCAGGCCGTTTGCTCCAACCTCATTCGACAGTCGTTCGTCGAGGAATTTCGACGCGGCGGGAATTCCGTCGCCCCCGGACCGTCCGTATCGGCTTGGTGAGGATGCGCGCGATCCGTCGGTGCTGCCATCGCCGACGACGGAACTTGCAGCCGCCGCGCGCCCGCGAATCAGTGCGCCGGCGGCGCCATATCGCACCGGTGAATCCGTCGCATCTCCGGTTTCGGCCTATGTGCCGACGCGCTATGATAATGCGAGCGGCTTTTTGAACGGGCGCGGCCTTTACTGAGCCGCAATTGGCCCCCAGAGGTCGCGGGATTGCGGCCTTAATCTCTTAGCGCTGCCGATTGAAGCTTGGATGATGCCGATGCGGGATTTCGCGTTTGGACGTTGGTTCACGGCAGTTGCCGTGACAGCGAGCCTGTGCACGGCCGTAGTCGCGGCCCCGACAGCAAAGCATGCCCCGGCCCAGGCGACCACGCAAAAAAAAGACGCGCCGAAGAAAGACCCGCAGAAAAAAGACGAACCGAATATCAGCGCGCCGCATGCCATTCTCATTGATGCCGACAATGGCGGCGTCCTGTTTGAACGCGATGCTGATCGTTTGATCTTTCCGGCCAGCCTCGCGAAGCTGATGACGGCCGAATATGTATTTAACGAGGTCAAAGAGGGCCGACTGAAGCTCACAGAAGAATTCATGGTCAGCGAAAATGCCTGGCGCAAAGGCGGTGCACCGTCGCACGGCTCGACCATGTTTGCGGCGATCTACAGCAAGGTTCCCGTCGACGACCTGATCCACGCGATGATCATTCAGTCGGCGAACGACGCTTGCATTATCCTGGCCGAAGGAATTGCCGGCAGTGAGGCCGCCTTCGCCGAGAAGCTTACCGAACGGGCGCGTGTGATCGGCCTGGAGAAATCGGTCTTCACTAATTCGAACGGGTTGCCGGATGCCGGCGAGCAAGTAACGACGCGTGAGCTTGGCTTGCTGGCGCGTCATATCATCCGCACTTATCCGGATTTCTATCAGATTTTCGGCAAGCCCGATTACACCTGGAACAAGATTCGTCAGCAGAACCGCAATCCACTTCTCGGTGCGATGACTGGAGCCGACGGATTGAAGACCGGGTTCACGAAGGAAGCGGGTTACGGCTTGGTTGGTTCGGCAGTTCAGAACGGCCAGCGTTTGATCGTCGTCGTAAACGGGATCAACACACCGAAGGAGCGATCTGACGAGGCCAAGAAGCTGCTGGAGTGGGGCTTCAGGAACTTCGAGCAGCGTGTCCTCTTCGCAGAAGGACAGACCATCGGAACGGCAAAGGTTTTTGGGGGCAACACCGGCCGCGTATCACTCGTTGCGTCGGATGGCGCGGTGCGGGTGCTCTTGCCGAAAGCAGGGGGCGAGAAGCTCATCGCGCGGATCGTCTACAAAGGTCCGGTGCTGGCGCCGGTCGCGGAGGGCACACCCGTCGGCAATCTCAAGGTCTGGCGCAACGACAATCTGATCCTGTCGACGCCGCTGAAAGCATCCGAAAGCGTCGGCAGAGGAAACATGTCGCAACGCGCGTTCGATGCCGTGACGGAGATGATAATCGCACTGTTCCGTGCCGGAGCCGAGCGGCTATGATGAGCGGTGACGCAGCACGGCTGCGTTGATCAAAAAGGCTGGCTCGCTTTGCGCGGACATTTCATTACGTTCGAGGGGGGCGAGGGCAGCGGCAAGTCGACCCACGCGAAGACGCTTGCGCAACGGCTTAACTCGGCCGGCATTGAAATTGTGCTGACAAGAGAGCCGGGCGGCTCGACCGGAGCCGAGATCATACGTCATATCCTCCTTTCCGGCATTGCAAAACCGCTTGGGGCGGAAACCGAGGCAATCCTTTTTGCCGCAGCGCGCGACGACCACGTGCGCACGACCATTTTGCCGGCGTTGAATGCCGGCCAATGGGTGATTTGCGACCGCTTCATCAATTCAACGCGCGTTTATCAGGGCATTCTCGGCAACGTCGATCAACGATTGATCCGCAGTCTTGAAAGGGTCACCGTTGGATCAGCATTTCCGGAGCTGACATTCATCATGGATGTCCCCGCTCAAGTAGGTTTGGCGCGCGCAAAGAGCCGTCGTGGACAGGATGTAGCCGACAGGTTTGAGGCTGAATCGACGGAGTTTCACGAGAAGCTGCGCCAGGCTTATCGGGCTCTCGCCGCCGAAGAGCCAGAGCGGTGCGTCCTCATCGACGGTCGCGCGCCGCGAGAGGTGGTGGCCGAGCACATCTGGTCGACTGTGCGCGAGCGGCTTCATCCCGAGACGGTCGGTCCCGCGGAGGCGACCGGATCGTGAGCCGCGACGAGTTAGACGCCCAGGACATCAAGCTGCCCCGCGAAACCACGGCATTGTTCGGTCATGACGAGACCGAAGGTGCACTGCTCGATGCCTATAAGAGCGGCCGCATTCCTCATGCATGGCTGCTCGGCGGGCCGCCCGGAATCGGCAAGGCGACGCTCGCCTTTCGTCTGGCGAGATTCATGTTCGTCCATCCTGATCCGCACGCGCCGGCAGTGCAAAAAGCGACATCCCTTGCGGTCGATCCGGACCATCCGGTGGCACGACGGATCGCAACGCAGGCGCAAAACGACCTCCTCGTGCTTGAGCGTGGACTCAACGAGCAGACCGGCAAGCCATATACCGTGATACGCGTTGACGACGTGCGTCGGACCGTGTCGTTCTTCGGCTCAACGGCAGGCGAGGGCGGGTGGCGGATTGCCATTGTCGATGCGGTTGACGATCTTCAGCGCGAAGGGGCCAATGCTTTGCTGAAGGTCTTGGAAGAGCCACCTCGGCGCTCTCTGCTGCTTCTCGTCAGCCATGCCCCCGGTCGGGAATTGCCGACCATTCGTTCCCGATGCCGGCGTCTGCTGCTGCGACCGCTGGCCACAGACGACGTGATCCGCTCGCTCACCGAGGCGACCGGCGCGAGCGGAGACGAACCCGAAGTCAGAGTGGCGGCCGAGGCAGCCGAAGGCAGTGCCGGACGGGCGGCTTCCCTGCTCGATGGTTCCTCGCTCGCGCTCCGCCAGCGCATTCTCGATCTATTTGCACAACTCCCCAATCCCGACCCACTCGCGCTCCACGCGCTCGGCGATGCGATTGGTGGGACCGATCCCAAAACGCTCGAAGCCCTCATGGATTTGGTCAACGGGTGGCTATCGGCGCGGCTTGCGGAAACCTCGCGAGGCAAGATGGCGCGTGTGGCCGAGACCTGGGAGAAGGTCAATCAAGCTGCGCGGGACGCCGAAGCCTACAATCTCGAACGAAAGCCCTTGGTGTTCGCGATTTTCGGGGCACTTGCCGAAGCGGCGCGCAACTGATCGCGGCGCGCGATCAGGGGTTCGCTTCTTCGAGGCATTGTGATTGAATTCCGCCCGCTCGCACTGCGTCCAGAAAATTCCAGCCGCACCAGAACGGCCGAAACTCGGGAGGATGCCATGACCATTAAAACCACCCGGCGTCGATTTGTTGCTGGCGCTACCGCCGCCGCCGCCTTTCCCATGCCCTCGATAGCGCAGAGCGCGCCGCTCAAGATCGGCCTGCTGACAGTGAAGACCGGACCCCTTGCGGCTGGCGGCATCCATTTTGAGGAAGGCATCAGCTCGTTTCTGAAGGACAAGGATTTCACGCTGTCCGGACGCAAGATCGACCTGATCGTTGCCGACACAGGTGGCAATCCCGCGGGTGCCAAGACAAAGGCTCAGGAGGTGGTTGAACGCGACAAGGTCGACATCGTGCTCGGACCATTCGCAGCCTTCGAATTGCTGGCCACCGTTGATTACCTGGCGCAATCGAAAATGCCGACGCTGGCCTTTGCCGGCGCCGAGGATGTCACGCAACGAAAGGCAGGCCCTTATCTGACCCGTACGTCGTACACGTCGGCTCAGTGTCTCTATCCACTGGCCGATTACGTTTACAACGAAATGAAGCTCAAGCGTGCCGCAAGCATGGGCGATGATTTCGCTTTCGGCTATGAGCAGGTCGGTGGCTTCCAGCGCGTTCTGGAAGAACGCGGCGGACAGGTCGTGAAGAAACTGTGGTCGCCGCTCAACACGGCGGACTACGCGCCCTATGTGGCGCAAATCCCCGAATGCGACGTTGTCTGTGAGGTGCTCGCCGGCTCAAATCCGTTGAAGTTCACGAAACAGGCGCGCGGACTTGGTCTGAAGCAGCCACTCGTCGGCGGTGCGACCGTTGCCGATGACACCATTATCGGCGCGCACGACGAGAGCGCCGACGGGCTAATCAATACCAACCCCTATTCGCTCGATCGCGACGCCGAGGCGAATAAGCGGTTCATCGCGGCCATGAAGAGGAATTATGGCGACGACGTGCGCATAGGGCATTACGCCGCCTGCTTCTTCGCCAATGGGCAGGTTATTGAAGCGGCACTCGCCAAGACCGCCGGCAAGTCCGATAGCCCCGATGAGTTGGTCAAGGCGGTACGCGCCGTCACGCTTGCCGACACGCCACGCGGCCCGCTGAGTTTTGACGACTATGGCAATGCCGTCGTCGACGTCTATGTGCGCAGGGTAGAGAAACAGAACGGCAAAATGGTCAACAAGACCGTCAAGACTTATAACAAAGTCAGCCAGTTCTGGACGATGAACCCACAGGAGTTTCTCGCCCAGCCCGTGTTCTCGCGTGACTATCCACCGATGAAGGGATAGCCGGCGAGACGTTAGTGAGGTCGGGCCGAGCGGTTCGACATGCGGTGAAAGTCGAGGATTTGCTGCGCGGTCGACTGGCGCAGGCGGTGAAATGCGGGCATGGCCTGATCAACTCCCGCCGTCGAACGGCGATAGCGCCTTGCCGCCAGCATCATGATGCTGCGTGTTGTTTCCCACGACAGGCCGATCGCCTTGGCAAAAACGAGCAACGCTTCGGCTTCCGCTTCGCGCATGTTCTGTTCGATAATCGCAGTCGGTACGTTCGACATGACCGACAACGCCGCAACCATCTCTTCAAACCGTCCCGCCACAGCGAATTCCTGCAGTTTCGCGGCTGTCAGCTGGCCAGCCCTGTGCATTGATTCCACGAGCACCTGGGCGGCTGCGTAGCTTAGCGGCTGCGCCGCGGCGTTCGTCTGAATGCGTCCCGCAACTTCACCGACGACGGCGTCGATGTCGGCTTTGGCAAATTCGCGCTCGGCCTGAAGTTTGGAACGGACCTTCTCGGACGCAGTTGCAAGCAATTGGTCGAACAGTTGCGCTGGCAGATCCGCCCGCATCGCCACACATGACGTAAGAGCATCGTCGCCGCGCGCACGTTTGATCAGAGTATCGAAGCCTCGGTCCGAGAACCGCGAGCCGGCGTTTTTCGCGGTGCTCAACACAACCTGCTGGTCTCCGCGCTCGACAAGGACGTCGGTCAATTTGTCCGGCAAAGCCTTGCGACGTGAGATGGCCAGGAGGTGCTCCTGATTTTTGGTGCGCGCACACTCGATCAACGTCTCGATATCGAGTCCCTCGGCTTGCGCGAGAACCGGTGCTGCGACCTCGATGGCATCGTCGCGGGCGAGCAGGCGCAGTATCTTTGGTGGGGCGACCGGTGCGGGCGCCAGGCGGAGAGAAAGCAGTGCACGCGAGGATTGTTCGATCGTCGCAACCAGCCGAAGGAATACATCGTCGATCAGGTCAATTTCCTCTTCGGAATATTGGTCCGATCCGACCAGGAATAGGTCGGTGATGTGCCGCAGCATGACCGAGCGCCTCTCGTCCGTGCTGTGCGAGATAGAGCTATCGAGCTCTTGGATGAGTTCGAGGGGAGCGCCCATGGGCCCTGGGAAACCGTTCTGGTTGGCCACGGTCTGGCAGTTCGCAATTGGTTAACGTCTATTCAGAGTGTATGCGAACTAGATTTAGCAATTCGTAAAGACCGGCGGCGGTTATGGGGCAGCACCGTCGTCGCATCGCGTTCAATTGCACGCGACCGCCAAAAGGGGCAGGGGAGGCTACTGCTTCAGCAGACCGCAATATTTCTGAACGCCGCTGTCCCAGCAGCCCGTTCTCATGCACATTGACTGGCGGGCGCCGCAATTCGTCACACAAATCGAGACGTAGGAACGGTCGAGATTCCTTTTGCAGGTCGCGATGCACGCGGTCTGCTCGCCGCTGCATCGCATGGGAACCGCGAATGCGTCCTGGCAGCAAAGCAAAGCGAGCGATACGGCAAACACAGCAGCGAGGATCCGGGCATTGGTGCGGGAATCAAAATCGGCCATACAAATTTGTAAAAGGGCTGCGGATCGTCGGCAATAGTGCCCGGCAATAAGGCATCCTCCTTCACTTGCCCCAATTGCCTGCGGTTGATACCTAGTCCCACACCTCGCCATGGCCGGAATTCCCGGGCCATTCTGTTCGAACGAAAAGCTCGAAATGCCGGCCAAGACACCTTTTTACATCACGACCGCGATCTCCTATCCGAATGGCCCGCCGCACATTGGCCATGCCTATGAGGCGATCGCCACGGATGCCATTGCGCGCTTCATGCGGCTCGATGGCTATGACGTCTATTTCCTCACGGGCACGGACGAGCATGGTCAGAAAATCCAGCAGACCGCTGTTCGCGAGGGGCTGACACCGCGCCAATTGCTCGATCGAAACGTGCCGCGCTTCGAGGCAATGGTTAAGCGGATGAATTGCTCGAACGATGATTTCATCCACACGACCGAGGATCGCCATCACCGTTCATCCGAGGCGATCTGGCAACGGATGGAGCAGAACGGTGATATTTACCTCGGCAAATACGCGGGCTGGTACTCCGTCCGGGACGAGGCTTATTACGCCGAGGACGAAACGCACCTGAACGAGCAAAAAGTGCGCGTCGCGGCAAAAACAGGCACGCCGGTGGAATGGGTCGAAGAGGAGAGCTATTTCTTCAAACTCTCTGCCTACCAGGAAAAGTTGCTCGAGCTCTACAAGCGACCGGATTTCGTGCTGCCTAAGGAGCGCCTGAACGAGGTCGCAAGTTTTGTGCGCGGCGGTCTGCAGGATCTCTCGATCTCACGCACTACTTTTGACTGGGGGATTCGTGTACCCGGCAGCGACGGCCACATCATGTACGTCTGGGTGGACGCGCTGACCAACTACATCACCGGTGTCGGATTTCCCGATACTGGCAGCGAAAAATTCAAGCGCTACTGGCCTGCGTCGCTTCACGTTATCGGCAAGGACATCGTCCGCTTTCACGCGGTGTATTGGCCGGCCTTCCTGATGTCGGCGGGCATCGACGTGCCTCAGCGCATCTTCTCCCACGGGTTCTTGTTCAACCGCGGCGAGAAAATGTCGAAGTCGGTCGGCAACGTGATCGACCCGTTCACCATGGCTGACACCTACGGCGTGGACCAGTTCCGCTATTTTTTCCTGCGCGAAGTGCCCTTCGGTCAGGACGGCAACTACAGCCACGAAGCGATCGTCAACCGCATCAATGCCGATCTCGCCAACGATCTCGGAAATTTGGCCCAGCGTTCACTATCGATGATTGCCAAAGCAAGTGGCGGCAAGCTGCCTGAAGCGGGCGCATTCAGCGAAAGCGACAAGACCGTTCTGGCGGCGGCGGATGCCATGCTCGGCACCGCGCGCGAGCACATGAAAACGCAACAACTGCACCAGGTGCTCAATTGCATCTGGGCTGTCGTGGCCGACGCCAATCGTTACTTTGCGTCCGAAGCGCCCTGGGCTCTGGCAAAGACCGATCCGAAACGGCAGGGAACGGTCCTTTACGTGACCGCTGAAATACTGCGTCAGGTCGCCATTCTGACCCAGCCATTTGTCCCGGCCTCCGCGTCGAAATTGCTTGATCTGCTGGCGATCGGCCCGGACGAGCGCAGCTTTGACGCGCTGACGCCAACAAAACGGATCAAGGCCGGCGCGGCCTTGCCTGCACCGGTTCCGGTATTTCCACGTTTTGTGGAAATAGACAGCAAGGCTTGAGGATCAACAGCAAAAAGGAGCGCGCGGGGGCGATGCCCCGCGCGCCTTTTTAGGAATCGCACCGACTAGCGCTTTTCCACGCAGACCGTTTTGACCTGTTTTTCAGCGTCAGACTGGGTCTTGAAAGCCGCCGGTCCGATCTGGATCCAAGTTGTTTCGGTCGGACGAGTTTCGACGACCTTGCACTTCTTCGTCGCCTTCTCCTGAACGATGTAATAATCGGCACTGGCCGTAGACGTGATGAGCGCCATTGCGGCAGTTGCGAGAACCAATTTCTTCAGCATGGGTTTCCTCTCCTCTGGAGCATCTACGACAAATAAATCGTCAGGCCATTTAATGTTCCCGGCAAAGTTGTTCTGTTGTGGAACCCCCGGTCTCGGTGTCTACCCCCAAATGACTTAGGCGGCCGAGAGCCTTGACCACGCCATAGCCCAGTCGCTACGAAATGGCGCAAATGCCCGACCGTCCTGAGGCATTGTTGCGAACCAAAACATTGTCAGATCCATGCTCGTCGATAGCCATTGTCACCTCGATTTCCCCGATTTCGCCGCAGAGCTCGACGGGGTTGTTTCTCGGGCCCGTGCGGCCGGAATCGGGCGCATGGTCACCATTTCGACCCGTGTGAAGAGACATGCGCAGATACTCGCCATCGCAGAAAGATTCTCGGAAGTTTTCTGCTCGGTTGGCACCCATCCGCACTATTCAGACGAAGAACTCGACATTAATTCCGCCCGGTTGATCGCGATCGCTAAGCACCCAAAGGTGGTAGCAATCGGGGAAGCGGGCTTGGATTACTTTCGTAACAACAGCCCGCGAGATGCGCAGGAGCAAAGCTTCCGCGAGCACATTAAGGCTGCGCGCGAATCCGGATTGCCACTCGTGATTCATTCGCGCGACTGCGATGTCGATATGGCTCGAATCCTGCGCGAGGAGAGCGGGAAGGGCGCCTTCCCCGCGGTTCTGCATTGCTTCACCGGCGGGCGCGAGCTGGCGTTCACCGCCATCGAGCTAGGGCACTACGTGTCCTTCACCGGCATTCTGACTTTCAAGAATTCGGACGCCCTGCGCGAAATAGCCTCGGCTTTGCCCATCGATCGCATCATGGTTGAAACGGACGCCCCGTATCTCGCACCGCTGCCATATCGCGGAAAACGCAATGAACCGGCCTTTGTGACGGAGACCGCTAAGGTGCTGGCACAAACGCGCGGCGTATCGGACGAGGAAGTCGCGCGCCAGACGACGGAGAATTTCTTCCGGCTGTTCAACAAGGTTCCGCGCCACCTTGCGGACGCCGCATGAGTTTAACCTTTACGATTCTAGGGTGCGGTTCTTCGATGGGTGTGCCGCGGGTCGCGCTGGGCTGGGGCTCCTGCGATCCGAACAATCCGAAAAATCGGCGCCGTCGTTGCTCACTGCTGGTCGAGCGCATAAACGGCCAAGGGCAGCGCACGCGTGTTCTGGTCGATTGCTCGCCGGACCTGCGTACGCAACTTCTCGATTCCGAGGTCGATTGGCTTGACGGCGTGGTCATCACGCATGAGCACGCCGACCACACGCACGGCATTGACGATCTGCGACCCCTATTCGTTAACAAGCGTCGCCGCGTTGACGTTTATCTTGACGAGCCGACCTCGAGCGCCATTCTCGCTCGCTTCGGATACTGTTTCGCTACGCCATCCGGCAGCGACTACCCGCCCATCGCAAATGAGAAGCGCCTTGTGCCCGGTCGTCCGGTCACGATCGATGGGCAGGGTGGCTCAATCGAAGTGCTGCCTGTCCTGCAGAACCACGGAGACATTCCGTCACTCGGTTTCCGTTTCGGCAACGTCGCCTATTCGGCCGACATCAAAAGGCTGCCTGGTGAAAGCATAGGCGCGCTCGCTGGCCTCGACGTCTGGATCGTGGACGCGCTTCGCAAGAACCCACACCCAAGCCATTTCAATCTCGAGGAGGCCCTGGATTGGATCGCTCGCATCAAGCCCAAGCGCGCCATCCTGACCAACCTGCACAGCGACCTGGACTACGAAGCGCTGCGCGGGCAATTGCCGCCATCGATCGAGCCCGCTTACGACCAGATGACCTTCACGGCCATCCTGAAGCGCACCTGAGCACGCCACGCCGCCTTATCGCAACTCTGCCGATCATTTGTGACCGTGTTTGCTGGGGCTATTAGAGATATTCCATAATATGTCTTATGCGAATCGTGTGTTTTTATCGCCGTGGCAGACAGGCTTTGCTACGGTCTGCCGCTGCTAGCGAGCCCAGCCCCGCACGTCGAGCGCCCGGTGAAGTCCTCACGCGATATCTCCCGACTAATTGAAATCATGGCGGCGCTGCGGACGCCGGGCTCGGGCTGTCCGTGGGACCTCGAACAGAATTTTCGCACCATCGCGCCCTATACGCTCGAGGAAGCCTATGAGGTTGCCGACGCGATCGCCCGCGACGACCTGGATGGTTTAAAGGACGAGCTCGGCGATCTGCTTCTGCAGGTTGTATTTCACGCACGCATGGCGCAGGAACAAGGCGCCTTTGATTTTGCCGACGTCGTAGAGACCATCACCGCCAAATTGGTCCGTCGTCATCCGCACGTTTTTGCCGACGCCGAAGGAAAGACCGCCAAAGCGGTGGAGGGCCTCTGGGAGCGCATCAAGGCCCAGGAGAAGTCCGAGCGTGTCGACAAGACGCCGAGCGGGGCTTTGTCCGGGGTCCCGGTCGCCCTGCCCGCGTTAACCCGTGCCCTGAAACTCCAGGACAAGGCGGGGCGGGTCGGCTTCGATTGGAACGATCCGCGTGCAGTCCTGGCCAAGATCCGCGAAGAGGCGGATGAGATCGAGGCAGAGCTCGATGGTAATGACACGAGCCGCGTGGCTGCCGAAGTCGGTGACCTTCTGTTTGCGGTGGTCAATCTCGCACGCCATCTCGATGCCGATCCTGAAGGCTTACTGCGGGAAACGAACCTGAAATTCGAGCGTCGCTTCGCGTCGATTGAACGGGCGCTGGCGCAGTGTGGCAAGAAGCCACAGAGCGCAACCCTCGCTGAGATGGATGAATTGTGGAACGAGGCGAAGGCTGCCGAGAAGAAGAACAAACGGTGAGACGAGTAACTGGCTCCGAACTCACAACCATCCGGCGCGCCGGAACCGCCAGAACAACGTGGCACAAGTAACCAGAATCAATCCGATGACGGTGAAATAACCATATTCCCATTGCAGTTCCGGCATGTTCTTGAAGTTCATGCCGTAGATACCCGCGATTGCGGTCGGGACTGCAATGATGGCAAGCCACGAGGCTAGCCTCTTGGAGACCACGGTCTCCTGAGCCTGGCCGACCAGAAGGCTGGCCTCAAAGGCAAATGCAAGGACTTCTCGAAGCGAATCGATGTGCTCCTGAATCGTCCGGACGTGATCTGTGACGTCACGGAACAGCGGCTGCATGGTAGGCCGCACCATCGGCAGATTGTCATGCTCAAGTCTTCGGCAGACTTCCACGAGGGGGCCGATAGCATTTCGCAGGCGCAACAGATCGCGTCGCAGCAGGTACAACCGTTCGATTTGCGCCCGAGTCATCGCGCTTGCCAGCACAAGCGCCTCCATGGCTTCGACTTCCTCATGAATGGTTTCGAGCACGGGCGAGTAGTTGTCGACGATGAAATCGAGAATGGCGTAGAGGATGTAGTCCTCGCCTCGAGCCAGCGACCTGGGGCAACTTTCGCAGCGTTCGCGCACCGGCGTGTAGGACGTTGATGCGCCGTGACGAACCGAAACAAGATACCCCTCGCCTACGAACAGATGGGTTTCGCCGAATGCGATGCTCTCGCCAACCAATTGAGCGGTGCGCGCCACGATGAACAGCCCGTCGCCATATTGTTCGATCTTTGGTCGCTGATGGGCGTGGTCCGCGTCTTCAATGGCGAGATCGTGCAGCTGGAATTGCCGTTGCACACTGGTCAAGAGTGCCATGTCCGGCTCATGCAGCCCGATCCACACCACATGGCCCGGCCGGCTGCGCCAACTCGAGGCTTCATCAATGGCTATATTGGTGACCCGCCGGCCTTCAACATAAACGCTGGCCGCGACGACGCCTTCGGAGGTGACAGGCTCGGTTGCTAAGACGGCTGACGAGGCTACGTTCATGGTTTCCGCCCTCGATAATTGCCGTTGAGTCTTGCTGCGAGGCAGAGCTCCTCGAAGGCTAGCACTGGTAAATTCGCCGTCAAATGGAATGTCAGGACTTCAAAGCGGACACTCCATGCCGGACCTAGATCGGCGGTTTGACCTCTGTCGTCCCCGGATATTTGTGCTTCACGATTTCTGCGTTCTTCGCGTCAGCGCGCACGCTGAGCTCCAAGCGTCCGTCATCTCGCATTTGACGAGACAAGACTTCCGAATGGCGATAGAGCCAACTCAGGCCTGCTCCGTCCGAAGGATCGAGCAACAACTGGAGAGTCTGTCGCGCTTCTCCAAGCCGCGCTTCTATAGCGGCACGCAAATTATCAATCCCCTCCCCGCTCAACGCTGAGACAAGAAGTGGGTGGCGCCGATGCTGCTGACGCTCGGCGAAATTGAAAATTCGCACACGCTGGTCCGCGCCCAGCCGATCGATCTTGTTCCAAACCTCAAGCAGACGCAGATCGTCCGGCTCAATGCCGAGTTCGGCGAGAATTTTCCCCACGTCGTGAGACTGTGCTTCGGAGTCTTCGTGGGAGACATCGCGGACGTGCAAGATCACGTCCGCTTCGATCACTTCTTCAAGCGTGGCACGGAAGGCCGCCACCAGCATCGTCGGCAGATCGGAGATAAACCCGACCGTATCGGAGAGAATAACACGCGCGCCATGGGCCAGCTCGACGGCGCGCAAGGTTGGATCCAGCGTGGCAAACAACATGTCGGCCGAAAGCACGCTTGCAGTAGTCATCCGGTTGAAAAGCGTCGATTTGCCCGCGTTGGTGTAGCCGACAAGCGCAACAATCGGATAAGGCACACGCTTGCGACTGTCGCGGTGCAGCTTGCGCGTACGCTTGACCTTATCAAGCTCCCCTTCGATGCGCGCGATGCGCTCTTCGATGACGCGTCGATCCGCTTCAATTTGTGTCTCGCCCGGTCCGCCGAGAAAGCCGAAACCGCCGCGTTGCCGCTCAAGATGCGTCCATGAGCGGACCAGGCGACTTTTTTGGTAGGTGAGATGCGCCAGCTCGACCTGCAGCGCGCCCTCGCGCGTACGCGCGCGGCGCCCAAATATTTCAAGGATCAGTCCTGTACGGTCGATGACCTTGGTGTTCCACGCCTTCTCGAGATTGCGTTGTTGGACCGGCGAGACAGGGCAGTCCATGACCACGACCGACGCGGACAGGCTTTTTGCGAGCCCGGCAATCTCGTCGACTTTGCCTTTACCGATATAGGTCGCAGGCCGAATTTCGCTGAGCGTGACCAGCCCCGCCTCGACCACAGTCAGGTCGATGGCCCGTGCCAGACCGACCGCCTCCTCAAGGCGAGCCTCCGGCGTTCGCTCGTGGGACGACGAGCGTATCGCGCCCTTAACGGGCGCCTTCTTAAGCCATGGCTCAATGACGATCGCCCGGCCGGTCTCGACACCCGACACAGTCGGGCTCAGCAGATCAGCACGCTGATTGCGATGGCGTACTTCCAATCAGGCCTTGTCTCCTGCCGGCGGCTCGTCAGCCCCTTCGAAGAGTTGGATGGGGTGACCCGGCATGATGGTCGAAATTGCGTGCTTGTAGACGAGCTGGGAATGTCCATCCCGTCGCAACAGCACGCAGAAATTGTCGAACCAGGTCACCACGCCCTGTAATTTGACCCCATTCACCAGAAAAATGGTGAGTGGGATTTTGCTTTTGCGGACGTGATTGAGGAAGGTGTCTTGAAGATTTTGCGCACGATCGGCTGCCATTGCCGTTTTCCAGTTTTTGCTCGCGTCTAGCGCGCGAGACCTTCGTTGCCCAAGTCCTTCCGCATGCGAGGTAGGAGCATGCGCCGCTTTACCCCTCGCAAAGCGGTACGAGGCTCGGGGGACCACTATTAGATTGCAGGTGCCCTTCGGGCGCAAGCGTAAGTTCAGAGAGACGATATTAATATATTGAATAAAAAGGAGTTTTACGTATTTTTAGCAGCGGCTCCGGCCAACAAATGTCGTACCACGGAACCCGAGCCCCGACCTAGTCGCTGACCTCGGCATATTGGTGATAGTCGCGCCGCAACCCTGTTGCGATCAGCCCCGGGGCGCCGTTGCCGACCGGGCGGCCGTCGATGCTGACAACGGGCAATACGGTCTGGCTGGCAGACGTGATGAAGGCTTCACGCGCGGCGTAGGCTTCTTCAACCGTGAAAATGCGTTCCTCGAACGCAAGCCCCTGCGCCTTGATTGCGTCGATCACAACCGACCGTGTGATTCCGGGCAGAATGTCGCTCCCGAGCGGATGCGTAATCAGGACGCCGTCGCGGCTCACGATCCACGCATTCGACGATCCGCCTTCGGTGATGCGACCCTGGCTGTCGACAAGCCACGCTTCGCGCGCTCCCTGCTCCCGGGCGGCCTGTTTTGCCAACACATTCGGCAACAACGAGACGGATTTGATGTCCACGCGCTTCCAACGGATGTCAGGCACCGTGACAACCGCTATTCCCTCGGCCGCAACGTCCTCAAGAGACTTTTGATCGCTATTGCGCGCCGTAACCACCAAAGAGGGCCGTGTGCCGGCAGGAGGAAAAGGAAAATCCCGTCTCGCCACGCCACGCGTGACCTGAACATAGACGATGCCATCGCGGACACGGTTGCGCCTGATTGTTTCGCGCAGCACGACTGCAAGGGCAGCGTGTGACATAGGACGCGCGATCCGCAATTCGCCGAGTGAGCGTTCTAGTCGGGCCATGTGACGACGTTCATCGACGAGGTGTCCGCCTTTGACCTCGCAAACTTCGTAGACACCGTCCGCAAACTGATATCCGCGGTCCTCTACAGGCACCTTGGCGGCGTCCCGAGGCAAATAGCGGCCGTTGACGTATGCGATGCGTGACATGGAAACGCTAGTCTATTCCGAGTGCCTTGAGCTTGCGATGCAAAGCCGAGCGCTCCATGCCAACGAACTCGGCGGTCCGCGAAATATTGCCGCCAAAGCGGCTGATCTGAGCGACCAAATATTCCCGTTCGAAGACTTCGCGGGCGTCACGCAATGGCAGACCCATCAGGTGCTCGCCGCCGTTGCCGTTCGGCATGCTCGGCACCATCGAGCCGACGTCCGGTGGTAACATGCTGGCATTCATCACCGCCTCAGGATCCCCGCCTGCGAGGATCATCAATCGCTCGATGTTGTTGCGCAGTTGCCTGACATTACCCGGCCAGTTGTGCGATTGGAGGACTGCCATTGCATCCTCGCCGATGCGCCGTTTCGGCAATCCCGTCGCCTGCGAAATCTGGTCCATGAAATAGTCAACGAGGTCGGGTATGTCCTCGCGCCGTTCGGCCAAGGGCGGTACGCGGATCGGAACGACCGCAAGCCGATGATACAGGTCTTCGCGAAATTTGCCTTCGGCAATCAGCGTCTCGAGATTCCGCGCCGTTGACGACACGATGCGAACATCGACGGCTATTTTCGCGCTTCCGCCGACGCGCTGGAACGTCTGATCAACGAGGACACGCAAAATCTTGTTCTGGGTTTCACGAGGCAGATCAGCGATATCGTCGATGAACAGAGTTCCTCCATGCGCTTCTTCGAGAGCGCCGGGCTTGCGTCCTTCCGAGCCGTTGGACTGATCGACCCCAAACAGTTCTATTTCCATACGCTCCGGCGTGATTGCGGCTGCGTTGATAACGGCAAATGGGCCGCTTGCCCTGCCGGACAGCTGATGAAGTGTTCGAGCTGCGAGCTCCTTGCCCGCCCCCGATGGTCCGACGACGAGTACACGGCTATTCGTCGGCGCTACGCGTTCGATCGCCTGACGCAATTGTCCAACAGTTGCCGAACGGCCGACGAGCGTGGATAGCTGCGGCGCAAGCTGCTTGAGTTGCTTGACCTCGCGCTTGAGGCGGGAATTTTCCAATGCGCGGTCGGCAACCAGAACCAGGCGGTCAGCCTTGAACGGCTTCTCGATGAAGTCGTATGCGCCGTGCTTGATAGCGGCGACCGCGGTCTCGATGTTGCCGTGACCCGAAATCATCACGACCGGAAGTTCGGCGTGCTCCTGCTTCACGCTGTCGAGCAATTGCAGGCCGTCGAGCTTGCTGCCTTGCAGCCAGATATCCAGGAAGACCAAATTCGGTCGACGGGTTGCGATCGCAGACAAGGCATCATCGCTGTTGCGGGCGGTACGCGTAGTGTAGCCCTCGTCCTGCAGGATGCCGGCAACCAAATCGCGGATATCGGCCTCGTCGTCGACTATCAAGATTTCGTTGGCCATGGTGCTACTCGCTTACGATCTTTTGCTTTTCTGGCTCTGCCACATCGGTTTTGCCGGCGGCGGCGATCCGCATCCGCACCCAGGCTCCCCGTTGGCCCGCGATTTTCTCGGCGGCATCGCGCAGTTCGATCGTGCCGCCGTGCTCCTCAACAATGCGTCCCACGATGGCAAGCCCGAGCCCAGTGCCCTTCTCACGCGTCGTGACATAGGGCTCGAGCAGCCGGCTGCGATTTTCCTTTGGCAGACCGATGCCGTTGTCGATGATATCAATCACGATATCCTCGCCTTCCCGCGCCGCGTTGACCTGGATCGCACCTTTGCCGAGTTCGCCGGGAGGGACTGCTGCAATCGCCTCGGTTGCGTTTTTGATGGTGTTGGTCAGCGCTTGCGAAATCAAACGCCGGTCAAAACGCGCCGGCATCGGATCTTCGTTAATGTCGACATTGATGTCGATTTCCGAATTGCCGACGCGCATCAGGAACACTGCTTGCCGCACAGTATCGGCCATATTTTCGTTGGCGAGCACCGGCTTGGGCATACGTGCGAAATGAGAGAACTCATCGACCATCCGTCTTATATCGTCGACCTGTCGGACGATGGTGTCAGTGCACTGTTCGAAAACGCCGCGGTCTTCTTCAATCATTTTTCCGTATTTGCGACGCAGGCGTTCAGCAGACAACTGAATGGGCGTAAGAGGATTTTTGATCTCGTGCGCGATGCGGCGCGCGACGTCGGCCCATGCCGATGTGCGTTGGGCGGCGACCAGTTCCGTAATATCGTCGAGGGTCACGACATAGCCACGGTCGGAGTCGCCTGATTGTTCGCTCGTGACCCGCACCGACAAATTCCGCTCGCGGTTGTTGCGGCTGACGGTGATTTGATCTTGCGGGGAAGCCCCTGATTGAACCGCCGCCATGGTTCCCACTAGTTCGGGCAGCACTTCCGTCAAAGGCTGCCCGAGAGCCTCGCCTTCTGTCCGCCCGATCAGCTTTTCTGCGGAACGGTTCAGGATGCTCACCTTTCCGTTGCCGTCGACGCCAATGACACCGGCGCTGGCCCCCGAGAGGACCGCTTCGGTAAAACGCCGGCGACTGTCCATGACGTCGCGCGCGTGCATGATGTCATCACGCTGCGTACGCAATTCCTGGATCATGCGATTGAACGTTTCGCCGAGGTGCGCGAGATCGCCCTCGGCCTGACGCACCGGAACGCGAACGTAAAGATTCCCGGCTGATACGGCGTTGGCTGCACCGATGAGACGGCGGATCGGCGCAACAAGCCTGTTAGCAAAGTTAAATCCGATCCAGACCGCCGAGAGAAGCACGATCAGCGCGATCACGGTGTACATCAAAGCGAATGCGACCTGCACACCGAGGCGACGTGACTCAAGCGCAGCATATTCGGTGACGCTTGCGCGCGTCACCTGCAGTTGAGGTACGACCCGCGGGTCGAGAAGCCGCGTCACATAGAGATATGTGTCGTCGAATTGTTCGAGCTTGATGATCGCCGCAACATAGTTAGCGTCGGGCAACAAGACGATTTGTGGCTCCTTGGCGGTGATATGAGCGAGGGCGTCGCGTGGTGGCAGCGCGAAGGTCTGACTAGTGTTGACGTTCGCTCGCGCGATGACCTTGAGATCCTTGTCGATCACGATCGCGGCGCCCAAGCCGCGGGCTGCCGCCTGGAAAGTCAGAAATTGGCGAAGTTTGTCAGGGTCCTGCTCGAAGACTGATTTGCTGCGCGCAATTTCGAACGCCGTGATCATTATGTCCGAACGTACGAACTGGGCGTGGTCGCGCAGGTAGGCTTCCGCGACGATGAGAGAGTTTTCGACGGCAGAGCGTGTACGCGTTGAGAACAGCCTGTCGAGACCGCGGTCGAGAGTAACGCTTGCGACAATCGCCACGAGGATTGCGGGGACGGCGGCGATAACCGAGAACAGGCCGACGATCCGGACGTGCAGACGCGCGGCGGCGCGACCGCTGCGCCGCGCCTGTATCACTTGCCACACCTCGCGCAGGATGATGCTGAGCAGCAGGAGCACTGTCACCGCATTCACAAGCAACAAGGTCACGACGACGTTGTGCGTGGGTGAGACGGGCGTCAGGTCGGCGAGGACGATGAAGGTGATAAAAGCCGAGAGCAGTGCGAGCCCAACCACCACCGGACCGACAACGCGCAATTCACTCCGTTTGGCGGGAGCGGCGGCCAGTGCTGTTTCGGCAGTAGCGGCTTGTTCGACGGTCATGGGCCCCCGGCGGCAGGACACAGGGAGCACCTGCCCAATTGGACAAGGTCAAAGGGCTCAGGCCCTCCCCGGCACTGATGCTTTTATACAACAATGTTGCCGAATTGCGACAAATCCGCGGCGCAAAGGCCATATTGCGGGGTCTTTTCAGTTGCCGCCGCGAAACACCTGAATGTCGAGATCGCGTATTTTCTTGCGCAAAGTGTTGCGGTTAAGACCCAGCAGATCCGCCGCACGGATCTGGTTTCCCCGGGTCGCGGCCAAGGCCACCGTGAGCAATGGGTATTCGACCTCACGCAGAATACGATGGTAGAGCCCGGCAGGCGGCAACCCATCTTCGAAACCCGCGAAATAGGCTGCTAGGTGGCGCTCGACCGCGCCGGAGAGATTGTCGTCTCCGCGCGGCTCCTCGCTTCCAATGGGAAGCGCAGGCTGCGCCAGTTCTGCATCGATCACCGCGGCCGTGATTGTCTCCTGTGGGTAGAGTGCGGCCAACCGGCGAGCCAGATTCTCGAGTTCGCGAACATTGCCGGGCCAGCGGTGTCGCTTGAGACGATCGAGCCCGGCCTGATCGATTTGCTTTGGTGGCAACCCCTCCCGCTGCGCTTGCGCGAAGAAGTGGCGGATGAGGTCGGCAATGTCTTCAGTGCGCTCGCGAAGCGGCGGCAATCGCAAAGGAACGACATTCAACCGGAAGAACAGGTCCTCCCGGAACAGACCTTGCTGGATCAAAAGCCGAAGGTCTTTGTTGGTTGCGGCTATGATCCGGACGTCGCTCTTGATGGGCGTACGGCCACCAACGGTAGTGTATTCTCCCTGTTGGAGCACGCGCAGCAAACGCGTCTGTGCCTCCATGGGCATGTCGCCGATTTCATCCAGAAAAAGCGTTCCGCTTTCCGCCTGCTCGAAACGGCCTGCACTGCGGCTGTTGGCGCCTGTGAAAGCGCCCTTCTCATGCCCGAACAGTTCGGATTCGATCAAATCTCTCGGAATTGCCGCCATGTTGATCGCGACGAACCCACTCGCGCGCCGTTTCCCATAGTCATGTAACGCGCGCGCCACCAACTCCTTGCCTGTGCCGGACTCCCCCGAGATCATCACGGTCAGGTCGGTCTGCATCAATCGCGCGAGCACACGGTAAATTTCCTGCATGGCCGGTGATCGGCCGACCAGTGGGATTCCCTCAAATTCTTCGCTTTTAGGAGTTGCCGCGCGTGGTTCCTTCGGTTCCGACAGCGCACGGCCGACAATGCCGATCAGTTCTTTCAGGTCGAAAGGCTTAGGCAGATATTCGTAGGCGCCTCGCTCGGAGGCACGGATCGCCGTCATGAAAGTATTCTGCGCGCTCATGACGACGATTGGCAGGTCAGGACGCGCTTTGCGAATGCGCGGAATCAGATCGAATGCATTTTCGTCCGGCATGACGACGTCGGTGATGACCAGATCGCCGTCGCCTTGCGTGATCCATCGCCACAGGGTCGCGGCGTTGCCGGTTGACCGCACTTCGTAACCGGCACGGGAAAGCGCTTGATTGAGCACCGTGCGGATCGCGGCGTCGTCGTCGGCAACCAGAATGCTTCCAGTCGGCATATCTTGTCTCACGAATTGGGGATCGGCGATGCGTCATCGGCGACATTTCCGTCACCGCTGTAGATGGGCATGAGGACGCGAAAGGTTGTCCGCCGCGGTTGCGATTCACACTCGATGATGCCGCCATGGTCGCCCACAATCTTGGCGACCAACGCCAGACCAAGACCACTGCCGCTCTGTTTTGTCGTGACGAAGGGGTCGAACAAATGCGGCATCAGTTCTTCGGGGACGCCCGGCCCGTTATCTTTGACGCAGAACTCGAGCGGCAGGGAAACGCGTGTCTTGCTGCCAGGCACAGACAGACGCACACCGGGACGAAACGCCGTGGTTAGCTGAATTTCGCCGTCGCTCGCGCCCTCGCCTATGGCCTCTGCGGCGTTCTTGAGCAGGTTGAGAAAGACCTGAACGAGTTGGTCGCGATTGGCGAGAACTGGCGGCAGCGAAGGGTCGTAGTCCTCGGTGAACTTGATGTGCCGCGCAAATCCCGACTGAGCGAGCCGCTTCACGTGGTCCAAGATCACGTGGATATTCACCGGCTCGCGGTCTATCGGACGTTCGTCCGCGAAGACTTCCATGCGATCGACAAGCTTCACGATACGGTCGGTTTCGTCGCAGATCAGCTTCGTGAGCGGCCGATCGTCGTCGACTGCGGATTGCTCGAGGAGTTGCGCAGCGCCGCGAATGCCGGACAAAGGATTTTTGATTTCGTGAGCAAGCATGGCGGCCAACGCGATCACCGAACGCGCCGCACCGCGATGCGTCAGTTGCCTGTCCATCTTGTCGGCGATGGTGCGTTCCTGCAGCATGACGATGACGTGTTCCGGATATTCGGGAAGCGGACCCACGTACAGGTCGACAAGCCGCTCGCCCGGATTTCGCGGCGTGGCCAGATCGACTTTGTATTCGTTGACGGCCGCACCGCGATGGCGCACTTGCTCGATCAAGGTCAGCAAGGGCGAACCAAACGGCACAAGCTCGCGCAACGAATGCCGGCGCAACATGGATGTCGACGCATCAAAAAATTGTTCGGCGGCTACGTTGGCGTCAGCGATCTTTCCATCGGGCGCCACCATGATCACCGGATGCGGAAGCGCATGCAGCATCGCATCAGCCGGAGTATGTACGATTGCAGAGATGGCTTGAGCGCGCGTCATGCTGCAAGCCTTAGACCGAAATCGTCAAAAGCCTCGGCCAACATCTGCCGCGCTCGTTTTGGCTCCTCGGCGGTCAGCACGCGATTGCGATGATGCTTGAGCAGCTCGGCCGACGCTTCGGCAGTGACGGCCGCCGCATTGAGGGCCCAACCCAGATGCTTTCGGGCATGACGGCGGCCGATCGTCAGCCCGTGATGGTTCAGCATTTCGTCATACAGCGCATCGATCAGATTGAATTGTTCGGCAAGTGACGGCGTCCCGCTGCGTGCCCCCGTTGCAAAGTATCGCGCGATCTGACCGGGCAACCATGGCCGGCCCTGAACGGCGCGTCCGATCATGACTGCATCGGCGTCGGAATCGACCAGCGCCGTAACGGCATCTGCGCATGTCTGGATGTCGCCATTTACGACGACGGGTATTGAAATAGATTGTTTGACCGCTCGGACCGCGCGCCAGTCAGCTCGTCCGTCGAAGAATTGACACCGTGTGCGGCCGTGCACGGTAATCAATTTGATGCCGGCGGCTTCCGCACGCCGCGCAAGCACGGGCGCGTTGATGGTGGAAGTGTCCCAACCGAGCCGCATCTTCAGCGTGACCGGCACGCGTACGGCCGACACCGTCGCCTCGATCAAGCTCAAGGCATGATCGAGATCGCGCATCAGCGCCGAACCCGCAGCTCCGTTGGTAACCTGCTTGGAAGGGCAGCCCATGTTGATGTCGATGATGTCGGCGCCCTGTGCCTCTGCGATGCGGGCGCCTTCGGCCATCCATTGCGGCTCGCACCCCGCGAGCTGAACGGCGTGGATCCCTATTCCGGCACCCTCACTGCGAACGCTGGCCTCGCGCTCCCCGCGCGCCAGGCCGGCGCAAGCCGTCATCTCCGATACCACCAGCCCGGCACCGAGCCGCTCTGCGAGCCGACGGAAAGGCGCGTCGGTAATGCCCGACATCGGGGCCAAAACGACGCGATTTGGAACCACGACAGGCCCAATGGCGAGCGGATCGCCGATGAAATAGTTGGTTTTCTCCACCGCAGGCTTCGTGCCTACCATTTAGGCTGTCCCTTTTATTGCTCACAGATTAGCCATTTTGCTCCGCAGCGCAAGTGCTGCAATGCAAAAAACTGTTCATTCTGGATAGTGGTTACTGCGTTCCCGCACCGCCCGGAAAGCGCTAAAGCAGGGCGATATCAAGGAGAAGCAAATGGCGCGTGTCGCAGCCATCGTTGTAGCCGCTGGACAGGGCGTACGGGCGGGTGGCGATCTTCCCAAGCAATTCCGCCGCATCGGGGGAGATACGCTGCTCCAACGCGCCCTCTCCGCCTTTACCGGCGTTCCCGCAGTTTCCTTGATACAGCCGGTGATACGACCGGATGATCTAGCATTTGTTCGCACGCTGACGGACGGTATGGACATCCTCCCTCCCGTTTCGGGGGGTGCCACGCGTCAGGCGTCGGTGCGGGCCGGCCTCGAGGCCCTGGAACCGCGAAAGCCTGACATCGTGTTGATCCACGACGCGGCGAGGCCATTTGCCAGTTCAGAACTAATTGCACGCGCCATCGCAGCTGCAGAGAAAACCGGAGCAGCGATCCCCGGACTTCCAGTGACCGATACGGTCAAGCGCATCGATCGGACGGGAATGATTGAAACAACGCTCGATCGCGCTTCCATTCGACTGGTACAAACGCCCCAGGCGTTTGCCTTTCCGGCCCTGCTCAAAGCTCATCGGCATGCAGCCGAGCAGGGTCGCGACGATTTCACCGATGACGCGTCGCTCGCAGAGTGGGTAGGCATGAAGGTCAACGTATTTGAAGGCGAACCCGGCAACATCAAGCTCACCACTCCGGATGATTTCGCACGCGCAGAGGCTATCCAGTCGGCTTCACTCGGTGATGTGCGCACCGGCTCCGGCTTTGATGTGCACGCGTTCGGACCGGGCGATCATGTTACCCTGGGGGGCATCCGAATTCCTTGCGATAAAGCTCTCACTGGGCACTCCGATGCTGACGTTGCACTTCATGCGCTCACCGATGCCATTCTTGGCGCGCTCGCTGACGGCGACATTGGCGCGCATTTTCCGCCAACCGATCCGCAATGGCGAGGTGCGTCTTCCGACAGATTTCTTGTTTTCGCAGTGGATCGTGTGCGCGCACGTGGTGGCCTTATTGCGCATCTCGATCTGACGATCGTCTGTGAGTTCCCACGCATATCCGCCCATCGCGACACAATGCGCGCGAACATCGCCAGGCTTGCGCGCATTGATACGGAGCGCGTGGCCGTGAAGGCAACGACCAGCGAAAAGCTCGGCTTCACCGGTCGCGGTGAAGGTATTGTCGCTTATGCAACGGCAACGGTCCGCCTCCCGTGGGGCAAATGATGTCGGACAAGAAATTGCTCGTCGCAGCTGAGGCCTTATTGGAGCTTTGCAAATCAAAAAAGCTGACGCTCGCAACAGCCGAGTCCTGTACGGGTGGCTTGGTGGCCGCGACGCTCAGCGAAATTCCCGGTTCGTCAGTGGTTCTCGACCGCGGCTTTGTGACCTATTCCAATGAGGCGAAACAGCAGATGCTGGGCGTGACGCCGGGCAACGATCGAAGTCTATGGCGCGGTGAGCACCGAATGCGCCGAGGAAATGGCCAAAGGGGCGTTGGCGCACGCCTCGGTCGATCTTGCTATCTCGACTACCGGAATCGCAGGACCGACGGGCGCGGTCCGCGGAAAGCCCATCGGGCTTGTCTATTTCTGCGCTGCGTCACGCAGCGGCCGCCTCATCGCTCACGACCGCAAATACGGTGACATCGGTCGCGCAAACGTAAGACGAGAATCCGTCCTGCAGGCCTTGGCGATGCTTCAGGAACTGGCCGAAAAAGAAGAGCCCCGGACGCCAGCACGAAAAAGCTAGCGGCCGTAAATTTCATCTGCCCTCTGTTCGAAAGCAACGGCAAAACGCCGGAAAGCTGCGTCGAACATCGCCCCCATCAGCAGAGCGAGCGTTCGGCTTCTGAATTCGTAGTCGATAAAAAACTCAACGTCGCAGGTTTTTGCCTCGACGGGATAAAAAGTCCAGCGATTCTGCATTCGTTTGAATGGACCGTTGAGATATTCGACCAGAATCTTGAGGCCTTGCCGCTCCAACGTGACGCGGCTCGTAAACGTTTCGCGAATGATCTTGTAAGCGACGGTCATATCCGCAACGAGAATCGTTTTCCCATCCTTCTCAGCGCGACTCTTGACTGTAAGCGCGCTGCACAAAGGAACGAACTGCGGATACTTATCAACGTCCGCCACCAGGTCGAACATGTCGGTGGCGGCGTGATGGACGCGACGCTTCGTGGAGAACTGGGGCATTGAGCGTCTTAGCGAGCAGCCCGCGCGGCTTTCAGTCGCGCAAAGTCCTCGCCTGCATGATGCGACGACCGGGTCAAAGGCGAAGCAGCGACCATCAGGAAGCCCTTGCTGTACGCAATGGCTTCAAGGCTTTTGAACTCGTCCGGCGGCATGAAGCGCTTGACTTCGTGGTGCTTGCGAGTCGGCTGGAGATATTGTCCGACGGTAAGGAAGTCGACTTGTGCCGAACGAAGATCGTCCATGACTTGGAGGATCTCGTTTCGCTCTTCACCCAGACCGACCATGATGCCGGATTTGGTGAACATTGACGGATCCATCTCCTTGACACGTTGCAACAGTCGCAGCGACTGAAAATAACGCGCGCCAGGTCGCACGGTCAGGTAAAGCGAAGGCACCGTTTCCAAGTTATGGTTGAACACGTCGGGTCGGGCTTCAACGACCACCTCGAGTGCTCCGTCCTTGCGTAGGAAATCCGGCGTCAGAACCTCGATGGTGGTTTGCGGGCAGCGTGAGCGGATGGCACGGATGGTGTCGGCGAAATGCTGAGCTCCGCCGTCGGCGAGATCATCGCGGTCGACCGAGGTGACCACGATATGGGCGAGTGCGAGCTTCGCCGTTGCCTCCGCAACGCGTGCCGGTTCATCGGAATCGAGCGCGCCTGGAAGGCCCGTTTTGACATTGCAGAAAGCGCAGGCGCGGGTGCAAGTGTCGCCCATGATCATGAAGGTGGCGTGCTTTTTTTCCCAACACTCGCCGATATTCGGGCAACCCGCCTCCTCACACACGGTGTGCAGCGCGTTTTCCCGCATGAGCTTTTGCGTGGCGAAATAGCCCGCCGAGACCGGCGCCTTGACGCGAATCCAATCTGGCTTCGGCAGAACTGGTAAATCCGGTTTGTGCGCCTTTTCCGGGTGGCGCGGACGCGGATTGTTCACGAGATCAAGGACAACAGCCATCACTTCTACTTACGGCTGCGGGCGGGTCCCCGCAAGGTCATGGGGCTATGCTTTTCGGATCGCGCGCCAGATCAAAAGAAATACGATGGCGCCGATTGTTGCGGTAATCAAATTACCCCAGAAGTCCGGCACGACCTCGAGACGTAATTTTTCGAAAAGGAAACCGCCAACGATTGCGCCCACGAGTCCGACGGCAAGATTATATAACAAGCCTCCGCGCCCGCCGAGAATCTGCGTGGCAAGCCATCCGGCAAGCAATCCGATGAGGATCCAGGCGATGACGCCCATGGTCTTCTCCCGAATTAAGGTGCGGCACGAGTCGGAAATCTATACAACTGGCGCCGAAATGCGAGTGCTCTCCGGCTCTCCGCCCTCTGGGCCGTCCCCACTAATACCGTGACGAAAACGCCAAGACGACGTTCAAGAACGAGCGGCAATGCACTTATCCTCGGTGTTTACACCGTCGCAGTATTCCTGAGCGCCTTACTTCTGTTCGGCGTCCAACCGATGTTTACGCGCATGGTGCTGCCGCGGCTCGGCGGCTCGACATCCGTTTGGTCGGTCGCGATGGTTTTCTTCCAGTCGATGTTGCTCGCAGGGTATGCCTACGCGCACATTTTGATGAGTTCACGCAATCGGTACGCGCCCGTCGCCGTCCATCTTGCTCTCCTGGTTGCCGCTGCCTTCACTCTTCCGCTTTCGATCGGGGATGTTTGGGGAACGCCTCCCACGAGCGGTGCTGCACCTTTCTGGCTGCTTGGTTTATTCACAGTGTCGATCGGTTTGCCGTTCTTCGCGCTAGCTGCGAACAATCCGCTCATGCAGGCGTGGTTTGCCCGGACCCGGCACCGCGATGCGGAGGACCCTTACTTTCTGTACGCGGCGTCCAACATCGGCAGTTTTCTCGCGCTGCTGACTTATCCGGTCCTGTTCGAGCCGGTCTTCACCCTGCAGGCGCAAAGCCGACTATGGAGTATCGGTTTTCTGGTTTTGATTGCACTGATTGGCTATTGCGGCGTTCTGATGCTTCGCAACCAGCGCCGCGCCGTCGCACACGCAAAGACGGTTGTCGCCGATAAGCCGAGCTGGGCCGTGGTCGGCCGCTGGATCCTTATTTCGGCCGTGCCATCCGGTCTCCTGATTGCAGTGACGGCATATATTTCAACTGACATAGCAGCCGCGCCCTTGCTGTGGGTTATCCCTCTCTCGCTCTACCTGCTCACGTGGATTCTTGTATTTCAGCGGCGCGCATTGATCCCGCACGGGATAGTGCTGTTTTTGCAGCCATTCGCGATCGCCGGAATTATCGTCCTGCTCTACTACGCCGGCTGGATACCGCTGCTCGACAGCTTGGTCGGTCATCTTGTGGCTTTTTTTGTCATCGCCTTGGCCTGTCACGGCGAGCTCGCGCGGACACGTCCGGCGCCGCAATACCTGACGACGTTTTACGTGTCGCTGTCTTTCGGCGGGATGATCGGCGGCCTCTTTTCCGGCCTGGTGGCACCCTTCGCATTTTCTTGGGTGGCGGAATATCCGATCCTC
Source organism: uncultured Alphaproteobacteria bacterium (assembly GCA_963751535.1). Lineage (GTDB taxonomy): Bacteria > Pseudomonadota > Alphaproteobacteria > Rhizobiales > Xanthobacteraceae > Pseudolabrys. The sequence continues at coordinate 35,186 of CAVVUW010000008.1, forward strand.
GCCGTCCTGGCTGCCTTATGCCGTCCCTTCGGCCAAGAGACCTGGAAACTCTTTGAACGCCTGCTGTGGCCGCTCGCTCCTTCCTACTGGCCGCAGCTCAGCGCGCAGTTCTGGCCGGTTGCTATAGCAATCGGGCTTGCTTTGCTGTTCTCGCGTCCGCTTGGTTTTGATTTTGACGAAGACCCTGAGCTCCTCAAGATCGTCATTCTGGCTCTGGTCGCCATATCGCTTGTTCTTCTCCGCGATCCTCCGAAATCAGCGTTCGCTGTGGCCATGGCTTTGGCCATGATCTGGCTCTACCCGACCAGCGAAACACGGTCCAAAACGGTGCGCAGCTTTTTCGGCATCCATAAAATCTACGAAAGCGACGACGGTCGCTTTCGTATTCTCAAGCACGGATCAACCATCCACGGCGCGCAGCAGATCGTAGACGACGATGGTCAGCAGATGAACGGCCGGCCGAAACCGATCACTTACTATCACGACAGGTCGGCAATGAGCCGCGCCATCGAGGCGGTGCGCGTGCGAAAAGGTGGTCCGCTGCGCGTTGCTGTTATCGGCCTCGGAACAGGAACGCTGGCGTGCCTCAGCGCCCCCGGTGAAACGTGGCGCTTTTACGAAATCGACCCCACTGTGGTCGAGATCGCCCGCGACCCGAACCGTTTCACTTTCCTGTCGTCTTGCGCGCCGGAAGTGTCGATCGTGATCGGCGACGCCAGACTGACTTTGGCTAGAGAGCCCGATCACCAATTCGACCTCATCATCGTCGACGCTTATTCATCGGACGCGATTCCGGTGCACCTGGCGACGACGGAGGCAATGGCGCTCTACAAATCCAAGCTCGTCCCACAAGGCGTTATTGTGATGCACATCTCAAACCGGCACCTCGAACTGCACACCGTGGTCGAGGGCATTGCGGCCGCCAACGGGCTCAAGACCTGGGTCTGGAGACGCGACAAAGATGACTCCGACGACATAAACTACGTGTTCTCATCTGATGTCGTAATTTCCGCGCAAAACGCCGAGGACATCGGCGCTTTGGCCCACGACAGCTCCTGGGTCTTGAACACGCCCAATCCCACGGTAAGAACCTGGACCGACGACTATTCCAACGTGGCCGGAGCGCTCTGGCGCAAATACGTCAGATAGCCGATCAAATGTTCAGGGCGCGACCGTAGGCATCGAGTACTGCTTCCTTCATCATCTCCGACAAGGTCGGATGCGGGAAGATCGTGTGCATCAGTTCTTCTTCTGTGGTCTCGAGATTCATCGCGACCACGTAGCCCTGGATCAGCTCGGTAACTTCCGCGCCGACCATGTGCGCGCCCAGCAGCTGGCCTGTCTTCTTGTCAAAGATGACCTTAACCAAGCCCTGGTCTTCTCCGAGCGCGATCGCCTTCCCGTTGCCCACGAAGGGAAAGCGACCGACCCGCACGTCCAACTTCTTTTCTTTCGCTGCCTGTTCGGTCAGACCGACTGAGGCGATTTGCGGTGAACAGTACGTGCATCCGGGAATCATGAGCTTGTTCATGGGATGAGGATTAAGTCCTTTGATCGCCTCGATGCACACGACACCCTCGTGCTCGGCTTTGTGTGCAAGCATTGGCGGCCCAGACACGTCTCCGATCGCATAAATTCCCGGAACATTGGTTTTGTTGAAATGATCGACGACGATGGTCCCGCGATCGGTTTTGACGCCGAGCTTTTCCAACCCAAGGTTTTCGATATTGCCGACGACACCAACAGCCGAGATAACGCGCTCGACTGTGATCGACTGAGTCTTGCCGCCTTCCTCGATGGTTGCGGTCACGCTGTCGGCTTTCTTGTCGAGCTTGGTCACCTTCGCATTGGTCTGGATCTTGATGCCCTGCTTTTCAAAACTTTTGCGCGCGAAAGTCTGAATTTCCTGATCTTCGACCGGAAGTATCTGCGGCAATACTTCGACGACTGTCACTTCCGAGCCGAGCGTCCGGTAGAACGATGCGAACTCGATTCCGATAGCTCCTGAACCGATCACCAACAGTGATTTTGGCACGCGATCGGGAACCATGGCCTCGAAATAGGTCCACACCAGCTTTTTGTCGGGCTCAAGGCCCGGCAATACGCGCGGTCGAGCGCCCGTCGCGATGATGATGTGCTTTGCCTGATATTGACCGGGACCAAGCGCGCCCTTTGGCGCCTCGCTTTTGGAGGCCTTTACTGAAATCTTGCCGGGCGCATCGATTGTGGCTTCGCCCCAGATGATCGAAACCTTGTTCTTCTTCATGAGGAATCCGACACCATCGTTGAGGCGCTTTGATACACCGCGTGAACGCTGCACTACGGCCTTGGCATCGTAGGAAACGTTGTCGGCCTTCAGGCCGTAATTCTTTGCGTGCTGAAGGTAGTGAAAAACTTCCGCCGAACGCAGCAGCGCCTTGGTCGGGATGCAACCCCAGTTGAGGCAAATGCCGCCGAGATAGTCACGCTCGACGATCGCCGTCTTGAAACCGAGTTGAGCCGCGCGAATGGCCGTGACGTAGCCGCCGGGGCCGGAACCGATGATCAGGACATCAAAATTCGTGTCAGCCATACGCCCATGCGCCTCCGACGCGTCCCCAATTGAATGTAGCTCAAATTAGGCATGTAATGACTGCCATAACAGGGGAGACGTCATGAGCAGGACAATGGGCCGCCTTGCGGCTATCGCAGTCTTTCTGATCGCGCAAGCGGGCCTTGTGACCGCAGCCGAAGTCAAAGTATTCAGTACTATCGGCGTGCAGGCTGCTCTCGAAGAACTAGCACCCAAGTTCGAGCAGGCGACCGGCAACAAGCTCAATATCACCTGGGCCACGGCCGCAATCCTGGTCAAACGTGTGCAGGCAGGCGAAACCGCGGATCTGATGGTTTTGACGAAGCAAGGCCTCGATGCGCTAACCAAGGACAACAAAGCGACTGCGGGCAACGATGCGATCTTCGCGAGCTCAGGTATGGCTGTGGTCGTGAAAAAAGGTGCCCCCAAGCCCGACATCTCCACGCCCGATGCTTTCAAGCAGGCTTTGCTCAACGCAAAAACCATCGCCTATTCCGATCCGGCCTCCGGCGGCGCTAGTGGCGTCTACTTCGCCAAATTGCTCGAGCGCATGGGTATTGCGGATCAGGTTAAAGCGAAGACCAAGCATCCGCCACCGAGCGGCAATTCGGCCAACCTCGTCGTCGCAGACGAGGCGGAACTTGCGATCCAGCAGGAACCTGAGGTGATGTCGGTGGCGGGTATCGACATGGTCGGTCCGCTGCCCGGCGATCTAAACAACATCACGGTCTATGCCGCCGGTACCGGAGCTGACAGCCAGCAGTCCGAGGCAGCCACCGCGCTGATCCGCTTCCTACATACCCCGGAAGCGCAGGCCGTGTTCAAAGCAAAGGGTCTCAAACCCGCGGACGCGCCGAAAGGAACTTAGTCAGGCATTACGTTACGTACTGCGCGACACCATTGCCGAACGACCAGTTCTCTTTCTGCACTTCAAGGAGATTGATGAAAACGTCCTGTGGCCGCAAGCCGGGCTGTTGCGCGAGCAATTCGACGATGCGGGCAAACAGCGCTTTCTTCTGATCGACGTTTCGTGAGTTGGTCACGGTGAGCTGGATCAATACCAGGTCATCGGTGCGCTCTATATTCAGGTAAGTTTTGCTGTAGAAAAAGCCGTCCTCTTCGTGCTCGGTTACGACCATGAAACGGTCTTCGTCCGGAACGACGAATGTTTCGCGCATCGCGCGATAGGTGGCATCACCGATCGCCTTCTTGTAAGCCGCTGACTTTCCCTTTCGCAGGTCGATGCGAACCAATGGCATCAAACCACCATCATCACTGGGTTCTCGATTAATGTTTTGAATGCGCCGATGAGTTCGGCGCCAAGAGCGCCATCGAGCGCACGGTGATCGCATGACAACGTTACGCTCATGATCATCGCCGCCTCAATCTTGCCATTACGCACCACGGCCCGTTCCTCGCCTGTGCCGACCGCCAGAATGGTCGACTGCGGCGGGTTGATTACGGCAGTGAAGTCCTTGATGCCGTACATGCCGAGGTTTGAAACCGACGACGTCCCTCCCTGATATTCGTGCGGCTTGAGCTTGCGCTCGCGCGCGCGTGCGGCCAGATCGCGCATTTCGTTTGAGATTGCTGACAGTGACTTGGTCTCGGCGTTGCGCACGATCGGGGTGATCAGGCCGCCCGGTAACGCTACCGCCACGCCTATGTCGGAATGCTTGTGCTTGAGCATGCCCGCTTCGGTCCAACTTACATTGGCGTCCGGAGTGCGCTGGAGCGCGAGTGCCAGTGCCTTGATGACGAAGTCATTCACCGAAAGCTTGTACGCGGGCTTGCCGTCCTTGTTCTTGGGCGCGGCGGCATTGATCTCCTCGCGCGCGGCCGTCAGCCGACCGATATCGCAGTCCATCGTTTCGTAGAAATGCGGAATGGTCTGTATCGAGGCCGTCAGCCGCTGCGCGATGGTGCGCCGCATCCCGTCATGCGGAATCAGTTCGTACGAACCTTCCTCGTAAAGTGAGCGGATTTGCGTATCCGACATCGTCGGCGCAACGAGGCTGGCAGCCGCCGGGGCACCACTTGGCGCGCGCAACGCCTTGCCGACCTTCGCCTGTTCGATATCGCGGGCAACGATCCGGCCATGCGGGCCGGAGCCCTGCACGCGGTTCAGGTCGAGATTGGATTCCTTCGCCATTCGGCGGGCCAAGGGCGAAGCGAAGATACGATTGGCACCCGCGGGGCGAACGCTATCGACTTTCTGCGCGACCGCGGCCGGAGCGCGAGGCGCGGGGGCAGCCTGGATATCGGGGCCTGGAGGAGATTGCTTGGCGTCGGGCTTTTTCGGCTCTTCCGTCTTGGGAGCTGCCGGCGATTTGACGCTAGCACTTGCCGCTGCCTTTACGTCCTCGCCTTCGTTTGCGAGCACCGCGATGACAGAGTTTACAGCGACGTCTTGGGTTCCCTCGGGCACGACAATTTTGGCGAGTGTGCCGTCGTCGACGGCCTCATACTCCATGGTCGCCTTGTCGGTCTCGATCTCAGCGATTACGTCGCCGGATTTTATCTTGTCGCCTTCCTTCTTGACCCATTTGGCAAGATTGCCCTTCTCCATCGTGGGCGACAGCGCCGGCATGAGGATGTTGGTGGGCATCGTGCGGCCTACCGGTAACAAACGGCCTTCGCCGCCTCGACGACTTCGGCCACAGACGGAAGCGCCAGCTTTTCAAGATTGGCGGCATACGGCATCGGCACGTCTTTTCCCGAAACGCGCGCGACCGGCGCATCGAGATAATCAAAAGCATACTCCATCACGCGCGCCGCAATCTCGGCGCCGACGCCGCATTGCTGCCAGCCCTCCTCCACAGTTACCAGGCGGGCCGTCTTTTGGACGGAGGCGACGATCGTTTCGGTGTCCATTGGCTTGAGCGTGCGCAAATCGATTACCTCGGCTTCGATGCCTTCTTTGGCCAACTCTTCGGCAGCCTTGAGAGCATAATTCATGCCCATCGACCACGAGACGATCGTCACATCGTTTCCTGGGCGCACAATCTTTGCCTTGCCGATCGGCAGTACAAAGTCGTCGAGTTTGGGTACCGGAGAAGAATGACCGTACAGAATTTCGTTTTCGAGGAAGATCACCGGATTGAGATCGCGAATGGCAGCCTTCAGCAGGCCCTTGGCGTCGGCGGCGGTGGACGGCGCAATCACCTTCAGGCCCGGAACGTGCGAGTACCACGCCGAGTAGTCCTGACTGTGTTGCGCAGCAACGCGCGCGGCCGCTCCGTTCGGACCGCGAAACACAATCTGACAACCCATCTGGCCGCCCGACATATACAAGGTCTTCGCGGCGGAATTGATCAGTTGGTCGATCGCCTGCATGGCGAAGTTGAAGGTCATGAATTCGACGACCGGCTTTAGCCCAGCGAGAGCTGCACCGATGCCGAGCCCCGCAAAGCCGTGTTCGGTGATTGGCGTGTCGATGACACGTTTGGCGCCGAACTCCTGTAACAAGCCTTGGGTAACCTTATAGGCTCCCTGATATTCAGCGACTTCCTCTCCCATCACGAAGACATCTTTGTCGCGTCGCATCTCCTCGGCCATCGCGTCGCGCAGCGCTTCGCGCATGGTCATGGTCACCATCTCGGTGCCTTCGGGAATGTCGGGATCGCTTGCGACCTGCACGGCCGGCGCTTCCGGAGCCTTCGTTGCCTTTGCAGCCGGCGCTTGCTGTGTCTTCGCCTGACTTTTCTCGGCTTTGGCCGGCGGGGCAAACTCAGTCGCTTTCTGCTGCTGTACTGGCTTTGTCGCTTTTATTGCGGCCTTGTCCTCGCCCTCGCCGAGAATGACAGCGATGGGAGTATTGACCGCGACATCCGCGGTACCTTCGGGCACAAGAATTTTTCCGAGCGTGCCTTCATCTGCCGCCTCAACCTCCATGGTCGCCTTGTCAGTCTCGATCTCGGCGATCACGTCGCCCGATTTGATCTTGTCGCCCTCCTTCTTAAGCCATTTGGCGAGATTGCCCTTCTCCATCGTCGGAGACAGCGCGGGCATGAGGACTTCGGTCGGCATGGGTCGTTATTGCTTTCCGGACAACAGAACTAGCGATACACGTCGGTATAAAGCTCGGCTACGTCAGGCTCTGGATCGTGAGTGGCGAACTCCGCCGCCTCGTTGATCACATCGCGCACTTCGCCGTCGATTTTCTTGAGGGCATCCTCGGTGGCAAATTTTTTCTCCAGAATTCGCTGGCGCGCCATGTCGATCGGATCGTGGTGCGTGCGGATCTCGTCGACTTCTTCACGCGTGCGATATTTGGCCGGGTCCGACATCGAATGCCCGCGATAGCGGTAAGTCAGCATCTCAAGAATATAGGGGCCTTTTCCGGAGCGGCACCATTGCGCCGCCTTTTCGCCCGCGGCCTTCACGGCCCGCACATCCATACCGTCGACTTGGTCGCCGGGAATATTGAACGACAGGCCCCGCCTGGACAGGTTCACTTCCGCGGAGGAACGAGTGATGGAGGTGCCCATGGCGTAACGATTGTTCTCGATCACGTAGATGACCGGCAATTTCCAGAGCTCCGCCATGTTGAAGCTCTCGTAGACCTGACCCTGGTTGGCCGCACCGTCTCCGAAATACGTGACCGAGAGGTTGTCATTGCCGCGGTAGTGATTGGCGAAGGCAAGACCGGTGCCGAGTGACACCTGCGCGCCCACAATACCGTGACCACCGTAAAATCCTTTCTCCACGCTGAACATGTGCATGGAGCCGCCCTTGCCCTTGGAATAGCCGTGCGCGCGGCCGGTGAGCTCCGCCATTACCCCTTTGGCCTCCATGCCGGTCGCTAACATGTGTCCGTGATCGCGGTAGCCGGTGATGACCTGATCGCCCTCCTTCAGGACCATCTGCATGCCGACGACCACGGCTTCCTGACCGATATAAAGATGGCAAAAACCGCCAATCAGTCCCATGCCGTACATCTGCCCCGCCTTTTCTTCAAAGCGGCGGATGGCCAGCATGGAGCGATAGGCGGAGAGCTCCTGCTCTTTGCTGAAATCAGCGACGGGCTGGGTGTCGGCGCTCGGAGTTTTTTGGGCGACCGCCATTGGCTCTCCCTGCGAAAGCGTCCGGCTATTGTGACGGGGCGTCGGTGGGCTTTGCAAACCCCCAATAGCTTAAATTGCGCGGCGGCGAAAGCGTGAGACCGTCGCGGGAATTGCGCAAAACCGGTCCAAATTGGCCGAAAATTTCAAACCGTCCGATGGATAACGCCGATGCCCGGTTGCGGTTGCTACCGGGGTCGCAACAGGAGGGTTAGATCACGGGGGTCCGTATAGCCGACCAGGGCACGGGCGCGTTCGTCCAGCATGTCAGGATCGATGCTATCAGCGCGCAAAAGTGCAACCCGACGCTCCCAGTGCGCCCTTTCGGCTTTGAGTCCGGCAAGCTCGCTGTTCATCGTGGCGAGCTGTTGTTCGAGGTCTTGCTGTGCCCGCAGCCCATGGTTGCCGGTGAACGCGTTCGCGGCAAAATAGCCGATGAAGAGAGCGGCGAAAATATAGAGACCAAGGACGGTCAAAACGGTGCGGCGGCGACGATGGGTGACCATGATGTACCAAGATCGCCCAAGGCCGTTAAGGCGCCTTTAAATTTCCGAACTTTTTGAAGACAGCAAATCTTACCGCGAGCCGTGAATGCCGACCGGGTCGTCCGGTGTTATAAGGGCATCGATGACGGAGGCCGACCATGTTCCGTATAATTTTTACCGTGGCCACTGTTTTTGGCTTGCTGCATCTCGCCCCGACCGCCGCCACGGCGCAGTACTACAGTTCGGCGCCCTGGTGCGCGGTAGTCTCGCTCGGGGCTGGAGATGTGCACTGGGAGTGCATCTACCGATCTATCGAGCAATGCCGGCCAACTATTCTGGCGGGCAATCGCGGCTTCTGTAATCCGAACCCCTATTATGCTGGAGCCGCAGAGCCCCGGCGGTCGCGTCGCGCCCGTTCGTACTAGCCGCGTCAGGTCCTGTAACGAAATTCGTTGAGCACGAAGTTGCCCACCCGCTTGCCGCGGTTGCGAAGAACTTTCAGCAACCCCTGATCGACAAAATAGGTCAGTAGAATCAAATCGCGCGTTTTCACGCGATTATGAACCGGGTCGGCGGAATGCCACGTGTCATCGCCGACGGCAAAGGCATAACCGGTGTTGGGCGCAAATCGCATTTGCGTTTTCTTCGGCATGGAACCGTCAGGCAATCTTTCGTGAAAGATCGTGCCGATGTCGGTGTTGGCATCGTCCTTGGGCAGGTAAAGCTGGACAGTGATGCCTTTCCAATGGGTGTCGGTGTGCGGAGGGATGAGATATCCGGGAATGTCGCGAGTGAGGATCGGGATCGGGTACATCCCGACCTTAGCGAACTGCTCACCGAAGCGTTTCGAAAGCCCGGGCGCAAGGCGCCGTACGAACGCCTGCTTCACCGGCTCGGAGCACAACGCACGCCCGACCACATCCCATAGGGCGCGCTTCTCCGAAGGCAGATTTCGAATGTATTCCGGAAACAGGTCGATCTTCACGCGCGTATGTGTGCCGTCCTTGAGGTCGTGTCCCTTGCTTCGGCCGTGCATCGGACGATAGTCGCCGGACTCGGGCAGCAAAGTCAAAATCTGCGCGTATACGTCGTCGGGAAACACGCGATCGAATTCGAGATGGAAGAATGGTTTTTCGACCGCGCGCGATCCATCAATCAACTCCACGATGAAATTGGCCAGGCGCTCGGATGCCCGGCGGCGATCGTAAGCTGAAAGCGTCGTGGTCTGGTCCATCGCATCAACTCTGGTTTGTGTTTCGACTGCAATTTGCGGTGAAATGGCCAACGAAGGCAAGCTGCCAATCGCCGCAATTACCGTCGCGATTTCAGGACTTCGCGTCCCGCATATTTCGCCTGCGCACCGAGTTCCCCCTCGATCCGCAGCAATTGATTGTATTTGGCCGTTCGATCGGAACGGGCAAGCGATCCGGTTTTGATCTGACCACAGCTCGTAGCCACCGCAAGATCCGCAATGGTGGAGTCCTCAGTCTCACCGGAACGGTGCGACATGACCGCCGTGTAGCCGGCCTTGTGGGCCATTTCGACCGCAGCGAGCGTCTCAGTGAGCGTGCCGATCTGATTGACCTTCACAAGGATAGAATTGGCGATGCCGTCCTTGATCCCCTTGGCCAGTCGCGTGACATTGGTCACGAAAAGATCATCGCCTACGAGCTGGCACTTTTTCCCGATGAGATCGGTCAAAAGCTTCCAGCCTTCCCAGTCGTCTTCCGACATCCCATCCTCGATCGAGACAATGGGATAACGCTCGGTCAAATCGGCAAGATATTTCGCCTGATCTTGACGTGATCGTTTCTTCCCTTCGCCCTCGTAGACGTACGCTCCATCCTTGAAAAATTCTGTCGCCGCGCAATCGAGCGCCAGCATCACGTCACTGCCCGTCTTGTAGCCGGCCTTTTCGATTGCCTGCATGATAAAATCGAGAGCAGCTTCCGCTGATTTCAGGTTAGGGGCGAAGCCACCTTCGTCGCCAACATTGGTGTTCAGTTTGGCCGCGTGAAGCTGCGCCTTGAGTGTATGGAAAATCTCTGCGCCCGCGCGCAGTGCCTCGGCAAATGTCCGCATCCCCACCGGCATAATCATGAATTCTTGAAAATCGATAGGGTTGTCGGCGTGTACCCCGCCGTTGACGATATTCATCATCGGCACGGGCAGCGTGCGCGCGGCGGCGCCACCGACATAGCGATAGAGTGGAGCCTTGTTGGCGGTAGCCGCAGCCTTCGCAACGGCGAGCGACACACCGAGAATTGCATTGGCTCCCAGCCGGGCTTTGTTTGGTGTACCGTCCAGGGCGATCAGGGTCTCGTCGATTTTGGTCTGCGCTTCGGCATCCATTCCGCCTATGGCGTCGTAAATTTCGCCGTTGACCGCATCGATCGCCTTCCCCACCCCTTTCCCGCCGAAGCGCTTCTTGTCTCCGTCGCGTAATTCGACGGCCTCGTGCGCGCCGGTCGAGGCGCCCGACGGGACGGCGGCACGGCCCTTGGATCCGTCTTCAAGGATGACATCGACCTCCACTGTCGGATTGCCCCGGCTATCGAGGATTTCACGGCCGATGATGTCGGTGATGGCGGTCATGGATGGGTCCGATACAGGTAATGCGGGGGCTTCTACAGGATCGATTACCCCCTTGTCATGCCCTGCGGGAAACGGGCATCCAAGGGGTCTCAAAAACGCTGCGACAGGCCAATGGCGAAGAAACAACTACAACTGGGCCGCCCAAGCCCGATCCCCAGCTCCCCAGACCGGGCCATTCTCGACCGCGTCCCGAACCCCCATGCCGGCACGAACTATATCGCAAGGTTCACGGCTCCGGAGTTTACGACACTCTGCCCTATCACCGGTCAACCTGATTTTGCGCATCTGGTGATCGACTATCTGCCCGCGCGCTACCTGGTCGAATCCAAGTCATTCAAGCTCTATCTCAACAGCTTCCGCAATCATGGGGCGTTCCACGAAGATTGCACCGTGGCGATCGGAAAAAAGCTGACGGCGCTTCTCAAGCCGAAATGGTTACGGATCGGCGGGTACTGGTATCCTCGCGGTGGAATGCCGATCGATGTGTTCTGGCAGACCGGCAAATTGCCAAAAGACGTCTGGTTGCCGGACCAAGGCGTCGCCCCTTATCGCGGCCGCGGCTAGGTCACCGAAGCCTGCCGACGCATTTGCAGGGCGCAGACCCATCCCGTTACGGCGAGAGCAATCGCTCCGATAAGCAACACGGCATTTACACTGATGCTGTTGAGCCCAAGGCCGTAAACCACGGGACCCGCTGCCTGGCCAAGGAAGAAAAACATGGAATGCGCGGCCGTCGCCGAACCGCGCGCTGATGGCGCCAATTCCGTGACGTAGACCTGGATGCAACCGTGCAGCAGGTAAAATCCGAAGCCCATGATTACGAAGTTCGCAAACTCAATCGGCCAGGGCATGCGTAGTGCGATGACAAGGAGACAAAATCCCATTGTCATGCCGCCTGCTGCCATGAGCCGGCGCTCTCCGATGTTTGCAAGCAGCCAAGCGACCATAAAAGTGTAGATGACGCCACCGATGCCAAACCCGGCAATAACCACGCCTGCTATCGAAGAGCGCTCTATGCCATCGGTGCGTAGCAATCCCGCCATGTAAGGAAACACACCGAACAGAAACACAGCCTCAATGAAGACCGCGCCGAAACAATACTTGGCCATCGGATTACTAAAGATCGCGCGATAGTTCGGAATCAAAGTCGACAGGTCGAAACGGCCAGGCTTCTCGTCCATGCTTCGAAATCCAGGGATGGCAACGGCGAGTGCGACGAGATCGATTGCGCCGGTGAAAAAGAATACGGCGCGCCACCCAAAGATATCACCGATCAAACCTGCGCCCGATGCTCCGAGCAGGTTGCCGCTCATCGCCGCAAATAACAGCCGACCAATCGCCACTTGCCGTTGCTGCACGGGAACCCGGTCGCCGGCCACCGCCAGCGCAATCGGAAAGACGCCGCCCGCAGTGGCGCCCGCGACCACACGCAGCGCCATTAATGTTTCAAAATTCGTGGCAAGACCGCACGCCAGTGTCGCTATACCAACGATCAACATGCACAGCGCTATCAAGCGTGTCTTGCTGAACATATCGGCCAACGCGCCGAGTACCGGCTGCACCAGCGCATAAGGCAAGGTGAAGCCGGTCGAAAGCATCGCGGCGGTCGTCGTCGTTACATTCAAATCCTGTGCGATCTGAGGAATGACCGGATCGACTGAGCGCATGAAAAGCGTCGTCGCGAAAATGACGAACGCCATGAGATTGAGAACGCGCCCCATGGAAACCGACTGCGCGCCTTAGCCCTTGGAGAGCCGATCAAATTCGACGAGCTTGCGCAGGAGCGGCTCCATCTCTTTCACGGGAAGCATATTGGGTCCGTCGGAAGGCGCCTTGTCGGGATCCTGATGTGTCTCGATGAATATGCCGGCGACCCCCACCGCAGTTGCGGCGCGCGCAAGCACTGGGACGAATTCGCGTTCACCACCGGACGATGCGCCCTTTCCACCCGGCTGCTGTACTGAATGGGTCGCATCAAAGATCACAGGCGCCTGCGTCGTTTGTTTCAGGATCGGCAGCGCACGCATGTCCGAGACGAGCGTGTTGTAGCCAAACGAAACACCGCGCTCGGTGACGAGGACGTTGCGATTCCCTGCCCCGGTGAGTTTTTCAACGACGTTGCGCATGTCCCATGGCGCCAGGAACTGGCCTTTCTTGACGTTGATGGTCTTGCCCGTCCTGGCGGCCGCCTGAAGAAGGTCAGTCTGGCGGCAGAGAAACGCCGGGATTTGCAAGACGTCGACGACCGACGCGACGCGCTCACATTGCTCGGCGTCGTGCACGTCGGTAAGGACTGGCACTTTCAGCTTGTCGCGAATTTCAGAAAAAATTGGCAGCGCCTGTTCAAGGCCGATCCCACGCGCGGAGTTTGCTGACGTCCGATTGGCTTTATCGAAAGATGTCTTGTAGACGAGGCCGATCCCAACGCGTGCCGCAATTTCCTTCAACGCCGTCGCCATCTCGAATGCGTGTGCCCTGCTCTCGAGGGCGCAAGGCCCGGCAATCAGCGCCAACGGCAAGGCGTTGCCAAAGCGAACATCGCCCACCACGACAGTGGAATTGGCTTTCTGGTCCAAGATTTAAATCCTCGCGGGGCGGACCATGAAGGGACGCAAGCTGTTGGTCAACCGGACTTCCGCGTCGCTGGTTCGAACACCAGGACTGCCCCCATCGCATCTTCCGACCCGATAATCGCATCATTGCCGACATAGAGCCCTGCGATGCCGGCGAGCTCAGGTAACGCCTGCAAACGGCTCGGAGATGTAACGGCAAAGCGAAGTGCCGCCAGTCGGGCTCCACGAGACATGTCCGGAGCCTTGACGCCGAAACGCCGCAAAAAGGTCGCGGGTGTCACGACGTCGATCGCTCCGCGGGCTGTGGCGATGGCAAAGCCGTCGCCACCCGTGCTGGCTCGGCCGTCGGAAAAGACCTCGAAAAATCGTCGGTGCTGCTCCGGTTGTTCGGCGACGACGACAACACCGGCCACTGCAGCAACACCGTTCGGATGTTGCTGAAAGGCCGGGTTCCAGAAATTCTCCGGGTAGTGCTGCTGGCATGCCGCAAAGTGAATGTCGTGTGCGCTTCTGTCTTCGGCGAATGCCAGAGAGAATCCGACTTTCACCGACGATCCGTCGGGCCTTTTTGCGTCGCGTTCGAAGCGCAGCGCGTCCGAGTCGCCTATACCGGCGCCGGTGAACGTTGCGGCATCGCGGTTAGCATCCTTCGAATTCAAGAATGAGCAGTGAAAAGCCCTCACCGCGCGTGATGAAGTCCCGGTTGTACGCCCCGAACATCGTCGAGAATCCATCGCTGCCAAGCTTCTCCGGCTCTGCGAACGTCAGCAACTCAATGAAGAAGCCTGACAGCTGAACGATGTGATTGTGCGTCCCCCACGGATGCTTGTTGCGCGCGCCTACGGCGAAGCCCAGTCGCCGATAAAGATCGGCAGCGGCGTCGAGGTCGCGCACGGCGTGGACGATATGATCGAGGCCGCGAGCCATAGCTGCGATACTACACCAGCCGGCTACGCTCGACTGCTGCCCCAATGAATGACGAGAACAAGGGGTGCGGCTCGAACGGGCGCGATTTCAGCTCGGGATGGAACTGGACGCCAATGAACCAGGGATGATCGTCATACTCGATGATTTCGGGCAGGATCCCGTCGGGTGACATGCCGGAAAAGCGCATGCCTCGCTGCTCGAGGCGGCCTTTATACGTCGTGTTGACTTCGTAGCGGTGACGGTGGCGTTCGGAGATTTCGGTCGTGCCGTAAATCTGCGACACGCGGCTTCCACGTGTGAGGACCGCATCATAAGCGCCAAGTCGCATTGTGCCGCCGAGATCGCCTCTCGCGCTGCGCTTCTGCAGCTCATTGCCTTTGAGCCACTCGGTCATAAGGCCAACCACCGGCTCGGGTGTCGTACCGAACTCCGTGGAATTAGCACTTTCGATGCCGCACAGGTTACGCGCGGCTTCCACCACAGCCATCTGCATGCCAAAGCAGATCCCGAAATACGGCACGTGACGTTCGCGTGCGAATTGCGCAGCCTTAATCTTGCCCTCGGCACCGCGTTGGCCAAATCCGCCGGGCACGAGAATGCCGTTGACGTGTTCGAGAAACGGTGTCGGATCTTCGTTTTCGAACACCTCGGACTCGATCCAGTCGAGGTTGACCTTCACTTTGTTGGCGATGCCGCCGTGCGACAGCGCCTCGATCAGTGACTTGTAGGCATCCTTCATGCCGGTGTATTTGCCGACAATAGCAATCGTTACGTCGCCCTCGGGGTTACGGATGCGTTCGTTGATGAAGCGCCATCGATCGAGATCCGGAGCCTGGCGCGGTTCGATTCCGAAAGCGGCTAGTACCTCGGCATCCAGTCCCTGGGCCGAATAGGCTTCCGGTACGGCGTAGATGTTGTCCACGTCGCGAGCCTCGATCACCGCGCTTTCTCGGACATTGCAGAACAACGCGAGCTTGCGCCGTTCGCTTTCGGGGATCGGCCTATCCGTGCGACAGAGGAGAATATCGGGCTGGATGCCGATCGAGCGCAATTCCTTTACTGAGTGCTGGGTTGGTTTTGTTTTGAGCTCGCCCGCGCTCGGGATGAAGGGCATCAAAGTAAGATGAACATACAGCGCATGCCGGCGGGGTAAGTCATTGCCGAGTTGCCGGATCGCTTCAAAGAACGGCAAACCTTCAATGTCGCCTACGGTGCCGCCGATCTCGCACAACACGAAGTCGTAGCCGTCGTTGCCCTCTCTGATGAAATCCTTGATGGCGTTAGTGACGTGCGGGATGACCTGAATGGTGGCGCCGAGGTAATCACCGCGCCGCTCGCGCGTGAGGATATCCTGATAGATACGGCCGGTCGTGATGTTGTCGTGGCGCGTGGCAGGGCGGCCAGTAAAGCGCTCGTAGTGACCGAGGTCGAGATCGGTCTCGGCGCCGTCATCGGTGACGAAGACCTCACCGTGCTGGTAAGGCGACATCGTTCCCGGATCGACGTTGAGATATGGGTCCAGTTTGCGCAGACGGACCTTGTATCCGCGGGCCTGCAGGAGCGCGCCGAGCGCTGCAGACGCAAGACCCTTACCAAGTGAGGAAACCACGCCGCCGGTTATGAAAATATACCGCGCCATGGGACCTAACCTTTAGCCCTCGCTAATCGATTCGACGAGCCCGAAAAGCACAGAGCTGTCCTGCGCCTGTGTGTAGTTCGATAAATTTTCGCCTTTCCAAATGCTTGGAGTGCGATCTTCATGCCGATTTCCAATTCATACGGGACTTCCCACAACGATGAAGGGCCGGAGTTCCCGGCCCTTCGCTAGCGACTTCACTTTGACTGTGGCACCTGCGGCCCAGAGGGTGCCGCAGGAGCAGCCGGTGCGGCCGGCGGCGTGCCGCCTTGCAGCTGATTAAGCAAACCGCCACCACTCCCGCCAAGGGGAGCCGGCGCACCCGGGGCCGCCGGCGCGCTCTGCTCGCCCTGCAGCACCGAAGTCGGCTTGCGATTTATGCCAGCCAGGATCGACAGCACCAAGCTGGTGACAAAAAATAGACCGGCCAGGATCGCAGTCGCGCGCGTAAGGACATTCGCAGTACCACGGCTGGTCATGAAGCCGCCGGTTGAACCAATCCCGAGTCCGCCACCTTCGGAGCGTTGCAGGAGCACCACCCCGATCAGAGCGAGCACCAGCATCAGGTGGATGACGATGATCACATGCTGCATTCGTTCAATATCCGTCCAAACATCGCCGGTCCGGGCCTTCCGCCAGGCGGCGCATACTCATGCCATATAGGAATTCGCCGCGGTCTCTACACGATCGGTTCGGCTTTTTCCACCCTTGTGACCGCTAGCGGTAAATCGCCGCAATTCCGAGGAAATCGGCGGCCTTCAGGCTCGCGCCGCCCACCAAGGCACCGTTCACGTCGGCGATAGTCAAAAGCTCCCTGGCGTTGCTCGGCTTAACCGACCCCCCATACAGGATCCGGATGCGGCCGCCTGCTGCGCTGAAGCGCTCGGCCAAACGCTTGCGGATGAAGGCGTGAACTTCGGCGACGTTGGCCGGCGTGGGTGTTAGTCCGCTCCCAATGGCCCAAACAGGCTCGTAGGCGATCACCAGCTGTGCGGCGGTGGCGCCATCGGGCAGTGACCCCTGCAGTTGCGTTCCGACCACATCGAGCGTCTTGCCCGCCTCGCGCTGCGAGCGCTGCTCGCCGACGCAAACGATGGCTGTCAGGCCCGCCCGAAACGCAGCTTGGGCCTTCGCGCGCACCATCGCATCGGTCTCATGGTGGTCTGTTCGCCGCTCGGAGTGCCCCACGATAACGGCGCCGGCCCCCGCGTCGGCCAGCATTTCGGCCGAAACGTCACCCGTGTGCGCACCGGAAGGCTCTGCGTGACAATCCTGGCCGCCGATTATCACACCCGAGCCGTGCGCCGCGGCGGCAAAATCCCTGATCAAGGTCGCCGGCGGACACACCATCAATTCGGCTTTGCCTTTCAGCTCCGCCGCACCGGACAAAATCTTGGCGAACTCGGTCCGCGAAGCGGCGAACCCGTTCATTTTCCAGTTACCCGCAATCAAAGGACTTGAGCTGCCCGCCGCCATAGAAAATCCCTTTGTGCGTGCGGTACCAGACCCGACCAAGCGATGCCAGCACGGCGCTTCAGTAGCCGATCCTTCTTGAGTTGCAAGCAGTTGGCTCGGTCACTATGGTGCCCCGGCCCTGCTTGAGCTAGACAAGCGCGGTCATCCACGCAACCAATCATTAAAACCACAACAACGCGCATGCTCCGCGGTATTCACAAAGCTTCTTCGACCTGGTTGGGCAAAGCCGTCATGGCTGTTGTCATGGGCTTTCTTGTCATCAGTTTCGCAATCTGGGGAATCGGCGACATCTTCCGCGGGTTCGGGCGGAACGCCGTGGCCACCATTGGCGACACCGAGATTTCCATTGAACAGTTCCGCCAGTACTACAACGACCGCCTGCAGCAGCTGGGGCGTCAGTTAGGTCGGCCCATTACCCCCGATGACGCGAAGGCTCGCGGCCTCGACCGACAAATCCTTGGACAGTTGATTGCGGAAACCACCCTTGACGAGGAGGCGAAGAAACTGCGCCTCGGCGCCTCGGAAGCTGACATCGCCAAGCGCATCACCGCCGATCCATCATTCCGCGGCCCGAGCGGCCAATTCGATCGCACCCGCTTTGAGCAGCTCATCCGCCAGGCTGGCTTTACGGAAACTCGATTTGTGGACGACCAGCGACGAGCGATGCTGCGACGACAGATTGCCCAGAGTGTCGGTGGCGAGATGAAAGTGCCGACAACTGCCGCTACCGCCCTCAATCAGTTTCGGAACGAGAAACGCAGCATCGAATATATGGTGCTCGGGCTGGCGCAGGCCGGCGAAATTCCTCCGCCGACGCCGGAGGTGCTCAACAAATACTTTGAGGAACGCAAAGCCCTTTTCCGGACGCCTGAATATCGAAAAATCACGCTGCTCCGCTTGTCGCCGGCGGACATTGCAAAACCCGACACGGTTAGTGATGCCGATGCAAAGGCCTATTTCGAGCAGCGCAGGGACAGCTACGGAAGACCTGAAAAGCGTGAATTGCGTCAGATCGTTTTTCCCAATGCAGAAGAGGCTACGGCCGCACGCGAGCGCATCACCAAAGGCGCGACTTTCGACGACATCGCCAAGGAGCGCGGCGTGAATGAGTCGGACACGGTGCTCGGTACTGTCGCAAAAGCAGACATCATCGACCCCGCGGTCGCTGACGCCGCCTTCGCCCTCAAGCCGGGCGAAGTAAGTCAACCGGTCAAGGGGCGGTTCGGAACCGCCCTGCTACAGGTGAGCAAGATCGAGCCGGGCGACGAGAAGACTTTCGAGCAGATAGCGTCCCAGGTCAAAACCGAGATTGCCGAAGGCCGCGCCAAAAGCGAGGTCACAACCCTGCGCGACAAGATCGAAGATGAGCGGGCGGCAGGTTCGACTTTGTCAGAGGCCGCTAAGAAACTTGGTCTTTCGGTCATCAATATCGCGGCGGTCGATCGTTCGGGGCGCGGGCTCGACGGCCAGCCGGTCCCGGGGCTGCCGCAGACACCCGACGTCGTCAACGCAGCGTTTTCGAGCGACGTCGGCGTTGACACCGAGGCACTGCAGTTGCCGAACGGTGGCTATCTCTATTTCGACGTCATCGGTGTCACGCCATCGCGCGAACGCACTCTCGACGAAGTCAAGGATCAGGTCGAAGCGCGCTTTCACGATGACGAGGTCGCCAAACGCCTGCTGGCAAAAGCCAACGATATTGTCGGCAAACTGAAGGCGGCAACGACCTTCGCCCAGGCTGCGCAGGAAGCCGGTCTCACGGTCGCAATGGCCACCGACCTTCAACGCGGTAAGCAAGCAGGCTTTGTGCCGGCAAAGGTTGTAGACGTCGTTTTCCGGACGCCAAAGGGAGCGCCTGGCACCGCCGAGGGCGAAAAGCCCACGGAGCGGTTTGTCTTTCGCGTAACCGACGTTGTCGATCCGACACTCGATGCATCATCGCCGCAGAGCAAGGCGATAAACGACACGCTGCAGAATTCCTACGTCGACGACATCGTCAATGAATTCATCGGGCGGCTGGAGAACGATTTCGGCGTAAATGTTAACCCGGCCGCCCTGAACCAGGCGACCGGCGGCGGCGCCCAACAGTAACTTCGATCCATGCAAATCGAGCCGTCGGAAACCGCCTTCGCCGAATGCTATAGGCGCGACGAACCGCAGGTGGTGTGGACCACCTTGGTGGCCGACCTGGAAACCCCTGTCTCTGCCTTTCTGAAGCTCGGTGGAGGCAAGGCAATGAGCTTTCTGCTCGAGTCGGTCGAAGGCGGAGCGGTCCGCGGGCGCTATTCGATCATCGGACTCGAGCCGGACCTCATCTGGCGCACGGTGCAAGGCAACGCCGAAATCAATCGTACGGCGCGCAATAACCCAAATGAGTTCAGCCCTTGCACCGAACCACCATTGTCGGCGCTTCGCACACTGATCGTTCAAAGCCGGATCGCGCTGCCGGATGGCTTACCGCCGATGTCGGCGGGCGTGTTCGGGTATCTCGGCTACGACATGGTGCGGCTGATGGAGGAGCTTGCAGCGCCAAATCCGGATCCGATCGGAATTCCCGATGCGATCTTGGTGCGTCCGACGATCATTGTCGTATTCGATGCGGTTAAAGACTCGATCACGATCGTTACGCCCGTGCGTCCAGAAAAAAACGTCGACGTGAAGTCGGCCCTTGGACGTGCCGTTGAACGGCTCGCCCACGTCGTCGACAGTCTGGATCGTCCGTTGGACAAGTCGCTGACGGAGCACGACACCGGTCCGATTGATGTACCAGCAAAATCGAACACGACGCGCGACGAATTTCGGGCCATGGTGCGCAAAGCCAAAGACTACATCGTCGCGGGTGACGTTTTTCAGGTCGTCCTGGCGCAGCGCTTCGAAGCGCCGTTCTCGCTGCCGCCGTTCTCGCTCTATCGCGCCCTAAGGCGAACCAATCCATCGCCTTATCTGTACTTTCTGGATTTTGGCGACTTCGCTGTCGCGGGCTCGAGTCCGGAAATCCTGGTGAAGGTTTCGGACGACGTTGTGACGATCCGCCCGATTGCGGGCACGCGACACCGCGGCGCGACACCGCACGAAGACAAGGCGCTCGAGGAAGAGCTCCTGACTGATCCGAAAGAGCGTGCTGAACATCTCATGCTCCTTGATCTCGGGCGCAACGATGTTGGTCGCGTCGCGGCGATTGGTACAGTCAAGGTTACCGATCAGTTTTTTGTCGAACGCTACAGCCACGTGATGCACATCGTATCCAACGTAGAAGGCAGGCTTGCGGGCAATCGCGATGCGCTGGATGCTTTGGCAGCGGGCTTTCCTGCTGGAACTGTCTCGGGCGCGCCAAAGGTGCGCGCGATGCAGATCATCGACGAGCTGGAGAAAGAGAAGCGTGGACTTTATGCCGGTTGCGTCGGCTATTTTTCTGCCGCCGGATCGATGGATACCTGCATCGTCCTACGGACCGCTCTGATCAAGGACGGCACCATGTATGTTCAGGCCGGTGCCGGGATCGTCGCCGACAGCGATCCGGATTTCGAGCAGCAGGAGTGCATCAACAAGGCGAAGGCGTTGTTTCGCGCGGCGGAAGAGGCGCGGCGCTTCGCCAGCACCGCCAAACGCGGCCAGTAACCACGTAAAAGCCCGGCTGCTTGACCCCCCTCTGGGGGCACCGTAAACCCCTGCTACAGCGGTGAAACATGATCATCCTGATCGACAACTACGACAGCTTCACCTTCAACCTTTTCCATTATCTTGGCGGGTTGGGAGCCGACGTTGCCGTGCATCGCAACGACAAGATTTCCGTCGCCGACGTGATGGCGCTCGAGCCGGACGCCATTGTACTGTCACCCGGTCCCTGCACGCCGAATGAGGCCGGCATTTGCCTCGATCTCATCGCAAAGGCCGCGATGACAACGCCGATCCTCGGCGTGTGCCTCGGCCATCAGGCGATCGGTCAGGCCTTTGGCGGCAAAGTGGTGCGCGCAACTCCATTACACGGCAAGGTGTCCGATATCAGCCATAAAGGCACCGGCGTGTTTCGCGGCATCAACGGCTCTCTGAAGGCGACACGCTATCACTCGCTGGTAGTCGAGCGCGCCAGCATGCCAAACGTGCTTACCGTCAACGCAGAAACCGCCGATCATCTGGTGATGGGGCTGATGCATGAGAGCCTGCCGGTGCACGGCGTTCAATTTCATCCCGAGAGCATTGCCTCCGAACACGGTCATCAAATGCTGCGCAACTTTCTCGAACTGGCTGCGGCCTGGAACGCTCGGCGCGGGCGCGACGGGACGAAAGCGCGTAAGCCAGCGGCGCTGCAGGCGACTTGAGACATCACCATGGCCGATGATTTCAAAGCACTCATCGCCAAAGTTGCGACTGGCGCGACTCTGTCCCGCGAGGAAGCAGCAAGTGCATTCGACCGCATGATGTCCGGCGAAGCAACGCCTTCCCAGATGGGGGGTCTGTTGATGGCCTTGCGCGTGCGTGGCGAGACCGTCGAGGAAATCACCGGAGCGGTCACAACCATGCGCGCCAAGATGCTTGGTGTGAAAGCACCGCCCGACGCCGTCGACGTCGTCGGCACTGGCGGCGATGCATCGGGCTCATTCAATATTTCGACCTGCGCGGCATTCATTGTCGCCGGCGCCGGTGTGCCGGTTGCAAAACACGGAAACCGCGCCCTCTCCTCGCGTTCCGGAGCCGCCGATGTGTTGCAGGCGCTTGGCGTGAATATCGAACTCACCGCGGATCAGGTCGGCGCATGCATCCGTGATGCCGGCATCGGCTTCATGTTTGCGCCCGCACATCACCCCGCGATGAAGAACGTTGGACCAACGCGTGTCGAACTCGGTACTCGCACAATCTTCAATCTGCTTGGTCCACTCTCCAATCCCGCGCGCGTCAAGCGCCAGATGATCGGCACCTTCTCCAAGCAATGGGTGGAGCCGATGGCCCAGGTGTTGAAAAATCTCGGCGCAGAAAGCATCTGGGTCGTACACGGTTCTGATGGCCTTGACGAAATCACTACTGCCGGCCCGACCACTGTGGCTGCGCTTGAAAACGGCAAGATCAGAGCCTTTGAGGTGTCCCCGGAAGACGCCGGGCTATCCCGCTCGAAACCCGAAGCTTTGCGTGGCGGCGATGCCGAACACAATGCGAAGGCCTTGCTTGATGTGCTGAAGGGAAAGCAAAGTCCGTTTCGTGATGTTGCGATCCTCAACGCCGCAGCAGCGCTTATCGTTGCCGGCAAGGCGAAAGACCTCAAACAGGGTGCAATGATCGCGGCGAAGTCGATTGAATCTGGCGAAGCCGAAGGCCGTCTTGACCGGCTGATCGCTGTTTCAAACAGCGTGGAGGCCGGAGGTACAAGCGCATGACCGATATCCTGGCCAGGATCGAGGCTTACAAGCGTGAGGAGATCGCTGCCGCCAGGCGCAGACGCCCGTTGGCTACGTTGGAGAGCGACGCAAAATCGGCCTCACCGCCACGCGGTTTTCTGCGCGCCATCGAACAGCGCATTGCACTTGGCGATTACGCGCTCATTGCCGAGATCAAGAAGGCCAGTCCCTCGAAGGGATTGATCCGCGCCGATTTCGACCCCCCGGCTCTCGCCAAAGCCTATGAAGCGGGGGGTGCGACATGCCTTTCGGTGCTGACCGACGCGCCGTCATTTCAAGGGCAGCCTGAATACCTCGCAATGGCGCGCAACACCACTGCGTTGCCCGTCTTGCGAAAAGACTTCATCTACGAGCCCTACCAGGTTGTGGAATCACGCGCGCTCGGTGCTGACTGTATTCTGATTATTATGGCGGCCGTCGACGACAGCGCCGCTGCCGAAATAGAGCGCACGGCCTTCTCGCTCGGTATGGATGTACTAGTTGAAGTTCATGATGAAGTTGAGCTTTCACGCGCGCTCAAACTGAAAGCGCGGCTGATCGGCATCAACAATCGTGATCTGCGGACCTTCCAGACCTCGCTTGCTGTCAGCGAGCAACTGGCGCCAAGAATCCCGCGCGACCGTATCGTAGTGGCCGAAAGTGGGCTGAACGCACCTGCCGATCTTGCGCGGCTCAAGCGCATCGGAATATCGACCTTTCTGATTGGCGAAAGCCTGATGCGGCAGGCGGACGTCGCGGCTGCGACCAAGGATTTGCTTGCACGCGGCACCCAGCGCGCCGCCGCGGAGTGAACGATGAAGCGGCGAAAAAGCACACCCACAGGCCGCAGAGAAACGGTCGTGGCGGAGGCAAAGACCGATAGCCCGGCTCACGCCCCCCCGTCGGTACAAGCTGCGAGCCCTCTGACCCACATCGATCAGCGCGGGCAAGCCCGCATGGTCGACGTCACCGAGAAAGGTGTGTCCGAGCGCGTAGCGGTGGCGGAAGGCCGGGTCATCATGCGCAAGGAAACACTGGACCTCGTGCTCGAGGGCAATGCCATGAAAGGCGATGTGCTTGGCGCCGCGCGCCTCGCCGGGATCATGGCCGCCAAGCGCACGCACGGTCTCATCCCGCTCTGTCACCCGCTTCCGCTCAGCAAAGTCGAGATCGAGATCAATCCGGAACATTCTCTGCCGGGATTTCTGGTGCAGGCGACCGTCAAGGTCACGGCCAAAACGGGTGTCGAAATGGAAGCGCTCACCGCCGTTTCGATCTCGTGCCTCACGATTTATGACATGGTCAAAGCGGTCGAACGGGGCATGCGGATTGAGGGCATCCGGCTGCTTCTCAAGAGCGGCGGAAAAACCGGCGAGTGGCGTGCGGAGGCCTGACCAATGGCGCTGATGTCGGTCGCCGACGCACTGCAGCGCGTACTGGCTGATGCCAGACCGCTGCCGGCCGAAACGGTTGCTCTGGATGAAGCACTTGGTCGTGTACTCACTGAAGACATCGTTGCATTGCGCACGCAACCGCCCGCCGCGTTATCGGCCATGGATGGTTACGCGGTTCGCGCCAGTGATATCGCTCAGGTTCCGGTCGCGCTTAAAGTTATTGGTGAGGTAGCAGCGGGCCATCCCTTTGCCGGGAAAGTGGGACCGGACGAAGCAGCCCGGATTTTTACCGGCGGTGTCATGCCTACGGGCAGTGACACGGTGGTGATTCAGGAATTAACCAGCCGAGACGCCGACAGCGTTACGATCCAGAAAGCGACTGCTCCCGGACGGAACGTGCGCGCTGAGGGCATCGACTTCGCGCGTGACGAGAAACTGCTTCGCAAAGGACACCGCCTGACTGACCGCGACCTGATGCTCGCGGCTGCCATGAACCATCCTAGTCTCAAGGTGCATAGACGACCGAAGGTGGCCGTACTTGGTACCGGCGACGAACTGGTGCCGCCTGGTAGCGCCCCCCGCGAGGGCGAAATCGTCTTCTCGAACGGCTTTGCGCTTGCCGCGCTTGCACGCCTTAACGGAGCCGAGGTGCACGAGCTTGGTATCGTCCGGGATCGGGTCGAGGACATCGCAACCGCCGTGCGCCGTGCCAGCGACCTCAATGCAGATATTCTGGTGACCTCAGGCGGTGCTTCGGTCGGCGAACATGATTTGGTCCAGAGCGCGCTCGCAGCTGAAGGCCTCGAACTGTCGTTCTGGCGCGTCGCGCTACGGCCCGGCCGCCCGATGATGCATGGCCGTCTGGAGGGCATGCAGGTTCTCGGCGTGCCCGGGAACCCGGTGTCGTCTTACGTGTGCGCATTCCTTTTTCTGGTGCCGCTGATCCGGACGCTCGCCGGCCGCAAGGATATCGCCCACCCGCTCAAAAATGCACGCCTCGGCAGCGATCTCCCGGCAAACGACGAGCGTGCCGACTATTTGCGGGCTACCCTTCAGAACGGGCCGAATGGCCCCGTGGTAACCCCCCTGCCGGTCCAGGACAGCTCCCTGATGGCCCCCCTAGCCAAGGCGGACTGTCTGCTGATTCGCGAACCATATGCGCCTGCGGCACCCGCGGGTTCAGACTGCGTCATCCTTAAGCTAGGCCTTTAGCCGCCTTTCGCTTTTTTCACTCCAAATTAAGTGGTTGCGGAACACATATCGAACAGATAGTGTCCGTTCATGATTTGTTTCTGGCTTGGACCCCATTTGGGGTCAGCCGACGGGGAGAAACTAGATGCTGACCCGCAAGCAATTCGAGCTGCTGAGGTTCGTCCACGAGCGCCTTACCGAGACCGGGGTGCCCCCCTCTTTCGACGAAATGAAGGATGCCCTGGACTTGCGCTCCAAGTCGGGGATTCACCGGCTGATCACGGCCCT
The DNA here is from genome assembly GCA_963751535.1 of uncultured Alphaproteobacteria bacterium. Lineage (GTDB taxonomy): Bacteria > Pseudomonadota > Alphaproteobacteria > Rhizobiales > Xanthobacteraceae > Pseudolabrys. The sequence goes on from CAVVUW010000008.1 coordinate 60,755, forward strand.
CGAGGAACGCGGATTTATTCGCCGCCTTCCCAACCGTGCTCGCGCGATCGAGGTGATCAAATTGCCGGATTCGGTAGGCCATGGACTTGGCTCCTCCCGCTCGCGTGGCTTCACGCCCAGCGTGATCGAGGGCGACCTCGGACGCGTGCGGGCCTCGTCGGAGGATGATGTTGGCCGTCCGGTTGCCGTTCCGGTCATGGGCCGCATTGCCGCGGGCACCCCTATCGAGGCGATTCAGACCCGTAGCCATATCATCAGCATGCCGCCCGACCTTCTTTCGGCTGGCGAGCATTTTGCGCTGGAGGTTCGTGGAGACAGTATGATCGAGGCCGGCATTCTCGACGGCGATCTGGCCCTGATCCGCAAATCCGAGGCAGCGGACACCGGCGACATTGTGGTAGCCCTCATCGACGACGAGGAAGCGACGCTCAAGCGGTTTCGCCGCCGCGGCGCGTCGATCGCGCTTGAACCTGCCAACACGGCCTATGAGGTGCGTATCTTGCCGCCTAACAGGGTGCGTATTCAGGGGAAATTGGTGGGATTGTTCCGCAGATATTAGTCGTCTGCTTCGAGAGCTTCCGATCGCGGTGCGGCCTCGCGCGGGGCGGGCTCTCTGCCACGTTGTTCGATCGGCGCGGCGTCGCCTATGGCGCGCGTCCACGGGCGTTCGTATCCCGAGGGCAGCGTACCATCTTGCTCGAAGTGCCGGCCACTCCAGCGCAAGGCGATGGCGCCGTGCGTGCGCCAAACCTCGCGATCAATCAAGGTGGCCCCGCACCTAGATGACGGCGCCTCCCGTGCACTCACCACTACGGCTGCGCGGGCGCAATCCTCGGCGAACGCCTCGACTTCCAACACCATCGATACGAGGCGGCCATCGGCCAGCTTGCCGATGCAACCGACCGCATCGCAAGTCGTACCCGTATTCAAGCTTGGGTCTTTCGGCGTCCTCGCGTCCGCATCGGCGGCGAGCCATTCCTTGACGGCGAAGCTGTCGCGGCCACTTCGCAAAATGGAAAGTCGGCCCCCGGGGCCACGAATGGCAACAGTCTGGCCATCGTCCGTAACCAACACATCCGGCTGTGGTGATGCGATCGCCCAAAGGCTGGCGCCAACCAGCACCGCCGCTCCGCCTAAACGCAACGGGGTTCGCAGGAGGCAAATCAGCGACAATCCGGCAGTTCCGGCCAGCAGCGGACCGGTGCCGAATGCACGCATGCGCCCGACCGCGCCTGGCAGGTTGCCAACCCACTGCGCCACCCAGACCATCCAGTCGATGCCCTCACCCATCAGGTGCCAGAACACACCATCGAAACCGAAAGGCATGCTCACGACGCCGAGAATTCCCATCGGCATGACGACGACCGAGACCACCGGCATGGCGAGAAGGTTTGCCAGCACGCCGTATGGCGCCAACCGGTGGAAGTGGTAAGCGGCATACGGCGTAGTTGCGAGACCCGCGACCAATGAGGCGAGAAGCAAGCCAAGGATCTCGCGCACGCCCCAAAGCGCAACCCGCCGGCTGAGCGAACTGTCACGGTCGGGCTGCCATGGCAACCCATTTTGATAGGCCGCAATCAAGGCCAGTGTCGCTGCAAATGACATCTGGAAGCTCGGGTGCACGACGGCCTGCGGTGCCAACAAAAGGACAACGATGGCGGCAACCGCAAGCGTGCGGAACGTGAGCGTCGGCCGATCCAGAATGACGCCGATAAGCACGATTGCGATCATGATGAACGAGCGTTGCGATGCGACCTCCGCGCCCGAAAGCAAAAGATAGAAGGCTGCGGCGACCAATGCTCCGAACGCCGCCCATTTCTTGATGGGATGGCGGCTTGCCAGTGACGGGATCAACGCGAGAACGGCCCGAATGAAAAAGAACACGATGCCCGCCACGACCGCCATGTGATACCCGGAAATTGAAAGGACGTGAGCGAGACTCGAGATATACATGGCGTCGTTGACAGGCGTGGAGATCGCATCGCGCTTCCCGGTTATGAGCGCCGAGGCGATCGAACCGTTATCGCCGGGGATCGCCGCGCGTATCCGCTTGTCCATGGTCTCGCGTAGATCGTCGATGGCAGTTGCGTAGCGTAACCAAAAGCCACGCTCGACCGGCGGCGATTTCAACTTGATTGCGCCGAGCGCGTAGCCGGAAGCGCCAATGCGCTGGAAATACATGTCCCGAGCGAAGTCGTATCCGCCCGGGCGCAAAGGCTGCAGCGGCGGCGACAAATGCGCCTTGAGTTCGACGAAACTCCCGACGGCAGGCGCGCTCCCCTTGCGCACCGCGACACGGACACGCTCAGGCGACGCGCTCGTCATACCTGATGCCTCGAAACGTTGGACACGGACCGTAATGCGGTCGCTCCGCTCGCGCTCTTCGCGAACCTCGACAAATCCGGCGAGCACCGCGCTCGAAATTGGGCGCTGCAGGATCACGTGTCCGATCCGCACAGTCTGCAAGGTGGCCGCTGCAAGTCCGAGGGCCATTGCGGCAAACGCGAGCGCAACAGGAAACGCAATCGCGCGCCGGCGCGCCAGAAAAGCCAATACTATCGTTACAAGGGCCAGAGCGAGCGCCGCCCACCAAGCCGGTTCGCGCTCGGCGGTGAAGTAGATGACAACGCCGAAACCGAAGGCGACCGGAAGCCACGGCATCAGCCGTCCGGGCGCTACTTCCGCCGCGGCCCAGCTCGAGATTGTTTCACGCAGCCGGCCAGTCGCTTCGCTGATCCCGGTAGGGACCGATACGCCGGCAGGACGCTGCCCGGTGTCCCAGGTTTTCGCGCCGGGTTGTGCTCGCCGGGTGCGGGCATGTTGTCGAGCCACGGAGGAGCCGCGCCTCCGACGCCGCCCATTGCAACCAGCGTCATTGTAACTCGCGTATTAGTTGTGGCTAGTCACCCGGTCAATCAACCTGTGGCTTTCTCTTTGGCCCAGGTGTCGCGTAGTCCGATCGTACGATTGAACACGGGGGTCCCGGGCTTTGAATCCCGGTCAAGACAGAAATAACCCTGCCGTTCGAACTGCACAGGCTCCTCAAGGCGGGCATCTGTGAGCGCCGGCTCCAGACGCGCCCCCATCAGCACCTCGAGCGAATTTGGATTGAGTTCCGCAGTGAAATTCTCGCCGCTGGGATTGGGCTGCGCGAAAAGCGGATTATAGATTCGCACCTCGGCCGGGACGGAATGGGCGGCGGCCACCCAGTGGATGGTCGCCTTCACTTTGCGGCCGTCGGGGGCATTGCCACCACGTGTTGCCGGATCGTAACTGCAGCGCAGCTCGGTCACCTCGCCCTTGGCATTCTTAACGACTTCGCGGCACGTAACAAAATAGGCGTAGCGCAAGCGCACCTCGGTCCCCGGAGACAACCGGAAGAATTTCTTCGGCGGGTTCTCCATGAAGTCGTCCTGCTCGATGTAAAGCTCGCGCGCAAATTTTATCTTGCGCGCGCCTGCTGTCGGATCGTCCGGGTGATTGACGGCATCAAGCTCTTCGACCTGTCCTTCGGGATAGTTTTCAATCACGATCTTCAGCGGACGCAACACTGCCATCCGGCGCAACGCCTTTTTGTTGAGCACTTCGCGCACCGAGAAATCGAACATGCCGACGTCAACGATGCTGTTTGCCTTGGCGACGCCGATGCGTTTAACGAAATCGCGTATTGCTTCGGATGGCACGCCGCGCCGGCGCAACCCCGCGATGGTTGGCATGCGGGGGTCGTCCCAGCCGCTGACGTGCCCATCGCGCACAAGCTCGGTCAGTACACGCTTGGACAACACGGTGTAGGTCAGGTTGAGACGCGCGAATTCATACTGATGTGGCCGCGACGGAACGTTTAGACTAGCGATGAACCAGTCGTAGAGCGGGCGATGATCCTCGAATTCGAGCGTGCAAATCGAATGTGTGATGTGTTCGATCGCATCCGACTGGCCGTGCGCATAGTCGTAGCTCGGATAAATCTTCCACTGGGTACCGGTGCGCGGATGCGTTGCATGTAAAATCCGGTACATCACCGGATCCCGCAGATTGATATTGCCCGATGTCATGTCGATCTTGGCGCGCAGAACACGCGCGCCGTTCGGAAACTCGCCGGCCCGCATGCGGCGGAACAGGTCGAGGTTCTCTTCAACGGTTCGGTCGCGGAACGGGCTGTTCTTCCCGGGCTCGGTGAGTGTGCCGCGATTGGCGCGCATGTCGTGTGGGTTCTGATCGTCGACATAGGCCTTGCCGGCCCGGATCAGATCTTCCCCCCAGGAATAAAGCTGCTCGAAATAATCGGACGCATGATAGAGGTGCTTCCCCCAATTGAAGCCGAGCCACCGCACGTCGCGTTCGATGGCGTCGATGTATTCCTGCTCTTCCCTCGTTGGATTTGTATCGTCGAAGCGCAGATGGCAGCGGCCGCCGAACTCCTCTGCGATGCCGAAATTCAGGCAGATCGACTTGGCATGGCCGATATGGAGGTAGCCGTTGGGTTCCGGCGGGAACCGCGTGACAACGCTTTTGGTGCGGCCGGAATCGAGGTCGGATTTCACAATATCGCGGATGAAATCGCGTCCCGCCTCCGCGACCTGAGTTTCGTCCGTTGCCATGCCGCACCAGCCTCTATGAATCGCGCAACTGCCGGGCAGTGGCGTGCCGGCCCTATCTGCCAAATCCCGGCGCGCGCCTCAAGCCGTTGAACGCGCACTATGGCAGCAAAAAAGCCCGGCTCGAGGCCTGGCTTACACATTGGCGAAGATTGCCACACCTTGAATCCTTGCCCCCGACCTGTCGCGGCCGCGCGATAACTAGCGGCGATGAGGCGGGCGCGGCTGCGTGAGATCCTTTCATCTTCGGCGGGCGTACGACGCATGTTTCGCGACAGTTCATCAACTGGATTTTGTCGCCACAAACATGAAATTGTGACTACCGGGCTGAAAGTTATGATACATGGGCGCGGCACTGGATATTGAGCGCAGGCGCGGAATTACTCGTACGCGGATATGACCGGCGAAATTGTCACCCGATTTGCCCCGTCCCCGACCGGCTTTCTTCACATCGGCGGCGGGCGGACAGCCTTGTTCAATTGGCTGTACGCCAAACGGCATGGCGGCAAGATGCTTCTGCGAATCGAGGACACCGACCGCGAACGGTCAACCGCCGCGGCGATCAATGCCATTATCGATGGCCTGACGTGGCTCGGACTGAACTGGGATGGAGACATCATCTTCCAGTTCTCCCGCGCTGCGCGACACCGGCAAGTCGCTGAACAACTGCTCGCCGGTGGTCATGCCTATCGTTGCTATTGCAGTCAGGACGAGTTGACGGCAATGCGTGAGAAGGCGCGCGCGGAAGGCCGTACGCGCCTGTACGAGGGGCGCTGCCGCGACCGCGATCCGAAAGACGTTCCGGCGGGCGTCAATCCCGTGATCCGCCTCAAAGGTCCCATTACCGGCGAGACCGTGGTCGATGATCAGGTCCAGGGACGCGTCGTCTGGCAAAACGAAAATCTCGATGACTTCGTTTTGTTGCGCTCGGACGGCACCCCAACCTACATGCTCGCCGTCGTTGTCGACGATCATGATATGGGCATCACCCACATCATCCGCGGTGACGATCATCTCAACAATGCAGCCCGACAGACCCAGATCTACCAGGCGCTCGGTTGGAAGTTGCCGGTGATGGCGCACATCCCGCTCATCCACGGTCCTGACGGATCCAAACTGTCGAAGCGTCATGGTGCACTTGGTGTCGACGCTTACAGGGCCATGGGCTATCTGCCCGCCGCGATGCGCAACTACCTCGTGCGGCTCGGTTGGTCACACGGCGACCAGGAGATCTTCAGCACCGAGGAAATGATTGCGGCTTTTGACCTGCCGCAGATTGGACGTTCGCCGGCGCGGTTCGACTTCACGAAACTCGAAAGCCTCAATGGCCACTACATACGTGCGAGCGATGATGCCGATCTCATTACTGCCATTGAGCAGCTTCTGCCGCATATCGCCGGTGGGCAGGAACTCGCCAGCAAAATGACGCCCGTGCTCCGCGCAAAGCTGCTGGCTGCCATGCCCGGATTGAAGGAACGGGCCAAGACTTTAGTCGAGCTGTTCGAAGCGTCCCGCTTCCTCTGGACCAGCCGTCCGATCGAAATCGCCGATCAGGCTAAAGCCCTCCTCACCGGTGAGGCCAAGACGCTGATCGCGGCGTTGGTACCGGAGCTGGAAGCCGTTCCGGATTGGAACGCGACCACCGTCGAAGCCATTGTGCGGCCTTATGCCGAGCGGGTGGGCCTGAAGCTTGGTGCCGTCGCGCAGCCATTGCGCGCCGCCCTGACCGGCCGCACTACCTCGCCGCCGATTTTTGACGTTTTGGCGGTGCTGGGCCGGGATGAGAGCCTGGCCCGCCTGCGGGACCAGGCGGCATAAACTTTTCATAGCGGGCAAAGGCCCCGAGACTATCTATATACATGGCAGGACGTAACTTTACGCTATCTTGCAGCGCACACTTGGATGGGATACGCAAAAAGCGGCCGGAAACTCCCAACGCCAGACCGGCGTCACGCCTGCCCGGCTGTAATGTTCCACGCGCATCACTAGCGGCCAATTCGAGGGCTCGACCATGGACGCCAAAACCAGCGCCAAAAATAAGACCGGCACCCTGACGGTCGGCAACAACAACTGGGATATGCCGGTATACCCCGGCACGATCGGTCCCGAGGTCGTCGATATTTCGAAGCTCTACGCGCAGAGCGGGATGTTTACCTACGACCCCGGTTTCACCTCGACGGCGAGCTGCGAATCCAAGATCACCTATATCGATGGCGACGAAGGCATCCTGCTTTACAGGGGTTACCCTATCGAGCAGTTGGCCGAGCACGGCGACTTTCTCGAGACTTGTTACCTGCTGCTGTACGGAGAACTGCCTACGGCGGCGCAGAAGGCGGACTTCGACTACCGCGTGACCCGTCACACGATGGTTCACGAGCAAATGAGCCGCTTCTTCCAGGGCTTCCGCCGCGACGCTCACCCGATGGCGGTGATGACCGGCTGTGTCGGTGCGCTCTCGGCCTTCTATCACAATTCAACCGACATTTCCGATCCGCATCAGCGCATGGTTGCTTCGGTGCGCATGATCGCGAAGGTGCCGACGCTTGCGGCGATGGCTTACAAATATTCGATCGGCCAGCCGTTCGTGTATCCGAAGAACGATCTCGACTATGCGTCCAACTTCCTGCGCATGTGCTACGCTGTGCCGACCGAGGAATACAAACCGAACCCGGTTCTGGCGCGTGCCATGGACCGCATTTTCATTCTGCATGCCGATCACGAGCAGAATGCATCGACCTCGACGGTTCGGCTGGCCGGCTCTTCCGGCGCAAACCCGTTTGCCTGCATTGCAGCCGGCTGCGCGTGCCTTTGGGGTCCGGCGCATGGCGGCGCCAATGAAGCGGCGCTCAATATGCTGCGCGAAATCGGATCGGTGGATCGTATTCCGGAATTCATCAAGCGTGCAAAGGACAAGAACAATTCCTACCGGCTGATGGGCTTCGGCCATCGCGTCTACAAGAACTACGATCCGCGTGCCAAGATCATGCAGAAGACCTGCCACGAAGTCCTAGCCGAGCTCGGCATAAAGGATGATCCGCTGCTTGATGTTGCCATGGAGCTCGAGAAGATCGCGCTGCATGACGAGTATTTCATCGAGAAAAAACTCTATCCAAATATAGATTTCTATTCAGGCATCACTCTCAAGGCCATGGGATTCCCGACCACGATGTTCACCGTGCTCTTCGCCGTTGCGCGTACGGTCGGCTGGATCGCCCAATGGAAAGAGATGATCGAAGATCCGAACCAGAAGATCGGTCGGCCGCGCCAACTGTATACCGGCGCAACGCGTCGGGATTACGCGCCGATCTCGCGACGGAAGTAATCCGCCCTAACTGCCTTTGCCATTGGATTTGCCGTTGAGCTTCGGCGCTGTTGCACCGTCGTAGGCCCACTGCACATAGGCGCCAGCCCAAGTGAATCCACCACCGAATGCTGCGAGCACCAGACGATCGCCGCGCTTCAGTTTCGGCTCGTAGTCCCAGAGGCAAAGCGGAATCGTCGCGTTTGTCGTGTTGCCATATTTGTGGATGGTCACCATCACCTTGTCCATCGACAGACCCATCCGCTCGGCAGTCAACTCGATGATGCGCTTATTGGCCTGATGCGGCACCAACCAGTCGATCATATCGGCGCGCAGATTGTTGCGTGCCATGATCTCAGCCGACACCTCCGCCATTTTCGCGATCGCGAATTTATAGACAGCCGCGCCTTCCTGATGAACGTAGTGCAAGCGCTTGGCGACCGTCTCGGCAGTCGGCGGCATGCGGCTGCCGCCTGCCTTCTGATGCAAGTGAATCATGCCGGAGCCATCGGAACGGATCAGCGCATCCATGATGCCGTAGCCGATTTCATTCGGCTCGACGAGGACGGCCCCTGCTGCGTCCCCGAACAGCACGCAGGTCGCCCGGTCTCTGTAGTCGATGATCGAGGACATCTTATCGGCACCGACGACAACAACCTTTCGCGCCGTACCGGTCGCGATGAACTGGGCGGCGATGGTAAGTGAGTACAGGAAGCCAGAGCATGCGGCCTGGACGTCGAAACTGCCGATATTGCGCACCCCAACCATGTCGCAGATCAGATTGGCCGTGGACGGGAATTGCATGTCCGGGGTCGTCGTCGCGCAAATCAGCAGATCGACCTCTTCGGGTTTTGTGCCGGTCTTCTGGAGGAGGCCGCGCACGGCTTCGGCCGCCATGTAGGAGGTGCCGAGGCCTTCGCCCCTGAGAATATGGCGTTCCGTGATCCCCGTACGCTCTATAATCCAGGCGTCGCTCGTATCGACCATGCGGGCCAGCTCTGCATTGGTGAGCAGATCCGGCGGCAAATAGCCGTGAACGGCGGTAATCGAAGCGCGGGGAGATAGGGTCAAGGCTGGAGTCCGGTTTAATACAATGACATACGCCTAACGGGGACCCTCCAGCAAGTCATACTGACGGCTGGAGCATAGCTGGTATTTCACGCTTCTTAACGTGCCGCTGATGCACGATATCGAGCACGATTGCTGCTCCCCGATCGCTGGGATTGCCCTTGCCAACCTCCATGATGGTATCCAGACGCGCGAATGCCTGCATTTGCCGCTGGCGCTCCGGGGTATCCGACAGCAATGGCAGCAAGGCATCCGCGAGTCGCGCCGGCGTGCAATCACGCTGCAGGAATTCCGGCACGACGTTTTCGCCGAGCACCAGGTTAGCAAGGATTACTGACGGACCATTGAGAAGCAAACGTCCGGCGACTTCCTCGATAAATGACACTTTGTAGGCTGCGATCAACGGCACGCCGGCAAGTGCGAGTTCGAGCGTCGATGTGCCTGACTTGCTCAGCGCAGCTCGCGCCGACCGAAAGGCCTCAGCTTTTTCTTCCGTATCCGTTACCACGCGGGCCGGCACGGACCACGATGCGACGGCTGCCCGCACGGTGTCCGCAAGCCTGGAAACCGCCGGTACGACCACTTCGGCCGGGCCGAATCGTTCGATCACCCGCGCGATCGCCTGCCCGAAAACGGACGTCATGCGGCGGATCTCGCCTTCCCGGCTACCGGGCAAAACCAGGATCAGCGGCGGATTTGCGAGTCGCAGCCTTTTCTCGAGATTCTTCGGACGCAAGTCATCAAGACGCTCGACCACTGGGTGCCCAACATAGGTGCAAGGCGGACCTCCAAGTTCGGCCATAACTTTCGGCTCGAAAGGTAGCAGCGCAAGTACATGATCTACGTAAGCCCGCATTGCTCGAGCACGGCCCGGACGCCACGCCCACACCGACGGACAGACATAGTCGACAATCGGAATTTCCGGCAGTCTCGCCCGCACGCGCTTTGCTACGCGGTGCGTGAATTCGGGACTATCGATGATGACAATTGCATCGGGCCGTGCCGATACAACCGCATCGGCCGCTTCGCGAATGCGCCGCAAGATTTTCGGCAGACTCTTCGGGATGGCCGCGAATCCGATAATCGCAAGGTCTCCGAGTGGAAACAAACTGGGCACCCCTTCGGCTTCCATGTGGACGCCGCCGACGCAGGAAAAATGGACATGCCCTTTCGTCCGTTGCTTGATCGCCGCGATCAGCGCCGCTCCCAACCGGTCGCCCGATTCCTCGCCGGCAACCAAAAAGATGTGAGGGCTCATTTGTCCTGTCCGGCCGGCACGCCTACGACAAAAATGTTGGCGCGATCCGCCGTTGTCACCAACTGTTCTGCCTCGGCCACGATGGTGCTGCCGGCGACAACCGCAATGCCGGCAAGCCCGGCACCAATGACACCCTCGACGGTCTTGGGGCCGATTGACGGCAAGTCGAAACGACGATCCTGCGCCGGCTTGGGTGCCTTCACCAGAATGCCTGTGCCGCGTGGTGCGCGCACGCGGCCATTTGTCCGCATCTCGGCCACACGCGCGAGCATCGCGTCGGTTCCCTCTGCCGCCTCGACGGCCAACACATGAAGACCCGCTACGACCACCGCCTGCCCGATATCGAATCTCCCGGCCGTGCGCAGGTAATCAAGCCCGAGCGCAATGTCCGCATGATCGCGCTCTGACGCCTGCACGCGGCCGAACGTCCCTTCGGGTATCAAAATGTCTGGCGCTACCTCGTGGGCGCCGAGCAGCCGGAACCCATCCTGCTCGAGCACCTTGCCCATCCCCGTCAGCAGATGGTTGTCACCCCCGCGATACGCAGCAATCACCCGGGGCAAAACGCTGAGCCCTTTGAGGTCAGGGTGCACCTGCCACAGCGACGGCCGCACCAGCGATCCGATAAGGACCACATCGCGACAGCCCGCGGCGCGGGCAAGTCGCATGAATTTTCCGATCTGACCGATATGAACCCAGTGATGCGGAAAACGCTCGACCGCAGTCCCCTCGGCGGCCCCACGTAGCGGAAACAAGAGGACTGATCGCCCGGACTTCGTCACTTTTTCCGCCACCGCCAGCGGAAGGCTGCCGCCTCCGCAAAGCATAGCGAGCGGACCTTCACCACTGACGGCAGAGACCGCGCTCATGCCTCCGCGTCCGCGGCGTTGCGTTTAACGGCCATCGTCAATGGTCGTTTCCCCGCACGAATAAATTCGATGATCTTGTTCACGAGGGGGTCGGCGCTGTACTCGGCATCCACCTGGTCGACGCGCGCGCGAAATTCACCTTCTCCGAAAAACAGCGCTTGATAAGCCGAACGCACGCGTTGAACGTCGGCCTTGGAAAGACCGCGACGACGCATGCCGATGACATTGAGTCCAATCAGGTCGGCAAGGGGACCGTGCGCCATGCCGAAGGGTATTACATCGGCCCGAACCCCGCTTAGTCCGACAATCATGGCACCTTCGCCAATGCGTACGAATTGCCGCACCGCGACGCCACCTCCGAAAACGACGTGATCGCCAATGGTTACGTGTCCGGCAAGCAAAATGTTGTTGGCGAAGACCACATGATTGCCAACCTTGCAGTCATGAGCCACGTGGGAACCGACCATGAAAAAGCAATGGTCACCGACTTCCGTGACACCGCGACCGTCCTCAGTGCCGGTGCTCATCGTCACGTTCTCACGAATGTCGCAATCGGAGCCGACCACCAGTCGTGTAGGCCCGCCACGATAGCTTAGCGACTGCGGTGGCGACCCGAGGGAAGCAAATGGATGAATGACGGTCCGTGGACCGACGGTCGTATGGCCGGCGAGATTCACGTGAGCGATCAAGCGGCAGCCGTCGCCGATACTCACTTGTGCCCCGACAGTGCAGTAAGGACCGATCGCCACGTCTTTACCGATCGTGGCCCCGGCCTCGATCCGAGCCGAGGGGTCGATCATGCGCGCACTCATGCGTCAGAAAGCATGGCGCCGACTTCGGCTTCGGCGACAATCTGTCCGGCCACTTTCGCCTCGCCGCGGTACCACCACATCGATTTGCGCCGTGTGATCCGATTCATGTGGTATTCGATGGTATCGCCAGGCCGCACCGGTTTGCGGAATTTCGCCTTGTCGATGGTAAGAAAGAATACCGAAGTCGGCTGAGCCGCGGTTGCTGCGATACAAAGTACGCCAGCAGTCTGCGCCATTCCCTCGATCATCAACACGCCGGGAAATACTGGGTTGCCGGGAAAGTGACCCTGGAAGTGCGGTTCGTTGATCGTCACGTTTTTGATGCCGATACCATGCTCGTCGCCGCGAATATCGATCACGCGATCGACCATCAGAAACGGGTAACGGTGCGGTAGCAACTTGAGAACGGTCGCAATATCCGCTGCCTCGAGTGTTGTCACGACTTTATCCATGACAGCCGCCTCACTCATCGGCCACAGCGTCAGCGCCGCCCTTCTGCCGCGCAAGTCGTTCGAGAATCATCATCTCGCGGAACCACTGCTTGACCGGCTTGGCCGGGGTGCCGCCCCAACGCGCGCCCGCCGGTACATCGCCGTGCACGTTGCTGATTGCTGCGATCTGCGCCCCTTCGCCGATCGTGACGTTGTTGTTCAGTCCAACACGCGCGCCCAACACAACAAAGTCCTCAAGTGTGGAACTGCCTGAAATTCCCGTCTGCGCGACAATCACGCAATGCCGGCCAATGCTGACATTGTGGCCTACCTGCACCAGGTTGTCGATCTTGGTTCCCTCGCCGATGACCGTGTCACGAATTGCGCCACGGTCAATCGTCGTACCTGCGCCTACCTCGACATCGTCCTGGACTATCACGCGCCCAACCTGCGGAACCTTGAGGTGCCCTTTGCCGCCCATCACGTAACCGAAGCCGTCCTGACCGACTTTGCAACCCGGGTGGATGATAACTCGATCGCCAATCAAGGCGTTGCTCAGACTCGTTCCGGATCCGATCGAACAGTCGCGTCCTATCCTCACGCCGGCGCCGATCACGGCGTTCGCCCCGATCACAGTGCCACTGCCGATCTCGGCGCGTGGTCCGATTACGGCGCCGGGTTCGACGCTGACCCCGTCTTCGATCCGGGCACTGTCGTCCACGTGCGCATGAGCAAAATCGCCTGCATCAGACAGGGAAGATGGCCGCAGCGCGTGTGGAAACAGGGCGCGCGCAGCGATGACAAAAGCACGATACGGTTCGCGCACGATCAGGACTGCGACCCGTGTCGGCAGTTCTTTGGCCAGCGCAGCGGTCGTGAGGCACGCGCCTGCATGTGTTGCGGCCGCGGCTTTGGCAAAATTTCGACTGTCGAGAAATGTAAGGTCGGAGGGGGCCGCCCGGTCGAGCGGCGCAACATTGACGATACGACGAGAGTGCGGCGCCGGCGAGCCTTGCGTCGCGCCAGTCAATGAAACAATCTCCTCAAGCGTGAGGCCCGACGATTGTCGTAAGAAGACCGGCTCGCTCATACCCACTGCAGTCCAATTCCTGGTACCGCTTAAGGTAGCCGAGATCAGAACTTGGTGCCGCCGCTGAAACGGAAGTACTGCGTGCGGTCACAAACTTCGGGGCCACCAAGGGCCGGTGTCGCACAATATTTCGTAATCGGATAGGCCAGATCGAACCGCAACGGCCCGAGCGGTGAATCCCACAAGAGCCCTACGCCGACCGAGCTGCGTATGAACGACGCACTGTCGAGGCCTACCTGAAGGGTTTCGCCGGTCACGTTCCAGCTCGTCGGTCCCTTATAACTCCACAAATTGCCCGCATCGGCGAAAGCCGCAACCTTGATGCCAATGTCCTTTGGCAAGAAATACAGCGGGGTCTGTGCTTCAAGAGTTGCGCCCCAATAGAGGCTGCCGCCAAGAGCGTCATTCGTCGTTCCGGGGGTCAAGTCACGAGGACCTATACCGGCCGTGGAGAAACCGCGCACGAGGTTGGGCCCCATCTGGAAGTGGTCGAGCATACGCAGCTGCTGGCCGCCCCATGGAGTTACGTTGCCTGCCTGCACTTTGAAAACGCCGACCACGTCGGCGAAAAGTTCGTAGTAGGTACGCGCTTCAACTGCCGTACGGAGGAAGTTCACGTCGCCGCCGACGCCTGCGAAATCCTGTCGTAGTTCGGCGTAGAGACCGCTGGTCGGAAGTTTGTTGTTGTCGAGCGTATTGTACGAAACGGTATATCCCACCAGTGACACGTTCACTGGGCCCTGAGCCAGTTCCTTGCGGACGGCAAGCGACGCTTCGCCATCGGAATAGCAGCCAAAGGGCGGATTAACGAATGTGTCAAACCCGCCGGTGGAGGGGTTGCCTAACCCGTTTCCGCCGTTTGCCGGACTCGGCTCATTCCCCGGCGATACACCTGGCCCACCATTGCCTGGCGTGTTGCTCGAAAACTGACAGTTATTGTACTGAACCGGCAGCGTGATTTTCTGCTGATAGATGCTGTAGCGCGGCTGGAAAGCGATTTCTTCCGTCAACGCGAAGCCGAGGCGCAGGTTGGCGCCAATGGTCTGGCTATCGTAAGAAACATAATTCGACGCCAGGTTCTGGCGGCCGAAGAAGTCGATACCGCCAGCCATGCGATAGCCGAACAGGAACGGCTCGACAAAAGACAAATCGAAGCCCCGAACACGCTGGCCGTAAGTGACCGAGGCCTTGCCGTAGTTGCCTCGGCCCATCAGGTTGCGGTCAGCAACACTGACCTCTGCAATGAACCCGTCCGCCGTTGAATAGCCGCCGGAGACCGAGAACTCGCCGGTTGCTTGTTCTTCAACATCGACGTTTATGACAACACGATCAGGCGCCGAACCGGGCTCATTGTTAATTCTGCACCATCTTGAAAAAGCCGAGGTTCTTCAGCCGCCGCTCGGCGCGGTCGACCAACGCCCGGTTATAGGCATCGCCCTCGCCCAAATCGAATTCGCGGCGGATCACGTAATCGCGGGTTCGCGTATTGCCGCGGATATTGATGCGCTCGATATAGGCCCGCGCGCCTTCCTCGACGACAAAGGCAATGTTGATTGTCTTGGTTTCGAAATTGCGCTCGCCACGCGGCTTGACATTGGCGAAGGCATAGCCGTGTTTGGCGGCCTGGACCGTCATCAACTCAACGCTTTTTTCGACGAGATCCGCGTTATACACATTTCCAGTGCTCAATCTGACCTGACTGCGCAAACTCTGCGGGTCGATTGCACGCACGTTGGAAATGACTTCGATATTTCCGACCCGATACTGACTTCCCTCGTCGATCGTGAACGTGACGATAAACCCTTTGCGCGCCGGGTCGTACTCACCGACAGCCGAAACGATGCGCACATCTGCGTAGCCGTGTTTCAGGTAGAAGCGGCGCAGCAGATCGCGATCCGCTTCCACCCGGTCGGGATCGTAAATGTCGGTCGTCTGGAGAAAGCTCAGCCAGTTGCTTTCGGAGGTTTTGATCACTTCTTTCAGGCGACCGTAGGAATAGGCATGCGTCCCGACAAAACGGATGTCTTTGACGCCGGTTTTCTCCCCCTCCGTGATTTCGAACACGAGATCAACGCGGTTGTTCGGCAATTCAATAATCTTCGGTGTGACCGAGACGTCGAACCGGCCGCTGCGATGATAGATCTCGATAATGCGCTGCACGTCGGCCTGCACGGTCGGCCTTGACAGGGTGCCGCGTGGCTTGGACTGCACTTCGGCCGTAAGCTGTTCGTCCTTGGCCTTCTTGTTGCCTTCGAACGCCACCCGGTTGATGACCGGATTTTCGACGACTGTCACGACGATGCGGCCACCCGCGTGGCTGATGCGGACGTCGGCAAAGAGCCCTGTGGCGACAAGCGCCTTAAGGGCCTCGTCTTCCTGTTCGGGGCCTATCCGCCCCCCCGGACCGGGCTTGAAATACGAGCGGATAGTGTCGAGCTCGACGCGACGGCTGCCTTCGACGACGATAGAACTGACCGTCTGCGCAACCGCCGGGCCTGAGGAGGCAAGGGTCACGCAGCAAGCACTGACAATGATGCCGCCGAGGATCAGGCAACTAAAAGCCAGCCCCCGAACCCTCCTCACGCTAAGTCCCATTCGCTACGCGCCCTTTATTCTTGCGGCCGCCCCCAAGACGGTCCGGGCTGGCATAGGCGAGTTTTTTACAGCGTTTTTTCCGCGCCGCAAACGAAACTCCCCGCAAAGTTTCCCTTTTCCCTCAAAAAGTTGCCCGGCAGCAACGGTCAGGAAGTGGCCAGGTGGAGGATGTCATTAAAGGTTGCAAAAATCATCAACATGAGGACGATCGCGAGCCCAATTCGGAAGCCGAGTTCCTGGGCGCGCTCCGACAGCGGCCGGCCTCGGATCGTCTCAATGGCGTAGAACAAAAGGTGACCCCCATCCAACAGAGGTATTGGGAACAGGTTCAGCAGGCCAATCGATACCGACAGCACAGCCGTAAGGTGGATCAGGGGGGCAAATCCGGCTGTGGCCACCTGTCCTGACACCTGCGCGATCCGAATCGGGCCGCCAAGCTGATCCGCCGCCTCCCGTCCGGTAAACACACCACTAATGTAGGACAGGGTGCGGTCCACGACGAACCAGGTTTCCTGCGCGCCCATGACGACCGCGCGCAGTGGTGTTGCCCTCTCCGTCTTGATGTCGCCTGGCGCCATTGAGCGGCTGATGCCAAGCACGCCAAGTCGATGAACATTGCCGAAATTGTCCTTGATCTCCTTTAGCTGCGGCACAGCCTTGAGTGTCACCTGTGCATTGTCGCGCTCGACCTCGACAGTCAGCGGCGCGCCCGCGCTGATGCTGACAATGCGCTGCATGTCAGAGAAACTTTCGATCTTCTCGCCATTGATCGTGAGGACAAGGTCACCCGGCTTGAACCCGGCTGTTTGCGCGGCGCTGCCCGGCTGCACAGTATCGACACGGGCGCTGGTCGTTTGCTTGCCTACGGTCATGAAGATGCCGGCAAAAATCGCAATTGCCAGCAGGAAGTTGGCGACAGGGCCCGCCGCGACAACCAAAGCGCGCGATCGCACCGGCTGGAATTGGAAGCTGTCCTTTTTCTCCGCTTCCGTCATGCCCGCAGCGGTGGACTGATCGGGCACGCTCGCCGCATTCTCATCGCCGAAAAATTTTACATAGCCGCCGAGCGGAATTGCGGAAATCTTCCATCGTGTCCCATAGCGGTCGTAAAATCCGGCGATCTCGGGACCGAAACCAACGGAGAACACCAACACCTTGATGCCGCACCAGCGCGCCATCAGAAAATGACCAAGCTCGTGGAAGAAAACGACGATGGTCAAAACGAACAAAAACGGCACCACATAGCCGACGAGGCCGCCGCCCAATGCGCTCAAGCCTCCCATGATTTCCATTCCCATTATCGCCTCGTCCTGCCCCACAGGGGCTTTGTACCGCCCAACGTTTACCTAGGATGCCTTTACGGCAATTTCGGACAAGAGGTCGCGTGCCAGACTTCTTGCAATATGGTCAACGGCCAACGCCGCATCGATTCCGGTTGGTTCCGCCAGTAAACCCTGTCCCGCAGCCACATCAAGCGTCGCTTCCACCAATGCCGTAATCGCCGGAAAAGAGATCCTGCCGGCGATGAATTCGCTAACGGCGACCTCATCCGCCGCATTGAGCACGGTGGGCGCAGCCCCACCCGTCTCCATTGCGCGCCGCGCGAGCGCAAGCGCCGGGAACCGTTCGAGATCCGGCGCCTCGAATGTGAGCTCCCGCAACGCGGCCAAGTCCAGTCGCGCCGCCGGCCCGTCGATGCGTCGTGGCCAGGCCAAACAATGAGCAATTGGGATTCGCATGTCGGGAGACCCGAGTTGGGCAACAACCGAACCGTCGCGGAATTCCACAAGCCCGTGCACCACCGACTGCGGGTGAACGAGCACGTCGATCTCCTCCGATTTGAGTGAGAACAGGTGATGAGCCTCGATGATCTCAAGACCCTTGTTCATCAGCGTCGCGGAATCGATCGTAACTTTTGGGCCCATGACCCAATTGGGGTGACGTAAGGCCTGTTCGGGGGTCGCTGCCTTGATCGCTTCCTTTGACCAGGTCCGGAACGGACCGCCGGACGCCGTAAGGATTGCGCGTTTCACATCGGCTCGGTTGCCGGCACCGAGCGCCTGAAACACTGCATTATGTTCTGAATCGACCGGAAGAACGATTGCGCCGGTCGTTGCCGCGCGGCGCATGAAAAGACCGCCCGCGCAGACGAGGCACTCTTTGTTCGCAAGCGCAACGGTCGCGCCCCGCTCGACAGCTGCAAGTGTCGGCTTCAGTCCGACCGAACCGCTAATCGCCGCCATCACCCAATCAGCCGGTCGCTGCGCCGCTTCCACCAAAGCATCTTCGCCCGCAGCAGCTTCGATGCGTGAACCAGACAGCGCGTCCTTGAGTTCCCGATACGCCGCGTGATCCGCAACCACTGCGTGGCGCGCGCCAACCTCACGCGCAATCTTGCCGAGAGCGGCCGCATTGCGGCGCGCACTGATCGATTCTACCCGATAGCGCCCCGGTTCGCGTTTGATCAGGTCGATCGTGCTCGCCCCAATCGAACCGGTCGCGCCCAAAATAGTAATACTGCGCACGTCAGCAGATGGCCGTGAACTTGTGCGCGCAACCTCAACAGTACTCATACACTCACCATACCAGCAGTCCACGTGCAGGCCCATCGAAGCCGCCACGCATCAATCCGATCAGGCACCCTGCAACGGCGGCAGCCCAAAACCCATCAAGCCGGTCCATCACCCCACCATGACCGGGAATGAGACGACTGGAGTCCTTTGCACCGAACCGCCTTTTCACCCAGGATTCAAACAAATCGCCGATTTGCGCCAAGACCGAGAGTACGAATGTGATCGCAAGCGTCGCAACTGTGTTGAAGGATCCAAACAGACCTGCGACGAGCGATCCAACGATCATGGCACTGGCTGTACCGGCGATAGCACCAGACCAGGTTTTTTTCGGGCTTACGACTGGCAGCAATTTCGGCCCGCCGAAAGCACGGCCCGCGAAATAACCGCAAACATCAGTGGTCCATACGATCGCGAAGAGCAGAATGATGATGGCAAAGCCATAGGCAGCGTCGTGTCGCAAAAGGATCGGGGCGAGCAGCAGCGCCCCCGCGTACCCGATACCGAGCATCACCCACAATCTTCGCGCGGATGGTGCGAAAATCGCCGCGGCCAGCGCACCTAGGCCCAACATCAGCAGGGCTGAGATTGGACGATCGAGCCAGACCAGAAAACCTGCCGCTGCGACCGCGCCCGCGCACGAGATGAACAACAGTCGGTGCGCCTTGCCGGCAACAAGCTCCATCCACTCCCATAAAACCGCGAGCGCGGCTGCGCCCCAAAACAGGACGAATGGCCATCCTCCGGAATAGGCCGTCACCAACGCAAGCGGTGCAAGAACAGCGGCAGAGACGACACGCAGCGCAAGATTGTTTGCAGACAACGGCTTGCGGGCATCATTCGAATGAGAAATGGGGTTCGAGCCAACCACGGGGTTCACGATCCCGTCTGCGCCACGAGGCCGCCAAACCGGCGCTCGCGTTGTTGATATTCGCGGATCGCTAATTCGAGAGTCGCCCGATCGAAATCCGGCCAATAAGTCGGCACGAAAACAAGTTCGCTGTACGCCGCCTGCCAAAGAAGAAAATTCGACAATCGCTGTTCGCCGCTGGTGCGAATGATGAGGTCGGGATCGGGAATGTCAGGCGCGTCCAAAAACTGCGCAAAAGAGTCCATATCGACGTCGGCCAAGTTCAAGTCGCCGCGCCTCACGGCATCTGCCACTCCGCGCGCCGCGCGCACGATTTCCTGGCGTGCGCCATAGTTGAACGCCACTACGAGAGTGAGACCGTCATTGCTCTTCGTCAGCTCTTCCGCCTCGACCAGCAATCGGCCGATGTCGGGCTCGAGATCGGCTCGCTCGCCTATTACTCTGACGCGCACATTGCTTTTGTGCAGTTCGACGAGATCGTTTCGCACGAACCGGCGAAGCAGCCCCATCAGTTCGCCAATTTCGCTGGCCGGCCGAGACCAGTTTTCGGCACTAAATGAAAAAATCGTCACAATCTTGATGCCGATTTCGCCCGCACCACGAATGGTCCGTCGCAAGGCCTCAACACCGCGACGGTGTCCTTCCGCTCGCGGCAATCCGCGTGCCGCCGCCCAGCGGCCGTTGCCGTCCATGATAATCGCAACGTGACGCGGCACATCGAATGCCGCCGCGGCGTTATTCTGGATATCGGCCTCGGACATAGGGGTGACCTCAGACCGTGAGGATCTCCTTCTCTTTTGCAGCCAACATGTGGTCGATCTCCGCAATGCCGGCATCGGTTGCTTTCTGGATCTCACCGGAAAAGCGATCGTGATCGTCCTTGCTGATCTTGTGTTCCTTTTCCAGTTTCTTGACCACGTCCATGGCGTCGCGTCGGACGTGACGAACCGCAACGCGTGCGGTTTCGGCGTATTTGTGAGCAACCTTTACAAGCTCTTTGCGCCGTTCTTCGTTGAGTTCTGGAATACGCAAACGGATTGTTTGGCCCTCGGTTGCCGGCGATAAGCCAAGATTGGAATTGATGATCGCCTTTTCGACGGGATGGACGAGCGAGCGATCCCAGACGTTGACGGAAATCATCCGCGGTTCCGGCACGCTCACCGTTGCCACCTGGTTCAGCGGCATCTGCGCGCCATAGGCGTCGACCATCACCGGATCGAGCAGATGCGCAGACGCGCGGCCAGTGCGCAGTCCCGACAATTCAGCCTTCAAAACGCCGCTTGTGCCCTGCATGCGGCGCTTGATCTCATTAAGGTCATGCGTAGTTGCGTTTGCCATGGCAATTCCTCGCACGCCGCACCTTTTCGAGCGGCGTAAAATGCATCGCCGGTCTAACCGACGATCGTTGCGCGCCCTTTGCCGCGCAGCACAGTCTCTATGGCGCTCTTCTCGGCGATAGAGAAGACAATGATAGGCATCCGGTTTTCTCGGGCAAGCGCGAAGGCGGCGCCATCCATGACCCTGAGATCCTTTTCGATTGCCTCCTGGTGGCTGATCTTGTCGTAACGCTTCGCTTTGGGGTCTTTTTTGGGGTCGGCGGTATAGACGCCGTCGACATTGGTGGCCTTGAGCACCGCCTGCGCCTCGAGTTCTGCTGCCCGCAGCACCGCGGTCGTATCGGTCGTGAAATACGGATTGCCCGTGCCGGCGGCCAGCAGCACCACGCGACCTTTGCCCAGATTTTTCATGGCGCGTTTACGGTTATAGGTTTCGCAGACGGCCGTCATTGCGAGCGCCGACAGCGTTCGCGCCTCACATCCCGCGCGTTCGATTGCGGCCTCAAGGACAAGGCAATTCATCACGGTGGCGAGCATGCCCATCGTGTCGCCGACTGGACGCGGCACACCACGTTCCGAAACCTCTACACCGCGAAAGATATTGCCGCCTCCGACCACGACGCCGAGTTCGATACCGAGTTTCGCGCTCGCTGCAAGATCGGCTGCAAGACGTTCGACCGTTGCCTGATCGATGCCGAAGCCATTCGCGGCCGACAGCGCCTCGCCGGAGAGTTTGACGATGACACGACGATAGACCGGGCCACTCATGCGTTGCGATCCCCTATCAGCTTCAGCACGCACGATCTCCGAAAATCGGGAGTCCGGGTTTCGGGATCGTGGGCCGGGATCGCCACCAAGCCGGCCGGCGATCAATCACGTCTGACCGGCGGCGGCCGCGACCTCGGCGGCGAAATCGGTTTCCTGCTTCTCGATGCCCTCACCGAGTGCGTAGCGGACAAAACCGGTGACTTTAATCGGCCCACCCGCCTTGCCTTCGGTGTCCTTCAGCGCCTGCGCCACACTCTTCTTGTCGTCGAAAATAAATGGCTGCTCCAGCAAACAAACTTCCTTGTAGAACGTCTTCAGGCCCGACTCGACGATCTTGTCGATCACGTTAGCCGGTTTGCCCTGCTGCTTGAACTTGTCGGCAAGCACATTCTTCTCGCGTTCCACAACTGCCGGATCGAGCGCCGTGGCGTCGAGCGCCAGAGGGTTGGCGGATGCGACGTGCATTGCAACCTGGCGACCTATGGCCGCTAATTCGTCGGCCTTGCCACTCGATTCGAGCGCGACGATCACCCCGATCTTGCCGAGGCCGTCAGTGACCGCATTGTGTACGTAGGAGCCGATTGCGCCCTTCCCGACCGACAAAGAGGCCGCCCGACGCAACGTCATGTTCTCGCCGATCTTCGCGATCGTGTCAGAAATCGACTCCGACACTGTTATGCTTCCGGCTTTCGCTGCCTTGAGCTTCTCGACATCGGTGCCAACCGAAAGCGCGACGTCGGCGATCATCTTGACCAGACCCTGGAACAGGTCATTGCGCGCGACGAAGTCGGTTTCCGAGTTAAGTTCGACCACTACGCCTTTCGTACCCGTCACCTGAACGCCGATCAGGCCTTCGGCCGCAACGCGGCCGGCCTTTTTCGCTGCCTTGGACAAGCCTTTCTTGCGCAGCCAGTCCTGAGCCGCCGTCATATCGCCATTGGTCTCAGTCAGGGCGGCCTTGCAGTCCATCATGCCGGCGCCGGTCGACTCGCGCAGCTCCTTGACTATCTGGGCGCTGATATTTGCCATCATCTATATTCCTTGATCGGCGATGGCCGGACCTGTCCCGGCCATCCGTCTTGAAGTCTGCAACTGTCGCAGGGCGGACCCCGACACGATGCCGGGCAAGACGCCCTCGGTTTACTCCGCCGTCAATTCCTTCGCCTTGGCGATCCAACCATCGACGCGGCCGGGCAGTCCGACCTCTTCGCCGACATTGTGGGCGGCCTTTTCGTTGAATACGGCGATCTGCGAATAGTGGAAGATACCGAGATCGTTGAGTTGTTTTTCAATCGCCGGCGAGATGCCAGGCAGTTTTTTGAGATCGTCCGCAACGCCGCGTGGGCCGGGCAATTGCTCAAAGCCGAGATCGCTGACTGAAGGCGCCGTCGGCACGGACTCGGCAACGATCGGCTTCTCGGCCGCACCGATGTCCACGCCCATCTCGCCTTGTGCACGGGAAATTCCGTCGATCGCTGCTTTTGCCACGAGATCGCAGTAGAGCGACACCGCGCGGCTGGCATCGTCATTGCCTGGCACGGCATAAGTGATGCCGGCCGGATCGCAATTGGTGTCGACGACAGCGGCTACCGGAATATTGAGCCGTTGTGCCTCTTTGATGGCGATGTCTTCCTTGTTCGTATCAATCACGAACAAAAGGTCGGGTACGCCACCCATGTCCTTGATGCCGCCGAGCGAACGATCGAGTTTGTCTCGCTCGCGCTGCATAGTGAGGCGCTCTTTCTTGGTGTAGCCGACGGCCTCACCGGAGTTGAGCATCTCGTCGAGCTTGCGAAGTCGCGCGATCGAAGCCGAGATCGTCTTCCAGTTGGTCAGCGTGCCGCCGAGCCAACGTGAATTGACGTAGTACTGCGCACTGCGTTTGGCAGCGTCGGCAATAGCGTCCTGTGCCTGCCGTTTGGTGCCGACAAATAGGATGCGACCGCCTTTGGCGACCGTATCGCTGACTGCCTGCAGCGCCCGGTGGAGCATCGGGACAGTCTGTGCCAGATCGACGATATGGATGTTGTTACGGGTGCCGAAGATGTACGAGCCCATCTTCGGATTCCAGCGGTGGGCCTGATGGCCAAAATGCACGCCAGCTTCCAACAGCTGACGCATTGAAAAGTCAGGAAGCGCCATAGTCTTCTCCGGTTGATCCGCCGCGGACGGTCGTGAGCCCATTTGGGCCACCGGACGGCCTTTTTGACCCATTGTCGGGGCCTAAAGCCTGCATCCGCGTGAGTGATGTCGGGGGCTTATATAGGTGCGATTTCAGGAAAGCAAGGCGCGACAAAAGGTTAGGTGACCCACTCGGGCGCCATTTCGTGCTAGGCGACCTGCAGAGCGTGACGAACCATGCGATCCGGCTGAACCCTGATTTCTAAGAACAAATCCGGGCCGTCCTTGCCGCTGCCGTCCTTCTGATCGCATGGCGGAAGACCGATCTGTTCAGTCAGTCTGACGAGTTCGGCGATCGTGCGTACACCCATCTTTCCCATGATGCGGCTGCGGTGCACCTTGATTGTCTTTTCGACGGTCCCGAGATCCCAGGCGATCTGCTTATTCAAACGGCCCGAAATCACATGCCGCAGTACCTCGGCTTCACGCGGGGTCAATTGAGCCAGTCGCTGCTTGATACAGGCAAGCTCTGCCCGCTTTTGCGTCGACTTCGTCTGCCGCTCGACCGCGGTCTCAATCGCTGCAAGCAGCGCGGCGCAGTTCACTGGCTTGATTAGAAAATCGATCGCCCCCGCCTTCATCGCATCAACGATGGTTGGCGCATCCGTCGTGCCGGAAACGAAGATAATCGAGCGGTCACCCTCGCCGTTGCAAAGCGCCGACTGCAGCTCGCGCCCGTCAATGCCCGGCATCCGCAGATCGACAATAACGCAGCCCGGAACGTCGTGGTCATGGCCCGCAAGAAATTGTTGCGCGGAGGAAAAACTTTGTGTCGCGTAGCCCGCGGCTCCAACCAGTCGTGTGAGTGATTTGAGCACGCCCTGATCGTCATCAACAATAAACACGGTGAACTCTGCAGGCGCCGCCATCTCTTCTGCCAGACAAGGCGCAACGGGCGTCACGCAGTCAGGCTCGGAATAATTTGACGGCTTGATAGTGATGTTCATCGTGTCCCCGCAATGACATTGATCCAAACACGTCGAGTTTTTCTTCTTGTTGTTGCGCGAGACTAGAACGGGGGCGTCAAATTGCTCCATTGGACAGAGGTAGCTGCACCCTATACCAAGGTGTCGCGCGCCAGACTGTGGCCTGAAGCGCACTTTGTGCCATGCAGCATGACCATAGAGGCCCGACTCTCAGTCAGGCCTCGACCGCACGGTATGAGCTGATTGCTTAGGCGCTGCGCGCAAGTGCCTCGTTGAGACACGATATCAAATTGCGATCGTCGAACGGCTTGGCCAAAAAGCCAATCGCGCCTGCGGCAAGCGCCTGAGCGCGAGCCCTCATTTCCGGAAAAGCCGTAATGAATATGACAGGCAGGCAATGGCCTTGCGCGATCAACCGATCCTGCAATTCTATTCCCGTCATACCGGGCATTTGCACATCGGTAATCAGGCAATCAGCATCCGAAACGTGTTCCGATTTGAGGAACGCTTCGGCCGACTTAAAAGAGGCTGTTCCATAACCAAGCGATCGAACGAAGCTCGTCGTGGCACGGCGGAACGATTTATCATCATCGACAATGGCTATCACGGGCATCTTCGGCAAGTTGGCGTCCTTCGATGATGAAACAATTAAGACGTCGAGCCGCGCTATGCACGATTCCGATGGTAACGTTCAACTATCGGAAAGAGACGAGAAATTACACTAAGGTATACTTTCCCTAGGTTTTTGTGCGACGAATCCCCAGAAGGTCCGCCATCTTTACGAGGTCGGCCAAAGACTTCGCCCCCATTTTCCGCGTGACCTTACCCCGATGCACCTTAACAGTAATCTCGGTGACGCCGATCTCCGCCGCGACCTGCTTGTTCAGGAGACCGCCTGTCACCCAGGCCATGACCTCCTGTTCGCGTGGTGTGAGTGTCTCAAATTTCGCGCGTAATTCAGATAACGCCTTCTCGTTGGCGTAATTGGCGCGCGAACGCTCGAGCGCAACCTGTATAGCGTCCAGCAGATCTTGGTCGCGGAACGGCTTGGTCAGGAACTCGACCGCGCCTGCCTTCATCGCCTTCACCGACATCGGAATATCACCGTGCCCAGTAATGAAGATTATGGGAATCTGGATCTGGGCTTTTGTAAGTTCCGTCTGAAAATCCAGCCCGCTTACGCCAGGCAACCTGACATCGAGGATAAGGCAGCACGCCGCATCAGGTCGCTTCGCCGCAAAGAATTCCGTGGTCGAAGCAAAGGCCTCGACCTTCAGCCCCACTGAGCGAACCAGATTGCTCACCGCGCCACGCAGTGACGCGTCGTCATCCACGACGAAAACGACCGGCTGCGTGTCGGGACGCTCGGTTTTGGCCTGACTGCGGGTGCCTGGAGGCGGTGTCATTGAATCCCGGGGAGGACAATATGGAACACGGAACCGTACGGGACTCCCGGCGATACTGACAAGGTTCCGCCATGCGCCTCGACAATTGAGCGGCATATCGCGAGGCCCATGCCCATTCCGTTGGTCTTGGTTGTGAAAAACGCATCGAAAATGCGTTCCGCATGCTCTGGATCGATTCCTGTGCCGGAATCTTGCATCGAAAGTGCCACCCCGGCTGAATCGTAAGGTTTGGAGCGCACCCGCAGAGTCCGCGCCCGATCATCAACATTGCGCATGGATTCAGCGGCATTGGTCAGGATGTTCAATACGACTTGCTGAAGCTGCCCCCGATGCGCGGGGATCATCGGTAGCTGACCGAGCTCGAGTTGGACATCGATCTTGGCTGCCTCCAAGTCATCACTCGCCATCGCGATCGTTTCTCGAATGAGCTCATTTGCATCGAGCGGAGCGCCAACCTGATCGCTCTTTGCAAACATTGCGCGTACCGACTGGATCACTTCGCTGGCCCTGTGGCCGTCCGCGGAAATGTGCTTGAGCGTGTCACGCACCTCACCAAGGTCAGGCGTCGCTCTGTCCAGCCAACGAAGACCGGCATTTGCGTTCGTGACGATCGCGCCGAGCGGCTGTCTGATTTCATGCGCAATTGCGGCAGACATTGCCGCCAGCGTCGTGCGCCGCGACACCTGCGCCAGCTCGTGCCGAGCCTCCATCAACTTGGTCTCGGCATCCCTCAGTTCAGTGACGTCTCGTGCTACCCCATAAATGCAGCCTTTGTCCTGTGCCGCCTTCCAGGAGAGCCAGCGATACGATCCGTCTTGGTGACGCAATCGTGTGAGGAAGCGTTGCGTCGTGTGACCTGCAGCAAGCTGCTTGGTTTCGGCGCGTGCCCTTTCGTGGTCGTCTGGATGCAGCATCCATTGCAATGTCTTGCCGACCAGGTCCGACTCTGGCCAACCGAGCGCCGTTGTCCACGCAGGGTTCACGTTGAGAAATTTGCCGTCCGCATCCGCGATCACCAAAAGGTCCTGCGAGACGTTCCAGATTTGGAGGCGCTCGTACGTCTCCGCCTGCACTCGCTGCTCAAGTGTTTCGTTGAGCTCACGCAGGGCGGCTTCGGAACGCTTGCGCTCGGTTATATCTTCCGCAACAACGTTTATGCCGATGATGCGACCGTCCGCGTTTCTCAACGGGTGCCAGTTGGTGATCCAGACATGGTCCGCGTTGCTCTTGTCGGCTTTCTGCCCGCGCACTTCGACGCCGGTAACGGGTTCGCCTGTGCGCACAATGGCCTGAACCAGTTGCTCGACCTGCTCGGCAACCGCCGGCACGGTTTCGCGAACCGAACGACCGATATGGTCTGCTACCGAAATACCGCAAATCTCGGTCAGGCGCTGATTGATTTGGACGTACCGGCAATCTAGCGAAAGAAACGCGAGCCCCACGGGTGCCGTGTCATAGATCAACTGAAGCTCCGGCAATCGGTCATACAGATGGCCATCGTGCAACTGCTGTCGTGAAAGCGTGGCTCTGCCCGACGGCGCAGCGCGTCCGATCTGCTTCAGCTTTTCCGGTTTGTGCATCTTTACTCAGCCAACAAAGCTTGAGGCCAAACGTACATGACAATTACGGTCATTGGAATAAATGCGCGGATCACTGATGTTTGATGCCTATTTTGCCGTTATTTGATCGGATTCGCGGCGATACCTTTGTATATGCGTCCTTCTCTTTTCGATAGCGGCCGTTAACCAGCGTACAGTGGCGCTACAAGCTGCTGCCAACCTAGGCTCCTTGCAAGAAAAGCAGAATTCGTTGCAGGGAGTTTTCATGTTCCGGCCTTTGCTTATTGCGAGCCTCGCAGCTGCCGCCGTCGTCGGCGGCGTCGCTCTTTTGGCGACTCCGAGTGCCGAGGTCAGGGCAAACACTCCCGCAGCGAAAAGCGATCGACCCGAAATTCAACTCGCGACCTCCGAATGCGCTCAGCACGCTTGGCCTTACTACCCGAGCGACTGCATTCGTGACCAACGCCGCTCGTCCGGCAGAGCCTCCGATGTACGCATCATCTTCGGGACCCAACTGCCGAACGCAGCTTCGAGCAACAGGAAATAGGCCGTATCCAACAAAGCTCCTGGAGACTTTGTCATGTTGACCACCGGCAAGATCCGCGGAATGACCCTCACCGTCGCAGCGACCATGGCTACGGTTGCTTTTTTCCAGACCGGCCAGGCTTCGGCTGATCCGCTCGGCTTCGCGTCGCCTTTCAACTTCGGCCGCAGTGAAACGGTATTCGCACCGGCCATGCGGCAGTTGCCCAAGGAGGCCGACGACGGACTGACAAGCGATATCCCGGTGCGGCTACATCGTAACATCGTGGAATATCCGACGCGTGAAGCGGCGGGCACGATCGTTATCGACACGCCAAATACCTATCTCTACTACGTGCTCGGCGGTGGCAAAGCGATCCGTTACGGGATTGGCGTCGGTCGCGAAGGCTTCACCTGGTCTGGCGTCAAGGCAATCGAGCGCAAGGCCGAGTGGCCCGACTGGATTCCGCCGACTGAAATGCTTCAGCGGCAGCCGTACCTTCCGCGCTTCATGGCTGGTGGCCCGGGCAATCCGCTCGGTGCACGCGCCATGTACATCGGCGGCACCGTCTATCGCATCCATGGAACGAACGCTCCAACCACGATCGGTAAGCAAGTGTCGAGCGGATGCATCCGGATGCTCAATGAAGATGTCATCGATCTTTATGCACGAGTGAATATTGGGACAAAGGTTGTTGTTATGCCGATGCATCCGGGACGCGGCCCAAGCGTGGCGCAGGATCGATCAATCCCAGCAACGCGAAGCGCTGCCGCCAACGTTGCGCGGGCGCATGGAGTTTACTGAACTCACTCGAAGGCGATCAAACGGAGGCATGTCATGAACAGCTCACTTTGGTCCGCAGGTCGTAACACGCACCTCAAGATCGTGGCCGTTGCGCTCATGGCTTCGATTGTTGTGGTGGTCGTCGGAATCAATTCACGCGTCGAGAACGGAGCGCCTCAGGTCGTGGTCAAGGCCGGTCAGCCAGCTGTTTATACTGGGAACAATGGGCCCACGATCCGCTGAACGGAGACCTGACTGGCAATTACATGTGATGCCGCAGGCCGTGATGGCGAACCACGGCCTTCCGTGTTCGTGATCAGACC
This sequence comes from uncultured Alphaproteobacteria bacterium, assembly GCA_963751535.1. Lineage (GTDB taxonomy): Bacteria > Pseudomonadota > Alphaproteobacteria > Rhizobiales > Xanthobacteraceae > Pseudolabrys. The sequence continues at coordinate 90,021 of CAVVUW010000008.1, forward strand.
CCGAAGATCTGCGAGTAATGCCGTTTGATTTCCTCGCCCTGTACCTCGACGGCGGCAGGATCATCCTTCCAGACCTTGATCGCCGATAGCGGCGTGCGGCCTGGCCTGTCCTTTACCAGCGCATGCATCGAGCGCAGGGCACCCAGGTTCACGAAAAGCTCCTGCCCTTCGATACTGAACAGATAATTCTGGAAAAGCCGTGCAGCATTCGGATGCGGTGCCGCAGTAAAAATCGCCGAAGGTTGTACAATCGAGGGCGTGCCTTCGACGGCATAGACAACCTCGATCGGTCCACCCGTCTCCTTGAGAAGCAGCACGTTGAACTCGTTGCCATCCGCCATGACCGGGCGCTCTCCAAGCACGATCTTTTTCGGAGTGTCTGTGGCCGACTGGATCTGCAGGACCTGTTGTTGAGCCAACTTCTCGAGGTAGGGCCAGCCTAGTTCGCGGACCACCTGATAGGTCGAAGTCATGATGGTGCCGCTGTAGCTCGGATGCGCCTTGACGATCTTTCCTTTCCACTTCGGATCAAGCAGGTCGGCAAAGCTCTTTGGCGCGCTTTCACGTTTCACCATCTCTGTATTGTAGGCAATGACACACAGCGAAGCCCGGACCGTTGCGTAGAAGCCATCGGCATCGCGATGCTCCGGTGGAATGTGCCGGGCAACATCTTCAGGGACCCAAGGCGCAAGCAACTTTTGTCGCTTCCACGCCAGAAATTGCGCCGCGTCCCCCGTGCTCACCGCATCGGCAACATGCAACCCGGACGCATATTCTTGCGCCACGCGAGCAAATATACGCTCGCCACCGGCTCGCTCGACACGAACGCGAATGCCCGAAAATTTCTGTTCGAAAGCCTTGCCGACTTTCTCCGCGAGTTGGAGATCGGCTGAGGTGTACCAGGTGATCTGGGCTTCTTTGTTAGCTGCAGCAATTAATGCGGGTGTAACGGCCTCAGCCGGGGGCGCTGCCGCACGCAGAGGCGCAGCGTAGACAAGCGGCAATGCGGCAGCGGCTTTGAAAAGCTGGCGGCGTGAAAACCGGCGGCTCATGAAAAAATGTGCCTGCGTCGTACCCGATAGATGACCACCAACTCTGGTCGCAGCCATGCTGTCCCACGCGGGGACACGGAAACAAGCCCAGTAGGAACTACAGCGCCTCGACCTGCACCACGCCCGGCACAGCCTTGATAGCGCCTGCGATCTGCGGCGAGACTTTGAACCGGCCCGGCAATTTCACTTCGACCTCCGTGCCGCGTTGGAGCAGTAGCACGACGCTTACCTCACCATCGCCGTTCGGGTGGGACGATCGCGAGACGGCCTCCAATCGCTTTGCCACCGCCTCAAGAGGTGCGCCATCGCGCAGAAACACGCGCAGGCCCTTTTGCAGATTGGCCGCAGCACTGTCGAGTGGATCGACCGACTGGATGCGCGCACGCACCTCGTCGCCTTGCACTTCGGCAGACAGGAAAAGCAGTACCGCGTTGCCCGGTTCAAGCAAATCGCGGTGCTCGGCAAGCCCTTCCGAAAAGATGACGGCCTCGAAATGACCGCTTGGATCGGACAGACCGATGATTCCCATTTTGTTGCCGGTGCGGGTGCGACGCTCGATGCGTGAAACGACGGTCGCCGCGACGCGCCCCGCCGTTGCGCCCGCCTTCACCGCGCGCGCGAATTCTGCCCAGGGCTGCACCCGCAATTTCTTTAGCACCGCGGCATAGTCATCGAGTGGATGTCCCGACAGGAAAAAGCCGACGGCCTCATATTCCCGCCGCAAGCGCTCGGCCGGCAACCAAGGCTCAACCTGCGGCAGCGCAATTTGCTCGCGTGTTGCGCCTCCTCCGAACAATTCGCTCTGACCGATCGCAGCCGTATCATGAGCACGCTGCGCACGGGCAAGCACGACATCGATTACCGCAAAAATCCGGGCTCTGTTTTTCTCGAACGTATCGAACGCGCCGGCTGCCGCGAGACTTTCGAGCACGCGTTTGTTCACGCCGCGCGGATTGACGCGCGCTGCAAAGTCCGCGAGATCGGCGAATTCCCGGTCGCCGCGCGAGGCGATGATCGCTTCGACCGCCTGTGTGCCGACCCCTTTGAGTGCTGCGAGGGCATAAATGATCGTATTGCCATCGACTTCAAAATCGACTGCCGAGCGGTTGATCGAAGGCGGATCCACGGCGATACCGAGCCGTTCGGCTTCCGCACGGAACTCGGCGAGCTTGTCCGTATTGCCCATGTCGAGTGTCATTGTCGCCGCAAGGAACTCGACGGGGTAGTTCGCCTTCATGAAGGCGGTCTGATACGCGACAAGAGCGTAAGCCGCGGCGTGGCTTTTATTGAAGCCGTACTCGGCAAAACGTTCCAACAAATCGAAAATGGCATCAGCCTGATAGCGCTCAACCCCGCGTTCAACTGCGCCTGATACGAAGCGCTCGCGTTGCGCCTGCATCTCTTTCCTGATTTTTTTGCCCATCGCGCGGCGCAGCAGATCGGCTTCGCCGAGCGTGAAGCCCGCGAGGATCTGCGCCGCCTGCATCACCTGTTCCTGATAAATGATGACGCCAAAGGTCTCGCGCAGAATGGGTTCAAGTTTCGGATGGATGTAGTCAGATTGCTCCATCCCATGCTTGCGAGCGCAATAGGTCGGAATATTCGCCATCGGGCCAGGACGATAGAGCGCGACCAGCGCAATGATGTCCTCGAACCGGTCCGGTCGCATGTCCAGCAGCGCCCGGCGCATGCCCGCACTTTCCAGTTGGAAGATGCCCACAGCTTCAGCCCTGGCCAGAAGCTCATAGGTATTCTTATCGTCAAGCGGTATCGCCGCGAGATCGATATCGATGCCGCGTCTTTTCACCAGCGCGACTGCGGTTTGCAGAACCGTCAGCGTTTTCAGCCCGAGGAAATCGAATTTCACAAGGCCGGCCTGCTCGACCCACTTCATATTGAATTGCGTGACCGGCATGTCGGACTTGGGATCGCGATATAGCGGAACCAGTTCCGACAGCGGACGGTCTCCGATCACGATGCCGGCGGCATGGGTCGACGCGTGGCGATTGAGGCCCTCCAGCTTTTGCGCAATGTCGAAGGCGCGTTTGACCACCGCGTCGCTGTCCCGCTCTGCCTGCAGGCGCGGCTCGCCTTCAATCGCTTGCTTGAGCGATACCGGCGCAGCCGGGTTTTGCGGCACCAGTTTGCAGAGCTTGTCGACCTGCCCGTAGGGCATTTGCAGGACGCGGCCGACATCGCGCAGCACACCGCGCGCCTGCAACGTACCGAAGGTAATGATCTGCGCGACCTGGTCGCGGCCGTAGCGCTCCTGCACGTAGCGGATCACTTCGTCGCGGCGATCCTGGCAGAAGTCGATGTCGAAGTCCGGCATCGACACGCGCTCGGGATTGAGGAAGCGCTCAAACAGGAGGCCGAACCGGATCGGATCGAGGTCGGTAATTGTCAGCGCATAGGAAACGAGCGACCCGGCGCCCGAACCACGGCCAGGTCCAACGGGGATACCCTGTTTCTTTGCCCACTGAATGAAGTCGGAGACGATCAGGAAATACCCCGGATATTTCATGCCGGCGATGACGCCGAGTTCGAATTCCAGGCGTTCGCGATATTCATCGGCCGTGTGACCGGGTGCGACCCCGGCAGATTCGAGGCGCTGCTCGAGCCCCTCTTCCGCGCGCCTGCGCAGTTCACTCGCTTCGTCGAGCGACTTGCCGTTATCCCCGGTCGAAAATCGCGGAAGGATTGGATGGTGCGTGCGGGGACGAAAGGCGCAGCGCTGCGTGATTTCAACAGTGTTTGCCAGAGCTTCCGGCAGATCGCGGAATCGCTCCACCATTTCTGCGCGGCTCTTGAATCGATGTTCCGGGGTCAACTGGCGGCGATCGCTTTCGGCGACCAGCCGGCTCTCCGCGATACAGATCAGTGCATCATGTGCCTCGTAGTCTTGCACTGTCGCAAAATAGGGCTCGTTGGTGGCCACCAATGGTACGCCCTTGCCGTAGGCCAGATCGATCAGCACCGGCTCAGCGCGCCGCTCGACCGCCGTGCCATGCCGTTGCAGTTCGACGTAGAGGCGGTTGCCAAAGAGCTTAAGCAGGGCGTCAAGGCGCGCCGCTGCGAAATGGCTCTGTCCCGCTGCGATAGCCATATCGAGCGGGCCGCCTGGTCCACCGGTCAGCGCAATGATGTCCGCAGTTTCTCCGTCCAGCCATTCGAGCTTAAGTCGCGGCGGTTCGTTCGGCGGCGTGTCGAGAAAGGCGCGCGAATTGAGCCGCATCAAACTCCGGTAAGCTTCGCGGCGGCTAGCCAGCAACACGACACGCGAGCGTTCAGGCGCCGCATTGACGTTGCGCGGTCCGTGGTCGCTATCACCGAAATCAATTGCAAGCGCGCATCCGATGATCGGCTGGATGCCGGAACTCGACAGCTTTTCTGAGAATTCAAGCGCACCGAACATATTGTCGGTGTCCGTCAATGCGAGCGCCGGCTGGTGGTCAGCCTTTGCCAATTCGGCCAGACGCGCGATCGTAAGGGCGCCTTCCAGCAGCGAAAACGATGAGTGCACATGCAAGTGCACGAAATCGAGAGCGGTCATGTGAGAACGGGGTTGGGTGATTCCTTGTCGCTCTCAGAGTGCGGTTGCCGCTAGCCGCTGTCCACACAGGCGGCAACCGCGGACGAACCTATTCCCGCTTTTCTTGCGGCAGTCCCCGCGTCATGGCCGGGGGATTGCGGCCACCCACGTCTCTCGGGAGGGACGGCCTGTAAGACGTGGATGCCCGGCGCTAGGCCGGGCATGACGGGGGAAACTTAGTTCCCGCAGTTCTCAAAGACTTCCCAGCACTTGGGTCCAGATCGCGATCATTCCGATGAACAAGGCCAGCGAGGCCAGGGCAGCAGCTTCTTGGATCACAGTTTTAAACATGACTTGTCTCCCGGAACAGAAAGAGAACATAGTTCATCATTTGTTCTAAAGTCAAGCGGTAACTGCGTGGGCATTAAGCCGAGTAAATTCAATGAATTAAGCGGATCTCTTCCGGTTTGTTGAGTTCGGAGACTTGCAGGTTGCTCAAGCCATTTCGGTGATTTTGCCGTCCTGCAAGGTCACGCGCCTGTCCATCCGAGCCGCAAGATCCATGTTGTGGGTGGCGATGATGGCGGCGAGGCCAGAGGCCCTCACGAGCTGCGACAGCGCGCTGAAGACATGCTCGGCGGTGTGCACATCGAGGTTTCCGGTCGGCTCGTCGGCCAGCAAAATACGCGGCGCGTTGGCAACGGCACGAGCGATCGCCACGCGCTGCTGTTCACCGCCCGAAAGTTCTGACGGCCGGTGGTTGAGGCGAGCACCAAGACCGAGATATTCGAGGAGTTCAACCGCGCGCGTCTTCGCTTCCGCGCGCCCGAGACCCCGGATCATCTGCGGCAGGAGCACGTTTTCAAGCGCCGAGAATTCCGGCAGCAAATGGTGAGACTGATAAACGAACCCGATTTGGTTGCGGCGAATACGGGTTCGCTCGTGATCGGCGAGGATGGCGGTCGCGCGCCCTTCGATATAGACGTCGCCATGATCGGGGTGCTCCAGCAGGCCTGCGATATGGAGCAGTGTCGATTTGCCGGCGCCTGATGGCGCCACAAGGGCAACCGACTGGCCGCCCCACAGCGCGAGCTCGATGCCGTTGAGCACGTGCAAGGTCTCGTCGCCCTGCCGGTAGTGACGTTCGATGTCGTGCAGGAACAGGATCGGAACATCCTCTTCCTGGCGCGCTTGCGGCGGCTCCGGCTGCTCGATCATTTCCACCCTGGCGGCGGTGTAAGCTTTACTCATAGCGCAACGCCTCAACCGGATCGAGGCGTGCTGCGCGCCATGACGGGTACAGGGTCGCGAGCAGCGAAAGCACCAGCGCCATTATGACGACCGCGGTCGTCTCACCGGAATCCATGTCGGCCGGCAGATGCGAGAGGAAATAAAGCTCGGGTGAAAACAGTTCGGTATTCGTCAGCCATGACAAGAACTGCCGAATGCTTTCGATGTTGAGACAGACGACGACGCCCAGCATGAAGCCGACGATCGTTCCAACAACGCCGATGGATGCGCCGGTTATCAGAAAAACGCGCATGATCGCGCCCTGAGTTGCGCCCATTGTGCGCAGGATCGCGATGTCCTGGCCCTTGTCCTTCACCAGCATGATCAAGCCAGAAACGATATTGAGCGCGGCGACCAGCACGATCAGAGTCAGGATCAGAAACATCACGTTGCGTTCAACCTGCAGCGCATTGAAAAATGTAGCGTTGCGCTGACGCCAATCGATGATGAAGATCGGCCGTTGCGCAGCGTCCTGTACCGCGCCCCGATAGCGGTCGACCCGATCAGGATTGTCGGTATAGACCTCGATCGCGGTCACGTCGCCAGCCCGGTTGAAATAGGCCTGCGCCTCCTTCAGCGGCATAAAAACCATTGCATTGTCATATTCCGACATGCCGATCTCGAAGACCGCCGCGATCTTGTAGACTTTGATGCGCGGTGTCGTTCCCATTGGAGTGACAGCACCGCGCGGTGAAACGAGTGTAATGTTATCGCCGGATCGCAATGAAAGCTGATCGGCGAGCCGCCGGCCGATCACAACGCCCTGCTCTTCGTCGAAGCCCTTGAGCGAGCCCTGCTTGATGTTGTTGGCGATTGAAGGAAGCTTTTCCAGATCCATCAGGCGGATGCCGCGCACCAGGACCCCGCCCGCATTGAAGGGGGACGACGCAAGTGCCTGCCCTTCAACGATCGGCGCGGCAAGCCGGATCCCTTGAGCGCCTGCGACGCGCGCGGCAACTTCCTCCCAATCGGTGAGAGGCTTCTCCAGTGGTTGGATCAGAAGGTGTCCATTGAGTCCGAGAATTTTGTCGAGCAATTCCTTGCGGAAGCCGTTCATCACCGCCATCACGATGATAAGAGTCGCAACGCCGAGCATGATGCCTAGGAAGGAAAATCCGGCGATGACCGAAATGAATCCTTCCTTGCGCCGCGCCCGCAAGTAGCGCAGCGACAGCATCCATTCGAACGGGGAAAAGGCCCGCGTCCCCTGGGGCTCGCTCATCGTTGATTGGTCCCGCGCACGACTGTTCATAGAGATTCTGGCGGATTCGTGCCAACAGCGCGAGCGCAAAGCCATTGGCAACACACAGGATTCTTGGTCTGGACGTCTTGTCGCGGGTTTGCGGAACAGCAAATCGCGACGAATTACCTGGATAGCAGATCGACGGCTGCCGCTGGGCTGAGGTTTTCCCGGCTGCCATCGGCACGCTTCTTGACCTCTACTTTACCCTCGGCGAGTCCACGCGGACCAACCAGGACCTGATAAGGAACTCCGATCAGGTCCGCGGTCGCAAATTTTGCTCCGGGCCGTTCGTCAAGGTCATGGTAGAGAACTTCAATCCCCTTCCCGCTGAGTTGACGGTAGAGCTGCTCGCAGGCGGCATCGGTATCTGAGGCACCCTGCTTCAAGTTTAGGATTGCGACCTTGAAGGGCGCCACGGGCTCCGGCCAGATGATACCGGCTTCGTCATGCGATGCCTCGATAATGGCAGCGACCAGGCGGCTCGGGCCGATGCCGTAAGAACCCATATGAACGGGAACTTCATTGCCTTCATGCGTTGCGACTACGGCCTTCATCGGCTCGGAGTATTTGGTGCCGAAATAAAAGATGTGGCCAACCTCAATGCCCCGCGCTGAGACCTGCTTTTCGGCCGGCACCTTGGCAAAAGCCACGGCATCGTGCATCTCGGAAGTCGCAGCATATTGCGTTGTCCATTTGTCGACGATGCTTTGAAGGCTTGCGACGTCGTCGAAATTTACATCAGCCGGCGGCACGGCCATGTCGAGAAAGTCTTTATGACAGAAAACCTCCGACTCGCCCGTCTGCGCGAGGATGATGAACTCGTGCGAAAGATTTCCCCCGATCGGACCCGACTCCGCGCGCATCGGAATCGATTTCAATCCCATTCGTGCAAAGGTGCGCAGATAGGCAACGAACATCTTGTTGTACGAATGCGTGGCACCAGCCTGATCGAGGTCGAATGAATAGGCGTCCTTCATCAGGAATTCTCGGCCACGCATCAGTCCGAAACGCGGGCGCACTTCGTCCCGAAACTTCCACTGGATGTGATACAGATTGAGTGGCACATCCTTGTACGAGCGCACGTAAGCCCGAAAGATTTCCGTGATCATTTCCTCGTTGGTCGGACCATAGAGCATGTCTCGCTCGTGTCGGTCCTTGATGCGCAGCATCTCCTTGCCGTAAGCCTCGTAACGTCCGCTCTCCCGCCAGAGGTCGGCCGATTGAATGGTGGGCATCAGCAACTCGATCGCGCCCGCGCGGTTTTGCTCCTCGCGCACGATCTGACAGATCTTCTGCAGCACACGGAATCCGAGCGGCAGAAAAGCATAAATACCTGCGGCCTCCTGCCGCATCATCCCGGCGCGCAACATCAGTCGGTGCGAGACGATCTCCGCCTCTTTTGGCGTCTCGCGCAGGATTGGCAGGAAGAAACGGGACAGGCGCATGGTGTTTGAAGGGATTCGAGGATGATGGGTCAGAGAAAGCGGATCGCCCGCAAAAACACAAGGGCCAGAGCGCTTTTTCGGGAATTTATCGGATGCTGCGGCATCTATATCCATGCTAGGTTGGCAGTAATAGGGGCCGACGAGAGCATGCGAGCGGGCATCAGGCAGTTTCTGGGCGCTGTGGCGGCCATCGCGCTTGCCTTGCACACGGTCGCGTGGGGTATAGCGCCGACACCTGGCCTCGCCGCGGTCGACCCATTTTCTGTCATCTGCCACAGCGGGGCTGCCGCCCCTGTCGAACCGACGTCCGATCACAGTCCGCCGGCGCAAGCCTGCGATCATTGCAATCTTTGCAATGCTTCAGCGCCGCCATCGCCGCCCGAAACAACGACCGCCGCCTACGTCAAGCCGGCGCAGTCGTCGGCAATTCCACGACCCATCGATAACTCCCGGCATGAGGCAGTTGTCGGCGAGGCCGGCCTTGCGCGAGGTCCTCCCAGTTTCGCCTGACGTAGTTGCCGCGCGCAGCGCGGCTCAGCCTCACCGTCATCGCGATATTGGAGTTTACCTATGTTCAAGAATTCATGGCCCTTGGCCATGCTCGCTGTCACACTGGCGGCGTTCACCACCAATGCGCACGCACACGAGATCGTTGGCAATCGGCTCTTTCCAGCGACGCTCGCTATCGATGACCCCGGCGTCACCGACGAGCTGGCTCTGCCGACCATCTCCACGTCAAAAACCGGCGAGGATCCCTCTTTCAAACAGTTGGACATCTCCGCCGAATTCGCCAAACGCATCACCGAGGATTTCGCTGTCTCGGTTGCTCCGACCTGGTCCCGTCTCTATGCACCTGGTGGTCTTACGATGAATGGTGCGCGCGGCTTCCAGAATCTGGAGACGCTGTTCAAGTACCGCCTGGTCAAGAATGCCGAGCATGAATTTGTTATGTCGGTAGGTCTGGAGATCGAATGGGGTGGAAGCGGTGCCCAGGGCGTCGGAGCGGAGCGTTTCAACGTCTACACACCGACAGTGTTTTTCGGAAAAGGCTTTGGCGACTTGCCCGTTAGCCTGAACTGGGCACGGCCGTTCGCGATTACCGGTCAGTTCGGTTATTCGATTCCTGGTGTGTCAAAAGTCGTCACCGCGACGGTCGATCCTGACACCCTCGAGCAGGATATCGATACGGAACGCATCCCGCGCGTCTTCAACTGGGGCGCCACATTGCAATACAGCATGCCGTATCTGAAATCCGCAGTGGTCGATCTGGGACTGCCTGATTTCATAAATAGGTTGATCCCGATCGTTGAGGCATCGCTCCAGACTCCAGTCGCGAATACGGCAACGTCCGGAACTGTTACGACGGGCACCATCAATCCCGGTATCATTTTTACCGGCAAAACCTACCAAGTGGCGGTCGAGGCGGTGATCCCGGTGAACCGTCAGAGCGGCACGAGCGTTGGTATCATAGGCCAGCTTCACTTCTACCTGGACGACATATTTCCGAATACGCTCGGACGACCCATCTTCGCGAACAATATGAATACAGGGAGGCCGATGTTCGGCCGCTAGTCATGCGTATCATCATCGCATCCATCGCATTTCTGTTCGCTGCCGCGGGCCCTGTTTTCGCGCACGCTCATCTTGATCGGGCAAGCCCCGCAGTCGGAAGCACGGTCACACCCGCGCCGAAGGAAGTCGTGCTTTGGTTCACCAATCAGCTCGAGCCAGCCTTCAGCAGCATCGAGGTGCGCGACGAAAAAGGCGCGTTGGTGCAGGCCGGCAAGGCCGTCGTCGACCGCAGCAACCGGACGCGAATGAGCGTATCACTCAAAGCGTTGCCCGCAGGCAGCTACAAGGTCATGTGGCGCGTATTGTCTGTAGACACGCACCGTACGCAGGGCGATTTCTCGTTTCGGGTCGGACCGTAGAGCGGAAGGTCGCCTTTTATGGCCGATCCGTTGATCTTCGTCCGCGGCGTGCACTTCGCCGCGACGTTAGTGGCATGCGGCACGGTGGGTTTCATTCACTTGGTGGTGGAGCCTGCCAAGGTGCCTTCTGATTCCAAGTCGCTTCGTGATCGGCTGACAGCGCTGACTTGGCTTGCGCTCGTCGTTGCCATTCTGTCGGGTGCGGTCTGGCTGCTCCTGCTCGCCGCCGACATTCTGGGCACGCCGTTCCTCGATGTCTGCCTGCATGGCGGCGCCTGGCCGGTGCTTTTCGAGACACGTTTTGGGCTGGTCTGGTGCGCGCGGTTCGGGCTGGCATTGGCGCTGGCGCTTTCACTGTTTCGTGCGGTCCCGAAAGGATTTCAATTGGGCACCGCGGTCCTATTGCTGTGCGTGCCTGCACTGGTTGGACATGCAGGTGCAACGCCTGGCCTGACCGGCGACATCCATCTCGCGTCGGACATGCTGCATCTGCTGACGGCCGGGGCGTGGCTCGGCAGCCTGCCGGCGTACGCTCTGTTGCTTTGGCAGGCACGACGGAACGCGAAGCCTGCCTGGGACTCTTTCGCGACACGGGCCACGCAGCGGTTTTCGACTGTCGCTATCCTCAGCGTCAGCGTTTTGCTTGCAACCGGGCTGGTCAACAGCTGGAACTTGCTGAGCAGCCCGCGCGATCTCCTCACCACCGACTACGGGCGGCTGATCGCGCTGAAAGCGGGACTGTTTGGGTCCATGCTCGCCATCGCCGCGGTGAACAAGTTTTACCTCACACCGCGGCTGCCGGAACGCGGTGCAATGCGCGGCCTGCAACGCAACAGCCTTGCCGAAATCCTTCTGGGCATTTGCGTGCTTGGGTTTGTCGGAATGCTCGGAACTTTATCCCCGACCGCCCATATGCATGCGACATCTGCGGATCAGCCCCCGGACGCAGCCTTCGTTCATATTCATTCCGCGGAGGCCATGGCCGAGCTGACGATCAGTCCCGGGCGTGCCGGATCTAACCAGGCGACAATTCGCGTAATGCGCGAGGATTTTACAAGTTTCCCGGTAAAGGAGGTGCACCTTCGCCTCGAACCGCCGACCCTGGGCCACCCGGCACTCGAACGGGATGCCGCAGAGCTGGGGGACGGGCTCTGGCAGGTCAGCGGAATTACCGTTCCTGAGCCCGGCATCTGGATGGTGAAGGTCACCGTTACTCCGCAACCAGGACAAACGATCCTGCTCGACGCCCCGATCGTGATCGAACGCTGAATTGTCACAAATGTGCTGACACGCTTTCGACGATCGGGTAGCGTCGCCCAAGTCCGTACGAGCGGAGCCTGGGCGCAAGACCGGTTCCATACTTGCGGTCCAAGTTTAGGGAGAGAAGTAAGTCCGGGCGCGCGAACCGCAGCCCACCCCAGAATACAAATAATTGCTGGGGCAAAGGACACCGAAATCGAAGAGCAGGGCTCCGCGCCCTGCTCTTTTTTTGCGACGCATTGTGACTAGCGATGCGGTGGACTGGAGATCGCGGTCAGGAAATCGTACGGGATCAGTCCTCGCGTGTAGGCGACGTAGAGAATTCCAAAAATTGCGGTAGCTACAACCGTGGTCCAACCCAATTTGTGCCACACCCGATGTATCGCCGGCGCTCCGGGATCGGTGCCTGGCGTCACCTCGCCGCTTTCCTCCTGATTGCGCACTCCCCAAGGCAACACCGCGAACAGCGTGATCCACCAGATCAGGAAATAAATAGCGATCGCAGTGGTCGTGCTCATCGCTGGCGTCACGCCTGTTCCAGCTCGACCAGCGTTCCGCAGAAATCCTTCGGGTGAAGAAACAGGACCGGTTTGCCGTGTGCGCCGATCTTCGGCTCGCCATCGCCGAGAACACGCGCACCCTGCGCCTTGAGCTTGTCGCGTGCTACGCGAATGTCCGGTACTTCGTAGCAAACGTGGTGGATGCCGCCGTCCGGGTTGCGCTCCAGGAATTTTGCGATCGGGGAGCCCGATCCCAATGGCTCGAGGAGTTCGATCTTGGTGTTTGGCAGCGTGATGAAGACGGTCGAAACACCGTGATCGGGCTGCGCTACCTTGGCCGAAACTTCGGCACCCAGTGTGTCACGGTAAACCTTGGAGGCTTTGGCAATATCGCTTACGGCGATGGCAACGTGATTGAGACGACCGATCATGATTTGGCTTGCTCCAGATCACTCATCATACCGTCAAGACATGCACATGGCACATGGGTTTCTTGCCCCAGCGCTGGGCAACCACGGCGCGGACGGCGCGGCGTAGCGCTTCGCCCACCGCGTCGGGGTCGCGCTTGCGCCCACGCGGCAGTGACTCGAATGTTTCGATCAAAGCGTCGCGTACCGCTTCGTACATCGACCCACCTTCGCGGTCGCGCTCGGGAATGCCGATCATGTCAACCGACGGCTCGTCGACCATTTCGCCCCTGTCGGTGATGGCGAGAGCGACGGAAATCGCCCCGGCAAAACTTAGCCGCCGACGATCAGCGACCGTACGCGCCTCGGCTTCGACCAGCAGGCTGCCATCCTTGTAGATCCGTCCGGAAGGCACTTCATCGACAATGCGCACTTGCGGCGCAAGCTGCACCAAATCCCCATTTCGGCATTGCAAGACCTCGCGCACGCCGCAGCGGCGAGCGAGCGCTGCATGCTCATGCAAATGCAGCGCTTCGCCGTGCACCGGGATCAAAATTTTCGGTTTTACCCAGCCGATGAGTTCTTCAAGTTCGGCGCGGCGCGGATGGCCTGAAACGTGCACCAGATGGGTGCGATCGGTTATAACCTCGATCCCCTGCTCTATCAGCAGATTGATGACGCGACCGACCGCCTTCTCATTGCCCGGAATTGTGCGCGCGGAATAGATCACGCGGTCTCCCGGCGAGAACGTCACCTCAGGGTGCTGATCTTCCGCGATACGCGAAAGCGCCGCACGCGGTTCGCCCTGACTGCCGGTGCAAAGCGCAACGACTTTGTTCGGGGGCAGATAGCCATAGGCATCAACGGGCCGAAAATCCTGGACGCCCTCAAGATAGCCGGTCTCCCGCGCAATTTGCACAACGCGGTCCATCGCCCGGCCGATGATCACAACCTCGCGGTCGGCAGCGCGGGCCGCATCTGCCACCGCTCGCAGACGCGCAACATTCGATGCGAATGTCGTCACCGCAACTCGACCCCGCGCCGTCTTGATGAGTTCCGCTATTGTCTTTGCGACGTCGGACTCCGACGGCGAGCGGCCTTCGCGTACCGCATTGGTTGAATCGCCGACCAGTGCAAGGCAGCCCTCCTCTCCAAGCGCGCGCAATTTCTTCTCGTCAGTGGGATCATGCAGTATCGGGGTCGGATCGATCTTCCAGTCCCCGGTGTGCAGCACCGTGCCCCCGGATGTGCGGATGATCAGAGCATTCGATTCAGGGATCGAATGCGCCATCGTGGCGAGTTCGATGTCGAAAGGTCCGACATTGAACCGACTGCCTAGCGCCACGATGTTTACGGGAATCTTGGGCGCCCCCGGTTCGCTCGCGCACTTCGCCTCGAGAAGCGCCGCCGTAAACGGCGTCGCGTAGACAGGAATCTTCAGCCGCGGCCACAAGTAGAGCAAGGCGCCGAAATGATCCTCATGCGCGTGCGTCAGCACCAAACCCGCAAAATTCTTGCGCTCATCAACGAGATAGCGGATATCGGGCAAAATAAGATCGACGCCAGGCAGATGGTCCTCTGCCGCAAATGACACGCCGAGATCAACCGCAAGCCAGGTGCGATGATGCGCGTCGCCCACGCCGTAGATCGACAGGTTCATGCCGATCTCGCCAACGCCGCCCAGAGGCGCAAATACCAGTTCTTGTGGCGCGGGCATGGTCAGTGTCCACCAAAGCCAAAGACTTCACCGGCGGTGACCGCCGTCACATCGCCAGCCTGTTCGAGCAGCAATCGCCCCGCGTCGTCGAGCCCTTGAAAGCGGCCTGAAACCTCGCGCTCCGGAAGCCGCACCTGCAGGGATTCGCCAAGACCAGCCGCGCGCTTCAGCCAGTCCGCGCGCACAGCAGCAAAGTCCTGGCCGCGATTCCACTGTTGCAGACGCTCCCGCATGGCCGCCGAAAGCGAGACAAGCAGCGCTTCAGGCATGACCATGGCGCCGGCAGCAGCGAGGTCGATTGCGGGATAGGCGGTGTTTGATGGGTGGGACGCGCAATTGACCCCAATCCCGACTGCGACGGCAAAGGGCGGCTCGCTCTCACCCTCGATCAGAATACCCGCGACCTTGCCGTGCCCGATGAGCAGGTCGTTCGGCCATTTCAGCTTCAGCAAGGGACCGATCTGCGGCGCGCAGCTTGCGATGCCGTCATGCAATGCGAGCGCGGCCACAAACGAAAGTTGCGGCGCCTGTGAAGCTGGCGACGGCTCCGTCAGCAGAAGGGTCGCGTAAAGATTACCCGGCGGCGATACCCATTGGCTGCCGCGACGACCGCGGCCGGCAGTCTGAGTTTTCGCGGTGATCCACAACGGCCCACGTTCGCCGTCGCGCGCACGTGACAGCGCCTCGGCGTTAGTCGAGCCGAGCGTCTCGTAGACGATGTGTCGGACCCCCGCCAGGTCCGTGGCTTCGCGGTTCATTCAGAACAAGGACTTTGCCGCAACGGTTGCCGCACCAAGAAGCGGCGCCGGGTAGGCAAAAAACAGGATGTTGATCAGGCCTGAGATCCCAAGGACCAGCCGCAGCAGCATCGGCATGCGATCGAAGCCTTTCACCGGCTCGTCGAAATACATGATCTTGACGATCGCGAGATAATAGTAAGCGCCCACGACGCTGCTGAGCACGCCGATGACCGCGAGAGTAAACAGTCCGGCCTTGATGGCAGCGAGGAACACGTAGAATTTCGCGAAGAAGCCGGCGAGCGGCGGGATGCCTGCGAGCGAAAACAAAAGCATGCCCAGGAAAAAGGCCATCGTCGGATGGGTGCGCGCGAGCCCTGCAAGATCGCTGATGTTCTCCACATATTTGCCGTCGCGCCGCATCGACAGAATCACGGCGAATGTGCCGAGCGTCATCGCCACGTAGATGCTCATATAAACGAGGACGCCCTGGACGCCCTCGGGCGTACCGGCCGCAAGGCCGACCAGCGCATAACCCATGTGGCCGATCGACGAGTAGGCCATCAGGCGCTTGATGTTGCGCTGGCCGATCGCGGCAAAAGCTCCCAAGGCCATCGAGGCGATCGAAACGAATACGACGATCTGCTGCCACTGCTGGGTGATGCCTGGAAACGCGACGACAGTCGCTCGCGCGAAGATGGCGATAGCAGCGACCTTAGGCGCGGCCGCGAAGAACGCCGTAACAGGCGTGGGGGCACCTTCGTAGACGTCAGGCGTCCACATGTGGAACGGCACTGCGGAAATCTTGAAACAGAAACCGACGAACAGGAACACCAGTCCGAAGATCAGGCCGATGCTCGCGCCGTTTTGTGTTGCCTTGGCGATGCCGGCGAAGTTGATGGTGCCGGTAAAGCCATAGATCAGCGACGCGCCATAGAGCAGCATTCCGGATGAAAGCGCGCCAAGCACAAAATATTTTAACCCCGCCTCCGTCGACCTTGCGTTCTCGCGGTTCGACGCCGCGATCACGTAGAGCGGCAAGCTCATCAGTTCGAGGCCGAGATAAAGGGCAATCAAATCGGACGCCGAGATCAACATCAGCATGCCGAGCGTCGCGAGCAGGAACAGCGCGCCGTATTCGAATTTCTGCTGTTTCTCGAAGGTGAGATAGTCGAGCGACAAAACGAGCGCGCCGCCCGACCCGATCAGCGTCAGAATCTTGAGAAAGCGCGCATAATCGTCGACAACGAAGCTGCCGCCGAACATGACCTGCGGACCGCGCGGAAGCCACAGCAGAGCCGCGGCCGCGAGTGCCAATATGATCACGCACCAGCCGTTCACAATCGCGGAGCTGCGTTCGCCGACCGTCGCGCCGACCATGAGCATCAGCATCGCCCCGCACGCGAGCACGAGCTCGGGCAATAGCGGCAACAGGTCTTGCAAGGCGGGCAACTGGGTCATGGCCTCGCCTATTGCGCCATGAGCGCGGCCGTCTTGGCCGCGGCGATAGCGTGGTTGTAGTTCTCGAGCAACTGAGCGACCGAAGCGGCCGACATATCCAGTACCGGTTTAGGCGCAACGCCGAACAGAATGGTGAGCACTACCAGCGGCGCAAAAATCACGCTTTCACGCCAGCCGATGTCGCGAATGCCCTCAAGCGAGGGCTTGAGATTACCGAAGATCATTTTCCGGTAGAGCCACAATGCGTAGGCCGCGGACAGGATGACCCCGAGTGTGGCGAGCGTTGCAACCGGAATATTGACCTTGAAGGTCCCGAGCAAGGACAGGAATTCACCGACGAAACCTGAGGTCCCCGGCAGACCGACGTTGGCGAGCGTGAAGACCATGAAGACGAAGGCATACAGCGGCATGCGGTTGACCAGCCCGCCATAGGCAGCAATTTCGCGCGTGTGCATGCGGTCGTAGACCACGCCGACGCAGAGGAACAGCGCGCCGGAAACAATGCCATGCGAAATCATCTGGAAGATGCTGCCGGCGACGCCCTGCGCGGTGGCAGCGAAAATTCCCATGGTGACAAAGCCCATATGGGCCACCGAGGAATAGGCGATCAGCTTTTTCACGTCCTCCTGCATCAGCGCCACCAGCGAGGTGTAGATGATGGCGACAACCGAAAGCGTGAAGATCAACGGGGCGAACTCATGGCTTGCGGCGGGAAACATCGGCAGCGAGAACCGCAGGAAACCGTAACCGCCCATCTTCAAAAGGATCGCGGCAAGAATCACGGAACCAGCGGTCGGCGCTTCGACGTGCGCGTCCGGCAGCCAGGTATGCACCGGCCACATCGGCATCTTCACCGCGAACGAAGCGAAGAATGCAAACCATGCCCACTTCTGCAGGCCGATCGGAAATCCATGCCGCAACAAGACGGCGATATCGGTGGTGCCCGCTTCCCAATACATCGCCATGATGGCGAGCAACATCAGCACCGAACCGAGCAGCGTATAGAGGAAGAACTTGAAACTGGCATAGACGCGACGCGACCCGCCCCACACGCCGATGATCAGGAACATCGGAATGAGGCCGCCCTCGAAGAACAGATAGAAGAGCACCAGATCGAGCGCCGAGAAGGTGCCGACCATCAGCGTTTCAAGAACGAGGAAGGCGATCATGTATTCCTTCACGCGCGTCTGGATCGCGGTCCAGCTTGCGAGAATGCAGATCGGCATCAGCGCGGTCGTAAGGATTACGAAGGGCAATGAAATGCCATCGACGCCCATGTGGTAAGACGCGATACCCAGCCAGTCGCGCTTTTCGACAAACTGAAATTCCGGCGATCCGCCGTCAAAGCGCCAGACCATAACCAGCGAAATTGCGAACGTGACCAATGTCGCCCACAGCGCTATCCAGCGCGCTGTGCCACGCGCCCAACGCTCATTGCCCCGCACGAACAGCGCGACCAGTAATGCGCCGAACAGCGGCAGGAACGTAACGACGGAGAGAATCGGCCAATTCATCAGTGCGTCCCCGCCGTAAACATGAACCATGTGATAAAGGCGGCCGCGCCGATCAGCATCGCGAACGCGTAGTGGTAGAGATAGCCGGTCTGTAGCCTCACCACGTTGCGGGTTACGTCGAGCACGCGTGCGGACACTCCATCGGGACCAAAGCCGTCGATGAGCCAGCCGTCTCCGCTCTTCCAGAGCGTGCGCCCGAGCCACTTGGTGGGCCTGACGAAGATCAGGTCGTAAAGCTCGTCGAAATACCACTTGTTGAGCAGGAATCGATAAAGCCAGTCGTGTTGACGCGCGAGCTCGACGGGAATATCCGGCCGGCGAATATAGAAATGCCACGCGACTAGGAAGCCGACCAGCATCATCACCGTCGGCAGGATGGCGACATAGAGCGGTACGTGATGCATGTCTTCGAGCACGTGGTTTGACTTCGCGAACGCCAGCAATTCACGGAAAAACCCTTCGACGCCGTGACCGGCGAAGATTTCCTTGAACGGGAGCCCCGCGAGCACTGAACCAGCGGCAAGAAATCCGAGCGGGATCAGCATCACCATCGGGCTCTCATGCGCCTCCCGCCAGTGCTTGCGATCGTGCGGCTCGCCGTGGAACGTCTTGAAGATCAGCCGCCAGGAATAAAACGACGTCAGCAGTGCCGCGACGATCGTGCAAATAAAGCCGTAGAGCGCCATCGGATTCTTGCCAACGAAGGCAGCCTCGATGATCGCATCCTTGGAGAAATATCCGGCCGTGAGCGGGAAACCGGTCAGCGCCAGCGTGCCGATCAGCATCACGATGTATGTGTATGGAATGCGGTCCTTCAATCCGCCCATGTTCCGGATGTCTTGCTCGTGGTGCATCGCATGGATCACCGAACCGGAACCGAGGAACAGCAATGCTTTGAAGAAGGCGTGCGTGAACAGATGGAACATGCCGA
Organism: uncultured Alphaproteobacteria bacterium; assembly: GCA_963751535.1. GTDB lineage: Bacteria > Pseudomonadota > Alphaproteobacteria > Rhizobiales > Xanthobacteraceae > Pseudolabrys. The sequence continues at coordinate 109,041 of CAVVUW010000008.1, forward strand.
CCGAATAGGCGCCCACGCCCATTGCCACGAACATGTAACCGAGCTGCGAGCACGTCGAATACGCGACAATGCGTTTGATATCGTTCTGAACGAGCCCAATGGTGGCGGCGAAGAACGCAGTCGTCGCTCCGATCAGCGTTACGAAAGTCTGCGCATTCGGAGCGAGCTCGAACAATGGCGACAGCCGGGCGACCATGAACACGCCCGCGGTTACCATGGTTGCGGCATGAATGAGGGCCGAGACTGGCGTCGGGCCTTCCATGGCATCGGGAAGCCAAGTGTGCAGCAGAAACTGGGCCGATTTGCCCATGGCGCCCATGAACAGGAACAGGCAAGTGAGCGTAAGCGCATCAGCCTGCCAACCAAAGAAATTGATCGTCTTGCCGGTGAGCGACGGGGCCTGAGCAAATACCGTGTCGAAATCGACGGCGCCGGTGAGCATGAAAATGGCGAATATGCCCAGTGCAAAACCGAAATCACCGACGCGGTTGACGATGAAGGCCTTGATCGCCGCCGCGTTCGCTTCCGGCTTGTGATACCAGAAACCGATCAGTAGGTAGCTTGCGAGGCCGACTCCTTCCCAACCGAAAAACAGCTGCACAAGATTGTCCGCGGTCACCAGCATCAGCATCGCGAACGTAAACATCGATAGATACGCGAAGAACCGCGGGCGATACGGGTCTTCGTGCATGTATCCGATCGAATAGAGATGCACGAAGGCCGATACCGTATTGACGACAACCAGCATCACCGCGGTGAGCGTGTCGATGCGCAAAGACCAGTCAACCTTGAGGTCTCCAGCCGTCATCCATGTGAAGACAGGCACACGTACATCGTGATGCCCGAAGCCCACATCAACGAAAGCAATCCATGACAGGATCATGCAGATCATCAGAAGCGTGGTCGTGATCAGTTCGGCCGTCCGTGAGCCGGCGGCGGCAGGTTCGTGCGCCTCTTCCTCGTGATGGGAGGAATGAATAACCGCGCCGTCATGCACGCCCGGTTCGCCGTGATGCGGACCATGGTCGGTCGCGGTGTTTTCCGCGCCTGCAACCGGCCCCTTGCCGGGGAACCGCGCGCGTGCACCGGCAAGCGCAATCACACCGGCGAGGACCGCGCCGAGCAAGGGCAAAAAGACGATGGCTTGATACATGTCGCCTTTCAGCCCTTCATCAGATTGATGTCTTCAACCGCGATCGAACCCCGATTGCGGTAGAACACGACCAGGATTGCGAGCCCGATGGCCGCTTCCGCAGCGGCGACGGTCAACACGAGCAGCGCGTAGATCTGTCCGACGATGTCGCCAAGATGGGTCGAGAAGGCGACCAGATTGATGTTGACCGCCAGCAGGATCAGTTCGATCGACATCAGAATAATGATGACGTTCTTCCGGTTGAGGAAAATTCCGAAGATCCCGAGAGTGAACAGGATAGCGGCAACCGCGAGGTAGTGCCCGAGACCGATGATCATGCACCACTCCCGAGTCCCTGGCCCGACCGAACCTTGACGATTTCGATCGATGCGGCCGGAGTGCGGGCGACCTGTGCACCGATATCCTGCCGGCGCACGCGCGGACGATGATGCAGGGTCAGCAAAATGGCGCCGACCATAGCCACCAGCAGGATCATGCCGGCCGCCTGAAAGAAGTAGACATATCGCGTATAGAGCACGAGGCCGATCGCCTCGGTATTCGGAACTGTTGTCGGTATCGGTGAGGTGATCGCTTGCGGAACGCCAGGCCCAAACGCCCAGGCACCAACGACCAGCAACAATTCGGCGAGAAATATCCCGCCGATCAGCATACCGACCGGAAGATATTGCAATGCGCCCTGCTTGAGTTCGGAGAAATCGACGTCAAGCATCATAACCACGAACAGGAAAAGCACCGCGACCGCGCCGACATAGACGACGATCAGGATCATCGCGAGGAATTCGGCACCCATCATCACGAAAAGGCCGGCCGCGTTGACGAACGCCAGGATCAGATAAAGAACTGAATGCACGGGGTTTCGCGCGGCGATCACCATCACCGCGCTGGCCACGCAAATGCCGGCAAAAAGATAGAAGAACAGCGCGGCCACAATCATGCGTGGGCCCCCGCACAAGCTTCGCCATCACGACACTGAAGGTGACGAACTATTTCCATCGCCATCACCTGTATGGCGCGTCGAGCGCGATGTTCTTGGCGATCTCGCGCTCCCAGCGATCGCCGTTCGCGAGCAACCGCTCTTTGTCGTAATAGAGCTCCTCGCGTGTTTCCGTGGCGAATTCGAAATTCGGGCCTTCCACAATGGCGTCGACTGGACAGGCTTCCTGACACAGGCCGCAATAGATGCACTTCACCATATCGATATCGTAGCGCGTCGTGCGGCGTGTTCCGTCGTTGCGCCGCGGACCGGCTTCAATGGTGATCGCCTGCGCGGGGCAAATCGCTTCGCAAAGTTTGCATGCAATGCAACGTTCCTCCCCGTTCGGATAACGACGCAGGGCGTGCTCGCCACGGAAGCGCGGCGAAATCGGACCTTTCTCGAACGGATAGTTGAGGGTCGCCTTCGGCTTGAAGAAGTAGCGCATGGCCAGCACGAAGCCGGTCAGGAACTCCGTCAAAAACAGGCCTTTGGCTGCGCGATCGAGTCTCATCGCATCCTCATTTCATCGCGCCGGTTGCCAGTGCGCCGTACTGGATGACGGCGGCGACAATCACCACCATGGCCAGCGACAACGGCAGGAACACTTTCCAGCCAAGCCGCATGAGTTGGTCGTAGCGATAGCGTGGAACCATGGCCTTGACCATGGCGAATAGGAAAAACATGAACAGCGCCTTGAGCGTGAACCAGATCACGCCGGGGACCCAGGTGAACGGCGCATACGGCACAGGCGGAAGCCACCCGCCCAGGAATAGGATGGTTGCCATGGCGCACATTGTTCCGATCGCCACGTACTCGCCGAGCATAAACATCATGTAAGGCGTCGAGCCGTACTCGACCATGAAGCCGGCGACGAGTTCAAATTCCGCCTCTACAAGATCGAACGGCGGCCTGTTCGTCTCGGCCAGAGCCGAGATGAAAAATACAACGAACATCGGAAACAGTGGCAGCCAGTACCAGCTGAATAGTCCGTATTTTCCGTCCTGCGCCGCAACAATGGCCGACAAATTCAGCGACCCGGCGCAAAGCAGCACTGTAATGATCACAAAGCCGATTGAGACTTCGTACGAGACCATCTGTGCCGCTGAACGCAGCGCCGCAAGAAACGGATATTTCGAATTCGAAGCCCAGCCGGCCATGATCACGCCGTAGACCATCAGCGAAGAGATCGCAAAAATGTAGAGGACGCCGACATTTATGTTTGCGATCACCCAGTTTTTGTTGACTGGGATCACTGCCCAGGCGGCGAGCGCCAGCACGCAGGTCACTAGCGGCGCCAGCAGAAACACGCCTTTGTTGGCGCCGGCAGGGATAACCGGCTCCTTGACGACGAACTTCAGCAAGTCGGCGAAGGACTGGAATAGTCCCCATGGCCCCACGACATTCGGCCCGCGCCTGATCTGCACTGCCGCCCAGATCTTGCGATCGGCAAGAAGGATGTAGGCGATTGCGACGAGCAATATGACGAGCAGCAGAACCGACTGCGCCACGATGACAATCACAGGCCAGATGTAGGTCCAGAAGAATTCCATCGCCCTACTCCGCAGCAGTTCTGGCCGCCGCGTGCGCAAGCGCCGAGCATTCGGCCATGATTGCGGAGGCGCGGGTGATGGCGTTGGTGAAATAGAAATCGCTCACGCATGAGCGCAGTAGAGCCTTGTCGTGCTCGCCGCCGAGTTTCGCGAGCTTCGCAATGTCGGAAGCGCTGCTCGAGGCAATTTGGCCGATGCGTGCCAAATGCGGGTGATCGGCATAGAGGGCCTGACGCAAGGCGCCGAGCAAGTCATACGGGAGTTTGTGTCCGAGCGTGTCGGAGAGAGCGCGCAGAATGGCCCAGTCTTCACGCGCGTCGCCGGGCGGAAAAGCCGCGCGGCTCGTCATCTGCACGCGACCCTCGGTGTTCACGTAAGTCACGGATTTTTCCGGATACGCGGCGGCCGGCAAAATCACGTCTGCCCGGTGCGCCCCACGGTCGCCATGGGTGCCGATGTAGACCACGAACGCACCCGAGGGGGCCTCCACTTCATCGACACCAAGCAGGAACAGCACATCGAGCGCGCCGGCCTTGATCATGCCTGCCGTGTCCAACCCACCCTCGTCCGGCACAAAGCCGATATCGAGCGCGCCAGGAAGCGCCGCCTCGCTATGGAGGATGTTGAAGCCGTTCCACCCGTCCTTGACGACGCCGAGCGAGGCAGCAGCCTTCGCTGCCATCGCGAGCACGGCAGCGCCGTCCGGTCGGTTGAGCGCGCCCTGCCCGATGATGAACATCGGCTTTTCTTTTTGCGCGGGCGCATGGTCGACGAACTGCGCGAGGCTTTCCGGGCCGGCGCCGAGATAATTGTAGGGGTATGTGAGATCGGTTTTTTCGCCAACGACGCCGATCAGGACATTGCCCTTGAGATAGCGTTTGCGGATGCGGGCATTGAGCACCGCCGCTTCTCGGCGTGGATTCGTGCCGATCAGCATGATCGCGTCGGCCTCGTCGATCCCCGCGATCGTGGAATTGAATAGGTAGCTCGCGCGTCCGAACTTCGCGTGGAGCGGCGAACCGGGGTAGCGCGCGTCGACGTTTTTCGACCCGAGCGCTGCCATCAGCGATTTGAGCGCAAACATCTCTTCGACACCGGACAGTTGTCCGGCCAAAGCGCCGATGCGCTTGCCGTTGCTGCCCCGCACCTTGCCGGCAATGGTCGCAAAGGCTTCTGTCCAGGAGACAGGTTGAAGACGACCCGCCACGCGCACATACGGCTGGTCGAGGCGTTGCGTGCGCAAACCGTCGACCACGTGACGCGTCTTGTCGGAAATCCATTCCTCGTTCACGTCTTCATTAGCGCGCGGCAGGATCCGCATCACCTCGCGGCCGCGCGTGTCGATACGGATCGCCGACCCAACTGCGTCCATGACGTCGACGGATTGGGTTTTGTTCAGCTCCCAGGGGCGCGCCGCAAATGCGTAGGGCTTGGAGGTCAACGCACCGACGGGGCAAAGATCGACCACATTGCTTTGCAGTTCGGACGTCATCGCGTGTTCGAGATAGGTGGTGATCTCCATATCTTCGCCGCGGCCGATCGCACCGAGCTCCGGAACACCGGCAACTTCAGTCGTAAACCGGATGCAACGCGTGCAGTGGATGCAGCGCGTCATGATCGTCTTGACCAGCGGACCTATGTATTTGTCCTCGACCGCGCGCTTGTTCTCCTGATAGCGGGTCGCATCGACGCCGTAGGCCATGGCCTGATCCTGCAGGTCGCATTCCCCGCCCTGGTCGCAAATCGGACAATCGAGTGGGTGATTGATCAGCAGGAACTCCATCACCCCTTCGCGCGCCTTTTTCACCATTGCCGACTTGGTGTTGAGTATTTTTGGCGATCCGTCCTTGTTAGGCGGCAGATCCTTGACACCCATGGCGCATGACGCTTGCGGTTTCGGGATTCCGACCACCTCGATCAGGCACATACGGCAGTTTCCGGCGATCGACAGGCGTTCGTGGAAGCAAAAACGCGGAATTTCGGCGCCGGCGGCTTCGCAGGCCTGGAGCAGCGTGTACTCCGGCGGAACGTCGATTTCTTTGCCGTCGACAATAATCTTCGTCATGCCGCGTGCTCGCTGGGCCGATTGCGCCGCGCAGTCTTCCATAGTCTTGCGCCGGGGATGTCCTGCCAGCTGAACGCATAGTCGCTCGGTCCATGCGCGATCAGATGGTCGAGGCGCTCAACACCTTCTGCCATGCTGGGCCGGTGACCCGCCGGAATCCACCACATGACCAACGTGGTCTTGATCGGGGCAAACCATTCCTCGCGCCGTGCGTAAAAACGCTGGTGCAAAGTCTGCCAGACGAAGCGCTCAAGCGCTTCGCCTGTTTCCCAGACCGTCAGGTTCGGAAGGATCGTCGGATCGTCATAGACGCGCATGTTCATCGCGTGACCGCTGTCATCCTGCAGTCGCCATACGAACCCGGGAATCTTGTCGGCCAGCCCGTTCACGCGTTCGACATTGTCGACGAACTCGCGCATTCGCGGATCGTCGAGCGGATATCGGATCTGCGCGATGTTGAATTGGGCAAGGTGATGATGCGGCGGTTGCAACATGCCTTACTCCGCCGCCTCACGCACGGCGCCGTGCGCGTCTGCGTTGCGTGTGTACTCGTCAATGCGCCGCTCGATCTCTGGGCGGAAGTGCCGCAACAGACCTTGCACAGGCCAAGCGGCACCGTCGCCGAAAGCACAGATCGTGTGACCTTCGATCTGCTGGGTGACCTGCATCAGCATGTCGATCTCGCGCTTTTGCGCGCGGCCTTCCGCCATGCGGGTCAATACGCGCCACATCCAGCCCATACCTTCACGACATGGTGTGCACTGGCCGCAGCTTTCGTGTTTGTAGAAATAAGAGATGCGGGCCATCGCACGGACGATATCGGTCGATTTGTCCATCACGATGACCGCAGCGGTTCCAAGCGCGGATTTCTTGTCGCGGCAACCGTCAAAATCCATCAGTAGAGTGTCGGCCTGATCTTTCCCGGCGGGGACCAAGGGCATCGACGAGCCCCCAGGGATGACGGCAAGCAGATTGTCCCATCCGCCGCGCACCCCGCCCGCATGCGTTTCCAGGAGCTCGCGCAACGGAATACCCATGGTTTCTTCGACGTTGCACGGCCTTTCGACGTGACCGGAAATGCAGAACAGCTTGGTGCCGGTATTGTTCGGGCGACCAATGCCGGCAAACCATGAGGCGCCGCGCCGCAGGATGTCAGGGACGACGGCGATGGATTCCACATTGTTCACGGTTGTCGGGCAGCCGTAGAGCCCGACATTCGCCGGGAATGGCGGCTTTAGCCGAGGCTGGCCTTTTTTGCCTTCCAGGCTTTCCAGAAGCGCGGTTTCCTCGCCGCAGATATAGGCGCCGGCGCCATGGTGAACGTAGAGATCGAAATCCCATCCGTTCACGTTGTCCTTGCCGAGAAGCTTGGCCTCGTAGGCCTCGTCGATCGCCGCCTGCAGGCGCTCGCGCTCGCGGATAAACTCGCCGCGGATATAGATGTAACCGGCATTGGCGCCCATTGCGAAGCCGGCAATCAAACAGCCCTCGACCAGCAAATGCGGGTCATGCCGCATGACCTCGCGGTCCTTGCAGGTGCCGGGTTCGGATTCATCCGCGTTGACCACGAGGTATTGTGGCCGGCCATCCGACTTCTTCGGCATGAACGACCACTTCAGGCCGGTCGGAAAGCCAGCACCGCCGCGCCCCCGCAGGCCTGACGTCTTCACCTCTTCAATGATCGCGTCGCGTCCCTTCGCCAAAATGTCCTTCGTACCGTCCCAGGCTCCGCGCGCACGCGCACCCTTCAGGCCCCAGTCGTGCTGGCCGTAGAGATTTCGAAAGATACGGTCCTTGTCAGCCAGCATGTCTCACGCCTTTTCCTTGAGCGTGGTCGCACCACCAACGGGCGCCGACATTTGCCGATCAATCTGCGGGCCGGGCTTGACCTTCTTGCCTGCTGCAAGATCGTCGAGAATCTTGCCGAACGTTTCAGCGGTGAGATCCTCATAATAGTCGTAGTTGATCTGCGCCATCGGCGCATTGACGCAAGCGCCGAGACACTCGACTTCGATCCACGATAACTTGCCGTCTTTGGTCACTTCGCCCTGGTCGCCGATACGCTTGCGGCAGACCTTTTCAAGGTCATCCGCGCCGCGCAGCCGGCACGGTGTCGTGCCGCAAAGCTGCACATGAAATTTTCCAACCGGCCAGAGGTTGAACATCGTGTAGAACGTCGCGACTTCGAGGGCACGGATATGCGCCATGCCGAGGAAATCGCTGACATGGCGGATCGCCGCCTCCGGCAACCAGCCGCCATGCTGTTCCTGCGCGCGCCAGAGCAGTGGAATGATCGCCGATTGCTGCCGGCCTTCCGGATATTTGGTGATTTCCTTCTTCGCCCAGGCGAGATTGACCTTGTTGAAGGAGAAATCTTTCGGCTGCATTTCAGGCGGAGCAAGGCGACGCACGCTCATCGGTCTACCTCGCCGAACACGATGTCGATCGAGCCAAGAATGGCGGACACATCCGCAAGCATGTGGCCGCGACAGAGGAAATCCATGGCTTGCAGATGTGCGAAGCCGGGCGCGCGGATCTTGCACTTGTAGGGTTTGTTGGTGCCGTCAGCGATCAGATAGACGCCGAACTCGCCCTTCGGCGCTTCGACGGCCGCGTAAACCTCGCCGGCCGGGACGTGGTAGCCCTCGGTATAGAGCTTGAAGTGATGGATCAGTCCTTCCATCGAGCGCTTCATCTCCTCCCGCTTTGGCGGCACGATCTTGTTGTCGTCGACGTTGACCGGACCTTGGCCTGCGGGCGAGCGCAGTTTTTCCAGACATTGCTTCATGATCCGCGTCGACTGGCGCATCTCTTCCATGCGGATCAGATAACGGTCGAAGCAGTCGCCGTTCTTTCCGATCGGAATGTCGAATTCGAGTTCGGAATAGCATTCATAGGGTTGCGCCTTGCGCAAATCCCAGGCGGCGCCCGAGCCGCGCACCATCACGCCGGAGAAACCCCAATTCCAGGCGTCGGAGAGTTTCACCACGGCGATATCGACGTTGCGCTGTTTGAAGATGCGATTGCCGGTGAGCAAGGCGTCGAGGTCATCGACCACCTTCAGAAACGGATCGCAGAACGCGTAGATGTCGTCGATCAATTTCGGCGGCAGGTCCTGATGCACGCCACCGGGACGGAAGTAGGCCGCATGCATGCGCGAGCCTGATGCGCGCTCGTAGAACACCATTAGCTTCTCGCGCTCCTCGAAGCCCCATAGAGGTGGCGTAAGCGCTCCAACGTCCATTGCCTGCGTGGTGACGTTGAGGAGATGTGACAGCAAGCGCCCGATTTCCGAATACAGGACGCGGATCAATTGAGCGCGTTTGGGCACATGAATGCCGAGCAGCTTCTCGACCGCGAGACAGAAGGCGTGCTCCTGATTCATCGGCGCGACATAGTCGAGCCGGTCGAAATAGGGCACGGCCTGAAGATAGGTCTTGTGCTCGATCAGCTTTTCGGTGCCGCGGTGGAGCAGGCCAATATGAGGGTCGACGCGCTCGACCACCTCGCCGTCAAGCTCGAGCACGAGGCGCAGCACGCCATGCGCAGCGGGATGCTGCGGCCCGAAATTGATGGTGAAGTTGCGTACTGCTGCTTCGGCCATCAGTTCACCAGCTCCGCGGCAGCCTTCGCCTTTTCAGCAACTTTCGTATTGAAACGATCCCAGCTCACCGCCACACGCTCGTGACGCCCCTCCCCGATCAGATCCATGCCGTCGTGCGCGCTGACTTTGAAAACGATCTTGCGGCCCTGAACCGCGCTGACCTCGACGTCAACCTTGACTGTCATGCCGGGTGGCGTGGCCGCGAGATGCGAGACATCAACATGCGTCCCGAGGCTGCCTTCGCCAGGTTCCAGATGGTCGCTGAGGAGCTGCGTGCAGGTCCATTCCATCAAAACGATCATGAAGCCCGTCGCGAACACTTTCGGCATTTGCGCAATGATCGGCGATTCCGGATAGGTGTAAGGCACGGTCTTGTTCTCCGGCACTTTGTAGGAGAACGAATGCTTGAGGCCGGGCTTGAGTGTCGACTTCATCCTCAGGACCCCTTGCCTTCCGGCTTCGCCTTCTCGTCGCCGGGCAGCACATAATCCGTGCCCTCCCACGGCGACAGGAAATCGAAGCTGCGAAATTCCTGCGCCAGGGTCACCTTGTCGTAGACCACACGTTTCTGCTCGTCGTCCCAGCGCACCTCAACAAACCCGGTAAGCGGAAAATCCTTGCGCAGCGGGTGACCCTCGAACCCGTAGTCGGTGAGGATCCGCCGCATATCTGGGTGTCCGGTGAACAGGACACCGTAGAGATCGTAGGTTTCGCGCTCGAACCAGTCGGCGCCGCGAAACACATTGATCAACGACGCCACGGGCGTCCTTTCGTCCGTCATGATTTTGAGCCGTACGCGCTGGTTCAGGCGCGGTGACAGGAAATGATAGACGACATCAAAGCGCTGCTCGCGCGACGGCCAATCCACCGCAGTGACGTCAACGATGTTGATGAATTGACAGGCCGGGTCATCGCGAAGAAAGGTCGCAACCTTGATAAGATCGGCCGCGAGCGCGTCGATGGTCAGCTCACCACGCGCGACCGTGTAACCAGTGAGCGAAGCGCCGAGGGCGCTCTTGATCGTTTGCCCAAGCCTGTCGAGCGTATCGTCCATGTCCGGCTCCGCTCAGCGCTCGATTGTGCCGGTACGGCGAATCTTTTTCTGCAAAAGCATCACGCCATAGAGAAGCGCCTCCGCCGTCGGAGGACAGCCGGGCACGTAGATGTCGACGGGGACGATGCGATCGCACCCGCGGACGACCGAATAGGAATAATGATAGTAGCCGCCGCCGTTGGCGCACGATCCCATGGAGATCACGTAACGCGGCTCCGGCATCTGGTCGTAGACCTTGCGCAGCGCAGGCGCCATTTTGTTGGTCAGCGTGCCGGCGACGATCATGACGTCCGACTGACGCGGCGATGCACGCGGCGCAAAGCCGAAACGTTCGGCGTCGTATCGCGGCATGGACATCTGCATCATTTCGACGGCGCAGCACGCAAGCCCGAATGTCATCCACATTAATGACCCGGTGCGCGCCCAGGTAATCAGGTCGTCGGCGGCAGTGACCAGGAAGCCTTTGTCGGAAAGTTCCGCATTCACGCCTCTGAAAAACGAATCATCCGCCCCGACCGGCTTTCCGGTGCGCGGATCGATGATTCCCCTCGCGGCGGGTGCAATGACGGTCATGGGCTCGTCAATCCCATTCCAGCGCCCCCTTCCTCCACTCATATATGAAGCCGATGGTCAGAACGCCAAGGAACACCATCATCGACCAGAAGCCGAACAGGCCGATCTCCCGAAAAACGATGGCCCAGGGGAACAGGAAACTGACCTCCAGATCGAAAATGATGAAGAGAATCGCCACGAGATAGAAGCGTACGTCGAACTTCATACGGGCGTCATCGAATGCATTGAAGCCGCACTCGTAGGCGGAAAGCTTTTCCGGGTCCGGCTGCTTGTAGGCGACGATGAAGGGGGCAATGAGCAACGCAAGGCCGATGGCCAGCGCCACCGCGATGAAAATGGCCAATGGCAGATAATCAAGCAGCAATGCGCTCATCGCGACCTCAAGCGTGCAGCCCCGCCTTACTGATATACGCCCGCCCGGACCGCTCGGCGGCCCGAAAAGGCGCCGGTATCCCGCCCAAATAGGCCGTTGCTTGTTTGGAATGACCTCAAGGCGGGAGCGGCCGAGGCTTAGCGCAGCGCACAATGGGTGGCAAGCCAACATTGGTCGGCATCCACGAGTGAGCACATCCAAAATTGCAATGGTGCCGGCCGCATGATTGAAAGGGGCGCGAACCCCTTGAAGTCGTCGCCAAGCCGGCGGCCGTACGATGGAAATAGTGCATGGGTCTTGTGCGACGTATCGCTCTGGCTACGGCCGCTTTTGCTGTCATAATTTCCAGTCCGGTAAGTGCCGACGACTACCCCTCCCGTCCGGTCAAAATCATCGTTCCGTTCGGAGCCGGCGGTCCCACCGATGTCTATGCGCGGGCGATCGGCGAGGAACTGCGCAAGTCCCTGCACCAGCCGTTCGTGATGGAAAATCGTCCCGGCGCTGGCACCACGATTGGCACTGATTTCGTCGCCAAATCACCGCCCGACGGCTACACGCTTTTGATGGTCTCAGGCACCCAGGCCGTCAATGAGACCCTGTACGCTCACAAGCAATACCAACTCATGCGTGACCTCGTTCCGGTCGCCCCGCTGATCGATACTGATCTGGTGTTGGTCGTCCATCCGTCGGTGCCGGCGAAGACCCTGGGCGAACTGCTGGCGCTAGCAAGGGCAAAGCCAGGGACCATCAACTACGGTTCGTCTGGCCCGGGTTCGAACTATCACATGGCCGGCGAGCTGCTTAAGAACCTGGCCGGCGTCGATATCGTGCATGTGCCGTACAAAGGTTCGACAGGCGCCCGCAACGACATCCTCGGCGGACAAATCCAGATGCTTTTTGACTCGGTGCCAACCATGGCGCCGATGATCAAAGCGGGCCTGGTGCGCCCCCTCGGAACGACCGGCAAGACCCGCTCACCTATCCTGCCCGATGTACCGACGATCGCTGAAGCGGGCGTTGCGGGTTTCAACGCAACCCTCTGGGTCGGCTTCATGGCGCCGGCCGGTACGCCACAACCGATCGTCGACAAGCTCAGTCAGGAAATCACAAAGATCCTGTCGCGGCCCGATATCAAAGAGGCCTGGGAAAAGACTGGCGCGACGCCAATCACAATGACGCAAACCGATTTCAAGGTGTTTATGGATGGACAGGTCGCCAAGTGGGCGAACGTCATCAAGGCCAATAATATTCCACCGATCAACTGACGCGCACAACGTGTGATCCGTGAATGCACAACCGGTTGACCATCCCCAATCCAATAGGTGAGTGATGAACGAAATGATCAGCCCCGCAGCCGGCGTGAAGAGCGAGGAGCACTGGACCACCAAAGATGGCGGCGTGAAACTGTTTCTGTTTGAGAAATATGCGAACGACCCCGCGAAGACTGTAGGCACGGTCCTGTTTGTCCATGGATCGTCCATGGCATCTCAGCCGACTTTCGATTTGCAAGTGCCGGGGCGGCCCGATTCATCCGCGATGGATCACTTCGCGCGCCGCGGATACGACTGCTGGTGTGTCGACATGGAGGGCTATGGGCGCTCCACCAAAGACCGCGACAACAATGCGCCGATAGCCCAGGGCGCCGATGATTGCTATGCGGCAGCCCTGTATATCCAGAAACTGCGGGGAAAACGCCCGTTTTTGGTTTACGGAATCTCCTCGGGCGCGTTGCGCGCGGCGATGTTTGCCGAGCGGCACCCGGAGATGGTGGCACGGCTCGCGCTCGACGCCATGGTCTGGACCGGTGAAGGTTCTCCGACACTTGAGCAACGGCGCAAGAAACTCGCCGAATTCAAAGCGACAAATCGGCGGCCAATCGACAAGGCGTTCATTCGCTCGGTGTTCGACCGCGATCACCCCGACACTGCCGAGCGCCATGTGATCGATGCATTCGCCGATGCGGTGACCGCGCTCGACAATTCAGTACCGACCGGAACCTACGTCGACATGTGCTCGAAATTGCCGGTCGTCGATCCGGAAAAAATCAAAGTGCCGACTTTGATCATGCGCGGTCAGCACGACGGCATCGCGTCGCTGGAAGACCTGATGAAATTCTACGCGAAGCTCCCGAATCCGGACAAACAGTTCACCGTCATGCCGGGAATTTCGCATGCAAGTTTCCAGCAGAAGAACTACATGCTGGTCTACCACATTCTCGCAAGCTTCTTTGCGCAACCGGCTCCGGTTTACAAAGGTTAGTGACTTTCATTTGTCATGGCCGGGCTTGTCCCGGCCATCCACGTCTCGCTTCACTGGCAGATAGACGTGGATGCCCGGCATAAGGCCGGGCATGACGATCTCTCAGACACCGAGTTTGCTCGCGAGGTCGGCAAGATCGGCGGCGGCGAAATCCACTGGCCCAGTGGGAGCACGTTCGCCCGTGTCGGGACCGTACTCACCAGGACGCGCAATATGCGCCGTGCGCAAACCACAGGCCGCAGCGGCGGCCAGATCGTTGCTGTGCGCCGCAACCATCATGCATTGTGCCGGTTCGAGATCGAACGCCTCGCATGCAGCAAGGTAGACGCGCGGCTTCGGCTTGTAATCGCCCGCGATCTCTGCGCCGAGGATCGCGTCCCACGGAAAATCGTTTCGGCGCGCAAGGTCGACCATCAGTGAGATGTTGCCGTTCGAGACGGGCGCCAGCAAAAACTTCTTCTGCAGCCGCTTGAGCGCTGCCGGCACATCGGTCCAGGCGTCCAGTCGGTGCCACGCCAGCGTAAGTTCGTGCCGGACGGTCTCGGGAAGATCGGTCAGACCGAAGCGCGGCATGAAGCGCTCGAGATTGCGCCGATGCAGCAGGTCGAGTTTGCCGAACGGGATGCGGCCCGACCTCACCTCTTCCATGCCAGGCTGGTATTCGGCCCTCCAGGCGTCGGCAAAGCCGGTCCAGTCGAGGGTATGCCCTAGGGGTCGGAGGGCCCGCTCAGCCTCCCTGGCGACCCCCGTACGCCAGTCGACCAGGGTACCGAAAACGTCAAAGAACATCGCCCGGATGGAGGTCATAGGCGGCTCCACAACCCGGTTTTCCGGGCCAAATTAGCGCCGGTTTTGCCACCTAAAATCATGGCTAAGTCATTGATAAAATGGCGGGAGCGACGGGACTCGAACCCGCGGCCTCTGCCGTGACAGGGCAGCGCTCTAACCAACTGAGCTACGCCCCCGCGGGCGTTCGTTCGAGTTATAGGCGCCCAAAAGGCAAGTCAAGGTAAACACCTTCGCACCCACGGAAATTGCGAAAAAGCCTTATTTACCTAGAAGAATCGATGGTCAGAGTGCCCCCGAATCGTCTATGCGGGCATGGTGTTTGGCGTTTCGCCAAACTGGCGGATTCAAGAGGAGGGTCCCACCGATGGCAATGGTTCCTGGAAAAGCTCCGACACCACCGACCGTCACGCTTAAACATCTCGCCGCCGCGCTGGCGGAAACGCACGAGATGTCAAAGAAACAGGCGGAGACCGTGCTCGGCGACCTAGTCGGAAATATTGTGAAGCATTTGAAGAAGGGCGAACGCATTCGTATTGGCGGTCTTGGCATTCTTCAGGTGCGCAAGCGCGCTGCCCGTATCGGTCGCAACCCTGCAACCGGCGAGCAAATCCAGATTAAGGCCAGCAAGAAAGTCGCGTTCCGCGCCTCCAAGGAATTGAAGGAATTGATCTAACGACTTTCTGCCTGACCCTCCGGGGAGTAATGGCAGGCGCGAAGCAAGGCTTCGCGCCTGCCGTTTCATTTTTGCGAACGTCGTATCGGTGAGCGAAGGGGCGAAACTTCTCCTCGTCCCCAGTCAGCAAACGGGACCGCTGCTCGGTTGGCGCTTGTGATTTCTGCTGGCGTCAGCCGAACGTGAAGCAAAAGGCTTCCACGCCTGGCCCAAGAAACTCGATTTCAAGCTGGCGATCGGCAATGGGGCCGGTTTGTCGGATCAACTGGTGCAGACGCTGCTCGGTCACCGTACCGACGCCTTGTTCGTCGACGTCGAGTCCATGCGCGGCCCCCGGTGGCTGTCCGTCGATCGAAACGCGAAATTTCACCGATGTCCCCGGCGTCGCCGGACCCATGACGAGATGAAGATCGCGCGCGTGAAAGCGGTACACGATCCGGCCGTTGGGTTTGTTCAATTCGGCCGCGTCGCGCTTTATCGTCCAATCGCCGGACAGCGCCCAATTATTCGGTCGTAACTGACCGGGCACTTCGTACATGTGAGGCTTGTCGCGGGCCGCTCCGCCCGGTGACGCAAAGCCCTCGGTACGTTCATAGCCGACATAATTTTCCGGAGACTTGAGAGTGGCCCAATCGGCAGCCACTTCGAAGCCACGTGGCTCGACCGTCACCAAGCCATCGCCGATTCCATCGGCGCCGGCTTCCATCAGCAGGCGCTGAATGACCATTTCCGATTGGTCATAGGAGCCTTCGCCGAAATGCGTATGCCGGACGCGCCCCTGCGCATCGATGAAATACTGCGCCGGCCAGTAGTTATTGTTGAAGGCGCGCCAGATAACATACTCGCTGTCGACGGCGACCGGATAGTCGACCCGCAGCGCCTTGACCTCCCGGCGGACGTTGTCGATGTTCTTTTCAAATCTGAATTCCGGGGTATGGACGCCGATGACGACCAAACCCTTGTCCTTGTACTTCTCTGCCCAGGCGCGGAGGTAGGACTGCGTGCGCAACCAGTTGATGCAGGTGTATGTCCAAAAATGGACAAGGACGACCTTTCCGCGCAAGGCCGATGCTGACAATGGCGGAGAATTGAGCCACGCATCTGCTCGCTCAAAAGATGCGATCCCCGATTGATTGACCGTTGGGCCGCTGCCGAGCCCATGAAAAAAGGCGATTGGTTCACCCGTGGGTACCGACGAGCGCGGCAATTTGATGTCTCCCACAAAGCCTGCAATCGGCGCGCCGATCGCAATGACAAGGACCGCGGCGAGTAAGAGTTTGCTCACTTTCATCGCCGGCCACCGCCTATTGAGCCGATCGAAGCGGCCTGAACGCGGCCCGCAATTCGGCGCTGAAAAGTTCCGGCTGCTCCCACGCGGCGAAGTGACCGCCTTTGTCGACCTCGTGGAAGTAAATCAAGTTGCGATAGGCGCGCCGGGCCCATGACTCCGGTGCTCGATAGACGTCGTCTGGAAACACGGTGATCGCGACAGGCAGCAAGATTTCGCCGGTCTTCTGCGCGGCCGCGACAATAACGCTGCCCCGCGCGCCGTTCTCCCAGTACAGCCGCCCTGCCGACGTCGCGGTATTCGTCAGCCAGTACAGTGTGATGTTGTCCAACACGTCGTCTTTCGTCGGCGATTGTCCGGCATCATTGCCATACGCCCACTCCGCGAAGCCTGGATGCACGAGTATCCATGCCGCGAGGCCGACCGGTGAATCCGTCGCGCCATAGCCGACCGTTTGCGGCCGCGCGGTCAACATTGTGAAATACGCTGAATTCCCTTTCTTTGCGTTGGCCATCAGCCCTTCGACCACGGCGCGTTCCTGCTCGGAAAGTCCCGGCGGCAGGGAACCGCCGCCGAGCACCGCCGCCACCTCGGGTGGTACCGTCGCTGGCAGGTTGACGTGAATGCCGAGCAGTCCTGCCGCGGCCTGCCGCGCCATCGCGCTGGTGATCGGCGAGCCCCAATCGCCCCCCTGAGCGACGTACCGGGTGTACCCCAGTCTTTTCATCAGTTCGGCCCAGGCACGCGCGACGCGGTCGGGGTCCCAGCCGGTGCCGGTGGGCCTGCCCGAAAAGCCGTAACCGGGGAGCGATGGAACCACCACATGGAATGCATCCGACGCGCTCGCGCCGTGCGCCGTCGGATTGGCAAGCGGACCGATGATCTTCAACTGCTCGATGACCGAGCCGGGCCAACCATGCGTAACGATGATCGGCAACGCGTTCGGGTTGCTCGAACGCACATGGATGAAGTGAATGTCCACGTCATCGATCGTCGTCATGAATTGAGGAAGGGCGTTGAGCGTGGCCTCGCATCTGCGCCAGTCGTATTCCGTCCCCCAATAACGCACCAATTCCTGGAGATTTGCGAGCTGCGCGCCTTGCGATCGATCGTTGACCGTCTCCCGGTCAGGCCATCGTGTGGCGGCGATGCGCCGACGGAGATCGGCGAGCTGTTCGTCGGGAACATTGCTGCGAAACGGACGGATTGCGTCGCCTTCCGCTGCTCTGGCCTGAAAGATGCGAAACGGGCTCGCAGCAGCGACGATGCTGACGGCAGCGGTTCCGACAAAACGTCGGCGATCATGGTCGATTTCCTTCGATTCCATGCCAAATTCCTTCGAATATAAAGGTCGGTTGTCGCCGACCAGCAATGCTGTGCAGCATGTTAGCGAGCGGTTTGGCCTCGTAGATCTGCTACGTCCTTTGCCGTGAGCTTGGACGCTGCACTGCCAAACCGACCCGTAACGTAGTTGGCAACCGCCGCGATCTCCGTATCGGTATAAGTGCTCCCAAATGCAGGCATCGACATCGCGCCTGGCGTGAAGCGTCGCGTGCCGGAAATGACGATCTGCGCGATATTGGTAGCGTTTGGATCGTTGACCGCGCGGCTACCCGAAATCGTAGCGAATGGCGAGAGCGCACTGACGCCAGTCCAGCTATGGCAACTGACGCAGGCCTGCGCAAACACCTTGCCGCCGAGCGTATCGACGACTGCGCCGCCCTCTTTCGGCGATGCGGGTGCCGGTGCCGCGATCGTCGCCGGTTCGGACGAGGCAATGGCCGGAATGCTCTTCAAATAGGTCACCAGCGCCCGGATATCCGTCGGATCCATCTGGCTGAAGCTGTGATCGACTGCCTCGCCCATTGGGCCAGATGCGGTGCCGCGACCCATGGCGTGACCATTGGCCAGATAGGAGAAAACCTCCTCATCACTCCATGAGCCGATGCCCGTGCCCTTGTCGGATGTAATGTCATAGGCGCGCCAGCCGGCGGCGACCGCGCCCGCGAATTTCCGGCGGTTGTTGAGCGCGAAAGCCAGATTGCGAGGGGTGTGGCAGTCGCCGCA
Organism: uncultured Alphaproteobacteria bacterium; assembly: GCA_963751535.1. Classification (GTDB taxonomy): domain Bacteria; phylum Pseudomonadota; class Alphaproteobacteria; order Rhizobiales; family Xanthobacteraceae; genus Pseudolabrys. The sequence continues at coordinate 127,465 of CAVVUW010000008.1, forward strand.
ATGCGCCAGCGCTTCGGCGATATAGGCGCCCCGGTTCCATTCGGCGCTCTTTGCGGTATTCGGCGCAAAGCGCGTGTCGGGATTAAACGCCCATGACCAGAAGATCATCGACCAACGTTGGTTGAAGGGAAATTTCAGCGTGTCGCCCTGGTTCGGCCTCGCAACGGCGGGCAGGCTAAAGAGGTAGGCTTTGATCGCCAGGACGTCGGCGTCGGTCATAAAAGTGTATGAGGTGTAGGGCATGGCTGGATAAAGGCGCGCGCCATCCTTGCGGATACCGCGCCGCACAGCGTCGAGGAAATCCTGATCGCTGTAATTGCCAATGCCGGTGTTCTTGTCGGCGGTGATGTTGGTCGAATAAAGCGTGCCGAACGGCAGTGGGAAAGCGAGACCACCGGCATACTCTGCGTCGCCCGGCGCCGTGTGACAGACCATGCAGTCCGCAGCCTTGGCGAGATACTCGCCGCGTTTGACGATGTCGGCTTTGGCAAGATCGGCCGGAACGCCCGTCGGATTGGCCTCGTGATAGTCGGCAAGCGCAACCGTCGAGCCGCGAGCAAATGCGAGCGGTCCGGGGTTGAAGGTGCGCCAGGCGAAAACGCCAATGGCTACTAGAATGATAGCGGCGATGGCGGTAGTGGCGATGCGGCGCATGGGTTACGCCTTTTTCACGGCGATCGCGGCACGATCGATTGGCAGGCGCCGCAGAGGTACGCCGGTTGCAGCATAGATCGCGTTGCGCAAGGCGGGCGGACCTGCGGTGGCGCCTGTCTCGCCGATGCCGCCGGGATGCTCAGCGCTCTTGATCACGTGGACGTCGATCGGCGGTGTTTCATCGATGCGCAGCATTCGGTAGTCGTTGAAATTCGACTGCTGCACGCGGCCTTTCTCGATCGTGACCTCACCCCATAGTGCCGCGGTCAGGCCGAAAACCAGCCCGCCTTGGAGTTGCGCCATGACGGTATCGGGATTGACGGCAATGCCGGTATCGACCGCGCAGGTGATGCGCCGCAGATGCACGCCACCGACATCATCGACTTCGGCTTCGACCACAGTAGCAATGAAGCTGCCGAACGATGGCTGCGCGCACACGCCGCGTCCGACTCGCGTCGGCAGCGGCGAGCCCCAACCTGATTTTTCGGCAACCAACTTGAGTGCCGCTTTCAGCCGTGGGGTGCCATCGAGCATGCCGAGGCGGAAGGCGACCGGGTCCATGTTCGCCTTGCGCGCGAGTTCATCCATGAAGCTTTCGATGGCGAAGACATTGTTATTCGGTCCAACGCCACGCCAGAAGCCCGTCGTAACAGCGGGCGGTTCGGCGCGCACATATTCGATGCGTTTGTTAGGAATGTCGTAAGGCATGTCCACCGCGCTATCGACGGCGTCGCCGTCAATGCCATTCTGGAATGCGGGCGGCAACCAACGCGCGAGCACCGATGAGCCTGTTACCTTGTATTTCCAGGCGGCGATTTTGCCGTTCGCCAAGGAAGCCGAAATCGTGTCGCGATAAAGCGGCCGGTAGACGTCGTGTTGCATGTCCTCTTCGCGCGTCCACACGACCTTGATCGGGGTCGAAACCTGTTTGGCTATGCGCACTGCGCTCTCGACCATGTCCGGCTCGAGACGGCGGCCGAAACCACCGCCGAGGTAGTGGTTATTGATGGTCACCTTGTCGATCGGAAGACCCGCGGCCTTGGCCGCATATTCTTGGCACCTGCTCTGCACTTGTGTGCCGGTCCAGATATCGCAGGCGTCCGACCTCAGACGCACGGTACAGTTCATCGGTTCCATCGTGGCATGGGCGAGCAACGGGAGCTCGTAGTCCGCGTCAAAGCGCTCGCCCTGCGTCAGGCCCTTATCGATATCGCCTTCCGACTTGGCGACGACGCCGTCCTTTTTGCTCGCTGCGCGCAGGTCGCTCCAGATGTCGGCGGAATTAATCTTGGCGTTCGGTCCTTCATCCCAAGTCACTTTCAGCGCGTCGAGCCCTCGCGATGCGGCCCACATATTGTCACCGACGACGGCGACGAGATTGTCGAGCACAATTACCTGGCGGACGCCGGGCAGCTTTTTCGCAGCGCTGTCGTCGACGTTCTTCACCTTGCCACCGAGCACCGGGCACTGGGCAAGAGTCGCAAACTTCATGTCCGGCACCATGGCGTCGATGCCGTAGATGGTCTTGCCGTCGGATTTGTCAGGCGTGTCGTTGCGTCTCAGCGGCTTGCCGATTAGCGTGAAATCCTTCGGGTCCTTCAACTTCGGTTTGTCCGGTACGGGCAACTTGGCGGCGGCATCGGCGAGCTCGCCGTAAGTGAGTGCGCGATTGGTCGCAGCGTGCGTGACTTTGCCATTTGAGGCGCTGCAGCTCGCTGCATCGACCTGCCACTGCTCGGCTGCGGCTGCAATCAGCATAGTGCGGGCGCTGGCCCCTGCCCCGCGCAGCTTGTCCCAGAACGAGCGGATCGAGTTGGAATTGCCGGTGACTTGAATGCCGAAAAGCGGATTGGCATAGAGCTTGTCGCTCGCCGGCGAATGCGTGATCACGACCTGCGCGAAGTCGGCGTCCAGTTCCTCGGCGAGGATCATCGCGATCGCGGTGTAGACGCCCTGGCCCATCTCGGCCTGCGGTATCACCAGCGTGGTCTTGCCGGCATTGTCGATGCGGATGAACGCATTCGGTGCGAACTGGCCGCTTGGATTATCGGGAGGCTGCTCCGGCTCGTTGACGGGCGCGGCGCGCAGCGGCCACTGAAAGGCCAGCACAAGGCCGCCTGCAAGGCCGTTTTGCAGGACAACCCGACGCGAAAGTGCAGCCCGCATTGATGTCATGACGACCTCCTCGAGCCGTCGCCCGCGGCGCTCTTGATCGCTTCGCGAATGCGCACATAGGTGCCACAGCGACAGATATTGCCCGCCATCGCCGCGTTGATGTCCACGTCGTCGGGATGCGGATTTTTCGCGAGCAAGGCAGCCGCCGACATGATCTGCCCCGACTGGCAGTAGCCACACTGGATCACTTCGAGATCAAGCCAGGCCTTTTGCACCTTGGCACCCGCTTCGGTCGTGCCGATGCCCTCAATCGTAGTGACGGCCCGCTCGCCAACCGCTCCGACCCGCAGGAGACACGAGCGCACGGGGTTGCCATCGATGTGCACGGTGCACGCACCACATTGAGCGATGCCACAGCCGTATTTGGTGCCTGTCATACCAAGCACGTCTCGCAACACCCACAGCAGCGGCGTGTCACCGTCGACATCGATGTTGTGTGGCGCACCATTGACTTTGATGGTGAAGGGCATGGTGAGTTCCTTTCAGCCTCGAGAGGGCGCGGAATCCGGCTTGCTTCACTAACCCTATCGCTAGCTCATCGTCGACAAAGGTAATGTGCGGCGTTCGATATTTATACGCGCAACGCTGTTTGTGTTGGAGCCAAATTTACGAATTGCATCGCGCGCAGGCCAAGCATGCAAGAAGGTGGATGGAAGACGACATCTCTGCGGCGGTACCCCGCTGCCGAACCGTGATCGCACGGCCGCTTGGTGCTTGCCGGTACGGCTTGGCAATCGCGACCTGAAACGTAGGCGTTGCCTCTGACATCCCGATGACGGCAAAGGAATTCAGGTCGGCGCCCGCCTTCCCTTGCACGCTTTACCCCCGAAAGCGGACATCGGCCAAGTCTCGCTTCTTGATCCCGCGTGCAAAAAGAAAGGCCGCCTCGCGGCGGCCTCTCCTAAATCCGATCAGATGCTGCGATTGTGGGGCTCAACTCTCAATAGTGGAGATTGGCGTCCCGCGGCTCTTCGGGCAGCTCTTCTTCCGGTTCTTCCCGCGGTACCAGCGCGAGGCCCTCGATGCCTTTAAGCAGGTCTTCTTCGCTCATGTGCTCGGATGTCACCTCGGTATCGCCGGCGTCGACGCTGGCGCTAGCGGTGCCGATCAGCGGCTCTTCGGGCTCCGGCTCGTCGACCTCGACGTATTTCTGCAGGCTGTGAATGAGGTCTTCCTTGAGGTCGCCAGGCGACACTGTGGTTTCGGCGATTTCACGCAGCGCAACAACCGGATTTTTGTCGTTGTCGCGCTCAATGGTGATCTTCGACCCTGACGAAATCATGCGAGCCCGATGGCTCGCCACGAGGATAAGCTCGAAGCGGTTCTCAACTTTGTCGACGCAATCTTCTACGGTGACACGGGCCATTGGCTCGCTCCTACACTTCGATTTGTCCTGAAAACGACCGCCAGGCGCCGAATCAAGTTAGCGCGATGCCGCGTGTTCACGATTGCGGGATAGTACTAATGGCATGGCGCGTCAATGATCAAAGTACGCCTCCGGCATTTTTGGTCGGTATTCGACGGGATGATTACAGTTATAGCGCCCGATGGGTCGCAACAAATTCCCCGCATAGTAAACAAAATACCGGAAACCTTGGCGGCAACTGGCGGCAAAGCGTCGGTCACGCAGTCGAACATTTCCGTGCGCAGGTCGCCTGCCTAATGTGGTGCGGCCACAGTCTACCATACAACTCACTTATCGTTATCGCGCTGATTTCGCTTGACGCAATTGTATTGCGTTCCTCTTGGACTTTGCACCACATCAATCCTGGGTGCCGCGTCAAGGCAACTCCCGGTAACTTGCAAAATTTGATCCGCTGGACACGTGTTGTTTTCGACCAGGACTTTCTGCCCGCAAGACAATTGGTTGGCGTCGGGCTCTTTCTTGAGTGGCTGGGCCCCTACCGGCACTCCATAAGCGACAGCTGCGCAAGCGGCGATGGCGATAAATAGCTTTGCAGGCAGAGAATTCATCATTGGGCGCGGTTCATGGTGAGCGCGACTCCACGAGGGCCGCCGTCGCTAGCGCCGCTTGATCGCGCTGATGGGCCGCCGCGAGATCGTCGGGATCGACGGTGACCATTTCCATCGACGCGAGTCGGCCCGCGTCAGCGGGCAGAAAGATCAGTGTTGCGACACGGCGGTAAACTGGAAACGATAGCCCCTCAATCAGTTCTTCATCCGTCGCCACTTCGTATTCGCCCGCCGCCAGGCGCCGGCCGACTCCTTTGAGCGAAAACGGGTGCTGAAATGTCAGCGTCACGCGTTTCGTGCGTGTGAGCATTGGAATGTCCTCGATGGCAGAGCGACAATACGACCGTGAGCGCCCGGGCGTGATCACCAAACAAGAACGGCGACAACTATTCCCGCGGAGATCAGCAATCCCAGTCCCCAGAAGGAATAGATCGCCATCCTATCGATTGCGTCACCATGCATCGAATCACTATGCGCGTTTCGAATGGCGATAGATACAAGTATATTCAGACATAGATGAGTTGAGTGGCCTGTCCATGACGCTGTCGGGCATCCACTCGAGGCAACCGTGCCGCGACGGCATTCGTTACGAACGCAGTGCCTAGTCAGGAGCATTGTATGCAAAAGTTGGAAATCACCCGCAACGCTCAAACCGATCAATTCTCGGTCGTTCTCTCCAGGGGCAACGACACCATACGTTGCATGGTGACTGTCGAGGCAGGCCGCGCGAATTCCAATGAAGAGAAACACCGCGCAGCTCTGTCAAAGGCTAAGGCGCTGGCGAAGGCTCTCGACTCGGCGATCGACGACACGTGATGCCAAGCGTGCGTGGCTGCCAAGTGGAATACATTCGCAGCGCAACTGCCATGTCTGCTAAGCGCCAATAGCGGACATTTGACGCTACCTAAAGGCGCCGCGTCAGGTCATGAGGCAAGCCGCAAGCACGAGTCTGTCGCAGGTCTGGTGGCTTAGATTAATCCCGCCGTAAACGCCGCGGTCAATTGCGAACCTTTCGTGGTCCTTGGCTGATCGCAGCCTCCGTGCCTAGAATTGGCCAACCGAGCGAAGGGCGTCGCCGATGCGCGAGGCGCAGTGCAAGCCGCCCCGAAACACAGGGGGAGATCATATGGCTCACGCAAAAACCGCGGCGGCAGGAACTACGCACGGCAAACCGTTTTACCACAGCCTTTATGTGCAGGTGCTGGCGGCCATTGTGATCGGCGTCGCTCTTGGGCACTTTTATCCGCAACTTGGCGCGCAGATGAAACCGCTGGGCGACACGTTCATCAAGATGATCAAGATGATCATCGCTCCAATCATCTTCTGCACCGTCGTGCATGGCATTGCCAGCATGCAAGACATGAAGAAGGTTGGTCGGGTCGGCCTCAAGGCGCTTATCTACTTCGAAGTCCTGACGACGATCGCTTTGATTGTCGGTCTTATCGTCGTGAATGTCGTGCAGCCAGGCGCCGGTATGAACGTCGATGTCAAATCGATCGATACCAGGGCGATCCAAGGTTTCGTGGTGAAGTCCAAGGAACAGGGCACGATTCAGTTCTTGATGGATATCGTCCCCAACACGGTGGTTGGGGCATTCGCACAGGGTGAGATCCTGCAGGTGCTGTTTTTCGCCGTCCTGTTTGCTTTCGCTATGCAGGCCCTTGGCGAGCGCGGCAAGGCGCTGCTCGGGGTGATCGATCAAGCGTCATACGCATTATTCGGTGTTGTCGGCATCATCATGAAAGTGGCGCCCATCGGTGCATTCGGTGCCATGGCATTTACGATCGGAACATATGGGGTGGGGACACTGTTCTCACTCGCCAAGCTGATGGCTGCCGTCTATATGACGTGCATCATCTTTATTATTTTTGTACTTGGGTTTTTCGCGCGGCTTGCGGGTTTCAGTATCTTCAAGTTCATTCGCTACATCAAGGAAGAATTACTGATCGTGCTTGGCACATCTTCCTCCGAGTTTGTACTCCCACGTATGATTGCAAAATTGGAGAACCTCGGGTGTGAAAAATCCGTGGTCGGTCTCGTGATTCCGACGGGGTATTCGTTCAACCTGGACGGGACATGCATCTATCTGACGATGGCCGCCATTTTTCTAGCGCAAGCGACCGGTACAGAACTTACTCTGGTTCAGCAGCTTGGGATCGTTGGCATCCTTTTACTGACATCGAAGGGCGCTGCCGGCGTGACTGGTTCTGGCTTTATCGTCCTTGCAGCGACGCTCGCTACTGTCGGTACAATCCCGGTTGCCGCCATTGCACTGATTTTGGGTGTCGACCGCTTCATGTCGGAAGCCCGAGCGCTCACGAATTTGATCGGCAACGGCGTAGCGACTGTCGTGATCTCGAAATGGGAAGGGGCGCTCGACGTCAACCGGATGCATGCGCATCTGAACAGAGAGACGGACGCTGAAGCGGATACACCAGAGGAGGTGCTGGTTGAGGACGAGATTACTGCTGCGGGCAAACCGAAGCCGGTGAGGATGTGACCAGCATGAGGAACGCACTTCTCCGGATCGCTGTAATGCTGATCGTGGCTCTCGGCTTACCGAATGCCAGCCGATCAGGGGAACCGAATTGGCCCGAAACGCTCATCATCGGCACGGCGTCGCCCGGTGGTACATACTACCAATATGGCGAGGGACTCGCTCGCCTGCTGAGCCGCAAGCTTGGCCTGCCGGTCATCGCACGGCCGACCGAGGGGGCAGCAGAAAATATCAAGCTTCTCGAGAGTGGAGATATCCAATTAGCATTTGTCACTCTCGGCATCGCACAGCAGGGATGGAGCGGCACCGCAGGTTGGACCGGCGGACGGCAATTCCGCACCGCCCGGGCGTTGTTCCCAATGTACGACACACCGTTTCAGTTCATTGTAACTTCTGAATCTCCCCTCCATTCGATTGCCGATCTGTCGGGTAAGCAGGTGGGGATTGGGCCGGAGGGCGGCACAGGCGGCATCTATACACCGCTCATGTTTAAGGCACTCAGTATCACCGCGCCGTTCATCACGGGATCGTGGGCTGATCTCGCTGCTCAACTCAACGCCCGCAGACTTGATGCGCTAGTCGTTGTCGCTGGCCCTCCCGTTCCCGAGGTCGCAGAGCTCGAGAAGAAAGGCAACATTCGCTATCTGGCCTTGACGCCGAGCCAGAAGGTTTCTGTGCGCGTGACACTCCCAGAGATGACAACTTCTTTCATTGCAGCGGGCACCTATCCGTCGTTACGGCGCGACTATCAGACTCTCGGAATCTACAATTTTGCGGTCGCGCATCCCGATCTGCCTGAGAGCCTCGCTTATGCCATCGTAGAGGCGGTCTTCGCCAACTCCGACGAAATGATGCAGATTCATCCTGCGGCGGCAGAGACCGTTGCGGCCAATTTCACGCGCAACACGATTTTGCCGTTTCACGTTGGAGCTGCGCGTTGGTACAACAACAATGCTGTCGCTGGCGGTCTTCGGGGTGACTGACGCACAGCCTTCATCTCAACTCTCTGAGGTGTTCGAAACGCTACTTGTTAACTCGTTTGTACGACGAGCAGCGCGGCGACCACATCTTGGCACGTACCGCGGCGGCGACCATCTTATTTGACATAGGGCGAGCGAGGCCTTCCTTCTGCGCCTGAATCAGTTCCAGACGCTTGTGTTCCGCAGGCATTGACTTCAGGCCGATGTCCGCTTTGGGTCACTAGCGGACATTCTGCAGCGCAATCGTCATGTCCGTTTTACCCCAAAAAGGGGACATTCGTGACCACGCGTGAAATATCTACGATCAAATCCCTAGATATCGGTGGGTAGCTGTTGAAATAGCGCTTTAACCTTGCCGGCGCTGTTTCGCACGTCCACGCAAACCGCAATGATTCAAGACCACGTTAAGGGTGATTCGAGAATGCCAAAGATTCTGAAAGCAAAGCGTCGTAAAGCAAAAACAAAAGCAAAAATAAAGCCGATAACAAGAACGAAAGAAAAAACACAAAAGATAAAGACAGCGAAGAAACCCAAAATAGAGGTGGCCACGATGCGGGTGAGTCAATCTTTAAAGCTTCCCGACAAGGTCAAACGCGATGAGCCTTGCCCTGCGACGGAGCAGATTCATGCGGCTGCAGTCGAAAAGAATGATCAAGCCGCCCCTGAGGTGCCACCGAAAATCAGTTTTAAGCTCGAAGTCGATGGGAGGTTGAAGTCTGAACATCCAACTCAAGAAGCCGCACTAACGGTAGCGCTAGAGCTTAAACGAAAATTCCCGCAAATTCGGGTCGCTATCGTCGATGCTAAGGGGCCAAAGCGCATTGCAGTAGAATTGCCTTTGGCGACTATCTGAACTGCCTAACCAGAAAATACGGCTCGGTCAGTTTGTTGGCTTCGTATAGCCGTTGAAATCTCCGCTAAGGGCCAATAGCGGCATTTTATCAGGATAAATTCACCAAAAGTTTTGCAGAGGCCTCTCAGGTGGACCTTGGTCCAACTCCCTTTTCAAATCACAGGTAAACAATGTAATCTTCATTCTTATTCGGACTACTGAGGAGGTGGCGATGTCAAAACGAGTGACTTTTGCAGCGACGGCAGTCTTTGTTTGCATTTTGAGTGCAACTCCACTTTCTTTTCGCTTTTCGCCAGATGGAAATGTATCGCTGTCCGTAGAGAGGGCTTCTGCCTACGACTATTACGGGCCTTCTACCTGGGCGCCTGGCTACGTCGGTTATAGTTATAACGGCTATGTTTACACCTACACTTATCCCCGAAGACCTTATTGGCATTGGCGTGGCTGGCGGAATGGCCGTTACTTCTGGTAACGCTGACCTCAATCCGAAATACGGATGTCCGCTTTGATGGTGGGCGGTGACG
>CAVVUW010000009.1:0-382078 GCA_963751535.1 uncultured Alphaproteobacteria bacterium
TTGGGTCATAAGCGGACATTTTGCGCTGCGGAAGCCATGTCCACTCTTACCCCGAAAGCGGACATTTCGATCACGTTGATGCGATCACGGCGTAGCTGATTTAAGGTCGCGTAGGGCAACTCAGATATGAGGGGAGGATAAGATGCCTTACGCATTAGTTACAGCACTCATCTTCGCGTTAGTAGCGATCTTGCACGGCTGGAGGATTTTTAAAGGGTGGACCGTGCAGATTGGACCCATTCTGTCCCCGTGACTGTTTCGTGGATCGGCCTTGTCGTTGCTGCGCTGCTCGCGATTTGGGGCTTTTCCCTGAGCGCTTAGCGTGAGCGGTGACATGAGCCATCGGCTCTCAAGTCCGCCCGATGTGCCAAGATAAACTTCGTATTTTTTCCAAGCCTGGAGCAGGTGTGCCATTGGACGACATGTCCGCTTTTGGCACTTAGCGGACATTGGCTTGTGCGCTGCATATGTCTGCTTTTGACCCAAAGCGGACATTCGCGGTGTTTCACGCCCCCAGGTTAGAAAACGCTTTTTTGTGATGGCTGACACTTTACCAAGGCTGGGGCTGCCCTAGTGTGCTGGACTGGCCGAAGGCAGTTATGTCCCAACCGTAGCCGCGGTTTTCAGGAGCTAAACATGGCGACATGGAAACGGCTCACCGACATCGAGAAGTCTCGCATAGAAATTGATTTGGACACGATTGCATTCATGTGTTCGAACGGAAGTGGGACCGAGATACACTTTAATTCAGGGCAGACACTGTCGGTGAGAGAAAGCCCGGAAGCCGTTGCTACGCGGAAGAACCCGGTCAGGTCGGCCCCTCATCCATGACCTGCGGTCAGCGATGTCCGCTTTTGACCCAAAGCGGGCATTGGGTTTGATTGGCGTCCGGCGATGGCTCAATAGTCGTCGATGAACAGAAGTAACGACTATCTAGCGAAGTCGTTGGATCGCAATACCATCGGTCGATCGGCCTGGGTCTGCCCTTCGGAGAACTTGCGCGATGCGCGCTCTTCAATTACTTCACGCAGCCGCATAAACTGATCTACGCGCTGATCCGGCCTCACGTTACGCTTACCTTCAATATCATCCATCGCCGTGGTGCTGATCGCACACAGAATTACCTTGCCGTGATTGAGCATCGTGAACTCAACGACTGACCGATTAAAGTCGTAACCCTGGACCTGGCCCCGCTGCAGCGGCATTACAAATCCCCCAAGGATTTGATTGTGCTACGTCACATGTTCATAGGTCGATGTCATTTTAGCGCCGATGAGACATTAGTTAAGGCTACTCCCTGGTCCCTTCGGTTCACTCTTGAACATCAGTCGGCCTCATTGAGCCTTCGGCTTGTCGTTCGTGCAGAGGCTGGCAATTAATGCCAATGCTGTGTTTGTTTGATCGATATCTCCCGGCAGAGATATTTGTGCGGATTTGTGCCCATGGAGGACCGAGCTTCTGTCGAGATCCAAGTACTCGACGATGGTCTCGGCGCCCTTGACGTCCAAATTGTAAACGGTTTCCGGGCCTGCATAGGTTTTGTTGATGAAGGCGGTGTCAATCCTAAACCGGCCCAGATAGTATCTAATGGATTGTTTGGATCTCGGATCTGGCACGACAACCACGCACGATTTTCGATCCAGAATTTCGGGGGCGTCTTGGGGATTGTTCTTCCCCGTGAAAAGATAGTTGACGGCTTTTTGCAACGGATCGTCTTCAGCTAGCGCGCGAGTTTGCTGCGAAACAATCCAGAGAAAAACAACTACTCCCCCAGTAAGGCAACGCCTGACCCCATCATCCGTAGCTACTTGCTCTACCATGGTTTGATCGTGCATTTGCCGAGCATCGAGCTCGCTTCAATCGCAACACTGGCCGGAATATTTCGGTAGTATCGCAAGAATAATGGCTATTAGGCAGGTCGCAGGTTGTGGAGCAACCCAAGCCGCCGTTCAGTGTCCGCTTTCGGGGTAAAGCGGACATCATTCAAGGCCCGTTATCCCGAAATCTCATCCGGGGGATAACTCTAACTTCGGCGGCTAGAATTCCCTGTTCTCCCGTCCAGATTCCCTGTTCCGCGAAAATAATTCCCTGTTTCTTGGAATAGGGAATACGGGTCGGAAGCCCTGTAACGACGCCGTTACTTGAGGTCTCTGACCTTCCCGAAGCCGCGATTTTACAAAATTCCCTGTAAAATTCCCTGTTAGCAGGGAAAACGGGCAGAGCAGGGGGCCATATGCACTGCTGCGCCAGCCATCAAGTCCAGTCTCTTCATATACTTAGGCTGATGCCGCGAAGAAGCCCGCCACCGCGGCGCTTTTTAAATTATACAATTGTCTCTGAGTACAAATTCCAGTCTTCAACGCAGCAGCGGGCTGAAAATCTCCGCTCGGAATTTGAAATATTCCCAAATTTCGGAGAATGAGGCCGGAGACCGATTCGATGTCGACTGCGTGGACGGCCAACAGTCCAGTGTTCGGGCCCCATGCGAGCTTATAACTACCGCGCTCGCCCTGTTCGGCGTGATTGGGAAGTAATTTCGCAATGTCCGCTTTACTCCCAAAAGCGGACATGTGCAGCGCACAAGCCGATGTCCGCTGAGTGCCACAAGCGGACATCAACCAAACGCTTCATCGTCTTCGATTAGCGTTGGCACGGCCACGCTTTCCGGTCTCGACGCACGACGCGAACGAGCCCAGCCGCTCGATTAATAGCCGCGTAGTGAGCTAGATTATGGTCGATGCTGAACGAGCCGGCTCTAACCTTCAATGCGTACCACTTAGGCGGGCCAGGACAGGGCTCACGAGAGGCACTCGATGAACACAGTCAAAGACGCTCTGGCCCAGAAGAGTGGCACCCTGATCCATGTTCGTTCCGGCGACATGGTCGTCGAAGCCTTGCGCCAGATGCGCGACAACCGGGTCCGGTCGGTGCTGGTCATCGACGACGACGTGCTGGTCGGTATCGTGACCCAGGGTGACTGCGCCATAAAAGTGTTGCTGCCCGGGCTCGATGCGAAGCAGACTCCGGTGGGCCAAGTGATGACGGGCCACCCGGTGACGGTCAAGCCGGACGACCAACTGGAAGGCTGCATGGCAATGATGTCTGCGCGCGGCATTCGCCATCTACCAGTGCTGGACGCGGGCAAGGTCGTGGGCGTGATCTCGATCGGAGACGTCGTCAAGGACATCATCCGAAATTTGGAGCACAACGTGGGCGACTTGATTGGCTACATCATGACGGACGGCCCCGGGGGCTGACAGACGAACCGCGGTGCTGTCGCCGGTGTCCGGGAGGGTGCATCAATGCGTCGGGCGTTTTCGAAAGGCTGGCCAATCCCCTGACCGGTTGCCGCAATATTGGTTGGCCCTTGGCGGCTCGCAATAGCAGTTATTATTCCACCAACATCGCGGACCGTACGGAGTCCCTTCGCACCGAATGGCGACGTACGTATCCGGATGGCAGTTGCAACTTTGACCTAAACGGCAGGCATACGGTCCGTCGTTCCAAATGCCGCCGGGCCCTCGGTCGCCTGGGTAGCGCGGAGCGGCGGCGGCAGGCGTGAAGAGACCCACCGATAGAAGTAGAGCCATCAATACCGCTTTTGTCATGCCGAGACGGCCCCGCGTTGTGAGGCGCATACTACACCCATTTCATGTCCGCTTTACCCCCAAAAGCGGACATGTGCAGTGCACGCAGCCATGTCTGCTTTGGGTCATTAGCGGACATTCCGGCGAGGCAGCGCGATGCCCGCTTGCCCGTCGATATTTGTCAGGCAGGTAGGGGTTGCGGCGCCGTAGTTATCACCGCGGCATCAATTTCGGTGGCGGAAACGCGCGGAACGCTGCCCGCCTCCGACTTGCGTCCCCGTAGCAGCGCCGAGCAGACATAAAACGGGTAGCGGACGCCGCGCTTCGTCACAGTGGGACCGTGGCAGCCCTTGGAACCAGTAGTGTGCTGGCGGGGAAGGGGGATCGTGGCTAAAAACTGACTCACAACCAGAGCACTTTCCTTCTCAATTCGAGATCTTGTTTTAGCAAGCTCGACGCGCCGGTCCAGGTGACGGAGCCGCGCTCTAGCACCACGGTGCGGTCCGACAAAGCCAGTGCAAGATCGAGGTGATGGTCGACAATGATCATTGCGATCTCATGCCGCAGTCGGTCGAACACTTCAAAAAGTTCTTCAGTGACGACCGGCGAAAGCCCCTCAAATGGCTCATCGAGCAATAGCACGCGCACGTCGCCCGCAAGGGCTCGCGCGACCGCCACCATCTGCTGTTCACCGCCGGACAGATAATCGGCAGGCGTGCGCCAGCGTTCAGCCAGTCGCGGAAAGATGGCGACGATGCGCTCGTCATCCCAATGTATTCCGGCTCCGCTGGCGCGTTTGAGGCGACCGAGCAACAGGTTGTCGGATACAGTCATGCCGGCGAATAAGCCACGCCCTTGGGGGACATAACCGATGCCGCGCCGGGCAATCTCGGCCGAGGAAAGGCCCAGGGTTTCTTGGTCCAAGAGCTTAATCGAGCCTACTTCCGGCTTGGCAATGCCGATAAGGCTTTTCAACAACGTTGATTTCCCGGCACCGTTGCGCCCCAGCAATGCGACGATCTCGCGCTCGCGCACGTCGAAGGAGACGGCGTTGAGGATATGGCTTTTGCCGTAAAACGTGTCGATGCCATCCACCGCGAGAAGTCGATTAGACCCCACAGCGGACGCGCGCTCCTGCGTCGCGACAGCGGTAGAGCCAGACCCAATATAGATCTCACGCACTTTGTCATTGTTGCGCGCATTTTCGACGCTACCGTCGACGAGAACCGCGCCGTCATTCATAACGGTGACGTGATCGGCAATCTGAAAGACACGGTCGATATCGTGCTCAACCAGTAATATTGGAATCTCTGTGGAAATTGTCTTGATCAGTTTTGCAATGCGTTCCCGCTCGGCGACCGCAAGTCCTGCCAGAGGTTCATCCAGTAGAAGAATTCGTGGCTGGGTCGCCAGCGCAAGGCCCATATCGAGCAGGCGCTGGCCGCCATAGGAAAGCGATGACGCGTCGGCATTTTCGATGCCGGCAAGACCTAGATAGCGGATGAGTTCCGTGGTCTCAGCGTCAAGATCGGCAAGCGAATCCGTCGAGTACCACATCGCGTATCGCATGTGCGAACGCGCTTGAATGGCAAGGCGGATATTTTCCTCAACGCTCAAGCCGCCAAACAAATTGGTGATCTGAAACGAACGGCCGACGCCGGCCCGCGTGATATCTTCCGGCCTAAGTCCACCAATGGACTTTCCTTCGAGGTCGACCGAACCCGCATCCGGCTGGTAAAGGCCGGATAACACATTGAATGCAGTCGTTTTGCCCGCGCCATTTGGTCCGATCAAGGCGTGCAGCGTCTTGTCGAGCACAGAGAGTTCAAAACCGCGCACGGCATGGATGCCGCCGAAGCTCTTGTCGAGGTTTCTTGCGGAAAGGACCAAGCTCTTGTTGTCACGTCCTCGCAGCAAGGTTTGTGGCAACGAAAGGCCTTCCGCTGTTCTGCGGGCTGCCATCGCAGCGGCTTTGATCTCTCGCCTGCGGAACGGGGCCAGTAGGCGTTCCGCGACACCGACGAGACCCGTCGGCGAGAACACGATGAACCCGATAAAAAGAAGACCAAAATAGAACAACCAGTGCGGAGTCCATATCGACAGAAACTCGCGAAATAGAATGAAGAATAAGGCGCCAAGAGCCGGGCCGAGAAAGCTTCGCATCCCACCAATGACGACCATAGCAATGAGTTCACCTGAGAAAGCCACAGAAAGTGGTTCGGCTGAGGCAAAACGGTGATTGAAAACCGAAAGTGTGCCCGCGACAGCGACAACCGCTGCCGAGAGTACGAAACCGATAAGCTTGTACCGATTTGTCGAATACCCGATGAAGCGCGCGCGCTGTTCATTTTCGCGAATGGCCACAAGCACACTGCCAACCGGTGATCGATGGAAACGCCAAAGCAGGACACAGATCAACATCGCGATTGCAGCAATCAGAAAATAATAGTTGCTGTCGCGTTCAAGATCGACGCCCAGTACCGTCGCACGTGTGACGCCGCCGAGCCCGCTTTCTCCGCCTGTAAACTCGGTCCAACGATAACCAATGGCAAAGAGCAGCGCAGTCAGAGCCAGCGTCAGTAATGAAAAATAGACGCCACGGCGCCGCAAGATCAGTGCACCAGACAGCACAGCAGACACGGTTACGAAAGCAATCGCGAACAACGAGGGCAAAATGACAGAGCCTGGAAACCAGTAGCGCTGGCTCAGAGCCGCGGCATAGGCGCCGAGCCCGAACCAGGCGCCATGTCCGAATGAGACAAGGCCAGTATTGCCGACAAGAATATTGAGCCCCATGCACGCAATCGCAAATGCGACAACGTCGACCGCAGAGCGCAATGGCAGCCCCACAAAATCGAGTGCAAAAGGAAGAGCTATCAGCGATAGAGCGGCGATGATGAGGGACGCCCGGCTGTTTTGCATCATCACTACTCAAATTTCTCGATGCGTTCGCCGAAGAGCCCGCGTGGACGCAGCAACAGGACAAGAGCCATCAAGAGATACATCGACGCTTCACCCCAAGACGGGTTGAAGTAGATGGTAATCCCGCGCACGACACCGACGAGCATGGCAGCGGTGATGACACCCCAGAACGACCCCAGACCCCCAATGACGACAACGACAAAGGCCGCTGTGAGAATTTCCGCCCCCATCGCTGGATGCACGCCGGCGATCGGCGCAAGCAAAACACCGGCAAGTCCGGCGAGCCCGATGCCGAGCGCCGCGATTGCGGTCATATAGGGCGCAAGCGAGATCCCGAGCGATCCGACGATGTCGGGGTTCTGCACGCCTGCTCGCACCACGCGGCCAAAGGTCGTTCGATAGACAATGAACCAGGTAGCCGTAACGGCTGCGAGTGCCACTCCAAAAATGAACAGGCGGTAGCGCGGATAGATGAAGTCGCCTACCAGGACTTGGCCACGCAATTCAGTCGGGATGGAAAATGGAAGTGGCGAGGCGCCAAACACAATGCGAAGTGCCTGCTCGATTACCATCGCCAGTCCGAAGGTCAGCAGCAGGCTTAAAATCGGATCGGCGCGGTAAAACCTGCGGAACAGCAGGCGTTCAATGACGATGCCGAGACAGCCAACAATTACTGGCGAAGCGATGAACGCGCCAAAGAAACCTACGCGATTTGTTAAGATCACGGCGAGGTAAGCGCCGATGGCGTAGAAGCCGCCATGCGCAAGATTAACAATTCCACCAAGGGCGAAGATCAGCGAGAGACCAAGCGCGATCAGAAGGTAGTACGCGCCGACCAAAAGCCCATTCAGAACCTGCTCGAGGACGAAAACAGATTGCACGAGGAAGACTCGGCGCTGAAAGAATCAATGCGATCCCCGGGGTGCCATGAAAAACGACCACCCGGAACGATGCGGTTTAGCCCAACGGATCACCCGATCTTGCAGGTACCGTCCTTTGGCGGAGCAATAGTCTCCATGTCTTCGTTCGGGCCGGGCACAGTGCCGAGTGCGTTATAGATGTCCCATTGGTCCTGCATCTTGCTCGGATCTTTTGCCTGTACTGCGTACATCTCCATGATCATCTGATTGTCATACGCACGGAAATAAGCCTCACGCGCCTTCATCACGTCGAACTTTGCCCCCTTGCGCAGATGCTCGGCGAGCTTCTGCGGATCAGCCGATTTCATTTCATTCATCGACTGCGCGACGATTTTCAGCGAGTTGTAGTCGCCCCATGATTGGTTGTCTGGAAGCCTGTTATATTTTTTCTGGAATGCTTCGACGTATTTCTTGGAGCTCGGCGTATCGACCAAATGATGCCATACAAGCGGCCAGATGCCTGAGAAGTTGCCTTTGCCAGCACCCCAGGCAACGACGGTGTCGAAGCCGAAACCGGCCACTGGAAATTTTAGTCCGTATTCGGAATATTGCTTGATAAAATTTGTGATCTGATTGCCGGCGAGGTTCGACACCACGAGGTCGGGTTGTGATTGCCTGATCTTCAGAAGATAGGGGCTAAAATCGGTTGCGTCCGTCGGTACGAGTTCGTCAGCCGCGAATTGACCGCCATTCGCCTCCATGAATTTTTTTGCGACGCGCAGAAGATCATGGCCGAAGGCGTAGTCTGCCGTCAGCGAATACCATTTTTTGCCCTTCACCATGTTTTCGCGCAGCAGGTATTGTCCGACTGCCATCACATACATCGAGTTCGCGCCCTCGATATGGAACATATATGGATTGCAGCTTGCGCCGCGCAGTGCATCAGAATTGCAGCCGGTGTTTATAAAGACTGTCTTCATTCTGTTCGCCACTTGACCGATCGCAAGCCCGGAAGCTGATGAAATCTCGCCGATGATCATCGCAACCTTGTCGCGCTCGATAAGGCGCTCGGCCTTCGCGGAAGCCGTTTGAGGATTGACCGAATCTTCCATCACAAGCTCGATTTTACGGCCCATAACGCCGCCGGCCGCATTGACCTCTTCGGCGGCGAGCTTGATGCCCATCACGGCATACTCGCCAAGCGGTCCAAGGAAGCCGGTCAATGGCGTGAGATGCCCAATGCGAATAGCATCGGCTTGCGCCTTAGTAATCGCTGGCATGCCGATCGTGGCGAGCAGAGCGGAGCCAGCCGTACTTTTCAGCATCGCTCGGCGTGATAATCGGGTGATCATGACCTCTCCCTTTGAGTTCTTTTGGGCGGCTGACTCGGCAATTCCGGAGTCCTCACAGCCTGTTTGCTGCGTTTTGCCTATCAATAATGGTCGCTCGGTGGGTAAGGGTTGTCCAGCGGATTTTCGGACAGAGGGATGTCAACTTCGACTTAAAGGAGATGCATTGGCGCCCGCGGCCATTTCCTCGTAAAGGGCGAAAAGCCCGCTGATCTGCCAGTTGTCCAACCGACCAAGTTCGATTTCGTCATCAACATGAAAACCGCGAACGTGCTTGGCTTGGAAATTCCGCCGCCACTTCTCGCGCGTGCCGATGAGGTGATCGAGTGACTAATGTCCGCTTTTGGCCCTGAGCGGACATTCCCAAATTGGCGAGTATGATCGATGCAGGCCGAAAACGACCTTTTCCACTGAATTGCTGCGTACCGGTCGTCTGCTGAGGTTCCTTGGACCCCAAACCTGAGTCTAACCTGACGGCATATGATTCGAATTTTTCCGGAGGCAGGTTATGGCCAAATTGATGTCGAAGTCAGAACTCATTCAAAAGATCGTCGCGCAGCACGCGGATAAGATGGCGCGCAAGGACGTCAAGGCCGTCATCGAGTCGCTCGCCGCAATAGGCTATAGGGAGCTCAACAAGTCAGGAGCTTTTGTTTTGCCCGGATTTGCCAAATTCGTAGTCATCAAGAAACCGGCGACGAAGGAGCGAAGTGGCATCAATCCATTCACGAAGGAGCCAATGACATTCAAGGCAAAGCCGGCCCGGAAGGTCGTCAGGGCGCGGCCGGTCAAGGCCGTTAAAGCTGCTGTGATGTAACATCGAAAAGGTCCACGCTCCGAGTGCGGTGTTGGAACGGCAAAGACTGTCCAAACAATTGATGTCACTGATTTAGATTCAATTTTGGTGCTCGCACGGTGCCCGCTCTTGGCCCAAGGCGGACACATCCTTTATTTGCCATTGCCACTACTCCGTGACGGCAGGAGATTTTCGTGCGGCGCGTCCTTTGCGGTGGGCTGGCCTCTGCGAGACGGGCATCTCGGCTTCGCGCTGCGAGGCTGCAAGCTGCCCTAGCCAGACGAATAGCGCGGACAAGAATAGCAACGGAATGCCGCCACCGACCATCCCAACGGCAATCTTGATCGAAAGCGGATCCGTGATGCGCATGGCGTGGCAAAAGAGGTCAATTAATTTTTCCATTTTGTCCTCCGCGACAAGAGCGTTTAAGCGGAGGCCGAGTATAGCTCACGCGGATCGAGCCCACGAAGCGATCGCGTGGAAGCATTGCCGCCGTCCGCTTTGGACCCAAAGGAGCCTGCCGGATTAACGCTACGTTAACGCGGTGCATCGAATGGTCACCGCGGGAACAACCGTTTCGGAGGCCTCGCGATGCTGCCCGAACACCGCGCACTTCTTGAGGACGAGCCTTGTCCTGTCCCCGATGAAATCCTCGGCGAAATGTATCGCGCTAACGCACATGGGCTGAACGAACTCATTGCGACAATCTCGCCGACAGCCAGAGTCTTGCTGGCCGTGTATTGCTACCGTCGCGCCCACCTTGCGTCGATCGGATTAGCGATTGCGGCTACCTGCGATAAAGACGATCTTGCCGATTGGGGTGGCAACGCAGGTGCCGTCCTCTTCGAACGATCGCGGGAAGCTCCGCCATCATCGCCCTCCAATGCCCACGCGACCGGCCGGAGGAAAATCACTTTGGCGACTGGGCTGATGCCAGCGAAATAGGACCGCATGCCTAGTGCGGCCCGCTTGCCGAATAAATTCCCTGTTCTCACGCCAAGAGACCCTGTTCGGCTAAAATAATTCCCTGTTCCGTTGAGCAGGGAATTCGCGTCTGAAGCCCTTTTACGACGCAGTTAATTGCAGTCTCTGGCGTTCCCAAAGCCGCGATTTTGCATAATTCCCTGTAAAATTCCCTGTTAGCAGGGAAAACGGGCAGAGCAGGGGGACTGTCTGCACTGCCGCCCCAGCCAAGGTTTTTCTTTGTCGCAGCGTTACTTAGCATTTGTTCTTCTCTCTAGTTCATTCTCATTTTGAACGTAAATCCGTCCGTCATTCTGAACGGATGTGCTCTGTGCGTTCGCCAGTCGATGGGCATGATGCTTGCGCTTGGCCGCTGTCGATTTGCCGATCTATTATCGAGGCCCACGGGGGGCCGGCTGTGGACAGAAGCGAATGAACCCCGCGGCGCCATATTTCAGTTCACCTTGCGAGCCGTGCTTGAGAGCTGCGTGTTCCGCTATTGGCAATTAGCGGACGTTTCACCGACATCCGCGAATGTCTGCTATTGGGGCTAAAGCGGACATCAAATACCGTGTCGGCATATCCCCTTATGACCTAAAGCGGGCATGGCCGCGGTGTGCCCACAAGGATTGGAAAGTTTGATGACCAAGCTCTGCACCCACGCGACGCAAATTCGTAACGTGATACCGAGTGCACTTGGCTGTGAGGAATGTCTAAAGATCGGCTCAGCATGGGTCCATTTGCGTCTATGCCGGACCTGCGGTCATGTCGGCTGCTGCGATTCGTCGCCTAACAAGCACGCAACCAAACATTTCTACGCGACTGGTCATCCGATCATCGAGGGTTACGATCCGCCAGAAGGTTGGGGCTGGTGTTATGCGGATCAGCAATTTGTCGAACTTCACGGGCGTACGCCTCACAACGGCCCGATCCCCAGATTTGACTAACCAAGGGCAATCGATCGTCTTGGCGTTCGTGCAGTCAAACCGGAAAGAACAGCCATGCGTAGCGAACGATTTGATTTTCCAAATTCCAAAGGTGAAAAACTGGCGGCATTGCTCGATCTGCCTCTCGGCAGACCGATCGCCTTCACGCTGTTCGCGCACTGCTTTACCTGTGGCAAGGATAATTTGGCGGCAAAACGCATCGCGGAGCAGCTGACGATGCGCGGCATGGGCGTGTTGCGTTTCGATTTCACTGGACTGGGCGGCAGCCAAGGCGATTTTGCTAACACGCGTTTTTCTTCAAATGTAGATGACCTAATCGCTGCCGCCGATCATCTGCGGAAGAGTTATGCTGCGCCGACAATTCTGATAGGCCACAGTCTGGGCGGTACCGCGATGCTAGCTGCCGCAGGCAAAATTCCCGAGGCGCGAGGTGTGGCAACCATCGCTGCGCCTTACCAGCCAAACCATGTTACCAATTTGTTTAAAGCCGATATTGAGAAGCTGCGGGCGGAAGGCGAGATTGAGGTAAGCTTGGCAGGGCGCCAATTTCGGATCAAACGCGAATTCCTCGAGGATGTGGCCGACAAAAATCTGCATGACCATATCGCCAATCTGCGCAAGGCGCTGCTGGTTTTTCACTCGCCGACGGATGACATAGTCGGCATCGATAATGCTACGCAGATCTTTACTACCGCAAAGCATCCGAAAAGCTTCGTCTCGCTTGCTGGCGCTGATCACCTACTTAGTCGGAGAAGTGATGCCGGGTACGTAGCGAATGTGATTGCAGCCTGGGCGGAACGCTATCTTGATCAGGTCGAAATTGTTGCCGATACCGAGCTCGAAGCTGGCCTCGTACTGGTGCGTGAAACGCACGGGGGCAAATTCCAGCAGGAGATATTGACGGGTCCGCACCACTTGCTGGCTGACGAGCCAGTAAAGCTTGGCGGACTCGGTTCTGGTCCTGGCCCCTACGACTTTTTGTTGGCCGGGCTCGGCGCCTGCACATCAATGACGATCAGGCTTTATGCGGACTTCAAAAAATTGCCGCTCGAGAATGTCTCCGTACGGCTAAGCCACCGCAGAATTCATGTCAGTGATTGCGAAAGCTGCGACACCAAAGTCAGCATGCTCGATCACATCGATCGCGCCATTACACTGGAGGGTCCGCTCAACGATGAGCAGCGCAAGCGACTCATGGAAATGGCCGACAAATGCCCCGTGCACAGGACACTACAATCAAAAATCACAATTAGTACTTTCGAACAGCCCTCTACAGTAGCCAGCTAGCCACTTCCGTGCGCTGCGCTTTTGTAAATCCTTGGTCTGTGAGGCCGGAATAAAATATCTTCGAATAGCGCCAGCTTGCGCAAGGGAAACCAGCCGTGCGGGTGGACGACAAAAAGGTCTGGTTGGCTGCCGGTCTTCGCACGCCTTTTGTCGGTGTTGACGGCCCGTTCGCTCACCGCGATTCATTGGCACTTTCGGTGCCGGTGGTACAGGCGATGGCGTCGCATGTAGCCGGTCAAATTGATTTCGCTGTCTGGGGGGCAGTCGTCGGCAATCTTGCCTACGCCAACCTTGCGCGCGAAGTGTGGTTGGAAGCTAAGCTCGACCCGCATGTGCCGACCTCTACGACGATCATGCAATGCAGCACCAGCATGGTTGGTGCTTTCGAAGCGGTTGGCGTATTGGGCAGCGGTGGCCGCTCGCTGGCGCTCGTTGGCGGCGTGGAAAGTATGACGCGCGTACAGATCGGGCTCGGGCAGAACCTTTCGGATTGGCTGCGGCGGGTTGTACAGGCGCGAACATTGTCGCAGCGACTCAGCGCGCTTCGGAAACTCCGCCCGTCTGACATTCGGTTATTCGTGCCCGAGGTGAAAAACCGGGTCACTGGTCGCAGTATGGGAGAGCATACCGAAGACATGGCAAAGACCTGGAACATCGGCCGGCTTGAACAAGATGAGCTGGCGTTGCAAAGTCACCGCTGCGCAGTCGCTGCGCAGGATCGCGGTTTTTTCGCAGATCTCATTTTACCGGTTGACGGGATTTTCGCTGATCACTTTCCCCGTCGCGATACGTCGCTGGACAAGCTTGGCAAGCTCAATCCGGTATTCGACCGGACAAGCGGAAAAGGTACGCTTACGGCGGGCAACAGCTCACCACTGACCGATGGCGCAGCCGCCATCTGGGTTGCGACCGAAGAAGGCATCAGTCGATTGCCCTCTAAAACGCCGCGCGTCTGCCTCGTCGATTTTGAAATGGCCGCCGTCGATATTTTCACCGAAGGGCTACTGATGGCGCCCGTATCTGCAATTCCACGCATTCTCGCGCGACGAAATCTGAAATTCGACGATATCGCTTTATGGGAGATCCACGAGGCGTTTTCCGCGCAGGTGTTGTGCCATGTCAAAGGTTTGGAAGACAAAGATTTTGTGCGGGAAAAGGCCGGAGTAGAGCATACTTTCGGGACGTTTCCGCGCGATCGCATGAATCCCAATGGCGGCAGTGTCGCCCTCGGTCATCCCTTCGCTGCTACCGGGGCGCGGATCCTAAGTCAGGCGGTGAAAGAACTTGCAACAATGCCCAAGGGAAGTCGGGCGATCGTCAGCATCTGTGCCGACGGCGGGCTAGGCACAGTAGCTTTGCTGGAAAACTGATGTCCGCTATTGGCGACGTTGTCCAAAATAGCGGAACTAATTATGGTTTGCGGATCTTCACCATTATTCCCGTTTTTCGGAGATCGGAGGAAAGAGTCGGGAGGCGCGGTTCGATCGTACTGTGTGACCGGGCAAGCATTCAGTGGCGCGGATACAACAGTTGCACTGACCGAAGGTCGGTGGTTCGGTTCATCTCGGGGCCGCCGGAACAAAGAAATTCCCATGTCTTTTTTGCCAATCTGGATTCGGACCCCCCTGCTTGGCGTCGCAGCCCTGCTTGCAATCAGCCAACCCGTGGCCGCGGCCGATTATCCAAGTCGCCCCGTCACGCTGGTGGTGGCGTTCACGCCTGGCGGACCGAGCGACGTGCTCGCCCGCATTGTCGGCAAGAAGATGGAGCAATTGCTTAGTGTGCCGTTCGTGATCGAGAATCGTCCGGGTGCCGGAGGCAATCTCGCGGCCGAAACCGTCGCGCATGCCGCGCCTGATGGCTACACGCTGCTGATGGGCAACAACAGCATTCTCGCCACCAATGAATCCCTGTACAAACGTCTCAACTACAGCCCTGAGAAGGATTTCACGCCGATCACGCTGGTTGGCACGCAAGCCAATATCCTAGTGGTCAATCCAGACGTTCCGGCGCGTTCGCTTAAAGAGCTCATCGCGCTCGCGCAAGCGCAACCGGGCAAAATCAATTTTGCATCTTCCGGATATGGGGCGGCCGCGCATCTTGCGGGCGAGTTGTTCAAGTCGGAAGCAAAGATCAATATTGTGCACGTGCCTTACAAGGGCGCAGCGCCCGCCTTGCAGGATGTAATTGCCGGTCACGATCAGATGATGTTTGCCACCGCCGCTTCCGTAATCGGCCATATCGAAGGCGGACGCGTGCGTGCACTGGCGGTGACGACGCTCAAGCGCACGCGGATTTTGCCCGACCTGCCGACCATGGATGAGGTGGGTTTGAAAGGCTTCGATGCGAGCACTTGGCATGGGCTAGTGGCGCCTGCCGGCACGCCGCCGCAAGTGATTGCGGTGTTGCACGACGCAGCAGTCAAGGCTTTGAACGACGCGAGCGTGCAGTCTTCACTTGGCAAGCTTGGGGTGGATATCGTTGGTGACACGCCGCAGGAATTCCGAGCCTACATCAATAGCGAAATCCCAAAATGGACCGCGATCGTCAAAGCCTCCGGTGCCACGCTGGATAAATAGCGCGTGATCCCGAAAGGTTGGAATCAGTTTTACACGCGCAGGAAAAAGCCATGAAGACGGCGGAGCGATCGGACGGTGCACTGGCCCGCAATGTACGGCGGCTTGGGCACCTCGATTTGCCCGGGGCGGGGCAGGTGACCATTGCGGGCGACTATGCCTTTGTCGGGCACATCCCGAACAAGCAAAACCTCGGTACATCGATCGTCGACATTTCGGATCCGAAAAAACCGCGTCTGGTGACGACCGTAACGCTCGAGGACCCGGACTCGCACAGCCACAAGGTGCGAGTCGCAGGCGATCTGATGGTGGTGAACCACGAGCGAAATCCGACGCCGGTCGGGCGGCGCGCTGAGCAATTACCAGGCGTCCGGCGCGAGTTGCAAGACGCCTTTGGTCGCGAGCCGACCCGCGCCGAACTGGCGCAGAAACTTGGCGTCACCGAGGCTGATCTTGCGGCGATAGAGGCTGCGGAATTGCAGCCTTACCGCAACGGCGGCTTTCGCATCTACGATGTGTCCAATCCATCAAAGCCGAAGCTCACGCATCATCAATTGACTGGGGGCATCGGCGTACATCGTTTCGATATGGACGAGCGCTACGCCTATATCTCTACTGAGATGGAAGGCTTCGTCGGCAACATTCTTGTCATTTACGACCTGCGCGATCCCAAAAAACCGGACGAAATTTCGCGTTGGTGGATGCCGGGACAGAATCTTGCTGCGGGGGAAAAGCCTTCATGGTCAGGCAAACGCCACCGCCTCCACCACGCGCTACGATTTGGCGATGAGCTGTGGGCGAGCTGTTGGCATGGGGGCTTTCGCATCGTTGATATTGCCGATTTAAGAAAGCCAAAAACGGTCGCGTCTTTTAACTATCATCCGCCATTTCCGGAGCCCACGCATACGGTGATGCCGGTGCCGGTTAAGCTCGGCGGCAAGCGTATTGCGATTGCTATCGACGAAGAGGACCAGGCGCAGAGCGCGAATGAAGAGAATGCGCGGCGCGGCCGACCACATGCCGGCATGTCGATTTTCGACGTCACCGACTACGCGAATGTAAAGCCTCTATCGCTGTTCGAGGTGAGCGAGCTCGATTCGCCGTTCGCCCGCACGCCGGGCGCGCGTTTCGGGGCGCATCAGTTCCACGAACGCATGGCCGGGACGCTCGTATTTGCAGTTTGGTTCAGCGCCGGCCTGCGCGTTGTCGACGTTGCAGACCCATCGGCCCCGCGCGAAGTCGGCTATTTCATTCCCGAGCCCGCGGGCGGGCGTCCTGCACCGCAAAGCAACGACGTGGTGCTCGACCCGCGTGGGTTGATTTATGTCGTTGATCGTCACGTCGGGTTCGATGCGCTCGAATTCGACGGCGGTCGCGCCGCCTGAAGTTGCAGGGATACCAGGGCCTTTCGCGACTTGATCGCGCCAGTGACTCCCCATCCGTACCCGCTGCCCGCAGCGCCGTCGGAAGCACATCATGTCTTTCGGCTGAGGCACTGTGTCGGACACCTTCTTACACCTTGGGCATAAAAAAGGCCGCGCTGGTGGGATATCCAACGCGGCCCGAAGTCTGAGGAACTCGGCGCGCGATCCGAACAGCAGCGCCAAGCTCAACCCACGGCGGAAATCTTCGCCTCAGCCCCCGCTTGGAGACACGCTGGACACGTCAGTGGCCTTGCAACTATGCCCGGCGAGCAACTGTGGATAAGAAAGTATGCAAAGAGTGAACGTCAGTCCTTGTCGACGGTGAGCGATGGACGCAAGCCCAGCGGCTGCGCGCTGTTCGAACGGTGCACGCTATGGGCCACGACCGTCTGTGCGCCATGCCTGATAAACTCGCAGTAGGCGAAGCCCAATCCCGAAATCGATCCGCGGAAACTGGTGTCACTTGTGCGCTCGAGGTTAAAGCAAGGTTGGAGCGGCAGGCCACGCAGGGAGGCACAAACAGACCCGCCTCTGACTTGTAGCGTGTCGGCTGGCAGTTGCGCGTGGCGGACAGGGCCTGAGCCCTTGAATTGGACGGTGCCGGCGATCGAGCCGTCGGGATTGACGCGACCTTGCCCGCGCGTGCCTTCGAAGCAGGAGTAGCTGAACATCTTGCCGATGACGAACCGTCGGGCCTCGTCGGCATCCATCTCCCCGGCTATCGCCGGCAGCGCGGCCAAAAGACCAGCGGCCAAAGCAATGCTACGCAACATCCCCTCACTCCGACTGACGCAACAAACGCTACAGCACTTCGGGCCGATTTTTAGGCCTAATAGATTATGCACGGATTTCGTCGATAAATCCTCAACGAATTTACCCGATTTTGACCACGATTCGTCACATCCGGGATTGACGCTCTAAGGCCACGCTCTCAATCGCATGGCTTTGTTGGTTAATTGTTTTTAAGACTCTATCGGCCGTCTGAGCAGGCGCCGCGGCATCGAGCCTATCGATCCCCCATTCTTACAGTCTTGGTTTTAGTGGTATTCGGTTGCGCGCTCGGAATTGCCGGTTGACGTTTCCCAGTCGCGACGGTCTGCTTGGTCTCGGAAGTCCGTAGCTGCAAATCTTCCAAAAATTCCTTCGGGCTGCGGATGAACTTCGCGTCGCTGCTCGCAGGAAGCTTAAGCGCGATAGCGATTTCCTTTACGAACGTCACGCAATTTTTCGTATCAAGACTGTAAGATGGCTGAGGATATTTCCGCCAACGCTCCACGACAGCAAGCACAGTCCGATATTGTTCGTCGCTGATTGGGAACGAAAGATGCGGCTGGCTCATCGCGATGTAATCGTCTGGCATCGAGATGACATAACCTTCAACCGGCTCCCAAAGTATGGAAGGCGAGATCGTCTGAGCCGTGAAGCCAAAATTGGCCTTGACTGGTTTAGCGTCACCTCCGGTCGTTCCACTCAACGTGACATAGGCGTGGGGGAATGTGATGCCCAATCCATAGGTGCCAAAATGGTGCGAATAGAAGGTCAGCGTGACTTCGGCACAGGCACCCGAGGCCAGGGTAAAGAAGGTCAAGACGGCCGCCAGTAATTGACGCACTCGAGCAATCCCCCGGGCAGCTTTCGATTGGCGCACCAATATGGCGTGGACGTTAGCACAACGCACAGAAACAAAGCCGAGATTTAGACCTAATAAAAACCGCTACGTAAAAACTGCTTGGGCGGTGTGGCCTTTCTGCACTAGTCATAAATTGAGGAATGGTGACAGTATTCTGCCGCAAACTTTGTCGCACTGGGGGACCTCATGAGAAAATTGTTAGTTGCAATTTGTTCTGTCATTCTAGCCTTCGGACTTACTGCCTGCGTGGGCAAGGCTCCGATTGGCAAGGGCAAAGCACCCGTTGTTCAAACACGGGGTTGATGGATTCGGGTCCTCTTCTGACTTCATATTAAGAAGCCCTAGCTTCAAAGCTGGGGCTTCTGTCGTATCGGCGCCTTCGAACTTTGCTTGCGAATGCGGTGCCCGCTTATGACCAAAGCGGACCCCCAATCTTGCAGGCGCCTTTTTACCGGCTAGCCGGTGACCTTGAACTCAAATTTTTTGTCAGATCAGGCGCCACGGCTGCCGCGCTTGTGATTTACGGTGCGCTGGTGATTGTGTCATCTGCGCCCCACCTTCAAGAAAGATGACGGCGCGGCTATGCCCGCAGAAATGCTGATGAAGATGCCCGAGAGTGGCAACGCGCCTGCCATGAAGTAAGCCGGGCACACTCAGCTTTCGTCCGCAATCTATCGAGCACTTCAAGCGATGTCCGCTATTGGCACAAAGCGGACATGCGGAGCGCCACTTACGAATGTCCGCGACTGCACGAACGGAAGCCCGCCGCGTCGGTGGCGGCACAAGTATCGGTAGACCGTTCGTTAGCGTGAGCCCGCTTTAGGAGAACAGCTATAGACCGCTCTGATATCGTTCCCCAAAAGGACTTTCTGGTGTGCTTGTGCTGCGGCTTCGCAAGCTTGTGGGGTGTCATACTCAGCGACAACGGTATGATTTTGTCCGGTCAATATCGACATTAGCAAGACCGTTATTGTCATCTCTAAGGCCTCCTATTGGGAAGTTGTTTCCTCGACTATATTAGCGACGGCACCCCGTTGTCGTGGTTGCACTGCGAAATGTCCGCTAATGACCAAAGCGGACATTGGTAGCCCCTTCCAGCCTACTCGTTTTTCCCGCTACGATGGCCTGTCGTTAGTCGGGGGCGACATGAGGCGGCGCGATTTAATAAAGATTGCCGTGGGTTCGGCAGCCGCCTGGCCGTTCGTGGCGCGGGGGCAGCAGCCGGGGATTCCAGTAATTGGATTTCTCAATGCCTCATCGTCGGAGAAATACGCGCAACCCCTCTCGGCTTTTCTTAAAGGGCTGGGCGACGCCGGCTTCGTTGACGGCCGCAGCATCAAGATCGAGTACCGCTGGGCCGAGGGCCGGATCAACCGCCTGCCGGCGATGGCTACTGATCTGGTTCGTCGTCAGGTGACTGTAATCGCGGCGTGCAGCACTGCGGCGGCACTTGCCGCAAAGGCGGCAACAACGACTATTCCGATTGTCTTTGAAACGGGCGCCGACCCGATCCAGCTCGGCCTTGTCGCCAACCTCAATCGGCCAGGCGGCAACGTAACAGGCGTGACACAATTGACTCAGGAGGTAGCGCCAAAATTAGCAGAGTTACTGCACGAATTGCTTCCCAACGCGCGTGTCATGGCTCTGCTCGTAAACCGAGATGATCCCGCTCTTGCCGAGGCAACAGTAAAAGCGGTGCTGCCACCAGGCCGTACCCTCGGGTTGGAGTTTCATATCCTGAACGCCACAAACGAACATGACTTTGATGGAGTTTTCGCAAGATGTATCGAACTGAAGGTGGGCGCGCTGGTGATCGGCGGCGCACCACTTTTTACCAGCAATACCGAACAGCTTGCTGTGTTGGCGGCCCGCCACCGGGTTCCCACAATATACAAAGGGCGCGAATTCGCCGCGGCCGGGGGTCTACTGAGTTATGGATCGGACATCGGCGACGCATATCGCCTGGCCGGAAACTATACTGGGCGGATACTCAAGGGCGACAAGCCTGGCGACCTGCCGGTCCAGCGCGCCACTAAAGTGACGCTGTACATAAATCTGAAGACCGCCAAGGCGCTTGGGCTCAACGTTCCAAACACACTAATCGGACGTGCCGACGAAGTGATCGAGTAATCGCAATATCTGTTTTTGGTACAAAGCGGATTAGAAGAGCCGATGCTGAACGTCCGCTTTTGAGGATAGCGCAGATATCGCTTTTCACTCGTAAGAATGCGATCGACCTAGCTTGCGGCTTGTTCCGAAGGGAACGATCTTGTTGCTGGTGTCATGCCCAATGTCAGCTCGTCCCAACCATGGAATCCCGGACCTCTGACACCAATAGCGGGCAATCTCTTCTTCGTTCATTCCGAAATCGGGTTCGTTCGGGGTGATGCTGCCGCAACGACCAAGCATGACACCCGACACGCGCCTGATTTCGGCGTTGCTGGTAATGTGAAATAGCGACCTATCGATCCTGTACATTGCCTCACCCACCTCTTCCAACATGAGCACATGTCCGTCGAGGTCAGGTTGCAGCGGCGTGCCAAGTAACTGGCTAAGGACCGTCATGTTAAATGCCGCTGTCATCTTCACACGGCTCACCGTGGGCTCCAACGCATCTGGCGATCGATCGACCATCCAGGCAAGCGCTCGTCTAACCGCCGCGTCTCCCCCCTCGCGCAGGATGTCCTGCGCCACGGGACCATGCGCTACGGCCTCGAACCCAGCCCGGTACAAGGCAGCGAGCAGTACACCGGCATCACTGTAGCCCATGTAGGTTTTTCGTCTTGACGGATCCGTCAATCTACACATGACCGCTTCCACCACGCGGCAGGAACCGTAACCGCCTCGAGCGAACCATACCGCGTCGTAACTCTCGTCGTTAGCAATATCGAGGAAGGCTTGTGCGCGCGTTTCGTCATCGCCGGCGAAATGTCCGTGCGAGGCGAAACACTGCGGGTGGAAAACGATCTCCAGCGTCCTGTCCGGGTACAACGCTCTGGCCAACGTCGGTACTCTCTCAGCAACCTCTGGAGACATGCGTGAAGCCGGCGCGACTATGCCGATCCTGTACCTCTCTTTGCTCATACAAGCGCCCAGCCTGCATTGCACCTCATCGGCAACCCTTCTAAATTTCGCGAATGTCCCAACTCGGAGATTACTTTTTTTGCGGTGTCGGCGGTAGTGGCATGACCCCGCTCGCTTTGATCATCCAAGCCCGGGGTGGACTGGTTGAGGGTTCTGACCGGGCGCGCGACCAGGGGCGCAATGCCAAAAGATTTGAATTTCTGCGTGCACGTGGTGTGCTGCTCCATCCCCAGGATGGCAGTGGCGTTACCCGGGCCAGCCAGATCTTGGTGACGTCCACTGCTGTTGAGGAGACGATCCCTGACGTGCAAGCCGCGCGTCGTATTGGCGCCGCCATCACCACTCGCGCAAGGCTTCTCGCCGAACTCTTCAACTGTGCCGCCTTGAGCGTCGGTGTCGCCGGCACGAGCGGTAAGTCCACTACGGTCGGCATGCTCGGCTGGATTCTGCACCGCGCTGGAAAAAATCCAACGATCATGAATGGCGCGGACATGAAGAACTTTATTGATGCGGGCTCACCTTTTGCCAGCGCTAAAATCGGCGACGGCGAGATTTTCGTCAGTGAAGTGGACGAGAGCGATGGCTCGATTGCGCATTTCGCGCCCCGTGTAGCCATCGTGAACAACATCTCCTTGGATCATAAATCGCTGGACGAGTTGCGCACTCTTTTCCGCGGATTCATTTCCAAGGCGCAGAGGGTGGTGTTGAATCTCGATAACGCAGAAACCGGAGCTCTCTTGATCGGGTTGAAGCCGGGGCAAGCAATCACCTACAGCCTGAATTCCGCGCAGGCACACCTCGTTGCATCTCCGCCGGTTCAGTCACCGGTTGGAACCGTGTTCCAAGTGAAGGTGCGCGAGACTGGTGAGGCCGTTGAGGTGGATCTAAAAGTCCCAGGTCTGCACAATGTAGCTAACGCACTCGCCGCTCTGAGTGCCGCGAAGGCCTGCGGCGTGACCCTCTCGGTAGCCGCGGCCTATCTAGGTGAGTTCACTGGCATTCGTCGGCGACTGGAAGTCGTAGGCACCGCGAATGAAATAACCGTGGTTGACGACTTTGCCCACAACCCCGAGAAGATATCGGCCACGCTCGAAACGTTGCATGCGTTCCCTGGCCGCTTGCTGCTGATGTTTCAGCCTCATGGGTACGGCCCGATTCGTTTCATGAGGGATGCCTTGGTTGGCTGCTTTGCAAGCGGCTTGCGCGATGAGGATGTTCTGGTCATGCCCGAGCCGGTTTATTTCGGCGGCACGGTCGACCGCAGCGTCGGCAGCAACGATATTGTTTCAGAAATTCAACGGTGCGGTCGAAAGGCCTTTGCTTTTGCAAACCGTGGCGACTGTGGTGACATGCTGGTCAGATTGGCACGTCGTGGTGATCGCATTGTAGTCATGGGTGCGCGCGACGATTCGCTTTCGCAGTTCGCACATGAGCTCCTTGGACGGCTTGCAGTGGCAAAGGACGAAGATTCGATTGCTACTCGGTGATTGCAAGCCAATCCAACAATCAACTCCACTTAGGAGGGAAGTGGGGCAGGGCAGGCCGTGATACTCACTGCGGCCCCAGCTGGTGAGTCCAACCTCTTAAGAAAACTCCGGCCGCTAGGACCGGAGTTCAAGTGGGGAGAAGGAAGCTAGTTTAGCGGACGTTGACCCAGACGCTCTTTTCCTGGGTCAATTCCCGCATGACGGAGAAACCCATCTCGCGGCCGTAGCCCGAGTTCTTGTAGCCGCCATAGGGTGCCATTGACGACACCGCGCCCCATGTGTTGATCCAGACGTTGCCCGCCTCGAAGGCCTGCGCGGCCCGCATTGCACGGCCGACATCACGCGTGATTACGGATGCGGCGAGCCCGTAGGGGCAATCGTTTGCCAGCGCCAGCGCTTCGCCCTCCTCCTTGAAGGTGAGCACTGAGAGCACCGGCCCGAAGATCTCCTCGCGCGCGATCTTCATCGAGTTCTGCACGCCGTCGAAGATGGTCGGCCCTACATAGTGGCCTTTCTCCAGACCTTTCGGGACGTCGGTCGAATGCACGAGCTTGGCGTCGGACTTGCCGCCGTCGATATACCCGGTGACGCGTTCTTTCTGCTTTGCCGAGATCAGCGGGCCCATGGTGGTGGACGGGTCCATCTGGTCGCCGAGTTTTATCTTCTTGGCATTTTCGATGACCTTCTCAAGCACCTTGTCGTGCACCTTTTCATGCAGGAACAGGCGCGAGCCGGCGGTGCAGACCTGGCCCATGTTGCTGAAGATCGACATCGCGGCGACCTGCGCCGCCTGATCGATCGGTGCATCCTCAAAAACAATGACCGCACTCTTGCCGCCAAGCTCGAGGCCCACCGGCTTGAGCGTGTTGGCGGCCTGCGCAGCGACGCGCTTGCCGGTCATGGTCGAACCCGTGAACATCACCTTGGCGACCATGTGGTGGTCGACCAGGGCCGCGCCGGCGACTGCCCCGTAACCGGGCACGATGTTAACGACGCCCGGCGGAATGCCGGCCTCGGTACACAACTTGCCGAAGAACATCACCGATAGGCAGGCTTGTTCGGCCGGCTTCACCACCACGGTGTTGCCGGCGGCGATCGCGGGCGCGATCTTCCAGACCGCCTGCAGCAGCGGATAATTCCACGGGATGATGCCGCCAATGACGCCGAGCGGCTCGCGCAGCGTCATATTAATGTAAGGGCCGGGTACCGGGATGGTGTCGCCCTGAATCTTCGTTGCCATGCCGGCGAAATATTCTAGCGCGTCGATCGCGGTCACCGCGTCGATCGCCTTGGAATCGCGGATCGGCTTGCCGGCGTTGAGAGACTCGAGCTCGGCCAGCTTCGGCCCATTCGCCTCGACCAGCTGCGCTAGCTTCATTAGTAGCTTGGCACGGGCGGCGCCGGTCTTCTTCTTCCAGGCCGGGTAGGCGGCAAGCGCTGCGCGCACGGCCAGATCGATGTCTTCCTCGTCGCACTCGGCCAGATAGGCGATGATCTCGCCGTTGCCGGGGTTGAAGGTTGGGAATGTTTTGCCGTTGACCGCGGGACGAAATTCACCGTTGATCAAGGCCCCCCACGTTTCAACGTTCGCTTTCGCGCTGGTTTGAGCGTCACTCATGCGCTGGTCCTTCTGGTTGTCGTGGGTTAATGGCGCAGCACGCCGGTCTTGTCGACTTCGTTGCGCAGTGCGTCCAGTTCCTCCTTCGAGGGCGGCGCTACGTTCTCTACCTTCTTGGCCACCTTGACCTCGAAGCCGGTATTGGCCTTGACGTCGTCCACGGTCACACCCGGAAACAGCTGTGCCAGCCGCGCCTGGAGCGTATCGGGGTCGAAGTCGAAGATGCATTTCGGCGTGACAATCCACTTTGGGCCGCCGCCGTAGAACTCATTGTCGCGGCAGATCTTCTTGCCCGGGTGCGAAATGTAGTCGACCTTCTCGACAAGGCGGCGCTTGTCATGGGCGGTGATGAACGCGTAGGTGTCGCGCACCCCCACGGCGATGTCGTTGATGCCGATGGTGCCGGGACCGCGGAAGCTCATCTTGCCATCTTTGCCGGCGAGCCCGATCATGTTGGTGTTGCCCCACTTGTCGACTTGGATGCCGCCGACGAAGAACTTGTCGGCGAACCAGAAATGGTTGACGTCGCGGAATTCGCTGTCTTCCTTGTAGTATTTCGAGCCGCCCGGCGCGCCATAGAACAAATAGGTGTCGGGGTGGTCGTGCACCGATTCCGCGTAGCGGATGAGGTCATAGCCGGTCGAGGTCTTCGGCAGCTCCGGAACGTCGATATCGGTGACCTGGCACAAGGTGACCGAACCGCCGAGCTGCAGCTTGAGGTTCGGCGCGTGCGTCTTCTGCGCCAGCATGGTGGCGGCGAAGAAGATTTCGGTATGCGCGCCGGAGGTGATCTTGTCGGTGTCCTGAATTTCGCGCGAGAACACCACCGCCATCATTTCTTTCCAGGAATAGTCGCTCATTGTCGTCGTCCTTTGAATCGCTGTCGGATGATGGGCGGTTGAATCACCAGCTCACGATCGGATGGGTGTAGAGGCCGAGCAGTTTCTTGATGCCGACCGTGTCGAGATAATCGTAGTGCGGCTTGACGTGACGCTTGAGGTAATCGTCCCAGGTCTTCTTGTCGCCCTTGCGGTTGGCCTCCGAGCACTTGACGTAGTCCTGGATGAATTCGACGTCCTCCTTGTAGAAGCCGTGCGCGGCGTAGGGGTGGCCGCCGTAGGGCGCCTCGATGACCACGTCCGCGTAGGCAATGGTTGTCATGAAAGGGTTCTTGCGGATCACCGAGTTTGGCACGATGCGCTCGCATTGAGTCATGATGCGGTTGGCCGCACGCGCCATCCAACGGTCGCCAAAGCGGGCGCCGAGGTGTTGGCCGTTTCCGTAAGCGTCGGACCAGCCGACGTGGATGATCGCCCAGTCCGGCCGCAGGGGCGGCACGGCAATGATCTTCTTGGTCTTCCCGATTGGATCGGTGAACTCGACCAGCTCCTTATTGAGCTGCGGAATCGAAGTGCCGACGCCGCCACGCCAGGCAAAGAACTCTTGACCCGACGCGGCCGCGAAGAAGCCGGCATAAAGAAGGTATTCCGAGGTCTCCATGATCTCGACCTCGCCCGACTCCGCATATTTGCGGAAATTATGCCCGATCGGGCAGTAGAGCTCCTGACCGACATAGGGGGCGTAGAGCTTCTTCACGCAGCCGGCGCCGATCAGTAGGTCGATCTCGAGGCCGGCGGTAGCCGACGCGACGATGGTCAGGTTCTTTTTGCCCGTGCGGATCATCTCGCGCACGATCGCCATCGGGTGATTGTCGGCGCCGAAGCCGCCGATCGCCACCGTCTGGCCGTCCTTGATCTGGGCCACGGCCTCTTCGATCGATTTGACAACCTCTTTTCTCTTCTTGCTCACGTCTTACCCTCGCTTTTGAACGTTGAAATTCAGGATTTCAAAATCGTGCAACCATAGACAGCCGAAGTCCTGGCCGAGCAGGAGCCCGCCCTGGTTCTGCGCCAAGGTGACTTTCGGAGGCTTCTTGATCTGTCGTTCACCCGCTTCGCCGCGCATCTGCCAGACTAACTCGCAGATCTGGAGGAGGCCGGTGGCGCCGACCGGATGGCCGCGCGAGCAGAGGCCGCCGCTCGGATTGACGGGAAGGCGGCCGTCGAGCGTAGTGACGCGCTCATCGATCAGCTTCGGCCCTTCGCCGGGAGCGCAGAGGCCGAGGCGCTCGTAGAGCATCAACTCGGAAGGCGCCATGGCGTCGTGCAGCTCGATGGCCTCGAGATCTTCCGGCCCAATGCCCGCCTTTTCGTAGGCGGCGTAGGCGCTGGTGGTCGCCGAGTCCGGGCGGGTGTCATCGGGCAGGCGATAGACGCCGGATTGCAACACGCAGCTTGCGATCGTGATCGGCGTCTTGCCCGAAAAGCGCTTGGCGATGTCGGCAGAGCAGACGACGGCTGCGGCGGCGCCGTCGGAAATAGACGAACACATCAGCAGTGTTAGCGGATCGACGATGACGCGAGATTGTACGACCTCCTCGATCGTCAGCGCCTTGCGGTGCTGGGCGAGGGGATTGAGTGAGCCGTTGTATGAATTCTTCACCGCCGGCTTGGCGAAATCGGCCGTGGTCCAGCCATACTCCTCCATGCGCGATTTGAGGTTGATCTTCGGATGGATCGCGTAGCTGGTGGTAAACTGCATGCCGAGCTCGGACAGATCGAGCTCGGAGACGCTGCTGAGCGCGCCGATGGTGCGGGCGGAATCGCCGACATTCATTTTCTCCACGCCGACCGCGAGCGCGACGTCGGCGGCGCCGGACGCCACCTCAAGCCAAGCGCCGCGCAGCGCAGTCATAGCGCTGGCGCAGGCATTTTCGACGTTGACGATCGGGATGCCGGTGATGCCAGAGTGCTGCAGCACCACCTGGCCGCGCACACCTTCCTGCCCGGTGAGCAGGCCGCCGAGCGAATTGCCGACGTAAGCAACATTGATGTCGGTGGCTTTGACGCCAGCGTCGTTGAGCGCACCCCAGACCGCCGGATAGGCCAGGGCCTTGAGCGGCTTGTCCAGGAACTTCCCGGTGGGATGGGCGCCAACGCCGATGATAGCCACGTCGCGCATCAGGAGGCTGCTCCGTTCGCAGGCACATATTTGTAGGTCAGCGCATCCTTGTGCTCGGGTGTGTCGGCGAGCGGCTCCACGATCAGCCGCATCTCCATTCCGTCCTCGAGGACACCGCGCTCCACTGGATATTTCGAGCCGATCAGGGAAAACACGCGTGGGCCTTCCGGCAGGTCGATAAAGGCCTGAAACGACGGCGCGGTGAAACCCTTCGGCGCGAAGTACGAAATGGTGTGGCTATAAAGCTTACCGGTGCGGCCGATCTCGATTTCCTCCATCGCGCCGTTGCGATGGCATGATGGGCAAACGGGCATTTTCGGAAAGACGACTGTGCCGCATTCTCGGCATCGGTTTCCGAGCAGACAAGGCGCCACGCCGGGCTCCGTCGGAACACGCAGGTTGTCGGGATTGAGGACCTTCACAGAACGCACTCACTTGTTTGGAATCAGACGCCGAGATGCCGCTTCAATCCGCGGAAGCCGGCCGCGAACACGCGTGCCATCGTCTGCTCGCCTTCCGCTTCCTTGCCCGGCTCGGTGTCGAACTGCGTGGACCATTCGCCGAGCGTGCCGTAGCTGTCGGTGATCGGACGCAAATGCATGGTGGTTCGGATATTCTTTACCGGCAGCGGACCTTCCAGCACCGAATAGGTGATGGTGTGGGTCTTGTCGTCGAGTGCCTCGAGCCGCTCGCGGAGAACCTCCTTAGTACCGGCCATGCTGAGTTTGCGCACCGCGCCGATCTCCGTCGGCTTCTTGCCGGGTTCGACCGTGGACTCTTTCATTCCCGGCATCCAAGAGGGGAGACCGTTGTAGTCAGCGACGGTGCGCCATACGCGTTCGATCGGCGCGTTGATGACCGTGCTTACAAGTACTTTCGGCATCGTGTTGTCCTGCTTACTGAGGGCAGCGCAAACGCGCCGGCGTAGGCGGAAAAGGCTGTCCAGGAACGTGCGGCGCGTGCGGTGACGAGCATCCCCGCCCGTCGTCGATTTATGGTATAACGCTGTTCTAGCATGTCAAGCTGAGCGGGCGTAGCATTTTTAGCTGTCTCGCACGGTCGTCAGTTGACCGGTCTCTGCATATTGATGATTATCAATATCAAGAATAAGTGCGGGGGAGCGCGATGTCGCAACGAACAACGCAGGTTTCGGCAAAGACCGGCGATCAGCCGGCCTGGAAAGAACGCATGGCGGTGGCGCTCGCGCGCGATATCATCGACGGCGAGCGCATCATTTCCGGCGCGCACACGGAGATATCCTTCGCCGCCGCGATGCTCGCGCAGAAAATGCATGCGCCGAATATTAAGTTGCAACTTGGCGGTACGTGCTTCCTGGTCAACGTCACCGATCTGCCGGTGCGTCTGCCGAAAACCTCGACCGAATACCGCATGATCCGCTGGGCCGAGATCGCTTACGATCACATGGAGACTTTCATGTATTTCGGCGCGCCCGGTGGGCGCGCCTATTACGCAGGTGGACGTCCGCCAACGAACAAATATTTCGTCGGTGACAAATTCTTTGCCGGAGGCATTCAGGTCGATGGCAACGGCAATGCCAACATGATCGGCCTGAAGGGCGAGGGCGGGCGCCGCTTCGCGTTCCGCGGGCCCGGCACGGTCGGCATCGCGGATATCGTGACCGTGGCGACGCCATACATTTTCGTCACGCATCACGACAAGCGCACGCTGGTCGAGCAAGTCGACTACATCTCGATGCACGGGCCCAAGGGCTGGCGCGACAACAAATATCCCGGCCACGGACCGAAATGGATTATCACGCCGCGCGCGATCTTCACATTTAACAAAGAGGGGCGTGCCCAGCTGGCTGGCGTCTTCGCCGGCACCACCAAAGAGTGGGTGAACGACAACACCGGCTTTGGTTTCGCATTGGCACCGGATTTTTCCGAAGTGACGGAACCAACCGAGGAAGAGCTTGCGGTGCTACGCCACGAGATCGATCCTGACGGAGTGTTGCGGCACTAGGAGCGCCGTGGAGCGGGAATCATGAGCACGCAAGTCTATGTTGCCGGAGTAGGCTCGACGAAGTTCGGTGTGTTGCCTGGCCGTACGCTGCAAAGCCTTGCCGTCGAGGCCGGCCGTGCGGCGTTGCGCGATTCAAATATCGCCCCGGCGCGCATCGGCTGTGTGTTCGTTGGCAACTTCGTCGGGGGAATCATGACTGGGCAGGAATTGCTCGGGCCGATCGTCGCCGCCGACCTCGGGCTGTCGAATGTCGCAGCGATCAAGATCGAAGCGGCCTGCGCTTCCTCAAGCGCAGCAGTGAGGATCGGTCACGATCTTGTGCGTGCCGGGGCCGAAGACGCCGTACTGGTGATCGGCGTCGAGCGCCTAACCGGCGCGCCGCGCGATGCCATTACGACCGCAATGACGGCGGCCGTCGATCAGGCCACGGAAGGTCAGGCAGGCCTGACGTTTCCCGGTTTCTGGGGCATGGTGATGGCGCGGCACACTCATCTCTACGGCACGACACGCGAACAGATTGCCGCCGTGACGGTGAAGAACCGCCAGTTCGGTGCCATTAATCCGCTGGCGCAATTTCAGAAACCGGTCACTTTGGAAGAGGTGATCGCGTCGCCGCCGATTTCGGATCCGATCCGGCGCTACGATTGTTGTCCTGCCACAGACGGTGCGGCGGCGCTGGTGCTCGCCAACGAAAGCCTCGTCAGGCAGAGCGGCTCCCCAGCAGCACGTATTGCCGCCTCGGTGCTTGTCAACGGCCCGCCGCGCATCACCGACTACGCCGAAATCACCATACATGACGGCAGCGTGCTCGCCGCGAAACGTGCGTACGAAACTGCCGGCGTCGGACCGGACGACATTGACCTCGCCGAGTTGCACGATTGCTTCTCGATTGCGGAGATCGTCGACAGTGAGGATCTCGGGTTTTTTGCAAAAGGCGAGGGTGGGCCGGCGGTCGTCCGCATGCCCTCGGCCAACAGCAAGGTCGTGATCAATCCAAGCGGCGGGCTTCTGTCGAAAGGTCACCCGACGGGGGCAACCGGTTGCGGGCAGATCTACGAGGTGGTGATGCAATTGCGCGGCGAGCATCCCAACCAGATCGGGAAGGCCCGCCTGGGCCTGACCCACAACGGCGGCGGCACTGCAGCTGCGGTGACGGTGCACATTCTCGAGGCGGTCCGATGACGCTAGAGGGAAGGGTGCAGAGCCACACGATCATTCGCGTGCCCGACAAGGCGCACGCCGCGGCGGCCCCTTTCGTGCTGGTGCTGGTCGAGCTTGCGGATGGAAAGCGGGTGCTCGGGCATTTCAACCGCGCCGAGCCGCCGGCGATCGGCAGTCGGGTGACCGCCGAGCCATCAGAACAAACGCCGGTCTTTCGAGAGGAAGCGACATGAAGCTTGAACCGATCACACGCGCCAACCGCCCGCAACGCAAGGAAGTGCTGATGGGCGAGGAGGAGGCGGCCGCGCTCATCAAGGATGGCGACGTCGTCATCGTCGGCGGCTTCGGCACAGTGAACCATCCGATGCCGATCATCCGCGCGCTTATCCGCCGCAAGGTGAAGAATCTGACTGTCATCGGCGCGGCAACCGCTGGGCTCGAGGTCGATCTCCTGATCGGCGCCGGCTGTGTGAAGAAAGTGATCGCGCCCTATGTCGGGGCGGAACTGCATGCGCCGGTCGGCAATTGTTTCCGCTATGCCGCCGAGAACGAAGAGATCGAGGTCTACGAAACGACAGAGTATCTGCTCTATTCGCAGCTCGACGCGGCGGCCCGGGGTCTGGGATTCATGCCATGGCGTGGCGGCGTCGGTACGTCGTTGCCGGTATTGAACAAGGACTACGTGCCCTTCAATGACCCGATCAACGGCGAGCCCTATCTCGCGGTGCCCGCCTTGCACGCAGACTGGGCGATCATCCATGTCGGCCAGGCCGATATGTACGGCAACGGCCAACATGGCGGCGCGCGCTTCGGTGACCGGCTGCTGTCGCGTGCGGCTGAGCGTGTGATGCTGACCGCCGAGCGCATCGTGCCCAACAGCGAAATCCGCAAGAATCCATTTAACACGTCGGTGGCCTATGCCGATGTGGTGGTGGAAGCGCCCTACGGGTCGCATCCCTTCGCCAGCCATGGCTTCTACATCGAGGATGAAGACAGCATCCGCGACTATGTCGCGGCCTCGCTCGCCTATCGCAAGCGCGACATGGCAGCGTGGCAGTCCTATCTCGATCGCTGGGTCACCGGCGTTACGAACCAAAATGAATATCTAGCGAAGCTCGGCGCCGACCGCATCGCAAAATTGACCAATGCGATCCATGCCTGACGAAAACCGGCGTAAACCATCGGCTTTCAGGGAGTCGCGCAACGGCTTGCGCGAGGCCATTCTCGGCTTGCTCGCGATCCGTCCGATGACTGGTTACGACCTGTCTCGTTCCTACCGGCGCGCCCTGCAGCAGATCTGGTACGCGCCACTGGGGCAGGTCTATCCGACGCTGCGCAAGATGCGCCGTGACGGTCTGTTGCGGGTTTCGGTCAAGTTTCAGCGCCACCGTCCGAACCGAAAGGTCTACAGCCTGACGGCGCGGGGCCAGAAATTATTGATCCAATGGCTCTCGCAACCGGCCGTCCTGCCGCGCATGCACCATGAGTTCATTCACAAGCTTTTTCAGCTCGGTCATGTCGCGCCCGCGGGGCGCGTGGGACTTGTCGAAGTCTACATCGAGCGTTGCCGCGAATGGTTGCATTCCCTTCGCCGCGCCGAGGCGATCCTGGAGCCCGCGTTGAATGGACCAAACGCCGAGAACGCCTTGTTTCAGCTCCTGTCGCTCCGCCACCTATGCCGGATCGTCGAATGCGAAGCGGAATCCGCGCGGCAGATTGCGGACGAGATCCATGCCCATTCACGCACGTCGGTTAAACGTTCGGGAAAGTTAGCGCGCTTTCCGGAAAGCACAGCTTTCGCCGGCCAAACGCTGTCGCCGACGGTCTGACGCTCGCTCGTCGTCTAGGGGCGTGACGCCCTTTCCATAAACCTAGAACAGCATTATACCAAGGTCTGAGGGCACGGCCGCGATGAGCAGGAAGATTCCGACCACGATCAAGGATCAGGAGCTGGTGGCGCAGCGCCGCGGCGAAATCATCGACGTCGCGACCCGCCTTTTCCTCGAGCGTGGCTTCCACAAGACGTCAATTCGCGACATCGCTCGGGCCTGTCCGTTCAATCTCGCCAGCCTTTACATGTATGTGACCTCCAAGGAGGACATCTTGTTCTTGGTGGCGCAACAACTAATCGACGAGAAAGCCCGCGCCATGGCCGAAGTCGAGATGTTCGAGGACAATCCGGCGGAATCGTTTCGCACCGCGCTGAAATCCTATTGCCGCATCGTGCATGAATATCGGCCGCACATCAGGCTGCTTTACCGGGAACTCGAGGTGCTTTCGCCGGAGCGGCGTGAAATCGTCATGACGTCGCTGTCGACGGTGACCAGCGTTTTCGAGAAGATCGTGCGCAAAGGCATCGAGAAGGGCGTTTTCGCCGACGTCGACCCGAAGCTGGTCGCGCTGAACTCGCTCTTTCTCTGCCATCTCTGGTCGATGCACGCCCGCGCTTTGCGCTCGATCACGCAGAACATCAACGAGTTCTTCGAGATGCAGAGTAAGATCATGCTGCAGGGCATGCTTGCTCGCGAGCCCGCGACAGCATTGGCCGTGCGCCGCTGACAAATGCCGTCTCGCGCGGCGAGACGCGCGCTGCAATCACAGCGTGTCGACGCGCGGCCGATCTACTTCAGCGCAACAGGCCCGAAGCGTCGCACTGACTTGCCCGTACCGGTCGTCTATGGTTTGCTAGAACAGCGTTATACTAGAATGTGGCGCGTGAGACGATGCAGTCACTTTGGCACGATATTCCGAAACATCACCAGGAGCGCACCTGGTCGATTTACGACAAGAGTGTGCCGCGGCTTTTCATCGAACGCGCGGCCGCGCGTTCCAATGCGGTGGCGCTGCGCTACAAGGAGTTCGGACTCTATCAGGAGGTCACTTGGCGCAAGTATCGCGACGACGTCGAGGCGGTCGCGCTCGGATTAATCTCGCTCGGAATCGAGGCCGGTGACCGGATCGCCATCATGGGCGACCCTTGCTACGAATATTTCGTCGCCGACATGGCGGGCCTGTGCGTCGGCGCGATCACATACGGCATCTATACGACCTGCTCGCCGACCGAAGTGCGGCATCAGCTCGAGAATGCCGGCGCCAAACTGTTCATCGCGGAGAACCAGGAATATGTCGACAAGGTTCTCGAGCTTGAAAATCTGACGACCGATCTGCGCAAGATTATCGTTGGCGACATGCGCGCGATGTTTCTTTATCGCGACGAGCGCATCCTGTCGTTCGAGGGCCTAAAGGCGCTCGGCGAGGAATTGCGGCAGAAGCAACCGGCGCTGTTCGAGCAGCGCATAGCTGCGATCAAGCCCGAAGACGTTGCGGTGTTCGTCTACACGTCAGGAACGACCGGCGCGCCGAAGGCTGCGATGATCACCCATCGCGACCTGATGGTCGGCATGGTCAACACCTACCTGCAGGGTTTTCCGGAGTTGGAGCAGGGGCCACAGCGGATCGTCACTCATCTTCCACTCGCCCATCTGGTGGAGCGCTCGATGAGCCTCTGCCTGATGCTGATCGCCGATGTGACGCCGCATATCGGCGAGGAAGTCGACAATCTGCGCGAGACGCTTGTCGAAGTCGAGCCGACGTTTTTCCACGCAGTCCCGCGTGTCTGGGAAAAAATCGCATCCCAGATCCAGGTCAACATTGACCGCGCTGACCCATTCAAGCGGATGAACTATCGCGTCGCCATGGAGATCGCGCGCCGCCACGCCAAGTACGTGTGGGCGCGCAAGCGGCCGCCCGTCTGGCTTTCGGCCGGCTATGAGCTGGCACGGCAATTGGTATTCAGGCCGATGTTGATGAAGGTCGGGCTGCACAGATTGCGCGCCGCGCTCACCGCCGGCGCGCCGATTCCGCCGACCGTACAGGCCATCTGGCAGGTTTGGGGCGTCAATCTGCGCAATCTTTATGGGATCACGGAGCACACACTGGTGCTTTGCCAAAGCGAGCCTTTCCAGGAACCAGGCGATGCTGGCGTGCCGCTGTTTCCAAAGGACGTGCGGCTTGGCCCCGACGGCGAAATCCTCGTGCGCGGACCTGGAATGTTCGCCGGCT
This sequence comes from uncultured Alphaproteobacteria bacterium, assembly GCA_963751535.1. Taxonomy (GTDB): domain Bacteria; phylum Pseudomonadota; class Alphaproteobacteria; order Rhizobiales; family Xanthobacteraceae; genus Pseudolabrys. Next base: position 34,758 of record CAVVUW010000009.1, read on the forward strand.
ACTGGCGGAATGAGGAAGCAACGCGTCAGGCGATTCAGGATGGCTGGTTTCATACCGGCGATGTCGCCGAAAAGCTGGCTAACGGGCATTTCCGCATCATTGACCGCAAGAAAGACATCATGGTCACCAGCGGCGGAAAGAACATCTCGCCCAGCGAAATCGAAAATTTGCTCAAAGGTAGTTCCTATATCAGCGAAGTTGTCCTGTTCGCCGACGGGCGCAAGTTTCCGAGCGCCTTGATCGAGATCGATTTTGACACGGTGTCTGATTGGGCGCGACAGCACGGCATCGTCTACACCGGGTTCACGTCACTCGCACAGCATCCCCGCGTGGCCGAGTTGATCGGCGCCGAAATCGAAAAATCAAACAGTCAACTCGCCCGCGTCGAGCAGATCAAAAAATTCCGGATCATTCCGAAGGAGCTCGATCCCGAGGAGGGCGACACGACGCCGACACGCAAGGTGAAGCGCCGTCACATCTACACGATGTTTCAGGATCTGGTCGAAGGTATGTACCGGGACGATCAAGAACTCCGGACTGAAGGCACGCAAATCAACAGGCAGCTCGCAACGAGCTGAAAATGGGAGGACGAAATGAAAAGCGAATTGCTTCGCCGCGGCTTTGCTGCAGCCGCAATGATCGCCTGCTTTGCGGGTTTTTCCGCGGCGCACGCGCAGGATGCTTACAAGATCGGTTACATCACCGACCTTTCCGGCCCTCTGGCGGGTTCCTACACGCCGACCTGGGAGGGATTTGAGCTTTACATCAAGGCACTCAACGACCGGGGCGGGATCAATGGCAAGAAGGTCGACGTCGTGCTCGATGACGACGGTCTGAAGGCTGATCGCGCCGTCGCCGCCGCAAAGAAGCAAACTGAGCGCGACCAGGTTCTCGGAATTTTCGGGTTAAGCCTGTCGAGCACACAGGGCCCCGTCTACGCCGAGATGCGCAAGGCCGGTGTCCCCGTCGTCTCGACCTTCAGCGGGATCGGCGACGCGCTTCCTCCGGCGCAACCATTCTCCTACAGCACCGGCGTAGTATTCGAGATCGCCGGCGAGGCGATCGGCGAGCTTGGGCAGAACATCAAGAAAGGCGGCAAGGTTGTAGGCATGACGTTCGACAGCGTCGGCGGCCGCGCCGCGCTCGCGCACAACAAGAAGGCGGTCGAAGCCGCTGGTGGCACATGGGATGAGGTCATCTTTCCGATTGCGACCACGGACTTCACGCCCTTCGCCCAGGCGGTCGCCGAGAAAAAACCGGACGTCGTTGTCGGTCATTACGGCTCCGGCCAGAACCTTGGCGTGATTCCGGCCCTGCGCCGCTCCGGATACAACGGCCCATACGTGGTGGCCTCCTATGGCGTGACCGAGGACACGATCCGTCAGGCGGCGCAGCGAGCGGGCACCGGCGAAAACATCTACTACGTGACGCGCTATTCTTCGTCGTTCGACAAGAATCCGTCGGTCGCCGAAGTGGCGGCCGCGCAGAAGAAGTACGGCACGTCAAAGCCGTTTTCCAGCATGCATGTCACGGGTTGGGCGCTCGGCAAATTCGCGGAGGCGGCCCTCAAGGGTTGCGGTTGGCCGTGCACGCGAGAGAAGCTCGACACGACGATTCAAACCTTGAAAGTCGACATGGGCGGACTTACCGGCGGACCGATCGAGATGTCGGCGACCGATCACTACGGTCCGTCCTACTGGCGTCTCTATGCCTGGGACGCCAAGGACAACGCCATGGAGCCGAAGGGCGAATGGGTCAAGAAGGGCTCGCAGGGCTTCAAGTAAGTCTGGTGGCATCGAACTGATGCAGGCGGAGGCAGTCCCTCCGCCTCTTTTTCCGAAAGATCGAGCTCGTGGAATTCGTCGCGACCGTCATCATCCTGACGTGCACCTACGCACTGCTCGCCGCCGGTATCGTCATTCTCTACAAGGCCGGGCGGGTGGTGAATTTTGCGCATGGCGAGATCGCCATCGTCGGCGGCTATGTGTTCTACAGCAGCGGCCTGATGGCCGGTTCGCCCTGGTTCGCGGTCGTGGGAGCGGTTGTGTTCTCGATCGTCACCGGGGCCTTCATTTACATAACGATGATGCGCCGCGTGGTCGGTGAGCCGTTCTACGTCGCGATTTTGATCACCGTGGGCATCGCAATCGTGCTGAAGGCAGCGATCATCGTGATCTGGCGCGCCGAGCAGGTGACGATCGATGTCGGCGTTGCACCTGCAATCCGTCTCGCCGGCGGCGCGACTTTGTCATACATGGATCTCGCCAGCATCGTGCTGACGATCGCCTTTTTCGTCGCGCTGTACCTCTTTTTCACCTTCACGCGGCTGGGCGTGCAGTTCCGCGGCACCGCTGAAAACGCGCTACTGGCCAGTCAGCGCGGCGTCAACGTCAATCTGGTGCTCTCGCTGGCCTGGATCATTGCGGTGGCGGCAGCGACCCTGTCGGGCGTGCTTTACGGCGGGCGCGCGTTTCTTGGCAGCGCGAGCGTGACCATCGGGCTCGCCGGCCTGACAGCGGCGCTGGTCGGCGGACTCGACAGCCTGCGCGGCGCGGTTGTCGGAGCGTTCATCGTCGCGCTCGCGCAATATCTGACGGTACGTCTCATCGATCCCGTGCTGAGTGAAGCATTGCCGTTCCTGATCCTACTTGTCGTGATGAGCGTTCGGCCGTGGGGCCTTTTCGGCACGGTTGAAGAACTGGACCGGGTCTGACATGGCGCGCGTTGGCACAAATCTCCGTACCAGCTATCTCGAATCAAACGAGGTGTTGCGCCGGCCGTATCAGAGGCTGCTGATCGCGCTCATCCTTGCCGCCGCGCTGATGTTGCCCTTCGCCTCGTCGGACTATTTCATGCACTTGATAAACCTTTGCCTTCTCGCCTGCATCGGTGCGCTCGGACTGATGATCCTGACCGGTTTCTGCGGACAGATATCCCTCGGCCATGCCGCCTTTCTCGCGATCGGCGCCTTTACAACTGTCATCCTCACGGTGCACGTAAAGATGCCGTTTCTCGTTGTTGTTCCGGCCGCCGCCGTTTCAGGCGCCATTGTCGGCTTCCTGGTCGGCCTGCCGTCGTTACGATTTCGCGGGGTGTATCTCGCGATCAGCACTTTGGCGATGCACTACGCAATCGTCTTTCTGTGTACGACCTACCAGGCGAATTTCGGTGCGAGCGCGAGCGCCGGCATAACCATTGCAGACCCGGTCATCGGTTCGCTGCGTCTGCGCGGCGAACATGCCTGGTACTATTTTCTGCTGGTATTGGTCACGCTCGTCACGGTCGGCTGCGTCAATCTGGTGCGCACACGGCCCGGCCGCGCCTGGATGGCCATTCGCGACCGAGACATCGCTGCCGAAGCGCTCGGCGTCAATCTCACCCGCTACAAGCTCGCGGCCTTCATGTTGAGCGCAATGCTGGCTTCGGTGTCGGGCAGTCTCGCCGCCTACTATAGCAATGTGGTGACCGTCGAAGGTTACACGCTCGATCTCGCCGTCATCTACGTTGCGATGATCATCGTGGGCGGCATGGGTTCTGTCTTGGGCGGCCTGCTCGGTGCGATTTCCATCACACTGCTGCCCTACGCAATCGACAGCCTGTTCGAATTTTTGCCGCGGGCCTGGCGCTTCGGTTCGACGGTGTTCGGCGTGCAGGTCGGTGCGGTCGGGATCTGCATCATTCTGTTCCTGCTGTTCGAGCCCAAGGGTCTTGCTGAAATTTGGCGGCGCACAGAGACCTATTTTGACCGGTGGCCGTTCCGATACCGGCCGCTCGATACCACGCGGCGGTGATGCGATGACCGAGCCATTGCTGCAGGTCCGTCAGCTCGAGGTCGTCTACAATCGCGTCGCCACCGCGATCCAGGGCGTGTCGCTCGACGTGCCGGAAGGCGAAATCGTCGCGCTGGTGGGCACGAACGGTGCGGGGAAAACCACGACGTTGCGTGCCATCTCCGGCTTTCTTCCGTCCGAGGACGTCGCGATCACGGACGGCGCGATCTCGCTGCGGGGAGAGCGCATCAACGGGCGCATCCCTCATCAACTGGCCAAAGCCGGTATTATTCTGGTGCCGGAGCGGGAGAAGGTGTTCGCCACGCTGAGCGTGCAGGACAACCTCGCCTTCGCGGCGCGAGAGGGCGGTGCAATCACCATCGATCGCATCCACGGTTATTTTCCGCGTCTGCGCGAACGGTCTTCCCAACTCGCCGGCTATCTCAGCGGCGGCGAAAAGCAGATGCTGGCTATCGGCATGGCGCTGCTGTGCCGTCCGACGCTGCTGCTAATCGACGAACTGTCGCTCGGGCTTGCCCCAATTGCGATCAAGGAGCTGATGGAACGCCTGCGGCAGATCAGCCGCGAGCTGCGGCTTACCGTGTTGCTGGTCGAGCAGAATGCAAAGGCAGCGCTGTCTATAGCGGACCACGGTTACGTCATGGAAAGCGGTCGGATCGTGTTTTCGGGCAAGGCGGCCGAGCTGTTGTCGCATCCGGACGTCCGCGAATTCTATCTGGGCGGAGCAGGGCAAGCGGAAAACAAGAGCTACCGCGACATCAAGCAGTACCGTCGCAAACGCCGGTGGTGGGGCTAATGGCGCTCGAAATCCAAGAGCTCAGATTGCAGTTCGGCGGTCTGACCGCTCTGAACGGCGTTGCATTTCAGTGCGAGCGATGGCGAGCTGGTTGCGATTGTCGGCCCGAACGGTGCCGGCAAGACCGCGCTCTTGAACTGCATCAACGGCGTCTACAGGCCGAATGCCGGCCATATCATGCTCGATGGCCACGATCTGACAACCGTTTCGGTGGACAAGATCGCGCTTGCCCGTGTCGGCCGCGCCTTCCAGCATGCCGAGTTGTTCCCGCACATGACCGTGTTGGAGAACCTGTTGGTTGGCCGTCATCTGCTCATGCGCACCGGTGTCTTCTCCGGTGCGTTCTATTTCGGACGCGCGCGGCAGGAGGAGGCAAGGGAGCGAAAAATAGTGGAGCGAATCATCGATTTCTTCGAGCTTTATCGTTATCGCGATGTGCCGGCTGGCGATTTACCCTATGGCGTGCAGAAAATGGTCGGTGTTGCACGCGCGCTCGCCCTCGACCCCAAGCTGCTGCTGCTTGACGAGCCATCGACCGGTTTGATGCGCGAGGAAAAAGAGAATTTTGCGCGCTATCTGCTGCGAATCCGCCACGAACTCAAACTGACGGTCCTATGGGTCGAGCACGACATGCAGATGGTAACCGACCTCGCCGACCGTATCGTCGTGCTCAATTACGGCGAGGTCATTGCAGACGGCGTACCGGAGGTCGTGCGCAAGATGCCGAAAGTGGTCGAGGCCTATGTGGGAGCGGAGTAGGGCGGGCCACGCTTGCTCCGATCGGTATCAATTCACGCGCCGCTCGTAACCCTGCCAATAAGGTTCGCGCAGCGTGCGTTTGAGCAACTTGCCACTGGCGTTGCGCGGCAGCTTGTCGATGAAGTCGACAGACCGCGGCCGTTTGTAGCCAGCCATTTTGTCGCGCACCCATTCGATGAGCATGACTTCATTGAGCGTGCTGCCCTGGCGTTTGACAACGACGGCCTTGACCGTTTCGCCCCATTTCTTGTCGGGGATGCCGATGACTGCGCATTCGACGATGTCCGGGTGGCCGGCCAGCACCGCCTCGACTTCCGCCGGATAAACATTTTCGCTGCCGGACACGATCATGTCCTTGATGCGGTCTTTGATGAAGATGAAGCCATTCTCATCCATGTAGCCGGCATCGCCGCTGTGGAACCAGCCGCCGCGCATGACCTCGGCGGTGGCTTCCGGCCGCGCCCAATAGCCGGTCATCAGGCTTTCGCCCTGGTAGCAGATTTCGCCGACCTCGCCGGGCGGCAGGTCTTCGCCATTCGGCCCGACGACTTTGGACCGCGCGCCGAACATCGGCCGCCCGCACGACAGCAGCTTCTCGTCTTCGTGGTGCTCGAAGGGGAGGCAGGTGAAAGGTCCGGTGGTCTCGGTCAGCCCGTAGATCTGACAGAACTTGCATTTGAAAATTTCAATGCAACGCTTGAGAAGATCGGGGGAGATCGGCGCGGTTCCGTAGGTGATGTGCTTGAGCGACGAGAAGTCGGCGCTGCGCGACTGCGGCAATTCGGTGAGGAACAGCATCACAGAGGGCACAAGCAGGGCGACCTCGATCTTCTGCCTGACAATGACATCGAGCATCTGCTCGGGTACGACCTCGCGGACGAATACGAGTGTCATGCCTTCCTGCATGCTCCATACCGCCCATCCGGTACCGCCGATATGAAACATCGGCATACAGACGAGCGACCTGCCGCCTTCGCGCATCTCAGGCATTTCAAGCGCGAGACAAAGCCCAGTGTTAAGCACATTGGCCCCTGTCAGCATCGCGCCTTTGGGCAAGCCGGTGGTTCCGGATGTGCAGAATTGCGTGCTGACCGCGCCGTCCACGTCGCGGCGCGGGTCGTCACCGCCACGGGGGAGTTCGTCATATGTCACAGTGCGAACGCCTGAGGCGAGTGCGTTGGTCTTGAATTCCGGACCGCACACAATGAGTTTAGGCTTTACGTCATCGATGATCGCCTTGATTTCAGCCGGAGTCAGCCGCCAGTTAAGCGGCGCAGCGACGAGGCCCGCTTTATCGAGGGCGAAGATCAACTCGAGATATTCCGGGCAGTTCTTGTCGAGGATGGCGATCCGGTCGCCAGGAGCCAGACCCGTCTTTACCAGGCCTCCAGCCAGCGCCGAGCTTGAACGATCCAGCTCGCCGTAGGTCTGAGTCTTTCTCCTCGTACCAGATTGCATCGAGATCCGGATGCCGCTGGGCGCGCCAGCGGATCAATTCGGCAAGCGTCCGCACGCTATAGTCTCCCCTCATAGCGGGCGCGCGATTAACCCAGCGCGGCCATCATTTTTTGCGCCGAAACTGCGGCGCGTCCGTGCACAATCTTCGCCACTGTACGCTCCCCGTCCGTCACCGTGACATCGAAGATGAAACGGTTGCGCTCGCGCGTGCGCAATACGGCATTCACGACAAGTGTGGCGCCAACTTTGCTGGCGCCCAGATGATCTATCTCGACCCGGGTCCCCACGGTGATCTGACCCGGCTCAACGAGCGTCTTGGAAATTTCATAGCAAACCATTTCGGCGATCGTGACCAGATACGGGGTCGCCGCCACCATCGGCATGCCCGGCACCAGATACCCGACTGTATCCTTGTCGTGCACCTTGAAATTTGCGGAAAGGGTTCTGCCTATACCGTCCGCATCTGCCTGGTGAGCCGCCGGTCCGCTGGTCATGGCGACTACATCCGCCGCTTCTGCGGTTGCCAGCTGTGTTCGAGGTTTGAGATCAGCGCCTGGTCGTAGAAGCAAAAAGCCTGCTGGCGGCTATATACCGCCATGTAGCGGCGGTAGACGTCCCAGGGCTCCTGGCCGACACGCAATGCCTTGCGATTGCTGACCGTGCTCGTGAATCCGGCGGCAATCATCTGTGTGGTGTTGCGTTCGATCGCTGCATCCATGTCGGCCACTTCCACGACTTCGTCGCAGATAAGCATGCCCTCAGGTGTCCCGGCATAAAACTTCTTTTCGAAGAAGATGCCGTGCCGTGCCTGCAGGATGCCTGTGAGGCGCGGCAGCCGCAGGTTGGCGGAGCCGGGAATGAAGCCTTCCTTGCTGGCCGGCAGATTGAAATAGGCGCCGGGTTCCGCGATCACGCGGTCCATGACACCGAGCAGCTGACAGCCGCCGCCAATGGCGAAGGAGTCAACGACCGCGAGCCACGGCTTCTCGATCACGTCCTCGAGCTGATCGCTGTGGCGGTCGGGATGACTGTGGCCTCGGTAAATCTTGTTAAGCAGGCCCAGCTCGCGCTCTATGATGAATTCGATGAAGGATATCTGGCCGTAGTAGAGATGAGTGAGGTTGATTCCTGCATTGAAAATGCGCTTGCCCTGATATTTCGGATGCTGCAGTAACCCGCCCCGCAGTACGCCGACCTGGATGCGGTCATCGAGCAGCACGAGATCGACAGCCGTCTCCATCGCAGCCATGGCACCATCGTCCTCGGCATTGAGGAAGGCGCGGTTGCCGTGCGTGACGGTGCCGACATTGCCCTTGCGCTCGACGGCGGTATCGCCGATGGCGACGCGGCCCGTGCGCCTGAATTCCGGCAACAGTTCTTCGGCTTCGCGCTTCGGACGCAGCATGGCATGGACGAGATGCATGCCGCAGCGCCCGTCGGCTAGCACATGTGCGATGAAAACGCCCTGATCGATCTCCAATCCTTCCTTGGCGATCTGTTTTTTCAGGGCACGCTCTGCCTCGATCTGCTTGCGGGTCGGCAGCAAGGTGGGAAAGCGCTCGGCCGCGTCGTAGACCACTTCGGAGACGCGCAAGGGCAGGGTGCAATTTTCGGTAATCGCGTCGTACATCGCGACGGCGTGGCGCCGGAAGAAGGCTTCCTTGGCCTCGCGCACGGACTGTCTCAGGGCGGCACCATCAGGGCCCGCGCGCTGGATTGTCCGGGCGGCCTCTGCGAAATAGTTCTGCGCGGTTTTGGCGTCCTGCTCTAACGTTGCGTCGAAACGCGGGCATTGCGGAAGGCTTGGAAGTCTCGTTTGGAGCGCCGAATCCATGTGCGAGTCCTTGTTCAATCGCCCTTATTTTTGGTATAATGATGTTCTATTAAATAAATTCCGTCGTCTTCTGTCAATCCCCGCGGGCGGGACGACGAGTAAGTCCGCACTAATCCCCAGCAGGAGGTAAGGCGTTGATCTCGCGCGAATTGTGCTCTATCGAGTGACCACTTTTCGCGAGCTGGCGGCGCATACTTCGATCCACCAATTACGCCCGCATCGCGTGTTCCGTCCGGCAGCCTAGGTTCGCCGGCTCCGAGGATCAAGCGTCCCGCATCGAGCACGAGGCCTTATGCCAGCGAAAGCGCTGACCCGGAAAGTGCAACCCGTTTACAGGGGGCACGCCTCTCACATTCCGACCACGATCAAGAATCCGGAGCGCGTCGCACATCGCCGCACGGAGCTGATCGAGGTCGCGACCAAGATGTTTTTGGAGCGCGGTTTTCATAACACCTCGATCCGGGACATCGTACGCGCATGCACGTTCAACGTTGCCAGCCTGTACATGTACGTTTCCTCAAAAGAGGACATTCTCTACCTGGTTGCTCAGGACTTGATGAACAACATCGCGCAACGTCTGTCGGAGACCGTCCTCGATCCGGATTCGCCGGAGCGTTCGCTGGAGATCGGTTTCGCCAGCTACTGCCAGATCGTTAGCCGCTTCCGCCGTCCGATCCGATTGCTTTACCGCGAGGTCGGGTTCTTGCCGTCGGAGCCGCGTGCCAACGTGATCGCGACGGTGTCGAGCGTGATTTCCTATTTTGAGAATATCATCGCCAGGGGTATCGAGGCCGGCATCTTCCGCAATGTGCCGGCACGCCTGGCGGGCCTCGACGTGATGTTTATTGCCCATATGATCGCCTTGCACACGCGCGAAGTTAGGGCGGTGGGCGATCTCGATGCCTATATCAATTACCAGCTCGATTCGATTTTTGCCGGCCTCTTGGTCAAACCCGGAGCGCGAGCCAACGGCTCTCGCCCTCGCGGAAAAGGAAAGACCACGAAGAAAGCGCGTGCACGCTAGAGCGAAGACGTGTTTCTAAATTCCTAGATAAGCGCTACGCACACGCGGGTCGTTCGACAATTCGCGGCCGGGACCACTCATCACAATACGGCCGGTTTCGATCACATAGCCGCGGTCGGCGATGGCAAGGGCCGCATTGGCGTTTTGCTCGACCAACAGAACGGTCAGCCCGCGCGCTTTCAGCCCGCTGATGATCGTGAAGATTTGCTCGACCAGCGCCGGCGCCAACCCCATCGAGGGTTCGTCGAGCAGCATTAACTTTGGTCGGGCCATCAGCGCACGGCCGATGGCAAGCATTTGCTGCTGGCCGCCCGACAGAGCCCCCGCCGGGGAGCCGCGGCGCTCGGCGAGCGCTGGGAACGTCGAATAGACCTGGTCCAGATCGGCGTCGATTTCCTTATCATTGCGCGTGAAGGCTCCGAGCCGAAGATTGTCCTCCACGGACAGCGGGGCGAAGACCTGGCGGCCCTCCGGCACCTGAGCGATGCCGCGCGCCACACGTTGATGCGCACGCAAACCGTCGATTGGTGACTCGGCAAAATGGATGCTGCCATTGGAGATTGGTTGGACGCCGGAAATGGCCCGCAGAAGCGTGGTCTTGCCGGCGCCATTCGATCCGACCAGTGTAACGATCTCGCCGGTCTGCACTTGAAGTGAGACGCCATGCAGCACCTCGATGCGCCCGTAGCGGCTAGCGAGGTTGTCAACTCTGAGCAAGGGCTGCTCCCTGTGCGCCAGTGCCGCCAAGATAGGCGGCGATTACCGCGGGGTTAGAACGAATGTCTCGGGCTTTCCCTTCGGCGAGCGTGCGTCCGCGGTCGAGCACATGGATACGGCTCGAAATTCTCATCACCAGCCGCATGTCGTGTTCGACGAGCACCACCGTTACACCATGCGCGGCGATCGCCTTGATCACGGTGTCGATCTCTTCGGTTTCAACCGGATTACAACCCGCCGCCGGCTCATCCAACAGAAGTACTTTCGGTTCAGTCGCCAGGGCCCGGGCAATCTCCAATCGCTTGAGCGCACCGTAGGGCAAGGTTCCGGCAGGTTGTTCGGCGACGTCAGCCAGGCCGACCAACGCCAGCAGTTCGGCGGCCTTGCCTCGCGTTTCACGATTTTGTCGGTGGACCGACGGCAGCGTGAAAAGGTGTGAGAGCACATTGCGCTTTTCGTGCAGGTGACGGCCCACCATCACATTCTCAATCGCGGTCATACGAAAGAATATCTGGAGGTTTTGAAACGTGCGCGACAATCCTCGGCGTGCAAGCTCATGCGGGGCGAGGTTAGTGACATCTTCGCCCGCCAGCAGAATACGGCCGCGCTGTGGCGGGTACAGGCCGCTCACCATATTGAACAAGGTGGTTTTGCCGGCGCCGTTCGGGCCGATCACCGCGAAGATTTCGTTTTGCTCCACCAAAAAGTTGACGCCATCGACGGCGACCAAACCGCCGAACGTGATTGCCAAGTCCTCGACCACCAGGATGCTCATGCCGGCCGCCGTCCCAGTAATGATGACGCAGCCGGAACGATGCCGGCGGGCAGAAAGATCAGAAACGCGATCATGATCGCCCCGAGCACGATGTGCTCGTAGTCGTGGAACACCGTCAGAAATTGCGGCAGCAGAACGAGGATGGCGGCGCCGACAATGCTGCCGAAAATCGAGCCAAGGCCTCCGAGCACCGCCATGACCACGAACTCTATCGAGCGCAGGAAGCTTGCCGTATCCGGAGTGACAAAGCCGTCGAACAGCACGAAGTAACTGCCGGCGACCGAAGCATAGACGGCCGACAGAACGAACGCCGTCAGTTTGTAGTGCGCCACGTTCACGCCGAGGACGCGTGCGGCCGTTTCGCTGTCATGGATGGCGCGGAATGCGCGTCCGGTCGGGCTTTCGATCAAGTTGATTGCGATCCACACACCGATCACCAGCGTGATTCCCGAAATCCAGTACCAGACCTGCGGTCCCACCGCCCGCCAGCCGAAGAGGACCAGACGGGGCACCGGCATACCGTTCGGGCCGCCGGTAATCTGCGCTTCGTTGGAGATCACCATGGCGATCAGCACGCCCATGCCTAGCGTAGCGACGGCGAGATAGTAGCCACGGAGTTTCAGGATTGGCCGTCCGACGATGAGAGCGAGTAATGCCGCGAGTGCTGTGCCGCAGATCAGCGCCAGCCACGTTGGCAAGCCAAGGTGTGTTGGTCCGACGGCGACCGCATAGGCGCCGATGCCGAAAAAGCCCGCATGGCCTAGGCTGACTTGGCCGGCAAATCCCATCAGAAGATTGAGGCCGAGTACAGCCAGCGCGTTGATGAAGACCAACGCCACCACGCGAACGTAGAATGTAGATGGTAAGAATGGCGGCAGCACCGCAACCACCAGCGCGAGGCCAATGACAAGCAGGAACGGGTTGTTCAACAAACGGGCCATGTCAAACCCGCTCGACCTTGCTGCTGCCGAACAGGCCTTGCGGCATTGCAAACAGCACGAGAAGAATGACGATGAAAGCGACTGCGTCCTTATATTGCGAGGAGATGTATCCAGCGGCAAAGGCCTCAAGCAGACCGAGCAACAAGCCGCCAGCGACTGCGCCGAGCGGACTTCCCATTCCGCCGAGCATGGCGGCAGCAAATCCCTTCAGCGCCAGCATAGTGCCGACGTCATAGTTGGTCAGCGTGATTGGCGCGGCAAGAATGCCGCCGAAAGCGCCGATTGCCGCCGAAATCATAAACGACAATCCAACAACCGCAGAGGTGTTTATCCCGACGAGCCGCGCTGCCAACCGGTTGGCAGCGATAGCCACCATCGCTTTGCCGGTCATTGTGTGCGCGAGAAATGCCCAAAGAAGAACAACAACCAGGGCAACGCCCATGAGCACGACAAGGCTTTGCGGCAATAGCGCGGCACCTGCAACGATGATCGGTTCACCACTGATGAAAGGTGGCAAGCTATGGTAGTTCTTGTCGAAGAAAATTGCCGCGAGCCCGCGCAGCAAGATCGATGCGCCGATCGTAATAATAATCAGCGTCACTGGTGTTGCTCCGCGCGCTGGCTCGATCGCGAGCCGATGAAGAAGCAAGCCCACCGCGATTGTGAAGATGATCGCCAGCAAAGCCGCCAGCGGCAGAGGCACCCCGGCGCCGGCGGCAAATACCGTGGTCATGCCGCCGAGCATTACGAACTCGCCTTGGGCGAAGTTCACGACTTCGGACGAGTTGAAGATCAGTGTAAATCCAAGCGCGACCAGGGCGTAGATCGCCCCAACGGTCACGCCGGAAAATGCGAACTGCAGAAACTCAGCCAAGCTTGTCCACCCCTGGGGCTGATGTGTTCAGCCGCGGCAATTGTAGCCGAACGAAATCCCTGCAGAAGAGGTCGGGAAGCCGGCTTCTTCGCATTGAAAGAAGCCGGCAGTGCCATGTCCCGAATATTGCGCGTGACGGAGCGCCTAGTTTACCAGCACCCAGTCGCCATTCTTGATCTCGAGCATACGGAATGAGGTTAGGTCGAGGCCAAGGTGATCCTTGGGCGACATGTTGACCACCCCGCCGGTGCCGATAAAGCCCTTCGTCTTCTCGATTTCGTCGCGGACCTTAGCCTTGTCGGCTGATTTCGCGCGCTTCATCGCCTCGACCAGGATGAAGAGGCCGTCGCGCATGTGGCCTCCAAAGGTTGAGACAGGCTGGCCAGTAGTCTTCTCAAACTTGGTCTTGTATTCCATCGCCACTTTCTTCAACGGGTCGCTGTCAGGAAGTTTATCGGCGACCAGCAGAGCTGCTGCCGGCAGCCGGACGCCTTCCGCCGCCGGTCCCGCGAGATCGATATAGCTTTTCGACGAAACCCCATGACTTTCATAGAACGGGGCGGTGATGCCGAGCTGACGATAATTGCGGGTGACGATTGCAGGCCCTTGGCCGAAGCCGCAATTGATGACGGCTTGCACGCCGGCGGTATTTTTGATGTTGGTCAGTTGCGGCGTCATGTCGCTGTCGGTGGCGCCGTAAATTTCGTCCTTCACGACGGTGACTCCGGATTCGGGCGCCATCTTCAGGCATTCCTCGCGCATGGCTTTGCCCCAGCCATCGGTCCCGGAAATCAGCGCAATCTTCGTCAGCTTGCGTTTGGTCAGATCTTCGAAAATCTTGCCGCAGGACATTGGTTCGGTATGTGGGGTCTTGAATACGTAGGGGCGCACCGGAACCACGATTGCCGCTGCGCCAGCGAGCGCGATGTAGGGAATTTTGGCGTCTTCGTAGATGTCCCGCATCGACAGTGAAGTACCCGTGATAGAACCGCCGACCACGGCATCAACCTTGTCTTCCTCGACAAGACGCGTCGCAAAAGTACGCGCCTTGTTAGCGTCGCCGCCGTCATCATAGATAAAGACCTTGATCTGCTGGCCATTCACGCCGCCGGCCGCATTGATATCGGCGACATACATTTCGAGTGTTTTCTTTTCGGGGTCACCCAGAAAAGAGGCCGGCCCGGTAACCGACAATACCGAACCAATTCTGATTTCGGCGTGCGCAATCCCTGCGACAAATGCCAACGCAGCGGCGGTGGTGAGCAGTCTTTTCATTCGATCCCTCCCATGATCTTGCGCGTTTTTACTCAGCGCGTGGCCCTTTTCCAAAAGCCTTGTGTCGTCTCTAAATTGGTATAACACTATTCCAGTTTTGGTGGAACGCAAAGTTCGTCGGGGCTTGCCCCTTGCCCTTGCCCCTTGGCCTTCGACCAAATCGCGGCCTGCACTATCCTTCCGCAGCGTCGGTCCGAAAACGGCGGAGGAAACGATGGAACGTTCCTTCAAGGAAGAAGTGAAAAGCCTGCACCTCGGCGAAGGCGAGACATTCCATGGCGAGGGTATTCTCGCTGTCACCAAGGCGCTGTTGCAATCGGGTGTGAGCTACATCAGCGGCTATCCGGGTGCGCCGGTCTCGCATTTGGTTGACGTGCTAACCGATGCTGAGGATATCCTCGACGACCTCGGCGTGCATTTCGAGCCTGCGGCAAATGAAGCCGCGGCGGCGGCAATGCTCGCCGCTTCAATCCAGTATCCGATTCGCGGCGCGGCGACCTGGAAGTCAGTGGTTGGCACCAATGTCGCGTCCGATGCCTTGTCCAATTTGTCCTCGGCGGGAGTGATTGGCGGAACGCTAATCATCGTCGGCGAAGACTATGGCGAGGGTGCCAGCATCATTCAAGAACGCACCCATGCTTTCGCTATGAAGTCGCAGATCTGGCTGCTCGATCCGCGGCCGAATCTACCGACGATCGTGAAAATGGTTGAACATGGTTTCGCGTTGTCCGAGGCGAGCAATTCTCCGGTGATGCTGGAGCTGCGCATCCGCGCTTGTCATGTGCACGGCAGTTTCGCCTGCAAGGACAATCGTGCACCGGAAATTTCCCGACTGCATCCGCTAGAAGAGCCCCGAAGTGATCTCGCGCGCTTCTGCTTACCGCCATGGACTTATTCGCAGGAGCGCAACAAAGTCGATACGCGCTGGCCGGCGGCAGTCGATTACATTTCGCGTCATAAGCTCAATGAAGTGATACCAGGCACTCATTCGCGCACCGGCATCATCGTTCAGGGCGGAATGTACAATGGTGTGCTGCGGTCTTTGCAGCGGCTCAATCTTGCCGATGCCTTCGGTGTGACTGACATCCCGATTTACGTCCTCAACGTGGCCTATCCGCTCGTGCCGAAGGAGATCGTCGATTTCTGCGAGGGCAAAGCTGCGGTGCTGATGGTGGAGGAGGGGCAGCCGAATTATCTCGAACAAGCGGTCCGCGCCATCTTGCAGGAACGCAACGTCACGTCGACCGCCATCCACGGCAAGGACTGCCTGCCGCAGGCCGGCGAATACACAGGCGAGGTAATGCTTAAAGGCTTGGCGCAGTTCCTTACGAAGGCGTGGCCAGAAAACGACCGCAAGGGAGTCTGGAACGCGGCCGTCCAGGATGTCGCTGAGATCAAGGCGAAAGCGGCGAGTCTTATTGGGCGAGCCAGTGCCGGGGCGACCGCCCGGGTTTTGTGTCGGCTGTCCGGAACGGCCGGTGTTCAGCGCCATAAAGATCGCCGAGCGAACTGTCGGCAAAACGCACATCACCGGTGACGTTGGCTGTCATATCTTTGCGTCGCTGCCGCCGTTCAATATTGGCAACACCATGCTCGGCTATGGCCTCGGTCTTGCCAGCGGCGCGGGGGTCGCCCCGAATTTCAAGCAGCGTGTCATAAATATTATGGGTGACGGCGGCTTTTGGCACAATGGACTGACCACCGGTGTCGCTGGCGCGCTCGCCAACGGTGATGACGGCATTCTCATCATTATGAAGAACGGCTATGCAGCGGCGACCGGCGGCCAGCGCATCCCATCTTCGCCGGACGGCGACAAGGTCGTGGAGGCGCAGCGCCCCCGTATCGACACGGTGTTGAAAACGATGGGGGTTAAGTGGCTCAAGACCCTCTATTCCTATGGCGTGGCCGACATGGCCAAAGCGATCATCAAGGCCAGCACGACACCGGTCCGTGGGTTGAAGGTCATCATCGCTGACGGTGAATGCCAATTGGCGCGTCAGCGCCGCATCCGCCCGCAGATCGCGAAAGCGCTCAGTGAAGGCAAGCGCGTGGTAAGAGCGCGCTTCGGCGTTGATCCCGATACCTGCACCGGCGATCATTCGTGTATCCGCCTGTCAGGCTGCCCATCATTGACGATCGCGCCCAATCCCGACCCACTGCGCAAGGACCCGGTAGCGCAGGTCGACAACAACTGCGTCGGTTGCGGTCTGTGCGGCGAAGTCGCCCATGCGGCTGTTTTGTGTCCATCATTCTATCGCGCCGAGGTCATTCAAAACCCAAATGTTTGGGATCGCTTTATCGATGCTGTGCGACGAACGGTCATTAGTTTGTTGCAGAGTCGGCGGCCTGTGCCGTCCTCGGTGCAATGAGCACGCGCACGAGTAACATTCTGATCGCCGCGCTCGGCGGTGAGGGCGGCGGCGTACTTGCTGACTGGATCGTGGCCGCAGCGAGCCTTGCGGGATACCCGATCCAGAGCACGTCCATTCCCGGAGTGGCGCAGCGAACCGGTGCGACCACATATTACCTTGAGCTGTTCCCTCAAAAGCTGGACGCGTTGCGCGGCGCGCAGCCGGTTTTGGCGCTGACGCCGACACCCGGCGATGTGGATGTCGTCATTGCGTCCGAACTGATTGAGGCCGGCCGCGCAATCCAAAATGGATACGTGACGCCAGGGCGCACGACGCTAATTGCCTCAACGAGTCGTGTCTTTGCCATTGGTGAGCGAACTGCAATGGCTGACGGCCGGTTCGACGGCGGCAGAATCATCAATGCCGCGTGTGAACTAGCACGGCGTACAATCTTGTTCGATGCGAATGAGCTGATGCGTGTCAGTGGCAGGCCGGTCAACGCGATTCTATTCGGTGCGCTGGTCGCCTCGGACGCTGTACCATTCGATCGCACGATTGCTGAAACTGCCATACGCCAGGCCGGAAAAGCCGTCGATAGCAATCTGGCCGGGTTTTCTCTGGGTTTTGAAAACGCACTCAAGGTGCGAGAGCCTGAAATTGCTGCGGCGACAACGCTGCCAAAGGCAAATTCGGCTTTGGTTGTGGGGAATTTCCCGCAACCAGCACAGGAGATCATTGCGCATGGCGTTGAGCGGCTCGTGGACTATCAGGACCGCTCCTACGCGCAACTCTATCTTGATCGGCTTAGCAGAATCGTGCCTTTCGAGCGAGATGCCGGTAGTACAAATTTCGAGGTGACACGGGAAACCGCGCGATACTTGGCGCTGTGGATGAGTTACGAAGACGTGATCCGGGTCGCTGATCTTAAGACCCGCTCTTACCGGCGCGGCCGCATTCGAAAAGAGGTACGCGCAAGTGATGGCGATATCGTCCGCGTCGTAGATTTCCTCAAGCCCGGCATTGAAGAGTTTTGTTCGGTTCTGCCCGCTCCCCTCGGTCGCTCACTCTACAGCGCTGCTAACCGGCGCGGATGGCGACACCGTTTCAATGTCGGCATGCATATCCGTTCGACTAGTATCGCTGGATTTCTTCTACTCCGGCTTCTTGCCGGCTTGCGGTGGTGGCGGCCATATACTTGGCGTTACCAAGAGGAGCAGGTGCGTATCGAGAAATGGCTTGATGCCATCGCAAGAGCAGCATCGCGCGACGTAGCTTTGGCGGGTGAAATCGCCGCTTGTGGCCAGCTCATCAAAGGCTATGGCGATACGCACGTGCGCGCGGTTCGGAATTTCGATCTGATTGCGAAGACCTATTTCGACAATTTGTCTCTGGAACCAGCGATGGTGGCGCGTGCAATCAAAGCTGCGCGCAACGCAGCGACGGCCGACCCCGAGGGCCTGGCGTTGGCGAAAGAGGTCAGCAAATTCCCGTTCTCAACCAAGCAACAAAGCCAGTTTGCCGCTGCCGCGGAGTAGGACAGGGCAAAGCAACAAAACCACCAAGGAGGATAAAGTTATGAAACGTCGAGAGTTTCTTACCGCGTCAGGCGCCGTATTTGCGTCGACAGCCGTTGCCATGCCTGCAATCGCGCAAAGCGCGCCGGAAATCAGCTGGCGGCTCACCTCAAGCTTTCCGAAGTCTCTCGACACCACCTATGGAGGAGCCGAAGTTTTCGCCAAGCAGGTCGCCGAGCTCACCGACAACCGTTTCAAGATTAGCGTGTTTGCGGCGGGCGAGATCGTGCCGGGATTGCAGGCATTCGATGCCGCCTCGAATGGAACGGTCGAGATGGCGCACTCGGTATCTTACTATTACGTCGGAAAGGATCCGACGTTCGCCATCGCAGCGTCAGTACCGTTTGGTCTCAATGCGCGTCAACAGCACGCATGGCTGTATCAGGGCGGCGGCAACGAGGCATTCAACGAATTCTTTAAAAAATACAACGTTTACGCTTTGCCTCTGGGTAACACCGGAACTCAGATGGGTGGGTGGTTCCGTAAGGAGATCAAGACGCCGGAGGATCTCAAAGGATTGAAGTTCCGCATTGGCGGCATCGCGGGTCAAGTTCTACAAAAGCTTGGCGTCGTTCCCCAACAGCTCGCCGGTGGCGATATCTATCCGGCGCTTGAAAAAGGAACGATCGACGCCGCTGAGTGGATCGGACCTTATGACGACGAGAAGCTCGGTTTCTACAAGGTCGCGCCGTACTATTACTTTCCCGGTTGGTGGGAAGGCGGCCCAAGTCTACATGGCTTTATTAGTTTGGCGAAGTGGAACGAACTACCGAAAGGCTATCAAGCTGCGATCATCAATGCTGCGAACTACGCCACCACCTGGATGCAGGCGCGATACGACGCGCAGAATCCAGCAGCGCTCAAGCGACTTGTGGCCAATAACGCGCAGCTTCGGCCATTCTCCTACGAGGTTATGGAAGCTTGCTTAAAGGCGACCAACGAGCTGTGGGCGGAAATCTCGGCGAAAAATGCCGACTTCAAGAAAATGATCGAAATGATGATCGCGTTCCGCAACGATCAATATCTGTGGTGGCAGGTTGCAGAGTACACGTACGATAGTTTCATGGTGCGTTCGCGACCGCGAGGATAACTGACGTGGCAACGGTACCTCGTCACCTTGTTGACGGAGAGCGTGTCGGCTATCACACGGGGGTTGAACCCAACGATGCCGCCACGCTCATCATCATCGACCGAGCGAAAGACGAGCCCAAGGTCCTGCTTGGCCGACGTCACGCGCGCCATGTATTCCTGCCTGGAAAATTCGTATTCCCCGGTGGCCGTGTCGATACCACCGACCGCGCAATGCAGGCTGCGAAGCCACTGCACGCCGACATCGAGAGAAAATTGTTGGTGAATACCAAGTTTCAAAGTGGCCTGGATGCCCAGGCGCTTGCACTAGCGGCCATTCGTGAAACTTTTGAGGAAACTGGGCTAGTGATCGGGGCCAAAGCAGCGGCCAAAGAGAGGGTACCGCCAGGTCCTTGGAGCAAGTTCTTGCAAACCGGGTTCTATCCCGATCCGTCGTTATTGCAGTTTATCGCTCGAGCGGTTACCCCGCCTGGGTTTGCAAGGCGCTTTGATGCGCGTTTCTTTTGCGTCGATAGCGACGCCATCATCCATCGGCTGGAAAATATCATTCACCCTGACGCTGAACTTATCGAACTAACGTGGCTGCCGATCGACGCGGCAAGGAGGCTGGATCTTCCGGTTATCACTGAGTCTGGTGCTCGAAGAACTGCAAGCCCTCCTACGAGCAGGTCTCAGACCCGATCTGCGTGTGCCTTTCTATAACACCCGCAATGGTGATTTCACACGTGACTTGATCGATTGAGGACGCCGCCATGAAATCAGACGTTACCATGACTATCATCAACGTACCGTGTCCGGATTGCGGCGAACTCAGTCCTGAGCCGATCGAGCGCATCGTGAATAACGATGTCATTCCATGTTCACTATGCGCTGGCCTTATCGATCTTTCAGCCGACGACTGCAAATCTATCGTCAGTAACGCGAAAGGCCTTTGGCAATCGAAGGCTGGGTAAAGTGCGTTGTTCAACGGCCTTGGTAGGCCGGCGTGTAAACAATCAGCCCATCGAGCGCTTCGGTGACCTTGATCTGGCAGGAGAGTCTGAGAGGTTGGCTTCACCTCAAAGGCCGCATCGAGTTGCTCTTCTTCTTCGGCTGAAGGTGGGCCGACGGTCTCGAACCATTTTTCGTCAACATGAACGAGGCAGGTTGCGCAGGTACAGCCACCACCGCATTCGGCGACGATGCTGGCAATGTCGTTGCGCAGGGCCGTTTCCATCACCGTTGAGCCGAGCTCGGCATCGACTGTGTGTTTCGTCCCATCGTGTTCGATATAGGTGATTTTCGGCATGCCGGGTCGAACGACCGAGTGAATAAAAATCAAGACGAAACGTCAGGCGACGCCGAGTTTCTTCTGCAGACTGGTGGACGAGGTCGTGTACTGGAACACCAGTTTCTTCTCCGGATACACATAGCGGTGCGCCTTCTGCGCCATCAAAGCGGCCTCGTGAAAACCGGAAAGGATCAGCTTGAGCTTGCCCGGATAGGTGTTGATGTCGCCAATCGCAAACAGGCCGGGAACGCTGGTTTCAAAGGTGCCGGTGTCGGCCGGGATCAGTTCGTCTTCCATTGTCAGACCCCAGTCCGCAACCGGGCCAAGCTTCATCGTCAGACCGAAAAATGGAAGCATGGCATCGACGTCGACACGCGTCAGAGCACCGTCATTGCCTTTAATCGATGCGGCGGCGAGCTTGCCCTCAGCACCTTCCAATGCCGTGACTTGGCCGATCTTCAGGTCCATTCCGCCGGCAGCAACCAGCGCACGCATCTTGTTCACGCTGTCCGGCGCGCCGCGGAAGTCATCACGCCTGTGCACCAGCGTCAGTTTTTCCGCAATCGGTTGTAGATTGAGCGTCCAGTCAAGCGCACTGTCGCCGCCACCGACGATCAAAAGGCGTTTGCCGCGGAAGGTCTCCATCTTGCGCACGGCATAAAAGACCGATTTTTCCTCGTAAGGTTCGATGCCATTGATCGGCGGACGCTTCGGCTGGAATGACCCGCCGCCGGCCGCGATGACGACGCACTTCGCCTCGAAGGTCTTGCCGGCATCGGTGCGCAGGCGGAAGAGGGGATCGCCGATTTTTTCCAGCGTCGTCACCATCTCCGAGAGATGGAACGTGGGATGAAACGGCTTGATCTGTCGCATCAAGGCTTCGGTCAGGCCGTGGCCGCTGATGATCGGAATGCCGGGAATGTCGTAGATGGGCTTCTCGGGATATAGCTCGGCGCATTGGCCGCCTACCTTGTCGAGAATATCAACGAGGTGCGCCTTGATATCGAGCAGACCGAGCTCGAAAACGGCAAAGAGGCCAACTGGCCCCGCTCCGATGATCAGCACGTCTGTTTTAATATGCTCACTCACTCTTAACTCCGGCACCGCCGGCTCCATGTCTTGTGGTTTGAATTAAATAACGCCCAAACGGCGAGCGGGTTGCGAAGCAGGATTGCGTGAGAGAAGAAGCAGTTCGTCGAGATTTTGCTGTGGGGTCTTACCGCTGGTCATCAGAACCGCATCCGCCTTTGAGTAGAGTGGTTCACGGCTTCTAAGAATCGAAACCAGATCCTCCATAGCGCGTGCACTTTTTGCCATCGGCCTCATGTCACCCTGCGCCATGACGCGCTTCATATACTCTTCTGGTTCAGCGCGCACCCAGATCGTAAAGCATGATGTAAGGAGGAGTTCGAGCGTGCCCGGCTCGGTCACGATGCTACCACTGGTGGCGATCACAAAATGCCCGTGCCGCCGTAACACGTCGTCGAGAGCTTCCCGTTCGGCACGACGGAAGGTGTCCTGACCGAACATGTCAAAAATTTCACTTAACGGTGCGCCACTGCGATTTTCGATCTCGCGGTCAAGTTCGATGAATGGCACATTTTGTCGTTCTGCCAACAGTCGTCCGAGTGTAGATTTACCACCGCCGCGCAGGCCGATTAGCGCGATGCGACGGCGGCGGGCGTCATTTGATGGTTCGCGGAAATGCTGGAGTAGCAGGTCGCGCGCGTCGACGAGTGCGGTGGGCGACAGCCGTTCAAGGAACTGTGACAGCAGCACCAGATCGAGCGCCGGCTCGGGCCCCTCTTGCACGATTTGCGCAACAGGTACGCCGATGGCACGCGCGATGCGCCGCAGCAACAAGATAGAGCAATTGCCTTTCCCGAGTTCGAGCTGAGCGAGATAACGTTCTGAAATCCGCGCGTGCTGCACCAACGCTTTCCGCGTCATGCCGCGTTGATTGCGTAGTGTTCGCACACGCTCGCCAACCTGGCGCAGATAAGCGCCCGTGTCGCGGCGCTGACCGGATTTTGTTTCGTTGGTGGTCATAAGTTCCAGTCTGCAATATAGTTCCGGAACAGCATGCAGGACTTCACGAGTAAATGCAATCCGCCTAGAGAGCTCTAATGTGCTGATACCAAAGAACTAGCAGCTATTTTGGTGTTAGCGTCAGCGTGCTGGTTTGTCAGATTGAATACGAGGGTTGTAGCTATCGAGCCAGGGTGTTACGGTACTGCAAAATAATGCATATTGGGAGGTGGTGACGGGGAATTTCCCGCGCCTAGGGAGTCATGCAAGCAGTCGATTTTCAGACGGATCCTTCGCGCTATCGCCATTGGCGTATCGAGCGCGATGGCGAGATTGCCTATTTGATTATGGATGTAGATCCGGCTGGCGGCCTGTCGGACAGCTATGAGCTCAAGCTCAATTCGTATGACCTGGCTGTCGACATTGAACTCAACGACGCAGTTCAGCGTCTACGCTTCGAGCATCCCGAAGTGCATTGCGTCGTCATTCAGTCCGGCAAGGACAGTGTGTTTTGCGCTGGTGCCAACATTCGCATGCTCGGCAAGGCGACGCACGGTCACAAAGTTAATTTCTGCAAATTCACCAACGAGACGCGTCTGGCGATCGAGGATGCCAGCGAGAATTCCAGCCAGGTCTATATGTGTGCAGTCAACGGTAGCTGCGCTGGTGGTGGCTACGAACTGGCACTCGCTACTGATCACATCATGCTTGTAGATGACCGCCGCTCAACGGTGTCTTTACCGGAGACGCCATTGCTCGCAGTGCTGCCCGGCACGGGCGGGCTCACGCGCGTCACTGACAAGCGCAAGGTGCGGCGCGACCGTGCTGATTTCTTCTGTTCCACCGAGGAAGGAATTCGGGGTACGAAAGCGGTCGATTGGCGACTGGTTGACGAGGTCGTGCCGCCTTCAAAATGGAAAGATGCAGTGGCCGCGCGCGCACACGAGTTGGCGAAGCGCTCAGATCGTCCAATCTCGGGTGGGATCAAGCTTACGCCTCTGCAGCGCAAAATCGAAGGCGCGCGCATTTCCTATTCACATGTCGAGGTTGAAGTCGAGCAGGCTCGTTCGGTGGCGACTGTTACCGTACGCGGGCCTACGCAGCCGACACCAGTTTCTGTCGATGCTGCCCACGCGCTGGGTGACAAGTTTTGGCCACTCACAGTAGCGCGTGAACTGGAAGATGCCATCCTCCATTTGCGCGTAAACGAGCCGTCCATCAACGTCGTATTGCTACGTACGGATGGCAACGCGAAGGCGGTGCTAGAACACGATGACTTCCTTGCAAAGGCCAATGGCGATTGGCTGATGCGTGAGATCTGCCACTACCTCAAGCGGGTGTTCAAACGAATGGATGTCACTGCCAAGACATTTTTTGCGCTTGTCGAGCCGGGCTCGTGCTTTGCCGGAACGCTGGCCGAGCTCGCCTTCGCTGCCGATCGCTCTTTGATGCTGATAGGTACGCGCGAGGGCGACAATCGCGGGCCTGCCTCGCTTACCCTCGGACGCGCCAATTTCGGGTTCTACCCTATGGGTAATGGGCTCACGCGCTTGCAGAGTCGTTTTCTTGGCGAACCTGCAGCGCTTGAGAACGCTGAGAAAAAAATTGGTGTGGCGCTCCAGGGTGAGGAGGCGTCTGATTTTGGCCTCGTCACTTTCGCCTACGAAGATTTCGACTGGGATGACGAACTGCGGGTGATGATTGAAGAGCGCGCCAGCCACTCGCCCGATTCATTGACCGGCATGGAAGCTAATCTGCGGTTCGCCGGGCCGGAAACGATGGAAACGAAAATCTTTGGTCGACTGACGGCGTGGCAAAACTGGATCTTTCAGCGGCCTAATTCCGTCGGCGAGCGCGGCGCTCTTAAGCTCTACGGCAGCGGCGTGAAAGCAACTTTCGACAAAGAAAGGGTGTAGCCATGAGTATCCAGCAAGTCGATTACGATGGGCTAATCCCTAACAACGTCAACCTCGGGAGCGATGTGCGCGTCAAACGTGCGCTCGAGAAATGGCACCCCGGGTACCTCAGCTGGTGGAAGGATATGGGGCCGGAAGGCTTCCAGGAGTCGCTGGTCTATCTACGCACCGCCATCAGCGTTGACTCCAAAGGCTGGGCCAAATTCGACTACTTGCGCATGCCGGAATATCGTTGGGGCATACTGTTGGCGCCGGCGGCTGAGGGTCGTACGATTCCGTTTGGCGAACATAAAGGCGAGCCGGCCTGGCAAGAAGTACCAGGCGAATACCGCGCGATGTTGCGCCGCCTAATCGTCATTCAGGGCGATACCGAACCGGCCTCGGTCGAGCAGCAACGCCATCTCGGCAAGACCGCGCCCTCCCTCTACGACATGCGCAACTTGTTCCAAGTCAACGTGGAGGAGGGGCGTCATCTCTGGGCGATGGTCTATCTGCTGCAAAAATACTTTGGCACCGATGGCCGCGATGAAGCGGAAGCTTTGCTACAGCGTCGCTCCGGCGATCCGGACACACCGCGCATGCTGGGCGCGTTTAACGAGAAGACACCGGATTGGTTGTCATTCTTCATGTTCACGTTCTTCGTTGATCGTGATGGCAAGATGCAACTGGAAGCGCAAGCTCAGTCGGGCTTCGACCCACTATCGCGCACATGTCGCTTCATGTTGACCGAAGAAGCGCATCATATGTTTGTTGGTGAAACCGGAATTGGCCGAACGGTGCAGCGTACTTGCGAGGCGATGGTACAAGCCGGCCTAGACGATCCATACGACGTTGCTAACGTAAGAAAGCTCGGCGTAGTCGATCTGCCGACTATCCAGAAGAAACTCAACCTACACTATTCGCTGGCGCTGGACTTATTTGGCTCCGAGGTTTCGACCAACGCTGCCAACGCCTTTAATTCAGGGCTCAAGGGACGTTTCCAAGAGAACCGACTACAGGACGACCATCAGCTCAAGAGTGAGGTCTACCCTGTGCTTAAGTTGATCAACGGAGAGGTCAAGCGAGTCGACGAGCCAGCGCTGACCGCGCTCAATATGCGACTTCGCGATGACTATACCAACGACTGTAATAAGGGCGTCGCACGCTGGAATAAGATCATTGAGGTCACCGGCATCAAGTTCGAATTGAAGCTGCCACACGTTGCTTTCCACCGCCATATCGGTGAGTTTCGCGACGTTGTGGCGACGCCAGCTGGCGATCTGATGGACAAGGCCGCGTGGCAAAAGAGTAAGGATGCTTGGCTGCCTTCGAGTTCTGATGGAGATTTCATCGAGAGTCTTATGCAGCCCGTAATCGAACGCGGGAAGTTCGCAAGTTGGATTGCACCTCCGAAGGTCGGAATCGATAATAAGCCAGGCGACTTTGAATACGTAAAGATCACGTAACGTCAGAGTATGAAAGCCAAGGGTGCGGCAGGGTCGTATGGTCGGAAAAATGCCAATCTAAATTCCCTGTCAGCAGGGAAAGCGGGCGGAGTAGGGGTAACTTGCACTGCGGCGCCAGCCGGTTTGTTCGGTCTCCAGTTGCAGTGTTGAGGTATTTCCAGCAAAAGACAGGGGTACGCCGCGCCGGGCAACGCAAACCCTTGGTCTTGAGAGCGAACTTTTGGTTGAAACAGTCGCTGCTATTGTTGCGTCGCATCGCTCGGGCGAGCAAACACCTGCCGAAACCATTATGCGCAGTTACCAACGACTGCGTGCACACGATGATCCGGCCATCTTCATCTTCCTGCGCGATGAAAAAGACGCGATAGCGGAGGCGCGTGCGCTGCCGGCAAGCATGCGTGAGCGGCCGCTCTACGGCATTCCGGTTGCGATAAAGGACAACATTGACGTCGTCGGCCTTCCCACCACGGCGGCGTGTCCGGAATTCGCTTACACGGCGACGCGGGATGCCACAGCGGTTGCGCGTCTGCGCGAGGCCGGCGCGATCGTCATGGGCAAAACCAATCTGGATCAGTTCGCGACAGGCCTCGTTGGCGTGCGTTCGCCCTACGGCGTCCCGAGAAACACGTTCAAGCCCGAGCTCGTGCCCGGCGGTTCGAGCTCCGGTTCGGCCGTTGCAGTAGCCGCGGGAATTGTACCGATTGCGCTCGGCACGGATACGGCGGGCTCTGGTCGTGTGCCGGCTGGATTGAACAATATAGTCGGCTTGAAACCGAGCCTTGGTGTCATTTCGACTGCAGGTGTAGTCCCGGCGTGCCGCACACTCGATTGTGTATCTGTTTTCGCGTTGACCGTGGACGACGCGTGGACCGCATCTCAGGTTATGGCCGGTCCGGATCGCGCGGATCCTTATTCGCGGAGCAGGCCGCTTGGAGAGCTGGGCGCCATGCCGACAGGGATGACGCTGGGCGTACCCCACAAAATGCAGCGCTTGTTCTTCGGCGACAGAAAATATGAGGCGGCTTACGCTGCCGCACTCGAACGCTTGGTACTCCTAGGCTGCAATGTCGTGGAGATCGACATCGAGCCGTTCTACGAGGCCGCTCGCCTTCTTTATGAGGGGCCTTGGGTGGCTGAGCGGACGCTCGCTGTCGGCTCGCTGCTTGCATCCAAACCCGACGCTATTCATTCGGTGACGCGTGAAATCCTTCTCAAAGGCATGCAACCGAGTGCGATGGATACTTTCGCCGCGTTGTATCGGCTCAAAGAATTGAGTTGCGTCTCTGATGAGATATTCCGATCAATCGATGCACTCGGGCTTCCCACGGCGCCGACGGTGTACTCTGTCAAGGAAGTTCTGGCCGACCCGGTCCAGCTCAACGGCCGGCTCGGCACCTATACAAATTTCGTCAATCTGCTCGATCTGTGCGGTCTCGCACTGCCGGCATCAATCACAGATGACGGAATACCGTTCGGCATCACTTTGCTCGCTCCGGGAGGAAAAGACGCGCGCATCGCCGGCATTGGCCGCGTATTTCATGCGGGCACCAAACTTCCGCTTGGCGCGCTGAAGGAGCCGCAGCCGGCATTGTCAATTGTCACAAACAGAGCGCACCCTGGTGAAGTCGCAATAGGCGTTGTGGGGGCACATTTGTCGGGGCTGCCGTTGAACGGTGAGTTGCAAGAGTTGGGCGCGCGCCTTTTGCAGAGGACGCACACGGCGCCGGAGTATCGGCTCTTTCTGCTTCCGACCCAGCCACCGAAGCCCGGCTTGCTCCGTGCAGTTGGCGGTGCGGCAATCGAAATCGAGGTTTGGAGCCTGTCGATCGAGGCGTTCGGCCGGTTCGTTGCGGGCGTGCCTTCGCCCTTGTCGATTGGTACTGTCGAGCTGCGTGATGGAAGCCGGGTTAAGGGCTTTCTTGCCGAAGCGGCCGCCACAAAAAGCGCACGCGAAATCACGGAATTCGGCGGCTGGCGCGCGTTCCTTGCACGGACGATACCCGCCTAATGCGAGCCGCTGTAACTCTCGTATTGTTCGCGCACCGTAATGATATGCGCGTGCATTGTCTGCGCGGCCGTTGCGCGATCGCCCCGCAGGATCGCTTGCACGACACGATCATGCTCGAAATGAGATTTCGCGAGACGTCCCAGATTTCGAAACTGGGCACGGCGGAACGGCTGCACGCGCCCACGGGTCGCGAGTGTCATCTCGACGAGGTAGCTGTTGTGGGCGCCGCTATAGATCGCGGAGTGAAACACTTCATTCACTTCATGGTAGCGTTGTGGATCGCCGCTTTGAATCAGGAGGCGCAATCGCTCGTGAATGGATTCCAGTTCGCGACGCTCGACGCTCGTCATGCGTTCGGCGGCAAAATACGCGCATAGGCCCTCTAGCTCGGCCATTACCTCAAACATATCAGCCAGATGTTGCGCACTGGGGCGCGCGACGACCGCGGCACGATGAGCGCGAACCTCCACAAGTCCGCTTGCAGTAAGCATTCTAATAGCTTCGCGTACCGGCGTACGCGACACGCTGAAACGCCTGGCCAGAGCTGTCTCGTCAAGCGCCGTGCCCGGGGCAAATCCACCTCTGAGGATTTCGTCGGCGAGTTGCAAGCGTAACTCTTCAGCGAGAGTGCGGCGGGGGAAGGGCGTAGGCTCTGTCTCTGAGACACATGTCATGCTCATGACATGTGCTCGCGCGGGTTCTCGACCGAGCTCACTATGCAGTGCGCACCTTCCGGGGGATTGATCGCCATTAAGCAACTCCCTCGAGTGTCGGTCTGGGCGCGGCGACAATGCCGATCTGCTCCAGCGCGCGGGCGACACGCAAGGAAATATCTTCGCGCCAGGGAGATGCGATGATCTGCACCGCAATTGGCAGCGGCTTAAGGGGCACCGGTACTGCGACAACCGGCAGACCGATGAAAGAGATTGGCTGCGTGTAGATCCCCAGATTCGGCCGCACCGGCAGTTCCTGGCCGTCGAGTATGAACGTCTGCTGGCCGATCGTCGGGGCTGTACACGGAGTCGCTGGCGCAAGAATCGCATCGACGCGCTCGAACAGCGCGAGCGCGCGTTCGCGATACCAGCGGCGGAAAATCTGCGCCTTCACTACCAGCGCGGAAGGAACCATCGCACCTGCAAGCAGACGGTCGCGAACGGCCGGATCAAAATCCGCGGCGCGCGTCCGTAGCCGATCGAGATGCAATGCCGCGCCCTCGGTTGCCGTAATCAGATAAGCCGCGGCCCGCGCGCGCGCCGCTTCGGGAAACTCCACTTGCTCTTTAACATTGAGCGCTTTGGCGACGCCATCAAGCGCTTCGATCGCCTCGGGAAATGCGCCTTTTCGAAAATACCCGCCTGCAGTGGCGATCCGGAGGCCGCCGATGCCGCGATCCACTTCCTGCGTCACCGGCTCGACAGGGCGTCCAGCACAGGCTCCATCGCCATCTGCCGGTCCCTGCATGGCATCATAGGCGAGGGCGAGATCGCGCACAGACCGTGCGAAAGGCCCGAGATGGTCTAAACTGGATACAAACGGAAATGTGCCCGCGCGTGTGAGCCGGCCATAGGTCGGCTTGAGACCGAAAATACCGCAGAGTGAGGAGGGCACTCGAATCGAGCCATTGGTGTCGGAGCCGAGTGCAAATGGCACCATGCCGCCCGCAACCGCACCACCGGAACCTCCGGAAGAGCCGCCGGTCATCCGCGTTACGTCGTGCGGATTGCGCGAGGGGCCGTCGTGCACGTTCTCACCGGTGAAGTCGTAGGCGTATTCACCCATGTTGAGCGCGCCGACCAGAATGGCGCCTGCGGCTTCGAGTCGCTCGATCAGTGGGCAATCCCGATCCGCTGGGGCGTCGCTGCGGTTTATTTTCGACCCCGCAGTGGTCACGATTCCTGCAACATCGAAAAAATTCTTCACGGCGAAAGGGACTCCCGCGAGCGGAAGTGCCGACCTGTCGCGAATAGAGTCGATTACCTTGGCGCGTGATCGCGCCCGCTCTGCAGTCATGGCCGTAAACGCATTGAGTGCCGGGTTGAGCTTCGCGATGCGTGCAAGAGCTTGATCGACGACAGCGGTCGCCGTCATTCCACCATCCGCGACCGAAGCCGCAATCTCAGCCGCGGTGTTCCACGCCATGTCGGGCGCGGCGTCAGGCCTTGAAGACGGGTGCAGGTTCGGCATCGTCCGGCAACTCGAATTCGGCGACAAAAGCAGCGTACTTTAGCGTGACGTCGAGATTGGCCTTCACCGCAGGTTTCCAATCTTCCTTTAGCGGAAGCGACAGTGCGAGAGCCGCAGTGCCGATGAAGTCGTTAAGCGGATCGGCCATGATCACACCGGCGGATGCGGAATCGCAGTGAGCAGTTCGCGCGTATAGTCCGTTTGCGGCTCAGAGAGCACCTGTTTTGTCAGCCCTTCCTCGACGATTTGTCCGGCGCGCATCACGATGACCCTGTCGCAGAGCAGACGTACCACATTGAGATCGTGCGACACGAAGAGATAGCTCATTCCAAGCAAATCCTTGAGGTCTTGGAGCAGGTTAAGCACAACCGCCTGGACCGAAACATCGAGTGCCGCTGTTGGCTCGTCCAAGACCACGAGGTCGGGTTTGAGCGCGATTGCCCGGGCTATTCCGACGCGTGCTTTCTGGCCACCCGAGAGCTGATGAGGGAAGCGATCGAGGAACTCGGTCGGCAGACCAACTCGGCGCGCGAGTTCTTCGCAGCGAGCACGGACGTCATCCCTGCCGTCTGACTCACCGAGACGTAAAATCGGATCGGCGATGGCGCGGGCAGCAGTGTAGCGTGGATTGAGACTGTCGGTTGGGTCCTGAAAAACCATTTGGATGCGTTTGCGCAGAGGGATCTTCGCAAAATCGTGCGCCGGGATTTCGCCGATATCCTCGCCATCGAACATGATCAGCCCCGAGCTTTTGTCGATCAGCCGCATCAGCATCATGGAGGTCGTTGATTTGCCACAACCTGACTCACCAACGAGACCTACACTTTCGCCGCGGTTGATGTTGAAGCTGACGCCATCAACTGCGCGAAAGAGTTCCTCTTCAATGGGCGGTTTGGGGCCGAACAGACGGGTGAAAAGGCTAACTTCACGCTTGCGCGGATACTCTTTCACCAGCTTTTCAACGGTCAGGAGTGGGCCGCCGGCGCGGTGCGTGCCAGACGTTTTCGGGGTCGGTGCTCGGGCGCCATCGCCCTCAGGTAACAAGTCGCGTAATGAGACGCCGGGGCGGGGTGTCGCGCGCATCAGCTTCCGGGTATAGGCGTGTTCCGGTTTCCTGAAGATCGTTTCGGCCTTTGCGGTTTCGACCACACGGCCTTTTTCCATCACGACCACTCGGTTGCAGTAAGCGGCGGCAAGACCGAGGTCATGGGTGATCAAAATCGATGACATCCCGCGCTCGCGTGTCAATTCAACCACGAGGTCCATCACAGCTTTCTGCGTTGTGACGTCGAGACCTGTTGTCGGCTCGTCAGCGATCAGCAGTTGCGGGCGGCAGGCGAGTGCGAGCGCGATCACGACACGTTGACACATGCCTCCGGAGAGTTCGAAAGGATACGCATGGTAGCGCTCGCGCGGGCGTGCAATCCGTACCTGTTCGAGCATTTTGATCGCGTGCTCGCCAACATCCCGATTTCCGACTTGGGCATGTTGCAACAGCACATCTTCAATCTGACGGCCGATCTTTCGGATCGGGTTCAACGCCGCGCGCGGGTTCTGGAAAATCATCGACATCTCGCGCCCGCGCAGGTCGCGCATATCGGCGTCAGGCGTGGTGGTGAGGTCTACGCCGGAGAACAGCACGGAGCCTTGAGCAATCCGGCCTGCGCGGTCGAGAATGCGCATGACTGCGAAGGACGTGACCGATTTGCCCGAACCCGATTCGCCGACAATACCCAGCGTCTCGCCTTTACCCACAGTGACGTTTACATGCTCGATTGCACGGACGATCCCGCGCCGCGTCGCGAACTCAACGGTCAGGTCGCGGACTTCAAGCAGCGGCATCGAAGTAGGTGCATCGCGCGCCACCCTGGCACCGGCTTTCGTGCGCGTGCGTCTTGCCATCGCGACTATGTCCTTCGCTGCGGATCGACCAAATCCCGCAATCCGTCGCCGAGGAGGTTGAAGCAGAACACGGCCAGCATCAGCGCAAGCCCTGGAAACAGCGCGATCCACCATTCGCCTGAGATGATGTTACCGGCACCTTCCGCGACCATGATTCCCCATTCTGGTGTAGGTGGCCGCACGCCAAGGCCGATAAAAGAGAGACCCGCGGCGTTGAGAATTGCATAGCCCATCGTAAGCGAGACTTGGATCATCATGATCGGCATGATGTTCGGAAGAATATGCATGAGCAGCACGCGAAACTCGCCGTTGCCTGACAGCCGTGCCGCCTGGACAAAGCCGGCTTCACGACGCACGTTTGCCTCCGCGCGGGCGACGCGCACGTAGAGCGGGAAATTGATGACTGCAGTGGCGAGCACGATGTTCGTCACGGTGTTGCCGAGGGCGGCGACGATCCCCATCGCCAGGACGAACAGGGGGAAGGCCATTATCGTATCGGATATGCGACCGACAATTCGGTCGGTCCAGCCACCGAAGAATCCTGACGCGATGCCGGCGAGGCCTCCCATCGCGAAGACGAGGATGACGGACGATAATGCGATCGCGAAGTCGAGCCTTGTTGCAACCATCACGCGGCTGAAGATGTCTCGCCCCAGCTGATCTGTTCCGAACCAATGTTTGAGCGAAGGAGGCTGTAGCGTCGCCGTCGTGTCGCTTGCGAGGGGATCATGCGGCACGATGTAGGGGCCGAACAGCGCGGCAAATGCGATAAGGAAGAACATCGCGAAGGCGAACCCCGTGACCGGATTTTCCGAAACCACATAGCGTGCGTGCCGAAGAACGGAATTGGCTTCGCTCATCCTTCAAGCCTCACGCGTGGATCGATCAGGCCATAGAGAACGTCAATGATCAGATTAAGCGCCACATAAAGAATGGCCATCGTCAGCACAAAGCCCTGCACCGGCGCGAAATCAGACGCGATCAGTGCCTCGACTGCGTATGAACCGATGCCGGGCCAGGCAAACACCTTTTCCACCAGTACGTTTGCGCCAAGCAGAAAGGAAAACACCATGCCCAGGGTCGTGATCACGGGCAGCATGGCATTGCGGAAAGCATAAGTAAGGATGACAGTGCGGGCATCGAGCCCGCTCGCTCGGGCTGTCCGCACGAAATCCGACCCGAGAACGGCAAGCATGGAGGCACGCGTCATGCGTGCGATCGGTGCGAGCGAGAAAATTCCAAGGGTAACTCCTGGCAGAATCAATTGGCTCAGCGCTGCGCGAAACAGGCCTAAGTCACGCGCGATCAGGCTGTCGATCAAATAAAAGCCGGTGACCTGCGGTGGCGTCGAGTAGAAGACATCAAGACGGCCAAGGGGCGCCGGCGACCAGCCAAGCAGGAAATAGAAGATGTAGACGAGCAGCAGTCCGGTAAAGAATACCGGGAGCGAGACACCAGCGGTCGCGACCACACGGCAGGCGTGATCGATCCAGGAGCCCTGCTTTACCGCGGCGAGAATGCCGAGGGGAACGGCAATAGAGATCGAAATCACCAATCCGAATAGCGTCAACTCGGCGGACGCAGGGAGCCTGTTGCAAATCTCCGTGACCACCGGCTGGCCGGTGGTCAGTGAGTCGCCGAGATCGCCGCGCGCGAGGTCCTTCACATAACGAACGAATTGCTCCGGCAGCGGTCGGTCGAGCCCGAGTTTCACACGGATTTGTTCGATCGCCTCCTTATTGGCGGCGGGGCCGGCAAAATATGCGGCGGGATCACCCGGCAGCGCCCGCGTGAGCAGAAACGTAATGATGACAACCCCGATAAGATTCGGGATTGCCAACAAGAGTCGTTTTGCGATCAGTCCGAACACGGCGGGAGCGCTGATCTTTCCGGGTCACGCCGTTGGTCGTGCCCCACGATTGCGACGTTCATCCTTTTGCCAGCGTGCGATAGTCGAGCCGACGGTGGAACCAATACGCGTAGCCGGACACGTTCTTCTGCATCGCGACGTTGACGTAAGGCTGATAAAGCGGGATGCGCGGCATGTCGGCGTAAGCTTGGTTGACGAAGCCCTCCACATCCTTTTCGTAGGTCGCCTTATCGCCATTTGCCGCCGCTGTGACGGCACCGTCGATAAAAGCGTCGGTCTCCTTCGACTGATAGCTCATTGTGTTGAAGATCGAATTTTTGCCGTGGTAGCACCAGATGAAGAAATACTCGGGGTAGTCGAGCCACCCTGAGAACACATTCGTGTAGAGCGGCAATACTTTCTTGTTTAGCTCGGTGCGCCAGTTCGCGCCCGGCACCTTATTGATCGTGCACTTGATACCGATCTGCGCGAGACTCTCCTGCGTGAGCACGCAGATCGGTTCATTAACTCCGGCGAAGCCGAGGTCGAACGAAATCGTCGTCTCGAAGCCGTTTGGATAACCGGCTTCGGCCATCAGTGCCTTCGCTTTCTCGATGTTGGTGTTGAATCTGTGCGGTTGCGGCCAGGCGACCTCGATTGGCGCATTAGCTGGCGCACCAAACATAGGCTTGGCGAGACCGAATAGAACTGCGTCCATGATCTTCTGATACGGAATCGCATAAGCAACCGCCTGTCGTACCTTCGGGTTATCGAACGGCGGATTCTTTACATTCATGCCGATGTATTGAATGCCGTTGGAGTAGGGCGTCGAAATGATGCTCAGCTTGCCATCGGTCTTGAGTTCGACGAAATCCTTGTTCGGCAGATCGTAGGAAATGTCCGCGTCTCCGCGCTCGAGAAGTGCCCGCCGATTGCCGGCCGATGGCACCATACGCCAGATGATCTTCTTGACCTTGGGAGCCGGACCGCCGGTCCACTTGTCGTTGCGTTCGAAAACAACCTCGGTCCCCGCGACCCAACTCACCACCTTATAGGCGCCACTGCCGACGGTGTTCTGCTTCACATAGTCGAGGCCCCACGGGTCTTTCTCAGTTGCATGCTTTTTCACTAACTCAGAATTGAGGACACACGGCACGATTACAGCGAGATCGGGAACTGTGAGGCGGTCCTTGCGGGCATAGTCGACGCGTACGGTGTTGTCATCGACAACAACGAACTGTTCGGGTTTTGTGAGCGAGCCTGCGCCCATCTGGAACGTCGGAAAGCCACCGACGGTCACGGCGCGGTCAAGTGACCATTTGACGTCTTTGGCTGTGACCGGTGTGCCGTCCTGGAAGACGGCATCCTTTTTCAGCTTGAAAGTAGCGGACATGTCGCCGAGCTTCATGTCGTCGGCGAGCTCCATCTTGAATTTGTCCTTGTCGTAGTAAGGCTGCCCGTTCGGCCCACTCTTCATCTCGTGGCTGATCAAGCGGTCGTAACAATTCCACGACACCTCGTAGCCTGGCACGTTGGTGCCGACGCCATGGATGTCCAGATTGTTCGGTCCACTTTCGGAGACGATCAGGAGCGTCTCCTGGCGCGATTGCGCCTTGGCCGAAAAGATCGCGGGCGCGGACAGGGAGGCGCCTGCAGCAAGTGCTGATTTCAGAAATTCGCGTCGTTTCATAAGCTTCCCCCGAATGCACTGACGAGGCAAAGCGCAAAGGTCGTGCCAATTCGGGATGCCGTAACTAGCTTATTGAAGTACCAGCGAATCTGCCGCTGGCGAGCAGAAAATCACGTCGCAGGCCGTGACTCGAATTGCATACAATAGAGAGAAATCAGCCTAAAAAACGGGCAGCAGATGTTCAACGCGGGTGGCTCGTCTCTACGTCGCGTCTCAGCTTTTAATTGGGCCAGCCCATTTTTTTCTGCCAGCGCTTTATTACGTCGACCGGAAACTCACGTTTAGGGAAACCAACGCGGCGACAGGCCTCAGGCCACATTTCGAGTAAGACCTGATCCCGGCAGAGCATTTCGGTTTCGGAAATTTCATTGCTTTCCGGACTCGGCCATTTTTCGTCGGCCATTTTCAGCAGTTCTATCAGCGAAGCAACGTCTCTTTCGCGCTCTAAGAAATCGGCGCGTTCTTGTGATGCTTCCGCGAACATCACTCCCATTTCCGTACAGGTTCTCCAGACGGAACGGACGGGTCTCCTCGCTCCATCAATAATCACGTCGAACTGTTGAGGAAGGCCGTATGTGGCAGAGAGGCAGAGACGAGCGCCGTAGTCTGAAAGGTCTCGCGCGCGGCATTCGAGGATTGGCGCGCTCTCAGTGACAACAATCTGCGCGGTTTTGAACACGCGCTTACGGAAATGCCGCCTTTGCTCTGCAAGTGTGCCCATAACTGATAGTCTCTCAAAATCTTCCGAGAATTGAATTCAAATAAAGGATAAAATTGGCAAATGTCTTACGCTGTGATCTTAAAGCGACAGTCGCGCCAAGAGAGACTATTAACCGAGAACTATGTGAGTTTTGGAAAACTGAGACTATTTTTGTAAGCGGAATTTAAATCTGCCGGTTCACTTCTCGGTCGAATACCGAACTAGGTGGCATGGCCCGATGAAGTCCGCAGTCGAAAAACGGTCCGTCGTCGTTGGTGGACACAAAACGAGCATTAGCCTCGAAGATGCTTTTTGGGACCAACTAAAGGAAATAGCGCGCGCAAAAGAGTGCACGCTATCCAAATTGGTTGCCCAGATTGATGCGGGCCGTCTGCACGGCAATTTGTCGTCAGAAATCCGGCTATTTGTACTCGACTACGTCCGGAGTCATGGGCGCCGATACCAAAGCCCCGGCCAGTGACGGCAGGAAATATCGACCGGCCAGCGCGCGCGCGGCTACAGCGCGGACTTGACGGCCTGGAGCAGCTGAAAGCGCATCGCGCCGTTGTTGCTCCGTAACGAGATCACGAAACGCACCTGTCCGTGCGTAGAGGTGTTGGCGTAACCCGCCAGCGTGCGGACGCCGTCGAGGGTGCCGGTCTTGTTCGCACCTCCATCATGGCCGCGGAGTAGATTGGCGTGCGGCGCGAAAAGGTCGAGGACCTTCGCGAGACCACGGGCCGTGAAGCGGTTGCTGCGGCTTATGCCCGAGCCCTCTTCTAGATGGATGGCTTCGGCTAAGCCGTGTGCAGCCAGGATCTCGCGCGCAACCTGTAACGATTTCTCGAGGCTGACGGGACCGCCCAGGCGTTGTCCGCCAATCTCCAGAAAGACCTGATTGGCGATGTAGTTGTTCGAGGCCATGAGCAGTAGAACGAGGATCTCCGAAAGGGTGCGCGACTGATGGTGAACATAGATCGGCTCCAAGCCCTTGCGCACGGATCCGGTTGAAATCGGGCCCTTGACGCTGCCGCCAGCTTGCTCGATGAACGCGGCGATCAACTCGCCGGCGTATTTCAGGCTTAGCGCAGGATCTTGGCTGAGGCTGATGCGGCCGCGACCTTTCGGGCCCCGGGCACGGAACTGGCTGATCGCCAGCGGAGTGATCGGAGTTTGCTTTTCAGCGGAACGGATGCTGTTGCCGCTGCGTACGGCGTTGATCGTGTTGAAATTCACCGCCAAGGCGGAGTTCAGGGCGTCGTAGGATTCTTTGCTGTCCTCGATGCCGGGGATGCGGATGTTGGCGGGGTAATAGCTCGCGTCGAGCACGATGCCGCTGAGTGGCTGCTTGCCGACCGCGGCCACCAGCTGGGGCGCAAGTAGAGCCAACTCTTCGGAGATCAGGAAGGGATCTCCGCCGCCGCGCACGTATAGCACCCGGTTGTTGTCCAGGTAGAAACGGGTCTGGAAACGATAGTCACCACCCAGAACCTCAAGCGCCAGCCAGGCGGTCACGATCTTGGTAACCGATGCCGGGACGAAAGGCTCTTCAGCGTTCTGGGCCACCAACTCGTTGCCATCGGCGGCTACTACCAGCACCAGCCCAGACGGGGCCAGGGCCGCGACCTTCTCCTTGGCGCCGGCCAAGGCGGGAACGGGCAACAGGAGGAGTACAAGAATGAGCAAGCGAGGCCACATGGCGACTCCAGTTCGTGACAATGCAAAGTCGGAATTCTGTCTCACGATCCTCTGCCGGATAAAATGGACTTGCCAATGATAGCCGCTTAATGGCCGGGAGGCGCGTGGGAACGTCATTTCGTTGTCCATCACGACCCTATTTGCTCCCGGCGGATCAAATCAGATGCTCGCTCGGCGACCATGATCGTCGGCAAATTGGTGTTGGCGCTTGGCACACGGGGCATTACGGAGGCGTCGACGACGCGCAGGTTGGATATTCCGTAAACCCGGCACGACCGATCTACGACCGCCATCGGATTGTCGGCTCGGCCGATCGAACACGTGCCGACTGGATGGGCCATCGGCGCAGCCGCTGCGAGCAATTCTTCATCGCTTAGTTCGTGTTTTTTGCGCTTGTTGGCAAACCATCGGCCCGGCCGGATAACCCTGCCGATGATTTGGCGGCTGACGGGATTAGGCGCGTTCAGCACGGCCTTTGCGGCGACGGCCAAAATATCGCCGATAACGCCAGGCCGGTTGAACTGGTGCAGGGACATGACCGGCGGCAGCAGGAATGCGTCATTGTAAGTTGCGGCCACACTTGGCGCGCACAACAAAGCTTCTGCAAACCGCGCCGCCACCAACATCCGTGGTGGATCGCGCGGATCTTCAAAGAACCTGAATTCAATGCGCGGCGGTATGTCCGCCCGGGAACTTATCAGCGAAACGGCTCCGCGCGAGTAGGGTGCGTAGAGCGCGCAACCTACCATCGCAACGTCCGGACCATAATTGCGCGGGCTGACACGGCCGATCGTAAACAGCAGCAAGTCCGCAGGTGGGGCTCCGGGCAGGCCTGAGGACACGCGTGCGCCCGCGATCGCAAACCTTCGCAGGGTGTTTCGCAGCCGCGATTGGCGTGGCAGGGTAAGTGCGAAATGCAGATAAGGATGGTTTTGCAGATTGCGTCCAACACCGGGACGATCGAGTTTCGGTGTAATGCCGATCTTTTGCAGTTCATCTGCCGGCCCAATGCCGGCACGCAACAATATTGTCGGCGAATGGATTGCGCCAGCGCACAGAATGATCTCGCGCGCAATAATTTCCACACTATTGCCGGCGTGATTGATGCTCGCGCCTTTGGCCCTTAGGCCGTCAAACCGCAATGCGGTCACGCAAGCATTGGCCATAATTTTCAGATTCGGGCGCCGCCGCACAGCATCGGTCAGATAGGCGTGCGCGCTCGACGCGCGTGTTGTCATGTCTTGGCTGAGCGGCATGGGGAAGAAACCTTCGCCAGGTTTCTCGTTGATATCTTCGACAAGCGGCAAGCCCCGCTCAACAGCTGCTCGCTCGATGGCCGATACAAAACTGGGCCATTCGTGTCGCGGCAGGCGGCGGATAGGATAAATCCCGCCCGAGGTTTGGCTTTGATCGCGGTCGAAATCGTTCTCCAGTTTTCGGTAATAGGGTAACAGCTCGGTCCAACCCCAACCTTCGGCGCCGGCCGCGGTCCATGCATCGAAATCGGAAGGCACGCCACGCAGCGCCCAAAGGCCCATAACGCTTGAACCACCGCCCATGACGCGCGCTTGCGGGAATGGCCGCGTCGGGCCGCCGGACGAACGCACCGCTTGCAGCCCTGGCCAGAAATAGTGCGGGTTGAGTGACGAGGTGGGAAACGTGTCGGCGATATCGGCGGGCAACGCATCTGGTGGCGTGTCGTCGCCAGCCTCGACCAACAGCACGCGCGTTGCAGGATCCTCGGAGAGTCGCGAGGCGACGACCGCTCCCGCACTTCCGCCGCCGATAACGAGAAAATCCGGATTATCCATGAAACAAATTGCGACGAGGACGATGTACAGGAAGCCAATCAGTTTGTGCCCGTCCGATCAAGCTTTGTGACTTCGCTTCCAGATCGCCTCTTGTCGGCGTAGCGATGCAAGCAAGCATAAATACGCACAAGGTCACGACTTGCTGATGGGACGGAACGCAGGGCTGCGTAGTTCGCTGTCGCCGTTTCACAGGACAGCCAGAAATAACTTGCTGTCGGGTCGACGACCAGCCGGTTGGGAATAAGATTTGCGACGATCACGGATAGGTATGGCGTGGTTGAGTTCCATGACAGCTGGTTCAAATCTGGACTAATTCGTTTTGACGAGACGAAACGTGGATCACCAAGCGCAGGATCGGAAGCGCTACCCATAGCAAGCGCCGCCACCGCAGATTTGTAGTCTTGCCAGGCTACGACAAATTTTTTGGTCTCCACGGCATGGATCAACGTTACAAGCACGAGCGCGCCAACAAGCATCTGAGCAAGCGGTTCGCTTTTTAGCCTTGCCGCCAATAAATCCAGATTTCTAGTCGGAAGCGCCAACCCGCCGGGATGCATTGCGAAAAGTCCCGCAAATGCCCCGATCAACGGCGTTAAGAGCACCAGCGTCATGCGAAGATAATATCTGTTGCTGGCGTGAATTGATTGATCGCAGCATAGCCAATAAACCGCGAGTGCCAAAAATACTGCCGCCCCGGCGCAAAGATGCGCTTTGTGCGGTACGACCTGAGAAAAGCCGAGGTAAATGACGATATAGCCCAGGATCGTTACCAGCAGTAGCAACACAACATCTATCTGAAAGGTACTGAGATCGAAAAAGTGTAGTGCGGCCCGCATCAATGCGTCGACAAAATATTCGTCAGGCGGCAACACTATCTTCACAACCAACCAGACCGTCAGGGCCGCTATCAAGGCCCAGCTGGTCCGCTGGAAATTTGGATTGTGCAGTCCGCGCAAAGCGAGCGTAAGTACTATTGCGGTTGCTAAAACGAGCGCGCCCTCGTGCGTCAGGACGAGTCCGAGCATCGCTATAAACACGAGCGCGGTTCCGATGAGATCGCGGCGTGCATATTGACTAATGGCGAGAGCTGGCCAGAACAACGCGTGCGCCATCCACATCTCGGTCGGAAAGCCGAAAATCAGTGGGCAGAGTAGGGCGGTCGAACCACAGGCATAGGCGAATATGATACGGCCATTTGAGCGGTCCGCGACGAAGGTGCAGGCCAGGCTGAAAAGTGGCGCACCGTAAAGCAGAAATCCGTACATCTTGATTCCGTCGAGCGGGCTGCCGGTCAGTCCGACGTAAATCTCAGCAGGCAGCAGCGTAAGGATGAAGACGGATACGCGCGCAGAAATATTGTGCCAATGAAATGCCCAGACATCCTGGACCGCAACTGCATAGGAGAACATCGCCCCGTCGGCATAAAGCTGCAATTCGTAGTGAAGCGCGACCACCAAGAACACGATCGACCAAGAGATGCCAATCGCTATCACCAGAGTCTGCAGAATATCGGTGTGGGTCCGTAGAGTAAGCCAGGATGCGACCCCATTATGTGTTCTAGCCGCGCACAAGGTGCTGCCTGTCCAAGAGCCGCTTGAAAACGGGTCCCGCCATTTCCTCAATCTGTTTGAGCAAGGATAGCCCAAACTCTGCTGACGCTGCCTGAGCATCGCCAATAACGCCCAGATCGGCGATCTGCATCTCGTTCGAGGTCCATGGCCACGTGACAGACTGATCGAGGATAGTGTTTTGCACAGCGTTGCTGTCAGGTGAACTGCGCAATTGCGTTATCTGCTCCCGCCTCACCAAATTGGGTACGAGAGCAAGCATCATCGATGTTTCGTTCTTTCCGCCGTGCACTTCCGGGACGTCTGCTTTCGCGTTGAGTTCAGCCCAGGTTGTCGGATGGAGTACGCAAATATTAAGTCCAAAATCGGCTCGCAGTTCTTGCGCCATCGCTTCCAGGATTCCGCGATTCCCGCCGTGGCCATTGATAATGGCGAGGTTGCGTGCAGGCAGGCTGCGCCTGATTTCACGTCCGAGATCGCGCATGAATGCGGTCATACTTTGAATTGACAGGGACAACGTGCCCGCAGCCCAGTCGTGCTCACGCGCTAGGCCAATGGCAAGCGTTGGCAATTGCCATAGATCGAAGGTCTCGCCCCAGCGGGCAACAATTCGACGGGTGTATTCCTCGGCCAGCACAAGATCGGTGTTGAGTGGCAGGTGAGGGCCATGTTGCTCGATGGAGCCGATCGGCATGCAAAGGATCGAACTCGCTCGCAAGCATTTTGAAACGTCTAGAAACGTCAAGTCGCCGATCAATCGGCTCGGCACATCACGCTTCATGGACCCCACCATCCACTAGCTTCGCAGGACGCTTGCTGTAACGATGGCAGCGCCGCTGCGCGTTGCCAGCGCGGCTTCGACTATGAAGGGTCGCCAAGGGAAGCGACGAGATGGCCGAGCCGGTGCCCGGCCCGAGTCACTTTTGCAGTCATATAGCGGCGGTTGTCGGCATTTATAGGCGCCTCTAGCGCCATTCGGCTGACGATCTCAATTCCAGCCTTGGAGAGGCGATCGAGTTTGGTCGGGTTATTCGTGAGCAAAATAACGCGCGTACATTCGAGCATTTCGAGCATGCGCGCGGCAACACCGTAGTCGCGCTCGTCGTCGTCAAAACCGAGGGTGGTATTGGCGTCGACGGTATCCAGGCCGTCATCCTGCAGTTGGTAGGTGCGCATCTTGTTGGCAAGGCCAACGCCGCGGCCCTCCTGCGCCAAGTAGAGAATAACGCCTCCGCCCAGATCCTCCAGACGTGCAATCGCGAGCCGGAGCTGGTCGCCGCAGTCACATCGCCGCGAACCGAATACATCGCCTGTCAGGCATGCCGAATGCAACCGCACGGGCACCGGCTTGGCGAAGTCGGGTTTGCCGACGATGATCGCAACCTCGTTCCCACCCATGGCGTCGCGGAATACGATGAACCGGGCGCTTGAACCCGAATTAAGTGGTACTACGGCTTCGCTTGCTAGCGTCAAAGACTGAATTGCGTTGTCAAAAAAGCTTTCCGCGGCGCCTGCTTCGACTGTTATGAGTTCATGCTCGCTTGTCGGTGCGTGCCGGCCTAGGTCAGCCGCCAGCACTGCAGGTAGCCCATGTGACAACTTCACGAGTTGGATCGCTGCCGCAGCGGCGCGACCCGCAGGCACCGCGTTCGGTACCCCTTCGCTCGTTGAGTCACCGACAAAAGCCAGGATGGATTCAGCATCGTCGGCCAGCGAAAACCGAACTGCCATCGAAGTTCTTGTGTCGATCCCGAGCGCAAGCGCTCGTCGAGATGTAATGACAAGGTATGGCTCAGAAGGTGCGCATAGCGCCGTAAATTCCGCCAGGCGCGCATCATCGAGCCCATCAACTGGCAGCGCCAGAAGTCTTTCGTTCTCGGCAGTAAAAAGGACTGGCCGACGACTATTGAATTCAGCAACGCCGCGACTGACGCTAACATGTCCCTTGTTGCCGAAGAGTGTCGAGCTTGTCCCCGTCCGCACTGTACTCATTCTAGAGACTTCCGTTCTTTGCAGCCCGCCACTGTAACGAACACCGCTGGCTTGTCATCATTCCGATCCCGGATAGGCTCGATTTGTGCCAGCCTAATGGGTGACTGAATTTACAACGCGGTCATGGCTTTTAAGTCCCGCGACATTGAGAGATTTTGGTAATGGCAAGTGTCCCGGCTGACCCCAACACCTCTACAGGCGAGGCATGCGACCCGTGGGCAGAGTTTAGCAATATGTTCCGTACTAAGGTCCAGCCTCTACCGCAACCATGGGGCGAGATGTTCGGGCCGCTGCGGAGAGGCGTAGTGGATGATCTCGTGATTCTCGGTCAGATCGGGCAGTCGCTTGATGGGCGCATAGCGACAAGAACAGGCCATTCCAAATATATAAATGGGCCCGCCGGCCTCGCGCACCTACACCGGCTGCGGTCGCTGATGGACGGTGTTGTCATCGGTGTCGGCACGGCCATCGCGGATGATCCACTTTTGACCGTGCGGCGGGTCAGTGGGCCTCAGCCGGCGCGAGTGGTAATCGATCCTAGTGGCCGTCTGGGCGCCAGTGCGCGGGTCTTCGCGGCCGACGGCGTTCGCCGGCTGTTGATCATCGCGCACGGCACGCCCTGCGCGCCGCCGCCGGGCGTAGAAGTGATCGCTTTGCCGGTGGTCGATGGTCAGCTTGCTCCGGCGGCGATCTTGAGCGCACTAGCTGCGCGCGGCGTTCGCCGAATACTGATCGAGGGCGGCGCGGATACTGTATCGCGCTTTCTTGCCGCCGGCTGCCTTGACCGCCTTCACGTCGTGGTCGCACCGATAATTATCGGGTCTGGCCGCGAGAGCGTAATCCTGCCTGAGATCAAGCGCATCGATCATGCATTGCGTCCACCGATCCGCGTACATCTGATCGACGACGAAGTTTTGTTCGATTGCGATCTCTCAGCTCAGCGGGTGCGGATCGGCACGGCGAATACGTCGACGTGACCGACGCGAATTGATGAAAGTCCTGCGTTGATAGCGCCCCGGCGTCGCATCAACCATGCGTTCGTATCGGCTGCGGTCAGCCTGCCCATATCAACCGCAGCGCTCGCCCAACCCGAAAGTACTTCCGATTGCATTTCGCAATCGTTCGGACCAATGAGCCAATCGGAATTTCCGTGTATCAAGGAATATCCATGCGATTGGAAGCGAGTGACAGCAAAGGCTGCCGCTGCGGGACCAAGCGCTGGACCGAAACCCTTGTCGGTGCGCTGATGCTCATTGACCGCGGCAGCGATGGCCGCATCGCAAGGATCGCCGGGGATCAGCTCAATACGCCCGTCGTAGCTCAGGGCCGCGTAAAACGGAATTGATCGAGCGGCGA
This sequence comes from uncultured Alphaproteobacteria bacterium, assembly GCA_963751535.1. Classification (GTDB taxonomy): domain Bacteria; phylum Pseudomonadota; class Alphaproteobacteria; order Rhizobiales; family Xanthobacteraceae; genus Pseudolabrys. Next base: position 79,433 of record CAVVUW010000009.1, read on the forward strand.
CTATCGTCGCGAGGCGTTCGAGCCACCTCTCGGAAACGAGATCGAGCAATGCTGACGTGGTGACCAGATCGGTAGGGCCTTCGAGCGCTGCCTCAAGACCGCGATTTAGATCCAAGACCACCGTTGTGGCATCTACGCGCTCAAGAGTGGGTGTGGCGATCGCCTCGGAGAGCAGCGCAGTATCGTTGTCGATCAGTCGCCATTTTTGCTGCGCGCCCAACAATGGACTTAGCGCGCGCATCGTCGATCCGGTGCCGCAGGCGAGGTCGGCAATGTGTATTGTGTGATGCTGTTTAAGCGCCTCCGTCACGCCGGCTAAAACTTCGGTGTTGCGCGCGCCAAAGTCGTGGGGCTCTCGCAGCGCCAACCATGTGGCCGAAAAGCCGCTCACCCCGTGGCCTCAATCGCACGCGCAAAAACTCTCGCAGAGGCTTGCCAAGTTGGAAGGCGGGCCGCGGCCGCGCGGGCGGCACTGCCGAGGCGCAGTCGCTCGGTCGGATCTTCTATTGTCCGGCGCAGCGCCTCCGCAAGCGCGGGCGGATCATCCGGCCTCACGAGGACCCCCGCGCCAGGCGGCACCGTCTCCGGTATCGCGCCTGCGCTAGTGCCGATCACCGGAAGACCTCGAGCGATGGCTTCAGCATAAGCCATGCCATAGCCCTCAAAACGTGAGGCAAGGACGAACACATCAGCCTCGACGTAAAGCTCAGTAAGATGCTGTGGCGTTACCTCACCAAGAACTGCAACTCGATCGCCCAGCCTATGACGGGTGATATCAGCATCGAGCTGAGCGGCCGTGTGTCGGGCACGTGTGCGATCGCCGACGATCGTCAGGCGCCACGGCAACTCGGTAAGCGTCCCAAGGGCAGCGATGAGCACGTCAAAACCTTTCCGTGGCACTATCGCCCCAACTGACAGGAGGCGGACGACACCGTCTGTACTGCCTTTCGCTGGCGTCACTGGATCACTGCCAGGCGGTGCGACAAAGATACGTTGAACGGGGACTGCGTAATCCTCGACCAGACACCGTTGCATTGCGGTGCTGGTTACGACCACGGCGTTAACTGCGGCGAGCGCGTGACGTTCGCTGGCGCATAGCTTCCCGACATCTTTGGCGGACAGCCCCGTCTCAAAAGCCAGAGGATGATGGACCACCGCCAGCAGTGCGTTTCGACTGCGAAGTTGAGACGCCGCTTCAGGCAAAGCACCAAGCGCCAGCCCGTCGATCACGACAGTGCGGCCTTTGGGGATGTCGAAAAGGCGCGCTTTTGCCTCGGCGCGCGTCGGCTCGCTTGGCAATGGAAAACCGTCGCCCAGCCCAATGACGTCGATCTGCCAGCCGAGATTACCAAGCTCCGAGATCATGCGCCGGTCATAAGCGTAGCCACCGGTCGGGGTCGCGAGATCACCCGGCACGGCGAATGCCAGGCGCTTTACCACAGATCCGCCTTGTACCAAGCTCGCGCCAAATGCGATTCCGAAAGTGCGACGCGTATCGCTTTGAGTTCGCGACCGTCGCGGCCAAGTTCGTTGGCGCGGGCGGCTTTGGCCAGCTGATCAAAAATATGCTTGGTCAGAAATTCGGTCGTGGTGTTGACGCCTTTAAACTCCGGCAGTTCGTCCAAATTGCGATAATTCAGGGAAGCTAATGCTGCCTTGAGCGCTTCATGTGCGCGTCCGATGTCGATCACAATGCCGTTTCGATCAAGTGTTTCGGCAAAAAAAGACGCGTCGATGACGAAGGTGGCGCCGTGTGTCGCCTGCGCTGGACCGAAGACAACTCCGCGAAAGGAGTGGGCGATCATGATATGGTCGCGGACTTCTACGGCGAACAAGAGAACCTCCTTACGGATAAGAGATGAGCTGACAGACAACGCCATTTCTGGCGTCAAGAATATCGGGTAGCCGCTGCGGCAGGTCGCAAAAACCGACCTCGGGAGCGAGGAGCGCATCGAGGCAAGGGTCTGCAAGCAAACGAACTGCCGCCGCGAGCCGGCGGCCATGCGTCCAGCGCGACCGGTGCGACACAGCGATCCGGCCAACTTGGCTCGAAATCAGTCGCAAGCGGCGGCTGTGGAAAGCGCCGCCGAGCGGAACTGTCACCGGCGTGTCACCGTACCAACTAAGTTCGAGTACGCTCGCTTCGTCGCCGGCGAGAGAAAGTGCAGTACAAAGTCCAGCTACGCTGCCGCTTGCGTGAAAGACCACATCGCAGTCGCCTTTGGCACTGTCGGGCGTTGCAAAGCGAACACCGAGCTTCTGCGCGAGCTCGGCGCGCCCCTCGTTGATATCGACAAGCGTCGCTTCCACACCGATGAGACGGCTGCAGAGGAATGCAACAAGCGCACCGACCGCGCCAGCGCCGACAATTACAATTCGGTCTGCGGGTCCGGCCGCCGCATCCCACATGGCATTGAGGGCCGTCTCCATATTGGCAGCCAACACGGCTCGCCGCGGCGGCACAGATTCGGGCAACGCCACAATGGCACTCTCGGGAATATTGAAGTGTTGCTGATGCGGGTGGAGTGCGAAAATAGTGCGGCCGAGGTGTTTCTCCGGGCCATCCTCCACCTGACCCACGGTTGCGTACCCGTATTTTACGGGAAACGGAAAACGGCCCCCCATAAACGGCCCGCGCATTCGTTCGAACTCGCTCTCCGGCACGCGGCCAGCTAGCACCAGTGCCTCAGTCCCGCGGCTCAACGCGCCGAAAAGCGCGCGCACGCGGACCTCGCCAGGCTGGGGCGCCGTCAGCATTTCCTCGCGAATCTCGGCCTGTCCTGGTGCGACGTACCAGAGCGCCTGAGCTGTGTTGGTCGCCACGATGTTCGAGCCCTATTGGACTATTGAGACATTTGCTGTGTTATATCATCAAGTTTGTACGGTCTTTCCGAGATCATAGTCGATTGTTAGAGCGGTCCGCACTTCAATCCAAACAAGCAGAGGCTGCCGGAAATTCCATCTCCGGTAGGCGCACGCTGTTTGCTGGATTATTTGCGGTCTCTATGGCCGCGTTGATCGTGCTTGCCGTGGTGGCATTGTCGCCCGCGGGTTTCAGTGCAATCGATATCGTGCTGATCGTTTTGTTCACGATCACGCTGCCCTGGATGGTGGCTGGATTCTGGAACGCCATAATCGGCTTTTTGATTTTGCGGTTTTCGTCAGATTCGGTCGCAGCAGTAATACCTCAGGTGGCTAGCATTCGCGGCGACGAGCCGATTGTTGCATCGACAGCTATTCTGCTTTGCATCCGCAACGAATTGCCTGAGCGGATGATTCGCAACCTCCGTCCATTGTTGGCCGGCCTCGATGGGTCAGGGTTTGGGGATCGTTTCCACGTTTACGTCTTGAGTGACACCAGCGACCCGCAGATCGCTGCGGTGGAGAGAGCGCGCTTCGCGGAGCTGGCCAATGTCTGGGATGGCCGCATCGCGATGACGTATCGCCGACGCGCCGTCAACACCGGCTTTAAGGCCGGCAATATTTGGGATTTCTGCGAGCAATGGGGTGCCAACCACGAATTCGCCGTCTCCCTCGATGCCGATAGTTTTATGACTGCCGAGGCAACGCAATTGCTGGTCCGGATCATGCAGGCAGATCCTGAACTGGGGATTCTGCAAGGACTTGTCGTCGGCTTGCCGTCGCGCAGCGCCTTTGCACGTGTCTTCCAGTTTGGCATGCGGCTCGGCATGCGTTCCTACACGATCGGGAGCGCGTGGTGGCAAGGAGATTGCGGTCCATATTGGGGTCACAACGCAGTGTTCCGGCTCGGTCCGTTCATCGCGCATTGCGAGCTTCCCGTGTTGTCACGAGGCGGAAGCGAAGCCCGCCACATACTTAGTCATGATCAGATTGAGGCCGCGCTGATGCGCGCTGCCGGATACTCCGTGCGCGTTCTGCCCGAAGAGGGGCTTGGTTGGGAAGAAAACCCGCCGACCTTGCTCGAATTCATTCGTCGCGATCTGCGCTGGTGTCAGGGAAATATGCAGTATTGGCGCTTCCTCGCCTTGCCGGGACTTAAGCCGGTCAGCCGCTATCAGCTCGGGCTCGCAATCTTGATGTTCATCGGATCACCAGCATGGATAGGCATGCTGGTGCTCGGCACGCTGGCGCTCGCACTTGTTGAAAAGTCCGCTGACTTTATGCGCATTGACGCCGGCATCGCGTTGTTCGTCTGCGTTTTGGTGATGTGGTTCTCACCGAAGATCGCCAGTGCAATTGACATCCTTCTGCGACCAGAGCTGCGTCGCGAGTTCGGTGGCACCGGTCGTTTCGTTGCCAACTTCGCTATCGAAGCAATTTACTCGATCCTGCTTTGTCCGATTCTTTGGTTCGGCCACACAATATTCCTGTCCGGCCTGCTGTTGGGTCGCAACATCGGCTGGATTGGTCAAACGCGCGACGATCACGCGGTGCCTTTCACGCAGGCCACGCAAAGTCTGTGGCCCCACACGCTGCTCGGCCTCGCTACACTCGGGATTTTGGCGGCGACGCAGCCCGCCGCACTTCCTTATGCACTATTTCTCGCTGGAGGGCCGGCGTTATCGATCCCGTTCGCAATGATTACCGCGTGGCCTTCACTCGGCAGGCTGTTTGCTCGCATCGGCATCGGACGGCTGCCCGAAGAGACAATCGTTCCAGCCGGACTGGATGCGCTGGCGCTCCCGGCTCTGGAAACTGCAGCGCCGGCGCGGCAGTCGAATTCGAGCTGAGGCGGTGCTCCAAACACTAAGGACCGCACGCGGTATCGCCCGATCGCTTTATATCTACTATGGCGATCGTCCTCGGGCCGCGGCGATGGATCGGCTTTACGCCCGTTTTATGCGGCCCGGCGATCTCGTGTTCGACATCGGTGCGCATGTCGGTGATCGCGTCGCCTCGTTCCGACGGCTAGGCGCGCGGGTTGTGGCGGCCGAACCGCAACCCGCTCCAGCCAAAGTGCTCAGATTGCTCTACGGGCGCAATCGCGACGTTGCCATCGAAGCGGTGGCGGTTGGCCGTGCGGCGGGAACGATCGGCCTGATGATCAATCCAGATAATCCGACTGTATCAACTGCGTCCAACGAAATGGTCAGCGCCGCCGGCGAAGCGCCGGGGTGGGAGGCGCAGCGCTGGAGCCATACGATTCGCGTTCCGATCACTACGCTTGATTCATTGATAGCTCGTCATGGAGTGCCGACATTTATCAAGATCGATGTGGAAGGTTTCGAATACGAGGTCTTGGTTGGACTATCGCGACCCATCAATGCGATATCGTTCGAATTCACGACCATCCAGCGCGATGTTGCGCTTGCTTGCGTCGAGCGGTGTGTTGCGCTCGGGTTTAAACGTTTCAACGCTGCGCTTGGTGAGAGTCAGACGCTTGTGCATTCCGATTGGGTTGCCAGTGCGGATATCACTGCCTGGATAGCTGAACTGCCGCACTCGGCTAACTCGGGAGACATTTATGCCGCACTCGCCTGATGCTCCGCAGGCGACGTCGCGAAGCTCACTGCTTGCGGTCGCGATCCTGATAGCTGCGGGGTACGGCCTGACGCTTCTGGTCTTCTATCCAGGCGTCATGACCTATGATGCGAAATTCGTTTACGAAGACATTGCCAAACACACACTCGGTGACTGGCAATCTCCGGCGATGACCGTGCTGTGGGGATTGATCGACCCGGTAGCTCCAGGGTCGGGCAGCATGTTTCTGCTGATAGCGAGCTTCTACTGGCTGGGTTTCGGGCTGCTCGCCTTCACGTTGGTGCGCCGATCGGTGTTGGTCGCGGTGTGTGTGCCCATTCTGGCGCTCGCGCCACCGGCTTTCGCCCTCGTGGGCATGATCTGGCGCGACATGCTGTTTTCGACCACGTGGCTGTTGGCTGCGGTCGTTATTTTCGCAACTATCGGCCGCAGCGAAAGGTTGCGTGTGCTGGCACAGGTGTTGGCGATCGTGCTGTGCGTCTTTGGTGTCCTATTGCGTCCAAATGCGCTGATCGCCGCACCAATCCTCGGCGGCTACATTGCGTGGCCAAAGAAAGTTTACTGGAAACGGGTGGCCATCACGTTCGTGCCCGCCATGGTTCTGTTCTTTATGCTTGTCCAGTTTGTCTACTACGGCGTGCTGGGGGCCACACGGCAGCATCCTTTGCAATCCGATCATGGTGTTTGATCTCGGTGGCATCAGCCACTTCACGGCGGAGAATCAATTTCCAGTTACCTGGACTCTATCCGAATCGAAGCTGCTCTTGGAGAGTTGCTACCGGCCAACCGAGTGGGACATCTACTGGCGGCTCGCGCCGTGCGAGTTCGTCATGCACAAGCTAGAAAAGGATGAAAAGGTCTTTGGCACGCCTGCCATTCAAAATGCATGGGCTCGTGCCGTCTATCTTCACCCCGGTGCCTATCTCAAGCACCGCGCCGGATTCATGTGGAATTTTCTCACGGGTGCCAATCTCACAATGTGGGTAGTCGACGTCGAACGGCCGAACAGGGAGGTCTTTTCTGATCGGCCTGCCTTTGCGACGCTGAAGCGCATTCACGATGTCCTGAAACCGACGCCCTTGTTCCGTGCCGGCACGTGGCTTATCGCATGTATTGCCATATGTGGCCTGGCCTGGCGGCGCCGCGAGACGGCGGAGGGCGCCTTTGCCATAGGTCTGTGTGGGACAGCCGCGATCTATGTCGCAACCTTTTTTGCAGTTGGGGTCGCGTCGGACTTTCGCTACGGGTATTTCGCGGTGCTCGCCACGATTGCGGGTGGAGCTGCGTTGTTGGCGGCTATGCCTCGATCGGCGCGAACTGCGTCTCGGTGAGCTGGGTAAAACGGCCACCGAGTCTTTTCAGCTCCTCGAATGTACCCATTTCGACGATGCGACCATGATCGAACACGAGGATACGCGTCGCGTTGCGGATCGTGGCGAGCCGGTGGGCTATAACGAACGTGGTACGGTTCTTCATTACCTCGTCAAGGGCAGCCAACACGCGAGTTTCGGTGGCGGTATCAAGCGCGCTGGTTGCTTCATCGAGAATCAAGATGGGTGGATCCTTGAGCAGCGCTCGTGCGATTGACAATCGCTGACGTTCGCCGCCCGATAGCGACCGACCGCGTTCGCCGACCAGGGCGTTGAAGCCTTCGACGTTGTATTCGATGAAATCGAGCGCTTGCGCGCGGGCCGTGGCATCACGCATCTGTTCATCAGTTGCATCGGGTTTGCCGACCCGCAAGTTTTCCGCGATCGACCGATTGAATAGCAGAGCTTCCTGGAACACGACGCCGATGTTTCGCCTGAGTGCGGAAATTTGGATGTCGCGTATGTCGACGCCGTCGATCCGGATCGAGCCTGATTGGGGATCGAAAGCGCGGTGCAGCAACATAAGAGCGGTCGACTTGCCGGCACCGGTCGCGCCTACGAGCGCCACCGTCTCGCCGGGGAGAGCGACAAAGCTCAGCCCGGAAACCGTCGGACGTGTCCCATCGAAAGCAAATGAGACGTTATCGAACTCTACACGTCCAACGAAGCGGCCAGGATCGATCGCGCTCGGCCGGTCGTGCATCGCGGGGGTTGTGTCGAGCACTTCAAAGAATTCGCGAAGGCGTGCTGCATCGAGGGTCATGCGGTTGGCGAAACCAACCGCCTGCTCAAGGCGCGTTACAACCATTCCGGCAAGCGCCATGAAGGTTGCTATTTCTCCGACCGTGATCAGGTTCCTTCGGAATAACAGGGCGCCCAAGGCAATGATTGATAGAATTGCAAGTGTCGTCGACGCGCGTGTGAGCATGGTGGCGACGGCCCACCATGACAGCACCGGATACTGCGCCGCCAGCAAACGGTCGCCGACTGACTTGAGCGCCACCACTTCGGATTCAATCCGTACGAAGCTGTGCACCAATGCGATGTTGCCAAGCGCGTCGGATGCCCTTTCGGCGAGGTCAGAGTGATATGTCTGTACATCGCGCTGCAGAGTTTCGGTCTTGTGCGACACCAGTGCGATAAGCGCAGCAAATAGGACACAGAGGACGATCAGTAGAATCGCCATTCGCCAATTGAGAAAGAGGGCCAGCGGGACAAGGATGAACAGCGACACGAAGGCGGCGAGATGTTCGCGGAAAAACCCGAGCCAGAACGCCCACAGAGCATCGGTGCCCTGCAACATGATCTTCATCAGTCGGCCGGAGTGGATTTCGCCATGATAGGCGAGCGGTAGTTGCAGGACGTGTTCGAAATAGCTTGTCAGCACGGCAAGGCGACGGCGGTGGGCCAAGCGGTCCGCAAAGAGAGCGATGAGTGTTCCGGAGAGGATCGTGAACAGGCCCAAGCCTGCCCAGGCGAGGATCAGAACCCAAAGCCTTGTCCAGTCCACGGATTCGACATCGGCTTGCGCCGCCGCGAGCACGTTGATGACGCGGCCAAAAAGCACCGGCTCGGCGAATAGGGCTGAAGCGACCGCTATATTGGCCAAGGCCAGAAGCCAGCCCAAACGGCGGTCAGCGCCAAGCCTGGCAAGAACGCGAGCGTAGAGTTGCACAAAACCCATGGAAGGATTCTAGACGCTTCGTGCGTTATTTTCTTTCTGCGGGTGGTTCGGGCGGGGGGGTTACCGCTGACGACTGTGGTGGGGGCCCCGGAGGGGTAGCCCACGCTTTGTAGTCGGCTTCGGATACATTTGGCAATTTTTTCAAAAAGGCGACCATCGACCAAATCTCATCATCCTTCGCTCCAGCCAAGGCGAAGCTGGGCATGCCGGTCATGTTGATGCCATTCTTGATCACCCAAAACAATTGGGACGGTGAGCGATGATCGACGACCTCCTTCAGATCTGGCGGATCGGGATGCAGGCCTTCCGAAAACTTCGCCCAGTTGACGCCGGGTGCGCCATGACAGTTCGTGCAACCATGTGCAGAGAAGGCCTTGGCGCCGGCTTGCACACTGGCAGGCTCATTGATCGAGGAGGGAGGCTGATCGTGCGCATGGCGATCGATTGACGCCGTGCGAACTTTGACCAAAGCCCAGTTGACGATCGCCGGGTCCTCCGCAGTACCAGCGACACTATAAAAGCCGCCGAAAAAGAACACCGCTGCGCCGAGGCCGAGAATTACCGCAAGCGCGCCGATCGTCGCTAAGATGCGCATATTCGCCTCCATGCTCGTCCCCAACGTACGGGAGGCAAATCATACATCGCTTAAGACCGCGCGTGCGTTACGTTATCGTGAGTTGGTAACGCCGGAACAAACTCAGACCTGCCGATGTTCCTGGTCTGGAGCGCGATGTGAAAGGTAGGCAAGCAGCTTCATTTCGCGGCGGCCGCGCGTAACAGTGTCTAGGACGAGCCCGACGGCCATGCACAAGAGCGCCGACAACATAAGCCCCGTGGCAAGCACCGCGGTGGGCAAGCGAGGCACCAAGCCCGTTTCCAGATAGGTCATGACAATCGGGATCGCCAGAGCGATCGATGAGGCCGCTGCCATTGCACCAAGGCAACTGTAGAACGTCAGCGGGCGCTCGGCGCGGTAGATGTTGAAAATAGTCAGAAGAATTCGGAAGCCGTCGCTCCATGTGTTGAGTTTCGAGGCGGATCCCGTCGGTCGCGCGCGATAGGGGGTGACTATTTCATCGATCGCCAGGCCAAGTTCGAGTGCGTGTATCGTAAGCTCTGTCTCGATCTCGAAGCCGCCCGACAAAACCGGAAACGATTTTACGAAACGTCGTGAAAATACACGGTAGCCCGAAAGCACGTCTTTGATGGCGGAGCCGAATACAAATGCGATAAACGCGGATAGAAGTCTGTTGCCGGTCCGATGGCCTGTTCGGTAGGCCGCCTGTTCGCTTTCGATGCGGCCGCCAACCACCATGTCGAGGCGATTCTCAAGTAGCCTTCTGACCATCAGCCGGACACTCGACGCATCGTAGGTCGCATCTCCATCTACCAATACATAGACATCTGCTTCTACGTCCGAGAACATGCGGCGCACGACGAAGCCTTTGCCTCGGTGCGTCTCCAAAAACACGCTGGCGCCGGCAGCGCTAGCGACTGGCCTGGTATCGTCCGTCGAATTGTTGTCGAAAACAAAAATCTTCGCGGCCGGCAACGCAGCCCGAAAATCAGCGATAACTTTGGCGATGGTCGCCTCTTCGTTATAGCAAGGTACCAGCACCGCGATTTTGCGCGGTTCGAAGCAACCTCGCTCTACATCGGCCGATATCGCCTTTTCTGTCGTCAATCGAAGATTCGTCCTCTGCGGCATACTTTCTTGGAGTGTGATCGCGGAATCAAACATGATCGCCTGATGAATGCAATCATTCGGCTCTTTGTTCGATTGCGAAAGCGGCGAATTCACGAATTGCGTATGCCCCAAGCGCCCAAGGTGTGCATCTTCTCTATTGTCAGGTCGGTCTGTGTTTGCTCGGCATCCACGGCCGAAGAATAGATGTTGGGCGCGATCGCAAGTAGGCCTGCTCTTGCGTCAGCGTTATCGAGCGCCCTGTCGAATTGCGGCTTGTCGTGCCACACCCATTTGCCGCGCTTTAGCCGGGCATAGACGTAGCCAGTTTCATAATCGGCAAAATTGATCGCCGGGATCCAGCGCGCGCAGCGCTTCAAAAAATCAACATTGTTCTCCGGTAGGAGGCTCGTGTTGGCATACACGTCGGCGGCCTGTTGCGCCTGAATATTGATTTTCCTGAAGCGCTCGATGTCGATCATGCTCTTGATGTCGAGAATGGTCATCTCGCCATTCCATCCAAAAGCCACTGTCCGTGGCGGAGAACCGTCTGCCACACTGTTGTCGAGAAACTCATAGTGGACCCTCTTTCCGGCTATCAGTGCCCACGTGAAGAACAACTCAGGCATGCCGGCATAGGCTTCGACATTGTGAGCCAGAAGGTCCTCAACCGCCTTGTATCTGCCAACCTTCAGCCCGCGCGTCCATGCTCGTTCGACAGTCGTTTCCGGCGGTGTGATCATGAAGAACATGTAGACGAGGTCGCCAAATCGCGTCAGCAACCGGCTGGATCCCTCCTCTAGGTTGGGCACAAAGCTGTCAAACCGGAAACGGTCGATCAGCAGGTGTGGCATTTCTCCTCTGCCGGCCCTGGCAGCCATCCGGTGGTCAAGTTTTTTGTCGATGATTTCAATCTCGTGTCCGGTCAGCGTGCCGGCATATTTGTAGGCCGCGCCGAGCGCTGTGTAGTCCAAAAGAAATTTTCGCCAGATATCGGGGCTGATCAGCGCGAACTCCTGCCACGGAAGATTGAGTTTTCCGGCCAAGAGCTTCTGCAATGGACGCATCGAACTCTTTCCCGATGCCGATGCGCCCTTGACGTTCATCACCACCGGTTTGTCCTGCCGTGGCAAAGACCGGAAGCCTTCAGATGCAACGGCCTCTTGAACCAACGGCAGGATGGCCTCACCGATAACCTCGCTGCCAAAATCGTTGCATAGCAGTGTAACCGCTAGCCCTTCGAGCAACGCTTCGTCACCCAACAGCCGACCGTGGCGGCTGATGACCGCAGTTGCGACTTTGTGTAGGGCAGCAAAGCAAGCCGCTTCGAGACGGTCGTCGCTTGTCTGGGCTTTTTTTAACCACTCCGAAGCAATCCGAAGATCTCGCTCCGCACCCGATTCGGAAGGTTGTGACGGCTTTCGGGATTTGGTCGCAGAAAATGGCCACCGTACATCGGCCGATTGTTTTGTTGGTATCTTCGCCCGGGCCAATGCCTGCGAGAGCTCGCGTTCGACAATGGCAGCCGCCTTGTTCTTGAGCTCTCCGAAAACGCGCGCTAGTTCCTCGCGATGAGGTGCGATGAATTGATTGAGAACTGTCGCGGCAATCCCGCGGAAGTTTTTACCTAAATCCTCGTCGTCGAGGCCGTCAGGAACTGAAATGCCAGTCGTTACGTGAACCAGTAACTCGTGAATGATCAGTCGCTCCACGCGAAACGCGACAAGTTCCTCAGCTGGCAAGCCGCAGAAGTCACTCAATTCGTGTGCTTTTGCAGCGGTGGTGGTGACGTTCTCAGCGCGAAATATTGTCGCGAGCGGCAAATACTCGCGCGGTAGCTGTGATTCCAAGCCTGGATTCCACGCCGAGTGCTTTTCCGAGGGCGAATCGATATTCATGGCTCTATGCCTGACTTTTCGCGGCTCATGACACAGCCGTGAACAAGTTGGCTTAACCTCGTGCGCAAACAATACGGCGCCGGTTGGCGATATTCTGCAGCTCGATCCTAGCGAAGCCGCCGCTCATACTTTGCATAGGCGGGTTCCCACATCTTTTCCATTATGGCTGACGCGATCATGTCTTCAGACGTTTTTTCAGTAAGTCCTTCGGCCTGCGCCTGTCTGGCGACCGCAAGAGCGACTTGGAATGAAATTTTCCGTATCTCGACAAGCGCGGGCAGAAGATTGCCATGCGGGTCGTGCCTTGCGGGGGATAGCTCAGCAAGCGCGCGCGCCGCAGCGAGAAACATTCCATCAGAAATATGATGGGCGGCGCAGGCGATCGCGCCCAGCCCGATGCCGGGGTAAACATAGGCGTTGTTGTTCTGGTCGACGCGATATTCCTTGCCGTTGCGCTTGATCGGCGGGAAGGGGCTTCCGGTCGCGATAATGGCGCGGCCTTCTGTCCAGAATTGCAGATCGGCCGGTGTTGCCTCGCAGCGGTCGGTCGGATTCGACAAGGGAAAGATCACCGGCCGGTTCGTGTTCCTTGCCATGTTGCGTACAGCGTCTTCGGTGATGGCGCGTGCCTGCCCGGACGTTCCGATAAGCGCTGTCGGATGAGCGTTTACGACAACGTCGGCGAGGCTGATGCGGTCCTGTTGTGCGCGTTTCCAGCCGGCTATACGGTCGCTGCGCTGGGCGAAAGGCATTTGAAACGGCTGCAGGCCAGCCATGCTATCAACGAGCAAGCCCTGCCGGTCGACGAGGTAAAATCGGCTACGCGCTTCCGATTCACTCAAGCCGGCTTCGATCATGGCGAGCAGCAGCAGCGCACAAATTCCTGTGCCGGCTGATCCTGCGCCAAGGACGGCGATACGTTGCTGGGTCAGCGGCACGCCAGTGACATTGATCGCGCTCAACAGCGTACCAACGGCAACAGCTGCGGTGCCCTGAATGTCGTCATTGAAAGAGCAGAGTTGTGAGCGATAGCGATCCAGCAGCCGATTGGCGTTGCCAATGGCAAAGTCTTCCCAATGGAGCAGCACATGGGGCCAGCGTTCGCGAACGGCGCTGACAAAGGTATCGATCAGTTCATCATACGCAGCGCCGCGCACGCGCTCTTGTCGCCACCCGATGTAGAGTGGGTCGTCAAGGAGATCCACATTGTCGGTTCCGGCATCGATAAGGATTGGGAGTGTCGTCGAAGGATGCAGTCCGGCACAGGCCGTGTAGAGCGAAAGTTTGCCGATTGGGATTCCCATGCCGCCAGCGCCTTGGTCGCCGAGGCCGAGGATACGCTCGCCGTCACTGACCACGATGGCTTCAACGTGATCGAATCGCGAATGCGCGAGTATGCTGCGGATCTTGTCCTTGTGCGGAATACTAAGAAACAAACCACGCGGTTTGCGAAATATATGACTGAATGACTGGCACCCGACACCGACTGTCGGCGTGTAGACGATTGGCAACATCTCTTCGATGTTGCGAGTGAGCAATGCGTAAAATAAAGTTTCGTTAGTGTCCTGCAGGCCACGCAAAAACACGTATTTTTGCAGGTTACTCGTCAGTGCACGAAATGCGTCGAGCCGGCGTGTGACTTGATAGTCAAGTTCTGCGACATGTGGCGGCAAAAGGCCATGAAGCTCGAACAGGTCGCGTTCACTCTCGGTGAACGCCGTACCTTTGTTGAGCAGAGGATCATTGAGCAGTTCATAGCCGCTCAAAGTCGTTTCGACGAAATACGGTTGGTTCCTAGTCACCGTGCCCGCCCGGCTATTTTGTAATAGCGTATCTTGCCAAATGTCTCGCGTACATGAGGGACCTAACCTCTTGAGAACACGACCCGCGAGGCCGGCCACGAGACCCTAGAGTACGATCTTTCGCACCATCGTACACGGAAGGCTTGCTTTACCGGTCCGGTCGATCATTGCTAGTCTGTTTAGTAAGCGGCAGTTGTTACAGGGAGGACAATGACAATGCCATTTCGTGCTCTCTTCCTCAGTACAATCGTGGTTAGTTTATTTGCAATAGGCCCAACCGCGCAGGCACAGGACAAGACCATCAAGATCGGCGCGCTGTTTCCTATGTCGGGACCGGGCTCTTATTTTGGTGCGCAGGACAAGCAAGGCGTCGAACTGGCGCTGGAGCAACTCAACAAAACCGGCGTCAACGGCTACAAATTCGTCGTTCAATACGAAGATTCAGCCTGCAGCCCACTTCCCGCAACGCAAGCCGCCAAGCGCCTGATCGAGCAGTTCAAGCCAGATGTCATCATCGGCGAGGAATGCTCGGATGCGACGCTCGCTGTGATGCCTGTCGTCGAGCAGGCAAAAGTGCCGTTGATCAATGCCGGTTCCTCTTCGATAAAAGTGACGGAACCTGGCAATCCGTGGACGTTCCGGATCATGCCGAACGAAGTCATGCAAGGCATCAATCTCGCGGAGAATGCGTATAAGCGCATGAACGCGCAGACAGCGGTTTTACTGTTTGAGAACACTAATGCCGGCATCGGCAATGCGCAGGTGTTCAAGGACAACTTTACCAAGTTGGGTGGCAAGGTGCTTGCCGAAATCGGGTTCGGTCGCGACATCAATGACTTTACCTCAATTGCAACGAGGGTGGCGGGTCTCGGCAAAGTCGATGTGATTCCCACCTACACCCTCGAAGGGCAGGGTCTCAAAATCACGCAGGCGCTGGCACAGGCCGGGGTCACTAAAGGCGGTGGCGGTAACGCCATTCAGATCGGCACGATATGGTTGCCTTTCGGCTTCGAGCAGAAAGCCGGGAAGACCGCGCTGGGGTACATCCGGATCGTTCAATTCGATCCGACCGATACGCGTGACGTGGCGAAGAATTTTGCGGCGGACTTCAAGGCCAAATACAACGCAGACCCGACGCACCTGAACGCGCACGCCTACGACCAGGTCATGCTGATCGCCGACGTGGTTAAGCGGGGCGGAAAAGATGCTCAATCTATCCGCGACGGCCTTGCCGACACCAAAAATTACTCAGGCGTCACAGGCAGTGTCGAGTTCGACAAAAGCAACCAGAACGTCAAGATGGACACTATCCATTACATGGAGACCAAGCCGGACATGTCGTGGACAAGCTTAAAGTGGAACTGATCCGGCGATGACTACAACGATCGTCCTGCAACAGGCGATCAACGGCGTCGTACTCGGAAGTCTCTACGTTCTGGTGGCGCTAGGCCTGACGCTGATCTACGGCGTGCTCGTGCAGATCAACTTCGCGCACGCCGATTTCGTCACGCTCGGTGCCTTCGCCGCCTACTTTTTTATGCATCTGATCGGCGGCGGCTACATCCTGAGCATCGCCTTTGCTTTCGTGGTGGGCGCCGCGCTTGGGTGGGGTATCAATGCCGCGATTTTCACGCCGCTTAGACAGAAGGGGAACGAGCTTCTTCCGCTGATCGCCACGATTGGCGTGTCCGTGATGATGCAGAATTTGATGCTGGCCTGGTTCGGGCCGATTCCCTACGCCTTCGAGACCCCGTACAGCAACCAGGTTATCCGCTTCGCCGGCATCTTCGTCTCGTGGCAAAACGTCATCATCATCGTGGTTTCGACGCTGACGATCATGCTGCTCTACGCATTTATGAAGTTCACATATCTCGGTAAAGCGCTGCGCGCCGTGTCGCAGGACCGCGAAACCGCGGGCTTGATGGGGATCAATCCCAACCAGCTCATCATGCTGACGTTCGTGATTGCGTCCGCGCTTGCCGGAATGGGCGGGGCGATGCTCGCGCCGGTTCTCGTCCTGACCCCGTTTGCGGGCACGTCCGTTATCGTCAAGGCTTTCGCGATCGTTATTATCGGTGGTTTTGGCAACGTCGAAGGGACAATTCTTGCCGGACTTATCGTCGGTCTGATCGAAAGCTACACCACGCAATTTCTCGATCCCGGACTGATCGACATCGTCGTTTTCGCGCTTCTCCTGCTCATGCTGGCGATAAAGCCGACGGGCCTCATTTCGGAAAGACGCGAAGAAAATGTCTGATCCGGCGCTTGCGCAAAATTTGTCCGCCCAGCATGCGCTGCTGCGCTCGCGGTGGTTGGGATATTTGCTCGCCATTGCGGTGATCGCCGTTCTGCCTCTCGTCTTTAATGACACCTATTGGCGCACGAATTTGACGGTATGCGCCATCAATGTGCTGCTCGCGATTGGACTCGACTTTATCCTCGGTTATGCCGGGCAGCTGAATCTCGGTCACTCGGCTTTCTATGGTTTGGGCGCCTATGTCTCGACGCTGCTGATCGTCAAACTCGGAATTCCGTTCTGGATCGCGTTCATTGCAGGAGTGGGGTTCGCTGGTATCGCCGGAATTTTCCTTTCGCTTTTCGCCGTGCGTCTGCGCGGGCACTATCTTGCGATCGCCTCGCTCGGCTTTGCTGTTATCGTTCATCAGATCCTGCTGAACTGGATCAGCCTCACGCAGGGGCCACTCGGCATCTACGGCATCGCGCCGCCGCCGCCACTTGTGATTGGCGGAATTGTCGTCGCCGATTTTCACAATCTCAACGCGTTCTTTTACCTGGTCGCAGGATTTGCACTTCTTTCCTACATCCTGCTCAGCCAACTCGTTCGGTCGCCGATTGGAGAAACGCTCACGGCAATTCGTGAGGACGAGGTGTCCGCAGCATCTCTCGGCATCAACGGCACTGCCTGGAAAGTATTTGCCTTCGGCGTCGGTTCAGCGATCGCCGGGGCGGCCGGCTGTTTCTACGCGAGTTTCGTCGGCACCCTGGTGCCGGATGCGTTTTTCATAAACGAGGCGTTCAACATCCTGGCCATGGTCATCGTCGGTGGGATGGGCACGCTGATCGGGCCGGTTTTTGGTGCAATTCTTCTTACAGTCCTGCCGGAAGTTCTACGTGGTTTCGGCGACCTGCGCCTTGTTGTCTATGGTGCTGCTCTGACGTTTGTCGTTCTCTTCATGCCCGGCGGGCTCGCGCAAGCTGCTCGCGTCCTCGGCGAGAAGTTCGGCTTCGGACGGTCGCCATGAGCGCAGTTTCGGCAACAGCCCCGATAGAGCGCTCGCTCCTGCAGGTACATAGTCTGCACAAGAACTTTGGTGGCGTGAGAGCCGTGTCGGACATTTCGTTCGACGTTCCGGGCGGCGCGATATTTGCTGTCATAGGCCCGAACGGGGCGGGGAAGTCGACGCTGCTCAATCTTATCAGCGGTGTCTATCAGCCCGACAGGGGCTCGTTGTCCTTTAAGGGCACGGCCCTCTCGGCCATGTCGGCCCATCGGCGCGTGCGGCTCGGTATTGCGCGGACCTTCCAGAAGATCCGTCTGTTCAAGCAGCTGAGCGTCCTGGAAAACGTGATCGCAGGATTTCATGTCCACCACCACATCCCGGCTTGGCAGTACGTGACGCATGGCGCCGCTTTTGCGGCAGATCAACGGCGGTGTCGCGAGCGTGCCACGCAGCTTTTGCAATTCGTTGGCATGTCGGGACGCCTCCATGCGCTTGCCGGATCGCTGTCATATGGTGAACAGCGAATGCTCGAGCTCGCGCGTGCGCTTGCGACAAAACCTCAGCTCCTGCTGATCGACGAGCCCGCGGCGGGCCTTAACGCTGCCGAAGTCGACGGCCTGCTCGATCGTATTCGGTCGCTTCGGCGCGACGGGACAACGGTGATCCTGGTTGAGCACAACATGGATTTGGTCATGAATGTTGCGGACCGGATTATGGTCATGGATTACGGCCGGCGTCTCTTTGAAGGAAGTCCGGCCGAGGTACAGAGAAATCCTGCAGTGATTGCTGCTTATCTCGGCGGAGAGTTGTTGTGAGCGCGCTGCTGGATGTCAGGGACCTGGAGCTCGCCTACGGACAAGTCGCGGTGTGCCGGGATATTTCGCTGCGGCTTGATTCCGGCGAGATCGTCGCCTTGATCGGGGCTAATGGGGCGGGAAAATCCACGACCCTTCGTGCGATCGCGGGTGTGTTGCCGCCGAGAGCGGGCTCAATTGTATTTTCCGGCCAGGACGTTACGACGATGCCGTCGTATGAGCGTAGCAAGCTCGGCATTGCGCTCGTTCCAGAGGGCCGTCGTGTTTTTCCTTTCCTGACGGTGCGGGAAAATCTCGAGCTCGGCGGGTTTAATATCCGCAGCGACGCCGGAAAAATCCGGCAGCGCATGGATGGTGTCTTCGCCATGTTTCCGCGCCTGTCGGAACGTAGCAGCCAAAACGCCGGTACGCTGAGTGGGGGAGAGCAGCAGATGCTCGCGCTCGGCCGCGCGATGATGTCCGAGCCGCAATTGCTTTGTCTGGACGAGCCGTCGCTCGGTCTTGCGCCGATCGTCGTTCAAGACATCTTCCAGAAGATTCGAGCCATCAACGCCGCGGGCACAAGCGTGCTCTTGGTGGAGCAGAACGCGCGCTATGCATTTGAGACAGCGAGCCGTGGCTATGTCCTGCAGACAGGTTCCGTAATCGCCAGTGGCCCCTGCGCGGAGCTGAAGGTCAATCCGCGCGTACAAGAGGCCTATCTCGGCCGCATCGCGGCACCGACGGTTTTGTAAATGACGCTCGTCGAAAAGTATTCACTCGCGCGCAAGTCTGCTGTCGTTACTGGCGCTGGTAACGGTATCGGTCGCGCAATCGCGCTCGCATTCGCAGAAGCCGGAGCGAACGTCGCCTGTGTCGATCTGGACAGGGCCGCGGCTGACGCGACAGCGGCAAAAATCGGCTCGGCGGCATTTGCCGTTGCATGCGATGTGAGTAGTGAAGGCGCAGTGGAGGCAGCCGTTAAATCAATTCTCGACAAATTTCCTGCGATCCATGTCCTTGTGAACGGGGCAGCCGGTTACGATCCGAACGGATCGATCCTCGAACTTAGTTTGGGCGACTGGAATAGAGTGTTTGCGGTCAATGTTGGCGGTGCGTTCCTGATGAGCCGCGCAATCCTGCCCGCGATGATCAAGGCGGGCGGCGGCAGCGTCATCCATATTGCTTCTCAGCTAGGGAGCGTCGCCGGACCCCGTCGCGCCGTCTACTGTGCGACCAAAGGGGCACTCATTCAGCTTGCCAAGGCGATGGCGACCGACCACGCGGCGCAGAACGTGCGGGTCAACACACTTTCGCCTGGAGCGGTCGAGACCGACCGCCTCATAAAGCGCTTTGGTGACATGGAAACAGCCAGGCGAACGGCCGGCCCGAAACATCTGCTGCAGCGGCTCGGGCAGCCAGACGAGATTGCTCAGGCTGCGGTCTTTCTTGCAAGCGAAGCTTCGAGCTTCATGACCGGCGCTGACCTATTGGTCGACGGCGGCTATAACGCGACATAGCGGCTGCTCAGCGTCCAAGAATAGTGCCCGCCATTGCGCGGGGATCACGCTTCGGCCATGCACCGGCGTCGGCTGCCTGAAAGAGATCCGACAAATGCATGTTGAAGAGCGCCGGCTCTTCGAGATTGATGTTGTGGCCGGAGTTTCCCATCACGACGAGTGCAGCCGTCGGGATGTTCTTCTTCATCAGAATACCCGGTTCGAGGCACGGCCAGTCTTCGTCGCCTGTCATGATGAGCGTCGGCACGGTGATGGTCTTCATCTTGTCGACGAGATCAAACAATGACGGGCGTCGTTTCTGCACCCCACGCATCGTGAGGGCAGCGCCTTCGGTCGAGTGCTCCGCAAGTTGGTCAGCAAACTCACGCCAGCCGCGTGGGTCCTTGTTCTGGTGCTGTACGCGGGTAGGGCCGAGCGCATAGGCCTCTGCGGCCTTTTTCATGGTCAATTCTTCGAAGCGCTTGGCCGAAGCTTCTGCTTCTTCGGCAAATTTCGCCCGCTCGCCGGGCGCTGCGCCGTAACCGCAGCCGGCGACCACGATCGAGCGGGCGCGATTGCCGTACGTGAACCCAAAATGAAGTGCAGCAAAACCGCCCATCGAAAGACCGACAATGTGGGCCTTGTCGATCTTCAACGCATCGAGAACCGAGCGGATGTCGTCGCGCGCCCGCTCCTGCGAATATTTTTCCTGATCCTTAGGCACGTCCGAAGGAGGATAGCCACGCGCATTAAAGGTAATACAGCGATAGTATTTCGAGAAGTGGCGGACTTGCTGCTCCCAGGAGCGAACGTCGCCAGCAAATTCATGAACAAATACGATCGGTATGCCTTTGCCGGTCTCCTCGTAATAGAGCTTCACGCTATCGTCAGTCGTCAAATGTGGCATGGAATCACCGTTAGAAAGCCTGCGCGCGCGCGGAAAGGCCGGCATCGATCGTGACGACGGATCCGCTGGTGTAGCCCGAATGGTCGGAAGCGATAAACGCGATGGCGGCGCCGATTTCCTCGGCAGTGGCGCCGCGGCCGAATGGCAACGGCTTGAGCAGGTCTTTCCAGTTGTCCTCGCTGCCGGTGCGATCGCGTGCCTTCCTCTTCATGAGCGCGACAAGGCGGTCGGTCGCAACCGGACCGGGATTGATGGCCACGACACGAATGCCGTCGCGAGCGCTGACACTGCCGAGCGACTGGGTGAAGGCGGCTAGGGCGGCGTTGCCCGCGACGCCGCAGATGTATTCCGGATCGTGCGTATCGGCGGCGTTTCCGACAACATTCACGATTACGCCACGCTTGCGCTTCTGCATGAGCGCATAAAAGGCTCGGCACATGTTGACGTAACCAAAGACCTTCAGGTCCCAGGCCTTGCGCCACGTTGCCTCGTCAACGTTGAGCAGACTGCCGCCCGGGATAGCGCCGGCATTGTTCACGAGGATATCGATGTCGGGATAGTCGCGGGCAAGCTCGTTGACCTTGGTGCTGTCGGATAGGTCGGCGGCAACCGTATCGACCCGCACATTGGTTTTCTGGGCGATCGCCGACTTCGCGGCTGCCAATGCGTCACTGCTGCGCGATACGATGATGACGTTACACCCTTCACCGGCCAGAATTTCGGCAGCGGCCCGGCCGATGCCCTTTGAGCCACCTGTGACAAGGGCGGTTTTGCCGGCAAGTTTTAGGTCCATATTTTTCCCCGCGAGACTGAAGGTGGGCGACTATGACGGCCACGCACGAGATCGGCAACCTGCTAGCGCGTCTTCTCGATCAGGCGGCGAACCCCTTCGCGATGACCGACTTGCGCGCGAAACCCGAAATCGCGCGCGGCGGGCTCGATGTCGAGCGGACCCCGTGCGGATTCCGGTTTGCTGCCATCAATCTCGAGGTGCACTGGCTTGCCCGCCGCAGCCGCGGCCGTCGCGATGTCGTCGGGGGTGACTTTTTCTGGATGTGCAATGAAATAGCTAAGTTGCTTCCGGCTTTTTGAGAAGCAGGCCTGGACGGCCGCGCGTGCCGCATCATCGATGTAGACATAGGGCCAGTCGGTCATCGGCTGAATTCGCGCGGCTTTGCCGGCCAGCGCAGCGCGAACGATTTCCTCGACCGTGAATGTCGTTTCCCGTCCGGGGCCGTAGATCACGGTGAAGCGCAGTGAACAAAGGTCGATCGGGACTCTGCCCCACAGACCGCGCAGCACCATCTCCATTGCGGCCTTCGATGCACTATACGTGTTGTTCGGCCGCAGGGGGTATTGTTCGTCGACCGGTTCGTCTTCGTAGAAATTGCCAAGCGCGGCCGCTGATGAGCAGTACACAAAAGTGCTGACGCCGCTTTCCAGCGCGGCATAGAGCAGGTTGAGGCTCCCAAGCACATTGATCGCGATGACTTCGGCAGGATCGTCCGCCAGGACCATAGGTCCTGAGACGCCTCCCGCGTGAATAATGTGCGTGATTTTTTCCCTAGCCAGCAGCGCCTTGAGGTTTTGCCGATCCGAAAGGGTATCCACCACCTGCGCCGTAACGG
The DNA here is from genome assembly GCA_963751535.1 of uncultured Alphaproteobacteria bacterium. Classification (GTDB taxonomy): domain Bacteria; phylum Pseudomonadota; class Alphaproteobacteria; order Rhizobiales; family Xanthobacteraceae; genus Pseudolabrys. Next base: position 101,404 of record CAVVUW010000009.1, read on the forward strand.
ATTGCCGTGGGTCGAGCCCGATTGAACGCTGCGAGTTTTCGGCAAGCAGCTTCATCACGGCCTTACCAAGAAAGCCGCTGGCGCCAGTCACCAATGTCACGCTTTCCGCCATATGTGCTAGACGATCCTCTTGCCGCGGAAGGTCTCGATTTCCGCAGCCCTGCATCCCAAACCGCGCAAGATTTCATCGGTGTGCGTGCCGGGTTCGGGTACGCGAATATGCGCAAGCGCCTTCGATGGTTCAGCGGTCATGCCAATCGCCCCTTGTAAGACGATATCACCTGGTCACTGACTGCGATGGGAATGCGCGCATGCCAGTCGGTGCGTTTTTGCACGGCTGCGGCTAAGGCGATCAGCGCGTGATCCATTCCCGGTCTGCCGACGACCTGGAGCGCAACTGGCATGGCGCGATCGTCAAACCCGGCCGGAAACGCGACGGCGGGAAAGCCGAGAAAGTTAACAAAGCGAGTCCATCGGCTGAGCTCGTAGAGTGTTTTCGGTTTGAAGCCGGGCTCGCGGGGATCGCATTCCGACACGGCAGGTGTTCTCATCGTCAGAATGGGCACGATGATGGCTTGAGCATCTTTAAACACGCCAGTGATAAAATCGTTTGCAAGCTGCTGTCGCGCCAAAATATTTGCAGCCAGCGTTTCTTCATCGATCTGAAGTCCCTTGCGCAGGCGCTTCGTCAACGTGACGTCGAGTGAGCCGGAATCCAAGAGCGTTCGATGCGAGCGCGCAGCTTCCGCCTGCATGATCGTGAACACATAAGTGTCGAGCGCTTCGATGGCCGTGATAGCGGCCGTGCGGCCGACCTGCGTTTCGCAGCCGGAGATTGCGTCGATGGCGTCACGACAGGCATTTGCGATCGGGATCTCGGCGAGATCGAGGACATCCTGGACTACAGAGATATTGCGGATGGACTCGGGCTCAGTTCCGGCGAACAGAATTCGAGCGGGTTCGTTTAGGTCCGACGCGCTACGGGCGAGGATGCCCACCGTATCGAGGCTCGGGGATAGTGGCATCGCGCCAGCCGGCGATACGACCCCATAAGTCGGCTTCCAAGATGTGACGCCGCAGCAATGTGCCGGGATGCGCAGTGAGCCGCCGGTGTCGGATCCAAGCGCGAAAACAGCGGATCCGCTTGCGACGGCAACTGCCGAGCCAGATGACGACCCACCGGTGATGAATTCGAAGTTCCACGGGTTCTTCGGCGCACCGTCCACGGCATTGTAGCCTGAAGGCTCATAAGCAAGCTCGGTCATCGCAGTGAAGCCGATGCGGCGTGCGCCGGCGCGGTCGAGCTGGTCAAGCACCGTTGCCTGCGGAGACCGCGCCAAGAGCAGTGGCTGAGCAAGCCCGCCATGCGGCGAGCGGGCTGCCGAAACAAAGATGTCTTTGGCCGCATACGGCATCGCGTCGAGGACGCCTCGCGCGTTGACGGCTCCGCTTTCGAATTCGACAAACGCTTTCAGCCGAGGTTCAAGTTTGCGCGCAAATTCGCCCGAGTTTGCAGAAAGTTCTGCACGCTCCGTCGTATCAAGCTCTATCCAATCTCGAAAACGCATCGACATGATCTGGAGGTTCGAATCCTCGGGAATGACGGAGTGCGGCCACCGGTGGTTCCAAGTTCTGCATTGATAATGCTACACAAACGAAATAGCCGCCAAGTCCAAGACGATCGCCAGAACAACGAGCAACGTCTCAGCCATGAGTACGGTAGTTGCGACAGGTCACGAAGATCTCGGCACGAAGGTGCCACTCCTCATCATTGGGGCAGGTGCCGCAGGCCTCTGTGCGGCGCTGACTGCGAAAGAGGCGGGAGCCGAGGTTGTCGTCGTGGAGCGTGAGGCGACGCCTTCCGGCTCGACTGCGTTGTCAGCGGGTCTAATTCCGGCTGCGGGCACGCGATTTCAGCGCGCAAAAGGGATCCATGACAGCCCGAGATTGCTAGCCGCAGACATCGCGCAGAAGGCGAAGGGCGAAGTCGATCCTGCTGTCGTCGAGGCCATCGCAGAAGATTCTTCGCGGCTCATCGAATGGCTGGCGGACCGCCACGGCTTTCCCTTTGATGTGATCGACAACTTCAATTATCCCGGGCACTCATCGTTGAGGATGCATGGCCTGCCCAGCCGCACCGGTCGCGAACTGATCGACCGGCTGCGCACCGCGGCTGAAATGAATGATCTCGTCATATTGAGCCGAAGTCTAGCCGAACGACTTTCGGCCGATGCGGAAGGACGAGTCACGGGGGTGGAAATCGCGCGCCCCGATGGCACACGAGAGTGGATCGGATGCGAGGCGTTAATTCTTGCCTGCAGTGGTTTCGGCGGGAATTCAGACCTGGTGCGCCGTCACATACCGGAGATGACAAGCGCAATTTATTTTGGCCATCCAGGAAACCGCGGTCACGCCGTCATGTGGGGGAGTGAGCTCGGTGCGCAACTCACTCACCTCGGCGCCTACCAAGGTCATGGCTCGGTGGCGACGCCGCACAACATTTTAATCAGTTGGGCAGTTGTAATGCAGGGCGGTATTCAGGTTAACCGCGATGGCCGCCGCTTCAGTGATGAGACGCATGGATATTCGGAGCAGGCCGCCGAAGTGCTGAAACAGCCGGATGCCGTTGCGTGGGATGTCTTTGATGCGCGGATCGCGGCGGTGGCTCGACAGTTCGAAGACTTTCAGCAAGCCGAACGCGCCGGGGCAGTTTTGACAGCCGGTACCCTGGAGGCTCTCGCAGGGGCAATGCAAATTCCTATCGCGGCTTTTGTCGCGGACTGGAAGGAGGCTGAAAAACTAAAACTGGTCGGCGGTCAGGACCGTTTCGGTCGGAAATTTCTTGCGGACCAGTTGTCTGGTCCTCCTTATCACGCAGTCAAAGTGACCGGCGCTCTGTTTCACACGCAGGGCGGACCTGCGGTGGATCCAACCGGTCGCGTCAAGCGTAAGAACGGAACCGGGTTTCCCAACCTGTTCGCGGCTGGAGGTGCGGCAGCTGGCGTCTCTGGTTCGACTGCAGCGGGATACTTGTCAGGGAACGGGTTACTCACTGCGACCGTACTCGGGCACTTGGCGGGGGCAGCTGCCGCCAGGCAAGTGAACATAGGCTAGGTCAATCTCGAGCGGGCACAACCCAGGGCTTAAGAGCGCGATGTTCGGTCGAAAATTTGACGATTTGATCCCTGTAGCTCTCGGTGAGATCGACATCATCCCATCCATTCAAAAGCTGGTTTCGGCTGACCGGATCAATCTCAAATGCGTATGTCCGATCGCCACACGCAATGGTCTTGCTATCCAGATCGACCACAACGGGCCGCTCTGCATTGGCTGACACTATTGCTGCCATGCCCGTGAGGTCAGCATCCGAAACAACGGCTGTTAGCAGGCCATTTTTAACCGCATTTTGTGCGAAGATATCACCAAACGACGGTGCAACGACACAGCGGAATCCATTGTCGTAGAGCGCATAAACCGCGGCCTCGCGCGAGGAGCCGCCTCCGAAATTGCGACCTGCCAATAGAATTTTAGCGTTTTGCCAGAGGGGCAGGTTAAGCGGAAAATCCTTGTTCTCATTTCCGTCGCTGTCGAAACGTAGATCCTGAAAAAGAACCGAGCCGAGGCCTTTGGATCGCGGCCATTTGAGATAGCGCGCCGGCAAGATTTGGTCGGTATTGAGGTTGGGTAATGGCAAAGGGCAAGCCTTGGCGCTGAGCCGAACAAATTTTTCCATGCGTCTGCCCCTATGGTTTCCGTCCCGTGAGCAGCGGCCGGACATCCGCGAGATGTCCGCTGACGGCCGCAGCGGCGACCATTGCCGGCGACATCAAGTGCGTGCGCGCGCCGGGTCCTTGTCGGCCCCGGAAATTACGATTGGTCGTTGATGCGCACCTCTCGCCGGATGGTACGGTGTCTCCGTTGATCCCCACGCACATCGAACAGCCGGAATCTGCCCATTCGAGTCCGGCCTCACGGAAAATGCGATCAAGGCCTTCTCCTTCTGCCTGCCGCTTCACGCTGGAGGAGCCCGGCGATACAAGGCCGGGCACCTTGCTCGCCCGGCCGGCCAGAACTGCGGCGGCGGCGCGCAAGTCCTCGATGCGAGAATTGGTGCAAGACCCAATGAAGACGCGATCGATCGGAATTTCGGTCAGCTTCTTGCCGGGTGCGATGGCCATATAGTCGAGTGCGTCGCGAAGATATTTGGCGCGCACCGGATCTGCTTCGCGCGACGGGTCAGGGACGCGGGCGTCGATTGGCAACGCATCGTCTGGTGTTGTGCCCCAGGTAACGATGGGGGCAATGGCGTTGCCGTCGAGCATCACCTCGCGGTCGAAATTGGCATCCGGATCGGAAACAAGTGCCGACCAGGCTTCGACGGCCCGATCGAAAGCATCACCCTTGGGTGCATAAGGGCGATTCTTGAGATAGGCGAAAGTTGTTGCGTCCGGCTCCACCATCCCGCACCGGCCACCGGCCTCGATCGACATATTGCACAGCGTCATGCGTCCTTCCATGGACAGGGCGCGGATCGCGCTCCCGCCGAATTCGATTGCATGGCCTTGTGCTCCATCAGCGCCGACATGCGCGATAATTGAGAGAGCGATGTCCTTTGCGCCGACTCCGATCGTGGAGGTGCCGTCGACCGTGATGCGCATACGTTTCGGTTTTCTTTGCCAAAGTGTTTGCGTCATCAGCACGTGCGCGACCTCGGACGCTCCGATCCCGAATGCGTATGCGCCAAAGGCGCCGTGGGTCGATGTATGGCTGTCGCCACAGACAATAAGGAGCCCAGGTAAGGTCAAGCCCTGCTCAGGGCCGACGACATGTACGATGCCTTGGCGTGGGTCACGCAAACTAAACAGCGCAATACGGCTTTCAGCCGCATTGGTCTCAAGGTTGCGTACCATTGCTGCGATTTCGGGATTGGCGATGGCCTGATCGCGGCCGCGCGTGGGCACATAGTGGTCGGCAACCCCGAATGTCAGTCCGGGCTCGGCGACCCCGCGACCGCGCTCCTTCAACTGGCTGAAAGCATGGAACGAACCTTCATGCACATAATGCCGATCGACCCAAAGCAATGATGCTCCGTCGTCGCGACGCACAATCTCGTGCGCAGACCACAACTTGTCGATGAGGGTGAGGGGCTTACTCATACAGGGTCGTCATTACCGGTTGCAGCCTTGTCGAGGGTTCGCAATATTGTAAACCCAAGTCCGAGGACCTTGAATAACCAGACCGTACCGAGGGGTTCGCCCCCGGAATCGTGAACCAGAAGGGGAGTCATTCATGCCGAACCAAGGGAAACTTAGCCGCCGTCAATTCCTTGCCACGACGGCGTTCGGAGCCGCGGTTACGGCCACCGGCAGCGTTTCGATGCCTTCCGTTCTGCGTGCGCAAGGTGCGCCGGTCAAGCTCGGCGTGCTGCATCCGGTCACCGGTGCGCTCTCTTATTCAGGCCAGCAAGGTCGTCTCGGTGCCACCCTGGCCATTGAGGAGATCAATGCAGCCGGCGGTGTGAAGGGGTTGGGCAAGATTGACGCAGTCCTTGGCGACGCCCAGTCGACGCCGGACGGCGGCGTAGCGGAAGTCGAGAAGATGAACTCCGCGGGCGTCAGCTGCATCGTCGGCGGATACGCCAGCAACATTTGTCTGGCGACGACGCAGGCGGCGGCACGCTATGAGCTTCCTTATGTCGTCGACGTGGGCGTCGCCGACGGAATCGTCACTCGCGGCCTAAAGAATACCTTCAGGTTTGGTCCCGGCTTCGGTGTCATTTCGAAGACCGCGCTGGCCAACCTCGCCGTTATCAACGAGCAGGCCGGCAAGCCGGCTAAGACAGTGATGATTGTGCACGAGGACTCTTTGTTCGGGTCCGGTCTGGCGAAATTGCTTAACGCGCAACTCCCGCAGCAGGGTTTTGAGATCCTTGAGACGATTCCTCATCCCACGCCGACCCGTGATTTCAATAACGTTGTTCTCAAGATAAAGGCACAGAATCCCGATCTCGTGATTCCCGCAAACTACTATAACGAATACGTCCTGCTTGCTCGCACGATGCAGCAGCAGCAGGTCAAGCCGAAGGGCATCTATTCGGTGCTCGGCGGCGCAGCTTCCTCATACAAGTTCGTGAAGGAGTTTCCAGACGCGGCGAGATACATCATGGACTGCAATCACTGGTTCGATCCGCGCAGCGATAAGGCTCTGGCGCTGAAGAAGAAGGTCGAAAGCAAGGACCAGTTCTACACTTACGAAGTCTATATGAACTACAGCTGCGTTTATCTCATTGCCGATGCGCTCGAGCGGGCAGCTTCTATCGACCGCGCCAAGCTTACGGATGCGCTGGCGAGTTCGACGTTCGCCGGCCATGTCATGCCTTACGGCCCGACAAAGTTCGTCAATGGCCAGAACGAGGGCGCTGCCCCGGTCAATACGCAGGTGCTAGATAACGACATCAAGGTGATTCTGCCGGCCACCTTCGCCAATGCGAAGGCGGTGTTTCCGCGACCGGCGTAAGTGTCATAGAGTGGCGGGTGGAGTTTCATTTGAAGCTCCATCCGTTCCCATGACCGTCAAAGCATCGCGTCAGTGCTGTCGCCCGCCATCCTCATTCCTGCGATCCTCAACGGCTTGTTGATTGGCGCAATCTATGCGCTTGTTGCTCTTGGACTGACGCTGATCTACGGCGTGCTTCACATTATCAATTTTGCGCATGGCGCGCTGTTGAGCGCTGCCATGTTCGCCGCCTTCTTTGCCTTCCGCCTTTTGGGTCTTGATCCTTACGTAGCGGTCTTCCTGCTCGCGCCAGCATTTTTCGCGCTAGGCTATGCCTTGCAGCGTTTTCTCATCGGTCCCGCTTCACATGGCGACGACCGCAACATGCTGCTGGTCACCCTCGGAATCGCTATCGTCATCGAAAACGCCCTCCTTTATGCATTCCGCGCAGATACGCGGACGATCGATGTCCCTTATGCATTTCAGACGATTGATTTTGGATTCACGTTCCTGGCAGTGCCGCGCGTTGTCGGTTTTGTTGCGGTATTTGGCGTAGCACTCGTACTCTGGGTGATAATGACATTCACCGACACCGGTCGCGCAATTCGCGCCGTTGCCAAGGAGAAACTCGGTGCTCAGCTCGCCGGCATTGACGTTCCTCATATTTACGCGGTGACTTTCGGCCTCGGCACGGCCTGCGTTGCGATCGCCGCCTGCCTGTTGATCCCGACCTATTACGTCAATCCAAGAGTAGGTGATGCCTTCGTTCTCGTCGCCTTTACCATTGTCGTACTCGGCGGCATGGGATCCGTGCCAGGCGCGCTTGTCGGAGCGCTGCTAATAGGTGTTGCTGAGAGTCTATCCGGGCTCTTTCTTGGAGAGTCGCTCGGCCAGATCGGCATCTTTCTCATCTTTATTTTCGTGCTCCTGGTGCGCCCAAGTGGCTTGTTCGGGGCGCGCGCATGAGGGCTTTCCTTCCGATCGCCGCAGTACTCGGGGTCCTGGCGGTGGTGCCGTTGGTCGTGCATTCCAACGTCACGCTCAATTTCCTTGTGGTGGCGCTGATGATCGCGCTGGCCGGGCAGGGCTGGAACATTCTTGGCGGCTATGGCGGGCAATATTCGTTCGGCCACGCAGCTTTCTTTGGGACTGGCGCTTATGTCACCGCGATCCTGCAGGTGCGGTACGGGATCAACGCGTGGTTTGGTTTCGCCGTGGGGATCGCAGCTGGTGCAGCTCTCGGCGGTGCACTTGGTGCTCTTGTCTTTCGCTCAGGCCTGCGCGGCTCTTACTTCGCGCTGGTGACCCTCGCATTTGCCGAAGTGCTGCGCATTATCGCAAGCGTCGCTCCCATCACCGGGGCCGGTGTGGGGACATTGATCAAGCTCGATCTGGGCATTCGGACGTTCCAGTTCCAGAGTCGTGCTGCGTTCTACTGGATCATCCTCGCGCTCGTCGGCGTATCGCTCGTGCTCGCTCGGCTCGTTGAGCGTTCACGCTTCGGTGCATGGTTGATTGCCGTGCGTGAGAACGAGGATGCGGCAAAAGCGTTGGGCGTCGATGCAAGTACCGTGAAAACTGTCGCAATGGTCATCTCGGCCGCCATTACCGCCGCTGCCGGATGCTTCTACGCGCAATATTTTCTCTTCGTCGATTCCGGGATTGCCTACGGCACCTGGATCTCTGTCGAAGCGCTATTGACGCCGATCATCGGCGGCGTTGGAACGGTATTCGGTCCGTTGCTCGGCGCCCTTGTGGTCAGGACGCTTGGCGAGGGGGCGAAGCTTCTGACCGGCGATGCACCTGGCCTCGATCTCATCATTTATGGCGTGGTGCTCGTTGTGGTCATTTGGATCATGCCACGCGGCCTAATCGGCGGGCTCGCGAATGCGCGCAAGCTGCTGGTGCGGGGCGAGACGCCCGCAACCCCGACCGGGGAGGCGCGCCATGGCTGAGCCCTTGCTCGCGGTCGATAGCGTCACATGCCGGTTTGGCGGCCTGGTGGCCGTGAATGCCGCTTCGCTCGCTGCGCAAGAGGGACAAATTACAGCGCTGATCGGACCTAATGGTGCCGGAAAGACGACACTTTTTTCGATCATCTCCGGCTTTGTCAGAGCCAACCAGGGTTCCGTTCGTTTTGCCGGTCAGGACGTTACCGGCGAGCCGCCGCACCGTCTCGCGCGACGCGGTATCGCGCGAACCTTCCAGATCGTGCAGCCGTTTTATGGCCTGTCGGTTCGAGAAAATATTCTTGTCGGCGCGCACCTTCATCATCGCAGACGCGATGCGGCCCTCGCAGCCGCCGATCGGATCGGCCGCGAAGTGGGGCTTGGCGAGATGCTCGACCGCCCGGCCGATCAGTTGACCGTCGCCGGGCGTAAGCGCCTCGAACTTGCGCGGGCGCTTGCTACCGAACCCAAGGTTCTCCTGCTGGATGAGGTGCTGGCGGGGCTCAATCCATCCGAGATAAGGGACATCGTGCCCGTCATCCGCGATTTTTGCCGTCGTGGCATCACCATCCTGATGATCGAACACGTCATGCAGGCGGTGATGAGTCTTGCCGAACACGTGTTTGTGCTGGCCGAAGGCCGCATCATCGCCGAAGGCACGCCGGCAACAATTGTCGCAGATCCTCTCGTCGTTGAGGCCTACCTCGGCCGAGGTGCGGCAGCAAAGCTGGGAGCGCAGCATGGACGCTAATCCGCTGCTCGCTGTCGGCGGCTTGCATGCAGGATACGGAGAAACCGAGGTCCTGCATGGCGTCGATCTGATGGTCAGTGCCGGTGAGATCGTTGCGGTGCTGGGGTCAAATGGCGTCGGCAAATCGACGCTCAACCGCACAATCTCCGGGGTGCTACGCGCCACCAAAGGCTTTATTCAATTCGCGGGGCAGGCGATCGAACGAGAAAAGCCGGCGGGCATCGTCTCGCGCGGACTTATTCACGTGCCGGAAGGCCGCTGCGTTTTTCCCAACCTGAGCGTGAGGGACAATCTCGATCTGGGTGGATATCGACGAGCACGCAATCGCCGGCACCAGAACAGGGAGAAGGTCTTCGGTATTTTTCCGCGTCTTGCCGAGCGGCAGTCGCAACGCGCTGGCAGTCTGTCGGGCGGCGAGCAACAAATGCTGGCAATCGGGAGAGGCCTGATGGCCGAGCCCATTTTGCTGATCCTGGACGAGCCTTCGCTCGGTCTTTCCCCACTTCTCGTCGAAGAGCTTTTTGCCTTGATCCGGCGCATCAATGAGCAGGGCATCTCTCTTCTTCTGGTCGAGCAGAATGTCGTGCAGAGCCTTGAAGTGGCCCATCGGGCCTATATCCTTGAAAATGGTAGCGTGGTGCTGAATGGAGCATCCGATCAGCTACGCAATGATCCCAATCTCAAGCGCGCATATCTCGGACTATGATCATGGTTGACGCAGAAACTCTCCGGACACGGCTGACGCGCAAACCCATCGTCATCGCGCCGGGGGTCTACGATGCGCTCACCGCGCACCTTGCTGAAAGAGCCGGCTTTTCGACTCTTTACGTTTCCGGAGCGGCCATCGCCTACACGCGGCTTGGTCGCCCCGACATTGGCCTCGTGGCAATGAACGAAGTGGCCGACACCATTTCCATGATCCGCGATCGTGTTGGCGCCGATCTTATTGTTGATGCCGACACTGGATATGGCAACGCGCTTAACGTCGGACGGACGGTCCGCCTGTTCGAGCGAGCCGGGGCAAGGGCGATTCAGCTCGAGGATCAGGCATTTCCCAAACGTTGCGGGCACCTCGACAACAAAACGCTCATCCCACCCGAAGAAATGATTGGGAAAATCAAGGCCGCCCTCGATGCACGACGCTCGCGGGAGACCTTGGTGATTGCCCGAACGGATGCCGTAGCGGTCGAGGGCTTTGATCGCGCCGTCGCGCGGGCGGTCAGTTACCGCGATGCGGGTGCAGATCTATTGTTTATTGAAGCACCAAAGTCGCGCGCGGAACTTCAACGCATTCCACCCGCGGTCAGCAACGTGCCGCTGATGGCGAACATGGTCGAGGGCGGGAAAACGCCTCCGCTTAAAGCTGCGGAGCTCGAGGCAATCGGATTTTCGTTGGTGATTTTTCCCGGCGCTATCGTGCGTGTACTGGCGCGCGCCGCGGACGAATTTTATACCGCGCTGGCCGCCAAGGGCACGTCTGAATCCTTCCAGGACCGCATGTACGATTTTGCGGCGCTCAATGATGTCATTGGGACGCCGGAAATGATCGCGCTTGGCAAGCAATACGAAGCGAACACAAAAAAGGGTCACAACAAGTGAAGTCGCGTGGTGCTTGTCTTTTCTTCACCACCATTGTCGTTCTTTCGTCGCCGATCCATGCGCTCCGTGCGGAAGACTTTCCGGCACGGCCGATCAAATTGGTGGTCGGCGCGCCGCCCGGCGGCACCACAGACACAATCGCCCGCTTCATTGCGGAACCTATGGCAGCCTCGTTGAAACAACCGGTCCTGGTCGAGAACAGGCCCGGGGCGGGTGGCAACCTGGCCGCGGCGGCGGTGGCGAAGTCGCCGCCTGACGGGTATACGCTGCTGGTCAGCTTCAGTAGCCACACCATCAACGCGACGCTCTATCCGACGTTGCCTTACGATCCTGTCGCCGACTTCACACCGATCACGATGGTGGCAAGAGTTCCGAGCCTTCTGGTCGGACGCGCTGATTTGCCCGCCACAGACCTCCGGGCGTTGATCGAATTGGCGAAAGCAAAGCCGCATACGCTGACCATCGGTATCGGCGGAATCGGTTCGTCGCTGCATCTGGCCGGCGAGAAATTCAAGCTGATGACCGGGGTCGATCTTCTCAATGTGCCATACAAGGGAACGGCGCCCGCGTTGAGCGACCTGCTGGGCGGTCAGATCGATCTCATGTTCATCAGTCTGGTGACGGGAGCCGAGCAGGTACGCGCAGGCAAGTTGCGCGCCTATGGCGTGACGAGTGTGCAGAGGCAGCCATTCTTTCCGGAGGTGCCCACGATCGGGGAAGTCGTCGCCGGGTTTGAATCGAGCGCTTGGTTCGGTGTCTTCGCGCCGGCCAATCTCGCCGGTGCCGTCACCGAGAGACTGAATGCTGTCATTGTCGCAGCTCTCACCGAGCCAAAACTGCGTGAACAGCTGAAAAACGAAGGTGCCACCGCCGTCGGCAACAGCTCGAAGGAATTCGTGACCTTCGTTCGCGAGGACATCGAGCGCTGGGCGCCACTTGTCAAATCATCCGGCGCAACGCCGAACTAGTCAGGAATTCAGCATGGACAAGGTTTTCGATACCGTCATCAAGAATGCTCGCGTCGTTCGCCCGAACAAAACATCGATCGATTGTCTCGACATCGCGATCAAGAATGGAAAGATTGTCCGACTTGCGCCCGAAATTCAGGCCGAGCATGCCAAGGATGTATTCGACGCCAGGAATCGTCTCGCGTTTCCAGGGTGCGTGGATGCGCACATGCATATCGGCATCTACGCGCCGCTCGCCCAAGACGCGCTTTCCGAGAGCAAGGCCGCTGCTATGGGAGGCGTCACCTCGAGCCTGAACTACCTACGCACCGGTCACTACTATCTCAACCGTGGCGGTCCCTATCGCGAATTCATGCCCGAGGTCTTCAAGCAGTCGGAGGGGCGGTTTTGGGTCGATTACGGCTTCCATATCGCGCCGATCGAGTCCGGGCATATCGACGAAATGGAGTCTCTCGTCACGGACCACGGAGTGACATCCTTCAAAATCTTCATGTTCTACGGAGGATACGGACTGCACGGGCGTTCGTCGCAGCAGAATGACTTTCTGATGATCGGTCCTGACGAGCGCTACGACATCGCGCATTTCGAGTTCATCATGCGCTCAGCACAGCGTCTGATGGGTAAATTTCCGGACCAGGCCGGCCATATCAGTGTCAGTCTGCATTGCGAACTCGCGGAGATTCTCAATGCGTACACGAAGATTGTGGAACGCGAAGGTAAACTGACCGGACTGCACGCTTACAGTGCTGCGCGCCCGCCGCATTCCGAAGGTCTTGCCATCTGGATTGCCTCTTACCTGGCAAACGAAACCAATTGTCTGAACATCAACCTGCTCCACCTGAGCTCACGCAAGGCCATAGACGCTGCTTGGACGATGCAGCAGGTTTTTCCGCATATCGCGTTCCGTCGCGAAGTCACGGTCGGCCACCTTCTGCTGGATACCGATTGCGAATGTGCGGTCCATGCCAAGGTCAATCCGCCGATCCGCCCACGCGAGGACGTCGAGGCTTTGTGGCAGGCCGTGCTCGATCGCAAGATCGATTGGATCGTCAGCGATCATGCCTGCTGCTCGGCCGAGCAGAAGTGGTCGAAAGATGACCCGACCAATATCTGGCTGGCTAAGTCGGGGTTCGGTGGCACCGAATATCTGCTGTCAGGCGTCCTGAGCGAGGGCAGCAAGCGGGGGATGTCCTACAACCACATGGCCGAGCTTCTGAGCTGGAAGCCCGCACAGCGTTTCGGGTTGCCGAGCAAAGGTGACATCGCAGTGGGTTATGACGCTGATATCGCGATCATTGATCCTCACGAAAGCTTCGTGGTGCGCGCGAGTGAATCCGAATCCGTGCAGGGCTATTCGCCCTTCGAAGGCGTCGAACTCACCGGGCGGGTGAAGAGCACTTTTCTGCGTGGCGCTCTCGTCTACGACAACGGAAATGTCGTGGGACCGGCAAGGGGCAAGTACCTGCGAAGGTAGAAGTTCGGTCGATCAACCGAGAATGTTCGGCAGCCAGGTTGCGATCGCCGGAAACGAAATGACGATCAGCAAAAGCAAAAGGCTCATTGCGATGTAGGGTATGACCGCCCGAAAAATATGGGCCATCGTCACCTCCGGCGGAGCCACTCCCTTCATTGTCATTAGCAGAAGGCCGTGCGGGGGAAGAAGCAGCCCGAGCTGCATGCAGATCAGATAAAGCACCCCGAACCAGATCAGATCGATCTCGAGTCGCTGAACGATTGGCATGAATACGGGAAGGGTGATCAGCATCATGCTGACCTGATCGACAAAAATTCCAAGAAATATCAACAGCAACATCATTCCGGCCAAGATTGCCAATGTCGACAATCCCTGTCCGAGAATGGCGGAAACAATGCCTTGCGTCGCTCCCGAGAAACTCAGGATTTGCGAAAACGTGATTGCGCCCAGGATAATGAAGAGAATCATGCCCGAGATTGCGACTGTGCCACGCAGGGCCCGCATGAGATTTTCGAAATTCAGTACGCGATAGGCCGCGGCGAGCGCCATTGTTGCGAGTGCACCCAACGCGGCTGATTCCGTCGGAGTGGCAATGCCGGCCGACATTGCGCCAATGACGACGACAAAGATCGAAGCGAGCGGCAAGACGTAAAGAAGGAGCAACTCGTAACGATCCCAACCCGATTTGCTTTCGATTGGTGTTTCCGGGGCGAGATCGGGTCGCGTCTTAACGCGAACTATGATGTAACCGACAAAGGCGACGCTCAACATCAGGCCGGGTATGACCCCGCCGATCAGCAGCTTGGAAATCGAAATTCCGGAAAGACTGCCAAGCAGTACTGTGAGGGCCGACGGTGGAATGAGCATATCGACCGCGCCGATAGCCATGATCGGGCCGGTGGCCAATACCGGATTATATCCGCGCGACAGCATCACCGGCAGCATCAATGAGCCCAGCATCGCGGTGGTCGCAATCGTCGATCCTGAGATGGCGGAGAAAATCGTTCCGGCGACGACGGCGACGACGGCGAGTCGACCCGGAACCTGACGGATCAAACGTTCGACGCCATCGATGACCTTCAGCGCGAGTCCGGTATGAAAAAGAACCTCACCCATCAGGATAAAAAGAGGAATGGGGGTCAGCGAAAAATTGATTGCGGCCGAGACGCTGTTGCGTGCGACCTGGTGAAGACCGGCATCGCCGCCGAGAAACAGGAAAGCGCCGATCAGGTTGATCGCAATGAACGATATCGCGACCGGCATGCCGGCGAACAGAAGGACAGTTGAACCTCCCAGAAGGAGCAGCGAGGCCATCTGCCAGGTCATGATCACGATGCGTCTCCCGTGACGCCGAGCGTTCAGGCTGCCGAAACCGCGTCGTCGCGCAAGCCGATCTCGGCTACGGATAGTCGGTACATGCGGAAAATGAATTCGATCGCAAGCAGAGCAAATCCGACGGGCAGGGGCGCGAGCGTCCACCATTCCGGCGTGATGAGAGTTTTGATGTTGACTGACCCGGCCAGGTAACTGGCCTTCGTGATGAGGTAGCCATACCAGACGAAATAGAGACAGCAGAAAAACCCGACAATGTCTCCAACCCATTCCAGTATCCATGCGATACGAACGGGGAGGGCACGGAGGATGATATCGACACGAATGTGCTGACCCTGACGCAGCAGCCAAGGTGCGACCAACAGTGTCATCAGGTAGAGAATGTCCTCAGAGAGCTCATTGCTCACCGGGATGCCGCCTCCGCCAATGTTGCGCGATACGACATCCGCGCCGATCATCACAGTCATGAGAAGCAGCAAGAGGCACGCGGCGAGAACAAGCGTGTCCAGCAAGCGCCCATACCATTCGGACAGTCGCGCCATGCCGAGGTCACCCAAGTGAGCAACGATTACTTCTTCGAGAAGAATTCCCTGAGCTTAGGCCCGTGCTCGGGGCTCTGCTTGATGATGCCCTCCCAGCCAGCCTGATAGGCTTTCGTCCGATATGTTTCGGCTGTCGTACCTTCAAACTTGATGGTCTGGATACCGGCCTCAGCCTGTCGTTTCGTGTCTTTTCCGTTTTCGGCGGCAAATTCGCTCACCGCTTCCGCTTCGCCGCGCTCTGCCGCTTTGCTCAGCACCGCCCTTTGCGCATCGGTCAGCTTGTCCCATGTTGTCTTGTTGACCAGGACCGAAACCTCGGCGGTGTAGAACCCGGGATCGACGCGATATTTTGTCTTCTCATGCCAGCCGAGGTCAAAAATTCCGGTAATGGGCCAGCCATATCCGTCGACGACGCCGCGTTCGAGCGACGTATAGACTTCGCCCGGCGGAGTTTGCACGACCGTAGCGCCGAGAGCCTGAAAGAAGTCGCGATACACCGGCGTGATACGAATTTTCAAACCCGTCAGGTCAGGGCCCGTAATTGGTTTGTTCAGGTACAGATGAAATGGATTATTGTCGACCAGACGCGCAAGGAAAATAGCATTCATTTTCTCCGCATAGAGTTTGGCCATGTAGTCGTAGCCGCCGTTCTTGCGAAGCTCGGACATCGGACGCTCGGTGAGCTTCCATGCGTCGGATTCCGGCATGACGTTGGTCGTGAAAGCTCCTGTCGTATTTGCGATGTCGACGACGCCAGTCTTGAGTGCATTGCCGACCTCGAAGGGTGGCATCGCCTTCGGCCCGCCGATGTAGTTGATCTGAATTATTCCCTTGCCATCGGCATTTACGCGCTCGATGAACGTTTCGAATCCGCGCGAATAAGTTGTTTTCTCAGCAAATGCCGTAACGGCGCGAAGGGTAACTTCCTGCGCGTACGCTGACGAACAGACAAAAATTGTCGTTATTAAACCGAGCGCAAACTTTTCGCGCATTTTTTTTCCTCCCCTCGCCGAGTTCAAGTGCTCGGTCGTTTGTCATGTATTTCCTATATTGTTATGAGTAGGTAAGAGAGTCAAACAAAGGCTGTTGGTGCGCTTTGAGCAACGAATTTACTGTCGCGGAAGTCCTTGCAAACGATCTTGCAGCGCTCGGTGCACGCCGCTGCTTCGGATTGCTCGGCACCGCCAATTTCAAGATTTCGCACGGCCTAGTTCAGGCGGGAGTTGAACTTATTTCGGCGCGGCATGAAGGAAACGCGGCGAGCATGGGCGACGCCTACGCCAAGGCAACCGGAGAGCTGACACTTGTGAGCGTACATTCTGGGCCCGGTCTCACGAACGCAATCACCGGAATTGCCGAAGCCGCAAAAAGTCGCACGCCTCTCCTCGTCCTGGCGGGAGATGTCCCGACCGGCAACGTGAAATCGAATTTTTATTTCGATCAGGCCGAACTCGTACGGTCGGTCGGCGCCGTTTCTGAGCGTACTTACACTCCACAATCCGCACGAAGCGATTTGCTGCGCGCCGTGACACGAGTTCATGCGTGATCGTCAGACTGTCGTGCTCAGCCTGCCGCTCGACGTGCAGGATGCAAAACTGAATGGCACGAACGCACCACTTGAATTGACACCGATGCCGGGGCCCTTGCAGCCCGACCAGAAGGACGTGCGTCGGCTCGCGGAGGCCGTATCGCGGGCAAAACGCCCGCTCATTTTGGCCGGGCGCGGGGCCGTGTTGTCCAACGCCGAAGAAGCTTTGGTCGCGCTGGCGGATCGCCTGGGTGCGCTGTTGGCGACGTCGATTTGTGGCCACGGCCTTTTTGCGGACAATCCTTGGTCGGTCGGAATCAGCGGTGGCTTTTCATCGCCGGTCGCAGACGCGCTGATCTCCGAAAGCGATTTTATTCTTGCTTTTGGCGCGAGCCTCACCCAATGGACCACCAAAAAAGGCAAGTTGATCGCGCGCGGAACAACAGTTGCGCAGATCGATATTGAAGCGCCAAAGCTGGGCTATCAGATGCCGGTGCAATTTGCCTTGCTCGGGGACGCGAAAGCGACGGCCGAAACCTTGCTTAGCGAGCTTGAACAGAATGGCACGGGCGTCCAATCGGGTCGTCGCAACGATCGTACGCGTGAGTGCATTCGGTCAGGCGACAATCATCACATCCCGTATTCCGATGAGTCGAACGCGCAGTACATTGATCCTCGAACACTGAGCAAAGCGCTGGACGATATCCTGCCGAAAGATCGCGTGGTCGCTTCCGACTCCGGGCATTTTTGCGGGTGGGTGCCACGCTATCTGCGCGTGCCCAATCCAAAAGCGTCGTGCCTCAGTCATTCATTCCAATCAGTGGGACTAGGACTTGCATCCGCCATTGGCCTCGCCGTCGCAAATCCCGGCAAGCTGGCGGTGCTCGGCGCGGGCGATGGCGGGTTCATAATGTCCATTGCCGATCTTGAAACGGCAATTCGTCTCGGCCTCCGAATGTGCATACTCATCTACAATGACAGCTCCTACGCGGCCGAAGTGCACTTCTTTCGCCGGCAGGGTTATTCGATCGATATCGTTCAGTTTCCGGAAACCGATTTCACTGCCATCGCTCGCGGCTATGGCGCGAGGGCCGCAACCGTACGGAGTCTCGCTGATCTGGATGCGGTGCGTGCCTGGGTTGGGGAGGGGGCGCCCGGCGTTTTTCTGATCGACGGCAAGATCAATCCAAGTCTCGAAGCGGATTGGCACGCCGAACACTTTCCCGGTCACGCGGCTCATACCTGAAGATAGCGCTGGCGGACGCTGGGATCGGCGGTAAGCGCTGCAGAAGTACCAGTCCAGACCACGTGGCCTTTTTCGATCACGACATGACGGTTGGCGAAGCGCAGCAAGGCTTCGAGGTGCTTGTCGACAATCAGGATCGCCTGGCCCTCCTGTTTAAGTCGCGAGAGGCATTGCCAGATCTCCGCGCGGATTTTCGGGGCCAGACCTTCCGTCGCCTCGTCAAGGATCAGAAGTCTTGGATTGGTCATCAGTGCGCGCCCAATCGCAAGCATCTGCTGTTCGCCGCCGGACAATTCATTGCCCATATGGCTGCGCCGCTCGGCCAGCGCGGGGAAAAAGCTATAGACGCGGTCCAGTGTCCACTGCTTCGCTCCGAAGCGTGTTGCTGCGGTGGCGACAAGATTTTCCTCGACCGTCAGCGTCGGAAAAATCTGACGGCCTTCGGGCACAAGGCCCAACCCCGCCTGGGCAATACGAAACGGGGGCAGACCGATGAGCGACAATCCGTTGAACGTGGCGGTGCCATTTTCGGGTGGCAGCAAGCCCATGAGCGCGGAAATCGTGGTTGTTTTGCCCATGCCGTTGCGGCCGATCAGCGTTACGACCTCGCCTTCGCCAACCGAAAAGCTGATGTCGAAAAGGACCTGTGCAGGTCCATAAGATGCTGCGAGCCGATCGACCAAGAGCATGGCTACTCCATCTCCTCGCCGAGATAGGCAGCGACCACCTTCGGATCCGCGCGTACAGCATCTGGCGTGCCGCTCGCCAGGATACGGCCGTAAGTCAGAACGGATATCCGATCAGCCAGCGCAAATACCGCCGCCATGTCGTGCTCGACCAGCAGCATTGAAAAGCGGCCTTTCAACCGTTTGAGGACGTCGACCAGTCGTGCACTTTCCTCGTGTCCGGTGCCGGCCATAGGTTCGTCGAGCAGCAACAGCTTTGGTTGCATGGCTATGGCGATTGCGAGTTCAAGCGCTCTTTTCTCGCCGTGTGAAAGGTGCGCCGCCACGGTCTGTCCGCGCTCAGCCAAGCCGACTTCCGCAAGGGCGGCGCTTGCCACATCGTTGACCGTCCGTTCGCGATCCGCCCGGGCGAAAAACCGATAGCTTGTTTGACCGCGTGCCTGCACAGCCAAGGCCACATTCTCCAGTGCGGAAAATCGGGGAAGCACGGAGGTGATCTGGAAGGATCGGGCCAGCCCGAGCTGTGCGCGCTTGTCGACGGGCAGTGCGGTTACATCGATGCCGCCGAATGTGATTGTCCCGGCGGTGGGTGCGAGCAGGCCGGAAATCTGGTTTATCAGCGTGGTTTTACCCGCGCCGTTCGGTCCGATCACCGCGTGCAATTCCCCCGCGCCGATGTCGAGCGTCACGCCATCGGTGACGACAAGGCCGCCGAAGTTTTTACGCAGGTCGTCAAGTTGAAGTACCGGGTCAGACACGGCCAAGCTTTCCACGGATTTTGTCGGCAAGACCGAGCAGTCCGCCGCGCGCAAACAGGACAATGAGGACCAACAGGGGCCCGAATATCAGTTTCCACTGCTCGGTAATGCCACCCAATGCTTCCTCGATCAGGAGATAGGCTGCGGCGCCGATAATCGCACCATGCAGTGTGCCGAGCCCGCCGAGGAGGATCATGATGATCAACTCACCGGATCGCTGCCACGACATATAGGCCGGGCTCACGAATTCCGTCGCGTTGGCGAGGAGGAATCCGGAAACGCCACCGACTGCGCCAGCGATCACGTATCCGACGCGCTGAAAGCGGAAAACGTCGAACCCAAGGGTGGACATTCGTGTCGGGTTTTCACGCGCGCCGCGAAACACGCGCCCGAAGCGCGAATAGACGATGGCACGAAGCACCAAATAAACAGCAAGCAGAGCGACAAGGACGAAATAGTAAAATGCGCGATCGTTCTGCAGGATCGGGAAACCAAAAAGCGTGCTGCGCAGTCTGACCGTGAGGCCGTCATCCCCGCCGTACGGCGCAAGTGATCCGGCAATAAAATACGCCATCTGCCCAAAAGCCAGCGTGATCATGATGAAATAGACACTCTTGGTACGCAGACACACGTTTCCCGTCAGGTAAGCGAAAATTGCGCTGGCCACGAGTGCGGCCGGAAGGGATACAAGCATCTCCGTAATACCGTGCGCGCCCAAAATTCCGACGGCGTAGGCGCCTATGCCGACGAAGGCTGCATGTCCAAACGAGACCAGCCCGCCATAGCCACAGATGAAATCGAGCGCGAGCGCAGCGATTGCAAAGACCATCACGCGGGTAAAAAGCGCGAGCACGTAGCTTTCCGGACCAAATCCCGCCGCGAAGGGGACCAATGAAAGCAACAGGAAAATGGTCGCGGGCAACGTGCCCACGCGATCGCTTTGCCGCGAGGGCAAGGCACTGGAAGCGGCAAGCGCCTGATTCATCCGCGGCCTCGTGCCGGAAACAGGCCGGAAGGCCGAAAATAAAGGACGAGTGCCATCAGCACGTAAATCAGCATAGATGCGATTGCCGGCCCGACGGTGCGGGCCGGTGAAGGTGGCATCACCAGCCGGAGGATATCGATCGCGAATGAGCGCCCTAGCGTATCGACCAGACCTATCAGCAGCGCGGCCAAGAATGCGCCGCGCATCGACCCAATGCCGCCGATAACGATGACGACGAAAGCAAGGATCAGGACGGAATCGCCCATGCCAGGCTCGACTGAAAGGATCGGCGCAATCATGGCGCCCGCGAAAGCAGCGAGCATCGTTCCGAAGCCGAACACGATCATGAAAAGCCGGTGAATATCGACACCCAGAGCCGACACCATGCGGGCGTTTGTGGCGCCTGCACGAACCAGCATGCCGACACGGGTGTGTCCCACCAAAATGTAAAGGAGCAGACCGATCGCCAATCCGGAACCGATAATTACCAGCCGCCAGACAGGGTAGAGTAAACCTGGCATCAGGACGATCGATCCGGAGAAAATCTCGGGGATGGGCAGTGTCAGCGGGGCGGCCCCCCAAATCGTTTTCACCGCCTGATTAAGAAAAATGATGATACCGAAAGTCGCGATCACCTGCTCGAGGTGATCGCGGTCATAGAGGTGGCGGAAGACCAGGAATTCGAGCAGCAGTCCGAAAACCAGAGCCGCCGCCAGAGCCAGGACCAAGGCAACCAGGAAATTGCCGGTCAGCGCATAGAAGGCGACAGCGAGATAGGCGCCCAACATGTACTGAACGCCGTGTGCGAGGTTGATGAAGTCCATCACCCCGAAGACGAGCGTAAGCCCGGCCGCGATCAGGAAGAGCAGGACGCCGAACTGGAGCCCGTTCAGAATCTGGACGACAACGAGCCCCGTGGACATTGCACCAGTCCGGCCCCTTTCCTCATTTCATCGGGCAATCTTTGGCGTACGGATCGGAATATCCGGCAAACACTTTTTTATCGATCTGAGTTTCGAACTTGCCGTCCGCCCGTTGCGCCACTTTGACTTGGTAGAAATCCTGGATCGGATAGTGATTGGTGTTGAACTTGAAAGGACCACGCAGCGACGTGAAGTTCGCCTTCATCAGTGCCGCACGCAGCGCGTCCTTGTCTGAGACATTTCCTTTGGTCAGCTTCAGTGCGCCGTCGATAAGCAATGCTGCATCGTAAGCCTGGAACGCGTAGGTCGCCGGAACCGCGTTGTACTCTTTCTCGTAGTCGGCAACGAATTTTTTGTTCTGGGGGTTATCGAGATTGGGTGCCCAGTTGGCACCACCGAAAAATCCGACCGCAGCCTCTTTTTGTGCGGGCAGTGTCAACTCGTCGACCGTGAACGCGGAAAGGAACTTGACCTTGTCCGCCAGACCGGCTTGCCGGAACTGCTTCACGAAATTTACGCCCATGCCACCCGGCAGGAATACAAAGATCGCGTCAGGCGACGCCGCGGCGATCTTTGTGAGCTCGGCCGAATAGTCGAGCTGGCCAAGTGGTACGAAGACTTCGTCAGCAATTTCACCCTTGAAGTAGCGCTTGAACCCGGCGATGGCATCTTTGCCCGCTTGGTAGTTTGGCGCCATCAGGAACACCTTCTTCATGCCGGCGTCCTGCGCATATTTTCCCATGACCTCGTGGTTCTGATCGTTCTGATACGAAGTGACGAAGAAATTCGGATTGCACTCCTTGCCGGCGAAATTGGAGGTGCCCGCGTTCGGGCTGATCAGAATGACGCCGGCATCGGTCACCGGCTTCATGATTGCAATCAGCATGTTGGAGAAGATTGGGCCGACGACGAAATCCACTTTGCTCCGATCGACCAGGGCTTTCGCCTTGTTGACGGCGACATCGGGCTTAAGTTCGTCGTCTTCGACGACCACCTCCACGTCACGGCCGCCCAACTTGCCGCCGAGATTTTTGACCGCCAGCTGGAAGCCGTTGCGCAGCTGTTGACCTAGCACCGCGGGTGGTCCGGAAAGCGTCGCGATGACGCCGACTTTGAGTTTCTCTTGTGCACTGGCGGCCGTAGCCGAAAGCCCCATGATGGCGCCGACCAGCGCGAGTTTTTTATACATGTCCCCCTCCTGCGGGTGATCGTTTAGCGCATATCGTACGCCTATCTTCACCTGCCAAGCGAGCGGAAGGCAACTGGCGATCTGCACGAAAATTGCCGCTCAGTGCCGGCGAGTTCACATCGCTGGAATCCTCGGGTAATGTTTCGCCGCGTTCTGTCGCGTGGTGCGAAAAGGAGAGTTGCGTGAGTGATCAGGTCAAATTCGTCCTGGACGAGAAGGATATTCCGAAAACTTGGTACAACCTGACGGCCGATCTCCCCAAGCCATTGCCGCCGGTCCTGCATCCGGGAACCAAACAGCCAATCGGTCCAGCCGACCTCGAGCCGCTCTTTCCAATGGAGCTCATTCTCCAGGAGGTGACCGGCGAGCGCTACCTCGATATTCCGCAGCCTATCCGTGACGTCTACCGGATGTGGCGACCGGCTCCGTTGATCCGCGCGCGGCGTCTCGAGCAGAAGCTCGGCACGCCGGCCAAGATCTACTTCAAATATGAGGGTGTCTCGCCTGCTGGTTCACACAAGCCGAACACCGCAGTGGCGCAGGCTTGGTACAACAAGCAGGCTGGCGTGACGCGCCTGAGCACTGAAACCGGGGCCGGGCAGTGGGGTTCTTCGCTCGCCTTCGCGGGGGCCCTGTTCGGCATTGACGTGACTGTGTTCCAGGTGCGCGTGTCGTACGACCAGAAACCTTACCGGCGCGCTCTGATGGAAACCTACGGCGCGCGCTGCGTTGCCTCGCCGTCGAACGAGACGGAAAGCGGTCGCGCGATCCTCAAGCAGAATCCCAACAGTCCGGGCTCGCTCGGTATCGCTATTTCAGAGGCGGTCGAGGTGGCGGCAAAAGATCCGGCGGTGAAATATTCGCTCGGGTCAGTGCTCAATCACGTCCTTCTGCACCAGACCATAGTGGGAGAGGAGACGATCAAGCAGTTCGAAGTGGCCGGAGACGATCCCGACATCGTGATCGGATGTACCGGTGGCGGTTCGAATTTTGCCGGTCTCGCATTTCCGTTTTTGGGCCTGCAACTGCGCGGCGGGCGCAAGCGGCGCGTTATCGCGGTCGAACCGGCGGCGTGTCCGTCGCTGACACGCGGTAAGTACGCCTATGATTTTGGTGATACCGCGCATCTCACGCCGCTGGTCAAGATGCATACGCTCGGCTCGACCTTCATCCCGCCCGGTTTCCACGCTGGCGGTCTGCGTTACCACGGGATGTCACCGCTTGTGTCCCACGTCTATCAACTCGGTCTCATCGAAGCGCGCGCTTATCACCAGGTTGCATGTTTCGAAGCCGGCGTAGAATTCGCGCGTTGCGAAGGCATCGTACCGGCACCGGAAGCCACGCATGCGGTACGGTGTGCGATCGACGAGGCATTGCGTTGCAAGACGGAGGGCAAGACCGAGACCATTCTCTTCAATCTCTCCGGTCACGGCCATTTCGACATGCAGGCCTACATCAACTACTTCGAAGGTAAACTGGTCGACCAGGACTACGATGAGAAAGAACTTGCCATGGCGCTAGCCGGCCTGCCGAGCGTCGCCGCGTGATTGTTTCCGATAGATTGTTCAGCACGGAAATTTAATTCGAAGAGGAAGGCCATGATCGAGCCCTATAACGCCGTCGGCCTCATTCCCAGTTTCTGGGGCATTCGCCGGCGCGAGGAAATCAAACACAACATCGAGCACCTCAAAGGCCTCACCAAGGCGGCATTCTGGCTTTCCAATCTTGATATTCCGGTCCGTCTGCTCGCCATTCCTGAAGGCGCGTTGATGGGATTCAACGATGAAGTACTCGACGTGGACCACGCCGACTACGCTCGCACGTGTTGCATCGATGTTCCTGGCCCCGAGACCGACGAGATCGGCAAGCTCGCGCGGCAGTGGAACGTCTACATCATGGCGCAAGCCAAGGCGCGTCACAAAGACTGGAAGGATCGCTTCTTCAACATCGGGTTTATTGTCGATCCGGACGGCAACATCATTCTGAAGCACTACAAGCTATCGGCGCTGTTGCCGGTCGAGCGTTCGGTGTCGCCGCATGACGTCTATGACTGGTGGATCAAGAAATATGGGCGCACGCTGGATGCCTTCTGGCCCGTCGCCGACACCAAAATCGGCCGTCTCGGCATCATGATGGCCATGGAAGGGAATTATCCGGAAAACGGTCGAGGCCTGGCGATGAACGGCGCCGAAGTGGTCTACCGCGCCTCGATGCCAGCACCTTTCACCGAAAACGACATCTTCGAGATCTCCAATCGCGCACGTGCATTGGAAAACAACATGTATATCGTGGCCCCCAACATCGGGAGCTATCATCTCGATGCCGATCATCCGGTCGGGATCGATGCCGGCGGCGGCCAATCCATGATTGTCGACTACAAGGGCCAGCTGGTCGGCAAGCAACGCGATACCAATGGCTCAACTTTCGTATCCGGTGTGATCAATATCGAGGCGTTACGGCATCATCGCGAATCCGCACAGGTCACCAACTGGATGAAAGATATTCGGTCAGAGCTTGCACAAATCATTTACGAAAAGCCGATCTATCCGAAAAACCGCTATCTCAAGAAAGTTCCGCCGAAGCATGCCGACTACAAACGCGACGTGATCGACAAACAGGTGGCATTGATGCAGAAGCGCGGAATCTGGAAAAAATCGTCGCACTAAATATTGGCAGATCACAGTTCAAGCCCAGTAAATCATTGGCCCAATGAGGGAAATCACGCTCCTAGTGCTTTTGCGAAAAGCTTTAAATCTAAATATTTTATGTTTGTAATATCTTGCACTCTGCGGCATGCTGCTCTGGTCACCGCGAAAGGAGCCGGCGCATGCGTGCGGCAGTTCTGGGAGGCGGCCCGGGTGGGCTAAACTTCGCGATCTCGCTCAAGTTGCGTGACGCCTCGCACGACGTCCTCGTTATTGAACGCAACAAACCGGACGACACCTTTGGCTGGGGTGTAGTTCTGTCGGACGAGACACTCGGCAATCTTCACACCAACGATCCCGTTTCTTCCAAGGCAATTCGCAATTCATTCGTCTATTGGGATGACATCGCCGTTCACTACCGGGGTACGGTGATGCGGTCAGGCGGCCATGGCTTCAGCGGCATCGGCCGCAAGCGGCTTCTTAATATTCTGCAGGATCGTGCACGCTCTCTCGGCGTGCAGATCAAGTTTGAGACGGAAGCGGCACCGGTCGACAGCTACAAGGACTTCGACGTTGTTGTTGGCGCTGATGGCGTGAATTCTCGTGTCCGCGCAGCGCACGCCGATGCCTTCAAGCCCGACATCGACGTTCGTGCGTGCAAATACATATGGCTCGGAACGCATCAGAAATTCGATGATGCATTCACCTTTATCTTTGAAGAGACCGAGCACGGCTGGATTTGGGTGCATGCCTACCAATTCGATGCCGACACGGCGACCTTCATTGTCGAGTGCTCGGAAGAGACATGGCGGCGCGCCGGCTTCGACAGCATGAACATCGACGAAACGATCGCCGCTTGCGAGAAAATATTCGCTCGCAATCTTGGTGGTCGCAAGCTGATGTCGAATGCGCGCCACTTGCGCGGCTCGGCCTGGCTCAATTTCAACCGAGTTCTCTGCGAACGCTGGAGCCACAAGAACATCGTGTTGCTTGGAGACGCCGCCGCAACCGCGCATTTCTCGGTTGGCTCAGGATCGAAGCTGGCCATGGAAAGCGCGATAGCGTTGGCGAACTATCTCGACAGCGAGCCTGATATTACTTCGGCTTTTCGTCGCTACGAGGAAGATCGCCGGCTTGAGGTATTGCGACTGCAGAATGCCGCGCGCAATTCGACGGAATGGTTCGAAGACGTCGAGCGCTATTTCGATCTCGATCCTGTCCAGTTCAACTATTCACTGCTCACACGGTCGCAGCGGATAAGCCACGAGAATTTGCGCCAGCGCGATCCACAGTGGCTTTCCGGCGCGGAGAAATGGTTCGAGCAAAAGGCGACAGGGCTCACCCCGAATTCGGCACGGCCGCCGATGTTCGTGCCGTTTCGCGTGCGCGGCGTCGAACTGGCAAATCGGGTGTGCGTTTCGCCGATGGCGCAGTATCGCGCCAAGGACGGAACACCGAACGAATGGCACTTCGTGCACTATGCCGAGCGTGCCAAAGGGGGCGCCGGACTGGTGTTTACGGAAATGACATGCGTTTCCCCGGAAGGCCGCATCTCGCCCGGATGTACTGGCCTCTATACAGCCGAACACGGAGCCGCCTGGCGGCGCATCGTTGAATTCGTCCATGCAGAGACTGACGCCAAGATCGCGATTCAGCTCGGCCATTCTGGGGCGAAAGGCTCGACGCAGCTTGGCTGGGAAGAAAGCGACGCGCCGTTAGAGAGCGGAAATTGGCCGGTGCTAGCGCCCTCGGCTCTGCCCTGGAGTGCGCAAAACCAGACGCCACGCGAAATGACGCGGGCTGACATGAACTTGATCCGCGACCAATTCGTTCAGTCGGCCGAGATGGCGGTCCGCGTCGGTTTTGACTGGCTCGAGTTGCATTACGCCCACGGCTACCTGATGTCATCCTTTATTACGCCGATCACCAATCGGCGCACCGATGAATATGGCGGAACGCTCGAAAACCGTATGCGCTTTCCGCTGGAAGTTTTTCGTGCCGTGCGAAAAGCATGGCCCGATGAGAAGCCGATTTCCGTGCGCATTTCGGCTCATGATTGGGTTGCCCCCGAAGGCGTGCGGCCCCAGGACGCCGTCGAGATAGCGCGATTGCTTAGGGAGGCCGGCGTCGATCTCATCGATGTATCGGCCGGCCAAACCTCGACGCGTGCGCGCCCGGTTTATGGCCGCATGTTTCAGACCCCATTCTCCGACCGCATTCGTAATGAGGCCGGCGTCGCCACGCTGGCCGTTGGCAATATATACGAACCCGACCACGTCAATTCGATCCTGATGGCGGGGCGCGCCGATCTTGTTTGCCTCGCTCGGCCACATCTGTCCGATCCGTACTGGACGCTGCATGCGGCAGCCAACCTTCGCTACGACGGCGTGAGATGGCCTAAACCCTATTGGCCCGGCCGCGATCAACTTTACCGCCTCAAGTCGCGCCCCGACACAATGACGGGGAAAGTCTGATGGGTGTGCTCGACAATCGACACGCACTGATCACCGGGGGCGGCACCGGCATCGGCGCTGCAATCGCACGTGCGCTGGCGGGCGAGGGTGCCGCCGTTTCGCTGGCCGGCAGACGCCGCACGCCACTGGAGAATGTCGCAACGGGTCTTGCCAAAGCGACGGCGATTGTCGCTGACGTTACGAAGGAATCCGACTGCGCAGCCATGGCGAGTGCGGCGCGCAAAGCGCACGGCCCGATCGACATCGTCATCGCCAACGCTGGATCTGCCGCGAGTACCGCCGTCGAAAAGATGGATCTATCTCAGTGGCAAAGCATGATCGACGTAAACCTCACCGGCGCGTTTCTTACGGTGAAGGCGGCTTTGGCGGATGTCACCCGCAAATCCGAGGGAGCGCGCCGGATTGTCTTTATCGCGTCAACCGCAGGGTTGAAGGGGTACCCGTATGTTGCGGCATACTGTGCGGCCAAGCACGGCGTCGTCGGCCTGACCCGCGCTCTCAGTCTGGAACTCGAACCAACCGGAGTTACCGTCAACGCTGTGTGTCCGGGCTACACGGACACACCGCTCATCGATGCCGCGGCCGAGAAGATTTCTGCCAAGACCGGCCGATCGGCCAACGAAGCCCGCGCCATGCTTGCTAAAGACAATCCGTCCGGCCGACTGGTTAAGCCGGAGGAAGTTGCGTTGGCCGTGCTGCGGCTCTGCTCACCGTCCGCCGGCTCCGTGAACGGGCAGACAATCGAGGTCACCGGGGGTACGCAATGAACGCCGTGAGCAAATCGCGCGTCCGCAGCGCACCGCGTCCGATCAGCAAGCAGCGGTTGCGGCTCTGGCTGAGATTATTGCGTTCATCGCGGGCGATCGAGGCCCAGTTGCGCGAGCGATTGCGCACAAGATTTTCGATAACCCTGCCGCAGTTTGACGTTATGGCCGCGCTCGCCCGCAGCGACGAGGGCATGACCATGACCGAGGTTTCGCGCCAGTTGATGGTGTCGAACGGCAACGTGACGGGCATCATCGACCGACTCGTGGCCGAAAAGCTGGTGCTGCGTCACGCGCCCGCCAGCGATCGTCGGTCCTTTATTGTCCGTCTAACTCCCAAAGGTGCCTCGCAATTTTCGGTTATCGCGAAAGCTCATGAAGGGTGGATCGACGAAATGCTTGAGGAATTCGGGGCCATGGAGGCTGAGTCGATCATCTGCCAGCTCGACGGACTTGTCAGGCGCGTGCGAACCCGGGAGGCCAGATTATGAAAATGAAGGAATTCAAGCCCGCGCATTTCAACTGGCATTGCAAAGATGACGTGGCGGTTATCACGCTCAAGGGCAGCGAACGAAAGAACCCGATCACTTTCGATTCCTATGCCGAGCTGCGCGACACTTTTCGTCGGCTCACCGCCGCCGATGATATCAAGGCCGTCGTATTTGGCTCGAATGGGGGGAATTTCTGCTCAGGCGGTGATGTGCGCGGTATTATCGGTCCGCTTCTCGATCGCGACATGAAAGGATTGCTCGCATTCACGCGCATGACCGGCGATCTTGTTAAAGCCATGCGCGCCTGCCCGCAGCCCATTATCGGCGCCGTTGACGGTGTCTGTGTTGGCGCCGGCGCAATGATTGCGCTGTTCTGCGATATTCGGTTGGGCACGCCGCAGGCGAAAACCGCGTTCCTGTTTACACGTGTGGGACTTGCCGGCTGCGACATGGGCGCGTGTGCCATGCTGCCACGCGTGATCGGGCACGGCCGTGCATCTGAATTGCTGTTCACCGGCCGTACAATGAGCGCGGAGGAGGGCGAACGATGGGGTTTCTTCAACCGGCTGGTCGCAGCCGACAAACTCGAGGCGGAAGCGCTGGCGTTTGCGCAGAAGCTGACGCAGGGGCCCGTTTTCGCGCACATGATGACAAAAACGATGCTTGGCCAGGAATGGTCCATGTCCATCGATCAAGCCATCGAAGCGGAAGCGCAGGCGCAGGCGATTTGCATGCAGACCGCCGATTTCAGGCGCGCCTACGAAGCGTTCATTGCGAAAGACACCCCGCGTTTTGCCGGAAACTGAGCGATGAGCGACAAGAGTTTTCTGCACTGGCCTTTTTTCGAGCCGCGTCATCGCGAGCTAGCCGAACGGCTGGAGGTTTGGTCGGCGCAAAACCTTTCGAGCATCGACCATCACGACATTGATCAAGCCTGCCGTAGCCTTGTCGCCGCGCTAGGGCGCGATGGCTGGCTCAAATTTACGGCTCCTGGTGAGGGTGACGCCGAGCGGATCGATGTGCGTACGCTGGCGCTGATCAGGGAAACACTGGCGCGGCAGTCGGGCCTTGCCGATTTCGCCTTCGCGATGCAGGGCCTGGGCGCCGGGCCCCTGTCGTTGTTCGGCAATCCTGAGCAACGCAAGGCATGGCTGCCGAAGACCCGTTCAGGCAACGCAATAGCGGCGTTTGCATTATCGGAGCCCGCGTCCGGTTCGGACGTCGCGAACATCGCCACCGTTGCCAGCCGCGATGGAAATGATTTCGTCCTCGAGGGTGAAAAGACCTGGATTTCGAACGGGGGTATTGCGGACTTTTATATTGTTTTCGCCCGCACCGGCGAAGCCCCGGGTGCCCGCGGACTTTCAGCATTTATCATCGAGGCCGATAGCTGCGGTCTCACGATAACCGAGCGTCTGAGCACAATCGCGCCTCATCCGTTGGCACGCCTTCGATTCGATGGGTGTCGCGTGCCAGCCTCTGCTCTTGTCGGACGCGCCGGCGATGGCTTCAAGATTGCAATGGCTACGCTCGATGTGTTTCGAACCTCGGTCGGCGCTGCGGCGCTTGGTTTTGCACGCCGTGCACTGGACGAGGCGCTAAAACGCGCGACTAGCCGGCATTTGTTCGGCGCGCCGCTTGCAGACCTGCAGATGGTGCAAGGACATATAGCGGACATGGCGTTGGAGATCGATGCTGCCGCACTGCTGACCTATCGCGCGGCCTGGGCCAAGGACATGGGTGCCGCGCGCGTGACCCGCGAAGCGGCCATGGCCAAGTTGTTCGCGACCGAGGCCGCTCAGCG
Source organism: uncultured Alphaproteobacteria bacterium (assembly GCA_963751535.1). Taxonomy (GTDB): domain Bacteria; phylum Pseudomonadota; class Alphaproteobacteria; order Rhizobiales; family Xanthobacteraceae; genus Pseudolabrys. Next base: position 132,007 of record CAVVUW010000009.1, read on the forward strand.
TGTGATCGACACCGCAGTACAGATCCATGGTGGGGACGGAGTGCGTTCCGGCCATCCCGTGGAAACTCTCTATCGGGAAATCCGCGCACTACGCATTTACGAAGGCGCGTCCGACGTTCAGAAAATCGTTATTGCGCGATCCGTCCTTTCTACATTGGAGCACTGAGATGGGCACGGGAAACAGACAGCCGCAGCTTGGTCCGTCGGCGCATGTCGATACGTTTACGCGTGACAACTTACCCCCATTCGACCAATGGCCGGATCTCTTGCTTGATCGACCGGAATTCCGGTATCCCGACCACCTCAACGCGGCCGTTGAGCTTACTGATCGGATGGTCGAGCGCGGATTTGGAGATCGCATAGCCTTGATCGGAAACGGTCGACGGCGCACTTACAAGGAGCTGGCCGATTGGTCGAACCGTGTCGCCCATGCGCTGGTTGAGAATTACGGCATCAAGCCTGGCAATCGCATTCTGATCCGCTCGGGAAATAACCCCGCACTTGTTGCGGCCTGGCTTGCAGCGACAAAGGCAGGCGCCGTCGTCGTCAACACGATGCCGATGTTGCGCGCAGGTGAACTCGCGAAGATCGTCGACAAGGCGCAAATCAGTCTTGCGCTGACAGACACACGAATTGCGGACGAGATTATTGCATGTGCCAAGGACAGCCAGTTCCTCAAGCAGGTGGTCGGATTTGATGGAACCTCTAACCACGACGCCGAGCTCGACCGTATCGCCCTCGACAAACCGGTGACCTTTGACGCGGTGCCGACCGGACGCGACGACGTGGCTCTGCTCGGCTTCACATCAGGGACGACCGGAGAACCGAAAGCGACGATGCATTTCCATCGCGACCTGCTGATTATTGCGGATGGTTACGCACGGGAAGTGCTGAAGGTTACGTCTGACGACATATTTGTCGGCTCACCGCCGCTTGCCTTCACGTTCGGCCTGGGCGGCCTTGCGATTTTTCCGTTGCGCTTTGGCGCGACAGCAACGCTGCTGGAAAATGCCTCGCCCGCGAACATGATCCAGATCATCGAGAACTACAAGGCAACGATCTGTTTCACGGCACCGACGGCCTATCGCGCCATGCTGGCGGCGATGGAGCAGGGCGCGGACCTTTCTTCTCTGCGCATCGCGGTCTCCGCGGGAGAAACACTACCGGGGCCGGTTCTCGAAGACTGGCGTCGCAAAACCGGTAAATCAATGCTCGATGGCATCGGCACGACTGAGCTGCTGCATATTTTTATTTCCAATCGGGTCGACGACGCGCACCCCGGGGTTACCGGCCGTCCCGTGGCCGGATACGAAGCGAAGATCGTCGATGCCGAGATGATGACAGTGAAGCCTGGATCTATTGGCCGATTGGCAGTACGGGGACCGACGGGATGCCGCTACCTCGCCGATACCCGCCAGAAGTCTTACGTCTGCGACGGCTGGAATTTGACCGGCGACGCCTATTTTCAGGACGAGGAGGGTCGGTTCCATTTTGCTGCGCGAGCGGACGATATGATCGTGTCCGCCGGCTACAATATCGCGGGGCCCGAAGTCGAGGGCGCGCTGTTGTCACACGCGGATGTCGGGGAATGCGCTGTGATCGGTGTCCCCGATAGCGAACGTGGGCAGATCGTCACGGCATACGTCGTGCTAAAAGCCGGCGTCAATGGTGATGCTGCATGCGTGAAAAGGCTGCAGGATCACGTGAAAGCAGTCATCGCGCCCTACAAGTATCCGCGCGCAGTCAAGTTTGTCGACGCTTTGCCGAAGACGCAGACAGGCAAGATCCAAAGATTCAAATTACGACAGCATGGTCAATCATGAGCAAGAACACTTTCGAGTTTCTGCAGCCAAAGAACTGGATTCACCCGAAGGGTTACTCCAACGGAGTCGTAGCCGAGGGGCGTCAAGTATTCATCGCCGGGCAGATTGGCTGGAATGAGCGATGTGAACTGGTCAATGACGATTTCGTTGCTCAGGCTGAGCGCGCCCTTTCAAATATTGTCGCAGTATTGGCAGAAGCCGGGGGCGAACCTCGGCATCTCACCCGATTAACATGGTTTGTCACCGATAAGGCGGCCTATGTGGCGCGGCAAAAGGAGATCGGCGAGGCCTATCGTCGGGCCATCGGTCGTCATTTTCCGGCGATGTCTCTAATCGTGGTCGCAGGACTGCTTGAGCCCGGCGCAAAAGTTGAGATTGAGGGTACCGCGGTTATCCCTGCGGGTTAGATTGCGGCCGGCCCAACGGCCAGAACCTCTTACACCTACGTATAGGGTCCGCCCTTTTTCCTTATACTTTGCGGCTACCTACGTATGCTGGTGCGATTGCCCAGCCGCGCTTTAGCCTACCCTCCACAAACAGAAAAAGCCTCGGAAGTGCAGGGACGGTTGCCATGGTCAATACGAGCGAACGCGTGACCACCGGTGTGTTCGGTCTATCGCTGACGGCCGTATTCGTGGGCCTCCTGATCCTCAACGCACTTTCTTTCTGAGCGGGACTTAGGAGTAGTGCCATGTGGTACGGCGTCAGGTTCAAGAATGTTGCTGCGGCTTTGCTTTTGAGTTGCTTCATCGCTGGGGTTATTACCGCTCTGACGAGCCCCGTGACCGCGAGCAATGCAGCGCCGACCGTCTCGGTCAATCGGATCATCAAGGGCGACCGGCTACCGGTTGCGCCGGCTATTAAGCCGAAGCAACACAATTCAACTCCGACTGAAAAGCCGGTGAGAAAGCCCGCCATGCTCGGTTGCGAGCCAGCCTTCAGTCCTTTCGCCGAACCGACGCGAGCGCACATTATCTCTCACTGTCTGACTTGATCTGAAAATCGCGTTCGGCGACTAGCGCGTCCGAAAGAACGGCCCGTTTGCGGGTCCAATAGGCATTGGCGGCCGCAAGACGAAATCCTGCGAGGATTGTGATGCCGCGGTTTCCGGCTGCGTTGGCTTCTTCGACAGTCTTTGTGTCAACTTCCCGGTAGCGCTCTTCTTTTTCCGTTCTTCCGGCTTCGCGTCGGGGGGTGCGGAGGCCATGGCGCCTGCCGCTGCGGCAGGCACCGGTGTCTCCGTTGCTACAGGCGGCACGGGTACCGGTTGATCCGAGGGACGATTGCTATCGCGAGGCCACGAAAAATTGTCAGCTCGGCCGGAAGGAGCAGCCACCGTCTCACCCTTTGCGAGGACCTTCGTCGCGGTCGCGTCGCCATGGATCTGGCTGCTGCCCGGTCCCCCAAGCAGATCGTCACCGTCCTTGGTGTCCTTCGTATCCTTGTCTTTCGGCGCGCCGGTCAGGGGGACGACCGGTCCTACCAGTGGCCGCTCGGCTGGCTTTGTTCCGGATTGTGACGGTTCGAGCGGCCCCGACGGCAGCGCCACCGGCACGCGATTGTTCATGAACCGGCGCAATTCGTGCTCGACGTAGCGTGCAAGTTTGACCGCTCCGGCTTTTGTGAAGAAAACGCCGTCTCCGAGGCGCAAACGTCGTACTTGCCCTTCATAATCGGGACCGTAGTTCGCGTATTTGCCCCCTTCGTCCACGAAGCCGTCCCACACATCGATGTATGTGATACCGGCGCGCTCGGCGCGCGAACGATAGAGATCGTTGAGGTAGGCGACGTCCGCTGTTGAGCGGGAGCCGCGAATTGGCGGCAGGCCAACCCATATAACTGGCACGCCCTTGCTCTTGAGCGCCGCTATCGTCTCATCAATACGTCTTGAGTAGACCTTCGCCCATTCATCGCCCCGGAATTCGGCAACTCCACCCGTTTTCTTGATCCGTTGCGCAGCGGCGGCATCTTCGGGATTGTCGACCTTGACCGAATTGTCGGGCTTTGTTGCCTTTTGCCCCGACTTTTTGTCCGTCTCGTCTTTGGCTTGCTGATCCTTCTGATCCTTTACCTTCGCATCTGCCTCTTTGGCGAGGTCCTTTTCACCAATGTCCTGGCGATCACCAATGCCGAGCATCATGATCACGTAGTCAGTCTTTTCTTGGATTAGCGTATCGCGCGCAACATGCCACCAGTCGAGGTCACCTTTGCCGTCGTAGCGCAGCAATCCGGAATTGAGCTTGTTCTTGCGAACAATGCCGATCTCCGGGGAGTCGGAAAATACGTCCTCCATTCCATATGCGAGCCAGTCGGCCATATCGTCGCCCATCACCACGATAGAGGTGGTCGGCGCGACCTTTGATTCTGTTTTGCGAGGCAAGGGGGCACGCGAACTTTCGGTCGGCTGAGCGTGCTGTTGCTGAAGTTGGCGCCTTGGCGGTGGATTGTAATACTCGTCTTCACGTGGATGCGAGTTGAACGGTTCAAGGAAGTTCCGGAAAAAGCCGCCCGACTGCGGCCGCTGTCTTTTATTCTGGTACTGCTGGTCCCAGAAAAATTGGGCGTGCGCTTCCAGACTGGCAGTCAGGCCTGTTGCCAGAATGACAGCCGCAAGAAACCAACGCAGACGCCGCACGTCACTGAGCATGTCGGTCATGTGGTAGTAGGTAATTTCGACTGCAATGGGTCGGCGGTGCGTCAATCCGATGAAAGCGCTCTGTGGGAACTACCGGAGTAGGGACCTACTAACGACAGCGTCATGGGCCCTAGGTCCATCTCGACATTGAAGTTCCCGAACGACAAATTTGCTGGATCACGAACGCGGGGAATTTGCGGAACGACAAACTCGTTCAATCACGAACGCGGGAGAAGACGGCAATGGCCACAAATCTCGTATCGCTTGTCATGAAATTTCTGACGCCCGACATGATCGAAAGAATCGCCAGCGCGCTCGGTCTTGATCGCAATGATACTTCCACCGCTGTGGGCGCCGGGGTGCCGGCGCTATTGGCTGCGTTGGTCGGTGCCGCCGCAAAGCCTGGTGGCCCGCAGAAGATCGCTGACACTGCAAAACAGGAGATGGGTACATTCGATAAATTTGCGAGCATGCTGGGCAGTGCAGGTGCAACATCAGTCACCGACCGGGGGTCGAACATATTGGCATCGCTTCTCGGCGACCGCGACCAGACCGCGCTGGCCAATTCAATCGGCAAGTATTCGGGATTGGGATCGGCGGCAGGCGATTCCGTATTAGGCATGTTGGCTCCGCTTGTTATGGGAGCAATCGGACAGCAGCAAGGTTCGCGCGGGCTTGATGCCAGCAGTATCACCAATCTGCTCAACAGCCAGAAGGACAATATAGCTGCGGCAATTCCCTCGGGCTTCGGTCGATTGCTTGGCGGGACAGGTTTGCTTGACTCCCTCGGTGATACGGCAAAAAGAGCGGCTATGGCGGGTGGCGAAACAACGCGGGCTGCGGCTGCCTCAGTCGCGCGAACCTTTGACGATACCCGGCGTTCCGCAGCCGAGGCTTCATCCGGATCGACTAACTGGCTTTTGTGGGCCATTCCTGCGATCGCGATTGCCGCATTGCTCGTGTACCTTCTCGGCAGGCCGACCGAGCAGGTGGTTCAACAAGGCGTCTCCACCGTCCAGAGTTTGACGGTCGGTGGGATCGATCTCGGCAAGCAAGTTACCGACAGCATCAGCAGCGTACGTTCGACGCTCAATGGCATTACTGATGCCGCCTCCGCACAAGCCGCTTTGCCTAGACTGCAGACCGCCACGTCTCAGATCGACAAGGTCAGCGGCATGTTGGCGCAATTGTCGGACGGCCAGCGCAAGATGCTTGGCGGTTTGGTCAGCCCAGCGATGTCAACCCTGAACCAGCTCTTTGACAGAGTGCTGGCGATCCCAGGTGTCGCCGACATCATTAAGCCCACGGTCGACACTTTGAGGGCTAAGCTCGTTTCGCTGACTGCGTGAAACCTGGTTCGGCGACATCGACCGTCGGTTTGAGCCGACGGTCGGTGCGCCTTGCCATGATGCTCGTTTGGATCTGTCCGGATGGAGTGAACGCCGTTGGAAATTCAAAAGGGACATAACGCCACGCGGCCGCGGGAATCGAAACACGAGACGCACGCCTGGCATGAACCGGGCTCTGATTTCATCCTGGTTGAAGATTTTCATCCGCCGCCTCGAATCGAACTCGCGCGGGAGCGGATGCTTATGTGCCGCCTCTACATGGGCCTGATTCGTAGCGTCAATGAAGACTACGGAGCCGCATTTACGGCCCACAATGACAGTTCAACATTTCGAATGATTGGAATCTATGTCTTTCTTCGTACCGTCATGTGTTCGCCGGTGGGCGCCAGCAAGATAGCAAATTCTCTCAAGCTCCCCCGCGTAACTGTCGTCAGGCGCCTGCAGGAGATGGTCAAACACGGATACGTGGAGCGTGTCGGCAATGCCTATCGCGTCACCGACAAGGTGAATGTCCCTGACCTGAAAAACAAATTGCAGCGCCGAATAGAAATGATTGTCGACACCGCGAGAAAGCTGTCCGAATTGAACGCGGCCAACTGATCCGGCTGTCGAACAAACGGTGCTGCAATCTGGTGCCAGTATTTACTAGTTATGCGGCTTTTCGCGAACGCATTTGACGCGGCGTTTTATTGGTCCACCGCTTGAAGGCATGCGTGAAGGAACTGACCTCCTGATAACCGAGCAACCAGGCGATCTGAGAAATCGAAAGATCCTGATCGGCCAGATAGCGCTCCGCGAGGTCCATTTTAAGGTTTTCCAGCACGGTGGAGAAACTCAGCTGCTCCGAAGAAAGGCGGCGCGCGAGCGTTCGTTGACTGACGCCAAGCCGGCGCGAGATTTCATCGGCTCTGGCCTTGCCATGCGGCAGCAGCGGGACAATCGCATTTTCGACCCTTGAACGGAACGGTCCGCGCTTCTTCGGTCGACGTTGTAGGGCTTCCTCGCAGTAACCGACCAGTATCTTGTTCAGGTGATGATCGGCGCTGACGATGGGCATGTCCCGACTGGTCGGCGCGAAAGTAATTTCGTCGACGTGCGCGTCAAACTCAACTTCAGTACCGAAGAATTCAGTCAGCTCGGGGTATTTTCCTTCGCGACGATGCGCCAGTTTCACATGGGTCGGCACAAGGCGGGCTCCGGTCAAGTGTCGGCAGAGACGGACCAGGACGGTGGCAAAGAATTCGATCTGATGGCGATCAAGATGGCGGCTGACCCCTACATAACGGAAGGAGACGCCAACGCGATCGCCACCTGAGTAATTCAGCGAAACGCCCTCATTGGCGATCGAGCCATAACGCGCAAGTTGATGCAGCGCATCGCCCAGGGTGTCTGACGAAGCAGAAACATAATAAAGAAATCCGAGCTCGCGTAGATCAGGCACTTGTGCAAGGTGAAAACCAAGCAGGTCATCCTCCAGCGCGCTTGCGGCAAGGTTCAGAAAGTTGATCTGATCGAGGACACTGAACCGCAGGTTCGTATTTTTGATTTGCTGAAGCGTGAGGTCCGCTTTCTTCAACAACGGCCTTGGATCGACGCCCTTCGCTTTTGCATGTGCGTAAGCGAGACGCGTGATCGTGCCGGTGGCATTCGGAAGCGCACCGAAGCGTCTGGCATCAGAGAGGCCCATAAAGCTGCCTTCCTGCCTCAGGGTGGCACGCGGCGACAAAGCTTTGGCGCATAATAACAAGACGCGGGTGGAAAGTCGCGCCTATCAAGCCACCTTTGCGGGCACTCGCGCGCACAAAATTCTTATAGCCCGATCGGCACATCAACTCCGACTTCAGGGTGGGGGTCGAAGTGATATGTGGTCGCATACAACTTGGGAATATCATGCCGGACAGTCATAAAATTATAGCGGTCGTCGATGACGACCCAGAAATGCGCGCTGCGATGGCAAGCCTGCTGTCGGCATATGGATACGGCGCAGAAACCTTCGATTCAGCGGAGACATTTCTCACCTGCGCTTCAACCAGCAAAGCGACCTGTTTGGTCGTGGATATTCAGCTTGGTGACATCTCAGGGGTGGAATTGGCCCATCAACTCGCTGCTGATGGCTTTACGTATCCAATCATTTTCATGACCGGCCTCGACGATGAGGTGGTCCGCAATCAGGCCGTTGCCGCAGGCGGCGTGGCTTTTCTGCGCAAACCCTTTCCAGCCCAAACGCTGTTCGATGCCATCAAAAAGGCTTCCGGCTAGCCGCCTGCGGCGACGGCACTCGCTAGCGGTATCGCGGTATCCGCCATTCTATCGTTGATTGTGGCCGCCTGGTTGTTGCGCGGGCAAGTTTCATTCAAAGAGCGAGCTAGATGACTGAAGCACCATCTGCCGGGAGCTCGGTCGCAGTTCGCGGATACGCTTTTACACGCTCAGCTTCAACTGGCTCTTTCTCTGGTCGCGAGCGTTGCTTGGACGAACGTGGAATATACGGCTTGAGCCAATCGGCCGGGCCGCCGGTTTCGTCGGTCAGTGCGATAGGTTCGAAATAATGCTTGTAGTCTTCCCGCGAAATATCGGCGGGAAATTCCTCGTATTGGGGATCGAGTAGTTCGCTGCCCGCAAGATAGGTTCGCGCCATGGCGGGCGACGTGCTGGACCAGACAAAGCAATGCAGATTTGCGGCCGCAATAATGTACCAACGAACCGGGTCGTAAGTACCTGAGCGGACGATCCGCCGCAACGTCTTCATCAGAATCGAGAATCGACTGACGATCGTCCACGGACGACGGAACAGCTTTTCCAGGAAGTCGACGATTGCATCCGTGTTATCGGCGAGATTTGAATATGCAATCGTTTCGCCATCGAGATCACGCAGTCTCAGCTTTGGTCTCAATTGCCCCGAAGCGAGGTCGTCCCAAAATCCTTCGGTGGCCGCGAGCGGGGCCACGACGCTCAGATACACCGGCATCGGTAGTGCGGGGTGCTCGCCGATCATTCGGATTTGGCGATCCATTTCCTCGACCGTTTGCAGTCGGGGATCGAAGAGATAGCCGTAGCCAATGCCGATTCCGTTCGACTCGGCGAATGCAATGTCGTCAATGATGTTATGGTTGCGACCGAGGTTCTGCTTTTTCCTGTATTTCTTAAGCAAGACCTGATCGAAGGATTCAAGACCGAAGAACAACGTCATGCACTTCGCATCAGCCATGTATTTGATCAAGTCCCGATCATGCATGATATTTTGTGTCACGAGCGCCGCCCAACCGCGGATTTTTGGGTGCTTGCGCATAAGCTCACACACCTGAAGCATATATTCGCGATCGTCAGAAAAGTTGTTGTCGAGGAAAATTATCGTCGGATACCAGCGGCGGAAACTGAAGAAAGGACTGGTCGCCAGGGCGTTATCGATTGCAGCCGAAAGATTTGCCAGACTATACTTGGCGTGGCCGCCAACTTCCTGCGGAATCACGCAGAAGCTGCATCGAAAACTGCATCCCCGTGACGCTTCCATGAGATGGACGCTGGGGCTGATTCCGCTCCGGGCAAGCAGGCTGTAGTCGACCGCATAGGACGAGATATGCATTGTGGGCGAACGGTATATGGGCTCGAGCTCGCCCCGTTCGAAATCGGCGACGACCTGTCGCACGCTGTCTACCCCACCAGAACATACGGCATCGAAAAACTGAGCCGCGAACTCGGGAAACATCGTACAAATGCTGCCGCCGGCAACGACTTTCGCTCCCGCCCGCCGGAAAAAATAGGAGAGCTGTCGCATCCGATCGAAGTCCGGCTGTAGCCCAGTCAGGAAAACGAGGTCATACTTTTCTGCTTGAAAGGGATTGAAAGGGCCGTGCCAGTCCTCGTGGTACAGACGGACATCAAATCGTTGAGGGTCGATTAATGATGCGACATGCAGGCCGCTTATCGGCTGCATCACGTAGCTCGACCGCCGTTTGACTCGACCGGGCCGGAGATGTGTGCAGATTACAAGAGCGCGTTGTTTTTTCGTGCTTTTGTAAAGGGAACCGCTCAAATCTTCCGGCTGACGTTGCGTGACTGACGCCAATAGCCGCATCATCGCCCCCTTCGGTCGCAATTATTAACAACAGCAATAGAATGTGCGGCGTCCGCCTGCGACATAGAGGTCAGCTAGCGGTCACCGCCAGCCTAGCTTACAATCTGAGCGGCTCTCAGCAATTGAATAGTGGCCGAGAAGAGCACATTGGTTGGCACGGATGAAGTGGTTGAATATGCTCATCCGGAAGGCGTGAAGATGGCGACTGGGTCTAAGGGGGCAAGTCGGTCAACTGTCCCGCAACGTCGCTACCTAACGATCCTTTTTTGCGACCTTGTGGGCTATACCGAGCTGTCGGAGCGGCTAGATCCCGAGGATTTGCGGGATCTGCAGCTACAATACCAGCGCCTCGCCCTGACGGTAATGGAGCGCTATGGCGGGTTCGTCGCTCAGTTCAGCGGCGACGGTGTGCTCGTTTATTTCGGGTATCCGGCTGCCCACGAAAACGATGCCGAGCGTGCGGTTCGTGCCGCCCTTGAACTCAATGATCGACTACATGAACTCAACGCCGAGCTTGGCGGCCAGCAGCTGCCCGAAATTGCCATTCGCATCGGAATTCACACCGGTCTGATCGTGATCGGCTCGGAGCTGGCCAGCGGCGGGGCACAGGATCACAGCATCGTGGGTGAAGCGGCGAACCTCGCCGCCCGACTGCAGGCCGATGCACCGACCAATTCGGTCATCGTGAGCGGCGAAACCTTCGAAATGATCTCCGGGATGTTCGACTACGAGTCGCTTGGGCCCAGGCGATTCAAAGGCATCAGTCGCAGCATCCCAATCTATAAAATCACCAAACCTCGCGTCGGGATTGGGCGAACATACCATCGAGGTCGCCGGGGCACACCGCACTTTGTCGGTCGCGCGGAATCAGTCGAGCGCCTGGTTGTCTGTTGGAACAGCGCAAAAGAAAAATCCCAATGCGAAACCATTCTTATCACGGGAGAGGCGGGTGTCGGCAAGACAAGACTTGCGACTGAGATTGTGACGCACCCCGAGTTTGCCGATGCGAACGTGCTGCAAATCCACTGCCATGACATATTTGCGAGCACGCCACTCTACTCGGTCGGCATGTTCGTATGGTCGGAAGCAGGGTTGACCGTCGACGATGACAAGATCGTTCGTGCCCAGAAGATTGCGAATTTTCTCGACAACTTAGGACTAAAGAATCCGGAAAACGAAGACATCATCAGCAGTCTGATAGGCACGTCGTTGACATCGGCTACCGAGGCGAGCGCGCCGACGCCATTCCTTTTCAAACGAAAGCAGTTCGCCTTGTTGGGCTCGATTTTCGAGCAAATGGTGCGAAAACAGCCGACATTGATATGGGTGGATGACGTTCACTGGATCGACCCGTCGTCAGCGGAGCTTTTACAGGAGCTTGTAAAGCGTCTGGCAGACACGGCGGTCCTGGTAGCGTTGACGGGCCGGTCTTTTCCAAAAAGCCCAAACCTGCCCAGCACTGACAACGCCATCGAGCTCGGTCAGCTCAGTTTGGATGAATGTTACGAACTGGCCCGCGCCATTCCGCGCGCGCAAGGCTTGTCGGATGAAGAGCTCAAGCGCGCAGTCGAAGCAGCTGACGGCATTCCACTTTTCGTAGAATATCTTGTCCTGTCCCTCGTCGATCAGAGGGAACAGGCGGCCAATGCCCCGCGCCGGCGCGGCGATTTGCCACTGACGCTTGCCGCCATGATATCCGAAAGGCTCGATCGCGTTGCCGATGGAAGGCGGGTCGTGCAGGCCGCTGCGTGCATCGGACGGCCTTTCACTGCCGATTTCCTGGCGGTGCTACTCGAGGAAAATGCGCAAAACATTGTTGAACCGCTGGAGGCATTGATCGACGCGGAGATTCTGCGTTCAAACCACGAAGATCGCGAGGCACGCTTCGAATTCCGGCACGCCTTGCTCCAACGCGCCGCCTACGAATCGATGGTTCAATCGGAACGGCGGGCGACCCACGCCAAAATCGTCAAAAAGCTGCAGCATGACAGTGCCGCGGGGCCTTTTGTCCCGGAACTGATCGCCTACCACCTGACAGCATCCGGGCAGTTCCAGGAGGCGATCAAGACTTGGTTGGACGCTGGCGCGAACGCGGCCCGGCGCTCAGCCCATATCGAGGCTGTCGAGGATCTACGCCGAGGCCTCAGCCTGCTGAATGAGATTTCGTCCGCCGAGTTGCGCGCGAAGCTCGAGTTGGGTCTTCAGGCCGCGTTGATCCCCTCGCTGATCGCCACCCAGGGACCGACCTCACCCGCCTTGTCGGAATGTTGTCAACGCGGTCTCGCGCTCTGCAAGGAAGGGGAGGCGTCGCCGCTGGTGTTCGCGTTCCTGTTCGGACAATTCACCTTCGCCATGTGCCGCGGTCGAAATGAAGATGCGGCGCCGCTGGCGCAGCTTTTTCTCTCCCTGGCTACCGACAAGTCTTACGATTCGGGCCGCGTCATCGGCCACCGCATGTGCGGAATGGCGCATATAAACATGGGCGCCGCCGACAAGGCCAAAGAGCAGCTTGCGCAGTCGCTAGAACTGTACTCGGCCGACCGTGACGCTGCTGCAACGCAGTTATTCGGCCAAAACACACAGGTGCACAGCCGATCGTTGTTGAGCATTGCGCTTCTTTGCCTTGGCCAGGTCGATGAGGCCCTTCAGGTCGGGCTCGATGCGCTCGAGGCGGCCGACGCGCTGCGTCATCCGCAGTCGACGGCGCTAGCGCAAGGCTATGTTGGTGGCTGGTTGTTCGGTCTGTGCGGCGCCACGAACGAACTGACGCGTGAAGCGCGGCAACTGATTGCCGTTGCGGAGCAACACCGGCTCGGGCCATTCCGTCTTTTCGGGTCCGCCTTTCTGGGCTGGGCACTAAGCCAGCAGGGCGATCTCGAAAATGGGGTTCCGATGCTAAAGGCGGCGATCGACCGGCTGGAATCGATCGAATTTCGGCTGTCGCTGCCCGGACATCTCGCAAATTTGGCCGATGCCCAGCGCCTGCAGGGAAAACTGGACGAAGCAAAAAAGACCTGTGCACGCGCCCTGACAATGTTATCCGAGGGTACCGATCGCTGGATTGAAGCCGAGGTGCGACGCGTCGACGCCGTTGTCGAAGCTGATATGAAGGTCGAAAGCGCGGAAAACGTAGAGAAAAAATTCCGAGAATTGATCGAATGCGCCCGAAATTTGAGATTTCCGATTTTCGAGCTTCGCGGCCTGCTCAGTTTGCAGAATTTCCTCGGTGCGAACCGGAAAGACATAGAGATCGAAGCCCGGCTCAAAAAGCTGGCGCATTTGCAGAATCTTGATCGTCGTGTCGAAGCTGCGATCAAGGCTCGGGGCTACAATCTTCGTGCATTAGCGCATTAATTCGCATTTGGGATTCGGAGCTGCGGATATGCTTGGTCGATTTGCCGACCGCTTTTCAGCTTCGCCAGTATCGTTCGACGTCGTTTTGCCCGACAAGAGCGCGCAGCATTTCGGGCCCGATGTACCGAGCTTCCGCGTAACAATAAAAAACGGCAAGGGTTTGCGTGCGATCCGAAGCATCGACGAAGGTCAGATCGGGGACGCGTACCTCGACGGTGATATCGATATCGATGGGGACATGCTGCGCCCGTTCGAATTGCGTGGGGCGATGAAAGATTTTCACCCGCTCATCGTCGCCTGGCGTTTTATTCAACCTTTGTTGTTGGGTCAGGTCTACACGAACAAGCGCGCCATTGGCGCGCACTATGATATCGATCCGACGTTCTTCCTCAGTTTTCTCGATCCGGAAACACCCTGTTACACGCAAGGCGTGTATGACGACCCAAGCGAAGCGCTTAGTGTCGCGACTTTACGCAAGTTCAAGTATTGCTTCGAGAAGCTTGGACTGAAGAGTGGCGATCATCTGCTCGAAATCGGTCCCGGCTGGGGCGCGTGGTTTGAATATGCTTCGAAACGTGGCGTTCGCTGCACCGGGATCAGCAATTCACAGACGTCAGTTGATTATCTCACCGGTCGCGCAAAACAACTCGGATTCGACTGGGAACTGATCAAGGACGATTTCCTGCAGTATCGGACTGATCGAAAATACGATGCGATCGTCATTATGGGCGTTATCGAGCATCTCCCGGACTATGGCCGTGTGCTGGGCAAGTTCACGGAATTGCTCAAACCCGGACGGCGCATATTTCTTGATGCGAGCGCCTGTACGCAAAAATACGAGCTCTCATCTTTCATGGTCAAACATATCTACGGCGGAAACCACTCGTTCCTCGTTCTCCACGACCTTCTCGACAAGATGTCGAGGACGCCACTGCGCGTGCATGAGATGTTCGACGACCGCTTCAGCTATTTCTTGACGTTCCAACAGTGGGCACGCAATTTCGATGAGCACCGCGACGCTGTCGTAGAGAAATTTGGTGAGTTCAACTATCGGCGTTTCCGACTTTACCTTTGGGGCGCGGCCTACGAATTTCTCAGCCGCAGCCTCGACTGTTACCGGATGATCATCGCTTATCCGGAGGCTTAGCTGCCGTGCCGGTGCTAACCTGGTAGATGCTTTTAAGCTTCGCTACTCGGGGCGCGGCACGGGTCGATGGGAATATCGGGCCTCTGGAAGTCGGTGGTTCCGGCGCCTCCTCGAGTTGAATTACGAACGGCTTCGAATTGCTCTGGCAATACGCGGCTACAGCCTTGGCGAATTCTTCAAGTATTTTGCCAAGCTGGTCGCTCGGAGGTGGCGGACAGAGGTCCCCTATGACCCACACCGTGTGACATTGTTTGAGTACCTGGGCCACCTTGCTCAAGTTGGTGTCGAGCATCGCTTTGAAGCGGGAAAAGTTCGGTTGGCGACCTGGATCATCGACCGCGAGCATTGGCCCGATCCCGTCAATGATAACAACCTGCAACTCGCTCCACCGCCAGTAAGTTATTGTTGTCGGTCCGCAATCGTCGTGAAAGCAGGTCGCCGTCGAATTCACTGCAAACTCAAGCAGCGCATCCAGGCTGAGATAGCGGACTTTGTGACTTTTGAACGCAAACTCGGTCCCGATACCGGCGGCCATCGAGGTTCGGCCGGCTCCAATCGGCCCGCCGATCACAATCTGGCAAGGGTCTGTGTCGGGCGGAGCGCCACGCTGGATGAGGTTGTGCAGGGTGTCGGCTTCCGGTTTGTCGACCGTCGGCAGTACATCCGCGAGGCGGAACAGGTAGGGAAGCGCCGCCTTCTGCCAGATGATTTTCTGTCGCAACCACCAAGGCGCGAGCAAAACCGCGACGACGAGCACACCTGCACTGACAATGAGTGCCCATGTAAGATGCAGGTGAAAAGCAAACCCGAGCACGCCACCCAGGATCATGTAGGCCGCCGCCACCTGTGCGTTAGCCAACAACAAGGCTTTGTCGAGTGGAAAGAGTTTGGTCGCCTCGTCGGCGGATTTATTGTAGGCGAACCATTCCCACACGGCCGCGCCGACGGAGACGATGACAAGGCCGGGCCACTTGCCGGTGTCATAATGAAATTCGGGAGACAACCCCAAAAGCGTCATCGCCACGCCGCAAAGGGCAGTGGCGGCAAAATTGCCGATGAGACCAAGACAAATGTGCCCGAATTGATCCGCCACCCAGGTGTAGGAATAGGTGGCGGTTGTCTGTACTTCCTTGCCGTAGACGTCCGCCCAAAACTGGTCCCAAAGATTTTTTGCCGTCAACTCCGGAGCCGAAGGACCAAACGGGATGGTGGCTGAATGTTTGGCGGCGCTCATGGCGTTCTCCTTAGGTGTATCGCGGACAAGGAACGGAAAGAAATAAATTCCCTATCTCCATTTTCGATAGGCCAGAAATGACGACTAGATAACAGCGGCGTTTGTCAATTCCCACGAAATAAACGATAAAAATCCTTGCCGGCAATAGCGTAGGAACGTCGCATTCCGGCGTTTATCCTGGTTCGACGCCGCTGTATTAGTAGGAAAACGTAGCCGACCGACGTAGGGGAAAAGCATGGAATTTCTTAAGCACACCGAATGGCCGATGTGGTTCGGGTACGCGGCGGTGGCCTCCAGTATCATCACGTGTGCGATGAAAACAATGATACCCTTGCGCGTTGTTAGCATGACGTGCAACGCGCTGTTCATTGTCTACGGATTTTTCTCTGGAATTTACCCCACGCTTATCTTGAACCTGATTCTTCTTCCGCTGAACACGGTGCGGTTGCAGCAGATGCGGAAGCTGATTCACGACGTAGAGGCCGCGGCGTCGTATGGCGAAACGTCCATCGACTGGCTCAAGCCGTTCATGGCCCGGCGCGGTTTTCGCAAAGGGGACATTGTCTTTCACAAAGGCGATTTGGCCGATGCGATGTATTACAGCGTGAGCGGTCGGTATCGTCTCTGCGAAATGGGAATCGAACTCCCGACCGGTCAGGTGTTCGGAGACCTGGGACTTCTTGCACCGGACAATCGGCGCACACAGACCATCGAGTGCGTGGAGGATGGCGAGGTCCTCACCGCAAGCTACCAGCAAGTCAAAGAGCTTTATTTCCAGAACCCGCAATTCGGATTCTATTTTTTGCGGCTAACGACCGAACGTCTGTTCGACAATATCGCGCGCCTCGAGCAGGAACTGGTGCGCAAGAATGAAGCGTTGGCGGAACTCGGCCACAAACCGGTGTGAACAAGATCGAAAAGTTGTTGAGGGACGGAACTCAAAGTTGACTGTTAGCGGACGACGGGCCACGCATTAAAGTTCCGTATAATTCTTGCATTCAATTTCCCGAATAGTTGACTTCAAAGAATCGGCTTGTCATATCGGCTCGGGACGTTGGGCTGTGCAAGAAAAAAGAACCACCTCACGCAAACGGGTACTCAAGACGGCGCAAATCGTTCTCAGCGAGAAAGCGCCGAAGCTCGATTGCTCGATTCGGAATCTTTCGGACACCGGTGCATGCCTTCAGGTGTCGACTACCTATGGAATACCGACAAACTTCGAAGTCATCATTGAGGGAACACGTCGGCATTGTCGGTCAGTCTGGAGAACTGACACAAAAATCGGTGTCATGTTCGCATGAGCCTGTGCATTTGCAGGCCACCGAAGATCGGATGATCGCGAACGTGCGGAAAAAATGAACGCCGCGCCTTGCCCGACTATGCGGACTGCGCGGCCTCACCTTCCCGGAAGTTGACTTCAGGTTTGCCGGGAAGCATGTACGTCCTGGTGCGTTTGCAGGAATAGCAGACGAAAGTGTTCCTCTGCATGTTGCGCACGACGGGATGCGGCGTCACCGCCACATGCACCATGCCCGTTCGGCACTGCGGGCAGATTGCATCAGTGGCGATTACATCGGTTGGTGACATGCAGGACCCGCGTTAGTTAGTCGGAACGTCCCGACAAATTAGATCAGGAAGTTTAAGAATTCATTCATGAGCAAAGAGCTTGATTTTCAAGCTTCTTTGTCGACGGACCCACCATCGAGCGACTGGATAGCGTAGGCTCCACCTGAGGTGCGTGCGCCAGTTCGGGCGCGCCTGCTGCCGCAGTCGGCGTTGGGTGCAAAGCCAAGCCCAATAGAATGAGTGCGACGGTTGCAACGATCGCAATTGTGGCACGTATGGGTGTCTCCATCGAAGTCGGTTCGGCTTTTGAAGAGGACATAGCCTTGAACTCGGTTATCTTCTGCGCCAGAACAGTCGTGGCTTGGTAGATCCGCTCAAAATCAGCACGGACCAAAAGGCCGAGCTGAGTCAGGCGGACATTCGATCTGCTTCGCTCGAACAAATGACCACCGAATTCCTCTTCCAGTGTCTGAATTGCACGAGTGAGAGAGGGCTGTGCGACGCCGCAGCGATTTGCTGCCCGGGTAAAACTCTGTTCCTCGCAAAGCGCGACAAAGTAGAAGATCTGGTGCATTTTCACTGGCATATTTCTCTATCGAACCGCCAGCTCTAGCGCCCCTGCAATCAGAGGCGAAGCGATCGCGGCGCCAAGGGCCAATCCGTAGAAGACGAGCCAGATCGCTGCGATTGCACTTTCTGGGCGGCTATTGCTGTCAGTCGAGCTCCGGTGGGACATGCTCCGGCCAGCTTTGCTGAGTGGTTGCACGGTCGGTCTCCGCTATGGAAGCGGTAGCATTCGCCGAGGCCTACGACCGTGAACTAGCTCACACTTGCCGTCGATTTCCAGCCAATGAGACCCAACCGACCCGTCAGGGCCTGTGCGTGTTTTGCGCATTGGCCTGCCCGATATGGTATCCTTTGAGAGGTCACCTTTACTGAGACGGGTTGGTGGATTGCGATGGCTCCCGGGGTAAATTCTCAAACGCAACCGCTCGACAAGCATGCGCTGCTTCGGGCGCATCCGTTCTTCAGGGACTTGGGTGATACGGTCATCGACCGCCTGGCTCCCAGAGTCATTACGTCAAAAGTCAGAAGAGGCTCGGTGATATTCCGGAAAGGGGATATTGGGTCGAAGCTTTACGCGGTGCGGGCCGGGGCGGTGCGAATAAGTGCGCCATCCGAAGAGGGAAAAGATGCAATATTCAATTTGGTGATTCCCGGCGAACTTTTCGGAGAGATCGCCTTTCTTGACGGCGGACAACGGACCGCCGACGCGGTCGCCATCGATAATTGCGAGTTGATGGTCATTGAACGCCGCGATTTTACCCCCTTAATTCGGGACAACCCTGAAGTCGCCGAAAGATTGATCAAAATTCTCTGCGCGCGCATACGGAAAACGAGCGAGCAGGTCGAAGACATCGTCTTCCTCGGCCTTCCGAATCGTCTCGCCAAAGTGCTCCTGCATCTTTACCGGCCTTCGGCCACCGCCGCGCCTTCGAACAAAATCAACGTAACCCAGCGTGAGATCAGCCAAATGATCGGGGTCTCACGCGAAAGTGCGAACAAACAGCTGCAGGATTGGCAGCGCAAGAAATGGTTGAAGCTCGAGCGCGGCGGGGTGGTAATCTTTGCGCCGCAGGCGTTGCGAGACCTTTTGTCGAAAGGTTCGGAATAAGCGCGCCACCAAGCTCAAACGAATGTCAGCGGTCGCGCGACGTCTTCCAAAGGCTTTCGCTCGGCGTTGACGCCCCAACGCCAGGCAACGCCACCTGCGAAAATCATGAGTGCTGATCCAAATAGGTAACCCCAGAACACGCTCACACGCGACCCGGTATCGATGAGCAAGCCGAACAGCGATGGCGCGAGAATGCCGCCAATTCCGGTGCCTACGGCATAGAAGAAGGCAATTGCCAACGCCCGGATTTCGAGCGGAAAAGTTTCGCTTACCGTCAGATAGGCAGAGCTTGCCGCACAGGAGGCGAAGAAAAAGATGATTGTCCAGCACGCAGTCTGTGTAGTCGCATCGATAAGGCTTTGCATGAAAAGCCAACCCGTCAGAGCCAGCAGTATGCCCGAGGCAATGTAGGTGAAGGCGATCATGATTCGGCGGCCATGCGTGTCGAACAGACGCCCAATCAGCAAAGGGCCAAGGAAATTTCCGATAGCAAACGGAAGGAGATATAAACCAACGCGATCGGAGGCGACGCCGTAGAAGTCCATCAGAATAAGCGCGTAAGTGAAAAAAATCGCATTGTAGAAAAATGCCTGCGCTGCCATGAGGCTCAATCCGACGAAGGTCCGACGACGGTGGTGCTTGAAAAGCGTTTGGTTGACCAGCCAAAGCGGCGTCGACTTGCGAGCGCGCAGGCGCGCGCGGGGAAGAACTTGTGCGGTCGGTAGTGGCGCAAACCGGCTTTCGATTTCTGCGACGATGCGCTCGGCTTCTTCGATGTGACCATGCGTCATCAGCCAGCGTGGGCTTTCGGGAATCCACAATCTCATGAAGAAAATGAAACAAGCCAAACCGGCGCCTATCAGGAAACCGAGCCGCCAGCCAAAATTCGGATCAATGAGCTGAGCATCAAGCAACACAAGCGAACCAAGCGCGCCCAAGGCTGCGCCAATCCAGAAAGTTCCGTTGATCACGAGATCGGTCCAGCCGCGCACCCGCGCGGGCACAAGTTCCTGAATCGTTGAATTGATTGCCGCGTACTCGCCACCGATCCCGGCGCCGGTAATAAACCGAAACAACGCGAAGCTCTCCATACTCCATGAGGCGGCTGTCGCCGCGGTCGCGACGAGATAGACGGAGAGCGTTATGAAGAAGAGCTTCTTGCGGCCAAGCCGATCAGTCAGCCAACCGAAGAAAAGTGCCCCGAGCACGGCGCCTGCAAGATAAGCGCTGCTGGCGATTCCAATATCGGTATTGGAAAGGTGCAGGTTTGTTTTTAATGCACCGGCTAAACTTCCGGCGAGTGTTACTTCCAGCCCATCGAGAATCCAGGTGATGCCCAGGGCGGCCACGACCCGCGTGTGGAAGCGCCCCCAAGGCAATCGGTCAAGCCGCGCCGGAATATCCGTTTCGACAACCTGCTGCTCTTGCATCATGAACGCAACGTAAATACCGCCAGCCGGGATTAACCTCGCACGATTGATCGAACGTTTGAAAGCCGGCTGCGTTTCGGAAAGGTTGGCCGTAACCAAAAATAAATCATTAATCGCCGGAAGGCCCTCGACGCGTGCAAAGGCAGGGTGGCTCAACTAACGGAAAATCAATGGCTCCGCGCTAATTATTTGAAATTATTGACGATGATGGCTTCGAGGCTGTTGTGGCGTCTATCGGATGACGGGTTCAAAAAAGTTTTTGCACGCGCTCGTCAAACATCGAGCAGTGCTGCTCGGCGCTGTCCTCATAAGCCTCGTGTGGATGGCTGTGTTCTTCTTTTTGAAGAACGAGCATGACAGCGCGGAACGCGCGGCAATTCAAAACTCAACAAATCTGGCGGGAGCGTTCGAAGAACATCTTTCTCGCTCGCTCAATGAGATCGACCGGTCGCTCAAAATCATTCGGGCTCTCTATGTGCGAGACCCGGGCAAGTTTGCTCTGGTCGATTGGCTGAAAGCCAATCGGATTCTGACCGACGACGTTTTGCAGATCGCGATTGTAGGTCGCGATGGAAGTGTAAAGTTGTCGACCTCGAGCCGCGATAGTCTTGTTTTGCCGGATTATCGGGTAAGCGACTACTATATGGCCCACGTGGACGGGGCTAGTGACCACCTCGTTATCGGCAAGCCCACAGTAGACGGAGCGACCGAACAATGGGTACTCCAACTTTCACGGCGGATCGAGAATAGCAATGGTTCCTTCGATGGCGTGATCGTTGCCACGGTCGACCCCATCTACCTGACGCGAATCTACAACTCGGTCAGTATAGGACAGAACGGCTACATCAGGGTCATCGGCAGGGACGGTGCAGTTCGCGCGACAAGCGGACAAACATTTTCCCTTCTCGGCAAGGATTTCTCCGGCGCCGATCTACTCAAAAGAGTCTCCGTGGTATCTGATGGATGGTTCTACACGAACAGCGTTCTCAGCGACCATCTTCGACGGCTCATAGCCTACAGGTCGGTCAAGGATTATCCGCTTATCATCACCGTTGGCCTTGCGACTGACGAGATTTTCTCTCGACTCGATGCACAGCAACGAACGAGCTTTATCGCTGCAGCGGTCTTGTCGCTGCTTATCCTGATCGTTACCGCCTTCAGTGTCAGAGGTCAGGTATTGCGCGACGCGGCAAAAAAGCGCCTGGAACGCGCCAACATGCTGCTGAACGCTACGCTGGCGAACATGCCGCACGGGGTCTGCATGTTTGGTGCTGACAAAAGACTCGTGCTGGCTAACCAACTTTACAGCACGATGTATGGCCTCGACCCGAAAGCAGTAACGGCTGGAACGACGTTACCGCAGATCCTCGAAGCGCGGGTGGCCTCAGGATGCTCCCCGGAGGACGCGCAAAAATACATCACAGGCCGCATGGCGGAGGCGTTTCGTCCAGACGCCGGATACATGGTCGACCAACTGAAAGACGGCCGAACGCTGGCGGTCAGTCGACGCCCAATGCCTGACGGCGGTTCCGTCGCCGTCCATCAGGACATCACGGCGCACCTGCGCGCGGAAAAAGAGCTTGAAAAAACCAAACAGTTTCTGAACTCGATTATCGAGAACATTCCGATTGCGGTCGTCGTGAAGGACGCCAACACTCGCAAGTTTGTCCTCGTCAATCGGGCATTTGAGGCGATGCTCAAGGTTCCGCGAAGTGAAGTGCTCGGGAAAACAGTTTTTGAAATCTACCGGGCAAAGGATGCTGAACGGATCGACGCATCAGACAACGAGGCGCTGGCAAACGAATTTGGCGCGCATTCCACCGATTATGAAATCGAGATGCCGCACGGCGACACGCGTATCCTCGCCACCAACCGTATCGTCGCTCGCGATAGCCAAGGTGTGGCCCGACATCTCATCGTTGTCATGGACGATGTCACCGAGAGGAAAAAGTCCGAACAGCGCATCGCATTCATGGCTCACCATGATGTCTTGACGGGCCTGCCGAACCGTTTGTCGATCATGGATCGGATCGAGGATGCAATCTTGCGGCATCGCAGGCGCGGCGACCAGTTCGCGGTGCTTTTGCTCGATCTCGACCGCTTCAAGCACGTCAATGACACATTGGGGCATGCCGTCGGTGACGCGCTTTTGCGGGAGACTGCGTCGCGGCTCAAAGCGTCTCTTCGGGAAACAGACGTGCTCGCGCGACTGGGTGGGGACGAATTTGCGATTGTCCAGGACAGAGAAAACGATCAGCGGGGGGATGCGCGCGCACTTGCGGATCGCATTATCGAGATCATCTCCAAACCGTTCAATATCGAAGGCAACGAGGTCAACATTGCCACGAGTATCGGCATCGCTCTCGCGCCTGAACATGCGACCAGTTCCGAAAGCCTTATGAAGATGGCGGATCTGGCCCTCTACCGCGCAAAGGCAGCCGGACGAAACGGTTATTGCTTCTTTGATCCAGAAATGAGCATGGCGGCGAGTGCGCGTCATGCCCTTGAAAATGAGTTGCGTCGTGCAATTCAGCTGGATGAGCTCGAAATGCACTTTCAACCGATCATCGATACAAAGACACTTTCGGTCTGCGGTGCGGAGGCGCTGATCCGGTGGAGGCATCCCACCAAGGGCATGATATTGCCCGATCAATTCATCCCGCTTGCCGAAGAGACCGGCATGATCACCCAGCTCGGCGAATGGTTGCTGCAGACCGCCTGCAGTGAGGCCGCGCGATGGCCGAAAGAAATCAAGGTTGCTGTCAATCTTTCAGCGATTCAGTTCAGGAAAAACAATCTGGTCGATGTCGTGATGTGCGCGCTCGCTCAATCAGGGCTTCCTCCGGAGCGCCTGGAGCTTGAAATTACCGAGACGGCCCTTATCGAGTCGGCGACCGAGTGCTTGCCGATCCTGCGGCAATTCAAAAACCTCGGTATCAGCATTGCCCTCGATGATTTTGGCACTGGCTATTCGTCGCTGAGCCAGCTGATGATGTTCCCCTTCGACAAGATCAAGGTCGATAAATCCTTCACTCAGAACCTGACCAAGCGGACCGAGTGCGCCGCGATCATTGCGGCGACACTCACTTTGGCTCGCAGTCTTGATATTGCGACCACCGCAGAGGGCGTCGAGACCGCCGAACAATATCGTCTCTTGCGGCTCGCGGGAGTGACATCTCTACAGGGCTATCTGTTCCAGCCGCCATGCCCGTCGTCGCAACTGAACTTCGATCACACATATAAACTGCCAGAGATCGAAGATGCCGCATAGTTTCTCACCCGAATCCAGCGCTGAAGACAGGCGCAATCGCACCGTCGAGAGAGACGGCCCGGCACACCACCAGTCGTTGATTGATGAACTGGAAGCGTCGATCTCGCAGCGGAATATAGGTTCGCGGGCCGAGATCCTGCGTCAAATAACGGACCTGTTTGTTGCCGGGTCGGGGTATTTCGACGGCGAGCAAATGGCCTTGTTCGACGATGTGATGAATCGCCTGGTCAACGAGATAGACCACTCGGCGCGTGTGACGTTTGGTGAGACACTGGCTGCCGTCGAGAGATCGCCACCCAAAGTTACCCGGACGCTTGCCCTCGATGACTTAATCGATGTTGCCGGTCCCGTGTTGCGGCAATCAGCGAGCCTTGACGACGAGACTTTGATTGTAGGGGCAAAAACCAAGGGCCAGGATCACCTGTTGGCTATTTCCCAGCGCGCGCAACTTAGCGAGAACGTGACCGACGTTCTCGTCGAGCGCGGGAATAAGAAGGTGGTCATCAGCACGGCCGCAAACGCGGGGGCCCGCTTTTCCGATTTCGGCTATTCCAGGCTGGTCACGCGATCGGAGGACGACAGCGAACTCGCCTTGCTGGTTTGGGCACGGCCGGAGATTCCTCGCGAATACTTGCTGACGCTTTTTGAGACAGCGTCAGAAACAGTCCGACAAAAATTCGAAACCGCTGACCGGGGCAGAGCAGATCTAGTCCGCGAAATGATCAAACAAGCGGCCGACCAAATTCAGACGAAGTTGCGCGACCATTCGTCAAAATTTGCCGAGGCCAGAACGTACGTCGAGCAATTGCACAGGAATGGAGAACTTAACGAAGCGCAAGTTTGCAAATTCGCGGAGCTGCGGAAGTTTGATGAAACGGCAGCAGCATTGTCTTTGCTGACCGATCTGCCGATTGGAGCGATCGAGCGTGCCATGGTGCACGACCCGGGGGACCAAATTCTGGTACTGGCAAAATCGATTGATCTGTCGTGGAAAACGACCCGTGCCATTCTCATGCTGGACAGCGGCGTCAACGCCGCCGAATACGTCGATAGGTACAAGAAGCTCAGGTCGGAGACCGCACGGTCCGCCATTCAATTTTATCGGCTGCGCGAGCGCGCAGCAAAACCTCAGCCCAAGTAGCGATTCTGCCGATCTTCAGGCCGGCATCTGTGCCGCCCGCTGGCCGGCTGTTGTTCCGGCAATCCTTCCGAACACCGAACCGGCCATCAGACCGGTACCGCCGGGATAGTTGAAATAGAACAGGCCGCCGACAAGTTCACCCGCTGCGTGCAAGCCTGGAATGGCCTGGCCATCGGTGTCGATTACGCGCCCTGACGTATCGATCTTCAGTCCACCGAAGGTAAAGGTGATCCCGCACGTTACCGCGTAGGCCTCGAACGGTGGTTCATCGATGGTGTTGGCCCAGTTCGATTTGTTGATGGCGAGGCCCTCGGTGCGACGGCCATCCTTGACGTTCGGGTTGAACTTGATGTCCGTTCGCACTGCTTTGTTGTAGGCCTTGATCGTTTCCAGAGCACGATCGGCGTTCACGTCGTCGAGTTTTTTTGTCAAATCTTCGAGGGTGTCGGCGCGTACTTTCGTAACCTGTTTGATGCGGTATTCGTCACGCAGCATGGGAATGATCTTCTTGTCGAAGACCTGCCAGGCGAACTGACCGGGTTGCATGAGGATAACGCGACCATATTTCGCATAGGTGTAATTTCGGAAATCAGCCCCTTCGTCGACAAAGCGCTCGCCACTGGCATTGATCATTATGCCCCACGGATACGAATGCTTCTGGAAATTGTCTCCGACTGCGAGGTCGCCGAATTCCGATGCGTTGCGGTCCCAGCCCACCGCATGGCAGCCTGACCAGTTGCCGGTCGGCATTGCGCCGATGTCGAGCGCCATACGGATGGCGTCACCGGTATTGAATCGTGTGCCGCGGATCTTTGCGAGCTCCCAGGTCGGCCCAAGATAGCGTGTTCGCATTTCGGTATTGGCCTGAAAGCCGCCGGCCGCGAGCACAACGCATTTCGACTTGACGTCGACGCTGCGCCCGTCGTGCTTGACGCGGACCCCGTGCACACCGTCGTCATCGGCGATGAGCGACAAGGCGCGCGTTTTGTAGGCGACCGTGACGCCACTTTTCTTCGCGATTTTGGTATGCGCTTCGACCAAGCCCGGGCCACCACCCCAGGCCTCAACCGTGAGGCCACCCCAGAATTTGAATTTTCCGTCAATCTTGTAGGCTTGCCGCCCGTATATCGGGATAAAGCGGATGCCTTTACTCTGCATCCAGCGCATCGTGTTCTTGCTGCGTGTTACGAGCAACTCGCAAAGATCAGGATCGGTGCGATACTCCGTAACGCGGCCCATATCGTCGAAGAACTTGTCTTCGGTGTAAGTACCGAAATCCGTGTTGGCGACCTCTTCGTTGGTGAGGTCGGGCATCAGCAGGCGGAGATCTTCCACACCATTGTACACGCAACGGAAGGCGCCAGCGGTGAAGCGGCTGTTGCCTCCCGACTCGTCTTCCGGAGCGCGTTCAAGCACCAGGACAGATACGCCGTGCTCGGCTGCCGCATGGGCCGCACAAAAGGCCGCGTTTCCCGCACCGACAATGATGACGTCACTGGAAGAAGGCAGCATGCGTTCAACCCATATTGTTGTTGCGCCGAAGACTACCGGCGTTTGGCCCAGTCGCAAGGCTGGATTTTCCCCCCGGCACCTGCCTGCAGCAAACGGCCAAGTTCGTGATAGAACGCCGCCAATTCGTTGGATTTTCGGGGATCAGCCGCATCCTCGAAATACAAAAAACGGTCGGACCAAGGCACGTTTACAATGTTAAAAGCAGGGGTGACGTGAGCTTTTCGCAATCGGAAAACTTTCTTCAATGAGCGAAATGGTAGCAATCATCTGCGCCTTGGTCTGGCTCTACCTGATCGTTGGCCGCGGAGCTTTCTGGCTCTGTAGGGTTCGTGACACGGATCACACTAGCCCGGATCTGCAACAATGGCCTGCAGTCGTTGCGGTCGTTCCGGCTCGCAACGAAGCGGATCACATTGCTGCAAGCGTCAACTCGCTATTGCGCCAGGAGTATCCAGGCTCCTTCAGCATCGTCCTGGTAGATGACGACAGTAGCGACGGAACCACATCGGTGGCGACGAGGGCAGCAGCATCTGTCCCCAGTCGTGAATTAATCGTAGTTGGCAGCAAGACTCCTCCACACGGATGGACCGGAAAGATCTGGGCCGTTAAGCAGGGCATCGCCACCGCTGAAGAATTACAGCCCGAATATCTCCTTCTTACCGACGCCGATATTGTGCACGCACCTGACACGCTTGCTTGGCTCGTGAAGCAGACGAGGGCAGGAGGCTTTGTGCTCACCTCACTGATGGCAAAGTTACGCTGCGAAAGCCTTGCCGAACGTACGCACGTCCCGGCCTTTATCTATTTTTTCCAAATGTTGTTTCCGTTCACCTGGGTTTCGAAACCTCGTGCGAACACGGCGGCAGCGGCCGGGGGCTGTATGCTCGTACACGCGGATGCTCTTGCGAACGCCGGCGGCATTGCGAGCATACGTAACGCGTTGATCGATGATTGTTCGTTGGCGGAAAAGCTGAAAAAGATCGGCCCGATCTGGCTCGGTCTCACCGACCGGTCGCGAAGCATCAGACCCTATGACACGCTCAGCGATGTGAAGCGGATGATCTCACGCTCCGCCTACGCACAACTTCGTTACTCGCCGCTGCTCTTAGCTGCAACGATTGCGATGATGGCCTTGACCTTCATTGCGCCGCCGCTGCTCGCAATCTTTGCCACAGGCTTGCCGCGGTTTTTGGGTTTGGTTATCTGGTTGACGATGACTATCTCATACCTACCGACGTTGCGATTTTATCGGCTGTCACCCCTCTGGGCTCTTGCCTTGCCCGGAATTGCCGCGCTCTACCTGTATTACACGATCAATTCAGCGTATGAGCACATTCGTGGACGGGGCGGTCAGTGGAAGGGGCGCATTCACGCTGATGCGGCGAGCCTGCAATGACTCACAGTGGCGAGTTGCGATCCGGCAAGGGTTCGCATGACGAGAATTTTCCGGTCGCGTCTCGCTTGATCAAGCGTCAGTATCGGCCTGTCATCCTGGCGTTTTATGAATTTGTCCGCGTTGCCGACGACATTGCCGATCATCCGCAACTCAAATGTGCGGAAAAAATTGACCGTCTCGATCGCCTCGAATCCAGTCTGATGGGCAGCGGTCACGACGAGCTGGAGGGATTGCGGCTGCGGACTATCCTGAGCGAGCGTGGTCTGTCAACGCGTCACGCCCAGGATTTGCTGAGCGCATTCCGCCAGGATGCGACCAAGCTCCGCTATGCCAACTGGGATGAACTGATTGACTATTGTTCGCGGTCAGCCATGCCGGTCGGGCGATTTGTGCTCGACGTTCACGGTGAGGCGCGAGACACTTGGCCCGCATCCGATGCATTGTGCGCGGCACTCCAAGTGATAAATCACCTTCAGGATTGCGCAAAAGACTATATAGCGCTCGACCGGGTCTACATTCCTCTCGATGCGCTGTCAGCCAGCGGAGCCACAGTTGAAGCGTTAAAAGAAGAACGGGCGAGCCCGGCCTTGCGTAATTGTCTGCGTGGGTTGGTGACTCGCACTTCAACTTTATTGGACGAAAGCCGAGGGCTTGAACCGAAGGTTAGCGATACGCGGCTCGCGCTGGAAATTTCGGTCATTCAGTCGCTGGCAAGCCAATTGCTCGCGATACTGATGGCTCGTGATCCGTTGGCTGAGCGGGTCCATCTTACCAAGACGGAAGCGCTGGCAACGGCTATAAATGGCGGCGGGCGCGCTATACTGCGTCGTTTGCTGCGAACAATGGCGCCAGCCCAGCGATACCAAACTCCATGAATGTACAGAGTCCAGAGTTGGGAGCAGGAGTCTCGCCGGCTGCGAACCGCGCGGGAAGCAGTTCATTTTATCTGGCAATGCGGATTCTTGGTCGCGAAAAACGAGCGGCGATGTTCGAGATTTATTCATTTTGCCGGGAGGTCGATGACATTGCCGACGAGGACCGACCGCGACCACGCCGCCTTGAGCTCCTTTCCGTATGGCGGAAGGATATTGAATCACTCTATTCGGGAAGCGTTCCGCCTGGCCTTGAAAATCTGGCCCAGGCAATTTCGCGTTTCGGTCTGCGCAAGGACGATTTCCTGGCTGTAATCGATGGCGTTGAGATGGATGCTCGTGCTGATATTCGGGCTCCAAGTCTCAGCGAACTTGATCTTTATTGCGATCGCGTGGCCTGCGCAGTTGGACGACTGAGTGTTCGCGTCTTCGGTATGGATGACAGCGACGGGAAAGCCTTGGCCCACCATCTCGGCCGCGCGCTTCAGTTGACAAATATCTTGCGTGATATTGATGAGGACGCCGATCTCGGACGCCTGTATCTCCCGAGAGAGGCGCTGGCACTTGCCGGTATAGAGGGCAGTGATGCAAAGACCGTTGCGGCAGACCCGCGGCTCGGCACAGCCTGTGCCTATGTTGTGGAGCGGGCCCGCGGGCATTTCACCAAGGCCGATGAGATCATGTCCCGTTCCTCACGCAGCGTTGTTCGCGCGCCGAAAATCATGGGCGCGGTCTATCGCCAGATGCTCGAAGGCATGGTATCGCGCGGCTGGGCGCTGCCGCGGACCCGTGTCCGCGTGAACAAGTCGTATTTGCTGTGGGTTGCTTTGCGGCATGCATTTGTCTGACGCGGGTACAATCCACATTGTTGGCGCAGGTTTGTCGGGGTTGGCTGCCGCCGAACACCTGTCGCGATCGCATTGGGCCGTCGCCGTGCATGAAGCGACCGCGGTGGCGGGTGGCCGATGTCGCTCCTACTACGACCAATCCGCAGGCATGGTCATCGACAACGGTACGCATTTGCTGCTGTCGGGAAACCATGCCGCCATTTCTCTTACCGAAGCGATCGGTTCAAGATCGGGCTTGCGGGGGCCCGAACAGGCGCAATTCGCCTTTGTCGACATTGCAAACGGCGAACAATGGACCTTGCGGTTTGGTGATAGCCGCTTCCCCTGGTGGGTATTCGACAAGGAGCGGCGGGTTCCGCAGACGGCTGTCGTCGACTATCTGCCCCTTGCGCGTTTGGCATGGGCTGCGGCGGACAAGCCTATCGGGGACATTATGAAATGCAGTGGCCCGATTTATGATCGTTTTGTGGGGCCTTTGTTACTGGCTGCGCTGAACATCGCTCCGCAACAAGGTTCCGCGAAACTTGCTGGCGCCGTTGTGCGTGAAACCCTCGCTCTTGGCGGCCAAGCGTGCCGACCGCTGCTGGCGTATGAGGGACTCGGCAGTGTTTTCGTCGAGCCCGCGATCACGCATCTGCGTCGACTGGGCGTCACGATCTCATTCGAAGATGAGCTCGTAGAACTGCTGTTCGACAACGGACGCGTGTCGCAGATGAGGTTTGCCAAGCGGATAGTCGAACTCACTGAGAATGATGCTGTCATCCTGGCGGTCCCACCTTATGTCGCTACGAATCTTGTGCCTTCTCTTGTTGCGCCCAATTCGTTCCGTGGAATCGTCAATGCGCATTTCCGCATTGATCCGCCGTCCCTTCTGCCGCCCATGCTTGGCGTCATCAACGGAACCTGCGAATGGATATTCCCTTTGCCGGGACGGATCTCAGCCACGATCAGTGATGGCGGTCGTCTGTTCGACATGCCCCGAACAGAACTGGCTCAGATCATCTGGAATGACATTGCCAAGGTTGCAAAGCTCCCGAACACACTGCCGCCATGGCAGATCGTTCGCGAACGCCGAGCGACCTTCGCTGCGACGCCAGAGCAGAATGCAAGGCGGCCGGCCGCGGAAACCGCCTGGAACAATCTGTTTCTTGCCGGGGATTGGACGCAAACAGGCCTCCCGGCGACGATCGAAGGAGCGGTTCGTTCAGGCTATCGGGCCGCGGACCTTGTAAGGCATCGTTTGCGAGCGGCCGCATGACGAGCGTTGCAAACAAGTTGCAGTTGTCATCAGGACCGTCCGGGGTCGAGCCTGCGATCGAAAGTGCGGCCCAGGCGCTTCTGAAAAGCCAACAAAGAGATGGACATTGGGTATTCGAACTGGAAGCGGATGCGACGATCCCGGCCGAATATGTTCTGCTGCGGCATTATCGCGGCGAACCCAGAGATTCTGAGCTGGAGCAGAAAATCGCCGTCTATCTGCGGCGAAACCAGGGAAAGCATGGCGGCTGGCCGCTCTATCACGACGGCGACTTCGATATGAGCGCGAGTGTGAAGGCCTATTTCGCGCTCAAGATGATCGGCGACAGCCCGGATGCCCCCCACATGCGCCGCGCGCGCGATGCAGTTCTAGCTCGTGGCGGTGCGGTACACTCCAATGTTTTCACGCGGGTGCTCCTGTCGCTTTTCGGCATTCTAGATTGGCGCAGCGTGCCGGAAATGCCGGTCGAGATCATGCTGCTGCCGCGGTGGTTTCCGTTTCACTTGTCGAAAGTGTCCTACTGGGCGCGCACAGTGCTAGTGCCTCTGCTTGTTTTGCAGGCCTTGCGTCCACGCGCCAAAAACCCCCTCGGAATCAAAATCGATGAATTGTTTGTCGAGCCACCGCGCTCGATCGGGCCGGCGGCCAAGGCTCCGCATCAGAGCTGGATATGGTTCGCGCTTTTTCGCTGCATTGATGTGATTTTGCGCCCGGCCGTCAGAGTATTTCCGGAGAGTTTGCGGCAGCGTGCGGTCGATCAGGCGGTCGATTTCGTCACGGAAAGGCTCAACGGTGAGGATGGCCTCGGCGCGATTTTTCCGGCGATGGCCAATGCCGCGATGATGTTCGATGTCCTCGACAAAAAGGAAAGCGCCGCTGTCGCGCGCAATTCGATCGAAAAGCTGCTCGTGGTTGGCGTCGAAGAAGCCTATTGCCAGCCTTGTGTTTCGCCGGTTTGGGACACGGGCCTCGTATGTCATGCGTTGCTGGAAATCGGTGACGACGAGGCGCTCGCGACGGCCGTCCGCGGGCTCGACTGGCTACACCCGCTTCAGGTGCTCGATGTTGCCGGGGACTGGATCAATCGGCGTCCGGATGTACGCCCGGGCGGTTGGGCCTTTCAATATGCAAATCCACATTACCCCGACCTCGACGACACTGCGGTTGTCGTCATGGCGATGGACCGTGCGCGCAGCGCGGGGGTAGGTTCGCGCTACGATGTGGCCATTGAACGAGGTGTCGAATGGATCAAAGGCATGCAAAGCCGCAATGGTGGCTGGGCCGCCTTCGATGTCGACAATATGTATCACTACCTCAACAACATCCCTTTTGCCGACCACGGCGCCCTGATCGATCCGCCGACAGAAGACGTCACGGCCCGGTGTGTGTCGATGCTGGCGCAACTTGGTGAAACTTTGAATGAGAGCGAATCTTTGTCGAAAGGCGTAGCCTATCTGCGCGACACGCAGCTTCCGGATGGAAGTTGGTACGGGCGCTGGGGCTTGAACTACATCTACGGGACTTGGTCTACGCTGTGTGCCCTGAATGCCTGCGGCACTGACCGCGATTCAGCCGAGATCCGTAAAGCGGCAAAATGGCTCATATCCATTCAAAACGAAGACGGCGGCTGGGGTGAAGATGGCTCGAGCTATAAACTCGACTATCGTGGCCACGAGCCGGCGCTCAGTACGTCATCGCAGACGGCTTGGGCGCTTCTCGGGTTGATGGCTGTCGGGGACATTGGCCATCCGGCCGTGGAGCGCGGCGTGCAGTATCTCTCCCGGACGCAAACGGCGAACGGATTTTGGGATGAAGAGCGATTCACCGCGACGGGGTTTCCGCGCGTGTTTTATCTGCGATACCACGGATATCGTAAATTCTTTCCATTATGGGCTCTTGCCCGCTATCGTAATCTGAAAGCGAGCAACACCACCGCAGTAACATTTGGGATGTGACGTCAGCGCGCCATAGAATCGAGGCGCGTTTTTTGCTCGCTTCTGAGCCTTCCGTAGAAATCGTCGAACGCGATCTGAATCGTCGCCGCTGCATAGTTCATCGAAGCCAGCTGGTCATTGACCGAATCCAGGCGCGGCGCCGGGTCAGCGGGGATCGGCTGCACGCAACTGGCGATCAGCATCTTGGCCATGTTCGTCGAGATCTGGTGAAGATTTTCAAAACTTGCGGCCTGATCCTTGTCCGGCCGGACTCTCGTTTCAATTTCCCTGATCATGCGCTCGGCGCGGTCGGCATTTTGCGAGACACAGGCTTGATATTGCCTGTTCATCAAGGCCTCGCTCGAAGCCTTCTGATCCCGGACCGGTGGTTTCTGCGGTTGTTGGACAACGAAACCGTCCGTTTGCGCCTTTGTAAGTGAATCGCTGAATTCCTTCAGAGGCGCGCGCAGGGATATACCGGCATCACGAACGGCCCACAGGGTTTGGATGAACGCCCTCAGCCGCTCGGGAGGAGGGAACGCGCCAGGCGCGCGGCAATCCGCCTTGATGTTCTTGATTGACTGAGTGACGGTCGCTTGCGCTTTTTCGAGCGCTACCCGTTGGGTGCCGGAAAGCTGCACGACCTGTTCGATACGCGAGGATGGCCAATTGCTTTCGGTATTTGCAGTGTCCGCACATTGGCTCATGGATCCGTCGTTGCCGGAGTCGTCTTTGACGGCTGATCCTGTCGTCGCGGTCCGTGCCAGCGACCGGGGGAGGTCGAAGCGCCCGGTGATCGTGTCAGCAATCACATCAAACCCATGGCCGCGAAGCCGCGACGCATAGTCGTTCGGCCAGAATGTAAATCCGAGCATGTCCTCGTAGGCGGTCGGCCAGGCTGGGGGGCCGACCCATCCAAGTCGGGATCCGGCGATCCCAAGGCTCTCCCGGGCCGCTGCTTGGCGAGGTTCGGCGGCTAAAGCCCTAGCCGCCGCGCGCCGATGGTGGCGGGCGCGCGGATAGTGCCCAAGCTGACCGAGTGCGTGGCGGAAAGGTCGCGTAATACCTCCGAGCACGCCCTGCGGCGAAAACTGCGCACGACTTACGTCAGGGAGCAGAACCGCCGCGGTCAAAATCCCGCCGATAAGAATTGTGCGCCCGCGCATGGCTGAACACCGAAGCCCGTTGCCACAATTAAAGCGATGACAGGTACACAACGGACTGACAAGCCCGTGAGTTCCAATCCAACTCTAACCGAGTCCGGGGCGCGGCGTCATCCCGCTTGGAGAAGTTCCGGCTTTTCTTTTTCTTGCGCTTTTCGGATTTCTTCGAGCTTGTTTTCGACGTGCTTCGAAAAGACGTACTGCGCAGGCCGTTGCCCATCGAGCGGAATTTCCGGCTTCATCGCGCCTTCGGTGCCGATGCCGCGCAGTGCGACGCCCATGGCTTTCAGAGGGTGGGCGACGGCATCCTGCACTGCGGACGCTTCGTAACCGGAATGCACCATGCAGTCGGCGCATTTCTCGTAGTTCCCGGTACCATAGGAATCCCAATCGGTTCCGTTCATCAGCTCATCGAAGGTCTTCGCATAGCCTTCGCCGAGCAGATAACAGGGTTTCTGCCAACCGAAGATGGTCCTGGTCGGATTTCCCCACGGCGTGCAGTGATAGCTCTGATTTCCTGCCAGGAAATCGAGGAACAGGCTGGATTGACTGAACGACCACTTTGTCTTGCTTGGCCCGCGTTTGAAAACATCACGGAACAGCTGTTTGGTCTTGCCGCGATTGAGGAAGTGCTGCTGGTCAGGCGCCCGCTCGTAAGCGTAACCGGGCGACACCGTGATGCCGTCAACGCCCAACTCCATGGCAGTGTCAAAGAACGCTGCGACGCGATCGGCCTGCGCGGTGTTGAACAAGGTGCAATTGATGTTGACGCGGAATCCGCGTTCCTTGGCGTGCTTGATTGCCGTTACGGCCCTGTCATACGTCCCCGGCTGGCAGACCGAGTGATCGTGCATCTCCTTGTCGCCGTCGAGATGGACCGACCAGGTAAAGAATGTGCTCGGCTCATATTGCGAAAGCTTCTTGTCCATCAAAAGTGCATTGGTGCACAGATAGACGAATTTTTTCCGAGCAACGATTCCACGCACGATTTCCGGCAGCTGCTTGTGCAGTAGCGGCTCGCCACCCGCGATCGAAACTACGGGCGCCCCGCACTCGTCCACCGCATGCAATGCGTCCTCGACGCGCATGTTCTGGTGCAGGATGGGGTCCGGGTAGTCGATCTTGCCGCAACCGGCGCAAGCTAGGTTACACCGGAACAACGGCTCCAGCATGAGCACCAGTGGGTAGCGCTTTCGGCCGGTCAGACGCTGGCGGATAACGTAGCTACCGACAAATAGTTTCTGAAGAAGGGGAATGCCCAAGATTGCTATCCTTGCTGATTTGCTGGGTACCTGTCACATCCAGAAGTTCTACAGGCACCCGGAATTCAATGTGTTCATCCTGGCCGGGCAAGGTGAAGACCTCCACCGGCTCGATGGTCCGCAGCGCATCAATCACGTC
This sequence comes from uncultured Alphaproteobacteria bacterium, assembly GCA_963751535.1. Lineage (GTDB taxonomy): Bacteria > Pseudomonadota > Alphaproteobacteria > Rhizobiales > Xanthobacteraceae > Pseudolabrys. The sequence goes on from CAVVUW010000009.1 coordinate 167,091, forward strand.
CCGAACCATGATTTCGGGCGCCGAGGCTCCAGCCGTAATGCCAACAACCTCGACGTTATGCAACCATTCCGTTTTTATTTCGCTGCCATTGGCGATCAGGTGGGTAGAAACGCCGGCTTCAACCCCGATTTCGCGCAGCCGATTTGAATTAGAACTGTTCTTAGCGCCGACGACGAAAATCACGTCGGCCAGCCGGGTCAGCTCCAGCAGCGCAGTTTGGCGGTTCTGTGTCGCGTAGCAGATGTCCTGTGTACCGGGCCCGACGACGTCGTTGAAACGCCGGTAGAGTGCCGCAATGATCCCCTTGGTGTCGTCGACGCTGAGGGTCGTCTGCGTCACGTAAGCGATCGGAGTATCCTTAGCCAGGTCGAGTGCGTTCACGTCCGTCTCGGTCTGCACGAGGATAACCGGACCAGGAATCTGGCCGAGGGTGCCCTCGACTTCCGGATGACCCGCATGTCCGATCAGGATGACCGTACGCCCGTTGCGCAAATAGTGGCGCCCTTGGGCATGGACTTTCGACACAAGAGGACAAGTGGCATTGAAGACACGGAGTCCGCGTTCGGCGGCTTCCTCCTGGACTTTTTTCGCCACACCGTGTGCGCTGAAGATCGTGATCGCGTTCGGCGGAACTTCTGAAAGTTCTTCGACGAAACGAGCGCCGCGCGCCTTGAGCGCATCGACCACCCATTTGTTGTGCACGATCTCATGCCGCACGTATACTGGCGGACCATATTTATCCAGTGCGCGCTCGACAATTTCAATTGCGCGGACCACACCCGCGCAAAAACCGCGCGGCTTCGCCAATACGACCTTCATCACGCTTTCCCCTGAGCGCGCCCGTTCAATGCCTTGGCCTGCCGCCGGCGCTCAGCGCGCTCGGCGAGAGACTCGATTTCGGCTGGCTGCAATTCCGGTGCGTGACGTGATCCAAACACATCGAAAACCTTGTTGACGATGCCGTTCGCGTCCAGTCCGGCCTTGGCATACATTGCGGGCGGGCTGTCGTGGTCGATGAAGATATCCGGCAATACCATGCTGCGGACCTTGAACCCGGGACGTTCGAGCGCGTGGGCTTCGCTGAGCAGCTGCATGACGTGAGCAGCGAATCCACCGATCGCGCCTTCCTCAATCGTGATCAACAATTCATGCTCGTTCGCAAGCTGGAGGATGAGTTCGCGATCAAGCGGTTTGGCGAAGCGTGCATCGGCGACGGTCGTTGAAATTCCATGCGCTGCGAGCGTTTCTGCCGCCTTGAGACATTCCGCGAGCCGCGTGCCGAGCGAGAGGAGGGCGACCGTGCTGCCTTGCGTAATGATCCGGCCTTTTCCGATTTCGAGAGGCACGCCTTCCTCGGGCATGACGACGCCCACGCCGTCGCCGCGCGGATAGCGGACGGCCGAGGGGCGATCATTGATAGCCGCTGCGGTAGCGACCATGTGAACAAGTTCGGCCTCGTCGGCGGCTGCCATGATGACAAAGCCCGGCAGACAGCCGAGATAAGCGAGGTCGAAAGATCCCGCGTGGGTCGGGCCGTCGGCCCCTACCAGCCCGGCACGGTCCAAAATAAAGCGGACCGGTAGCTGCTGGATCGCGACGTCGTGCACGACCTGATCATAGGCGCGCTGCAGGAAGGTCGAGTAGATCGCAACAAAGGGCTTATAGCCTTGAGTGGCTAGTCCAGCCGCAAAAGTGACCCCGTGCTGCTCGGCAATGCCCACATCGAAAGAACGGTCTGGGTATGCCTTGGCGAAAATATCGACGCCTGTCCCACCAGGCATTGCCGCGGTAATGGCGACGATCTTGTCGTCTTTTGCGGCTTCTTTCACGAGAGCTTCGCCGAACACCTTGGTATAAGACGGTGCGTTCGAAACGCCTTTGTGCTGTTTGCCGGTGGCGACATCGAATTTGACGACGCCGTGATATTTGTCCTTCGAAGCCTCCGCTGGCGCGTAGCCTTTACCCTTCTGTGTACGGACGTGGACAAGGAACGGGCCATTGTCCGCATTACGCACGTTTTCCAGGACAGGCAATAGCTGGCTGAGATCGTGGCCATCGACGATGCCGACGTAATAGAAGCCAAGCTCTTCGAACAATGTGCCGCCGGTGACGAAGCCGCGCGCAAGTTCTTCCGCCAGATACGCCTTCTCCTTGAAAAATTTCGGTAAGTGGTTGGCAACCTGCTTACCGATGTCGCGTAGCGACATGTACGTCGGACTCGAAAGCAAACGCGTGAGATAATTCGACATGGCGCCAACCGGTGGCGCGATCGACATCTCATTGTCGTTTAGGATCACGATCAGCCGGCGATTTATTGCGCCGGCATTGTTCATGGCCTCATAGGCCATACCCGCGGAAATCGCGCCGTCGCCGATCACGCAGATCACATTGTGTTGCTGCCCGGCAAGGTCGCGTGCCACAGCCATGCCCAAACCCGCCGATATAGATGTCGAGGAATGAGCAGCGCCAAAGCAATCGTACTCACTTTCGGAACGCTTGGTGAAACCGGATAAGCCACCGCCCGCCCGCAATGTCCTTATTCGATCCCTGCGGCCGGTGAGAATCTTGTGAGGATAAGCTTGATGACCAACGTCCCAGATCAGTTTGTCATCGGGGGTATCAAAGATGTAATGCAGTGCAACCGTCAGTTCGATCACTCCGAGGCTTGCCCCCAGATGACCGCCCGTGACCGCGACCGCGTTGATCGTCTCCGCGCGCAATTCATCGGCAACCTGTCGAAGGTGCCGCGCATTGATACGGCGCAGATCGCCGGGGCTCTTGATCGAGTTGAGGATGTTGGCGGTTGGGTCTGTCAGGAACTCATCATTGGGCGCCGTCATGCTTTAACTACCTTCCCACTCACTCGGAGGCGCTTGTGCTTTTGGCAAAACCTCTCGAAATATTTGTTGTCGCCCAATACGAGCTTTGCCGGCTCTGCCACGAAGTCTCTCAGTTAGCGTCAATCATTGACACGTGCAAAAGTTCCGCACGGAAAGAATTGATAATATTGCGTCGAAGTGCAAGTGGGGGTGACTTCCCTGTAGCCGGAAGGCAACATCTAGCATGCTAGCGACTGTCGTTACCGGAATCGTGAGATTTTGTACCCGATTCCCTTGGCCAATCATTATCTTAGCGCTGCTGGTGGCGTTCGGGTCGGCTGTCTATGCGGCGCGACATTTCGCCATCAACACCGACGTCAACAAGCTGATTTCGCCTGAACTCGATTGGCGCAAGCGCGACGCGGAGTTCGACAAGACCTTCCGCGGACATTTCGGCTCGACTTTGGTGGTCGTCGACGCTCCAACTGCGGAGTATGCGTCGCGAGCTGCTGCCGACCTGGCAGCGCAACTCAAAGCCAAGCCCCAATTTTTCCGCTCGGTTGATGACATCGGCGGCAGCGAATTCTTTGCACGCAACGGATTGCTTTACAGGCCGACCGACGACGTCGCGAGCTTCGCCAAGGGGCTCGGGCAGGCGGCCCCTCTTATTGGCACGCTTGTCGGGGATCCAAGCCTACGCGGCCTTACCCGTACGCTCTCGCTGGGACTTATCGGAGTACAAAACCAGATGATCACGCTCGATGCCTTGACGAGACCACTGTCGATGGCATCGACGACGCTGGAAAATGTGCTCGCCGGCCGGCCGGCTTCGTTCTCCTGGCAGGCCATGGTCAGTGGCCAGCAGCCGGCGCAAAGCGATCTGCGACGGCTGATCGAAGTCCGTCCTGTTCTCGACTTTTCGGCACTTCAGCCCGGTGCAGTCTCGAGCGGCGCCATTCGTCAGGCCGCATCCGATCTGCAACTCGCGCAGAAATATCAAGCCCGCGTGCGTCTGACCGGCTCTGTGCCGATGGCGGATGAAGAGTTCGCGACCGTTCAGCACGGTGCACTGGAGAACGCGATTGCCACGATCGTGATCGTACTGACGATTCTTTGGCTTGCCCTTAAATCGGCGCGTCTGATTGTCGCGGTGTTTCTCAATCTGTTTGTGGGATTGGCCGTCACTGCCGCGCTGGGCTTGATGATGGTCGGCGCATTGAACATGATTTCGGTTGCTTTTGCGGTGTTGTTTGTCGGACTCGGCGTCGACTTCGGCATTCAGTTTTCAGTGCGTTACCGTGCCGAACGCCACGACAAGCCTGAACTCCTTCCTGCGTTGGACGAGGCAGCGGCAAAGATCGGCGTTCCGCTAACGCTTGCCGCCGCTGCCGTGGCGGCGGGATTTCTCTCTTTCCTTCCCACCGACTATCGGGGTGTTTCTGAATTGGGCAAGATTGCCGGCGTGGGCATGCTGATCGCCTATGTCACGAGCATCACGGTTCTGCCGGCACTCGTTGCAGTGCTCAATCCACCGGGCGAGGCCGAGCCGATCGGTTACAAGGCGCTGGCGCCGGTCGACTGGTTTCTTCAGGAATACCGAATTCCCGTCATCGTAGGCACGCTCGCCGTCGCCGTTCTTGGTGCGCCGCTGCTTTATTTCCTGACGTTCGACTTCGATCCAATTCACCTGCGCAGCCCGGAGACAGAGTTGATTTCAACCATTCTCGAACTTGGCGACGATCCGCGTGCGGGCATCAGCGCGGTCAACGTCGTCGCGAAGTCGCTCGACGAGGCCGCGTCAGTGGCAGAAAAGCTGCAGAAGCTGCCTGAGGTTTCGCAGACGCAGACGCTGCTCAATTTTGTGCCCCAAGATCAAGACAAGAAATTGGCGTTGATCGAGGAATTCAGTCGACAGCTTGCCCCCGCTTTGGAAAGGCCCGGCTCGAGCAAGGCGCCGACCGACGCGGAAAACGTTGCGGCACTCAATGGCATGGCCGACCAACTCAAGAAGATCGCAGGAAACGCAACCGGGCCGGGCGCCGACGCCGCCAGGCGCATGGCGGGCAATGCTGTAAAACTGGCCCAGGCGAACGAAGAGACGCGTGCGCGTGCGAAGACAGCATTTGTTGTCCCGATGGAAACCGCCACCGGACAGTTGCGCGGTTTTCTGGGCGCTCAAAAAGTCACCAAAGACAACCTGCCGCAGGCGCTCAAGCAGCAATGGATCGCGGCAGACGGACGGGCGCGCGTCGAGATTGCACCCAAAGGCAATACGAATGATACCGAGGTGCTGCGGCAATTCGCGCGAGCGATCCTTTCAGTTTATCCGACCGCGACGGGTGGCCCGATCTCAATTCTTGAATCGAGTAGAACCGTCGTGCGCGCGTTCTTCGAAGCAGGGTTCTATGCGCTCATCTCGATCGCTATCTTGCTTTGGATCGTTTTGCGACGCTTCGGAGATGTTTTGCTGACCCTGGTTCCGCTTCTTCTCGCGGGAATCGTCACGCTCGAAATCTGCGTCTTGATCGGGATGCCGCTGAACTTCGCGAACATCATCGCGTTGCCCCTGCTTCTAGGGGTCGGTGTCGCGTTCAAGATCTACTACATCATGGCTTGGCGGTCGGGCCGCACGAACTTGCTTCAATCAAGCCTGACACGCGCGGTGATTTGGAGCGCGTTGACGACTGCGACGGCGTTCGGAAGCTTGTGGCTCTCGCAACATCCAGGCACGTCAAGCATGGGCAAACTGCTTGCGCTGTCGCTTGTCTGCACTCTGGCGGCGGCAGTTTTATTTCAGCCCGCGCTCATGGGAAAACCCCGTCGAAGCCGGCGTCTTTGAACAAACGTCTTCGCCTGGTTCGGGCGGGGCGGCTGCCGTCTTCCGGTTAGCCGACGGCTTTGCCGGTGTGCGTTGCGTCGAAGCAGTCACGTCCGGTGTTTCGACGCGCGTCCAGTTTTCCCCACCGCAGAGAAATCCGAGAAAACATCCCTGTACGCGCAGAGTATTGGGATCCACCAGGCTGATGTTGGCCGAATACGTGTGACCGTCCTCGGAGTTGTAAATTTGTCCGTCCCACCGGTTGGTTTTGCTTGATGTCATGCCGAGCAGGATCGGCATGCCAAGTGTCGGCCGAGAGCGCAGGTTTGGGTCCGGATTCTTTTTGTCGATACCGCCCGGCTGTGCCTCCCATGCCACCACGCCCCAAAGTCGGCCATCGCAATCGGCGATCTTTATTCGTGCGACTTGCTTGGCCACCAGCCATTCCCCGGTGGGGTCGGTAGGGGTGCGAGCGGGCTGGGCGATAGGTGCACTGTTTATAAGCACCAAGCCTGCGATCGAGACCCAGAAAAGGCACGCGTTACCGTATCTTCGAATGCTTCGAACTGGCACTTGGGACACCTGATGTTTCAAGGACCGGCAGTATTCCTAACATCGGAAATAGTCGAAATCATGCCTCGTTCCTCAACTCAATACCGCCAAATTGCAATAAATTGGAACTCTGAAGCTCGTTAGACCGTTTGCCGTGCGAATTCTTGGTTAGCAGAATAGCGCTTCGGGGTTCATTTCAGACGGGGTGTGCATTGCTCGATATTTCCGCGGAGCTTAGCCCGCCCGCACCTGTACCGCGAGCGGAAGCTTTAGGCCCTCTCTCACTGCTTCGCGTTTTGGCAAACAATCCACTCGAGGCGTGGACGTCTGCCCATTTCGAGCGGCCCATTGTCATGGGCGGGCTGTCGGTTGGTCGGGTCGCCGTTATCAGCGACCCTGGCGCCATTCGGCGCGTGCTCATGGTCAATGTCGACAACTATCAGAAGGATTGGTTGCAGCGCCGTGTTCTGTCGGCGGCTCTGGCGAACGGATTGCTGACCGTGGAAGCCGATCAGTGGAAGCTCCAACGCCGGGCCTTGGCTCCGCTGTTCAATCTCAGGACTGTGCTGGGCTTCACCACGGCAATGGTTGAAGCGGCCGATGCGGCGATTGAGCGCCTGAGCCGGTGTGAAGGCCAGGTCGTAGACCTTGCCGACGAGGCGACACGTATTACGGTCGACGTGCTCGAACGCACCATCTTCTCGGATGGTTTCGGCCGCAATCCGGATGATGTTCGCGCTGCAATGACCGCCTATTTCGATACGGTCGGGCGTATCGACCCGCTCGACATTCTGGGTGTTCCATCCATTGTGCCGCGACCGAGCCGTTGGAAATTGCGCCCGACGTTGAAATTTTTCGAGGAAACGATCGACGAAATCATTGCCGCGCGCCAACGGCGGCTCGCTGCCGATCCGACAAGCGTTCCGCGTGACATTCTTACGTTGCTGCTCGAAGCGCGCGATCCTGACAGCGGCAAGGCGTTAAGCGACGTCGAGGTTCGTGCCAATATTCTGACGTTCATTGCCGCTGGCCAGGAGACGACAGCCAACTGCATCACCTGGACTTTGTATTTGCTGTCGCAGTCTCGTGAATGGCGCGAACGCGTTCAGGCCGAAGCTGACAGCGAATGGGGTTCTCTCGAGGGTCTGGCTGATCGCCTCGTTGTCACGCGCGCCGTGATTGACGAGGCGAATCGGCTTTATCCGCCAATCACAGCTATCAGTCGCACGGCGCTGGATTACGACGAACTTGCCGGTGAAGCGATTAAGCCCGGCACGATGATCGTCATCGCGCCCTACGTTTTGCACCGTCATCGCGCACTGTGGACGCGTCCAAACGCTTTCGACCCCAACCAATTCTTCGGCAAGGCGCGCGAGTCAATTGATCGCTTTGCCTATTTGCCTTTCGGTGTCGGCCCACGCATCTGCATCGGTGCTACGTTTGCAGTTCAGGAAGCCTCGATCATGGTCGCAACGATCATGCGCCATTTCACGCTTGAAATGGTTTCCGGAAGCACGCCGTGGCCTGTTCAGAAAGTTACGCTGCGCCCGAAGGGCGGGTTGCCGATGATCATCAGGCGACGCTGACAGCGTTGCAACGACTATTGGCCGTGATCTTCGAGAACCTTAAGGCAAACCTTCCGCAGGCTTTTGCGGTGTTCTTGTAAGCACGCCAGCACCCGGAGTGTGTCGGGAATAGCGTCGCGGCAGAACTTGGTGGAGTCTGGCGCGCAGGCAGCCTGTTCCTCTGGTGTACCTGTCAGGAAACCTCCCTGCTGCGGTGGACGCCGCTTTTCGTCGACCGCGAAGGCCGCGGTGGCGAAGATTTGCATCAGGACGAGGACTGCGCAGATTTTGAGATACATTGTCAGGTGCCTTGGTTTCGTGCATTGTTCGGTGACAATCGCCGCAGCAATTCCAAGTTCTACGACGAATTTGTGAAAAGCGAGGCGGTAGATTGACGCGCGGCGGCTGTATCGAGTTTTGCACATGTCTGTGCCGTCACATGGGGCGATCGTTATCGTGCGTTGCGTTATTTTAGCCATCGCGCTTTTATTTTCTGTTAGCGGGACCGTGTACGCGCAGAGGGTAGCGCCATTTGACCGACTGGCCGGGAACTGGTCGGGGGCGGGCACAATCGAGCTGTCAAACGGCACTCATGAATCGATCAGATGCCGCGCAGCTTATGACGTTCTCGGCGGTCAAAGCAAACTGCAGCTCAACATCCGCTGTGCAAGCGAAGGCGCCAATTTCGACTTAAGGGCCGGCGCCGACTATTCGGCCGGCGCGGTGAGCGGCTACTGGAGCGAGTCAACGCGTGGTGTCTCAGGCACAATTTCCGGCAGGGCTGACGGCGACCGCTTCCAGGTCGTCGCCAGGGCCGCATCTTTTGTGGCTACGATCACGCTGATTACGCATGGCGGGCGACAATCGGTATCGATCAGATCACAAGATCCGCAATCCAGCATCAGATCTGTGTCTGTGAACCTTCGCCGATCGAGCTAGGCGGCGCTGCTATTTGGTCGACCGCAGCAGCGAGTGGTGCGATATGCGGCGCACCAGCTGACTGAGAAACATTGCGATCGGCCGCAGCATGAACAGGTCGGCGAACAGCGCCGCCACCATCGCGAAAGCACTGAGCCATCCGAAAATCCGCAGGGACGGCAAGCCTGATAACACGGTCATGGCAAGGCCGCAGGCGAGAACTGCCGACGTCAGAATTAGTGGCGGTCCGACGAGGATCGTCGCCCGCTCAACCCCGACCGCAGGATCGGCATCGACATCTTCGATCTGCAGACGGTTCAGAAAGTGGATCGTCGCGCTCAATCCGAGACCAAACGACACGGTCAATGCGATGACGCTGGCGAACTGCAATCCCTGACCGGTTAGCAGCAAGACAGTGCCGGCGAGAACAATCGGAAATAGCCCGGGCAAAATACTGATCAGCATGACGACGGGCGACCAGAACGCCAGGCCAATAAATGCCGCGACAAAGACGATCTCGATAGTGAGCCCTCGACTTAACTTGTCGATCATAAGCGCGCTGTTCCGCGCCGAAATCACTGACAGACCGGTGACTGCTATCTTGTAGCCAGGAAATTTCTTGCGCACGCTGTCCAGGTCGTGATCGACGCGATCGACAATCGGCAACAATTGACTGGCGTCGGAATCCGGAACGCGCCCGCTGATGATCACAGCATCCTGTTCGGCTGAAATGAACCGTCGCGTCAGATAAGGCGGCAGCAGATCGACGTATTCCTTGAGCGTTTCGACGTCGGATTTGTTGAGCTTCTCAGTAAGCCAGCGCCGCAGGGTGTCGAGAGACCAGACATTGCCGACGCCTTTCTGATGCTCGAGCAGCGAATGGACCTCGGCGATCACCGCCAGCGTCTCCGGCGCGTACAAAGAGGCGCCTTTCGGAAACTGAATATAGACCTCGAAGGGATTGGCTCCGGTTAGCTTCACGTCGAGACGCTGGCTGGCCTGAACCGCCTGTTGACGGTCCGGCACCTGGTCCGCAAGACGATAGCGCGCCTGCAGCTGCGCGTAGCCAAGCGACAGCGCGGCGACGACGATCAAGCTGATCGCGGAATAAAGGCCGGGGCGGGCCACCATGCGGACCGCGATCCATCCGCAAAACCGGCGCAAGACATTCAGCGCGGTGTCCATGTTTCTGACAGCCGCGACGAATTCGCCCTCATTGCGAATGAGCAGCACCCCGAGCAATGGCACGCCCATCAACACCGCGATCAATGCAACCGTAACCGCAACTAAGCCCGCTTCGCCGAAGGTGCGCACCAGGTCGGATTCGGAGAATTGCAAGGCGATGAACGATACCCCCGCGGTCGCGTGGGTCAGTACGCAGGCCGGCCCGACAATGAGCAGCGCATTGCGAAAGGCCGTGACTTTGTCGTCGCCGGCGAGGAGACGGTCGCGTGCCGCAAAGGTAATCTGCATGCTGTCCGAGAAGCTGATGACCATGATCAGCGGCGTCATCACGTTCAGAAACATGTTCAGGCTGAAGCCGAACCATCCCAGCGCTCCGAGCGCGAGAAGAATGGCCACCAATGGTGGTCCCGCCGCAATAATCATGAATGAGAAGCGGCGGAAAAACATGATCGCGATCACGCAACCGACCACGAAGCCAAGCGTGTTGTAGAGCAGCCGGTCCCGCTGAATGGCGTTGCGAATTTCGTGCTGCATCACCGGCACGCCGGACAACTCGCCTTTCAGTCCGGTTCCTTCGAGGTGATCGCGGACTTCATTGCGGATCTCCTCGACAACTTTGTTGAGGCGATCGGGTGCAGTCGCTGCAGGTTCCAGCGCCAACACCATCAAAGTGAGCTTGCCGTCGGGTGAAAGCATCTTGTCGCGAATGATTTCATTCGCCATCACGCGCTCAATGAGAGTCTGGTACTCGGCCCCTTCCGGCAGTGGGTTGGGGAAGAGGGGAGGCGGGATCTGCCCGTCCTTGGGCGGTTCTCGCGCCGCGAAAATCGAAATAAGGCCCCTGGTGCCGTCGATCAACTGAAGTTCGATTGCAAGGTCGCGCAGTTTTTCAAGCGACGAGCGCTCCAGCAATTTGTCGCCCTCAATGACGATGAGAACGTCAAACTCGTTTGAGGGGAAGCGCCGCGTCACTTCTTCATAGGTGCGAAATTCATCCGTGTCAGAGCGGAACAGCTGGCTGAGTGAATCGTCGACCTTCACGCGCGTGAAGCCGACCGCCGCCACGATACAAAGCAGGATGAAAACGATTGCACAGAGCGCTCGGTGGGTAAGCGCGAAAAATCCGATGCGCTCGATCCCCAGCGCAAGGTTGCGCGGTTTGACGACGCGCGGCTGATATTCCGAAAAGTTGTCTTGTGGCGGAAGGCTGCTCACTGATCCCCCGGTCGAGCTTGCAATTGAAATGATGGACTGCCAGATGTGAAATTGCCACTAGGCCAAGGGCGAATACTCCTTCACTGCCTCGGCGGGTTCTGCCGCCCGCGCGGTCTGGCCCCAGCGGCGCTCGATATAGTCGATGACCATCTGCTTGAAATCGGCGCTCAGCGTTGCTCCGCGCAGGGTGGCCGCCTTCTTGCCGTCGATGAACACCGGTGCGGTCGGCTGCTCGCCGGTCCCCGGCAGCGAAATGCCGATGTCGGCATGCTTGGATTCCCCAGGCCCGTTCACGATGCAGCCCATCACCGCAACATTGAGCGTCTCGACCCCGGGATAGCGCGTCTTCCAGTGAGGCATCGAGTCGCGGATGAAGCCCTGAATGTCGGAAGCCAGCTCCTGAAACGTCGTCGAGGTGGTGCGCCCGCAGCCGGGACAGGCCGCAACCAGCGGCACAAAGGTGCGCAGGCCCATGGTCTGCAACAGCTCCTGCGCCACCTGCACCTCGCGGGTGCGGTCGCCATGGGGTTCCGGCGTTAGCGAGATGCGCACGGTGTCGCCGATCCCCTGCTGCAGCAGGATCCCCATGGCGGCCGAGGAGGCAACGATCCCCTTCGAGCCCATGCCCGCTTCGGTCAGCCCCAGATGCAGCGCATAATCGCAGCGGCGCGCCAGTTCGCCATAGACCGCGATCAGGTCCTGCACCGCCGACACCTTGGCCGAGAGGATGATGCGGTTCTTGGCCAGCCCGATCGCCTCGGCGCGTGCCGCTGACAGCAGCGCCGACTGCACCATTGCCTCGTGCATCACCGCGCGGGCGTCCTTTTGCACCTTCGCCCTGGCGTTCTCGTTCATCAGTTGCGTCAGAAGCTCCTGATCGAGCGAGCCCCAGTTGGCGCCGATGCGCACCGGCTTTCCGTGCTTGAGCGCCATCTCGATGATGGCGGAGAACTGCTTGTCCTTCTTGTCCTTGAAGCCGACATTGCCGGGATTGATGCGGTACTTGTCGAGCGCCTGCGCGCAGCCTGCATGCTCGGCAAGAAGCTTGTGGCCGATGTAGTGAAAGTCGCCGATGAGCGGCACGGCGATGCCCCATTTGAGCAGGCGCTCCTTGATGGGGGCTACCGCGGCTGCCGCCTCATCGCGATCGACGGTGATGCGCACGAGCTCGGAGCCGGCCGCCGCCAGCGCCGCCACCTGTCGCGCGGTCGCCTCGATATCGGCCGTATCCGTATTGGTCATCGACTGCACGACAATCGGCGCCCCGCCACCCACCGTGACGCCGCCAACCTCAACCGAGACAGTTTTGTGACGTTTCGCTGTATTCATCTGACGCGTACCAGACCCATTCGGCACCGGAACGAAAGTTCCGCTATCCACGTGCGTGATTGTAGCGAGTTCCGGTGGCTAATGGGAAATCTGTTCCGAACTGCTGTCGGAAGGCGTTTTCTCGGCCTCGGCGGTGTCTGCCGTTTGTTCGAAGCGATCTGCCAGGCGCCGCAGTTCCTGGGCCAGAAAGGGGTCCGCACAATTTGCCGCGCGACGTCGGCAATACCGGCTTTCGCTCAGAAGAAATTGTTTTGCCGTCATTGCTTTTATTCGTATCTCGTGACGCCCAACAAACGCTGTCGCGCGCACTTGGTTCCTCCGGGTTCTGTTGTTGGAAGGCGAGAGGACGGCGGGACTAGCGTACGATTTGCTGGAGCAGGGCGTGCAGCTTTGCGGCCTCGATCGGCTTCTGCAGCACGGGTGCGTGGGAAAACGCAGATACGATGCTGTCGGGCCCGTAGCCGGTTACGAAGGCGAACGGAATCTTTCGGTTGGTGAGAATATCGGCGACCGCATAGGTTTTTTCGCCGCCCAAATTCACGTCGAGAATACCCGCCTGCAGATTGCCCGTCTTGGCAGCTAGTATGGCGTCGCTGAAGCGGCTGTGGGGACCATCGACCTTGTGTCCGAAGGCAGAGAGCATGTCTGCGAGCATCATCGATACGAGCGGCTCGTCCTCGACAAGCAATACGCGTTTGTCGTCGATATCAAAATCAGCTGCGACCGCCGGCTCGATCTGCGGCTTGGATGCACGCTTCGATGAGTCCGCACTGGCTTCGTGCGGCACGAACAAGGTGCAGCACAATCCATTTGGCTGCCAGTCAAATTTTACGAGACCGCCAAGCTGACGCTCAATGCCCGCAACAATGGCGCGGCTCCCATAGCCGCGGCGCTCGGGTGGGGTGACCCGCGGGCCGCCGGATTCCGTCCAGATAAGTTCGAGCTTTCCGGGCTCGGTCTGCCAGATAAGATCGACATATCCGCCGTCGACCGACAGCGCGCCATATTTCGCAGCATTCGTCACGAGTTCGTGCAGCGCGAGGGCAATCGTCTGGGCGGTAGCGGGCGGCAACAGAACTATGGGGCCGCGGGCTCTGACCCGTTCGCCGCCGCTTGCGCGATAGGGCGCAAACTCTTCGTCAACGAGCCGGGTGAGGTCGGCCCCCTCCCAGCGTGATCCAGCCAGCAACCGGTGCGCGTTCGACAGCGCGCCGATCCGGCCATCAAGAGCGCCGATGTATTCGTCGATGCTGTCGGCGCGGGTCAAGCGCATGATCGATTGGACGACCGCAACAACGTTGCGCGCGCGATGATCGACCTCTTCGGCCAGCAGGATCTGGCGCTCTTCGGCGCGCTTTCTTTCGGTGATATCGGAGGTGACCCCGCTGAGCCAGCCAAGACGGCCAGTTTCGTCAAAGTTGGCCGCTGCCGTGCCGGTACACCAACGTACTTCGCCATTGGGCCGCAGGACGCGGAATTCTGTCTGGAGCGTATTGGTGGTTTTAGTGATCTTGCGGAAAGAGAGCTCCAACAGCTCGAAGTCTTCCGGATTGATGAGTGGCCGCACACTCTCGAGTGTCGGAACAAAAGTATTCGGATCAACTCCGAAAATTTCGCATTGACCTTGATCCCAGACGATCGAGCCGCGCGATATATTCCATTCCCAGCTGCCCATCTGGCCGGCGGCAAGCGCAAGGCTGCGCATCCGTTCAATTTGCCGAAGCTGCAATGTGGATGAAGCAAGTTCAGCGGTGCGCTCGGCGACGCGCGCCTCTAGCCCTCTGTTCAGTTGCTCCAGCTGGCGCGTCTTGCGGAAAAGTTCGACGAAGACTTTGACTTTCGCCCGTAACACCTCCGGGATCACCGGGACCGGTACATAGTCGACGGCCCCCATCTCATAGCCACGCAGCCGATCGACATCCGTCAACAGGATTGCGGAGATGAAAATCAGCGCGGTTTTTTCGAAGCGGGGATGGTTGCGGATCATCGCCGCCAGCTGAAAACCGTCGATATCCGGCATGTAGACGTCGATGAGAACGACGGCGACGTCGTGCTTCAGGAGCAGCTCGAGCGCTTCCGTGGCATTACTGGCGCTCAGCAGGTTTTCGCCCACGTCCTCGAGGATCGTCCGATAGGTGAGAAGTTTGGCCGGCTGGTCGTCGACGAGGAGGATGTTGACTCTGCCTTCAGACATGGAGCCCTCGTCTTTAGCGGTGGAGCCAGCTGCGAAGCGCAGACAGCAATTGCTCGGTATTCACCGGCTTCGCCAGATAATCCGACGCGCCGGCATCGAGGCATTTCTCGCGGTCGCCCTTCATTGCTTTTGCCGTGAGTGCGATGATCGGCAGACGGCGGAACTTAGCGTTCTTACGGATTTCCTCCATGGTCTGATAGCCGTCCATCTCCGGCATCATGATGTCCATTAGCACGATAGCGATGTCGGTATTCAACTCGATCAGTTTGATGGCTTCGTTGCCCGTCGTGGCGGTAAGGACTCGCATGCCCCTGCGTTCCAGTACACTGCTCAGCGCGAAAATGTTGCGCGCGTCGTCGTCGACCAGCAACGCTGTACGGTCTACTAGGTCTTCATCTGACGTAGTCAAGCGCTCCAGCATGCGCTGCTTTTCGGCAGGCAGATCCGTCACGACGCGATGCAGAAAGAGGGCCGTTTCATCGAGCAATCGCTCGGGGGATTCAACTCCCTTCACTACAATGCTGCGCGCCATCGTGTGTAGCCGGGCATCTTCTTCCGCGCTCAACTCACGACCGGTGAACACGACGACCGGCACCTCCGACAGCGCCTGGTCCGCGCCCAACTCTTCGAGCACTTCGAACCCTGTCATGTCGGGCAATCTGAGATCCAGAACAACGCAATCGGCAGGCTGCCGGCGCAATGCTGCGAGGGCGTCGCGCCCGGTTCCAGCAGTTTCGATCTCGACGTCGTCATAGCCAAGCAATTCCGAGATGCTGAGCTGCTCGGCCGGATTGTCCTCGACCACAAGCAGGCGCTTGCGACGTGGCATCGAATATTCCTTGATACGCCGCATAGCGGCTTCAACGCCTTCCATGGTCGTCGGCTTGGTCACGAACGAGAATGCACCGCGCGCGAGTCCGTGGTGTTTATCTTCGTCAAGCGTGATGATCTGCACGGGAATATGACGAGTGAGCGGGTTCTGTTTGAGTTGACTCAATACGCTCCATCCCAACATGTCGGGCAGGAAGACATCGAGCGAAACCGCGCTGGGCTGATATTGCTTGGCAAGCTCGAGTGCGTCGGCGCCGCGCATGGCCACGAGCACCTTGAACTTCTTGTCTCGCGCGAGATCGATCAATACGCGACAATAGTGGGGATCGTCTTCCACGATCAGCAATATTGAATCGCCCGGCTGGATTTCGTGCCGGTCGTCCGGAATTTGCTCGATGGGTCTTTCCGGCACGGCGACTGGCGCCACCGGCTTCTGGATTTGCGAAGCGTAGGGGTTGGCCGACTGCGTGGCTGCAGATGGTCCGGCATACGTGATCGGCAGGTACAGCGTGAACGTGCTTCCTACGCCGGGGGCGCTGCGCAGCTGGATTTCGCCACCGAGGAGGCTGGACAGTTCGCGGCTGATCGCAAGTCCCAATCCAGTCCCACCGTATTTGCGACTGGTGCTCGCGTCGGCCTGCTGGAACGCTTCGAAAATGATTTTCTGCTTCTCTGTGGGAATTCCGATACCGGTGTCGGCGACCTCGAAGGCAACGACGCTCTGCGCGTGGCTGAGGATAGGGTGTGTCGAGGTCCATCCAACGGGCGCGGCAAAGACTTTGAGCTGAATGCCACCGCGGTCGGTGAATTTGAAGGCGTTCGACAGGAGGTTTTTCAGCACCTGTTGCAACCGTTTAGAGTCGGTTATCAGGCTGCGTCCAAGGGACGGGTCAAGATCGACCTTGAAGGAAAGCTGCCTCGTTTCCGCTTCGTGGCGGAACGGGCGGCCCACAGCGTCGAGCAGGTTTGTGAAGAATATCTCTTCGGCGTCGACCGTGACCGTGCCGGATTCGATTTTCGACAGGTCGAGAATGTCGCTGATGAGGTTGAGCAGATCGGTGCCGGCGCCGTGAATGGTGCGGGCGAATTCCGTCTGCTTGCCAGTGAGGTTTCCGTCGGGATTGTCGGCCAGCTGCTGTCCGAGAATAAGAATACTGTTCAACGGCGTGCGCAACTCGTGCGACATGTTGGCCAGGAATTCGGACTTGTACTTCGACGTGAGCGCCAGCTCCGCCGCCTTTTCTTCGAGGGCGCGCCGGGCCTGTTCAATTTCCTGATTCTTTCTTTCGACTTCGACATTGCGCTCGGCAAGCTGCTGCGCCTTTTGTTCGAGCTGCTCGTTGGTCTGCTGCAACTCGCGCTGCTGTGTCTGCAGTTCGCCGGCAAGCTGCTGAGACTGCTTGAGCAAGCCTTCCGTCTGCATCGTGGCTTCTATCGAGTTAAGGACGATGCCGATGCTTGCCGTCAGCTGCTCGAGGAACATCGTCTGCAACGCGGTGAACTGGTTAACTGAAGCAAGTTCGATCACCGCCTTGACCTGATTTTCAAAGAGAACCGGCAGAACGATGATGTTGGCCGGCTTGACCTTGAACAGAGCCGAGCCGATCGGCACCGCGTGATCCGGCATTTCTGTGATAAGCATGCGTCGCTTGTCGGCGGCGCACTGGCCGATGAGGCCTTCGCCGATGCGCAGCCGTTGAGCATGACCATTCGGGCCGTCGTCGGCATAGGCCGAGAGCAGCCGCATGCTCTGCAGTTCTTCGCTTTCCACCTGATAGATGACGCCCTGCTGCGCATTGACGAGCGGCGTCAGTTCGCTCAGCAACAAACGGCCGACGGTGTTGAGATCGCGCTGGCCCTGCAACATGTTGGTGAATTTTGCGAGGTTGGTCTTCAGCCAGTCCTGTTCGGTGTTGCGGTCCGTTGTCAGGCGCAGGTTGTCGATCATCGTGTTGATGTTGTCTTTGAGCTCGGCCACTTCGCCGCGCGCGTCGACCTGAACCGATCGCGTCAGGTCGCCTTTTGTCACCGCCGTTGCGACTTCGGCGATTGCGCGCACCTGCGTCGTGAGATTTGCGGCAAGCAGGTTGACGTTGCCGGTGAGCGCTTTCCATGTGCCGGCCGCTCCGGGCACGTTGGCCTGGCCACCGAGACGCCCGTCGACGCCCACCTCGCGCGCAACGCTCGTCACCTGATCGGCGAACGTCGCGAGTGTGTCGGTCATGTTGTTGATGGTTTCGGCGAGTGCGGCCACTTCGCCTTTCGATTTCACCGTGAGATTCTGCTTCAGATCGCCATTGGCGACCGCGGTCACGACCTTGACGATGCCGCGCACCTGTTCGGTGAGATTTGCCGCCATCACGTTCACGGTATCGGTCAGGTCTTTCCAGGTGCCGGCAACGCCTGACACTTGCGCCTGGCCGCCGAGCCTACCTTCGGTGCCTACTTCGCGGGCGACGCGAGTCACTTCTGAAGCAAACGCGTTGAGCTGGTCGACCATGGTGTTGATGGTGTTCTTAAGCTCGAGGATTTCGCCCTTCACGTCGACTGTGATCTTGCGCGAGAGGTCGCCGCGCGCCACGGCGGTCGTCACCTCGGCGATGTTGCGCACTTGAGTGGTGAGGTTGGCCGCCAGCAGATTGACGTTGTCAGTGAGGTCCTTCCACGTACCGGCGACGCCTGGCACTGTGGCCTGGCCGCCGAGCCGCCCTTCGGTGCCGACTTCGCGTGCGACACGCGTCACTTCGCCGGCAAACGAGCGCAATTGATCGGTGGTCGTGTTCAGCGTTTCTTTGAGCTGCAGAAGCTCGCCGCGAACGTCGACGGTGATCTTCTTGGAGAGGTCGCCATTGGCGACCGCCGTGGCAACTTCGGCGATGTTGCGGACCTGAGCGGTCAGGTTCGAAGCCATCAGATTGACGTTGTCGGTCAGGTCCTTCCAGGTGCCGGCGACTTCAGGCACCTCGGCCTGACCGCCCAATTTGCCTTCAGTACCGACTTCGCGCGCGACGCGGGTAACCTCCGAGGCGAACGAATTCAGCTGGTCCACCATGGTGTTGATGGTGTTCTTCAGCTCGAGAATTTCGCCCTTCACGTCGACCGTGATCTTCCAGGACAGGTCGCCGCGCGCCACAGCGGTCGTCACCTCAGCGATGTTTCGGACTTGAGCCGTCAGATTGCCGGCCATCGAGTTCACCGAGTCGGTGAGATCCTTCCATGTACCGGCGACACCCGGGACGTTGGCTTGGCCGCCGAGCCGTCCCTCGGTGCCGACTTCGCGGGCGACGCGCGTCACTTCGCCGGCGAAGGCGTTGAGCTGGTCCACCATCGTATTGATGGTTTCTTTGAGCTGCAGGATTTCGCCCGACACGCTGACGGTGATTTTCTTCGACAGGTCGCCGCCGGCGATAGCCGTTGCCACGTCGGCGATATTGCGGACCTGAGCGGTCAGATTCGAGGCCATGAAGTTGACGCTGTCGGTCAGGTCCTTCCACGTGCCGGCGACACCCGGCACCTGCGCCTGACCGCCCAGCTTTCCTTCGGTGCCGACTTCGCGCGCGACACGCGTGACTTCAGAGGCAAAACCGTTGAGCTGATCCACCATCGTGTTGATGGTGTCCTTCAGTTCGAGAATTTCGCCGCGCACATCCACCGTGATCTTGCGCGACAGGTCGCCGCGCGCGACGGCGGTGGTCACCTCGGCAATATTACGTACCTGTGTAGTGAGGTTGGCCGCCAGAAGGTTGACGTTATCGGTCAGATCCTTCCAGGTTCCGGCGACGCCCGGCACGATGGCCTGACCGCCAAGTTTGCCGTCGGTGCCGACTTCGCGTGCGACGCGCGTGACTTCAGATGCGAAAGAGCGCAGCTGGTCGACCATCGTATTGATGGCTTCCTTGAGTTGGAGGATTTCTCCGCGCACGTCGACGGTAATCTTCTTTGAAAGATCGCCGTCAGCGACGGCGATGGTGACTTCGGCGATGTTACGAACCTGAGCGGTCAGGTTGTTCGCCATGGAGTTGACGCTTTCGGTCAGGTCCTTCCACACGCCGGTGACCTCGCGCACTTGCGCCTGGCCGCCCAGTTTGCCTTCGGTGCCAACTTCGCGGGCTACACGGGTCACTTCGGAAGTGAACACGCTGAGTTGCTTGATCATCGTGTTCACGATGGTGGCGGCTTCGAGGAACTCGCCTTTGAGCGGGCGGCCGTCGACCTCCAATCGGACCGTTTTCAAAAGGTCGCCCTGTGCGACGGCGGCGACCGCCGTGGCGACCTCTTTGGTTGGCCAGAGGAGGTCGTCGATAAGCGTATTGACCGAGCTTTCCATCTCGCCCCAGGCACCATTGCCGAGACCGAATTTCACGCGGTGGCGGGTTTTGCCTTCACGACCTACGACTTGGCCCACCTTCTCAAGCTGTTGCGCCATTCGCTCGTTCTCGGTGACGATGTCGTTAAAGGTATCTGCGATTTTTCCGAGGAGTCCCTCGTGCTCCACGCCCATTCTCACCGAGAAGTCGCCGGAGCGCATCGCGCGCAGCGCCTGCAGCAGTTCCTGGAGTTCGGCTGGTGAGCTTAAGTTGGGAGTGCTTTCATCCGGTTGACGGGGGCGTTTCTTTGACAGCACGCCATTGGCAGTCTTCTTGTTTGTAATTTCCGTCTGATCCATCGACGCCTCCCGAATATCCCCGTCCCCCGCCGCACACGAATGCGCCGGACGCGCGTTCAGGCGGTGAAGCCCAAACCATGACCAGCTACCGCAGGGTTTCGCAGCCGCAACGCCATGGTCGTTCGTCACTGCTTTGAGGCAGAGCCTGACCCTCCCGCCCGCTCCAGCCAGTAGTCATGGCGGAGCGCCCGCGAGCAATTAAATCCGCTAATCGGAGAAAAGTTCCGTCCTTTCTTTGACCCAGAGAATGGATAGGAAAAACTGTGCGATCGTATTGAAGCGACTGGAGAAATTGTCCTTTCCAACCTCAGCGTTTAGACCTGCCGAAATAAAAATACCTCAGGGCAACTCGGGGATTGCGGGTGAGCGGAAGAGAGCGGCGAGAACAAACCCACACCGACCCATAGCGCGCGCCGCGATATTGTCCGCCCCAACCGATATGGTTAAAGTCGATCTCGCATTGTCGCAATTTAAAAAATGACAACCGATCGGCATGTGATGTGCCGGCATGCGCAACCATGGGTGGGAACAGATGCCGAGGATGAAGGGTGCCGAAGTCATCACGGAATATCTTGTCGACAGCAAAATCCCTTACGTGTTTGGCCTGTGCGGCCACGGCAACGTTGGAATCCTCGATACCCTCTATGAAGCCCGCGATCGTATTACGCTCGTGTCGCCGCGCCACGAACAGGTCGCGGCGCATATGGCGGACGCATATTTCCGCGTGCGGCATGAACCGGTGGCGACGCTGACCTCGTGCGGTCCGGGTTCCTGCAATATCGTGATGCCACTCGCCGTCGCGCTTTCGGATTCCTCGGCGCTTCTGGCCATCACTGCCAACGTTCCGACGTCGCAGTTCAATCGCAGTCCGTTTCAGGAAATCAACAAGCACTTTCAGGCTGACTTTCCCAACATCATTCGGCCTGTCGTCAAGCGCAGTTTCCAGCCGACGCGCGTCGATATGCTGCCGCTCGCACTGCGTCAGGCAACGACGACAATGCTTTCGGGCAGGCCCGGTCCCGTGAATCTCGACGTGCCCTTCAATGTCTTTCAGGAAGAAGGTGACGTTGAAATGCCACGGCCGGCGCCGGCGCTGAACACGCAACGCAGCGGCGCTTCCCCGGATGAAATTGCGGCTTGTGTCGATTTGATCCTCAAAGCGAAGCGGCCTGTCATTTTTGTCGGCCACGGCGTCACTCTGTCTGAAGCGTCCCGCGAGCTCACCGAATTCGTCCATCGCTTGCAAATTCCGGTGGTTTCCTCGCCCAACGGCATGGGCACGCTCGACATGACCGATCGTTTGTCTCTCGGCTTCATCGGCCGCAATGGCGCGTACCCTGCGAACGAGGCCGGCCGCCGCGCCGATCTCGTGATCGCCATCGGCGCGCGTTTCGATGATCGGTCGGCTTCGTCGTGGATGCCGGGCTATTCATGGAATTTTCCTCGCACCAAGCTGATCCATGTTGATGTCGATCCGGCCGAACTCGGCCGCAACTACCCGCCGGACATCGGAATTCTCGCGGATGCGCGGACCTTCTTGCGTCAATTGTTGAGCGAGACAGAGAAACGTGCGCCGAAACGAGAGGCGCTGAAGGCCTGGCTTGCCGACATCGATGCGTGGCAGGGCGAATGGGAGAAATTCACCAAGCCGAATTTCGAGGTGCATGCCTCACCGATCCGGCCTGAGCGCGTAGTCGCCGACTGTCAGTCGGTTTTGCCGGCTGACGCGATCCTCTGCTGCGATGTCGGCGTCCATCACAACTGGTACATGCAGTTCTGGAAAGCACGTCACCCGCAGGCGATGCTCAATTCCTGGGGTTTTTCCGGTATGGGTTTCGGCGCGGCGGGTGCGCTCGGTGCCAAGCTTGCGGCACCCGACCGGCCAGTCGTTTCTGTCACGGGAGACGGCTGTTTCGCGATGGTACCGCACGTGCTGTGCACTGCCGTCGAATACAACATCCCCGTGGTGTGGGTGATCTGGAACAATTTCGGCTGGGTTTCGATCCGCGACATCCAGCTCGGCATGTTCGGCGGCCGCGAACATGGGACGATGTTTCATGAAGGCGCCAACAAGACGCCTTACAATCCGGATTTCGCTGCGTGGGCGCGTGGAGCCGGCGTCGAGGCCATTACGGTGACGAAGTCACAGGATCTCAAGGGTGCGCTCGAACATGCCATCAAAGCCAACAAGCCTTTCCTGCTCGATGTGCATGTGGATGCGGAGGTGCGTCCGCCATCGACCGGTGCGTGGCAGTTGCCACCGACACCTTACAAGGAGCCGGTGTTCGGCAAACGCTATTTGCCGGATGTCGCGCCCGCGAAATGAGAACCGCCATGGCCGGTGACCGTCGCAAGCCTTTCATCCGCAATATCGCGGAGGTGCCGTGGCTGGAATTTCCCAATCATTTCGGCGGTGCCCTGTCGAAGCCGTTGGTGATGCCAGATACCGCAGGCTCGCATCACATCGACTACCGAATCTCGATGTATCAGCCCAAGGCCTATGTCGAGACGCACAGTCACAAAGTGCAAGAGCAGGTCTATCACGTCATCGAGGGTGAAGGCCTGATGCACATCGACGGTGAAGATCATGTCGTGCGCAAGCACGATTTCATTTTTCTGCCGCCCGGCGTGCCGCACGCGATCTCCAATACCGGTCTCGTCGATCTGGTTTTTTTGGTTGTGACGTCGCCGGTCAGTGACGACGCCAAGATAGTCTAGGGGGTAAATGTGAGCGTTCGAGCCAAACAAAGGGAAACCGAAGCGCGGTCGGCGCGCGTCGGCTTGGCGCGCGTTCGCGGGGTCAAACAGGATTCCCGTCCGCGCGGTGGCGTGCAATCGCTCGCACGGGCTTTCTCGATCATGGAAGAAATCGCGCGGAACAGGGATGGCATCGGGTTGGCCGAACTGAGCAAGCGGGTCGGCCTCCACAATTCGACAACGTTTCACCTCGTGAAGACGATGGTTTCGCTCGGCTACGTGCGGCAGATGAAGGATTCAAAGCGCTACCGCATTGGCCGGCCGCTGTTTGCACTTGCGGCCAGCGCCCTCGACGAAGTGGAAATGGTAAGTCTTGCGACGCCAATTCTTGAGGAACTCTCGCGCGAGACGGGAGAGAGCGCGCATTTCTCGGTGCGCCTGGAAGATGCGGTAGTTGTACTGGCCCGTACAGGCGGGAAGGGGGCATTCCAGTTAACCGACCGCGCGGGCGCGGTGCGCCCCGCGCATTGCACCGCGCTGGGCAAAATCATGCTTGCCGCACTGACGCCGGATCAGTTGGAGCAATTCCTGGCTCGCGCCGAACTGAGGGCGCATACTTCGAAATCGATTACCTCGGTGGACCTACTGAGACGCGAGATCGCCGAGGTGCAACGTTCTGGCGTTGCCATCGACGACGGGGAGTTTGATCCGGAGGTCAGATGTGCGGCCCTGCCGGTACGCGATTTCAGCGGACAGGTCATTGGTTCGATCGGCATTTCCGGGCCGGTTTGGCGGCTGTCGATCGAAGCCCTGCAAAAACGCGCGCGAAGAATGCGGGCGGCGGCCGATCGTCTTTCCCTGGAATTCGGTTATGCTCGCGAGCCTGAAGCGCGCATGAAAGCAACGATCTGAAGGAGGACGGCGAATGCCTCGTCACGCGTCTTATGTTCCCCACGGCGTGATTCCGGCCGTGCTGCTGCCTTTCGACAATGATCTTGCAATCGACGAGGCGAGCTTCCGCAAGCACCTGCGCGATGTGACGGCGGTGGAAGGTTTGTCCGCTATTACAATCAACGCGCATTCGACAGAGGTCGCTTCGTGTACTTTCGACGAACAGCGACGTGTGCTCGATGTTGCGCAGGACGAGATCGGCGGACGTCTTCCGCTGATCAATGGCATCTGGGCCGACGGGAGCATCGAGGCCGCTCGTCTCGCCCGCATGGCGGCTCAGGGTGGCGCCTCGGCGCTGCTGGTTTTTCCGCCGGCTCCATTCACGCTCGGCCAGTCACCGGCCATGGCGCTCGCCCATTTCAGGCGGATCGCCGACGCGACCGACCTGCCGCTGATCGTGTTTCAGTATCCGCTTTCGACCGGCCAGGGCTATCCGAAGGAAACACTGCTTAAGCTGTGCGAGGAGATACCCTCGATCCGTGCCATCAAGGACTGGATCGCCAATGTGCCACACCACGAATGGCATATCCGCACGCTGCAGAATCTGTCCCGGCCGGTGAACGTGCTCACGACGCACAGTTCATGGCTGTTCTCTTCGCTCGTGCTCGGGTGCAACGGATTGCTGTCGGGCTCGGGTAGCGTCATTGCCGATTTGCAGGCGAAATTATTCCGCGCTGTGCAGAAGAATGATTTGGCGGAAGCGAAGCGCCTCAACGACCGCATCGAACCGACGGCGCGGGTTTTCTATGCTGATCCCTTTATCGATATGCACAACCGCATGAAAGAGGCGTTGGTCCTGCTTGGCAAATTGCCGCGCGCAGTCGTGCGGCCGCCATTGGTCAAGATCGAACGCGCGGAGGTCGTGCGTATCCGTCAGGCGTTGATCGAAGCCGGATTGCTGGACAAGAACGCGCGGGATGCGGCCTGATTTCAGGCGCGCACGTGATCACAAAATCGCAAACTCGGTGTTCTTCCGGTCTGTGACGAGCATGCTCCCGGGATAGTGCGTGATGCAGAATTCGGGCTTCACGGTTGCGATGACCGATTGCGGCGTCACTCCGCACGCCCAGAAGACAGGCAATTCGTCGTCACGCACTTCGACCGCGATCGCCATAGTCAGGCTTCTTAACGTCTTTGATGCCGATCAACTCCGGTTTGCCGATATGCACTGGCGCGCCGTGCACTGACGGGAAGCGGGTCGTGATCTGGACCGCGCGAATGGCGTCACGCGGCGTCATCGGCCGCATCGACACGACCATCGGTCCGTGAAACGGGCCCGCGCGGTGCGTGGCGATCGAGGTGCGGTACATTGGCACGTTGCAACCGCGTGTGATGTGACGCAGTTCGATGCCTTCAGCAGCGAGTGCTTCCTCGAATGAAAACGAGCACCCGATCACAAAGCTGACGAGGTCGTCGCGCCAGAATTCCCGCACGTCTTCCGGTTCGGCGACAAGTTCGCCATTTTTCCAGACACGATAGCGCGGCAGGTCGGTGCGGATGTCGAGATCCTCGCCTAGCTCCGGTACATGCGGATCACCTGGCGCCGAAGTCCCGATGAGCGGACACGGCTTGGGATTGAGTTGGCAGAAGCGCATGAAATCGGCTGCGAGCGCCTGCGGCAAAATAGCGAGGTTGCCTTGCACATTGCCGGGTGCGAGACCGGCGGTTGGTCCTCGGTGCGTGCGGGCCCTGACCGCCAGGCGCGCGGCAAGCCCGCTGCCGGGCACCGGTTGATCCTTTCGGCGTGGGATTGCAGTGGCCATTGACTGTCCCGTGTTTGTTGCCGCGAGCCTAACACCGGCCGACGCTTCATTCGAGCGTGCCTGCTCAATTCGCGGGCAGCGTTATACGACCATGTGAGTGGCCATCCATCAATATGAATATAGCGGTTGAAAGTTACTACGGGATCGCGTTTGCTAATGGGAAGAAAGAGCCCGCCAAGGGCCGGCAGGGGAGGACTGGCAATGCCGCGTCATGCCATCCGGCATAGGCGTGCGGTGAACACGCTCACGGCTGCGCTTGACGCTTGCCGTTCTGTCGGCGTGCGGTCGAAATCGACGCTTTTCCAAATTGAGGTGCCGTTTTGCAAACTCTCGCGCATGGGCGCGTGAGTCGATCGGCACCAATCTGATCCAGAGGGAGGATGCGAGATGAGCGAAAAATGGAAAGAGGAGGATTGGGCACAAGACTTCTGGTACAGCGGCAAGGTGACCCGTCGTCGTGTCGTCGGTTGGGGTGGCGGCGCGATCGGGGCACTGATGCTCGTGCCCGCTCCATGGCGCGCGGCCTTCGGCCAGGCGAAGCCCTACAAAGTCGGTGCGATCAATCCGCTTTCAGGCGCCGGCGCTGCCGGCGGCAAGACCGCGCTGGTCGGCGTACAGATGGCCGTCGATCGGATCAACAGCATGGGGGGCGTCAACGGCCGTCCGATCGAACTGATCGTCGCCGACGATGAATCCAAACCCGATGTCGGTCGTCGCAAAACCAGCAAGCTGGTCGATGAAGACCAGATCGATGCCCATTGCGGCGGCTTCCTGTCCAACATCTGCCTCGCCTGCATGCCGGTTTGGGAAGAGGCCAAGATCGTCAACATGATCAGTGTGTGTCTCGACACGACGCTGACGACCACAAAATGCAACCGCTACAGCTTCCGGGTTCACGATTACGCACCGGCGCAGGCCGTCGCGTTTGCACCTTATCTGATCAAGAACCTCGGCAAGAAATGGCACATCGCTTATGCCGATTATTCCTGGGGCCAGTCGACGCGCGACGCCTATGCTCAGGAGATCAAGAAAGCGGGCGGCGAGATCGTGGAGACGACCGGCATCCCGCTCGGCACCGCCGACATGACGCCGTTCCTGTCAAAGATCACCGGCCAATTCGACGGCCTCCTCGGAATCTTCTTCGGCAAAGACGGCGTGACAATCGGCAACCAGGCATACGACCTGGGTCTGACCAAGAAGTACAAATGGGCCGGCGACGGCGCCATTGCTGAAGTCCACCAATCTTCCGGCGCTCGGCAACAAGATCGAAGGCTTCGTCGGTATCAATCGGTACATTCCGATTCAGGAAGGGCCTTTCAATACGCCCGAGCACAAGAAGTTCTTTGATGAGTCGAAAGCACGGCTGGCGAAGATCGATCCCTCAGGGCCGCTGCCAGATCGGTATGTGCAATCGAACTATGAAGCGATGAACGCGCTCAAGAGTCGGTATGGAGAAGTCGAAATTCCGCGGCCGCGAAGACACAATGAAGCTCATCGAGGCGCTCGAAGGCCTGCAGATGAAATTGAGCGACGACTTTCCGACAGGAGACAAGCTGCTCCGCAAGGAAGATCACCAGGCATTCCCTCTGCAAGTCATCTTCGACATGAAAGACGGAAAGCATCGCATCATCGAGACGATCCCCGGCGACAAGACTTTCTTCCCGCCGGCTTGCAAATTCGCCTCGACGTAAGTGTCGACGCATTCCGCTATCGAAGCCGCCCCGGCCGGCAAGGCCGGGGTCGGCGCAGCAGGCCCCGTGCTGCGCACGGAAGGGCTGACGCGCAGATTTGGCGGACTCACTGCGGTCAATGACATCAATTTTGAGGTTAACCGCGAAGAGATCCGCGCGATCATCGGGCCGAATGGCGCGGGAAAAAGCACGTTCTTCAATTGTTTGACCGGAGTCCTACCCCCGACTTCAGGTCGTGTCCTGTTCAACGGCGAGGATATCACTGGCCTCCCGCCGGATCGGATCTCGATGAAGGGCATCGCGCGCTCCTACCAGATCACCAACATCCTGCCGAATGCGACAACGCTCGAAAATGTCCGCATCGCCGCGCAATCGCGCCGGCACGGTTGGAGCATGCTGAAGCACTACACCGCTTACCAGGACATCATCGAAAAAGCGGAAACGGTGCTCAAATCGGTTGGTCTTTATGTCAAGGCTGACGAACTCGCGGCAAATCTCTCGCACGGAGAGCAGCGCAATCTCGAGATCGGAATTGCGCTTGCTACTGAGCCGCAATTGCTCTGCCTCGACGAGCCCACCGCCGGCATGAGCTCTGCGGAAACGCGCGACACCGTACAGCTGGTGCGCAGCATCGCCAAGAATCTGACGATTCTGATCGTCGAGCACGACATGGAAGTGGTCATGGGCCTCGCCAATCGGATCACGGTGCTCAACTACGGCCAAGTGCTTGCGGAAGGCACGCCGACGGAAATCCAGAACAATCCGAAAGTGCTGGAGGTTTATCTGAAGACATGAGCGACGCCGCAAAAGATGCGCCGCTGATCGCGGTCGAGGATCTGCACACGTTTTACGGCAAGAGCCACATCTTGCACGGCGTGACGTTGCATGTCCGGCGAGGGGAGGTTGTCGGGCTGCTCGGACGCAATGGTGTCGGCAAAAGCACCACCTTGAAAACAATCATGGGCCTCGTGCGTCCAACGGAGGGCAGCATTCGGCTTGACGGCGCGCCGATCACAGGATTGCCGCCGCACAAGCTTGCGCGGCTCGGCATCGGCTACGTGCCGGAAGACCGACGCATTTTCCGATTGCTGACCGTGATGGAAAACCTGCGTACCGGCCTCGACCGTCAGGGTGTGAGCGACGAGAAAAAACAGGCATTGCTCGACAAGGTGTTCAACTATTTTCCGGTGCTGGGTGAGCGGCGTAATCAGGCCGGCGGTACGTTGTCGGGTGGTGAGCAGCAGATGCTGGCAATTGCGCGCGCGATGATGCTGGAGCCGAAGATAATCCTGCTCGATGAGCCCACCGAAGGCCTGATGCCACGAATGGTGTCGCAGATCAGCAACATTATCGACGTGCTGCATCGGGAAAACGTCGCCATCCTACTCGTCGAGCAGAACGTGCCGTTGACCCTGGAGGCGAGCGAGCGCGTCTACATCATGGAAAAAGGCGCGGTGCGCCATCACGCTGCTGCCCGCGATCTCAAGGTGAATGACGCAGTCATTCATCAGTATCTGGGGGTGTGAGATGGAACTCACCGCGATCCTGTTCTCCATTCCCTGGGATCAGATTGTCATCCAGACGATCAACGGAATTGTCACCGGCATGATCCTGGCGCTGATCGCGTCAGGCCTCACACTGATTTTCGGCATCATGGATGTCGTCAATTTCGCGCACGGCGAACTATTCATGCTGGGCGCCTATATCGGTGTCTTGGTGCTGGCGACGACGGGCAATTTCTGGCTGGCGTTGCTGATTGCGACGCTGGTTGTGGCGCTGCTTGGGGCGGCGATTCAAATTGTGACGCTGCGGCCTCTCATCGGCCGCGATCCGCTAACGACAATTCTCGCGACCTTCGGCGTTTCGCTGATCCTGCAGAACTACGCGCTCTGGCAGTTCGGTCCGGTGGCACGCAAGATCCAGGAGCCGTTCACCGGCCATTTCACGCTGTTTTACCTCGAGTACCCCTGGTATCGCCTCGTGATTGCCGGCCTCTCCGCGGCGATCATCGGCGGCTTCTGGCTGTTTCTCAAGTACGGCAAATACGGAATCTGGATTCGTGCCACTACGCAGGATCGCGTGATGGCGCAGGCAATGGGAATTCCCGTTCCCCTTGTTTACACAGCGGCTTTCGCGATTGGCGCGGGCATGGCGGCGGCGAGCGGAGTGCTGTTCGGCCCTCTCGTCGGCGTCAATCACACGATGGGACTCGATTGGGTGCTGAAAGCCTTCATCGTCGTTGTTGTCGGTGGCATGGGCAATCTTGGCGGATCGATCGCAGCCGCGATCTTCATCAGCTTGCTGGAATCCTATGCCTCGATCTGGGTCAGCCCGGCGCAAGCCGTGATCGTCTCTTTCATCGTGCTGATCCTCACATTGCTCTTCCGTCCTACCGGTCTGTTCGTTCCGACGCCCAAATGACGAAACGCACCAACACGTCCTACTGGATTGCGTTCAGCATCGTGCTGGCGTTGCTGATCATCGCGCCGCTGGTGTTGCCGGAATTCTGGCGCCGCTTTCTGACCGAAATCCTGATCTGGGGACTGCTGGCGATGTCGTCTGACATCCTCATCGGTTACACGGGCATGATCTCGTTCGGACATTCGGCATTTTTCGGCCTCGGCATGTATGGCGCGGCAGCTGCTTTGCTGATGTTTTCGCCGCCCAGTCTCTGGCTTGCGATTCTTTTCGGCCTTGTCGCTTCGGCGCTGATCGCTCTGTTTGTCGCGTATTTCTCAACGCGCCTGCGCGACATCTATTTCGCCATCACCACGCTCATCTTCAGCCAAATCTTCTACGTGATCGTGTTCACATGGACCGAGGTCACCGGCGGCGAGAACGGCCTCAACTTCCGGCGTCCACCTCTGGCGATCCCCGGCCTGTTTTCGGTCCAATTCACTTCCGAAACCATGCACTGGTTCGTATTGGCGGTGGTGACGGGGTCCTATCTCATCCTGCGCCGCATTACCCGATCGCCATTCGGCATGGTGCTGCAATCGATCCGCGAGAACGAGCCGCGCACGCGGGCCATCGGCTATCCGGTCGAGCGCTACAAAATCGTGGCGGTAATGCTGTCTGGAGTTTTCGCCGGCCTGGCCGGCGTACTCTATGCAGTGCAAAATCGCTTTGCCGCTCCGGATTTCATTTTCTTTCTGGTGTCGGGTGAAACGGTGATCTTCAACGTCATGGGCGGCATCGGCACACTTGTTGGGCCGATCGTCGGCGCCGGATTTTTTCAACTGATGCGGGAATTCCTGTCACGTTTCTTCGGGGATCAGTTTCCATATCTTATCCCGCTGGGCGTCGTTTTCATCGTGATGATCATTTTCCTGCCGCAAGGTCTGTTAGGCTTCGCGCGGCGATGGCTTAATCGCTAGCGGGAGGCAGACGTGGCGGTTCGTAGGCTTGGCATCATTATGTATGGCGTTACGGGGCGCATGGGGCTCAACCAGCACCTCGAGCGCTCGATTTTTGCGATCCGCGAGCAGGGCGGGGTGCTGCTGCCGAATGGCGACCGCGTGATGCCCGACCCAATCCTGGTCGGCCGCAATGCAGAAAAGGTCGCGGCGCTGGCGCGCCGCTATGGAATTGAGCGCTCGACCACTGATCTCGATGCCGCACTGAAGAACCCGAACGACACGGTGTTCTTCGACGCCGCGACGACGCAGATGCGCGCCGATCTGCTCACGCGAGCGATAGAAGCCGGCAAAGACATCTATTGCGAAAAGCCGGTCGCCGATACGCTCGACAAGGCGATCGCCGTTGCCAAGCTCGCCAAAGCGAAGAAAGTCAAGAACGGTGTCGTGCAGGACAAACTGTTCCTTCCTGGCCTGCGCAAGATCAGGATGCTGCGCGATGCGGGCTTCTTCGGTCGCATGTTCGCGGTTCGTGGCGAATTCGGTTACTGGGTGTTCGAGGGTGATTGGGGGCAGCCGGCGCAACGTCCAAGCTGGAACTACAAGAAGGCCGAAGGCGGCGGCATCATTCTCGATATGCTGTGCCACTGGCGCTATGTCTTCGACAATCTCTTCGGCAAAGTGCAGGCCGTCAGCTGCCTTGGCGCGACTCACATCCCGAAGCGGGTGGACGAGAACGGCAAGACATACGAAGCGGATACAGATGACGCCGCTTACGCTACCTTCAAGCTGGAGAATGACGTGGTCGCGCACATGAATTCATCCTGGTGCGTGCGGGTTCGCCGCGACGATCTGGTGACCTTCCAGGTTGACGGCACGCATGGTTCGGCGGTCGCCGGTTTGACAAAATGCTGGACCCAGCATCGTGTGAACACGCCGAGGCCGGTGTGGAATCCTGACGTCCCTCAGACGATGAATTTCCAGTCGCAATGGGAAGAAGTGCCCGAGAACATCGTCTATGAAAATGGCTTCAAGCTGCAGTGGGAAGATTTCATCCGGCATGTCGTAGCAGACACACCATGGCATCATGGTTTGATCGAAGGCGTCAAAGGCGTTCAGCTTGCCGAACTCGGTCTTCAGAGCTGGAAGGAACGGCGCTGGCTCGACGTTCCGGATATCAAACTATAGGGAGCAACCTGTGGCCACCCTCGTTCTGCCAACCGCCGATCGCAGGCTCGAGTCGTATACGACAGGCGAGCCGATTGTTTTTCCCTCCAAAGAGACCACGAAAGACTTCAACCGCATTGCGTTTGCCGCGGCGCATGTCGTGGCCGATCCGCTGGCCGACACCGATCCTTGGTTGGACAAGGCGATCGATTGGGAGAAGACGGTCCATTTCCGGCACTATCTCTGGGATCTTGGGCTTGGTGTCGCGGAAGCCATGGACACCGCGCAGCGCGGCGGCGGGCTCGATTGGCCGGGCGCGCGCGAATTGATCCGCCACACGCTGGAAGCGGCGAAGGGACGCCCCGGCGTCAAGGTCTGCTGCGGGGTAGGGACCGATCATCTCGAACCGGCGGCGGGAGTTCGCATCGACGATATCATTCGCGCCTACGAAGAGCAGATCGAGACGATCGAAGCTATGGGCGGCCAGCTTGTGGTGATGGCGAGCCGCGCGCTCGCCGCCGTCGCCAAAAGCCCGGACGACTATGTGAAGGTCTATGGGCGCATTTTGCGCCAAGTGCGCGAGCCGGTCATCATCCATTGGCTCGGGGAGATGTTCGATCCTGCGCTCGCCGGTTATTGGGGAGCGGCCGATCACACCGCCGCCATGGAGAATTGTCTCGGCATCATTTGCGACAACGCGACGAAGATCGACGGCGTCAAAATCTCGCTGCTCTCGAAGGAGAAGGAAATCGAGATGCGGCGAAAACTGCCGGCGAACGTCCGAATGTATACAGGCGATGATTTCAACTACGCTGAACTGATTGCCGGTGACGAAGAAGGCTACTCGGACGCGCTGCTTGGTATTTTTGACGCCATCGCGCCCGCAGCGTCGGCAGGTCTTGCCCGGCTTTCGGCTGGCGACCTTCAAGGCTTCCACGGAATTCTGGAGCCGACGGTGCCGCTGTCACGGCACATTTTTCAGGCGCCGACGCGGTTCTACAAAACAGGCGTCGTATTCCTGGCCTGGCTCAATGGGTTGCAGGACCATTTCATCATGGTGGGTGGGCAGGAAAGCGCCCGATCGCTTTTGCATCTCGCCGAGCTATTTCGGCTCGCCGACAAGGCGCGCGTTTTGCACGATCCGGAGCTCGCCGCGGCTCGCATGAACAAGCTGCTCGCGGTGCACGGCCTGGCATGAACGCCGACGGTCTGTCGATCAATCTCGCGACCGTCCGGCAGCAGTGGAATCTGCGCGAAGCGGTTGAAGCCTGCGTGCGTCATGGCATTCAGGCCGTAGATCCCTGGCGCGACCAGGTCGCTGCGCTCGGCCTCGATGAATCGGTACGCGTCATCAAGTCCAATGGGATGCGGGTGACCGGCTATTGCCGCGGTGGAATGTTTCCCGCGGCGGATGCCGCAGGGTAGGCTTGCCGCGATCGACGACAACAAGCGCGCACTCGACGAAGCGGCAGCTCTGGGGGCCGAATGCCTGGTGCTTGTCGCAGGTGGGCTGCCGAAGGGTTCGCGCGACATCGACGCCGCACGGCAGATGGTGATGGAGGGCCTACTGACAATCCTGCCGCACGCGAAAGCATGCGGGGTGCCGCTTGCGATCGAGCCGCTTCATCCCATGTACGCCGGCGATCGTGCCTGCGTGAACACCCTGGCACAGGCGCTCGACCTTTGTGACTTGCTCGGCGACGGAACGGGTGTTGCCATCGATACCTATCACGTTTGGTGGGACCCGGCGCTTGCAGCGCAGATCGCGCGCGCCGGAGCGACAAATCGTATTCTCGCCTATCACATCTGCGACTGGCTGGTGCCGACGCGAGACCTGCTCACCGACCGCGGCATGATGGGTGACGGCGTCATCAATCTCCCGCACATCCGCACGCTGGTGCGAAATGCGGGCTATCGTGGTCTTACGGAAGTCGAGATTTTCTCGGCCGAGAATTGGTGGAAGCGGCCAGGCGACGAGGTGCTGCGCACCTGCATCGAGCGCTTCAACACGGTTTCGTAGCCGGGTCAGGATCAGCTTGAAGAGGGCCATTGTCGGCACGTCGCACGATTATACTGCATTGCGAAACGTGCTCATGAGCCGAGGCGCTAAACGGGCGTAGAAATGCACTTCCGGAACATCGACGAGGCTTGATACGATCCCATCGTAAACCTCTGGGATGACAATGAGACGGCGAGGGTTGAAGGTCGCAACATTCAAATCGAGACCCGCTGGGACTGGCCCTGCCGACAGCATTGGTCGCCCGCGCGAGCGATATAATCGAATAATCGCAATGTCCGCAGCTGGTTTCAGGTTGGACCTCCGTCCAACTCGCTTCGGCCGCGTAGTCTTGAATAATTCCTCCAAACCGTATTTTTTTGCCTACTAGAAATAGTGGGCTGGAGGAAGTGATGGACAAGCCTCGGATATTTTTGGGCTCGTCTGGAAAACAAGAGAAGCTGCTCCAAGCGCTGACGCGCGGTCTCAGCGATATCGCACACGTCGAACCCTGGACGGCATCCTTTAATCCAGGGACGTCTACGCTGGAGCGTCTCGTTGAACTGACCCGCGAAGTCGATTTCGCGGCGTTCATCTTTGCCCAAGACGACTGGACGACGACCAACCCGTCAATTTCTCCTGAGCCTGGGTCGAGTCAGGCGTCGCCGCGAGACAATGTCGTGTTCGAGGCCGGTCTTTTCGGCGGCGTGCTGGGTATGCGCCGAACCTTCATTCTCCATGCAAACGGAGCGAAGCTTCCGACCGACCTCCTGGGGCTCACGTGCGTACGCTACGCCGACGCATTGACGCCGTCCGAGGTCAAAAACGTCAACCAGAAAATCCGAGATGCGATCGAGAACGAACTTCGCACCACTCGCATCGACGGCTCATGGTGGCAGTTCTCCTTGACCGAGCGCACCGCCAAGGAGCCTTCTGCCTTGAGCCTCTTGAAGATTGCGCGCGATCGCAACGGCGCGCTTGGACTGACGGGTCGTTCATGGAGAGAGGATGGAAGTCTGTCAGCAAGATACTGGAGTGAGGCGGTGAAGGAGAGAGAAGGGCCTTCGGGCGTCTTCTATTATTGGAAGGGCGAGCGTCCGTTGGATCCGAATGCGCCGCAGCTGGACGGAGTAGGTGAGATCCGGATGGAAGCAAATGATCGCGCATCTGGGTACTTCACGACTCGCGCAGATACAGATCCGAGTGTGAACGCGCGCACAGCCGGCGTCTATTGGCGCGCCTCTGCGGACGATTTAGCTATTTTGGATGGCCGCGATGACCAAAAACGCGTAGCTCTCATTGCCGAGCAATTGACGCGTTGGAAGTCCTCCAGGAATGCGTGATCGGCTCTCAGGAGTTCGTTTCTGAGATCAGCAATTCGGTGAGGTTATTGCGCGGCCGCCATGCCGGGCTGACGTTGCGAAACGACGCCTTGTCGCTGTCGATCAGACCAACCAATACCTCGGCAACGATACGACCGCCAACGGGACCAAGGCGAAGACCGCCGGTGCAAGCGGCAGCCTCGCGGAGGATGTAATACCACAGCGGCGTTTCGGCGCGCCAACCTGTTGAAGCGACGCCAATCTGCTCCACGGTAAGTGGCGGGAATCCGAGATGGCGGGCTACCGCCTCTCCGGAGGGGAGCCCGACGCCTTGTCCGCGTTGCAGATCACGCGCCGCGAGAGAATGATAGTCTTCAATCTCGCACTCACCCGTGATCGCGACGGGTAATTGGATGAGCGACCGCACCAATTTCCCATCGATCCTTTTGCAACGCTGTGCCGTTTGTTTGTCTGGTGCATCGAAGAACAGCGTCCAATCAACGGTGCGCTCACGTGGAATCTCCCGGAATCCGAGGAGGTCGGGAAACATAGGCACCGGCTTGGTCTCTCAATTCAGCAGATACCGGTGGCGAATCTGACAGTGGCCGTATCGATAAGCCGCGTCGGCAAACTCAAGCGGTATGAAAGCGCCTCGAGCGGGACGGAACCACCGCGGGCCCTCGTCAAGCACCTGGTCGGCGATTGTCTGACCCACGAGTGTCGGCAGGAATTCATGAAGGACGCACCATTGATAGTGCCACCGTAGTTGCCTGGCAGCTTCTTCGAAGACGCGATCATTTGCGACCTGTCCGCGCCGCGCCTCATCGACGAAGCCGTTGTGAAGCTTGAGCATCGCAAGATGCAATTGTGCCACCAACGTGTGCGAATCGTTGCGCGGGTCGCCTATCACTGCAATGCCTTCGGGGTTTCGCTGGACGTCCGCGCCGCGAGCGCCGAGTAGAAACTTCGCCGGGTCATTGCGCTGGTAGAGGAAGGGATGGCCGACTGGCCCATCCCCGTACAGACATTCGAGATTGAGTTGAGGGCTGCGAGCGTTCTGCAATGCCGCAGTATCGGCATGCGCCCGCAACGCCGAACGATCTGCCGTAATATCGTGTGCCACAAATTGGCCTAAGATGGGCCAGCCTGCGGCTACTTCGCCGAGGGACTCCGCTGTGTCATCAATTTCCCCGCCGTCACACAGTCCGCCGGCGCGGCCCAGTGCGTGCAGGAATACTTCGTCGGCCTCGAATGAAGGCAGCTCCGGAAACATTCGGGCGTAGGTCGCGGAGGTGACAGGGCTGTTGATTGCTGTTCTGGCACGCGCAGGCGCCAGACAGTGACTTGTTTGCGTGGCTCTCTTCATCGCGCGCTCCCTCCAGAGATTAGATTTTCCTGATGGATCTGCACGGGTGTCGAGTTGGCCCATGGTCCTATCTGCAACGGATGTGTCCGTTCTTTCGCTTTCAGAGTTCGCTCCGCGGGTAAAACGGACATTAGGCGCTTTTCGCACCGCCTTACGCCCAGCGTGCTACTCTAAAAATGCTACGGTGCTCCAAGGCGAGGATGTCACGTCATGATAAAGCTCTATGACAGTGCATTCAGTCCATTTGCCCGCAAGGTGCGGATGACCTTGGAGCACAAGGAGCTGGCTTACGAGGCCGTCGATGGGCTGCTCAAGTCGAACCATGAAGCGCTGAAGGCCGTCAATGGACGTGTCGAAGTGCCAGCTTTGGTTGATGGTGACATCGTTATCGTGAATTCTGCCGACATTGTAGCTTATTTGGATTATCGCTATCCGGCAAAAAGTGTTTATCCCGACGCCCCTGCTGCACGTGTCCATTCGCGCGCTTGGGAGCGCGTAGCTGACACCTTCGTGGACCCAATTCTCGTCGACGTCTCGTATTGGAAATGGGCCGAACGGCCGGACAAGATACCTGATGGTCTGCTTGAAGCAGCGCGTGCCGACCTTCGCAACGTCTATGACGCGCTAAACACGGAGCTTTCTGCACGTCAGTTTGTGAGCGGATCTTTGTCAATTGCTGACATTGCCCTGTTTCCACATATCGCGAGTGCGAAAGCAATGGAGGTTGAATTCTCGGCGCAAGATCACCCCAATGTTGGGCGCTGGTTCAAAGACATGCGATCCCTGCCGATCTGTGCGGCTGACTTAAAGCGTGCTCGGAATTACATCGTCACTATGAAGGACCGAGACATTGAACGGCAGCGAATTTTTTGGCGCGGTGATCGGATCGAATGGATCCTGGCACGCGGTTTTCATGCGTGGTTTTTCAATGAAATCAAAGAAGGCCGAGTAGCATGGCCCGGTCCTGCGTTGCCGGCACCAATGAAAGGTTGATGCCAAATCCGGCTCCTCAGTTGATTCGCCTCCGACGCAAAGCGACATCCCCAATTGCACCGCACATAAAGCGGACCTCGCGCGCGCAAGTCGCGGTGAAAGGCTGCGAATCGGACGACATCGCTTGAAACATATTCGTTGCCGTAGCGTTAGTGGGTGGGGAATACAAACTACGGGACTTGTGTATGGAGCACCTTATCCGCGAGTTCGGTGCATGGCTTAAGCAGGGATTTGGCTGGCTCATTGACGTGATTGTCTTCGGATGCCTCTGGGGCATCAGCCAGATTTCGCGGCTACTTGGCACGCAATGGGGCAGCGTTCCGATCCTGAAGATCGTAGTGCTCGTTCTCGTGCTCCTGCTTCTCCTGTACACATTCTATTGGGTGTTCGGCCGTTTCATCGGAGTGATACGATGGGCGCTCAATAGGGTCGCATATGCGTTAGGAGTGATTTTGATTAGCGCGGCCGTGGTATCGGGAGTGTTCGCCAGCGCAGGTCTCGTTGCGGCTGTGGCAGTCTGGACGATGAGCAACATCAACTTGGCCTCGCGGTGAGTCACCGCGAGTACGCTTGGTTTAATCGCACCTGACCGTCATACCGCCGTCCACAACGATTTCCGTGCCGGTAACAAAACGTGCCTCGTCCGACGCGAGAAACAGCGCCGCATTGGCGGTGTCGCGGCCGTCGCCCATGAATCCGATGGGGATGCGCTCGAGCCGCGATTTGAGAAGCGCTTCAACGTCGCCGCCCGTACGTTGCTTTGCAAGCCGAGCCTCTACCATCGGCGTGTGCAGTTGCCCGGGAACGACCGTGTTAACGCGGATACCCTTGTCGGCATATTGCACGGCGACAACGCGCGACAACTGAATCACGCCGGCTTTGGTCGCGGCGTAACCGACCTGCGCTGAGCCGGTCCAACGCAGCCCTGAAGTTGAAGCGATATTGACGACGGCCCCCGCTTTCTGGCGCTCCATCACGGGGATCACGTATTTCAATGTCAGAAAAACGCTTTTCAGATTGGAATCGACCTGAGCGTCCCATGCGGCCTCGCTCAGTTCGACGGGGCCGCCGTGAACCGAGCCCCCGACATTATTGACCAGGATATCGATCCGGCCGAAGCGATCGAGGCAGGCTTTTATCATTGCCTCGACCGATGCGGCATCGGTGACGTCGCATTGGTGCGTTACGATCTCGCCGCCCGCTGCCTTCGCGAGTTCAACAGTCTCACCCATGCTTTCGATGTCGCGATCGACAGCAAAGATCTTTGCGCCTTCCTCGACAAAACGTACGGCAGTGGCACGGCCATTACCCCAGCCGGGGCCCACGCATCCGGCACCGGTTACGATCGTCACACGGTCCCGTAGCCGCCCGCTCATGATGCGGCTCCTGTGAGACGGCGGGCCGGTGCAAAACGATAGAAACGCTGCGGATTGTCGACGAGCAGTGCCTGCCGCGCGGCTTCAGTCGGGGCAATGTCCGCGAGGATATCGACGAGAATGCCGTCGTCGGGAACTGGTCCCTGATGATTGGGGTGAGGCCAGTCAGTGCCCCAGACGCAGCGATCACCAAAGTCGGCCACCAGCTTTCGGGCGAACGGCACTGCATCGGCATAAGGTGGGCCTTGGCGCGTAACGCGGTCCGAGCCGCTGACTTTTACCCACACGCTCTTGTCGTCAAGCAAGGCAAGGAGCGCGCGAAAATGCGGATGTTCGAGACCGAGCGAGGCATCGACGCGGCCCATGTGATCGATAACGACCGGGACGGGTGAGCGCTTGAGCGCAGGTGTGAGCTCTGCGATCAGTTCGGCTTCCGTATGGATTTGCAGATGCCAGCCGATATCCGCAAGTCGCTTGGCGAACGCGACCACCTCGTTGATGCCAGGTCCTCTGGCAAGGTGTGTCATGTAATGGAAGCGCGCCCCGCAAAGGCCAGCAGCATCGAGCCGCCTTAGTTCGGTATCGGAGATGGCCAGCGGAACGAGGCCGACGCCCTTGTAGGCGTGCCCGGTCGCCGCAGTAGCGTCCGCAGTGACCGAATTGTCGGTGCCGTGACAGGCCGGTTGAACGATCACGCAATGCTGTATGCCGAGCCTCTCATGCAGCGCGAACAGCATTTCTTTGGTGGCATCGGACGGAGTGTAATAACGCCCTTCCGCGAAAGGAAAACGTTTGCGCGGGCCGAAGACGTGAACATGGGCATCGCAGGCGCCGAGCGGCAGTTTGAATTTTGGCTTGCTGGGTGAAGCCATCCAATAGGGCGGGTCGGCGACCGTGTCCGCGGTATGCGCCATCAGGTTTCCCCGGCGCGCGTACGCTCGAATGCTGGCTCGTGCTCGGAAAACTTTTTCAGCCAGTCGACGAGAGCGGGATAGGTGGCCCGCCAGTCGACCTGCTTCCGCCAATCGAGATAACCGAGTACGCACGACAATCCGATCGACACAACATCGGTCTTGGCCGGGTCTGGCGGTTTTGCTTCGAATGCAGCCAGCCCGCGGTTAATCTTGCCGCGCTGATGTTCGAGCCAGCGCGGCGAATGCGGCAGGTCGGGACGAAAGCGGGTCTCGTAAACGACAAGGACCGACGCATCCATGATGCCGTCCGCAAGTCTAGCTTGCGTGAGCATCCGATAGCGTTCGGGTCCGCTGAGCCGCAGCAGACGATCGGTTCCAGCGACATCCTGCAAAAACTCTATGATGATCCCACTGTCGTAGATCGTGCTGCCATCCTGCAGGACAAGACACGGCATCTTGCCGAGCGGATTCTGCTGTCGCAGCGTGTCCTTGTCGTCGAGAGGGTCTGCTGGGGTCACCGTAATACGATTGTTCAATCCCAACGCGTCGATCGCCATCCGGACCTTGCGGCCGAAGGGCGAAGTCGGTGTCGAGCGCAGGACGAATTTTTCGGTCATAAGAGGGCTGCCGAACGGCTATTTGTCTTTTTCGGTTTGCACACCGGCATCCGCGATCACCTTCGCCCACTTCTTCGCCTCGCTGTCGATGAAGTCGCGGAAGTGTTCCGGCGTGTCGCCAACCAGAATTGCGCCCTGACTGGCCATTTTCTCGACCACGGTCGGGTCTTTCATGGCCTCGATCGCGGCCTTGTTAAGCACGGCAATGACCTGTGGCGGCGTCTTGGCTGGCGCGACCATGCCGTACCAGTTCTCGGTCTGCAGGTGGGCCATACCGACCTCGACAGTAGTTGGCACCTCAGGCGCGCTCGCCACGCGTTCCGTCGTGCCTACCGCGATCGGCTTGAGTTTGCCGGCCTTGATCTGCGGCAACAGGACAGGCAAGTCGAGGAACACCATCTGTACTTGCTGGGCCAGCAAGTCGTTCACCGCGGGCGCCGCGCCGCGGTAAGGCACGTGCACGATATTGATGCCGGCTGTCAGCTTGAATAGTTCGCCCGCAAGGTGCGGCAGGCTGCCGGGCCCGGACGAAGCGAAGTTGAGCTTGCCGGGCTGCGATTTCGCCAGTGCCACCAGTTCCTGCATGTTGTTGGCGGGTACGCTGGTCGCAACGACCAGCATTTCCGGCACCTTGGCGACTAAAGTAACCGGCTGCAGATCGCGAAGCGTTTCGTAGGCGACCTTTTCCATGCTCGGACTGATGGCAAGCGCACCGGCGCTGGCAATCGCAATGGTGTAGCCGTCGGGCGGGGATTTCGCGACGACATCGGTTCCGACAACGCCGCCCTGGCCGGAACGATTGTCGATGATGATCGGCTGTTTGAGGATTTCGGCCATCCGCTGTGCGACGACGCGCGCGATGATGTCGTTCGGCCCGCCAGGCGGGAAGGGCACGATCAGTCTGATTGCCTTATTGGGAAAATCCTGCGCCGCGGCCAGTGTTGGGCACAGAAGAACCAAACCAATCAGCAGCGTTCTCAAGGCTTTCACGATAATCCTCCCCACGTCCGTCTTTGGTCAGTGGACGGACTTTATTTGTCGACAGCATACGTCATCCCAAAGGACGGAAGCTACCCGGTCCGAACGGCTGCCGGTTCGGCTAGGATTGCGCATCAAAGTCACGGAGGAACGTACGATGGAAGTCGATCTGCCGGAGGTCATGGCTGAGGTGAGGGCGGCCTTTGAGCGATATGAAAAGGCCTTGGTCTCAAACGACGTGTCGACGCTTGATGAGCTTTTCCGGAACGACCCGCGCACCGTCCGCTATGGCGTGACGGAAAATCTGTATGGCTACTCCGAGATCAGATCGTTCCGCGCCGCCCGTTCTCCGGTCGCGCTTGGCCGCAAGTTGTCGCGTACCGTCATCACCACGTTCGGCCGCGACTTTGCAGTCGCCTCGACGCTTTATG
Organism: uncultured Alphaproteobacteria bacterium; assembly: GCA_963751535.1. Lineage (GTDB taxonomy): Bacteria > Pseudomonadota > Alphaproteobacteria > Rhizobiales > Xanthobacteraceae > Pseudolabrys. Next base: position 208,801 of record CAVVUW010000009.1, read on the forward strand.
AACGGCCTTCGGCTTCGGGCAGGGTCGGCCGGCAGACCCAAACCTGGGTGAAGTTTCCGGAAGGCTGGCGCGTGGTTGTTGGTCACGTCAGCCTGATGGAGAAGCCCGCCACCTAGCTAGAGCGCAGCGACCGCCTGCACTTCGACCAAAAGCGGCTCCTGCACCAGCCGGTCGACCATCAGCAACGTATTGGGCGGATAGGCGCCGTTCGAAAACATCTTGGGAAATTCGCGCAGCCGATATTTCATGAATTTCGGAATATCCTGCGAGTGCACGAGGTAAGTCGTGAACTGCACGATATTGCCCCAGCCTGCACCGACCGATTTGAGCGCGGCCTCGATATTGGCGAAGGTCTGCACACACTGGGCGTCAAAGTCGTCATTACCGACGACTTTGCCATCCTTGTCGACGCCGACCTGGCCGGCGATGAAAATGAATTCCGACGCCTTCACCCGGGTCAAATGCGAGTACTGACCGAGCGGCTTGCCAAGCGCGTCTGGGTTGACGATCTTGATATCTGCCATCGTCTCTCTCTCCTTACGCGCTGACGGCAATGCCGTTCGGTTATCGCAATTCGTCACTCAACCTGGACGCCGCTTGCCTTGATCGGCTCTTCCCATTTTTTAACTTCGCTTTTGACGAAATCGCCGAGCCATTGCGGACTGCGTTCACTGGGCCCGGCAACGGTCGCGCCGAGCTGGGCGAGGCGCTCCTGCACTGACGGCGTCGATAAGGCACCGACGGCGGCTTCGTTGAGCTTCTTCACAACGTCAGGGGGCGCGCCTTTCGGCAGAAACAACGCACTCCAGGTATAGGCCTGCACGTCGGTCCCCTGTTCGCCCGTTGTTGCGAGATTCGGCAGAACCGGCGAGCGGTCCTTGGTCATGATGGCGATGCCTTTGACCTTGCCGCCATCGATCTGCGGCTTCGCCGTCGCGATGATGTCGCAGAGATAGTCGATGCGTCCGCCGACCAGATCCTGCATGGCAGGTCCGGTGCCCTTGTACGGAACGTGGGTAATCTTTGTACCCATCGCGCTATCGAGGACGACGCAAGCGAGATGTGTTGCCGAGCCCGCACCAGCCGAGCCGTATTGCATCTTGGCCTGGTTGGCTTTCGCGTAGGCGATGAATTCCTTGAAATTGTTCACGGGCAGATCAGGCTTGGTGATGATCGCGATCGGGGTGACGGCGAGATAGGCAACCGGCGTGAAATCACTCACGACGTTGTAAAGCGGATGCTTGTAAAGCGTCTGGTTCTGAGCGTGCGTGCCGACGCTGCCGAGCACCATCGTGTAGCCATCCGGCTTCGCATCAGCGACGCGTTTGGAACCGGTCATGCCGCCAGCGCCGCCGACGTTCTCGACTACAACCTGCTGGCCAAGCAATTCGCTCATGCGCTGCGCGATAATGCGGCCGATGGTGTCCTGCGGCCCGCCGGCAGCGAACGGGATGACCATCGTGACAGGGCGCGACGGGAAATCCTGGGCACTTGCCGGTCCGATCAGCGCCAGCGCGGCGGCCATCGCGGCGAACAATATCTTTTTCATTTTCATTGTTTCCTCCACCAAAACTACAGACCCTTTGCGCCACGCGCCTCGGCGGGTCAAGCCGACCGACGTCGCAGGGCTAACCGACCTCGATTATTTCCTCGGGGAATTGGTGCAGCCGGTCGCCCGGACCGTTTCCGCCGATGAGGTAGTTATCGCAAAGCCAGTTCAGGTAGCCGGCATGGATATAGGTCGGATGGACGACGATATTCATGTCCTTCTCGATGGTCATTGGTTCATCGTGACGCACCAACGGGCGTTCGACCAGATCATAGCCCTGGCCATGGCAATAAAGCCGCGCTTCGGCCGGCCTGCCGTTTTTGCGCATGAAGTCGTTGAAGGCATCCCAGATATCCTTGCAGGGTGTACCTGGCTTCAGCAGGTCGAGCGTGAGCTTGCGTGAGGCTTTGCAGAACTCGAGCTCATCCTTCATTGCCTGCGGCACTTTGGCGCCGACAACGCAGGACCGACCAAGTTCCGTGTACATGCCGCCTGGTCCGTTGTCTTCCACGAGCAGCGCAATCTGGTCACCCTTTTGAATGACACGGTTTTGCAGGTGCCGGTTGGCAAATTTCGACGGCTTGCCGAGCGGCATCGATGCGCAGAGATAAATGCCATTCTCGCTGCCATGGCACTGGCTGTAATGCTGCGCGACGGCCGCGACTTCAGTATCGCGCATGCCAGGCTTCGCCGCTGCGAACGCGGCACGCATTGCGCCGTCCTGCATCAACGCCGCGCGCTTCACCAGTTCCATCTCTTCCGCGCTTTTGATGACCTTGATCTGGTCGACCATGTCCGTCGCGTCAACAAATCGCGCCTGCGGAAATGCGCGCTTCACGTAATCGAGCAGCGCATAAGACATCTGATAGGTCCCGACGTACCCGATGGTCGCCTGCGCGAATGGCTTGAGCGCCGTTGCGGCAAGCTCGGGGTCGTACTCTTTGGTGTAGTGGGCCGAGGCATAGCTCGGCGTGGTCAGAATGCGTTTGACGCCGCGCCAATTCTGATCGCCTTGAGCGGTTGCCTCGCTGCCGCCGAAGGGACCCTGGCAAACGACAGTCATTTCGTCGTCGCGGGGAAAGACCACAGTGTTGGGATAGCCATTGGTCGCCGGCATGTCCGTGAAATAGCGGACATAGCCGCCCATGTGATCGTTGTTGTTCTGCATCAGCAGGACGTCGATCTTTCCCTTTTCCATGGCGGCACGCACTGCGCGCCAACGGCGCTCAAGCTCGGCATTGGAGATCGGCGTGTTGAGTCGTTCCGACAAAGGCATGGTTCAATCTCTCCAGGATGCGGGCTTGCGCACGATGTTGATCATGGATTTTAAATCGCCAGACAGGAACTTGGCCATGTTGCCGGCGATAGTCGGCATCGCACGCTCCTCGTAGCCCTGCGAATAACCACCGAGATGGGAAAAGATCGTCACATTTTTGGTCTTCCATAACGGACTATTGGCGGGGAGGGGTTCCTGCGCAAACACGTCGAGCGCGGCACCTGCGATCTGGCCGCTCTCGAGTGCGGCGATCAGCGCCGGCTCGTCGACGACGCCGCCGCGCGCCACATTGACCAGGTAGGCGGTCGGCTTCATGGCGGAGAGTACTTTTGCTCCGACGATGCCGCGCGTTTCGGCGGTGAGGGGCGTCAACGCGACAAGGAAATCGAGCTCAGGCGCGAGCTTCTCCAGCGCATCGCGATGGACAACACGGTCGAAGCCATTGGCTTCACGTGGGCTGCCGCTGATCCCGACGACCGTCATGTGAAATGACTTGCAGATCGGCGCCAGATATTCCGCGATCAAGCCAACGCCGAGAATGCCGACGGTTTTTCCGGCCAGCAATGCGGCCGGCCAGCGTTCCCACTCGCTTTTAGCCTGCGCGACGCCGGCGCGCGGCAAATCGCGCGCGAGCGAAAGCATATAGGCGATCGTTGCTTCGGAAACCGGCGCACCGTGAATGCCGCGGACATTGGTCACGAGCACGCCTTTGCCAAGCGAGGGAAGGTCGACGATGTTGTCGACCCCGGTACCGAGCGCTTGAATCCATTTCAATTTTGGCGCGTCGCGCACGACGTGATCAGCCATCGGTGGAGAAAAGCACAGCAAGATATCGGTGTCGGCGATATAGGGGCCGACGTCGTTGTGGTGACCGACGACATTGATGGTCAGTTGCGGAAACCGTTCCAGAAGCATCGCCTTGTAGCGGGCGCGCATCGCTTCCTGGACTTCCGTAAGGATGAGTACGTTGGACATGACCGGGGAGGTATAGCGTGATCCCGAAATGTTGGAACCCGTTTTTCGGTCGGATTTTCTGACGGCGGCAACATCCACACCAGGGGGTGACCCGCATCGCGGGTCTGCGCTAAACTGTGGCGCGCTAGTGGGGACCTTTCATGCCGATCGATCTGGGCCAGGTAGACTGGCTGTACGTTATTGTATTGGCAATTCTGGTATTCGTCGCGACGTTCGTCGGCGGCGTGCTCTCGTTCGGGCGTCGTTGGATAGGCGCCACGCTCTCAACTTTGCTGTTTGTGGCACTGTTCGTGTTCTGGACTTATTACCCGCACCGCGTGCCGCTGTTGCCGAAAACGATCACGCTCCCGAATGCGCCGACCACGACGGCAGCGCCGCCGCCCCCGCCCGCCGCTCCGGCAGCGCCGCAGAGACCAAAAAATCCGGTCACGGACATTACGCCGCGCAATCCAGTCACGGACGTCACGCCGCCGGCTGCAGCGCCAACGCCTTCTCCGCCGGCCACGCCGACAACGCCGCCCGCGGCCCCGGCCCGCTAGGCTTGCCAGCGACCGGCATTGGTGTTTCTCATGATCCTCGAAGCGTAGCCGGAGAAAAGGCAGTAGATCTGTATGAAGAAAGTCTATCCCGACGCAAAAACCGCGCTGGCAGGATTGCTCAAAGACGGCATGTTGATCTGTGCCGGAGGCTTCGGCCTTTGCGGTATTCCTGAAGAGCTGATCAAGGCGATCCGCGACTCCGGCGTGAAAAACCTCACCATTGTGTCGAACAATGCCGGCGTCGACGGTGCCGGCCTTGGTCTTCTGCTTGAGACGCGGCAGGTCAAGAAAATGATCTCGTCCTATGTGGGCGAGAACAAGCTGTTCGCCCAGCAATACCTCGCGGGCGAACTTGAGATTGAATTCAATCCGCAAGGGACGCTCGCCGAACGCATCCGCGCGGGTGGCGCGGGTATTCCGGCTTTCTTTACCCGCACCGGCGCCGGCACCGACATCGCCAAAGGAAAAGAAGAGCGCGAGTTCGACGGCAGCCGCTACATCATGGAGCGGGGCATCGTCGCCGATCTGTCGATCGTGCATGCGTGGATGGGTGATACCGAAGGCAACCTCGTCTACCGAAAGACGGCGCGTAATTTCAATCCGATGATGGCTACGGCGGGGAAAGTCACCGTCGCGGAGGTCGAGAATCTGGTGCAGCCGGGCGATATGAACGCCGACCACATCATCACGCCGGGCGTCTACGTCAAACGGATCGTCCACGTGCCGAATGCGGTCAAACACATCGAACAGCGCACCGTGCGCAAGCGCGATGATGGCGGCAGCCGGAACAGGAGAGGAAGTCTAATGCCCTGGACCCGTGATCAGATGGCCGAACGCGCGGCCAAGGAATTGCGCGACGGCTTCTATGTCAATCTCGGCATCGGCATACCGACACTGGTGTCGAATTACATTCCGACGGGGATGACCGTCCAGCTGCAGAGCGAGAATGGCATGCTCGGCTTCGGGCCTTTCCCATATGAAGGCGAGGAAGATCCCGATCTCATCAACGCAGGCAAGCAGACGGTGACGGAGCTGCCGACTACCAGCTTTTTCTCGTCGGCGGATTCGTTCGCCATGATCCGGGGCGGGCATATCGACCTGTCCATCCTTGGTGCGATGCAAGTCGCCGAAAATGGCGATCTGGCCAACTGGATGATCCCGGGGAAAATGGTCAAAGGCATGGGCGGCGCCATGGATCTCGTCGCCGGCGTGAAGAAAGTGGTCGTCGTGATGGAACACACCGCCAAGGACGATCCCAAGCTGCTTCACAAGTGCAAATTGCCGCTGACCGGTGCCGGAGTAGTGGACATGGTCATCACCGATCTCGGCGTGTTCACCATCGACAAGAAGGCCGGCAACATGACGCTGAGCGAACTTGCTCCCGGCGTGACGGTCGATGAGATCAAGAAAAAGACCGAGGCAAGCTTCAAGATCGACCCGAAGTTGAAACACTAGCGACGGAACAATCACAGCGCCGGGGCCTTTGATCTGGCATGAGTGACAAGGCCGATTTCGACGAAGAAATGGACCGGATTCAGGGCCACATGCCCGACTGGGCCGGCCGCAATTTCGACCGTTTGCGTCAACCCGAGGCCGTATGGGTGCGTGTGCCGGCCGGGATCGCATTGACCGGCGGCGGCATGCTCGGCTTTCTGCCTGTTCTCGGCGTCTGGATGCTGCCGCTTGGGCTTGCGCTTCTTGCTTACGACGTGCCGCCAATGCGTCCGCCGCTGGCGCGCATGCTGCGATTCACCAACACAAAGATCGAGCAAGTGAAAGCGCGAAAGGGCGATAAAAAGCCGGACTAGTCCTGGCGACCTTTAATTTTGCCGTGTGAACCGTTACAGCATCGGACCGACAAGGGGGATGACCCATGCTGTCCGAAGCCGACCGAAAGAAAGCCGCCGACATTCTGATGGCGGCACAGAAAGAGCGCAAACAGGCGACCCAGCTGCACATTACGTTTCCCGCCATCACGATCGAAGATTCCTACGCGATCTCGACCGAGGTCGCGAACCGCAAGATCAAGGCTGGCGCGCGGATGATCGGTCACAAAGTGGGTCTCACGTCGAAAGCGATGCAGCGTTCGTCCATGATCGACGAGCCGGACTATGGCTACATCCTCGATGATCAACTGATCGCCGATGGTGCGAAGGTCAAACATGCCGACTACTGCAAGCCGCGCGTTGAGGTCGAGCTTGCTTTCATCATGGGCAAGAAGCTTCAGGGTCCCGGCGTCGGGCTGACCGATGTATTGCGTGCGACTGAATACATTATTCCCGCGATCGAGATTGTCGATGCGCGGCTTCAGGATCAGCGCAAGATTGTCGATACTGTTGCCGATAACGGCGCCGCCGCTGGCATTGCCATGGGCGGACGGCCGGTCGGACCGATGGATGTCGATCTGCGTTGGGTCGGCGGCATCATGTATCGCAATTCGGAGATCGAAGAGACTGGTCTCGCAGCCGGCGTGCTCGGCCATCCGGCGCTCGGCGTTGCCTGGCTTGCCAACAAGATCGGCCCGCATGGGCATGCGCTTGAGCCGGGACACATCGTGCTCGCCGGCTCGTTTACCCGTGTCGTTTTCGCGCAGAAGGGTGATACGCTGCACGCCGATTTCGGCCCGCTCGGCGGGCTTGCCATTCAGTTCGTATAAGAGTGAGCATCATGGTCGAATTTCAGACGAATCCGTTCAAGCGCGCGCTCCGTGAAGGCAGGCTGCAGATCGGGCTGTGGTCGAGTCTCTGCAGCAATATCGCCGCCGAGATTATTTCGGACAGCGGGTTCGACTGGATCCTGCTCGATACCGAGCATTCGCCGAACGAGATTCCGGATCTGGTCACGCAGCTGCAAGCCGTCCAGGGCGGCACGGCGACGCCGATCATCCGGCCGGCCTGGAATGATGCGGTGCTGGCCAAGCGTGCGCTCGATATCGGTGTCCAGACGCTGCTGTTCCCCTATGTGCAGAGCGTCGAGGAGGCCAAGCGCGCGGTTGCGTCCACGCGCTATCCGCCGCAGGGGATCAGGGGCGTCTCGGTCGCCGCCCGGGCCAGCCGCTATGGCCGGGTTGCGGGGTACCTGACCAAGGCGAATGACGAGATTTGCGTGCTGGTGCAGGTCGAAACACGCATGGCGCTCGACCAGATCGACGCAATCGCCGCCGTCGACGGGATCGACGGTGTTTTCATAGGTCCCTCCGACCTCGCCGCGTCACTCGGTCATCTTGGCAACCCCCAACACGCCGATGTGCAAAGGGCGATGGAAAATGCGGTCAAGCGCTTGAAAGCTGTCGGCAAGCCAGCTGGGATACTGACTGGCAATGAGGACGAGGCGCGTCGATATATCGACTGGGGTTATCTTTTTGTGGCAGTCGGCGCCGATGTAGGTCTGCTCGCCCGCAACGCCGATGCGCTGGCGAAAAAGTTCAAACCGACTAGGTGACTTCGAATTAGACAGACAGACCTAATGTTATCAACAACTTAGCTGAACGTCCGAACCTTTCGTAGGCCTTGCCGCACGGCGCGAAAACCTGTCAAGAATGCGCGACGAGGGGCTGCTGCCGATGAGTGAAGAGATGATCCTCGAAACCGAGGATCTCACCAAGGAGTTTGCCGGCTTTGTCGCCGTTAACGGCGTGAGCCTGCGCGTCAAACGCGGGACAATCCACGCTTTGATCGGGCCAAATGGCGCCGGCAAGACCACTTGTTTTAATTTGCTCACCAAGTTCCTGAGTCCAACGCGTGGACGCATTCTGTTCAAGGGCAACGACATCACCGACATGCAGCCTGCGGATGTCGCTCGGCTCGGCTTGGTGCGCTCGTTTCAAATTTCGGCTGTTTTTCCGCACATGACGGTTCTCGAGAATGTGCGCATCGCGCTGCAGCGGCAACGCGGTGGCTCATTTGACTTCTGGCGGCCCACCTCGGTGCTCAACGGCTTGAACGAGCGCGCCATGGCGTTGATTGCGGATGTTGGCTTGTCTTCCGTAGCCGACTGGCTGGCGGTCGAACTTCCTTATGGCCGCAAGCGGGCGCTGGAAATTGCCACGACGTTGGCACTCGATCCGGAAATGTTGTTGCTTGATGAGCCAACGGCAGGGATGGGTCACGAGGATATTGACCGCGTGGCGCAGTTGATCAAACGCGTTGCGGCAGACCGTACTGTTTTGATGGTCGAGCACAATCTGTCAGTTGTGGCTGATCTTTCGGACCACATCACCGTGCTTACGCGGGGCCGCGTTCTAGCGGAAGGTGACTACGACGCGGTCTCGACCAACCAAGAAGTGCGCGAAGCTTACATGGGGGTCGGGCATGCTTGACCAGCGCACGCCGCTTCTTGCTGTGAAGGACTTACAAGCGTGGTACGGCGAGTCGCATATTCTGCACGGGGTTACATTCGATGTCCGGGAGAGCGAGGTAGTTACCCTGCTCGGGCGCAACGGCGCCGGTAAGACAACGACACTCAAGTCGATCATGGGGATTGTCGGACACCGTACGGGTTCGGTGCGCTTTGAGGGGGAAGAGGTTATTGCCCGCACTTCCAACCAAATTGCGCGGGCAGGTATTGCATTCTGTCCTGAGGAGAGAGGTGTCTTCTCCAGCCTCACCGTCGAGGAGAATCTACTGCTGCCACCCGTAATCAAGCCAGGTGGCCTTCCACTCGATCGCATTTTTGATCTGTTTCCAAATCTCAAGGAGCGGCTCGGCTCCAGCCAAGGCACAAAGCTTTCCGGGGGCGAGCAGCAGATGCTCGCGATTGGACGAATTCTTCGAACCGGAGCACGGCTGTTGTTGCTTGATGAGCCAACAGAAGGACTCGCTCCTGTGATCATCCAGCAAATAGGCAAAACAATCCGCGCGCTCAAAGAACAGGGTTTTACTATTCTATTGGTTGAGCAAAACTTCCGCTTCGCGTCGACGGTTGCGGATCGCTACTACGTCATGGAACATGGACGGATTATCGACCAGTTCGCTAATGCCGAACTGGATGCCAATGTCGAAAAACTGCACGACTATCTCGGTGTCTAACGAAAGAACCAGGGCAGGAAATCAGAGAGGATACGTCAATGAAACGAACGTTAGGTTTGACGGCTCTTGCTGTTGTGTTGGCCTGCGGCGTAGCGAACGCTCAGCAGATCAATGTCAAGGTCGGCGTGCTGACCGATATGTCGAGCCTTTACGCCGATGCAACCGGACCCGGCTCGGTGCTCGCCGCCAAGATGGCGGCTGCCGATTTCATGAAGGATCACCCCAACGTCAAGGTCGACGTGATCTCCGGCGACCACCAGAACAAACCTGACATTGGGACCCAACTCGCCAACCAATGGTACGACGTTGAAAAGGTGGACATGATCGTCGACGTGCCGAACTCCGGCGTGGCGCTTGCCATCAGCCAGGTCACGCGTGACAAGAACAAAGTCTTCGTCGGTTCGGGTCCTGCGACTTCGGACCTCACAGGCCCAAAATGCAGTCCTAATACCGTGCACTGGACCTACGACACTTGGATGTTGGCAAATGGCACTGGAAAGGCCGTCGTCAAAACTGGTGGCGACACCTGGTTCTTTCTGACCTCAGACTACGCTTTCGGCCATGCGCTAGAACGCGACACAATGGCGGTCGTCGAGGCGAACGGTGGCAAAGTGCTTGGCAAGGTCCGCCACCCGATTAATTCCAGCGACTTCTCATCGTTCTTGCTGCAAGCGCAGTCGTCGAAAGCCAAAGTCATTGGCCTTGCGAACGCGGGCGGCGACACCATCAATTCGATTAAACAGGCGTCGGAATTTGGCATCGTAAAAGGCGGTCAAAGCCTAGCCGGACTTCTGGTGTTCGCTACCGATGTCAATGCGCTCGGTCTACAGACGGCTCAGGGACTTGTATTGACCGAGACCTTCTACTGGGATCTGAACGACTCCACGCGCGCATGGACTAAGCGTTGGCACGCCGAACGCAATGCGTCGAACAAATATCCGGCAATGAACCAGGCCGGCGTGTACGCGGGCACTCTGCACTATCTCAAGGCCGTTCTCGCGCTGAAGAGTACAGCTGACGGCAAAGCGGTGGTCGCGAAGATGAAGGAACTGCCGACCGATGATCCATTGTTCGGCAAAGGGACGATCCGCGCTGATGGCCGAAAGTTGCATCCGGCGTATCTTTTCGAGGTGAAGAAACCGGAAGAATCGAAGTATCCGGGAGACTTCTATAAGCTGCGCGCGACTATTCCCGCGGATGAAGCGTTCCGCCCGCTTAAGGAAGGCAACTGTCCGCTGGTCTCGGGCTGAAATTCCAGATTTGAACTGACTTAAAACAACAAGGAGGATGCACTGATGAGAAAAACTTTAGGACTTGCGGCATTTGCCGCAGTTCTTGCCTGTGGTGCGGCGAACGCCCAGCAGGTGAACGTAAAGGTAGGTGTGCTCAGCGACATGTCGAGCCTTTATGCCGATATTGGTGGACCGGGTTCGGTGGCTGCAGCCAAAATGGCGATCGCTGACTTCACCAAGGACAATCCTAATGTGAAGGTTGAGATGATCATCGGCGATCACCAGAACAAGCCTGACATTGGATCGCAAATCGCTAACCAATGGTACGATGTCGACAAGGTCGACATGATCGTCGATGTACCTAACTCGGGCGTCGCGTTGGCGGTCAGTCAAGTCGCCAACCAGAAGAACAAAGTCTTCATTGTGTCCGGTGCGGCAGCGTCCGATCTGACTGGACCGAAGTGTAACGCCAATACAATCCACTGGACCTACGACACATGGATGTTGGCCAACGGCACGGGCACCGCGATTGTGAAAACCGGTGGTGACACTTGGTTCTTCCTGACGTCGGACTACGCATTCGGTCACGCGCTCGAACGGGATACAATGGCGGCGGTCGAAAAGGCGGGCGGAAAGGTGCTGGGCAAGGTGCGCCATCCCCTCAATACGAACGACTTCTCGTCGTTTTTGCTACAGGCGCAGTCCTCCAAGGCAAAGGTCATAGGCCTCGCAAATGCCGGCGGGGACACCATCAACTCGATCAAGCAGGCGGCCGAATTCGGCATCGTGAAGGGTGGACAGAGCCTCGCCGGCTTGCTCGTGTTCGCTAGCGACGTCGCCGCACTTGGCCTTCCAACAGCGCAAGGTCTGGTCCTGACCGAAACCTGGTACTGGGACATGAATGACACCAATCGCGCTTGGACCAAGCGTTGGCAGCAAGAGCGTCAAGGAAAGTGGCCGACGATGATTCACGCCGGTGTCTATGCCGGTGTGTTGCACTACCTCAAGGCCGCGGTCGCACTTAAAGGCAACGTCAGCGACGGCAAAACCGTTGTCGCACAGATGAAGTCAATGCCGACCGATGATCCGCTGTTCGGGAAGGGAACGATCCGCCCCGATGGACGCAAGATTCATCCGGCCTATTTGCTGGAAGTGAAGAAGCCTGAGGACTCGAAGCACCCTGGCGACTTCTATAAGGTCCGCGCGACCATTCCGGCAGACGAAGCTTTTCGGCCGCTAAAGGAAGGCAGCTGCCCGCTCGTCAGCGGCTGATGTTAATAGAAATGCGAGGGGCGGGCAGAGCCCGCCCCTCGGTTTTGCGGTGACCGAATGTTCGAGATCTTTGGCATACCATCGACTGCGCTGTTCGGTCAGCTATTGATCGGTCTGATCAACGGCTCGTTCTATGCGTTGTTGAGCCTCGGGCTTGCCGTCATTTTCGGCATGCTCAATATCATTAATTTCAGTCACGGCGCCCAATATATGATGGGTGCCTTTACGGCGTACCTAATTCTGAAATATTCGGGCCTTGGCTACTGGCCCGCTTTGATAATCGCGCCAATCATTGTCGGTTTCACCGGCATAATTGTCGAGCGGCTGTTCCTCCAGCGCCTTTACAAGCTCGACCATCTTTATGGTCTTCTGCTTACGTTTGGGCTGGCGTTAATCTTCGAAGGTGTGGCGCGCAATTATTTCGGTTCTGCCGGTCTACCTTATACGGTGCCAGAGTCGCTGCGCGGCGGACAGAATCTGGGATTTATGTTCCTGCCTAACTATCGCGCGTGGGTCATCGCAGCTTCGCTGGTGATTTGTGTCGGGACCTGGTTCGTAATCGAGCGTACCCGTCTGGGCGCGTATTTGCGCGCCGCAACCGAGAACCCAACCCTCGTTCGCGCATTCGGTATAAACGTTCCGCGTATGATCACACTCACCTATGGGTTCGGTGTGGCGCTCGCCGCTTTTGCCGGCGTCATGGCCGCTCCAATTTACAATGTGTCACCCCAAATGGGTTCTGAACTGATCATTGTGGTTTTCGCAGTCGTTGTGATCGGCGGAATGGGCTCTATTTTGGGCGCGATCGTTACCGGATTCGGTCTCGGAGTTATCGAAGGTTTGACGAAAGTGTTTTTCCCTGAGGCGTCCAACACAGTCATCTTCGTCATTATGGCGATTGTGCTACTGGTTCGGCCAGCCGGTTTATTTGGGCGGAGGGCATGATGGAACACGTTGCCGATCCGCTGGTCAAAAAACCGTCTGCTCTCCGAAGCCAAAGCGAGACCATCGGCTTTGTGATCATGACAGCGGCCTTGGTGATAGCGCCTTTCGTGACATATCCGCTTTTCTTGATGCAAGCCATGTGTTTTGCGCTGTTTGCGTGCGCCTTCAACCTGTTGATCGGATATGTCGGTCTATTGTCATTTGGCCATGCGCTCTATTTCGGGTGGGCGAGTTATCTCTCGGCGTATTCCGCGAAAGCGTGGGGCTTTCCCCCCGAACTTGCGATCCTGACTGGTACCGCAACGGCGGCCGTATGCGGCCTTGTCGCCGGTTCGCTGGCAATCCGCCGCCAGGGCATCTATTTCGCAATGATTACGCTGGCGCTTGCGCAGATGATGTATTTCTTTGCTTTGCAAGCAAAATTCACTGGTGGCGAAGATGGGATTCAAGCGGTGCCACGTGGAATTTTGTTCGGCCTCGTCGATTTGAGACACGAAATGTCGATGTACGCCGTCGTTTTGATCATCTTTCTCGCGGGCTTCATGTTTATTTACCGAATTATCCATTCGCCCTTTGGCGAGGTTCTTAAGGCTATTCGGGAAAACGAAGCGCGCGCGATTTCGCTTGGTTACAAAACAGACCGGTACAAGTTGGTCGCCTTTGTGTTGTCGGCAACACTTGCCGGTGTCGCCGGAGCGACAAAAGCAATTGTATTGCAACTGGCTTCACTTACCGACGTAAATTGGCCAATGTCAGGTGAGGTTGTGCTGATGACCCTGGTCGGGGGTCTCGGCACCATATTTGGCCCAGTCGTCGGTGCCTTCGTAATTCTGGTGATGCAGTTCAAGCTTGCTCCAATCGGGGAATGGGTGCTTGTCATTCAAGGTGCGATTTTCGTTTCTTGTGTGCTGCTTTTCCGTCGCGGAGTCATAGGCGAGATTGCCAATAAGCTGCACATCCGCCTTTAGATTCTGACGGTCTGTGAAACGTCTACGAATCGGAGTTCATGCGTGCTCCAACTGTAAGCCGTTGTTTCCGTGCAATTTTCGGTGGTCGTTGATCGACCACCGAATTGACGCGTGCCGGGGGGCAATCAATGGCAGCCGTGCAACGTGCAGTTCGCTTCGATAAGATCGCCGAGAAATGGCATGGCCTGGCGCGCCGGCGGCTTGCCCAAATTCGCGATCTAGAGCGAAGCGGCCGATGGACAAGGTATTACACCAAGGAACAGCTTGCGTGGCATCTGCACGAAGCAGAGCGCATCACCGCACTCTGGGCGGCGCTGGCAAGTCGGCGATCTACATTCGACAAGCGGGATTTGCCGCCGGCGGCTTGATACGAAGCGGATTGCTAGCCGCCACCATGGCGTTCATAACATTCGGGATCGCTGACGCGCAGGATCTGAAACGCGGTGAAGCGCTGCTTGCCCGCAACTGCGCTTCGTGTCATGCAGTCGGTCGAACCGGAGACAGCCCGCAAAAGCTTGCTCCGCCGTTCCGCAGTCTTGGCCAACGCTATCCAATCGAGTCTTTGGAGGAAGCGCTTGGAGAGGGCATCATGTCCGGTCATCCGGATATGCCGGAATTTTCATTCGATGCGGCGGACGTCGGTGCAATTATTGCTTATCTAAAGTCCATCCAGCAGCGCTAGGTGCAGCGCTCTCCAGCCAGAGTCGAATCCATCATGCCCAGTACCTTGTTTACGCCCTTTCGTTTGGCGGAACTTGAGCTTGCCAATCGCATCGTGGTCTCGCCAATGTGCCAATATTCTGCCGACGACGGTTGTGCCAATGATTGGCATCTCATGCATCTTGGCATGCTGGCCCATTCGGGCGCAGCGCTAGTGATTGTAGAAGCAACTCACGTGGAGCGGCACGGCCGCATCACCCACGGATGTCTGGGCCTCTATTCCGATGACAACGAAGCTGCCTTGGCGCGCGTGATTGCGCAGGCGCGACGCATGGGCAGTGCCAAATTTGGCATACAAATCGCGCACTCTGGACGCAAAGGCTCCGCGCAGCGTCCGTGGGAAGGTGCACTTGCGCTCAAACCGGAGGCTGACCCGTGGCCCACCATTGCAGCGTCACCAATCCCATTCGGGGATGGTTGGCACACGCCGCGCGAAGTCACTGAGGCGGACATGGAGCGTGTGCGTGCTGCTTTTGTCTCTGCGGCGCAAAGGTGCTTACGCATCGGCTTTGACGAAATCGAGCTGCATATGGCGCATGGCTATCTTGCGCACGGCTTTATGTCGCCAATTTCAAACAAGCGCACGGATCAGTACGGCGGCTCCTTTGAGAATCGCATGCGGTTTCCCTTGTCAATTGCGCGCGCGGTGCGCGCCGTAGTTCCAAAAGCGGTACCGTTGGGTGCGCGCATCACAGGGAGCGACTGGCGCGAAGGCGGGCTTACTCCTGACGATGCGGTTGCAATTGCCAAGGCCTTGAAAGGCGAGGGTCTCGACTTCATCTGCATTTCGTCAGGTGGTGTGGCTGCTGACATCCGCAATCCGACCGAGCCTGGCTACAATGTGTCCGTCGCAGCTCGCGTGAAAAAAGAGGCTGACATTCCCACACGCACTGTGGGTCTTATCGTGAAGCCCGATCACGCCGAAGAGATTGTTGCCAAAGGACAGGCCGACCTGGTTTCAATGGCGCGTTGCTTTCTTGACGACCCGCATTGGGGCTGGCATGCGGCCAAGGCGCTCGGTGCGGATGTCGTCCGGCCACCGCAATATCAGCGGGCGGGGCCGAAACTGTGGGCGCCGGCGGCGTCGGCGACAAGTCTTCGTCGGCGAAGGCGTGAGAGATCGCTAGATTACCGCGCCACTCGCAGGATCGATCAGGTGCATGTGGTCGACGTTGGCGTGCAGCCGCATGTTGCTCCCTGCGTCGCCTGCGCTGCTGGGTTCGACACGACCACAAAATTCAGTCCCGTTCACGCTGAAAAAAACCATCGTCTCCATGCCCATCGGCTCGACGACGTCCAGCGTCACCGTCGAAATCGGATCCATCGCTATGGCCGTTCTGGCGCGGCTCCGTGATGTGTTCCGGCCTGAGTCCGAGTGTCACCGGCTTGCCGACAAACGATTGGTAGCGAGTTTACCCGGTCGGCCGGGACCGGCAGGCTGATGCTGTCGGTAACGCGGACACGCATGTTCGCGCCATTTTGGTCAAGCTGACACGGGATAAAGTTCATTGCCGGTGAGCCTATGAAACCGGCAACGAAACGGGTGCGCGGACGATGATAGAGTTCCTGCGGCGTGCCGATCTGCTCAATGATGCCTTTGTTCATCACCACCACGCGATCGGCAAGCGTCATTGCCTCAACCTGGTCATGGGTGACGTAGACAGTCGTCGTCTTCACCTTTTGATGGACACGCTTTATTTCCGTCCGCATTTGCACGCGGAGCTTGGCGTCGAGGTTCGATAGAGGCTCATCGAACAAGAATACCTTGGGATTGCGCACGATCGCGCGGCCCATGGCGACGCGCTGACGTTGTCCACCTGACAGTGCTTTCGGGCGGCGATCAAGCAGCTCTGTGATGTCCAGAATACGCGCGGCGTGCTCGACCCGTTGACTGAATTTCGCTCTTGGAGAACTTGCGCAGCTTGAGCCCGAACGACATGTTCTCGAATGCCGTCATATGGGGATAAAGCGCATAGTTTTGAAACACCATCGCGATGTCGCGATCCTTCGGGGGCAAGTCATTGACGACTTCGCCGCCGATGCAGATGTCACCGGAAGTGACTTCCTCGAGACCGGCGATCATCCGCAGTGTCGTGCTCTTGCCGCAACCGGAAGGGCCAACCAGAACGACGAATTCGTTGTCCGGAATGTCGAGATCGATCGAGCGCACCGCTTCGACGTCTCCGAACTTTTTCACAACTTGACGCAACGCAACTTCAGCCATGGTGGTCAGCCCTTGGTTGCGCCAGAGGTTAGCCCGGCGATGTAGTAGTCCATGAGGAAAGCATAGATCACCAGAGGCGGGGCGGCGGCGACGAGTGCGCCAGCCATCAGCATGCCCCACTTGTAGACATCAGCGCGGATCAGGCTGGTCACTGTACCGACGGTGAGCACCTGCTGGTCTGCCGAATAGAGAAAGGCCATCGGATAGACGAAGGCTGCCCAGGACACCGTGAACGCGAAAATGGTTGCTGCGATGATGCCGGGCAAGCGCCACTGGAATGAAGATTTTCAGCAGCATTTGCATGTGGCCAGCGCCATCGATGAGGGCCGCTTCGTCAAGCTCCTTCGGAATGGATTGGAAGTAGCCGATCATGATCCAAGTGCAGAACGGCACCGTCAGCGTCGGATAGACCAGCACCATTCCCCAATAGGAATTGAGCAGGCCGATTGCTTTCACGATCTGGAACAGCGGAATGAACAGCAGCGTGTCGGGCACGAGGTAAGTCAGAAAGATGCCCGTCGCGAGTATGCTTGACCCCCAAAATCGCATGCGACCAAGAGAGAATGCCGCCAGCACACTGACGACCATGGTGATGATGACCACGGCAACAGTAACGATGGCTGTGTTCTTGAAAAAAATCAGAAAATCGGTCTGCGTAAACAGTATCTTGAACTGGTCGAACGTAATTCCGTTGGCGATGATCCAAGGATTAGTCGCCATGTGAGCGACCTCGGCATCGCTCTTAAGCGCAGTCACAATCATGTAGTAGGGCGGCATCAGGAAGAAGATCGCAAAGATCACCAGAAATACGTAAGAAGTGATCAGGGCCCATCGGCGATTGCGTTTCAGGCTGGCTTGCCGTTGCGCTGCCGGCGGCTTTCGGAACTTCAATAGCGACAGAGGTCATGCGATTTCCCTCCCGCGCTTTCGCACACCGCGCAGGATGAACACCGCTGCAATCGCCAGAATCGGGAACATGAACAACGACGTCGCGGCGCCCAAAGGCAAGTCGCCGGAACGGATTCCGAGCAGGAAGGAATACGTCGCAAACACGTGCGTCATGTTTCGCGGGCCGCCCGCCGTCATGATCTGCACGATGTCAAAATTGGCAAAGGTCACGATGAGAGAGAAAAGCACGGTGATCGCAATGATATTACGCATCATCGGCAATGTGATATGGACAAACCTCTGCCAGGCATTTGCGCCGTCGATCGCCGCGGCTTCGTAGAGCTGCTCAGGTACCGACTTCAACGCGGCTAGATACATAATCAGGAAGAACGGTGCGCCGTACCATACGTTGACCAGGATCACAGAAAAACGAGCCCAATAAGGATCGCTTAGCCACGCGACTTCACTGAAGCCAAGTCCGTTCAAGATCCAATTGAATGCTGAATGGGTCGGATCGAACAGCCACCACCAGCCGAGCGACGAGAGGGCAAGGGGGATCACCCAAGGCACAAGGAGCATGCCGCGCCATTTGCGCTGGCCTTTGCTGGGCAGATTATTGATGAGGTGCGCTGTGATCAGGCCTATGAGCGCTTTCAAGAAAACGGCGGAGAGCGCAAAGATTGCCGACTGTTGCACCACCATCCAGAAAACGTCGCGCGACAGCAGGAAAGTGAAATTTCCAAGACCGATGAACCTCGTCTGGGCCTTGTTCAGCATCGACAGATAGATCGAGTAGAGGGCCGGATAGATAACAAGGCTGGTGATGATCAAAATAAGTGGCAGACACATCAGAAAAGCGGTTGTCGAGCGCTGCCGAAGAAATTTTCGAAGACCGCTGCGAGCCGGTATGCGCGTGCCGGTCTCCTGAAGCGCCGGAACCCATGTATGCACTGTATCTGCCATGCACTGCTTCGACGTATTAACGGTCGCTCCTCGACTGTGGATCAACGTCGCGTGTGCCGGCCAACTCGGCCGGCACACGATTTGTGATGACTAACTCCAAAAGGTCAGGCGCGAAGCGCGCCCTCAAGTTCCTTTTCCGCCCACTTGATGACGTCGTCGAGCTTCTCGTTGCCCTGAGTGAGCTTGGCGACCATCACGGTATTGATGGCCTGGTTGTACATCTGAGCACCGACTTCGGAGCGAGCCGGCGCGCCGAACATCGAGGTTTGCTCATCGCCGCGCGGTGGATAGCTGTAAACCACACCCTTCGGCGGCTCGACTGTCTTCCAGGTATCGAGGTCGTACATGCTCTTGAACGAAGGCAGGTCGTAGCCGACTGAGGCGGCGACCAACTGAGCTATCAATTCCTTTTGCGATACATGCAGCAAGAGATCTTTGCCGGCCGACTTGTTCTTCGAGAAGCTCCACAGGCCGTAGAATTGCGGAAGTTGACCGACGAAACGGCCCTTCGGACCTCTCGGCATCGCGTGACACCAGATGTTTTCCGCAACTTTCGGATTGTCACGCTTGGCGACGGCCCACGAGCTCGGCGGATTCATTATTCCTGAGCCCTTGCCAGAGATAATCCATCGATTGTTGCCAGCGTCATCCCAGGCGTAAACTTCCGGCGGGTTAACCGCCATGAGTTTCTTCAAGTATTCAAGCGCCGCCCGAGTTTCGTCCGAGTTGACCTTGATGTTGTCCTTCTCGTCGATCATCACCACGCCGTAGGACTTGAAGAGCGCACCGACCCAGTCCACAGCGTCGCTGGTCTGACCCATTGGCAGGCCAACCGGGAAACCGGCCTTGTGTAACTTCTGCGCGCAATCGAGATACAGATCCCACGTCCACTTGTCCGTTTTGGCTTTGTCGTACTGCGCCTCGTCGGCTGGGAACATGTCGACCAGATCGATTCCACAATGTTCTTTGTAGAGATCAACTCGTGATTGACATGGTTTGACCTGACTGCCGATGGCGGTCGGTACGCCGCGCCAAGTGCCTTTGATCTTGGCGAGATATTCAGCAACCGGACTGATCGGGCCGTACTGCTTGATCAATTGGGCAATCACGTCATCGAGCGGTTCGAGCAGGCGCTGGTGGATTTGAATGTTCCAGTCACGGTGCGACATGATGTCGTGACCGGTGCCGGCCTGGGCTTCCGCCGCGGCGGTCAGTTTATCTTTCTCGCCTTGGGAGGTGATGTAGTCGATGTGTACATCGACCTTGTTCTTGTCGCCCCATTCCTTGCAGATCTTATCGAACGCCTTGTTCGCTCCGGGTACCCAATGGTCCCAACAACCCAAAGACAACGTACCTGCGGCATAGACACCGCTAACATAAGGCGCGGTAATCGCCGCTGCCGAACCAAGAGCAGCGGTCTTGAGAACAGTACGACGTGAAAGACGTGATTGTCCCATTAGCGTATCCTCCCAATAGCGCCGTTTTATTTGGCGTTTAAGAAACGATACTCTCGGTCTGTCCGATCGGCTAGGGTTGCTGAGATAAAAATGCGGTTCCTATTGCGCCGCAACGGGCTTGAACCCGGCGACGGGTCGAATTCCCTCCATCCGCCCCCTCCTTTTGTCGAACGACCGGACACAGATGCTGATGGAAAATGTTGTTTTCCTCGCGGTTTTATTCGCCGCCGCCTGTCATGCCGGCTGGAATGCTCT
The DNA here is from genome assembly GCA_963751535.1 of uncultured Alphaproteobacteria bacterium. Classification (GTDB taxonomy): domain Bacteria; phylum Pseudomonadota; class Alphaproteobacteria; order Rhizobiales; family Xanthobacteraceae; genus Pseudolabrys. Next base: position 229,091 of record CAVVUW010000009.1, read on the forward strand.
AATCAAGGTCGGACTCGATCCGCTTTCTACCACCACGTTAATTTCGATCGGCTCAGCCGATCGTCGCGCTGGTACTTGTTCCGTTCGTGGGTCTTCCGGCGTGGGGTGCCTGGCCGTGGCTCGTCGCATCGGTTGCGATTCACCTCATCTATTTCGCGTCGTTGATCGAAAGTTATCGCACCGGCGATCTCGGCCAGGTCTATCCGATCGCTCGCGGCTCCGCGCCGCTGATGACGGCCGCCGCGACAACCGTCATCGTCGGCGAAAGATTGAGCCTGGTCGGGTGGACTGGCATCCTTGCCTTGGTTGCAGGGGTTCTTTTGCTGTCTGCACGTGGTGGACGCGATCTTGCCGTCGTCGATCGCCGTGCCATTGGTTTTGCGCTCTTCACGGCAATTACAGTCTGCGGCTACTCAGTTGTTGACGGAATAGGTGCGCGCGCCTCCACCAACCCCAACGCCTATTCAGTCTGGCTGTTTTTGGGAATTGCATTGGTGATGGTGCCTTATGCCCTCTATCGCGACGGCCGCGATGTAATACCAGCGATGCATCTCTATTGGCGTCGCGGTCTAGCGGGCGGGGCGCTACAATTTCTTTCTTACGGGATCGCGATCTGGGCAATGACGATTGTGCCGATCGCAGTCGTTGCGGCTCTGCGCGAGACCAGCGTACTATTTGGCGCCGCAATCGCCGTTGTGGTGCTCAAAGAGCCGCTCCGCGCTGTTCGCATCGTTGCCGCGCTCATGATCGTTTGCGGCTTGATCCTGATACGCGTGCAGTAAATTATCGCGCAAGTGCAGTTGTTACCGGTGATCCAATGCCGAGGCGGCCGTAACCAGGAAGCTTCACCGCGGGGTAACGCACATCAAGACCTGCGACCAACCCCAAGAAATTAATCTCGATGCCCTCAACCCAGCCGACCTTTAGGCCAGCGTAACCGCTCAAGTTGATCTCGATGCCGGTGCCGCTGTCAGTCGGTCCCAAATAAAATCCGTGTCGGAAATCGCGCCCAACCGCGTTTGATGGCAAGGTCACACCCAGTTCGGGCACGGTACGCAGGATAGCGGCAATGAAGCTGTTGCTGTTTGGCCCTGGCCAGATCCGATAGTCGCCGGATTGCGAGTAATCGTAGGCCTTCACGGTTTTCTCGATGCGAGGGATCAGTTTCTCGGCCTCCGTTCCGGATATGTCGGCAAGCATGACTGGCTCGTTGCCGTACCAACGTCCATCCACGGGCCAGTTATTCACTCGCACCGGCTCGCCCCAACCTACGACATCATAGCGCGTCCAACGCGCTTCGTTCCGCCGCTTAAGCACGATCCAGCTGTGAACAGAGAAGATGCCTTTCCAGGCGCCCGCCGTGCCGGTGAAAACGATCACGCGCGCTGCCGCATATTCGCCCGCGGACGGTAAGACCCCCGTACTTGACCAATCGGCGTCGCGCCAAGAACGAGGATTGTCACCGATCGCGTACGCAACGGCCCGAGCAGCAATGGGTACAAGGAAAACGATCAACAGGATGAGCATAACGAAAGTTCTCGTACCAATGTGTCGATAGCGGATCATGGGGATGCCACTATATCGAGTTTCGGGCCTAAAAGTGGCGTCTCATACGCCGAGCGATTGTCGTAGTGGCTAGTAGAAAACAGTCGGCAGCGTGCGAAAGGTCGTCGAGACTTGCACGATGCTTTTTGCTCGGGCGTAGAACCTTGCGTGTAACGGGTGGCACGTGGACGAATACGGCAAGACGCGGACAATTTTCCATCGCCGCTTCACTGGCGCGCCAACAGAGATAGTTACACAGATAGCGTCCTGCATCGCGTGAAAGCGTGGCCGGCACTTTTATGCTGCGTGCAGCAGCGAGTAATTTGATTCCGTGAGGCAGTGCCAAATCTGGTGGGCCATCAACTCGGATCTTCCGGCCGGGCAAGGTACGACCCGATGTGTCCGGAAATGATCCCGATGCATTACGTGCCCTCGTTTCAATGCGCAGCATCTTTGCCCTCGGCGCAAGCCCGAACATAAGAAGCGCGTCTGGCCTGTGCTTGGCGAGCAGTCGAGGCAAGTCGCGGTCCACCGCTGCGTAACTGGTTTGAAAAACATGAGGGATGATCGTTACGTTGGCGAGTGCTGGCCGTCGCAATCTTGCAAGCCTTGCAATCAAGGGCCCGGTTGGATTGAACGGCGCGCCCGGAAAAGGTCCGAAACCGGTGACCAGAATAGTTAGCGCGTTCATCTAGACGCCGAGCAGCCGTGCGATTTCTTCAACCGCGAGTGTAGGTGCCAGCTTGCCGGCGGCGACCTGAATCTCAGCCTGTCGCAATTTCGCACGAATGGATGCGTCACTGCGCAAACGCGCAGTGAGTCGCTCCTCAAGCATCGTCCACATCCATTTCACCTGCTGGTGACGCCGTCGCACTGCCAATTCGCCCGAAGCGGTCATCTTCTCCTTGTGTGTGAGAATTTGAGCCCACAATCTGTCAATGCCATTTCCCGTAAGAGCCGAGTAAGTAATGACCGGTGGTGACCACGTCGATGACTGCGGGGTCAAGATGTTGAGCGCAGCGCGGTATTCCGCCGCTGCCAGTTTCGCAGCCTCTATGTTGTCGCCATCCGCCTTGTTGACTGCAAGCATATCCGCGAGTTCGACAATTCCCTTTTTCAAACCTTGCAACTCGTCGCCGGCGCCGGGAATCATCAGCACAAGAAAAAAGTCAGTCATATCCGCGACTGCAGTTTCCGACTGACCAATGCCGACAGTTTCGACCAAAATGACGTCGTAGCCAGCCGCCTCGCAAATCAACATGGTTTCGCGTGTCTTGGCCGCAACGCCGCCAAGTGTTCCAGAAGACGGGGAGGGCCGTACAAACGCGTTTGCGTCGACAGCAAGCTGGGCCATGCGTGTCTTGTCGCCGAGAATCGATCCACCGGTACGACTAGACGACGGATCGACTGCCAAGACTGCGACCCTGTGGCCTTTGCCGGTGAGGTAAGTGCCGAGAATGTCAATGGTGGTCGATTTTCCCGCACCGGGTGCGCCAGTGATGCCGAGGCGGACGGCATTCCCTGTATGTGGCAACAACTCCTGTACGAGAAGATGTGCGGTTTTGCGATGGTCGGCGCGCTTGCTTTCTATCAACGTAATCGCACGGGCCAAGGTCGCACGGTTGCCCGTGCGGATACCGCGAGCGAGGTCGGCCGGGGGAAGCGTGCGCGAGGCCATCGAAGTCCCTAGCGTGGCGACTCTGAATTGTCGGTTGGCAGGCGAAGTACCAAAGCGCCTTCTCCCTTTTGGCGGGCGTCCGTAGCACGCGCGAACGCAAACAATTCCTTCTGGCTCGAAATACGGCAAGGGCTTTCGTCGACCCGACGACAGTACCGCGCCCGTGTGGCGCCATCGGCGTCATCCTCGTCAATTGCCGTGACTTGGTAGACACCTTCAGTCAGCTTGTAAGCGACGGCATACTCAAAAATGTTTGGACGCTTGGACGCCAGGCTCTGAATGACATAGGCGCGACCTTCAAGCCTTTGCACGCTAAAGGAAGTAATATCGCTCATACCCCCGCCGACACGAGTATATTGGGTGCCGTCCCATTTGAATGACGCTTGTTCGGGTTCGTCGGCAAAGCCCTTCCGTAGCGTGTAAAATTGCAGTCGCAACTGTAGGCCGAACAAAGGTTGCCCATTTTGTAAAATCGGCCCTGACGAATCGATACAAGCTGCCAGTAATAGGTTGCCGAGCACGACTGGCAATACGAGGACCCGCCTCACTCGGCAGCCTCTTTGCCGTGTCCGAGACGTTTGTTGAGGGTCTTGAGAAGATTTTCGGCAGCGTCCGCGATAATCGTGCCGGGCGGGAAAATTGCCTCAGCTCCCGATTGCATCAATGCTTCGTAGTCCTGAGGTGGTACTACGCCTCCGACAACAATCATGATGTCATCTCGGCCTTGTTTGGCCAGTTCAGCTTTTAGTTCTGGTACAAGGGTCAGGTGAGCTGCGGCAAGCGATGACACGCCGAGGATATGGACGTCGTTTTCCACCGCTTGACGGGCCGCTTCAGCTGGGGTGGCGAACAGCGGCCCAATGTCTACGTCGAAGCCGAGGTCTGCGAAGGCTGATGCAATCACCTTCTGTCCGCGGTCGTGGCCATCTTGTCCAATCTTCGCGACTAACAAGCGAGGCCGGCGGCCCTCGGCAACTTCAAATGCCTCAACTGCCGTGCGCACACGCCCGACGGCGCCGGTCATGCCGACCTCCCGCTTGTAAACTCCGGTAATCGCTTTGATTTCGGCGCGATGGCGGCCGAACACTTTCTCGAGCGCCGCCGAGATTTCTCCGACGGTTGCCTTTGCCCGTGCAGCATCAACTGCAAGCGCCAGCAGATTACCGTTGCCGCGATCGGCGGCACGTGTGAGCGCATCGAGGGTGTCCTGCAACACGGCTGGGTCGCGTTCTGCTTTGAGACGTTGAAGCTTTTCGATTTGATGTATGCGAACTGCGGAATTGTCTATCTTGAGCACCTCAATCGGTTTTTCGTCGGTCGGTACGTACTTATTCACCCCGACGACCGATTGCGCGCCGGCGTCGATGCGGGCTTGCGTCTTTGCTGCAGATTCCTCGATACGCAGCTTGGGAATGCCTGCCTCGATTGCCTTGGCCATCCCACCAAGGGCCTCGACTTCTTCAATGTGCCCCCAAGCCTTCCGTGCGAGCTCGTAGGTGAGCCGCTCTACGTAGTAGGAGCCACCCCACGGATCGACGATGCGAGTGGCGCCGGCTTCCTGCTGCAAAACGATTTGGGTGTTACGTGCTATACGAGCTGAAAAATCAGTGGGCAAAGCAAGAGCTTCGTCGAGTGCATTGGTATGCAACGATTGGGTTTGACCCTGCGTTGCAGCCATCGCCTCGATCATAGTACGGGCCACATTGTTGAAGACATCCTGCGCGGCGAGAGACCAGCCCGAAGTCTGACAGTGCGTGCGTAGCGACAACGAGCGCACGTCTTCAGGGTTGAATGTCTTGACGAGCTTTGCCCACAACATGCGGGCCGCGCGTAGCTTGGCGATTTCCATGAAATAGTTCATGCCGATCGCCCAGAAGAAAGAAATGCGCGGCGCAAACTGATCGATTGTAAGTCCCGCTTTAAGTCCGGCGCGGACATACTCAACACCATCCGCCAGGGTGTACGCGAGCTCGAGGTCTTGCGTCGCACCCGCCTCCTGCATGTGATAGCCGGACACTGAAATGGAATTGAATTTCGGCATTTCGGCCGACGTAAATGCGAAAATGTCCGAGATGATCCGCAGACTGGGACCTGGCGGATAGATGTAAGTATTGCGGACCATGAATTCTTTGAGAATATCGTTCTGGATCGTGCCCGAGAGCTTCTCGTGTGGGACACCTTGCTCCTCGGCTGCGACGATGTAGAGGGCCAGAATGGGTAGCACCGCGCCGTTCATGGTCATCGATACGCTCATCTGGTCCAGCGGGATCCCCGAGAACAATGTGCGCATGTCGTAGATCGAATCGATTGCGACGCCCGCCATTCCGACGTCACCCGACACGCGAGGGTGATCGCTGTCATAGCCGCGGTGGGTTGCAAGGTCGAAGGCGATGGAGAGGCCTTTCTGTCCAGCCGCAAGATTGCGCCGGTAGAAGGCATTTGAATCTTCGGCGGTTGAGAAACCGGCATACTGACGAATTGTCCAGGGCTGGGCCGCGTACATCGCGGGATAAGGACCACGAAGAAACGGCGGCTTACCTGGGAAGGTGTTCAGGAAGTCGAGACCGGCGAGGTCATCCTCGCTGTAGATAGGTTTGACGGCGATGCCTTCCGGCGTGGCCCAGGGTGTAGCCGTGGCCTTTCCGACTGACGTCGCCGCATCAGCAAAATCGACTTTGGCGAAGTTGGGTATCTAACTCATTTGACGTTTAGAATATCATGCCCGGCCTGCAGGGTCGCAAGCGCGTCGCATCCCACATAAATGAAGGCTTTAACGCCTGCCTGTCGCCATTTGGCCTCGTTCTCGCCGGGTCGACCGGCGAGTTGAACGATAGCTCCCACATCGGTCAGCGCTTTGGCAGTCTCCACAGCTTCGCTTGCGTAAACCTTGTCTGACGAGCACACACAGGCGAGTCGAGCGCCCGACCTTTTGAAGGCAGCCACGATATCAGCTCGACTGTTGAAGCCGTCATTGTTCACGGCCTCAATGCCGCCGGCCTCATAAAAATTTCTGGCGTAAGTGGTGCGACCAGTGAAATCAGAGATCTTTCCGAGGTTGGCCAAGAAAACTTTCGGTCTTGTCCCGGTCTTCTCCAATATGCGATCCGAAGCATCCCGCAAACGTTCAAACGGTTCGGCGAGTCGTGTACGCGGTAACGCCTGAACCGTAATTGCCGGCGTGGCCTCTTTGTTCGAACTGACCTCTGCGACATCAAGTGTGACCGCCGTGGCCTCACCTAAATTCGGGTAATCACTCGTGCCTGTAATTGCGTCCTTTCGTCGGGCGGCTGACTGCTGGCGTTGGGATCGAACGCTCGCGACACTCGACTGGATAAAGCCGTTTTCCAGCGCCGCCCAGACGCCACCATGTGATTCAATTTCCTGGAATTTGTTCCAAGCGGCGGCGCAGAGTTTGCTTGTAAGTTCTTCGATAGCACCGGATCCCGCAGCGGGATCGCTCACCTTCGCCAGGTGCGATTCTTCAAGAAGAATAAGTTGGGCGTTGCGAGCAATGCGACGCGCTAGGGCGTCTGGCAATCCGAGGGCCACGGTGTGAGGCAGGGTGGTAACACTGTCGGCACCACCGAGTCCCGCTGCGGCAATGGCGATCGTTGTGCGTAACATGTTCACATAGGGGTCGCGTCTGGTCATCATTCGCCACGCAGTTTCCGCGGCTAGGTAAGTGGGTTTTGAAGTGAGCTTGCACGCCTCTTCGACGCGCGCCCAAAGTTTTCGTAAAGCGCGGAATTTGGCGATGGTCAGAAATTCATCTGTGTCGGCGCATAACCGAAAATAGATCATGTCGCGCGCAATATCGGGTGAGACGCCGTTTTTATCAAAAGCACGTAGATACTCGACAGCACTTCCGATAGCGAAAGACAGCTCCTGTGCGTCGGAGCCGCCGGCATTGTGAATAGTTCGTCCATCCGCGGCTGCAAATGATTTGCGAAAACCACGCTCATGAAGTTCGCGCGCCGCTGCAACAAAATCGGTCGACAACTCGCTCCACGAAAATTTTGAGTGGCCGGAGAGGGCGAAGGCGGCGATCGGGTCGACACCGGTGGCGACGTCGATGGCGTCGGGCCGCACGTTCTGCCGCCGCACCAGCTCGGCAAACTGCCGCAGGACTGGCAGGCTTGCCGGCCCCTGATCGAAATCGATCCTGATGCCGGCATCGAGCTTCACCCCCTCGAGCACCCGGGCGAGCGTCTCAGGGGAGGGGTCAAGACCATAGCCATTGGCATTGGTCGATCCGGCCATGACCAGGGTCAGCCCGGTCGCGCCATTCTCGAGATCGGTCAACGCCTGGGCATTAGCCGCCGCCGGATCGGGATGATCGACCCGTTGCATCACGCTCCACCGCGCACCCGGGCTTCGTCCGGCGACCGGCTTTGCACCCACGGCGCGCGGATAAAGCGGCTCGATCCGCAACCCGTCATAGGTCCGGCTGACCAGGCGCTTGTCGAAATCGGCGCCCTTGAGCGCGGCCTCGACCAGCCTTCGCCACTCCGTCTCCGTCACGGGTGGGAATTCGGCGGCAAGACTGAGTTCGTCGGTCATGGAAGCAAAATGCCACAGTCAGCGCGATGGAGCCATCGCATTGGCGCAAGGTGCATAGCCGGAACGCGCAGGCCTCGACGCGCAAGCCTCAATGTGCAGGCCTCAACGCGCAGGCCTCAATGGGCAGGCCTTTAGGGCAGCCGCTGGATTGTTCCGCCATCCACCACGCTTGCCGCCTCGTCAACACGTCGCCCGGCGATCACGCGGTCGCCCGCGATCTCTGCCAGCGGGATCAGAACGAAAGCGCGTTCGAACAGGCGCGGGTGCGGCAGCGTGAGGTTGGGTTCATCCAGCGTCACATCGTCATAGGCGATGATATCGATATCGGCCGTACGCGGCCCGTTTCTCTTTTCATGCGCACGATCGCGCCCGAGCCTCAACTCGATCTGCTGTGCACGCTCCAGAAGCTCGCGCGGCGTGAGCGTGGTTTCGACGGAAATGGCGAGGTTGACGAAGTGCGGCTGGTATTTGAAACCCCACGGTGGCGTCCGATAGTCGGACGAGCGTGCGGTCAGGCGCACGTCCTTGCCGTCGCAAAGCATCGCGATAGCGCGGTCAAGAATGGCCCGGCTGTTTCCGACATTTCCGCCGAGCGCCAACAGCGCTTCAACCATGACGGCTCCGCACAAGCGTAATACCGATATCGTCGAACGTCGCGGCGATCGGGGCGTGCGGCTTGTGGATCGTGACCCGCACTGAGCGCACGCGTGGAAAATCCGCCAGCACGGCATCCGCGACGCGGCCGGCTGCGCCTTCGATCAGGCGGTAGCGTTCGCCGCAAAACGCTTCGGTCGCGCAGTCCACGACCTTGTCGTAGGACACGGTATCGACCACCTTGTCCGAACGGGCAGCGGCGGCCAGATCGATTTCGAGATCGAGATCGAGCGTGAATGTTTGCCCCACCTTGGCCTCGTGCGGCATGACGCCGTGATAGGCATGCAAGGCCAGTCCTTTTACAAAAATCCGGTCACTCATCGGGCGGCCTCGATTGCAGCGCTTACGCGGAGCGCCTGAACGGTTTCAGCGATGTCGTGGGCGCGCACGATCGCCGCGCCTGCCTGGACTGCCAGCAGATGTGCGGCAATCGATCCGCCGATGCGTTCGTCCGGCGGCGAGGGCGTCACCGAATTGATGAAACGCTTGCGTGAGGCGCCGACGAGCAGCGGCAAGCCGAAAGACCTGAACTCCGCAAGTCGTGCAAGACAAATGATGCTCTGTTCCGGCGTCTTGCCAAAGCCGATGCCGGGGTCGAGCACGATACTCTCGCGCGAAATCCCGGCACGAGCCGCGATCTCGAGCGAACGGGTAAAGAAGGCCATCACGTCGGCAATGATATCTATGGCAGGATCGGCGGCCTCGCGGTTGTGCATCACGATCACCGGGACGCGCCGCGTGGCCACCAGTGGCGCCATGTCCGGGTCCTTCTGCAGGCCCCACACGTCATTGACGATCGCCGCCCCTTGGTCGATCGCCCAGGCTGCAATCGAAGCCTTGATCGTATCGATCGACACCGGCAGACCGAGCTTGACCACTTCTGGCACGACCGGCGCGAGACGCGCCTTTTCATCTTCAGCCGATACCAGGACCGGATCGCCATAGGGGCGCGTGGACTCCGCTCCGATATCGAGGATGTCGGCCCCTTGCCGGGCCATTTCGGCGGCATGTGCGATGGCAACGGTTGGATCGAGGAACCGGCCACCATCGGAAAAGGAATCCGGGGTAACGTTGAGAACACCCATGACCAGCGGTCGGCCGGGCGAGAACAACGCGGAGAGCGTGAGAGGTGATGGTTTCGGCCCGGTTCCGGCTGCTTTATCGAGGGTACGGACGCTTTCCATGCCGGTCGCTTTGCGCGGTCGGCGAGGGACTGTCAAGCAGGCCTCAGACCGCTAGTAAGTGATCTTCAGCGGCAACGTTCTGGCGTTTTCGATCCACCGCCTTACGACTTTCTCCGATGGTAAAAGCCGGACGACCTTGCGCCGCTTGTTGGCGTCGGCCATCGCTTTGGCCAGATTGGAAGGGTTTCGGTACTTGAGTTCTTTGACCGTATCCACGCCGGCGGCCTGCAGCAGTTCGGCATATTCCTTACGCACGCCCTTGATGCGCATGCGGTCGGCGATGTTGGCCCAGTACAGGAGCCGCTTCTCGTCGTACCCGGTTTTCGCGGCAAGCATCTTCCGGCCCTTGACGGTACGCGCTGCCTCCAGCAGGCGGTCAGACGACCTGATTCCCGCCGACTTGAGAACGACGGCGACTTCGCCGTCGATCCCGTCGATGTCGGTGATGGGATAGGACATCCGCTCCTCCGCCGTTTCTTGTCTTTGGTTGCCTAGAATGGATTCAAACGAACTGACTTAATCCGGGAATGGCGCCGACGATTTCTCCGACAGCGTCGTCACCGATCTTTTCGCGGGCGTAGGCGATGGTCTCGCGCGTGACAGCTTGCACCTGACCCATGCTCAGTCCCGCTGACATCATTTTGGTACCTACGCCCATGATGCCGCCCATCGAAAACCCGCCAGCACCTTCCGATTGACTTGCCAGCAAGGCTTCTGCTCCTGGGATCTTGTCGATGAGGGCTTTCACTTTATCGGCCGGGCCATCCTTGAGAAGGAAGTCGAGGATGATGCCAACAGACTTTTCCGCGGCACTTCGGTCGACGCCAACATTGGCGACGAGACGCCCGATCAAGTCTTCCATGATCCCCTCACGCCCCCCGCGTTTGTGGCGGAATTGCGATTATATTGAACGTCGTTTTCGTCAATGACAAGCATGATGCAGTCTCAATCACGCACAGCGACATCACGCCTCGGACGTCGCGAAAGCCACAGTCAAGTGAAATGAGACAACCGCAGTACGAATTCAAGTCCACTGATGCGGTCTTGCACGATGCTGCAATTGCGTACGGCGACAACAGTTGGCAACCGACGACGCACGGATCGAGCACGCGTGCACAAATACAACATGCGCGTTCGTAGTTTCACCATCGGGTGATTTGTCGATTGTTAGGTTAAGCAGGCGGTGTAGTCTCAAATAACACTGACAGAAGAAGGATATACCGGTGCGCTTGGCCGCCGCTCGACGTGCGAGGTTTGTGCAGGCGCAACAGGGATTGGCTCGGGTGGATCGCAAAGGGTCGCGTCATGAAGTCGATGAAAGGTTTGCGTGTTGTCGTCGTGACTGACAGCGAGCACGGCCATGTGTTGGCCGCGCGCCTGCGGCGCATGGAGGTCGCGCAGGTCACAGCGGTGACTGGCCTCGAAGAGGCGCGGCTCTTATGTCAGTCGGGCAGGGCCGATGCCTGCCTCGTGGCAGTCGGTGCCCCGGTCCCCGACGCAGCACCGACGACGGAAAGCGATGCGCCTGGCCGATGCTGCGGCGTTCCCGCATTGATGATCGCTCCGGTCGTCACGCCACAACTGCGTCGCGCCGCTCGTCGCCGCGGTTATCTCACGGCGATTTCCGCGACCATCCCGCCGCGGATGCTCTATCGCCGGCTTGGTGCTGCCCTTCAGGGTCGTCAGGCGGCGCGCCGCGGACCGCGCTGGCTTGCCAGGGGCATGCCCATAGCCGACCTTTCAAACTCGGCAGTTTTCGGCAAGCCGACCCTGCATTGACGCGTCCTTTCAGCTTGCTAGTTTCGGACTCCAGCCCTGAAGGAGTCCGTCATGAAAACCCTCGACGCGGTGCTGAACCGCATCGACCAGAATATTGACCAAAGCGTAGAACGGCTTTTCGCCCTGTTGCGGATCGCCTCCGTTTCGACCGACCCGGCCTACAAGGATCAGTGCCGAGCAGCGGCCGAGCACGTCGCCGCCGATCTCAAATCAATCGGTTTTGAAGCCTCAGTGCGCCCGACGGCGGGTCACCCGGTTGTGGTCGGCAAGTCGAACGGCGTCGCCGGCCCACGTGTCCTGTTCTATGGCCACTACGACGTACAGCCGGTCGATCCCCTCAATCTGTGGAAGACGCCGCCGTTTGAGCCGCGCATCGAAACTTTGCCGGACGGGCGCAAGATTATCGTCGCGCGCGGTGCCTGCGATGACAAAGGTCAGGCGATGACATTCATCGAGGCCTGCCGCGCATTCAAGGCTGTCACCGGAAAGCTGCCTTTGCCGATCACCATGATGATCGAGGGCGAGGAAGAATGCGGTTCAAAAAACCTGTTCAGCTTCGTTCGCGACAATGCCGATGAATTCAAACTCGACCTGGCGCTCGTTTGCGATACGGCGATGTGGGACCAGAAGACGCCCGCAGTGACGACCTCACTCCGCGGGCTGGTCTATGAGGATGTGAAGATCATCTGCGCCGATCGTGACCTGCACTCCGGGGTGTTCGGCGGCGCCGCGCAAAATCCTTTACGCCTTCTGTCCGAAATCCTCGGTGCAATGTGGGATAAGAATGGGCGCGTGACCCTTCCCGGCTTCTATGACGGCGTGAAAGAGCTTCCCGCAGACATCAAGGCCGATCTGAAAGGGCTCGATCTCACGCCGGAGAAATTCCTCGGCCCGATCGGACTGAAGCAGCCCTCTGGTGAGAAGGATCGCATGCTGATCGAAATGATCACCACGCGTCCGACGGCTGAGGTCAACGGCATCATCGGCGGTTACACGGGAGAGGGCGCAAAGACGGTCATCCCCGGTGAGGCCAGCGCAAAGGTTTCTTTTCGCCTCGTTGGCGAACAGGACCCCGAAAAAATCCGCGACGCCTTCCGTGCGTTCGTGCGGGCGCGCCTGCCTGCCGACTGCAAGGTCGAATTCGGCAATTTTGGCCTCGCGCCGGCTATCCAGCTTTCGTTCGACAATCCGGCACTCACAAAAGCGCGAGCTGTGCTTGCCGATGAATGGGGCCACAAGGCTGTGGCCGTTGGCGCAGGCGGTTCCATTCCGATCGTTGCAGATTTCAAGAACGTGCTCGGAATGGATTCGCTGCTCGTCGGCTTCGCGCTCGACGATGACCGCGTCCATTCTCCGAACGAGAAGTTCGACCTGAAGTGCTATCACAAGGGCATCAGGAGCTGGGCGCGCATCCTCGATGCCTTGTCGGCGAGCTGACCGAACTTACTTGAGCTGATCGGCGACCTTGTCGATGCCGGCTTTCGAGCAGACATCGTCCTGACCGGGCGATCCGGAGACGCCGACGGCGCCGACGACTTCATTGCCTGTCTTGATCGGCAGCCCGCCGGCGAGTGCGAGCACGCGCGTGTATTGCCGCGAGCCGACGGTCTCCGGTCTCTCCGTCAGCCGCTTGACGAAGTCGGCGGAGGGCTGGCTGAACGTGCGCGCGGTGTAGGCCTTGCGCTCGGCGCCTTCAGGAGTGTGCAGACCGGCGCCGTCTCCACGCAACATCACGATCGGAAGTCCGGCGCGGTCCACGACGGTTACCGAGACCTTGAAACCCATGCTCTCGCATTGGGCGAGAGCAGCCTGGGCAATCGTTTGCGCCATCGCGAGCGAAATATTCTTTTGCGTGACCAACCCTTGCGCGGCAACCGTTGTCGAAAGCGCGGTTGCCAGGGCGAGGCCTGCGAGCGTTCTTGATACCGACGACATGTTCAACTCCCTGAAGTATTCCGGACCCGAAAAACTTACCCCGAGCGCTGCGGCTTATTTCAGGGTGCCGGTCATCATTTTTTCAGTTTGTAACCGGTCTTGAACATCCACCAGACGGTGACCAGGCAGACGACAAGGAAAAGCAAAGTCATGCCGACGCTGACGGCATGGCTGACATCGGCAATTTCGAAGAAGCTCCAGCGAAATCCGCTGATCAGGTAGACCACGGGGTTGAACAGAGCGATGGTTTGCCAGGGCGGCGGCAAGACGCTGGTCGAATAGAAGGTGCCGCCGAGAAAAGTCAGCGGGGTGATAATCAAAAGCGGCACGATCTGCAGCTTTTCGAAGCCGTCTGCCCAGATCCCGATAATGAAACCGAGGAGGCTGAAGGTCGCTGCCGTCAGAACGAGGAAAGTGACCATCCAGAACGGGTGCGCAATGCGCAGGGGCACGAACAGCCACGAGGTTGCCAGGATGATCAGGCCCAGGATGATCGATTTGGTTGCGGCGGCGCCGACATAGCCGAGGACGATTTCGTACGGTGATACCGGCGCTGAGAGGATTTCGTAGATCGTTCCAGTGAAGCGCGGAAAATATATGCCGAACGATGCGTTCATCGTGCTCTGGGTCAGCAGTGTGAGCATGATCAACCCCGGTACGATGAATGACCCGTAGGGCACCCCTTCGATTTCGGTGATGCGGGAACCGATGGCTGCGCCAAACACGACGAAATAGAGCGAGGTGGAGAGAACCGGCGAGACAATGCTTTGCCAGATGGTGCGGCCGGTGCGCGCCATTTCGAAACCGTAGATTGCCCGGACAGCTCTGAGGTTCATTGTCGGTCACTCACCAATCCGACAAAGATGTCCTCCAGCGAACTCTGCGTCGTCTGCAGATCGCGGATGCGCAGGCCGGCGCGGGACAGCTCGCCGAGAAGCGTCGCCACGCCCGTGCGCTCGGCCTTGGTATCGTAGTCGTAAATGAGCGAGCTTCCGTCCTCCCCAATCGTGAGCCTGAAGGCCGACAGTTCCGCCGGAAGCGTCTGCAGCTTCTGCTGGAGCTGCAATGTCAGCTGCTTTTTTCCGAGCTTGCGCATCAGCTCGGCCTTTTCTTCGACCAGGATGATTTCGCCTTTGTTGATCACTCCGATGCGGTCGGCCATGTCCTCGGCTTCTTCGATGTAGTGGGTGGTGAGGATGATGGTGACGCCTGAATCCCGCAAATCGCGCACGACCTGCCACATGTCCTTGCGCAGTTCGACATCGACGCCGGCGGTGGGCTCATCCAGGAAGAGAACCTGCGGCTCGTGTGATAGCGCCTTTGCGATCAGCACCCGGCGTTTCATGCCGCCCGAGAGCGTCATGATCTTGTCGTCCTTCTTGTCCCATAGCGACAGCGCACGCAGCACTTTCTCGATGTAGGCGGGGTTCTTCGGCTTGTTGAACAAGCCACGGCTGAACGAGACGGTCGCCCATACGCTTTCGAAGGCGTCGGTGTGGAGTTCCTGCGGCACCAGCCCGATCAGCGCGCGGGCCGCGCGATAGTCCGAGATGATGTCGTGTCCATCGACTATGACCTTACCCGCGCTCGGCACGAGAATGCCGCAGATGATGCCGATCAGTGTCGTTTTTCCGGCGCCATTGGGGCCCAGCAGGGCAAAGATCTCGCCTCGATGAATATCGAGGTCGATCTTCTTGAGCGCCTCGAATCCCGACGCGTAGCGTTTCGACAGGTCTGTGACGGAAATGATTGATTGCATGGCAGGGGACATGAGGAGAGTCGCAGTCGGCATATAGGCCGCAAATTCGCATCGCGCCAGCCTTGCGAGTGCGACGAAAGTGCTAGTCGATTTCGCTCAATGCGCTCAGTTCCTTCAGGACCCGCGCCGGTGGAAAATCCTGATATTCGTCCGGCATGTTGGAACGATTGACCCAAATACCACGAAAGCCCGCGCGAACTCCGGCCATCACGTCCCACCGGTTCGAGGAGACGAAGGTGACGTCGCCGGGCGAGCATCGGAATTTGTCGGTGACCAGGCGATAGACTTCCGGCCGCGGCTTGAACATTTTCAGGATATCGACTGAAAGAACGGCGTCGAGATCGCCGCCGATCGCGGCAGCCTCAATCGCGCCCCTGAGCATGCTGGGCGATCCGTTTGAGAGGATGCCGGTCTTGCGGCCTTTCGCTTTGAGCGCCTTTAGCGCGATCCGCGCGTCGGGAAAGGCATCGAGCTTGAAATACGCGTCGAGCAGAACCGGCTTCAGCGATTTGTCGACGCTTGGCACCGAGGCCAAAGCAAAATCGAGCGCGCGCTGGGTGAGAATCCAGAAGTCCGTGTAGTGTCCTGCCAGCGTGAGGGTCCAGCTGTATTCCAGTTGCTTCGTCCGCCAGATCGCTGAGACCCTATCGGCATCGGGCCCTGCCTGTGCCTTATGACGCGCGATCGCCGCATGCACGTCGAACAGCGTGCCATACGCGTCGAAGATGAAAATGGACGACATGGTATCCTCCGCAGCGGGCGGCTATGGTTACAAAGGATTGCCGCGAGGGCAAAGGCACCCGTGGCTGTAGCCGGGAGTGAGGAATGGCGTCGGGACAAAGCTGGTCGAAGACGTGGACCTTCTATGAAGGCGATTGGCACGAGGGCAACCTGCCGATCATGGGCGTGCGCGACCACGCGACCTGGCTGTGCTCTTCGGTATTCGATGGAGCCCGCACATTCGAGGGCGTTTCACCCGATCTCGATCTGCACTGCGAGCGGGTGAATGCCTCGGCGCAAACGATGCACCTAAGCCCGGCGGTGCCGACCGACAAATGGCTGGAGCTTGTTCGCGACGGTATCAAGCGTTTCGACAAAGAGGTCGCTCTTTACATCCGCCCGATGTATTGGGCCGAGCACAGCGGCGCGCTGCTGATCGCGCCCGACCCACAATCGACGAAATGGTGCCTCAGCTTGTACGAAGCACCGATGCGCAAGCCGGAAGGCTTTTCGATCACGCTGTCGCCTTATCGCAAGCCGAGCCTTGAATGCATGCCGGTGAACGCAAAGGCGGGCTGCCTTTACCCGAACAACGCGCGGGCGCTGATCGAGTTGCAGGCGCGCGGCTTTGGCAACTGCGTCGTGCTCGATCTGCTCGGCAACGTCGCGGAGCTTGCGACAGCCAATATCTTCGTCGGCAAGGACGGCGTGGTGTTCACTCCGGCGCCGAACGGCACATTTCTCAACGGCATTACGCGTCAGCGCGTCATCAAGCTGCTGCGCGATGCTGGTGTCAACGTCGTCGAGACTACGCTGAGCTACCGCGACATCCAGACCGCCGACGAGATTTTTTCTTCCGGCAACTACTCGAAAGTGATGCCGGTGAACCGCATCGAGGATCGATCGCTGCAGCCTGGGCCCCTCTATCGCAAGGCACGCGAGTTGTACTGGGAATACGCGCATGCCTGAGCGCGCGACCAGCGCTTCGGTCGGCATTGTCGGTCTGGGGCTGATGGGTGAAGTCTATGCCGGGCGGCTCGTCGGGGCGGGCATTCCCGTTACCGGTTTTGACATCGATCCTGCGCGCACTGCGCGGCTTGCGGACATCGGCGGACGTCCTGCGCCATCCATCGCGGATCTGGCCAAATCCGCGCGCTGTATCATTCTTGCAGTCTTCAACACTGAACAGGTCGAGGACGTTGTCGAGAAAGAGTTTTTGCCCACGCTCGGTGACGGCTCAGGAAAAATCGTCCTGTGCATGAGTACCTGTGATCCGGATCGGGTGGCTGCGCTCGCAAATCGCGTCATTCCCCGCGGTATCCGTTATCTCGATGTGCCGGTATCCGGCACCAGCGATCAGGTGCGTCGCGGCGACGGCGTTGCATTGATCGGCGGCGACGCCTCGATCGTGGAAGAGGTGAAGGATGTGTTCGACGCATTGTTCGCGCGCCGGTTCCACGTGGGTAAAGTCGGAGATGGAGGCCGTGCCAAGCTTGCCGTCAATCTGATCCTGGGCCTCAATCGTCTGGCGCTGGCCGAGGGCCTGGTTTTTGCCGAACGGCTTGGCCTTGACCCTGCCGCGTTTCTCGATGTCGCGCGCGGCTCGGCGTCCTATTCGCAGGTGATGGAGACCAAAGGGCCGAAAATGGTCCGCGGCGATTTTTCCGCGGAAGGCCGCGTGAAGCAGACATTGAAGGATGTGCATCTGATGCTCGATCAGGCAGCGGCGGCCGGGCAAAAGCTTTCAGTGCTTGGCGTGCATGCGGACGTGCTTGAGGCATGCGTACGCGCCGGCGAGGCTGATCTCGACAACAGCGCCGTCATCAAGGAAATCCGGCGGCGAAGAACATAAGCTGTCCCGATTGGGGCTGAGGGAGGAAGACAATGAAAAAATTAGTTGTTCTGGCGATGACGACTTTGATGCTCGCCAGTGCGCTTGCGTCATCGACCCGCGCGCAGGAATGGCCACAGAAACCGATCCGCATCATCGTGTCATTCGGCCCCGGTGGCGGTGCCGACATCATTGGCCGCATCCTCGCGGATTCGATGCAAACTCAGTTGGGCAAGCCGGTGGTGGTCGAGAACAAGCCCGGCGCCGGCGGCATCATCGGCAATGAAGCGGTCGCGAATGCCGATCCCGATGGCTATACGCTGGGCATCATGACGGCCGGCCAGATCATTGCCGCCGTCACACGAAAAAATATGCGTTACGACACTTTGACCGCTTTTGCTCCCATCGGTCAGATTGCGACCGCGAGCCTGTTGATCGTCACCCGGCCGGACTTTCCCGCCAACAATGTGAAGGAGCTGGTGGATGCGGCGAAAGCGGATCCGGGCAAGATCGTGTTCGCCAGTCCGGGTTTTGCCGCCACGCAGCACTTCGCCGGTGAAATGTTCAAGCAAACTGCGCAGGTCAATCTGCTGCACGTTCCGTTCAAGACTTCGCCGGAAGCGATCAACGCAACTCTCGGCAAGCACGCGGATGTGTTGTTCGACACGGTGTCGGCGTTGATCGGACACGTTCAGTCGGGACAGCTCAAGGCGCTTGCGGTCACAGGCAAGGACCGTTTTCCGGCGGTGCCGGATATTCCGGCTGCGGCCGAGTCTGGCGTTCTTCCGGGTTACGACGTGACGACCTGGTACGGTCTGTTCGCGCCACGCGGCACGCCCGCACCGGTGATCGCCAAATTGAACAAGACGCTCAATGACAGTCTGGCAGACCGGGCCGTGCGCGAGCGTCTGGCTGCGGCGGGTGTGGTGGTCAAGGCATCGACGCCCGAGGCCTTCGGAGATTTCATGGCCGGCGAATACAAGCGGTGGGATGCCGTGCGTGAAGCCGCGGGGATTCCGCAACAATAACGGGATCAGGCGCGCGAGACACTGACCGGGCGCTCTTCCGCCATTGAGCGGATGACCGCCTCGAAAGCGCCGACGACGTCGAGCATATCGGCGGTCGATACCAGAAAAGGTTTGCCGGTTTCGATTGTCTCAGCGAAAGACTCCAGTAACACCCCGAGCGAGTCGGCCGCCGGGTAGACCTGCGTTGCCGGCTGCTCGCCGATCTTTGCCACTGTCAGCATCGTTTCCTCGCGGGCTTCCGCCGAGCCTTTGCTGCCAAACACCATGATCCGCCAGTACATCGGCGCGGCGCGCACGGTCGCAAGCACGCCAGTCGCGCCGCTTTCGAATTGCACGAGTGCCGCCGCCGCGTCGCGCGGATCGGGCGGCGGCTTCCGCGAATAGACGGACGCGTTCACTTTCCTGATCGGTCCCGCCAGGTTGACGAATGCGTCGAGCACGTGCAGCCCCGCACCGGTCATGCCGCCACCCGGGGACTCGCGCGGATCGTCGCGCCATCCACCCTTTACCCGCGTCGAATGTTCATTGGTGAAGTTGCCCTCGATATGCATGACATCGCCGATGGTTCCTTCGGCAACGATGCGTTTGAGCTCGTGCATAGAGGGGAAGCATCGTTTGTTGTTGCCCAGAGCGAACGGCACGCCAGCCTTTTTGCAAGCAGCAATGGCGCGCTCGGCATCCGCGCGTGTCAGGGCCAGCGGTTTTTCGCACCAGACCGGCTTGCCGGCTGCCGCCACGGCGGAAATCTGTCCGACATGCAGTGAGTGCGGGGTCGCAAGGAAAACCGCCTGAACGCGAGGATCGGCAACGGCCTCCTCGAAATCCGTCGACAATTCGAAGCCCTTGGTGGTTGCGAAATCGCGGACCAATTCGGGCTCTTTGCTCACGCCGCGGATAAATCGCAGGCGCTTGCTTTTGCCCTGGACCGCATCGACGATATTTTTTCCCCAGCGGCCGAGACCGATTACGGCGGCATTGATCATGAGTGAGTTGGGCAGGTTGGTGGGATGAAAGCCAGTCGGCGCATACTAGACAGGCCGGCATGCTCACGGCAAATCAGATGCGGGATCAGAGAAGGGAAACGGTCATGGATGACAAAGAGCTTTACGAGCGCGGACTGAAGCTGCGCGTCGAAATGTTTGGCCGAGAGGCCGTGGACAAACGCATGAACGCGTTCGGCGACTTTGGAAAGCCACTTCAGCACATCATAAATGCCTATGCCTACGGCGATGTGTGGCAACGATCAGCGCTGGCGCCGGGGGTCAAATCGCTTGCCATGGTCGCGATGATGGCGGCGGCCGGTTACCAGAATGAATTGCGCGTACATCTCAAAGGTGCCGTAAAGAACGGCTGCACGGCGGAACAGATTCAGGAAGTCCTGCTGTTATTGACGTTGTATTGCGGCATTCCGGCCGCGAACGAAGCCCACCGTATCGCCGCCGAAGTTTTGAGTGAGGCGAAGGGCACGTGAGGCACCGGCCATTCACGGAGGAGGTTCAGTGAGAAGATTAGGCACCGGTCGACCGCGTATGTCGTAGACGCGGGCGTAGTCGATGCCTTCGCGGTTGATTTCGACCAGGACAGGGGCGGTCAGGTCCCTGCAGTAGAACGTGCCAAGCATCATCGCGAAATCGGCGCGCTTGCGGTCCCAGGTCGTTTCAAATTCAGGCCCGAGCGCCACTTCCGCCGGACGCTGCGGGCCGCAGATCTCGACGGTCCAGCGTCTGCCGCCTGGCGGCTTGAGGTGCATTTCGTCGAGCTTCGCGCGCAACGCCGCGCCCGCCTGTTTGAATGCAAGCCCCCAGTAATCCAGCATGTAGTTGTCGTGCGCCATGTGGACGCCGCCGGAAGCCCAGTTGAACGTCGTGTATTGATATGGATGCAGACGCACCATGTCGCTGATCGGCAAGGCGACCCCGCCGACGAAGATCACCGCGAGCGCCGCCGCTGCGAGCTTGCTGAAAGCTTGCGCCCGCTCGAAAAGCCACGCACCGGCAAGACCGCCGATTGCTGCAAATGGCGGTACGACGAAGACGAAGTGGCGCAGACCGTTGTAGAAAGCGGGGTGCGCTACGATTGCCACGAGAACTGGCAGGATGGCGGCCAGCGCCACGAGCACAAAACTGGCGCGCCGGTTCAGCGGCAGTTGTCGCCGTGTGGCAGCGAAAAGCGCGCCAACCACGCCGGCCAGTCCCAGCACCAGCATGATTTCGGGGAGCTTGAGCGCGAACAGACGGGGCAGGTAGTCCGCAG
The DNA here is from genome assembly GCA_963751535.1 of uncultured Alphaproteobacteria bacterium. Taxonomy (GTDB): domain Bacteria; phylum Pseudomonadota; class Alphaproteobacteria; order Rhizobiales; family Xanthobacteraceae; genus Pseudolabrys. The sequence continues at coordinate 250,017 of CAVVUW010000009.1, forward strand.
GCATGGCCGTGACCGAGATTATTTTGCCGGCATAGAGTTCTCGCCACGGTTTCTCGAAGAACTTGTCAAAATATTCTGCCGCGCGGACCGGATTGAGAGGCTCCAGGATAGACCAGGGCCATAGCAAGCCCATGATGAGGTAACCGAGAACCAACGCCGGCACGATCCGCCAGATGAATTCACCGACACGCGCAGCGCTCTGACGCAATCCCGCGTCACGTGCTTCACCCACCGCAATGAGGAGCAAGGCGACAAGCGCATAGGGCGCGACGATGCCGGCAAGGATACGTGAACCGAAGACAAGCCCCAGACCAACTCCTGTGAGCGCGACCGTGCGAGCGCTCGGTCGCGGATATTCTTCGAACGCGCGAACCATGCCGAGCAGCAGTACGGCCATGGCGGCAGCGAAAGGCGCGTCTTTGGCATTGATGAACATGTGACCGTAATAGAGCGGACAGGTCGCGAGCAGGATGACCGCGATCAATCCGGCGACAGGGCCGGCCAGGTGACGGCCGATTCGCCACGTTGCGATCAGCCCGATAATGCCGACGCACGCGCCCACAAGCCGGCGCGTTTCGAAAAGATCGAAGGGAAGAATCTTGGCGGCAAGCGCGGCTGCCATATCGAAGCCGCCACCATATTTGTAGAGATTGACGAAGGACAGGGCGCGTTGATCGGCAAAGCCCGAGCCGTAGAGCTTGAGCAGCAATTCGCCATACTGGGAATGGGTGTAGTCATCCCAGCCGAGCCCGTAGTCGCGGAAAGTCATCAGCGCGACGGCGGAGACGATTGCGAGCACGCCAATGGCAGCCCGGTCGGCAATTGCAATTGCCGACCGGGTGCCAGGTAGAGGCAGAGATAGGGTCGAGGTGGTGGTGATGTTTATTTGCTCGCGGCGACGAACATTTCCTCGACATGCTCCCAGTTCACCAGATGGTCGAGAAATGCCTTGAGATAGTCCGGTCGCCGATTTCGATAGTCAATGTAATAGGAATGCTCCCAAACGTCGCAGCCGAGGATCGGCGTTGCGCCGTGCACGAGCGGGTTCTCGCCGTTGGCTGTTTTGCTGACGATCAGTTTGCCGTCCTTCACCGCGAGCCAGGCCCAGCCGGAGCCGAATTGCGTAATGCCGGCTTGTGTGAAGTCTTCCTTCATCTTGGCGACGCCGCCGAGATCGCTATCGATCTTGGCCTTGAGCTTGGCGGGAATTTTGTCGCCGCCGCCGTTCGGTTTCATCCATTTCCAGAAATGAGTGTGGTTGTAGTGCTGGCCCGCATTATTGAAGAGCCCGGCGTTCTTTCCGAACGACGCTTTGACCACTTCCTCGAGCGATTTGTTTTCCAGCCCACTGCCTTCGAGAAGCTTGTTGCCGTTATCGACATAAGCCTTGTGGTGCTTGTCGTGGTGATATTCGAGCGTTTCGCGCGACATATACGGCGCGAGCGCGTCATGAGCATACGGCAGGTCGGGCAACTGGAACGGCATCAGATCCTCCTCGATCGACAAACGATGAATACGGAATATTCGACAGTCAGATGAAACCCGGTCTGTCCTGCGCGAGTTCCTTAATCAAGCTAATTAGGCGGTGCCGCGGTCTGGAGCAACGGCTGAAGACCTTGCCGATTGCCCCTCAAACAGGGACAACTCCGCGGAAGTTCCACTTTAGGTGTTGCCGCCAGCGTTTGAACAGGCGAGAATTTAGCATTGCCAGAGGAATTTAGCCTGCCGGTGTAGGGCGAAAGTCGCTGGTAATTTGAGAGGATCGGAAAAAAGTATGCCGGCTCTGTTGTATGGGATCGGTGCGTTAGCGCTGTTTGCAGGCCTGCTGATGATCGGCTTCGGTATTCCGATCAACGAGTTCAGCTTCGGAAATACACTCATCATGGCCGGGACGACCGCCTGTGTGGGGGGTCTGATCATCATTGGGCTCGGCGTGGTCGCCGGACAGCTGCGGCGGGTCGCCGAGACGATGGCTATGCCGCTATCCGGCCGGCCGGCGCAGGCGCCCGAGGCGTTGGAAAATGCGGTTGCCCCAACACGCCCGGCGCCGGCTCAGGGGCGGGCCCCGTTCCCGGTCAGGCCAGCATCACCAGCACTCGATCCTATGCCTGGGCCGGGCGCCCATCCGTACGAAGACAATTTCGAGGAAGTCGCGACGCCCACGCTACGCAACCCCGACATTCCAGAGGCGCTCGAGGAAGAAATTTCGCTGTCGCCCCCGCGTCCGGCGGCGTCCGCGGTAAGGCCGCCTGCCAATGACCTCTCTGCGTTCGGACGACCCACGCCGGTGCCTTCTCCCGCCGTGGCTGCAACCCTGGCTGAAAAACGCGAGCCAATGGTGGGCTGGCGACCGCCGTCAGCGCCTCCGGCACATCCGGCGCGCCCCGCTCACGGCGCAAATTTCGATGCGATGTGGCCAGCCGAGGCAAAGCCAAAAGGTCCCGCCGTGCGTGAGCCGCAGCCCGAGGCAAGGGGTGAATCTATATCGCGCGATCCGAAACGTAGCGAACCGGACGCACAAAAGCTGCGCACGGTCGCGGTGCTGAAGTCGGGTGTCGTCGACGGGATGGCCTATACGCTCTACGTCGACGGATCGATTGAAGCGGAGCTACCGCAAGGAACGGTCCGTTTTGCCTCGATCCACGAGTTGCGCAATCATCTTGCAAAGAATTCGTAGTGTTCGCTGGCCCCGGCATCGTTCTTAACGCGGGTTTTATTCGAGTTTTTCTTGTCTAGGTCGCATTTTACCAATATTTGTCGCCTTAGGCGGCTATGTTTTTCTTGCGGGCTGTGAAGTCAGATAGTAGTTTTTAAATATTGTTATCGATCGCGGCACTGGACGATTGCGGGGGCAATTGAACTGATCTTTCCAGCAACTCGGTCGCAGCTTAATAGGGGCAGCTTCGATGAGTGACAGTGCAACGGATGGGAATTTCATCGAATTGACGGCCGAGATTGTGTCCGCGTACGTGAGCAACAATACCGTGCCCGCGGGAGAGATCCCGAGTCTCATCAATCAGGTACATCTCGCGCTCAGTCGGGTATCGGGCAAATCAGCCGAAGGACCCGCTGAACCACTCAAGCCGGCAATTTCGGTGAAAAAATCGATCACGCCCGAACACATCGTCTGTCTGGAGGACGGAAAGAAATTCAAGTCGCTCAAACGTCACCTGCGCACGCAGTACAACATGACGCCCGAACAATACCGCGAGAAATGGGGCTTGAGCGCCGACTACCCGATGGTCGCGCCAAACTATGCGGCTGCGCGCTCGCAACTGGCGAAGCAGATGGGTCTCGGGCAGCAGCGCAGGCGGCGCGCAAAAAGCTAAATCCTGAAAGTTGTGGATATCCGCTCTTGCTATTTTTGCGGGACTTCATTTTTTTGCCTTGATGTAGGTAAATAATCCTACATCAGGGAGACAAGTCGCAATGAGCGTTGTCGAAGAAAGCCCGCCTCATCCACGCCGTCGCAAACGCCGCCGTGGCAAGCGTCGAAAGTCAGCAGGCCCGATGCCGCCGCCTTTGTATCCGATCGTCGGCGCCTTTCGTGCGCAGCATCTTGTTTTGTCGCAACAGCAGATCGTAACGGATCTCGGCCGCGTCAGTGTCGTCGTCGACGAGATCGAGAGCCCGCTTGGTTGGCTCGCGCGCCGGCGCGGGCGTGACGGTCGGCCGTTGATCGAAGTCCATCAATTGCAGTCCGGAGAGCGGCTGCGCGCCGATTTTACCCGCGCACAATTAATGCCGCGAACGACGTCGAACTGGTCCAATCCTTTGGCGTCCGCTCGCCGTGGCGGCGGAACGGATCGGGCCGATACGATGACCGAAACGATCGTCGCGGCTCGACAGCGCGTGCGCCAGGCACTGGACGGCGTTGGCCCCGAATTTTCCGGCTTGTTGATCGATGTTTGCTGTTTCCTGAAAGGCCTGGAGGATATCGAGAGCGATCGCGCTTGGCCGGCGCGCTCCGGCAAGGTCGTTCTGCAACTCGCACTGGACCGGCTGGCTCGTCACTACGGCTATGCGTCGCAAACGCGCGGACCGACCGGTTCGCAGGTCAGAACATGGCTTGCCGATGACGCGGGTTTTGGCGTGGAGAACGGTTGACTATGCGACCGCAGCCAAAGCCGCTTTCGCTTCAACGCGGATGCGTTCGACCATCGATCGCAAACCGTTCGAACGCTGCGGCGTGAGGTTTTCCCGTAGACCGATGCGGTCGAAAAGCGCGATCGCATCGGTTGCCAGAATGTCTTGCGCGCTTTTCCCGGAATAGAGCGCGAAAAGGATCGCGATCAGTCCACGCACAATGTGCGCGTCGCTATCGCCCTCGAATGTGAGAATTGGCCCGGACGACCCATTCGGCTTCACGTGTGTGAGAAGCCACACCTGGCTCGCGCATCCCTGGACCTTATTAGCGTCCACGTGGGCGCTGTCCGGCAAAGACGATAAGGTGCGGCCGAGCTCGATGACATAGCGGTAGCGATCATCCCACTCATCGAGCAGTTCGAAGTTCTCAACGATTTCGTCAATCGTGGTCATAACGGATCATATATAGGCCGAGGAGCGCGAAAGGCCAAAGGATCGCCGCGGGCGGGCGGGCCTAAGAAACACCGGCAAGTCTTCGGTGCCTATACTGCTGGCCGGCCGTCACGTGTATCCCGGCGCGGCGGCAGCGGAACCGGCGCGTGCCAGGCAGGCGCTTGATCAGAAGGGGTTAAAGTACCCTGCAAAGTACCGGTCTTGTCACCGGAGGCGGCCTTTTCACGAAGCTTGCTGACGAACTCATAGAGTGTGCGGGCCCCCGCTTCCGCCTTTTGGCCGAGCGCGACTGCAACCTTGCCCCCCGTCACACAGGCATCGGGCTGCCGTTCGCAGAATCCGCGCACGTCGGAGACCGCTGCGGTTGCCATTGTCACGGCTTCCGAAGCGTCGACCTTTGCACCAGTCGACGACGGTTTGTTACCGCTGGGGAGCAGTATGCAAACGAGGCACAGCCAGAACGCCAGCCGCAAGAGAAAGAACATGACCCGACCCGTAATTCCCCGGCAGCCTATCGCTGCCTTTGAGATAAATCCTAGCAGACATGATTGAAGCTGTTATTTGAAATCCAGTGAGGTTTTTGGGCAAATTCGACGAAATTTTTCATCAAAGTTGAGAAATTCAAATTTGACTAAAATTTTAAGCAACTCGGGCCGACCAACAATGGCCGCACAAACGTGCGCTTCACTATGGTTACCGCATTGGTAACAAGTTGAGCGCGGCGCGGCTCGCGATTTATCGGCAACCGAAATTTCACCATGCTCGGCGAATGGCCGGGAGATTGGGACGCTGATCGTAACTGCGAGCAGCGATTGGGTTGTCGGGGCGTTGAAACTTAGCGTTCGCTTAATCGGCTGTGACCTAAGGTTTGCGGCGAGTTAGGGGCGCGTCTGTTCTGCAAAGACGTGAGACGGGACCGTGAGCTTTCTCACGCCGGTATGGAGTTATGTCGACGCGCTGGTGCATCCTGCGGCGCAGCAGGATGCACTGACGATAGCGCGTCACCGTGCTTTCATTGCACCGCGTCTTCTCGGGGGTCTTGCCGCCATCGCAAGTCTACCTGTGTACATCGTTGTTCGCGGGGTTCCGACGACACTCGAGGTCGGGGTTCTATCCTGGTTCGCGGCTCCGATCCTGATTGCTTATTACCTGTCGCGCACTGGCCTCTACGAGCGAGCGCAGCTCCTGTCGTCATTGTCCGTGACCGTTCTCGTGATCCCCCTGGCTGCCTGTACGGGCGGAATCACGTCATTCTCGACGATCTGGCTTGCGCTCGTTCCCTTGGAAGCGGCGTTTTCGGCTTCGCGTCGTGTCATCACGCTGGCCACGATCTTTGCCCTGGTCGCAGTCGGCATTCTGGCGACGCTGAGCGTCACCAACTCGCTCCCGCAATCGATGATAGAGCATCGATACCACGGGACGCTCGTCGCGTTCGCCATTTTCGTTGCGACCTTGTATGGCACCGGCCTTGCGCTCGGCATCGAACTGCTCGTTCGCACCTGCCAATCTTCGCTAGATGCCGAGGCAAATCGCTATCGCCTGCTGGCGACCAGTACGACCGATGTCATCGTTCGTCACGATCGAAACGGATTGGTGCTGTCCGTTTCACCGTCTGCGGACATGCTGGTCGGAGGATCGGCCAATGCGCTGCTGGGCAACGGCCTTTTCGATCGGGTTCATGTGGCGGATCGCCCGGCGTACCTCACCGCACTCGCCGATGCCGTAAGCGAGCATGAGGAGCGGCTGGTTGAATTCCGCCTTCGTCGAGACCTCCAGGCTGAGCGCGCCGTTCAGTTTCTATGGGTCGAAATGCGCTGTCGGCCGCGTGATCTTCTTTTGGGCAAGAAAAATCTGACCGGCACTGAGATCGTCGCGGTACTTCGTGACATCAGCGAACGGAGATCGCAGAGCCGCGCGATTGAAATTGCATTGTCGGAATCAGAAGAGGCAAATGCCGCGAAGATCCGGTTTATTGCAACGATGGGCCATGAGCTACGCACGCCCCTCAACGCAATCATCGGCTTCTCTGACATGTTGACGAATGAGACCCTCAAGCTCGATGCGAGCCGCAAATACGAATACGCGAGGTTGATCAACGATTCCGGCCGTCACTTACTGTCGGTCGTCGATGGGATTCTCGACGCATCCAGGATGAGCACCGGCAATTTTGAGATCACGCCGGAGTCATTTGCGCCGGCACCGGCGATCGAAAGCTGCGCGAATTTGCTCGCACTTAAGGCACGTGAAGCAGGAGTTGAACTGAGGCTGGATATCGGTCCGGATTTGCCTGTGGTCATGGCTGACCGGCGTGCGTTCAACCAGATCCTGATCAATCTGATCTCGAATGCGATCAAGTTCACGCCGCGCGAAGGACAGGTAGTGGTGACCGCCTTGCGTGAAAGAGCGAAACTTTCAGTGGCGGTGGAGGACAACGGTATCGGAATCGATGAAACCGATTTGCCGCGGCTGGGAGAAGCTTTTTTCCAGGCGAGCGCCACGCATGAACGTCGCCGTGACGGCTCCGGGCTTGGCCTGTCGATCGTCAAGAGTTTGGTGCATTTGCATGGGGGCGATGTCGCTATCCAGAGCCGGATCGGCGAGGGGACGCGCGTGACGGTCCGGCTGCCGTTCGAAGGCGGGAGCGGGGCCAGCAAAGGGGATCTCATCAAGTTTGTTCCCGAGCGTGGTCGGGGAATTGCAACGACCACCAACATCCAGGTGAAGAAAAGTGCCTAGACGGTCCTCCCGCAGACAGGGCGCCGCATTTGACGGTGCCGGAAGGCTCGCGGCCGCGGTTGCGCGCCATCCGCGCGAGTTCGTGGGCTCCATCATGGCGACGCTTGCGATCTTTGCGATCGTCGCCAATGCCCTCTTCATGCAGAAGGGGCCGCATCCGGCACCTATTTTTGCAACGCGCCCGTTGCTTCAGCGCGACGCCGCGCCGCTGCCGCGTCCGCAGCCCGTCCAAACCGTGCCTGCGGCCGACCTGGCCAAACTCCAGCTCATCGGTAATATTCAGCGCGAGCTCTCGCGCAAAGGCTTCTATGACGGCCCCGCCGATGGCATCTGGGGTGCCAAGACCGATACGGCAGTTAGGGACTTCGTTTCTGCCGCCGGCTTGAAGATCAATCCTGAAGCCAACGATGGTCTACTGCGTGCCATTGTTGCATTCACTCCAAAGCCGACGATCGTCCCCGCGCCGGCGAACCCACCGTCCGATCCGATCGCAAAACTTATCGCACCGTCCAAAAAGGTGATGGCGGTGCAGCGGGCGCTCGCCGATTTCGGCTACGGACAAATCAAGCCAACCGGGGTTCTTGATCCGGAGACCCGAGCCGCGGTGGAAAAATTCGAGCGGGATCGTCGGATGCCTGTCACCGGGCAGATTTCCGACCGCTTCGTGCGAGAACTTGCGGGCATGACCGGTCGTCCGCTTGAGTGATTAGCGGCCCGGCAATCGCTCGTGCTACTGAAGCTGATGCGGCTGAAATCCGGCATCTGGGTCGCGGCTTACCTTCGCCGATGTAATGTCGAGGGGGTCTTTGCGGCCGTGCGTCGGCGCGGAGCCGAAGAGGCCGGCGCAATTTTCATCAAGATCAATCGACTCGATGGGACCGGAATTCTTTACGGGCCTGCGCCCCAGGCTGTTTTCGAGGATGCGCGACCGGCGGAGCGCGTGTTCAGCATTGCCGCGGGCCGTGGAACGCCCGCACCGGACGCCGAGATTGAAGCGCGTCTCGTGCGGGAAATTCGCTTCGATCCGGATCTTTGGATTGTCGAAGTGGAAGACCGCGGAGGTCGCAACTTCCTCGACAATGCCGTCAGCGACGCGAGCTAGCGTTCGTTGATTTTGAATTGCGCGGGCCGTGCGTCGATTTCGACCGCGCGGCGCAAAGTCGATTTCGCAGCTGGCCGCGAGCTTGCCCGTTCGTCGTTCCAGTACACGGGTGCATGGACCGAACGCCGCCGTGCCGTCGGTTGCCATATAGTGAGCATGTATTCGGCCGAGTCCGCACTCAGCTCTTCGAAGAGGTATGTGAGGTTATAGATCCGTTGTGCGGATTGCCCGATAACGGGATTCAAGAAAAGCAGAATGCGCTGCAGCACCTCGAGCTTCATCCCGATCGCTTTGGCGGCAACGACAATCGGCTCTCCGTGCTCGTCACTCGTGATTTTCTCGGCGAGGTCGCGCTCGACGCCGAGCGCTCGCTCCAGGACGCGGCCGAACTCGCCCGGATTGCGCTTGAGCGCGGCGCTTTCAAGCCTGCGGATCAATTCGCTGGCGACTGGCATGACGCGGCGAGCCGTCTTGCTGGCGGCGACATCAAGATTAATGAGAATGAGCCTGCGTTCTTCCGGAGGGGCCGAAAAGAAAAGGTTCGTCAGATCGCTCTGGCTCGGTTCAGTGTGCGCTGCCGCGGCGGCCGTAGCCATCCCTGCCAGCTTTTTGAGAACGGCCTCCGGAGCGCTGGGGTAGCTCGCCAGTGTCGCCGTAATGACGGTCCTCGTTTGCGCGTCGACGACCTCGATGAGCCCAAGCGCCAGCTCGACAAACTGGGTTACCTCCTCGGCACCGTGATTGGGTTTCTGGACGTAAAGGTCGGTGACAACGCGCAACAGGGTCGGGCGGATATCGACGCCGTCCCGGCACGCCAGATCGACCAGACTGTCCAATGGATTGGACGCGGAGGGCTTGACCATAACCACTTACGCTACAGAACCAAGGAATGGCGCCCACATTAGTCTGCCGGCGTTAGCGGACCGTTAACCTTGCAAGTCCTTTAATTGAGGAAAGGCGCCACGTCGGCAGCCTCCAGGAGGCCCCCGGGCGGTGAGGGGGAACTTGCAATGGGCGAGGTCATTCGATTTCCCGACGAGTTGGGTTCGCGCGGCGGCAAATATGTCGACGCCAACACCGAGCCCGCAACCGTCATCATTCTTCCGGTGATCCGCATCGATCGCGGACCAGACGGCTCGAACGGTCTTGAGCCCGACACTGGCAACAACGCGGGACGCCGACGTCGTCGCAGGGCTGCACGCTGAGCGGAATACCAGTCGAAATATACCGATGAAAATTCTGTCGCAGCCGCCAAAGCTGATGGTCGTTTGGCGCCGACATGTGCTCGTGTTCGCCTCACTCGGTCTTCTTTCGGCGTGCGCCAACAGCGACTTTGGCGAGGTCAATCCGGTGCTGGTGACGGACGGCATCCACGACTGGATCGGCCGCGACCGGTCGGTAAGGCCGGTTCCTCCGTCGAAATTCGAATATACCGATGACGAGCGCGCGCTACGGGATAATGCTTATCCACTGATCGAGCCGCCCTTCGATCGTCAGCAATGGTATTCGGTCGCCGGCGAGTACGGGCTCATCCGATTCAATCTGACGGACTATCGCAGATACTATGATCGCCTGGTGTCGGATTGGCATCGTTCGCCATCTTCGCGGTATGCGAAATTGATCGACGACATCCGCAACGACACGACACGTCTGTCACAATTTTTCGAGACGGCCGGCCGCGTGATGGATATCGATCAGAAGCGGCAAAAGAGTCTCGCCTATGTGTCCGGGCTGGACAACAAAGAGTGGATCAACGCCAAACGCCGAATTCGCGAGAACGCGCACGTGGTCGAGATCGTATACCAGAGCCTCGCCGATCGGGTCGCATCCTATCGCTTCGCGCTCGAGCGCCTGGTCATCGCGACACCGGAGACGCAAGCCGTTGAAGTAGAGCGGGTGCTCAATCAGCTGCAGACCCAGATCGATCGCTATCGCACGCTGCCGCCGACCTGGGTGCGGGAGCCGAGCCTCGCTTCGACCCGCTGAGCCTTTACTTACGTTGCGGCCGGGCCGGCTCCGGTTGCTGCGTTGCGCATTTTGAAGCCGCAATCGCACTCTGCGCGACGCGCATCAGGCCCGGCTCAGGCGCCATCGCCCTGATTGCGATAATTCCGGTCGGCGTCGGGGAGTCCACGATCAATCGGTCGGCGGCAGTCACTTCTTCGTCTTCCGGAACTTGCTCGTGCTGGGCCCGCGTCATCAGATCGAGCTCGATGACGCGCCGGCCAGCGGCGCGGTCATTGATCGCGTAATAGGCAACGTTGTTCCGCGTGTAGAAGGATACCGACGTGTAAGCCGGGCTGACCGGCACCGTCAGCTTCAATGGTCCCTGGGAGAGATCGTAAATGCATATCGCGCTGGCGAAGGCGGGATCCATGAATGGCATGACCGCTTTCTCAGGCGTCGGCGGGGGGAGGGCGACAACGGAATTGACCGGGGCAATGGGTGCCAATCGCGCATAGGCATCCTGCGTCGCAGTGCGCGGGAGGATGATGACCGTTGCCAGGTGCACAATGCCGCCGAGAAGCGCGCCGCCGAGAATCAACAAGAGCCACCTGATCATGGGCAGCTCCGGGTGGTGACATCGGGCATCGGGACCTCGCGGCCGGCTTTGGTCGAAACGCCTACGGCGGTGTCGTAGAGCCGCAGCACGAGTTCGTAACGTTCGACGCCGCCGGTCGGCAGCCAGTTGCCGGAATTGGCGCGCGGCGCCACGACGATCTCGAAGCTTCCGTCGCTGCGGCGGACGATTTCCTGGCTGGTGAAGCCGTAGCGGTTGGTTGAATTGGCGACCAGGCCGCCATCGGAGTTGTAAAGCGTCACGGTCCAGAACCGCGCCACGGGCGTTATCCCGGCCACGACAACCTCGCAGCGCCCGTCGAGAGCTTTGCCCTCGTCATCAGATTTCAGGCTGAACGACACGCCATCGCCCATGGCGGTCGGTAATCGGCCGGTCCGTGAGATGGACGCGCGGGCGTAAGGATCGGCGTCGACAGTTCCGGTCTTTGGCCAGGCGGTCCAGCTTTCAATCGCCAGGCCGCCGAATGACGTGCCGTGGGCGAGTGCGTAGTAGGTGAGGCCGAGCCCGACCGCGGCGGCTATGGCAAGTCCGAATAGCGTTCCGAAAAGCAGTCGCACGAACAATCCGCGAGGTTAATGTGGTTTCGAGAAAGATACGCCGGTCGAAGCCGCGGGCCAATCAGTTGCGGTTGCCGAAGGCACGTCCTTCTAGCGAAGAGGCAACCGTTCCGCCAGTCTCGGGCGCACTGGCCTGCCTGTCTTTGACGGTTGAAACGGTCGGGCGTACCGGTCCCAGCGCGCGATTGGCGTCATCCATCAACCGCTCGACGCGGACGAGAACATCGGCTCCGCGCTTTGTCAGCAGGGCAGGTCGCGGTGGAGGCGGCGGCTCGCTCGACTTCGTTTTGGCTTCCGCGACGGCAGGCTGCTGGCGCACTTGCGGCGCCCCGACACCCGGAAGCTGTTTGAGCTCAATGCCCTGGTGCGCATAGACCATGATCTTGTTCCAGGTCATCGCCGGCAGTGAGCCGCCGGTCATGCGGTTGGTCACCTGGTAGTCGTCATTGCCGAACCACACGCCGCACACGAAATTGCCCGTGTAGCCCATGAACCAGGCGTCGCGGTAAGCGTTGGTTGTCCCGGTTTTGCCCGCGGCGGCGACACCATCGAGCCGCGCGCGGCGGCCGGTACCGTTTTCAACCACGTTGTTCATCATCTTGATCATGTCGCCGGCAACACCAGCCGACATCACCTGCCGCGGCTTCGGCCCGTCGCGATCGAAACGCCAGACCAGATCGCCAGCGCCCGTACGCACTTCAAGGAGTGCGTGCGGCGTCACCGCCTTGCCCAAGTTCGGGAATGTGGCATAGGCGCCGGTATGGTCGAGCACCGTGACTTCGTCGGCGCCAATCGGCAGCGAGGGTGTGTCCGGCAACGGCGTGCGGATGCCCATATCGTGCGCAAGTTTGACGATTTTCGCGCGCCCGACTTTCGCATTTCCGTTGCCGATCGAAATCGACAGTTTTACCGCGATCGTGTTGATCGAATTCGTCAGGGCCTGCATGAGGGACATCGCCCCCGCGTAGCCGTGGCCATAGTTATGCGGACACCAGTTGCCGATACAGACCGGCCCGTCCACGACAGTCGAGGTGGGCTTCATTCCGTTTATGAGGGCGGCCGCGTACACATACGGTTTGAAGGATGAACCGGGCTGGCGCATCGCATCAGTTGCGCGGTTGAACTGGCTCGCACCGTAGTCGCGGCCGCCGACCATCGCCCGCACGGCGCCATCGACATCCATCAGCACGGCGGCGGCCTGCTTGGCGTGGTATTCCTGGCCGTACTGCCGCAGAGAACTTTCGACCGCAGCGTCGGCATTGTTTTGCAGATTGGTATCGAGCGCGATGCGGACCACGAAGACGCGCTCGGTCATCGATTTCGGGAAGGTGTCGACGAGCTTCCTCATCTCGTCGAAGGCCCAATCGAGATAGTAGTTGGGCGCCCGATCGTCACGGCGATCGACGGGCGTCGCCGGATGCCGGCGGGCACCGAACACTTGCCCTTCGGTCATCATGTTGGCCTCGACGAGGTTGTCGAGCACGACGTTGGCGCGAGCGCGTGCAGCCGGCAGGTTGACGTGCGGTGCGAACTTGGTCGGTGCCTTGAACAGGCCGGCGAGCATTGCCGCTTCCGAGAGGTTCACGTCGCGTGCCGACTTGTTGAAATAGTATTGCGAAGCGGCATCGACGCCGAACGCGCCGCCACCCATATAGGCGCGATCGAGATAGAGCTTGAGAATTTCGTTCTTCGTCAGGCGCGATTCAAGCCACATGGCAAGAAACGCTTCTTTGACCTTGCGCTCGATGGTGCGCTCGTTGTTGAGGAACAGGTTTTTCGCAAGCTGTTGGGTGATCGAGGAGCCACCCTGCACGACGCCGCCGGCGCGCGTATTCGCCACCAGCGCGCGCGCAGTACCGGCAAGGTCGATGCCGAAGTGCTCATAGAAACGCCGGTCCTCGGTCGAGAGCACGGCCTTGATCAGGTGATCGGGAAACTGATCGAGTGGGATCGCGTCGTTGTGCTTGATCCCGCGCGAGCCGACCTCATTGCCGTAGCGATCGACGAAGGTCACGGCCAGTTCGGATTTTTTCAGCCAGTCATCGTCCGACGTTTCGCGGAATGCCGGTATGGCGAGCGCGAGCATCACGATCAGGCCCACTGTGCCGAGCGTTGCCCCTTCCGACACGATTTCATTGAGTCCGCGTCGCCAGCCGGAGACGTGGAAGCGATCCATGAAGGTCGAGAAACGCTCATAGGTCTCGCGCAGGCCGGAGGCGCTGCGGAAGACGCTGAAATCGACCCAGGCGTCCAGCCCGAGCAGGAACCGCTTGATGTTGGGCTTCCAGTCCTCGGGAAACAGATCGCGCAAAGCTGTGCTGCTCGTAAATTTAACGCCGGCGGGTTGCCGGCGAGGGGAATTTTAGCCGATCGGCCGACGCAGGGCCAATGCCGCGATTCCGCCGGCTGGAACAAGGTGAACACGAAAATTGCGGTGAAAAATGGCCCGTTTCCCTTATTCCCCAGAATCACCTTGCTGATGGTAAGGGGGTTTTACACTCCCAAATTACATCCAGTTCATCTTAAAGCAGAGGTTCAAGGACCTCTTGCTGCTGCAAAACTTGAAGAAAGCCGCGCAATCAATGCTGAGCCCCACGCGCGTTCCCTGAGAGGGCGCTTGAGGAACTGCAAATATGGCTCGAATCGCGCTCCGGTTCCCGCGCTGCGCGGACCAGTGTCTGTCGGGCAGGCTCGGCTGCCCGACAACAGGGTTTTCAGGGAGAACTATCGCCGAGGCGCGGTTTTGCCGGCGCCCAGCCCGTCGATTGTCTTAAAGATTTCAGGAATGACATCGGGGATGTGATTCATGTCCCCCCGCCCGCAAACATTGGAAAGCGCCGTGTGCAAATTGTTGCGCATGGACTGAAGATAGGGCGCCGCGTTTTTCGTGCCGCCGGATGACTGCGCGTATGCCTGAAATTCTTTCTGCATCTCGCTCAATTGCTGGCGCAGGAATTTCGCGGTCACAGGTTTGGGGGGATTGCCAAATCTACCCAATATGGAATCCATGATGTCCGCGGAGGCTGCGGCAGGCGCTCCTTCCTGAACGCCCTTCAACTGTATACTGCAGCGATCGATTTCTAGCGCCGTCGAGCGATATTGGCCCGCTGTTTTTAGCCACTCGGGTTGCGATAGCGTTGGATCAGTGAGCTTACGTTTTAGGTCCCCCATTTTGGCAGAAAGGTTTTGGCTTTTTTCGCACAGACCGTTTCTTGTCTTTGTGAGCCCGTGCAGCTCTTTTAGGTATGTCAGCCGCTCGATGTCGTGATCTGTTTTCCGACCCGCGAAGGTGTCATTATGAGTGGCGCGTTGGCTTTCAAGCTGGGCAATTCGATCATCGATCATTCGGTCACTAATTGGCTCATGGCCTTTTGCCTGGACCAGCTTGCGGCCTAACTTGTCCACCGCAGTGTCAAAAGTCGGGCCCTGATGGAAATCAGGAATGTGCAACTTTGTCTGCAGGACGCGGATCCGCGTTTCGATCGGCGCATCATTAGCCGCGCTTTGCCGCTTCAAATGGCTGTTCGTGATTTCCTGGCTGTGTCCGGGGCTGACGCCGGCTGGTTTGGCCACACGCGCGTCATTTGCAGCGGGTGGATGATCACCGTGTTGTAGGAGGGGGCCGGATCCAACTGGGTTGGTCATCGAGGAAGCTCCAATATTGTTGGTATTGCGAGCGCAGCGGGTTGAGCCAGCGAAATTCCCCTGTTGCTAGCGCAGCTTCACCGGACCTGGTGTGATGGATGTGACAGGCGCCGAGCGTCCTGGCCGGCGTCGCGGGAGGCAAGGTGGCCATGACGGAACCACCGTAAGGCGCTACAAGGCCGCCATGAGCCCCGTGAACTCAGACCCGCAATCCCCTTTCTGGCGCCGCAAGGCAATGTCGGAGATGACATCGGCCGAATGGGAAAGTCTCTGCGACGGTTGCGGGCGATGCTGCTTGAACAAGCTGATCGATGAAGACACGAATGAAACCGTGTTCACGGATGTCAGCTGCAAGCTGCTCGACTGCCAGACTTGCCGCTGCAGTGACTACGCCCACCGTCAGGCCAAGGTGAAGGATTGCGTACGGTTGACGCCGCGCAACGTGCGCCGCCTGAAATGGCTGCCGCCGACCTGCGCCTATCGGCTCGTGGCGGAAGGAAAGGACCTTGCCTGGTGGCATCCGCTCGTTTCGGGCGACCCGGAAACGGTACACATCGCCGGCGTCTCGGTGCAGGGACGCGTCGCGGCGAGCGAAGTCGATGTGCCTGATGAAAGGCTCGAGGAATATATCGTCAGCTGGCCGGGGAAATGGCCCAAGGGAGCCCGCAGGAAATCAGCTCAACGTCCCCGTGGCGCAATCGCAAAATCATAAGCACGCGGCTCCGAAGAGCCGTTGTAGGAAAAGTGCCACCATTCGCGAAAGTAGCCGGCAAAGCCGTGCCGGCGCATGACCGAATTCAAAATGCCGCGCCATTTGCTCTGCTCGGGGGCGATCGCACTGCTCTGGCCATAGCTTTTGACATCGAAACAATCGTAGCCGGTGCCCATGTCGATGCTGTTATCCGGCGCGCGTCTTGCAGCCGGGCCCGTACAAGCTCCGTAGCGCGCCGCAGGATCGAAGCGCGGGACAGGCGCGGTGGGCAATCGGACCAGCGTCAGATCGACGGTCGTTCCGCTCGAGTGTCGCGATTGCGATGCGATATAGCCAAGCGCGAACAGATTGCGCTTGTGCACGGCGGGATAGAAGCGCCGGGTGGCTTCGCTGTCGTCGCCGCCATGCGCCCATGCCTCCATCGCGCGTACGGCGCGCGTCGGGCGATAACAATCATAGACTTTCAATCCAAGTTTTTCGCGCGCGAGCTCCGCCTGCGCGGCTCTGAGCGCTTCGGCTGCTTCACGGCGCAAAATGCATTCGCCAGCACCGTAACCGGGCAGGGGGCGACCCGTGAAATTATCATCCGTCGCATAACGGATGTCCTGAAGGATGCTTGGATCGACGTCGTGCAGGTAGACAAAGCCCGGCGGCAACCTGTCGCGAGCGTGAGCGGACGTGACGACGAGGACCAGCGCAACAAAGAGAAGGGGGTGAATCCGCAACTGATGCCTCATGTTCCTCGTGCATCCTTCATGGCAAGTGCTTGCAAGTGTTTGGCAAGTGTTTGGCGTGCTGCACATACCACCCTCGCGCAGGCACGTCTTGCTTTACTGGGACCAGCAAGGCATGAGCGGGTTATCTGCTCATGACTTCCCTTATATACACTGCGTTATGACCGCCCCGAAATCGAAGCCAAAGGCGCGACCGGTGAAGTCCGAGGCGCCACCCGAGCCGAGGGCGCTCACGCACCCGGAAATCCGGACCATCGTCCTCGGCATCATGCTGGCGATGTTCCTCGGGGCGCTCGACCAGACGATTGTTGCCACCGCACTGCCAACGATCGGGCGCCATTTCGGCAACCTCGATGACTTGTCCTGGGTCGTCACGGCCTATCTTCTCACCGGCACCGCCGTGACGCCGCTTTACGGCAAACTCGCCGACATCCACGGGCGCCGTGTCATGATGCTCACGGCGATCGTTATTTTCGTCGTCGGTTCTGTCGCCTGTGCTCTGGCACCAAGCATGACGGCGCTGGTGCTGGCGCGGGCGTTGCAGGGTCTTGGTGGCGGCGGCCTGATGGCGCTGGCGCAGACCATCATCGCCGATATCGTTTCGCCGCTCGAACGCGGCCGATATCAGGGATACATCGGCGCAGTGTTCGCAACCTCGTCGGTGGGAGGCCCGGTGCTTGGCGGCTTCCTGACCGAGCACATCGATTGGTCGCTTATTTTCTGGATCAACCTGCCTCTGGGGCTGGTCGCGCTTGGCATGACGTCCAACGTGCTCCGCCGCGTGCCATTTCGACCGCGCAAGCACAGGCTCGATGTCATCGGTGCGGCGTTGATGATGTGCGCTGCAGTCGCGCTCCTGCTCGCCCTGTCGTGGGGCGGGCGGCGCTATGAGTGGATATCGCCGCAGACCGGCGCGCTACTGCTTCTCTCGGCAATTCTGTGGGGATTGTTCGCGTGGCGCCTCGTGATGACGCGCGAGCCGTTCCTGCCGCTCGCCGTGCTGGGAAATCCGGTGGTGCGCTGCGCCACGCTCGCCGGCGCCTGCAACATGGGCACACTGGTAGGCATGACGATCTTTGTGCCGCTTTATTTCGAAACCGTACTGCATCTGTCAGCGAGCCAGTCAGGACTTGCCTTGATTCCGCTGATGGCCGCGACCGTGACGGCCTCGACCATCACCGGCCGGATGATGACCTATATGGTCCACTACAAGCGCGTGTCCTTGATCGGGCTCATGATCTCCATCCTTTCGCTTGCGCCGCTCGCAATCTGGCCGGCGTCGATGCCGACCGTCCTTGTGCTTCTTCTGTTGCTCGTGATTGGCGCCGGACTTGGAACGGTGTTTCCCGTATCCACCGTCTGCATGCAGAACGCAGTGTCGCGTTCGCAGATGGGCGTTGCCACCGGCGCCGCCAATTTCTTCCGTGCGCTGTTCTCGGCGCTGGTCGTCGCGGTGCTCGGTGCGATTGTCCTCGGCGGTCTTGGCGGGGTCACCGGAATGTCGGTTGAAATGCTGGCGCGCACGGCTTCGGCGCCTGAACTCGCCTATGCGTTCCGTTTCGTATTTCTTGCCTGCGCCTTGGTGCTTTCCTTCGGCATGGCGTTCCTGATTGCGATGGAAGAGCGGCCACTCAGGGGACCGTCGGCGCCATCGCAGGCCGCGACTGCGCCCACCGCTCCTGCAACGCCTATCCCCGCCGAATAGAAACAGCCGTTACTCACCTGACTGCGCGAGCCACACCGTCCGGCCGCCGGCCTGCGGATCTTCGACGACGTGTGCAACAATATTGAATCCGATCCCATCGAGCAGCCTCGCATACTCGGCCGGATCGAGACTTGCATGATAGAGCGGATCGCCGCGATAGTGGCCGATCGCTTCGCCGTGGCTCGGCCCGGCATTGAACATCAGCACGGCGGACGGGGCGGCGTGTTCGCGAAACACCTGGAACATCTTGCGCTGGTCGGCCGGCTTGAGATGAAAAAAGCTGTCCCATGCCAGGATTCCCTCAAAGGACCGTTTCAGGGACAGCGCGCGCATATCGCCGACGATCCACGTGTGTCCGGGCAGGCGGTCGCGACACAGCGAAATGAACGTCGTGGAAGAATCGACGCCGGTCATTTTCAATCCGTGCGCTGCCAGGTGGCGCGCGACCGGGTTGCCCGATCCGCAGCCGAGGTCGAGCACGCTCGCACCCTGAGGGAGCATGGCGACGAAACGATCATGCCAGGGCTTGTCGTTCCACGTGGCGCGGGTGCGATCCTCGTCCCACGCCGTCGCGTGACGCTCGTAGTGCCCGATGATCCGGTCGGCGAAGTCACTCATAACGTGAGATTGGCAATGTGACGCAAGACGCTCAAGAGAAAACCCCGGCCGCTGGCCGGGGTTTTTGTGGTCCTACACCTTGAGATTATTCGTCACGTGCATTGTCGCGATGCAGTTCGAACCGAATGTTCGGATCCGGATCGCGGCCGGCATAGTCGCCGGACTCGTCATAGACGGTGTAGGGATCGTTCGGCGATACGGCCTGCTCGGGACGCGTATTGCGCGCGTGACGGGCGCTGACGCGCGGCGGCGCAGCAGCAAAGGCCTCGCCGGCCGACGCAGTTGAACCACCATGCTCGAGGGCAGGCTGATTGATGACGTTGCCTGTCCCGTAACCCGCATTGTACGACTGGGCAAAGGCGGGTGATGCCAGCATGGCAGTCAGGGCCGCGCTTAAGAGTATTTTTTTCATCGGTTTCATCTCCATCTTCATATGCGGCGGGCGACAACGGCCCGCCCGCTGTCCGCAACATGGGTAGAGATGAATTGAATCGCTTGCTCGGAATTGCTGGCGTTGTTTCCGCTTTGCTGCGCGCACTGCAGGGCTTGCATGCGCAAAACGAATGCCATAACTGCGGCATAAACTCACGCAGGCGTGACTTGCGCGCGAGCAATCCGCGCCGATATCAGCTTCACCGAACCAACAAAGCCGGTGGAAACTCCAAGGGGCGGCGATCCTGAATGGAGATCGCATGCCGAATGTCCACGCCGATGAAAAGCAACAATGGGTTGATTTTGCTCCACCTGAACTGATCAATCGACAATACACTGAATGGCAAGGTGTGCGCGCCGACGTCGTTACGGCCGTGCGTCAGAATCCGTTCGAATACACGTTCAATTCGCCGCAGCATCTCTTGATAGCGGCGGAGCAATCCGAACGTGAGGACGGTGAAACCTTGGTCGAGGGATTGCCGCGCTCGACGCTGCGCAATCTCAGCGGCCGGCTCACCTTCGTGCCGGCAGGGCACAAATTCTACGGTTGGCAGAATCCGCGCGTGCTCACGCGGGTGAACTATTTCTATATCGATCCGCACGGGCCGCTGCTCGACAACACGTTGCGTTTTGCCGAGACCGATTTTCGACCGCGTTTGTTCTTTTTCGATCCGGAAATCTGGCAGCTCGCGGCCAAACTGAAACAGCAAACCGTCAACGCCGGCGGACCGTTGCCGCATTATGCCGAAGCGCTCGGTGTTCTGCTGGCCCACGAACTGGTGCGGCTGAACGGCGGCGCCATGTTCGTTCCGGCGCGCGGCGGACTGACCGGCCTGCAGCAGAAGCGAGTCGCGGATTTCGTCGAGGAAAACCTGGCGCGTGAGCTGAAATTGTCGGAGCTGGCAGCGCTCGCCGAACTGAGTCCCTATCACTTTGCCCGCGCGTTCAAGCAGTCCTTCGGCATACCCCCGCACCGTTACCATACTGGCCGGCGGATCGAACGCGCCAAGGAGATGCTGTCAAACCGTTCAGTAACGGAAGTGGCATTGGCGGTCGGCTTTGCCGAGACCAGCTCGTTTTCGGCCGCATTTCGCAAGACGACCGGTCTCACGCCGACCGAATTTCGCCGCGGAATTGGGTGATTCAGATTCGCGCAGGCCTGCAACTTAGCCGTACCGTTCGGCGTTAACCATCAGATTGCGGCCGACCAAGCGGACAAGAAGTGGCCACAAGAGCCGGACACAATGCGCAGCAGAATTCATTCAGAGGTGAAGCAATGTCAAACACGATCACGAAACTGATGGCCGCCGCGTTGATCGCGGTTGTCGCGCCGTCATTTGCGAATGTCGCCGCGGCGGCGCCGGCAGGCGGCGCGCTGGCGATCAAGAATGCAGCGGCGACCAACGTCGAAACCGTGCGATGGGGCGGCAGAGGCTGGGGTTGGGGCGGCCGTGGATGGGGCCGTGGATGGGGCTGGGGCCTTGGCGGCGGCCTGGCCGCCGGCGCCATCATCGGCGGAGCGCTCGCGGCGCCCTACTACTATGGTGGTCCGTACTATTATGGCGGCGGCCCGTACTACGCGCAGCCTGAGTATGAGGTCGAGCCTGGCTATTACGAGCAGGGCGGTGGTGGTGGCGGCGGCGTGGAGTATTGCATGCGCCGCTTCAGATCATATGACCCGCGCAGCGGCACCTACGTGGGTTACGACGGGCAGCGTCATCCGTGCCCGTGATATGAGCTGCGACGTCTACGAAAAGAAAACCCCGGCGCGAGGCCGGGGTTTTTTATGCGTGACATTTCATTCGCAGAATTTGCAGGGCGGGAAGTCGCGGCTGTAGACCGGCTGCGCGAGGAATTTGTCCTTCCCGTACGTCCAGAACTGGCTGACGGCCGGATAGGTCTTGATCACGGTGTTCCACAGTTCGGGCTTGTCGTAGCCGAACATCTGCTTCTTCTCGACCTTCTTGATGTAGATGTCCTGGATCGGGTTGCGCATGTCGTCGAATGACACCGGTCCGCGGACCGCGTCGATCTTCAGCCCCGCCATTGTCTTGATGAATTGGTCGGGACCTGGCCATTTGCCGCCGCTCTTCTTGATGGTCTCGTCGATCAGCTGTGCGGTCGTGTAGTTGCTCTCCGAGAAGTACGACGGCACCTTGGCGTATTTGGCGCGGTAGGCCTTCACGAAGGCCTCATTCTTCGCGGTCGTCAATGCGGCGCTGTATTGCAGCGAGGAGACGTCGCCGACGACTTCGTCGCCCATGAAGGGCAGGGCGAATTCGTCATAGCTCGTGCCACCGCCGATGATCGGCTTCTTGTATCCGGCCGCGCGCAATTGTTTGGGGAATTGCAACGCCATCGGTCCGACCATCAGGGCGAACACGGCATCGGCGTCGGCCTTGATGGTGGGGATGAAGGGCCCGAAATCCTTGGTGCCGAGCGGCGGCCAGATCTTCTGGACGATCTTGCCTCCGCAATCCTCGAACGTCTTCTGAAAACCGCCGACCTGCTCATAGCCGAAGGCATAATCGGCGCCCACCGCGACGATCTTCTTGTAGCCCTGATCGCAGGCCCATTGGCCCATCGGTTGTGCCGGCTGCGAGGAGGACCAGCCGGTGCGGATCAGATAGGGAAATTTGTCCGCTTGGCGTTGCGTTAAATCGTCCGCCGCCGGAATCGAAGCGATGTAGACGGTCTTCATTTCGGTGCTGACAGGTGCGAGCGCATAGCCCGTCGAGGCAAGCACGCCGCCGATGAACATCTGGACCTGATCGCTCAGCACGAGCTTCTTGGCTTTTGTGACGCCGAGATCGGGTTTGGCCTGGTCATCCTCAAGAATGAATTTGACGTCCATGCCGCCCAGCTTGTTGCCATGCTCGTCCAGATACATCTGGAATCCGTCGACCATGTCCTTTCCGACCTGGGCAAAGAGGCCGGTCATTGGCGCGATAAAGCCGATGCGCAGCTCTTCAGCCTGCGCGCGCGACGCAAACGCTCCGAACAAAAGTGCGCCGCTCAGCAAAAGTGGCTTGATCGATCGCGATAGGCTCATGTCTGACCTCCCGTCAGCGGATCTGCCGTCCATTCTTGGTTGCAGACGGGCAGATCGCGGTTGCAGCACGTACCCCGGACGCGCCAACGCTATCACTCCCCGCGCCATGGGCGGAAGCCCACGATATGTCGCGCTTTACGAGGACTGGTTGCGGCTCTTTCCGAGCGTTGAATGCACCGCGTCGGCAAGGGCAGAAATCTGATAGGGCTTGCGCAGGATCGGCATCCCGTGCTGGCTGCTAAGCGCCTTCGCGTATCCACTTGTGAGCAAGACCGGAATTTGTGGGTAGCGGTTACCGATAGTCTCGGCCAGTCCCAGGCCGTCGAGATCGCCGGGCAGCATCACGTCGGAAAACACCATGTCGACGGATTTCCCCGCGGCCAGAAAATCGAGCGCGGACTTTGCGTCGTCGACTGCCACTGTGCGGTAATTGAGTTGTTCCAGAAGTGTGGTGGCGACTGTTTTCACATCCGGGTTGTCCTCGACAACAAGAATGATCTCACCCTCGCCGTACGTCTGGTTGGTCGTTTCGGGAACGACGGTGGTGACGGCAGCGTGGCTGCGCGGCAAATAAAAGGTGACCCGCGTTCCCTGGCCGACCTGGCTGCGGACGACAATTCCGCCACCCGACTGCTGCACGAATCCGTAAGCCTGCGAGAGACCGAGCCCTGTGCCCTTGTCGGGGCTTTTCGTCGTGAAAAATGGCTCAAAGATCTTCGGCAACACTTCGGGCGGAATGCCGGCGCCGGTATCGCTGATCGCCAGTGCCGCAAATTCCCCTTCCAGAGAATCGACGGTCTCGTCGCCGCGCAGCCTCACGTTTTCCGCCGACACTGTAATCGTGCCACCTTCGGGCATGGCATCTCGTGCGTTGACCACAAGGTTGACGAGCGCGAGTTCGAATTCGGGAATGTCGATCGAGACAGGCCAGACGTCTTGCGGGATATCTATACACAGATCGATCTTGCCGCGCGCCGAACTCGCAAGCACGTCACGAAACGCGGAGATGGTCTGACCCAGGCTTACCGTCCGCGGATTTTGCGTCTGGCGCCGCGAAAAGGTCAGCAGTTGTCGCGTGAGCGCTTCACCGCGCGAGGCGGCCGCTAGGATCGCTTCCAGCGAACGAATATTCTTCTGATCGGTCATCCGGCGCACGAGCGATTGCGCTTGTCCGCTCACGACCATCAGCAGATTATTGAAGTCATGTGCGACGCCGCCGGTCAGCTGACCAAGCGCCTCCATTTTCTGCGCTTGCGCGAGCTGTTCATGTGCCCGTTCGAGCGCTTCTTGCGCATTGCGCTTTTCCGTGATGTCGCGCGTGATCTTGGCGAAGCCGATGAGCTTCCCGGATTCGTCGCGGATCGCGTCGATGACGACGTTGGCCCAGAACAAGGATCCGTCCTTGCGCATGCGCCAGGCTTCCGCTTCGAAGCGGCCGGTTGCGGCGGCGATCGACAAGGAACGGTTTGGTAGTCCGGCTTTGCGGTCTTCCGGCGTATAGAACTGCGAAAAATTCCGGCCGATGATCTCGTCGGCCGTATAGCCCTTGATCCGTTCGGCGCCCGCATTCCAGCTCGACACGACGCCGGTCGGATTGAGCATGTACAATGCATAGTCGGTGACACCGGCCACCAACGCACGGAATTGTTGGTCGCTTTGCCTGAGCTCTTCGGCCGATTCTTTCTCGGCTGAAATATGGCGGCCGGACACGTAGATCAGCCCCTCATCGGCGGTCATGGTCCAGGCAATCCACCGCCACGTCCCGTCACGGTGACGGAGACGGTTCTCGATGCGTGCGGTTTGCACACCGTGCGCCAGTTGCTCGCGCACGGCGATGGCTGCCGCCGCGTCGTCGGGATGACGCAGCTCATTGACGTGCAGCGATTTGATTTCGTTCTCGGTCCAACCGAGCAGATTTGCCCACGCGGGGTTGATGCTGAGGAAATAGCCGTCGAAGTTTGCAACGCCGAGCAGATCCTCGGACACCTTCCAGATGCGATCCCGTTCGCGGGTGCGTTGCTCCACTTCCGTTTCAAGTCGCTCCGTGAGTACGTGCAGCGCCTTTTCATTGCGCACGCGCTCCGTCGTTTCGAAGGCGGTGACAAGCACGCCACCAATTCCACTATGTGCGGACGCATCCGGGATCGGGCTGTAGCTGATTGTAAACCGCGCCTCTTCAGGGATGCCGTATCGGTAGATCAGCCACGGGTGATCCTCTGCGAAGAAACCTTCGCGCTCGCCGCGCAGGATCGCCTGATTGAGAATGCCGAGTTCACCATAGATTTCCGGCCATACCTCGCGGAGCGTCTTTCCTAGGGCGTCCGGGTGGCGATCGCCGAGCAGGGCACTGTAGGCGTCGTTGTAGATCATGATCAGTCCCGGCCCCCACCGAACGGACATGGGGAAGCCAGACGCCAGGATGAGATCGACGCTCCATTTCAGGGATTGAGGCCAGTTTTCTGCCGGCCCCACTGGTGTAGCGGCCCAATCAAATTCTTCCACCCGCGTGCGCATATCGCGCACGCGTGTCACGGCTTCCATTGGGATCTCGCTGTATCATCGCGCCAACGGCGCATCCTATGCCCCTTCGCCCAGCGCGCAAACGCTGGGCGGGGGGGAAAGTTCCCTGATGGCGCGGGTTTAGCGGGTGGCCGGCCCCGACGCCCGATCCTTGATGAAGGTACCGTTACGCAGTTCCGACACGGCTTGCTGAAGCTCCGTCTGCGTGTTCATCACGATCGGTCCATACCAGGCGACCGGCTCCTGAATCGGTTTGCCGGACACCAGCAGGAAGCGAATGCCTTGGTCGCCTGCCTGCACGGCGATCTCGTCACCTGAATCGAAGAGAACAAGCGAGCGATCGCCGGCCTTCTCGCGAACGAGGATTTCATTTCCGTCGACCTGCTTCTCGCTGAGCACGCCGATCGGTTGCGAAGCGGCGGTGAATGTGCCGCTGCCTTCGAACACATAGGCGAAGGCATGGCGCTCAACCTCGACCTTGAGAACCTTGCGCTTGCCAGCTGGCACAAAGATGTCGAGATAGCGCGGATCGGCGGCGACGCCGTCGACCGGCCCCTTCTTGCCCCAGAAGTCACCGCACACGATGCGCACTCGGGTGCCGTCGTCGTCTACGACTTCCGGAATTTCATTTGCATTGACGTCCTGATAGCGCGGCGCCGTCATCTTCAGCGACGAAGGCAGGTTTGCCCAGAGCTGAAAACCATGCATGCGGCCCTGTGTGTCGCCGAGCGGCATCTCTTGATGCATGATGCCGCGCCCTGCGGTCATCCATTGCACGTCACCCGAGCTGAGCGTGCCGCGATTTCCCAGACTGTCGCCATGCTCCACCGTACCGGAGAGCACATAGGTGATGGTCTCGATGCCGCGATGAGGGTGCCAAGGGAAGCCCGCGAGATAGTCGGCGGGCCGATCGTTGCGAAAATCGTCGAGCAGCAGAAACGGATCGGTCTCCGCCGTGTCGCCGAAGCCGAAGGCGCGCCGTAGCTTGACGCCGGCGCCCTCAATGGTGGGCTGCGATTGCACAATGCGTTTGACGGGACGGATGGACATGAAGTCGGATGCCTTTCGTTAGGCAGCGGTGGGCCAGACGGAAAAATCGCTTCGCCCACTCACTATAAACTGCCATTCATATGCGGAACTTCATATAGGGCTTTCGTCCATCGAATGAAGAGCATACGGCGCATTGCTGTCATCCGATTGGACGAGAAGCGCCATCATTCAAATGAATGAAATGGTAGCCGGGCAGGTACGTAAGGGCGGCCCTCGCCAACTCCGCTGCATTCAGCTATGCTTGCGGTCATGTTAGGACCCCTTTCGAAACGCGCGGCCGTCGTTATATCCATCGCTTTGCTCGGCCTCAGCCTTGGCGGCTGCACCAAGTGCGGCTGGCTGTGGGATCAACCCGCGCGCGCCTGTCACTCCGACACCCCACGCTGAGTCCCACGGCACGACTGCCGAACGACCGCGCTCTTATTGTGAGCGGAGAAAATTGAGCAGCGCGCCGGCGAGCCCCATGAGAAGTCCGGCGAGCAGCACATATTGCAGGATCATGAGCGCTCGGCTCGGCGTTTCGGTCGCCGTGGCCATGTCGTAGATCTGCCAGGCGGCAACCGCCGCAAAAGCGACGATCATCACCCCAGAATTTTTGGTTCGCTTTTCGGCCAAGCCCAACCCCCCGCTTGTACTTTCGCCCGCGGGGGAGACTAGTCGATTTGTCGGCTGGGTTCCATGCGCCCCGCGCGACCTGGGGCGGGCTTAGACGTCGTCGTGCTGGACAATGACCTCGACCGAGTAGTCGCACGCTGGGCACTCGAACGTGCGCCTGTCGTACGAGAGTCGGTCGGGAGCGATGTGCGACAACCACATTGCCGTACCGCATTTGGGACAACTGGGTCGCTCGACGTCCGGAAATGACGGATCGAAGACGTGTGATTGCGCCATGACTGCTCCCTGTAGTTCAGGCGGGAGTGCTACTGGTCTCTCAGCCACTGGCGCCTGCCAGGCCTTTTGCCCGTGGTTACCTGAATGTGCTCTCCGGTATGTCTGGAGTTGAGTATCGGAGAATATGTGGCTGGAATTTAATGCAGCAGCGCGCTGCATTGCGGGACGCCAAGATCGTTCCGCTGACCTACAATTCTACCATTTGGAAATTGTGAACCGTTTGTTGCAAGTTTTTTTAGCGTTCCCGGAACGATTTGAGAAATGTTGCATTGCACGTTTATAGCGTGCGTAAAAAGACATAGTGGGACCGAACAATGTCCTCGGGGGACGGTTACCTGTTTCGTGCGGCCGAGTTACTGGCCAAGGCCGAGTACGAGAGTGATCCTGAAAAGCGGGTCGAA
Organism: uncultured Alphaproteobacteria bacterium; assembly: GCA_963751535.1. Classification (GTDB taxonomy): domain Bacteria; phylum Pseudomonadota; class Alphaproteobacteria; order Rhizobiales; family Xanthobacteraceae; genus Pseudolabrys. The sequence continues at coordinate 277,292 of CAVVUW010000009.1, forward strand.
CTTGAAAGCTTGGGCTGGGCATTTCTGCGTCTGGCAGAGCAGGCGAGGCGGAACAGCGCGAACGATGTCGTGTATGAACCGCCGCCGCCGAAGCTCGACGATCCCAAGACAAAAACCTAGTCAAGCTGGGGGCTGAGGAAAAATTCCTAGGAAAAAAGTCTTGACAGCGTGACGCTGCCAGGGTAGACATTCGGCACGCTCCACATTTGCACTCTTAGTTGATTGAACCGGCTGCGGAACAGCCGCAGGCGCGCCGCGTTGTTGCAAAGGCGCTGTTGCCGACGGAGTGACCGATGCCGCACATGGAAAACGATCGTATCGTAGAAAGCACGACCGAAGCGCGCGCGGGCGTCACGGGTCACAACGTGCGCTACGTGCTGCTGATCGGCACGCTCGCAGTCATTGTCCTCTTCGCAATAGCGTATGTGGTAGCCAGGACCTGAGTGTCCCTGGCCTGCGTCTGGTTTTTCGCGCCGGGATTTGCCGGCGCGTTTTTGTATCGCCTCCACAGAACGAGCTCCAATTTGATTCCGGCGCGAAATGCGTCCGGGCGACAGGAACGGCATGTTTAATCCTCTCAAGTTTCTATCCACGGAATCGAAATCTTCCCGCGCAGCGCGACTGTTTGCGGTTGAGAGTGGGGGACGCGCGCGCTGGACGCCGCGTGACTATGCCGCGCTGGCACGTGAAGGTTATGCAAGGAACGCCATCGTCTACCGCGCCGTACGGTTGATTGCCGAGAGCATCGGCGCGCTGTCTTTCGTTCTCTACGAAGGCACGGCCGAACGCGACAGCCATCCACTCCTTGATCTCGTGAAGCGCCCGAACCCACGTCAGGACGGTGCTTCATTGCTCGAGGCCATTGCCTCGCACCTTCTACTTGCCGGCAATGCCTACATCGAGGCTGTCGGCCTTGACGTGGAGGGTGAAGCGCGGGTCCGCGAGCTCTACGCACTGCGGCCCGACCGTATGAAGCTCTTGCCGGGGCCGAATGGCTGGCCGCAGGCTTATGAATACTCAGCCGCGGGATCAACCGTGCGCTTCGATCAGAATGCAGTCCTACCGCCGATCCTCCACCTCACATTTTTCAATCCTCTCGACGACCACTACGGTCAGAGCCCGCTGGAAGCCGCGGCTATCGCGGTTGACACGCACAACGCGGCGGCATGTTGGAACAAGGCGCTGCTCGACAACGCCGCGCGCCCCTGCGGTGCACTCGTCTATGCGGGAACGGATGGCGGGATATTGTCGCCGGTGCAATACGAGCGCCTGAAAAAGGAATTCGCGGACTTCTATCAAGGGGCGAACAATGCGGGCCGCCCGCTTGTGCTCGAAGGTGGGCTCGATTGGCGGCCTATGTCCTTGTCTCCGCGCGACATGGATTTCCTGGAGGCCAAACATGCCGCCGCCCGCGAAATCGCGCTGGCCTTCGGAGTTCCGCCCATGTTGTTGGGAATTCCCGGCGACAATACGTATTCGAATTATCAGGAAGCCAACCGAGTGTTTTGGCGTCAGAGTGTACTGCCGCTCGCCGGGCGCATTGGCTGCGCGCTTACGCATTGGCTGGCACCCGTCTTCGGCAAAAACCTCACGGTCTCGGTCGACACCGATAAGATTGAGGCGCTAAGCGCCGACCGGGCGACGCTATGGGAACGCGTCAGCAAGGCACCGTTCCTCAGCGTCAATGAAAAACGTCTCGCCGCGGGTTACGGACCGATTGAAGGCGGAGATGTGTTCCAACAGTCCAACTAGGAACAAACATTGGGCGCTGGCCGTTTTATTGCGGAAGCCTCGTCGTGAAGGGCGCAGGCGAATGGAACTTTAGGTGTTATCATGATCAAAACAACGACGATGCTGGCAGTCGCGCTGGCAGGAACATTGGCCGCGACCGGCGCGCTGGCGCAATCGAAGCCGGTCGACAAAGCGAGCCAGAAATTTATTTCTTCGGCTATCCAGGGTGACATTGCCGAGGTCGACGTCGGCAAACTGGCCCAGGAAAAAGGGCAAAGTGACGCCGTTAAGCAATACGGCGCAATGCTCGTCAAAGACCACGGGGACCACAAAACCAAGGCCGAGCAGGTGGCCAGCGAACTCGGCGTGACGCCGCCGACCGGTTCAAGCATTGGCGCAAAAGCGACTTATGCCAAGCTCAAGATTCTTTCCGGTTCTTCCTTCGACAGGTCCTTCGCAAAGTCGATGGTGAAAGACCATCAGGAGGACATCAAGGAATATCGGCAGGAGGCGGCCAAGAACGACGCGGCCGGCCGCTTGGCCAAGGAGACGCTGCCAGTCCTGCAGAAACATTTGCAGGCGGCACAGTCGCTGGAGAAGCAGACTGCACAGAAACAGTCTTCGCGTTGACGAGGGTCGGCGGATTATTTCAGTCGATCCGGATGACGCCCGCTGCCGGTCCCCGCAGCCGGGCGTCATTTTTTGTGTGCGACAAGTCGCTAAAACCTGGCGGGGTTAGCCCAACGCGCCTTGAGTTCCTTCATTGCCTGTTCGCAGCTCACGGCGTAACCGCGGTTCTGCGTACTTTCGGGCCGCGCCGCGATTTCCCAGAACCACGGCATGCCTTGAGGTCCTTGCGTCGAGAGGAAAATATGGCCAATGAGGCGGGGTCCTTCGAACACGTCGTAGTCATCGGTTGACCACTCGCCATCGCGGCTCTTCCCAGCGCGCGTCAGCGTCAGTGTGCCCATGCCTCTTACCGTGCGTCCGGGTGCAGGCGCTTCCGCAGCGCGTGGCTGATCCGGGCCGCCGCGTAGCGGCAGGAAATATGGGCCGTCTGGATCGGAGGAACTCATCATCGCGATTATAAATCACAGACGCGCGTGTCTTGCCAAATGGTCCAGAGACACGCTGTGAATTGTTGAGCGAATCACTCGAAGACTTCGTCGGCGGCGATCACGAGCCCTGGCGGGATTGTGAGGCCCAACGCCTTGGCGGTCTTGAGATTGATGAACATCTCGACTTTCGAGGACCGATGCACTGGCAGGTCGCCTGCCTTTTCGCCGGTGAGGATTCGGCCAGTGTAGATGCCGGCGAGGTGATAGGAATCCGCAACGCTGCCGCCGTAGCTGATCAATCCTCCGGCGGCCGCGAACTCACGACCGAGAAAAGCCGTTGGTACAGCGTGCCGCACAGTGATTGCGGCGAGTGCCGCACTTTCGCTGAGGAAAAACGAATCGCCGCCAGCGATCACGAGCCCGACGGACCGCTTGGACAATCCCGCAGCGACCATTTCGAATTCAGCCGGGGTACTCGCCTGCAAGATCTGCAATTGCAGCCCAAGCGAGCGCGTTGCCTCCTGTGCATCGCGCGTCTGCACTTCGGCCACGCGCGGATTGTTGGGATTGACGACGAGCGCGATGCTCGCCGCGTCAGGCAACAACTGTCGCATCAACTCGAACCGCTTCGGTCCGAGCTCCATGTTCAACTGAGTAGCTCCCGTCATGTTGCCGGCCGGCCGCGCCAAACTCGCGACCCAGCCAAGCGCGACGGGATCGCTGGCCGTGGTGAAGACAATCGGAATTTTTGTATTGGTTGCTTTTGCAGCGAGCGCTGCGGGGGTGCTGGTTGCGGCAATGACGGTTACCTGGCGGCGAACCAGTTCGGCGGCAAGCTCCGGCAGGCGTTCGTAGTGGTTTTCAGCCCAGCGATACTCGACGACGACATTCTGGCCTTCGACAAAGCCCATCTCGTTCAGGCCGCGTCGGAACTCACGCAAGAATTTCGTGTAAAGCTCCGGTGCGGCACCGTTCAGGAAACCGACGACGGGCATCGATTGCTGCGCCCTCGCAACGCACGACCAGGCAAAAGTTGCGCCGCCGACAAACGCAATGAATTCGCGTCGTTGCATACAGCCCCCGTGTCTACGACGCAGCTGCGATAATGACGGATCGTAGCAGGTTGGCTGAGGTCGACCGAATTAATTCCCGTTTATGCGCTGGCAGCAGCGTTAAGCACCCCTGAAATCCCGGCACGTAACATGTCAGAGCTCATCCGTACCTTCGCCGAACGCGGCGATCTTGCGCATCTCGCTCTGCTGTTATGGGCGCTGTCCGCGAGCGCGCTCACCTGGTTTGCCTTGCGCGAGCTGACTGCCGCGAGCCGGCGGTTTGATGAATTCGTGCGCGAGCTCGCGCGCTTCAACGAACTTTTTGGAGACCACTGATGGAACCGATCGATTTCGTACCGCAACTGAGCCGGCTCGAGACTCGCAGGCGGCATGATCATCTCGATATATTCCGTGATTTTCTTGATCGTCTCGGGCGCGTTCCGCGCGGCAGATGTGACAAGTCCGCGCCCGATGAGATGCGCGGCCCGAATCTCTGATTGTCCTTTCGTCAACCGATGTGCGCCGTCTCTGCAAGGGGACGGCTTTTTGTTTTCAGGATCTCATGCTTGCACCTTCATCAGAGCCGACCGTCGCTTCCGTTTTTGCGCCACGAACAACGATCGATGCCGATGGCACCGTCGAGGGCTATGCCAGCCTGTTCGGCGAGATCGATCAGGCGCGTGACATGGTCATGCGCGGTGCATTTGCCAACACGCTTGCAACACGCGGACTCCGGCGTATTCCGATGCTGTTCCAGCACGATCCGTCGGAGCCCGTAGGCATCTGGCTCGAATTGCGTGAAGACCATCGTGGTCTTTTTGCACGCGGGCGCCTGATCCCCGATGTGACACGTGGGCGCGAGTTGCTCTCGCTCTTGCGCGCCGGCGCCATCGACGGTCTGTCGATCGGGTTTCGCACAGCGAAGGCCCGCATTGATCCGCGCACGCGCATCCGTCGCCTTTATGCGGTCGATCTTTGGGAAATCTCGATCGTCACGTTCCCGATGCTGACGGGTGCGCGCGTGTGCAGCGTGAAGCGTGCATCTCACTCACGTTCGGGCATCGGCGGCCGGCCGGTCCGTCGGCTAACTACAGATTTCCCAAAAACCCGAAGTCTTCCATGACGCGCTTCTCATGGTGGGCGCGGATCGTCTCGATGTCGGCAACGCAGGTGTCGTATCTTTTCGTTCCTGCCGCCATGCCCCACTTTTCACAGAACGTCCGACTTTCCAAAATCATTTCGGTATTGTGCTGTTGTTCGAGAGCGACCCGGGCACCGGCCGCTGTGTAAGTGTCCCACCAGATAAAGGCGAGCAGGGCGAGAACGCCGATAGCCAACATTTTCCACAAGCCGGCCTCGCCGCGGTGTGATCGAACGGTGCTGGCCATTTGCAGCCTCCTTCAAATCGCGCCAATTCATCCCCTCAACCTACCGCTGCGGCGCACACCCGCTCTGTGAAGCAGGACACTCTTGTTCCGTAAAAAGGGCATATCGGAAAACGAGCATGGAGAATTGTGTGACATGTGCATAAGATGTCTAGGGGCGATCGACGGCGGGGCGGCGGAAGCCGCAAGGAGTTCCCTCATGTCGGCTTGGTGTTGTGCACGTAAATTCAGCTTCACGGTAACAGTCGGGATTGTGTTGGTAGGCGCGTATGGGCCTGTGGCGGTTCAGGCGCAGCAGCCGCCTCCCGAACAGGCGCCGCCACAACTACAGCCCCCGCCGCAAGAGCCTCCCCAGCAGCAACCGCAGCAGCCCGCGCTCACTCAGCAGCAGATCCAGCAGTTGGTTGCACCGATCGCGCTCTATCCTGATCCCCTGTTGGCACAGGTGCTGACGGCGTCGACCTATCCGCTCGAAGTGACGCTCGCCTCACGTTGGGTCGAGAAGAACCCGAGCCTAAAGGGCTCGGCGCTTGAGAGCGCCATGCAACAGCAGCCGTGGGATCCAAGCGTCAAGGGACTGACGTCGGTACCGCAGGTGCTGGCGATGATGAACGAGAAACTGGACTGGACCAACCAGCTCGGCGAAGCCTTTCTCGCCCAGCCCGACGATGTCCAGAACGCAATTCAGGCTTTGCGCAAGCAAGCCGAAGTGACCGGCAATCTGAAATCGAGCAAAGAGCAGAAGGTCAGCAGGGTGGCTGCGCCAAGCACAGGCTACGCAGGCCCGCCCGAATATATCGCCATCGAACCGGCAGAGCCTGATTACATTTATGTGCCGGTGTACGACCCGGTCGTTGTCTACGGCCCCAGCTATTGGGGCCCGGCCTATGTGCCCTTCTTCTGGCATCCGCCCTGGTGGACGGTTGGGCCGGCTTTCGGATTTGGCGCTGCGCTCTTCGTCGGTCCCGCGCTTTGGTACCACTACAATTGGGGACATGGTGGGTTCGCGGCGATCCAGACCAACACGGCGCTGTACAGCAGGTTCAACAGGGTGAATTTCAGCGGCGGCGGGCAGTTCCAGAATTGGAAATTCGATCCGGCGCACCACGGCAACGTGCAATTCAAGAATGTGAATCTGCAGCGGCAGTTCGGAAATGCTGGCGGCAAGAACATTCAGGGCATCCAGGGTGCGAGGGCGATCCAAGGCATCCAAGGCCCACAGGGTGTTCAGGGTATCCAGGGCAACAAAGGCCTACAGGGCGTGCAGACGAGCAAAGGCATCCAGAACATTCAGGGTAGCCAGGGTCTCCAGAACAACAAAGGCGTCCAGGGAATCAAGACCAACAAAAACATTGCGGGCGTTCAGACCGGCAACAAGAATATCCAGACGGGCGGAAGCAAGAGTACCGGCGCCAGGGTGGTCAGCAGCCAGCAAATTCATGCGGCAGGCCCCGGTGGCCCTGGGAAGCGCGCCCGTGTCCAGGGAGGGGGCGGCAAGCCCAAGCAGAAAGGCCTGCATTGACCCGTTGCGCCGCAGAGTTTTGGAAGATGCACGAGGCCCGCGCGCACGCGCGGGCTTTCTAGCGACTAAGTGGGCCGGCCGTCTTCTTCCAGGCGTCTATGCCGCCTTGGATATGGCAGGCGGAGGCGAGACCCGCGTCCTGTGCCGCCTGCACCGCCATCGCCGAGCGCTCGCCGAATGCGCAGTAGAACAGCAGGCGCTTGTTCGTTGATTTCGCAAGCTCGTGCAGCATGCCGCCTTCGCTGATGTTTTCCTGCAAAGCCGGGTAGGGGACATGCAGTGAGCCGGGTATCGTGCCGTGACGCTCACGTTCCGAACGCTCGCGCAAATCGATAAGCGCAACGTCAGGCTTGCCGACGATCGCAAGCGCCTGCGTTGCGGTGACCGCCCAGCCGCGAAGGGCAATCTTCTCCTGTGCAAGACCGACTTTGACATTGGCCGGTACCGCGATGTCCATCATCTTCGGATTGGCAAGCTTGAGATTGTTCATGAGGTCGACATATTCCTCGACCGATTTCACCTGTAGTCGCGGATTGAAGGACTTCTCCTCGCCGATCGTCGAGACGGTGTCGCCCTTATAGTCATGTGCGGGATATACGAGCGTTGTCTCGGGAAGCTTGAGCAGGCGGTTGAATATCGACTCGTATTGCTGGCGCGGGTCGCCGTTCTGAAAATCGGTGCGGCCTGTGCCTCGGATCAGCAGGGTGTCCCCGGTGAACACACGATCCGGCAGGACGAAACTGTATGAATCGTCGGTGTGTCCCGGTGTATAGATGGCGTCGAGCGACAACCCCTCGATGGTCAGCCGGTCGCCATCCGACAGACGCATCGAGACGACATCGGCCTTGGTCTGCTCGCCCATGACCGTGATGCAATGCGTGTGGTCACGCAGCGCACCGAGCCCGGTGATGTGGTCCGCATGCAGGTGTGTGTCGACGGCCTTTACGAGCTTGAGATCGAGTTCGTGAACGAGATGCAGATAGCGGTCGACCTTTTCTAGAACCGGATCGATGATCAACGCCTCTCCGCCTGGACGGCTCGCGAGCAGATAGGAATAGGTGCTGGACACCTGGTCAAAGAGCTGACGGAAGATCATTTCAAATCGTAGTCCAGGTCAGGACAGCGGCGCAATCCGGCGGGGGTTGGAACGACTGCTTCAGAGGCATAATCTCCTGTTGGCATGCGGTACGTCCGCTGGGTAGTGCCTGCGATTTGGGTTGCGCTGCTGCTCACAGGCGGGCCTGGAGCCGCGGCAACGCCGTCGCGTTCCTCGCTTTGCCTGATGCTGGAATCAGCGGCCCGTGCCAACGATCTGCCGACTGCTTTTCTGGTTCGCGTCATCTGGCGTGAGAGCCGCTTCGACCCTCTTGCAGTCGGACCGCGAACACGAAGTGGGGCACACGCACAAGGTATAGCTCAGTTCATGGCGCGCACGGCGGCCGAGCGTGCGTTGAGCAACCCCTTCGATCCCGTGCAGGCCCTGCCGAAAGCGGCCGAATATCTGCGCGAGCTTCGCGACGAGTTCGGCAACCTGGGACTTGCGGCGGCGGCATACAATGCCGGCCCTGGTCGCGTCCGCGGATGGCTCGATGGCGGGCGCACGATGCCTGATGAAACCCAGCGCTATGTGCAGGCGATCACCGGACGCAGTGTCGGTGATTGGGCAAAGGCCGGCAACGTTGCAATGGTGACGCCGGAAGCGGATTGCCTTGAGCTCGTTGCGTCGCTCGAGCAGGGACCGAGCCGGTTTTTCTATGAACTTGAAGAGCGCATAACGGCCGCCATCGGTCTGCCTTGGGGTGTTCAGCTTGCGGCCGGTTTCTCCCGCGATCGGGTGCTTGAGACTTATTCACGGCTCATGACGAAACTGTCCGAGCTCGTCGGCGAGCATGATCCTGTCATAACCGTCGCATTGATCCGCAGCCGCGGCACGCTTCCGATCTATCAGGCAAAGATTGGGGCGGACACCCGAGGGTCAGCGAATGATATCTGCAAGAAAATAAAAACTGCCGGCGTTGCATGTCTGGTGCTGCGAAATACGACGATGCCAGGTGTGCCGACAAACAAGCCTGAATGATCGTTCGCGTCTAGCGACACCAATGCAAGATTATGTCTCCTGCCTACTCGACTACCGCGTGCGATAGAAAACGCGATCAGCACCGAAAATAATTATTACTCGTCATCAGGGTTGTTTGAGCAAGCTGGCACACCTCAACAATCTCTTGGCAGATCACAACAAGACATTCCGGACATTCGCTCATAGAAATCCCCGGCTTCGACGCGCCGATGCCGTCGTTGCGCATCATCAACAACCTATGAGCGGATGGAATGAGAAATCGTTGTCGCGTAGCGTTTTGGGCTTTCACCTTGGTAGCAGCGGTCGCATCGTCTTCGCCGCTGATGGCGTCTTCAGAGACGGGGATTGCATCTATCTACAGCGGCGAAAAAACCGCCAATGGCGAATACGCGCACGCTTCCGCGCTTACCGCAGCTCACAAAAGTCTGCCCTTCGGGACGAAAGTCAAAGTCACCAATGTCAACACCGGACAGTCGGTCATCGTCCGCATCAATGACCGCGGTCCCTATATCAAAGGGCGGATTATCGATCTCACGCCTGCCGGTGCACGGGCGATTGGATCTTCCGGACTCGCATTCGTGCAGCTCACGGTGCAGTAAAAAACGCAACTCAGTTTCGGTCAATTTGATAAAGGCAGCCGCGTCCTGGCTGTAAACACTTCGGGCCTGCTTGCGTGGCAAGCAGGCCCGATCGACTTTACGCTACTGGATAACGACCCTACGCAACGCAGACATATTGCGACGAGTGCATTCCAATCCGCTGCGCTGCGCCGCGTGCGAGATCGAGCCGCGCGCCCATGCGGAAGGCAATGCCATAAGGTCCCCTGTCGTTGATTCTGACAGTAACAGACTTGCCGTTTTTGGGATTTGTCACGGTTAGAACGGTTCCGAGCGGCCAGGTCCGTGCTGCTGCGGTGTTGCCGCTTGCATCGAACCGCTCACCGGTTGCCGTCCGTGTGCCCGAGGAATAGTGGCTGGCAAGAATTTCTTGCCCAGAGCAATTACCGGATCGCTTTACATATTTGTGCACGGACGACCATCCTGCTGCACTGGCCGAAGTGACCGTCAGCAAGCCAATCAGAATTCCGATGCTGGTAGATTTCATTGTCATCATGAGTCCCCTGCAATGAATCATGTCTTTACACATGACCTGACGGATTCGGTTCGTCGCCGAATCACGCCTGGGTGCTGGAGCGCTTAAGTAAGCCTCAAGATGGCAGAAGGAAGGCAAGCCCGGATCGCGCGCAAGTTTGCTGCGAAAACAGCGCAAGAACGTTAAGAATCGAACTTAATGCCGGTATCCGGCCACTTTACCCGCGACGAAGTGCGCACGCCCGCTGGCTGCGGTCCCTTTCCCGATCGGCGACGTTTGCCCTGAAGTTGATAGAGTCGCTGCATACAGGGGGCGACGTTCCATGGACAGCTGGTGGCTTTTTTTCGCCGTCGGATTCGGAGCGCAGCTCATCGATGGCACGCTCGGCATGGCGTACGGCGTGTTGTCGAACACCGCCCTTATGGCAATTGGTCTTCCGCCGGCGCACGCGAGCGCGTTGGTTCACACCGCAGAAATTTTCACCACCAGCGCTTCCGCAGCCTCGCATATTTATAATCGCAACGTCGATTGGCGTCTGGTGGCGCGACTCGGAATCACCGGCGTTCTAGGCGCCATTCTGGGCGCGTGGATTTTGTCGAACATCGAAGTCACGTCCGCGCGGCGTTTCATCTACGTGTACCTGCTTGTCATGGGTCTCTACATTCTATGGAAGTCCGTGCGAATTGCGGCCGAGGCACGCAAGCCTGCGGGCTGGACGGCGCTGCTTGGATTTGCCGGGGGATTTCTCGATGCGAGTGGTGGAGGCGGGTGGGGACCAATGACCACCTCGACTCTCGTCGGCTCAGGACATGCGCCACGTTATTCCGTCGGATCCGTCAATACGACCGAGTTCTTCGTGACGGTCGCTGCGGCGACCACATTCTTTACGGAGCTAGGAGTAGTGGCGCTCGACCACTTCCTTCCCCTGGTCCTGGGAGGTGTGCTGGCAGCGCCGTTCGGAGGCTGGCTAGTCAAGAAAGTCCCGGCGCAAAAGCTGATGACTGCGGTGGGTCTCCTGATCGTCGCGGTCTCGATATTCCAGCTTTTGAAGGCCTTTCGGGTCGTATAGCCCCATTTTCAATCGTTAACGGATCGTCGATCGCAGAAAAACAAATCTCTGCTGTGTGAGCAGCCTCACAATGCACGTGCGCGGACTTGGCCCATTATCCAGGCCTGTCGCGGGGCAGCAGGAGGCTCAGATGCACAAGGCAGTATCGATCGTGGTCGTGGCCGTACTGGTCGGCGTCTTCCTCGATGCGCTGCTCGGTCCCGACGAGACAATCGCTCAGCGGGACATAACGGCCGAAATCGGAACACCGTTCTACGGTCTTCATGTTGCATTGCCGCCCGGAATGAAGAATTTCCCGGCGGAGCTCGTCCCACTACCGTGACGAGACGCCTGTCAACGACGTTGGCCCGCTGACCGCGCTCCCCAAAGGGGAGCGCGGTCTTCGCCTTCAGATGATGTAGACCTGCCACAGCCACTTCGCGGCCTTTGTGCCGGCATCGACCTTGGCGAAGGGGAGGTGATAGTCGCCCGGGGTTGTCAATTCGCCTGTCTCATCGAGACGACGACGTTCGGCGACACGCCCCGCGATGGCGACCCGGCTGGTCCAGTTCAGGAAGCTGTTTGACATAGGTGCCTCCACACTCGGGACAGATCAACCGTCGCAAACAGAAAGTCCGGTGCAGGCTGCGAGGGTGTATCCGGCTGGCGTATTTCCCGCCGCCGCCTCGATCGCCTCGTCGGAGACGTCGCAGCGAAGGAAGGTTTCTTCCTCCTGATATTCGATGCTTGCGTCAGTCATGACATCGCGCCTTTTGTTGACGGGTGTCTCCAGTCCGTGGCGCAATAGTTAGAACCACACGCGCAATCCGCATGTGATCGCAGTCACAAGATTTACGATTGGTATTTCGTTACGGCAGAAGCGTTCGTGGAGTCTGACGACGCTGCGTTCGTATCACGGAGGTATCGGCAGCGGCGGAACTGGATGCGACGGCATGCGCGGCGCTACCGGTACTTGCGCCGGAGGCTCCGCGAGTGTGCGAGGTGGCGGAGGTATGGCTGCCGCGCGAGATGGTGTCGGAGGCGTCGTCCTCGGTTTCACGGTTTGCTCTGTCGCCTGCAATTTCGCGAGATTTTGCGCCAGCTGTTCCTGCTTGGCGACGAGTTGCGTTTGTTGGGCGGCGAGTTGATCCAGCTGTTGTTGGGCGGCGGCAAGCTGTTCCTGCTTGGCGGCGAGTTGCTCAACACTACGCCGCACCGCGGCCATGTCTTGCGCCATTGTCTCGAGTTGCTTCGCCAGTTCGGGCGATGGCTTGGGCGTCGCGGCTTGCGTAACCGGCACCGGTTGGGCCGGCGTCACCTTTGCCGAAGGCTGCTGAGCGGACGTAGCGGCAGCCTGTTTTGTCGCGGCGAGGTTCGACTCGTTTGTCGATCTTGTCGGCACGACAAAATCGGATTGCCAGGCAATTCCAGCGCCGAGCAACGCAGCGAGGCAAACGCCAGCTGAAGTAACAATCATGCGCCGACGCATCGGCTGACGTCCCGCCGCGAACGGGTTGTGTCCGAAATCGGAGCGCGGAGGCACCTGAATTGAAGGCTCCTCTGCCTGCGGTTCGACAGAAACGCGGGACGTCTCTGGGATCGTCTCAACGGCTTCTTCGGACGATGAGCGTCCTTTGGCAGCCAGGTCAGACGCGAGCTCATCGAGTTGATCCATCAACTTGGAAGCGGCTGGTGAGGGTACCTGCGGTGGGTGAATTTCAGGGGCCGGCTGAGGCGTCTCGTCGGGGATTGGCATTTCGGTGCTCGGGGCCGGGCAGCTTTCTTCGGCCGAAGCGTCGATTGGTTGCGGCGCAATTGCCGCCGAGGCGAACCAGCCGTCGAAATCGTGCACAGGACCGTCGAGCCGAGCCGACACTGCCGTCGGGCCGGGCACAAGGGGGACGACATCCTTCTCGTGACGTTGATCGTTCGGCGGACTCAGCAAGGAATCCATTTGGCGCTCCAACCTGTTTGCGTAGAAACAGCGGCTTTTGGCTCGGTCGGGCCGAAAACAGGCCACCATCGTGTGACAGGACGAAGGCGGGAGGGCAGCGAGCGAATGGCATTGTTTTGGCCCGAATTAGCCAATTCCATATCCTGGTAGGTGGACTTATCGACTTTTTGCGGTGCGCTTTTGGTTCACTCTGGCAAGCGCCGGCGAGCGGCGAGGCAGTCCTGAGGGAACCCGCTGATCCTGGTGCCGTTGTCACGTGATGGGCAGGGCGAAATCATCGGCTGGAAAATCGAACGGCAAACTCAGTTCGGATGCACAATCATCCGAGGCCGGCTCAGACACGAAATCATCCACCAGAAAAACTAAATCCGGTACGGCGAGGAAATCCAGGAGGGTCTCAGGCAAGCCAGAGGATGGTGCGCCGAAAAAGACCGGCGGCAGGGAATCTGGAGCCCCAGCTGTCGATAGTGCCGAATCGGCCACGATCGAACCGCCGCCCGCGGAGGTCGCCGAGCCCGACGAAACAATGTCGGCGGAAGAAATCGAGAGTGCGCGCAAGCGCTATCTGCTGAAACGGTTTTGGATCTCCGCGCGTGGCTTCTGGGGAGAATCCGGTGAGAAGATCGCGTGGATCGGCTCTGTTGGGCTTTTGCTGCTCATCGTCCTCTTCGTCGCGGTGCAATACGGCATCAACGTCTGGAATCGTAAGATCTTTGATGCGATCGAGAAGCGGGACTCCGCGGCCGTCCTCTGGCTCTCGGCGGTCTTTTTTCCGCTTGCTTTCGCGAGCGTCGCACTTGGCGTCACGCAGGTGTACGCACGAATGGGAATTCAGCGACGCTGGCGCGCCTGGCTGACCAACAAAGTGGTCTCGCGGTGGCTCAATCACGGGCGCTACTACCAGCTCAATCTCGTCGCTGGAGATCACAACAACCCGGAGGCCCGCATTGCCGAAGACCTGCGGATCGCTACCGATGCTCCCGTCGATTTTGTTGCCGGCGTCACTTCGGCGCTCCTGTCCGCCGCCACGTTTATCGTTGTGCTTTGGACCATCGGCGGCGCGCTGAACGCGTCTTTCGCCGGCACGACGCTCACCATTCCCGGATTTCTCGTGATTGCGGCGATTGCTTACGCCGGCCTCGCCAGTTCGGCGATGGCTGTCATCGGCCGAAAGTTTGTTGCGATTTCGGAGAGCCGCAACCAGGCCGAAGCCGAATTCCGCTACGTACTGACACGCGTGCGCGAGAACGGGGAAAGCATCGCGCTACTCGGCGGCGAGGCAGAAGAGCGGGATGGCATCGACAAGTCCTTGCGCAATGTGCTCAGGCAATGGGCGCGGTTATGTGGCCAGCATATGCGAACCACGATTGTGTCGCAGGGCTCGAACATTATCGCGCCGGTACTTCCGCTGTTGCTCTGCGCGCCGAAATTTCTCGACGGCAGCATGACGCTTGGTCAGGTAATGCAGGCAGCGTCCGCGTTCACCATCGTGCAGAGCGCTTTCGGCTGGCTGGTCGATAACTATCCACGACTTGCGGACTGGAATGCATGCGCGCGGCGGATCGCCTCGTTGATGGTCTCGATCGACGCACTTGAACGCGCCGAGACTGGCGACGACATCGGCCGGATCGTCCGTGGTGAAACCAAGGACGATTCGATGCTCAGCCTCAGCGAACTGACGGTGACACTCGGCGACGGCACCGCCGTCGTCGACCAGGCTGAAGTGGTGATCGAGCCCGGTGAACGTCTGCTGGTTGCAGGCGATTCAGGGAGCGGCAAGAGTACGCTCATTCGCGCGATCTCAGGACTGTGGCCGTGGGGGAGTGGGCGCATCGACATCCATCCGGACCGCCGGCTGTTCATGCTGCCGCAGCGGCCGTATGTGCCGGCAGGGACGTTGCGGCGGGCGACCGCCTATCCCGGCGCGGCCGACGACTGGACGGCCGAACAGATCAAGGAAGCGCTCGACAAGGTTGGATTGGCACACCTGAAAGACAAGATTGAGGACGAGGAGAAACCGTGGGACCAGACGCTGTCGGGAGGCGAAAAACAGCGGCTCGCGATCGCGCGGTTGTTCCTGCACAATCCGGATATCGTCGTACTTGACGAGGCGACCTCGGCGCTCGACGGAAAAAGCCAGGACAAGATGATGGAGTCGCTGATCAAGGAACTGCCGGGCGCGACCCTGGTCAGCGTTGCACATCGCGCCGAGCTCGAAGCGTTTCACAGCCGCAAAATCGTGCTGGCAAGACGCAAGGGCGGCGCGAAACTCGTCCGCGATATCGACCTCGTGCCCCGGAAGAAGAGAGGGCGGCTACTCGGCCGATGGCTGCGTCGGGCCTAGCAATCTCGCCAGGAGCCGGCGCCGAGACAATATTCAGCCCTTTCAAAAAGGCCACTCAGCTTGATACGATGCCCCTTGGGCTGGGGGAGAACGGCAATGAGGCGGCGCGAATACATCACGCTCCGCTGGGCTGCAGCGGCGATTATCGCTGCCTCAGTTCTTTGCGTGCCTGCGGTTGCACAAAACGCCCCGGATTCGGATTGCAAGGAAGTGCGTGTGCGCGATGAAACACTTGCGGACACCGCAATGTGTGTCCTGAACTTGAATGCAAAGGTCGTGGTCAACGAGCGCTGCAGAATAGCAGTGGCGGCCGAAGCAAAAGAACGCGTCATCGACGCAGGCAAATATGTCGTGATCTTTTCCGCCGCCCCTGACAGGAATAACAAAGCCACATTGACGGCCAAATGGAATAACGGGGACGGTCGAACCGATGATCTGAGAGTGCTTGGCCCGGTAACGACAGTCAGGCGCGGAGCGGCGGATTGCTACCAGAATCAGGCCAAGCGCTTTGAACTCTGTGTATCGGATTTCATGGCGTGTCGCTGACAGTTGGTCCATTATTTGAGAGGCGTGCGCGTGTCGCGTGAGCAAAAAATCAGGCCCGCCTCAATGAAAACTCCAGATTGCCTTCAAGTTTGTCGCGGTCGATACGGCTATGACTGGTCCCGCGTATCCTCCCTCGCGGGCGACAGAGATCCTGTCGCCTGCGCTTTTTTTTGCCGACCGTGCTTTCAAACAGGTCCCTGATGGGCGATCCTGATCGACGACAATCCGATTTGAGGTGAGGACGTACCAGGCTCCATGGCCAGGTTCGGGATCGTACTGTTCTATGTTGTGATGGCGGCGATCTGGTTCGCCGCTCTTTGGTTCTTGTTTGTTACGTCGGGAACGCCGTTTTTTCCCAATCTATGAACCTTCTGGGCGCGTTCGGCGCAATCGATTTAGTCAGTGACGCAATTTCCTGTCCGGCACGGTGGTGTCGGCACCGAGTGCTTCGTCGAGAAGGCGGTAGAGCCGCCAAATAGGCCCGGCGACCCCAAATCCTTCCGTGCAATTCGGATCGGCGCAAAAATGGTGACCGCTTGGAGTCAGCATCAACTCCGCGCCGCACTCGGCGCAAACATGCAAAAGCGGTGACGTGTCGTAGTCGATCATTGTGCAGACCTTCGCCCTGCGTGCCTTGGACACTCACCAAAGCGGGAATGTTCGGTCTCGCCGCAGCGGCTTTTCGCGCTGTATGTATAAAAAGTTGGCTGGCTCAGCCTGTCGCAGGCCGCCAAGAATTTGTTTTCAAGCGCCAATCTTTTGGGCGGGAGTAATCGGACACAGCCACGGGATGGAGTGGCCGGTAACTTTCACGATTTTGTGGTCCGGCGCTTCCAAAATGCCGGCCGTTGTGGGCGTTAAATCTCGCTGCCCTGCTGTCCACGCGAGAAGGACTACTGTCCCTTGATCGAGAACCTGTCGAACAGATTGCTGTTCTGCGGGTAGTTGACCGGCTCCGTGGCGTTCCTGCTTCTGGGCAGCGCTTCGGCCCGCGCCGCGCGCGCTGCGGCGTTGATCTTTGCCGAAGCGTCATGCCCGACCTTGGGTTGAGCAGAAAGTACAGCGTCCGATGTCATGTCGGGGGCGGGCGCAGGCGCTGTGGTTAGCGTCTTTACGCCGTCCGGACGCCAAGGCTTTGGTAGACCGGTGCGGTCGCTTGTGACGATCGGGGAAGGACCGCTTTCAAGTGTTGCATCCGCAACAAACAGCAACCCGACGAGAACGAGACCAACAACGGCCAGGAAGGTGAGAGCTGGCATTGCCGCGCTCCAACTGTACGCTCCTCCACTCCCTTACCGGTAGCTAAGCCCCGCCTCGGCAATTGGTCGAGTTGGACCATGGGCCTACGCATGCGCACACGGACCCTGGCAAACGGTTCCGCCAAGAGCCGAGCGACACATCGCACCGATCAAATCGAAGGGTTCCAAATAACCGGAATTTCCCGATAACCGGTGCCGTACTTCTCGACATGCGCCAGCGATGGAAATGGGTAGTGGAAGCCCTGAACCCGCAGTTTTTCCACCACCAACATGTCGTAGACCTTGCGTCGGGTAGCCTCTGCTTTTGGACCGTCCTGATCGTAGAAGGCATGCCAATCGGGATGACGCACGAACAGGAAAGGCACGTGCGTCACGTCGGACTGCACGTAAACGCTGTCCGGGCCCGACGCGATCACAAACGAAGTATGGCCGGGTGTGTGGCCAGGGGTGCCTTTTGCGGTGATCCCGGGAATGACCTCCTTGTCCCACTCGTAGGTCTTTACGCGCTTCATCGCCTCGGGATTGAACACGCGGCGCACGTTTTTGAAATTGGTTTGTACGCGGCCCGGACTCGCGCGGCTCATCTCGCCATCATCCATCCAAAAGGCGTGTTCGATCGCCGGCACCAGTATTTCGGCATTGGGATAAGTGAGCGAGTTGTCGTCCATCAACAGACCGTTGATGTGATCGCCGTGGTAGTGCGAAATGATGACGGTATCGACGGCGCCCCGATCAATGCCTGCTGCCGACAGATTGGTGACGAACTGGCCGCCAACTCCGCCGGATTTCTTGTAGTTGGACTCGCCGGTGCCGGTGTCGATGACAGCAAGCTTTGAACCGGTGTTTATGGCGATCGGATTGTAAGGCGTGGTCATCATGTCCTTCTCCATGAAGACTTCGGCCAGTGCAGCGTTCACGGCGTCCAGTTTGATATTGGTGACGTGATCTTCGGCCATCTTGAAGCGGGCGACGCCGTCGGTCGCGACCGTCACCTCGATCGAGCCAATCTTGTAGCGATACCAACCGGGCGCTTGTTTACCGGCGGGCGGTGTCGCCGCCATTGCCGGCGTTTCAAACGGCAGGAGAGCAGCGGCTGTCGCGCCTGCCGAACAGATTACGGCGTGTGATGGTGTTCATTGGCGTATCCCCCTTGCGCCGGGATGTTCCTCCCGGATTGCTGCCATCGTACCAATTCGCGCAGTTGCTCTGGAAGGGCCCGGCGAGTGAAGGCCGGTGCAAAACGCGTCGGCGTACGCCGCGGCGCCGGTTGCGCGAATTCAAAAAACGGACTCACGCGCAGAGTGTGTCCGCTTTCAGGCACAGACGAATGCAAGCGGTCGTCAAGCAGCCATGTTTGTGGGCGACAACCGGGAAGGTGCCGGTCGCCGGCGGTGAGGCTGCTACTCGTTGGGGACGGACACAGACCTCGGGGACGGAGCCACCAGCGACCGGCTACCCTGACATATGCATTCGCAAGTCGGTTGGTAGGCCCGAATTGGGTCTGCCGAAACGAAAAAAGGGACCGCTGCGCTGGCGCAACGATCCCCTGCGATCAGCCGAAATAGGGGACCAACCCTTGAGCCTTCGGCATCTTCGCCCTTTGACACTTATCCTGTCAGCCGAGCTTAGCTGTGCCGCCCGTCACAATCGGGAGGTAATTCCGGGAAATTACGTATTTTTGTGACTGCTGACACAAAAGGCTGGGGAAATCCTCCTGATCAGCAGCTAGCGACCGAGGGGGCCTGGTCAGGCGTCGGAACTTTTCGCCGCGGCATGTTCGTTGCGGCGCAGCTGTACGAGTACAAACTAAAACCTGCGCGTTGTCGCGCAAAGAAGTTTGCATCCTTCAAGAAAGCGAAATTTTGTGATCGCGATCACATCGGATTTGCGCGATAGGCCCTATCGTTTGAAGGTGAGCAAGGAGGGCCGTCATGCGCGAAGTTCTCTCCATAGCAGTCGTTGCGACCCTGCTCGTCGCTGCCATCGTTGATGTTGTCGCCGCCGGCGCCAGGACTGGCACTGCCAAAACCCATTTTTACTACGCGTCGCCGACCAGCGGAGTGGGTATCGCAGTGCCCTCCACCATGAAAAGCTTTCCGACGGAACTGTTGCCGCAATAAATTGAGTGCGGCTGAGCTACCCGTCGACGTTCGCTATCTGACGCAAAGGCCATCGTCACAAATGACGATGGCCTTTATTCGTGGAAAACGAGTGTCACTTCCCATTTTTGTCATGAGTGACTTGAGCGCCTTCGCGCAACCGGCGCTGATCTCATTAGGCGTATTTGACGGCTCGACTCTGCGAGCGGAGGTAAACGGCAGCATTCAGGTTAAGAAGCGGTACTGCGATAACCCTAAAGGGAATGTGCCGTTGACATATGCGTGGGCGTCCGTCGATATCCCGCACCGAGAGGCGGAGGTTTGTCATGAAGCTTCTTGTCAGTCGCTTTGTGCTTGCATTGTTGTTCAGCACCACCGGCGTCAGTTTGGTTCATGCTGATTGTGCCAAACTCCAGGCGCTTGCCCAGCAACATGCTTACGATATGGCGCGGCGCAACAGCCTCGATCACGCGGGTTTCATGCGGCATCGCGGGCCGGCGGGCGCGGCGGCCGAGAATGTTGCCGTGGGATGCGATACCGAAGCATGCGCAAGACGCATGTGGATGCAATCACCGCAGCACCGTGCGAACATGATGCTCGGCGGGTGCCAGGCCGTCGCTTCCGCGGTGTCCGCCAGCGGCCGTCGCTATTGGGCGATGGAGATCGGCGGCCGTGGTGATGGAATTCCTGGTCGCGATTTCTCGATTGAGGGTCGCAACGCGCCCTAACGGGTCGACTGTCCAATTTTTAGGCCCCGACCTTCCAAAGGCCTGTGCGGTCCCGACTAACTCACCGAATTACAAACGAATTTGCCGTCGTGTCCGATAATGGCCTTGAGCCAAACGGGGCACAGGCTGGTTCGATTATCGGTACGGTGTGACTTTTGTGCACTAGTTGTAAATGAAAAAGTAACGATACTTTTCTATGAATTTCCAGACGGGGGTGAACTCATGAAAAAGTTTGTAGTCGTAATCTGCTCTGTTGTACTCGCGTTTGGTCTTGCCGGCTGCTGGGGTAAGGGCAAGGCTCCGGTTGGCAAGGGAAAAGCTCCGGTCGTCCAGACAAGGGGTTGATCGGACCATCCACGCAGATACTTTGGAAATGGAGACCGCCTTTGGGGCGGTCTCTTTTTTTGTCTTTCGGTCAATGCAAAAATCGCCAAGTCACTCGGAATCGATATCCCGCCGAGATTGCTTGGACTTGCCGATGAGGTCGTCGAGCAGACGCCCGCGTTCTTTCAGCAGCGAACCATCGTTATGGTTTGGTCTTTGCCGTCACTCCCGGGCACCGTCACGCTCTGCGGGACGCAGCTCGGCGCACGAGCGGCCGGTGCGAGCGGCGGCTCAGCAGGAGCAGCAATAGGCGGACAACGATGTGCCCAGTCCCAGGGAATGTCGTAAGTGCACGTGAAGGCCGGGCGATAGACATCGACGTAGAGTCCGCCAAATGGTCCCGTGCCCAGCCCGCCGTAGGGTCCACTGTTGACGCCGCCATAAGGTCCGACGTTGACTCCGCCGTACGATCCCCACGCACCAACCGGCAATACCGGCCGCGTCGACCCGGCGAGGGCATGGTTGGAGGCGGGCAGAAGCGCCACGCCGACAGACATGATGAACGCCGCACTTACTTTCCGCATCATGGCACGCACACCAATTCGTGTTTACTGGTGGGCATAGTAGGCCGGGCCCTCGGCACCCGCCAACGCATAATTAATCAATAGTTAAGGCGTAATCTTAATTGCGCCGGGCACAGGGGTTAACGCGGCTTTTGGGGCGGCGGCCGAGCGCGGCCTCTTACTGGCGCACCTCAATCTGTTAGGCTTTTTGCGCTCTAGGGTCGGCTTGGGCAAAAAGGTGGGAAACGCCGTGCGCAAAAAACTTACAAAACGCGATGTGCTCAAAGGGGCCGGGGCGCTCGGCTTCAGCGCTTTCGCCGTGCGGGTTTCCGCGGCTCCCCCCGCGGAAGCGGTGACGCCCGCATTGATTGAGGCGGCGAAAAAAGAGGGCAAGGTCGCTTTCTACACCGCGATGGATCTCGAGTTCGCGGAGCGCCTCGGCAAGGCGTTTGAAGCGAAATATCCCGGCATCGCCGCGCGCGTGGATCGATCCGGCGCCGAGCGCGTTTTTTCGCGCATCGCCCAGGAATATTCGTCGAACATCCGTGCTGTCGACGTCGTCAACACCAGCGACCTGGCGCACTGCATTATCTGGAAGCGCAACGACTGGCTTGCGCCTTACCTCCCGGAAGAGGTCGTGCGCCACTACGACAAGCGCTACTACGATCCCGAGGGGCTGAACGTCACGACACGAATTCTCATTTCTCCGCTCGCCTACAACACGAACCTCGTGAAGAAGGAAGACGTGCCCAAAGGTTTCAAGGACCTGCTCGACCCGAAATGGAAGGGCAAGCTGGTCAAGGCGCATCCCGCCTACAGCGGCACGATCATGAATGCGACATTCGAAACGGCGCGCGATCTCGGCTGGGACTATTTCGTGAAGCTCGCCGCGCAGAACGTCATGCAGGTACAGTCGGCAACCGATACGCCGAAGAGAATTTCGATCGGTGAACGCGCGGTCATGGTCGATGGCGCGGGCTACCTTGTCATCCGGTACAAGGAGGCCGGCCAACCGGTTGACATAATTTATCCGGAGGAGGGAACACCTCTCGCAACAGGTCCGAGTGCGGTTTTCAAGGGCGCTCCCAACCCGAATGCCGCACGGCTGTTCCAGAACTGGATGCATTCGCGCGAGGCGCAGCAACTACTCGTCGACTACGCCCGTCAATACTCGCCGCACGACCAGACAGTGGAGAAGCCCGGCGTCCGCAAGCTCGCCGATATCAAATTGATGACGGAAGATCCGGAAGGCATCCTTACGCAGGCCGACGAGGTTAAGAAGCGATACGCTCAGATCTTCAAGGTGTGACGACGATCGTTGTCCTGCACACTCCGGGACGCTTGGTTCAAAAAGAAACCGCCGCAGGGCCGGCGGTTTCAGGTGATCGGGTCCATGGAGTGACGTCGGACCGATTATTTCAGCTGCGTAGAAACGCTTTGGAATTTGGCGTTCAGGTTGACGCCGATCGCATTCACGGTCGCGATGATCACAACCGAGATGCCTGCGGCGATCAGGCCGTACTCAATCGCGGTCGTTCCTGACTCGTCCTTCAGAAACGCGATGACTTTGCACATCTGACAGACTCCTTGATGAGGAGACACTGCGGGCAAGCTTGATATCGATCGTTTAATGAGGTTCTTGCCTGTTGCGATTCAGTTGATTCAAATTCGACGCAAGCGGAACCATTACGTGGGCGCGCGGCGATTTAGGGCCGCAAATCGCGGGCAAGCTGCGGTGTCGCTGGCCGGGCAGTTGTCTTTCACAGAAAGTTGAGAAGCCTCCAGTGATCGAACTGCCGCGCTTCGCAAGCGATCGCGGGGCTTGAATGCTCGACACGATCTTTGTCCGGCGGGGCGCGGTTGCTGCCCCCGCCCTCCGCGCCGCACATCTTGTGGCACTGGTAGTGGCAGTAAAGCTCGCGGCGCACGCTGTCGGGACAGTGATAGGCGCGACACCTGTCCTCGCACTTTGCGTGATCCGTTTTCGCTTTGGAGGAAGTGGGAGCAACCACGCATAGCAACGAAATGCCGAGGGCGACTGTGATGGTTCTCATGATACGCCTCCTCATGTTTCAGCGGATGTTGAAGCGAATTGGCACGGTGAACTCGAATGTTTCACCGGGCATGTTCGGGGGTGGGGATGGAAATGGCTGTGCACGTCGCACGGTATCCATCGTTTCCTGATCGAGGGCCGCAGAGCCCGACGTCCGCACGAGCCGGCTGGTCACGACCTTTCCGGATCGGTCGAGTGTGAATGCGAGTTCGGCAACGCCTGTCTCGTGCCGCGCGCGCGCGGATGCCGGATAGCCTTTGTGCCGCTCGACTTGCTGCGCAATCTTGCGATACCAGGACGCGACTTGCGCGGCGGACGGCCTGGGTCGTGGCGGCGATGTCGTCTCGGGAACCGGCGGCGTTGTATCTTCCTTGGGTTTTTCCGGCTGCTTTACCTCCTCGGGTAGTTTGACCTCCGCATCCGGCACGGGAGGTGTCGGCTCGATTTTTTCCCGCGGAGTCTGCTCGGGTTGCTGAACATCTCTGGTCGATTTGGATTGCTGTTGCTCCGGCCCCGGGGCGAGGTCATTCCTGCTGTCGGTTGGTGGTGCTGCCACAGGGGAGAGGTCCACAATGATGGCCTCGGTGCCTTCATCGCCCGGCATGCGCTCGTGCGATGTCGTCAACATGACGACCAGCGCGGCATGCAGGCTGATGACCACCGCCGCGCTGAGTGACCAGCGGCGGAGATCATAGCTGTCGGCGACGATGGCTGACATGAGGTGTCTTCACATCCTCTGCTATTCCGCTGCACGGGCCGTGAACGCGCGATCGATATCGCGACTGACGATCCGAAGAACTTCTGCCGATGTGTCCGAAAGCATCGCGCGATAGCCTGTGATCTGACGCGCAAAGAAGTTGTAGACGACGACAGCAGGGATCGCGGCCGCGAGGCCTAAGGCGGTCGCCAGCAGCGCTTCGGCAATTCCCGGCGCAACAACCGCAAGGTTCGTCGTGTGTGATTTCGAGATGCCGATGAAGCTGTTCATGATCCCCCAGACAGTGCCGAAAAGTCCGACAAAAGGGGCGGTGGCCCCGATGGTCGCGAGAACGCCGGTGCCGCGATTGATCCGGCGGCTCAATGCCGCTTCGAGCCGTTCCAGCCGGGAGCCGATGCGTTCCTTGAGGCCGTCTTCGTCGGTGATGCCGTCGCTCAACCGGAATTCTGCGATTGCTTCCGCGCAAAAACTGGCGGCCGGCTCTTTCAGGTTGGATGGTTTTACATTTCGCAATGTTTGAATGGCAGCGAGTGCGCCGAGCGCAGCTTTCGCTTGCCGGCGAGCCTTCAGGAGTTCGATTGTCTTGGCGAGCCAGACCGTCCACGTGACGATCGAAGCGATGACCAGGCCGACCATGACGGCTTTCACCACCACGTCGGCGCTGATGAACATGCCCCACGGCGACAGGTCGCGCGGCAGAACGGCCGTTCCTTCGACGGGCAGATTCGGCTCCTGTGCGCTTGTTGTGCACGGCAGGAACGCGCAGGCGTAAAGGGCGGCGCGGCAGGGTTGGAAATATCTGCGATGGGGTGAAGGCATGTCAGTACTTCAGCCTCGCGAACAATCGAACAGCCGCGCCCGGCAGAAGCACCTGATCTTTGGTGTAGGAGACGCTGTTGCGGATGTCCTGATTGAGCAGGTTCGTGCCGGTGAGACCGAACGTCATTTCGCTCAGATCGTCGCGGTTCGGCTTGGCGACTTTTCGCGTGTAGCTGACCTCGGCCCGCAGGTCGTCGTAGCCCGGCGTCGGCGTCTCGGCGACGGGGGCGATGTCGTTCTGCGCGAATGCGTGAAGCAGGCGCACGCGCGCGAGCCATGCGTCGTTCCGCCAATAGATCCCGCCGCCAACGCGTACGGGCGGAATGCGCGGCACGTTAGTGCCGTCGGTGAACGTCGCGCGGACAACGTCGAACTGGTTTTCGATGCCGAGAAATCCGTCGGCGACCGGCACGATATCCCATTGGCTCTGGAATTCGCCGCCGCGGAAGATGGCATTTGCCTGCGAGTAGAGCGCTTCGTTGAGGTCGCCTACGCCCGGGCCGCACGCACCGGTGTCGCCGTTGCAGGTGTTTCCGGTGAGCTGCCGGAATATGAAACCGTTGAAGCGGGTGTAGTAGGCGGTTGCCTCAAACCGGAACGGGCCGGTTGCACGGCGCACGCCGACTTCGATCGATTGCGCGGCCTCGATCTTGAGATTGGGATTGCCTTTGTCGAAGGTCGACGTCGCGTCATGCGGCGCCTCCCGAGAAGAGCTCCGCCGGCTTGGGGGCGCGTTCGATATATTGCGCGGTGATGAGGCCAACGAGATCCCACGGGAGTTTCTGGATAAGCCCGAGGCTGGCGCTCATCGGTGTGAAGCTTGGCGAAGCCGGCGTGGTGGTCATCGTTCCCGCGGCGTCGAAGCTGCGCGCCATGCCTGAAAGTTCGACCTGCTCGATCCGGCCGGCGATTTGCGCTTTGGTCGTTTCGCTGAATTTGAATTCGTTGAACATGTAGCCGGCGATCCGCCAGTTGCTGTTCGGATCCCACAGGCCGGCATTGTCCGGGCTTGGCGCTGTAAGGTCCTGATGTCCGCCTTGCACGCCGATCGCCGTTGTGAGGGAGGCGAACCGCAGGTCGAAGGGCACCGACTGCGCTTCAACGCGCGCTTCTTGTTCCTTGTTGGTGAATATTTGCCGGACGCCGTCGCTCGACGGATTGGTGTCATCGGCCAGACCGAGTTCGTTGTGTTTGTAGTCGGTGATGCCGCCCCAGAAACGAATCGAGTCAACGATAGGGCTGGGCGAACGCCATTCGCCTTTGCTCATGAGCTTCGTCTGATGCGCATCGATCCGGGTGCCGTGGTCTTCGCCGTCGATTCCGGGAATGTGATAGAGCGCGTCGTTTTGCGTGAGCGCGAGGCCGAAGAACCCCTCGTTGAAAATGTAGGACGTGCCCACGGCAGCGCCGTTGCTCTGCGCCGAAGAATTCGGCTGGCGACCGTTGAAATTGGCTGGCTGCGTCGCATTCGGAGCGTCTGCCGGATTGGGCGGCGGCACATAGGGATAACTGGGTATGCGATAATCCTGTGACGTGCGGCCGAAGACGTCGGCATGGATTGCGAAGTTTCCACCGCCGGCGTCGAGCAACGCCGCGCCGTCTAGTCCGCTGTCGACTGATGTTCCGGCGCCGCGAAATTCCGCACTGATGCCGCGGTCGGGGATATAGGTCGGGACGCGATTGTTGGTCGAACTCGACCACGCCGCCGATCGCCTGCGAGCCGAACCGCAGTGTCGCCGGGCCTCGGACGACCTCGACCTTGTCACTTGTGAGGGGATCGACGGGGACGAAGTGGTCTTCGCCGAGATCGGATGCGCCGTTGGCCCCCGTTCCATTCTCCTGGATGCGCACGCGGTTCGCGTCGAGCCCACGGATGATCGGGCGGCTGGACGCGCCGGGCGCGAAGCTGGAACCGGTTATGCCCGGCTTTTCAAAAAGAAGATCGCCGAGGGTTGAACCCCCGTTGCGGCGTAACTCGTCGTTAGGCACCACCGTAATGGTGGCGAATTGGTCGGTGACGATCGGAACTGTTCCGACCAACGTATCCGTGGAAGGTGCCGCTGACTGTGTCGGTGCGGGCTGTGCCGGCGCAGGTTGCGGTGAGGGACGTGCGGGCGCACGCCGAACAATCGGGCTGGCGACGGTCACATCGACTTGGGGCAGGGCGGTTTGTGCCCAGGCTGTCGTCTCGCATCCAGCGAAGGCACATGAAAATGCGCTGTATGACGCGAACATCATCTTCAAACGAAGACGCATTGCAAACTCCGGTCTGATTGAAATGACGTGCGGACCCCTAGACGGGACGCAAACAGGCCTCAGTCGAGGCCGTCGTCAGTCATTGTTCAGACGGAGTGAGGAGGCGCGCGGGCCTGGAAAGGGAACTCAACGCGGTCGAAAACCTGCGCGGGCTGTAAAGCGCCGGCCCAAATGTACGGGTGATCGACCGGAATCGCGGGCAGGGCGACAGTCGGCAGGACTGACGACGATGTCAGATTGAGCGATGCGCAAATGGCGCAGAAATCATGCCCGGTGCCACGGTCGTCGTCGTCGGGGGTATTGGGTTGTGGCTGTGACGAGGCCGTTACCGACGATGGGCCCTTGAAATTTTCAAGGTGGACGTGGCCAAAGGACAGCACGAGCTGGATCGCAAGGGCGAAGACCGCTGCCCATGATCCAAACCGGCTGTTCTTTCTGATCCAATGCATTTCAGATTCGTACCGTCACAACGATAGTACGCGCGGTGTTCGGAGTAAATCCGCCAGCGGAGCGCGCGGCCACAGGCTCTACTCCGCAGCTTCTCGCGTGGGTTGGACGTCCTGGTCCTCCAGGTCGTCGCGCGGCGCGGACTTGCTCCAATTCATGACCCACGACGATAGCCGATCCATGTAGAGGTAAATCACCGGTGTCGTGAAAAGCGTCAACGCCTGACTCACGAGCAGGCCCCCGACCATCGCATAGCCGAGCGGCTGTCGGATTTCCGAACCTGTCCCTTGTCCAAGCATCAACGGTACGCCACCCAGCATTGCCGCCATCGTGGTCATCATGATCGGGCGGAAGCGAAGTATGGCAGCACGGCGGATGGCCTCCGGTGCCGACAGGCCGTCGTCGCGCGTTGCCACGATGGCGAAATCGACCATCATGATTCCGTTCTTCTTCACGATGCCGATCAGCAGAATGATGCCAATGAGTGCGACAAGACTGAAATCGAAGTGAAACAGCATCAGGGTCGCCAGCGCACCGACACCCGCCGAGGGGAGAGTCGAGAGGATCGTGATCGGATGGATGTAGCTCTCGTAGAGAATGCCGAGAATGAGGTAAACGACGATCAATGCCGCGACGATCAGGAGCGGCACTGTCGAGAGCGAGTCCTGGAATGCCTGCGCATTGCCCTGAAACGCCGTGTTGATCGTTCCCGGCACATTGAGGTCGGCCTTGGCTTTTTCGATGGCCTCGGTGGCCTGGCCGAGCGCCGTTCCCTGCGCGAGATTGAAGCTGATGGTGATGGCCGGGAATTGGCCCTGATGGCTTATCGACAACGGCTGGATGGGATGCGTGGTCCATTTTGCGAACGCGGACAACGGCACCTCGCCATTGGTCGTCGGCGAACGCATGAAAATCCTGTCGAGGGTGGCGGGATCGCCCTGCAACGTAGGCGTCACCTCCATGATCACGTAGTAGCTCGAGAGCTGCGTGAAATATTGTGCGATCTGACGCTGGCCAAATGCGTCGTAGAGCGTGTCGTCGATGGCCTGCGGGGTGAATCCATAGCGTGAGGCCTGGTCGCGATCGACCTTCAACGTGAGCGTCAGACCCTCAGTTTGCTGATCGGTTGCGACGTCGCGCAATTCAGGCAAGGTCTGGAGTTTGTTCAGGATCTTGGGCGCCCACTCGTTGAGCTGGTCGATATCGGCGCTCTGCAGCGTGAACTGGAATTGCGTGCGCGATGCGCGGCCGCCGACACGAACGTCCTGCGCTGCCTGGAGGAAGAGTCGCGCGCCCTGAACCTTGTCGAGTTGGCCGCGCAGCCGCGCGATGATCTGATCGGCATTGGCTGTGCGCTCGTTGCGCGGCTTCAGGGTCACGAACATGCGGCCGGTGTTCGAGGGATTACCCGGCCCGCCCATGAACATCGCGACGTGGTCGACCGCGGGATCGTTCCGCACGATGTCCCCGAGCTGCTGCTGGTAACGCATCATCTGGTCGGGCGCTGTTTCCTGTGCGGCTTCAGAAACGCCGGTCAGCAGTCCGATGTCCTGCTGCGGAAAAAAGCCCTTGGGGATGATCACGAACAGAACGACGGATAAAGCCAGCGTGGCGAAGAACACCGCAAGCGTGATGCGCTGATGCCTGAAGACGATATCCAGTCCGCGCTCATACGCACGCAAGAGCGCATCGAAGGCACGTTCGCTCCAGGCATAGAGTTTTCCATGATGCGCTTCCTTCGGCGGCCTGAGCACCCGCGACGCCATCATCGGGGTCAGCGTCAATGCGACGAAGGCCGACACCAAAATCGCCATCGACAGCGTGACGGCGAATTCGCGAAAAAGACGGCCGATGATTCCTCCCATCAGCAGCAACGGAATAAGCACGGCAACCAGCGAGATACTGATGGAAATGATCGTGAAGGCGATTTCGCGCGATCCGCGCAGGGCGGCGTTGAGGGCCGTTTCTCCGGCTTCGACGTATCGGGTTATGTTTTCCAGCATGACGATCGCATCGTCGACGACGAAGCCGACCGCGATCGTCAGGGCCATCAGCGAAAGGTTGTCGAGGCTGTAGCCGAACGGCCACATCAGGGCGCAGGCGCCGAGCAGTGCGAGCGGCACGGTCACGCTGGGGATGATGGTGGCCCAGAAGCTGCGCAGAAAGACGAAGATGACCATCACGACAAGCAGGATCGTGATGAGGAGCGTAAATTGCACGTCGGCGACGGAGGCGCG
This sequence comes from uncultured Alphaproteobacteria bacterium, assembly GCA_963751535.1. Lineage (GTDB taxonomy): Bacteria > Pseudomonadota > Alphaproteobacteria > Rhizobiales > Xanthobacteraceae > Pseudolabrys. Next base: position 306,604 of record CAVVUW010000009.1, read on the forward strand.
GATGGTCTGGGTCCTGTCGCTCAGCGTGAATACGTTGATGGCCGGAGGCATCGTCGCGCGCAGCTTCGGCAGCGCCGCGTTGATCTTGTCGACGGTGTCGATGACGTTCGCGCCCGGCTGCTTGAAGATCACGAGAACGATCCCGCGCTTGCCGTCCGCCCATCCCGCCTGTGTGGTGTCCTGCGGGCCGCTCACCGCCTGTCCGATATCCCGCACCCGAAGCGGCGCGCCGTTGCGATAGGCCACGATGACGTCGTTCCAGTCTTTCGAGTTCGGCAACTGGTCGTTGGTGTAGATCGTGTAGGCGCGTTTTTCCCCGCGGATGCTGCCTTTGGGATTGTCGACCGTCGATATTGAAAGTGGGATGCGCACATCCTCGAGCGAGAGCCCCTTGGCGACCAGCTTGGCCGGGTCGAGTTGAATGCGGATGGCCGGTTTTTGCTGGCCACCGATGAGCACCTGGGCGACGCCGGAGATCTGGCTGATCTGCTGTGCGAGCTTGGTCTCGATGTTGTCGTCGACCTCCGTCAGCGGAAGGGTATCCGAGGTCGCGCCGAGCAGGAGGATGGGCGAATCCGCCGGATTGACCTTGCGATAGGTGGGCGGGCTTGGAAGATTTTTCGGCAATTGGCCGCCGGCCGCATTGATCGCGGCCTGCACGTCGTTTGCCGCGGCATCGATATTGCGTTCGAGAACGAACTGAATCGTGATCGACGTCGAGCCGACGACGCTGGTCGAGGTCATCTGCGAAACGCCGGCGATTTGCGCGAACTGCGTCTCCAGCGGCTGGGCCACAGCCGAGGCCATGGTGTCGGGGCTTGCGCCGGGCAGCGATGCGTTGACCTGGATGGTGGGGAAATCGACCTGGGGCAGGGGCGCCACCGGCAGCTTCGGATAGGCGACAAGGCCGACGAACAGCACGCCTACCATCAGCAACGAGGTGGCGACCGGCAGCCGGATGAATGGTGCGGAGATTCCTCCTTCCATAATCAGGGATCTTTTTGTGTGTTGTTGGCCGCCTCTTTGTCCGGCGAAGGCGGAGCGTTTGCGTTGCGCGGGTTGACGGGCGCGCCTTCGGTCAGCCGGTACTGGCCCGAGGTAACGACGCGGTCGCCGCTGGCGAGGCCCTTGCGCACGACGCTTTGCGAAACGCCTTCATCGCCCACCTCGATGTCGTGTTTCTCGACCTTGCTGTCCTTGTCCACGACGAACGCAAAAAGCCCGTTCGGCCCGTGCTGGATCGCGTCGTTAGGAATGACCAGGACATTTTTTCGTGTGTCGACCAGAAGGCGTGTCGCGACTGAAAGGCCCGGCCACAGCGCATCGTCCTTGTTCTGGAAGGTGGCCTTCATGTGGATCGTTCCGCTCGCCTGATCGACCGAATTGTCGACGAGCGCGAGACGGCCTTGCCCGAGAGTTTTAGTGCTGTCCGAGGACAGCGCGATGACCGGCACGGTTCCCGCGGCAAGCGCCTTGTTGATCTGCCCGACGTTTTCCTCCGGCGCCGTGAAGACAACCGAGATCGGCTGGAGTTTCACGATGGTGACGATGCCCGTCTGGTCTGTCGCGTGGACGATGTTGCCGGGATCGATCAGCCGGAAGCCGGTCTTGCCGGTGAGGGGAGAGGTGATCGTGGTGTAGCTGAGTTGGGTCTGCGCGTTGTCGATCGATGCCTGGTCGCCCTTGATCTGTGCATTGAGCTGGTCGACTTTCGCCTGCTGCGTGTCGAGCTGCTGCCGCGAGGCGTAATCCTGCTTGGCAAGAGCGCTGTAGCGCTCGAGATCGAGTTGCGCATTTTTCAGGTTGGCTTCGTCCTGCGCTTTTTTGGCTTGCGCCATTTCGAGCGCCGCCTGAAAGGGCCGCGGATCGATCTGCACGAGCACATCGCCTTCATTCACCATCTGGCCCTGGCGAAATCCGACCTTGATCACCTGGCCGTCGACCCGGCTGCGCACGGTCACGGTGTTGTAGGGCTGCACGATCCCAAGACCGTTCAGGTAGACCGGAAAGTCCGCGTTCTGGATCGTCTGGGTCACGACCGGGACGGGCGCGGGCCCTTTGGCCTCGCGTTTGCCGGAACCGGCAGACATGTAAAGCCAGCCCAGGTAACCGAAAAGCGCAATAGCGCAGATGCCCAGCACGCCTGCCAGGGTGCCGAGTTGAAAAGAGAAAATACGTGTCAAAAAAAATCTCCGAGGTCACCGTCGGTTGATTGTCGCCCCCGACTCTTCAATCAATGAACGTCTTTGCGGTTCGAATCCTGTCTTCCCGATGCAGCGTGAGTGTGTCCGTTTGGAAAGTTTATGCGCAATTAATTCGGCGGCTTGTGAAGAAGATGGAACATATATCCAGGCGTGCTTATTGTTTTGGCTGGTGGGCGCGACCTTTTGCGTTCGGGGAACACGATGCACCCCTACCAGACAACTTCGTCTTCATCGTTCCCCGTCGCTTCAAATGTTGTTGATCTGAAACATTACCGAAATGTAAGGCGGCTGCGATCGACCAGCCCGGCAAGATCGCCCTTGCGAGGGCCCGAAAGATCCTCCGCCGATGTGTGGCTGCCCGATGATTACCGCGAGCGCATGAAAGTGAACGTGCTCGTTTTCGTGTTCCTGATGTTGCTCATCACAAGCGGGGTGTGGCTTCTCGACGGTCTCAGCGCAGCGTTCGGGCCCGAGCAGTTGCTCCATCACCATGTGCAGAACCGCGACACCGGCCCGGACCGGATGGTGACGCTACCGGCGAAGGTCGGCGACATCCTCTGAATCCGTGCGCCGGCGTTGGCGCAGGTTCTCCGGCAAAGCCCGCAAATGTTACGCCTCATTAACGCAGGGCACTTCGCGCCGTCCCGTTGAAGGGTTGGTGGGCGCAGACTCCCGAAGCGGGAACGAAGCGCGGATGAGAAACCGGAAAACGCGGCGCCAGGATCGGATGAATAGCGTGTGTTTGGACAGATTTTTCACCCGGCAGAATGTTGCTCTTTATCGGGTGCTTGCAGACAAAAGGACCAGTGCCGCCAGACGCAGGGAAGTCTTTCAGCTGCTGGCGGACGAGCAGGTCAGATTCAGGTCGGATTTCGAGAGGCCTGCGGTGCACGCAAGTCAGCTTTGACATGTCGTCATGGTGAAATTGTCGTCGGCTGCGTTGAATGGGGTTAGCCTGAAACAGGAAGCAGGAAATCCGATGGACAAAATCTTCGTGATCTTTTCGTTGGTGGGTGTGGCCGTTTGGCTTTCCCATACCGCAGCGAAAAAACGTGGAAAGAGTCCCGAGAGAGTCGACTGAAGGTGTCAGGCTCATCCGCCTCCGCACAAGGACGGCACAAGCAACGATAATGTCGCTGTCGGCATGAAGCTTTTGCCGCCGAGGTCTTCCAAATAGCGTGTCGGAACCGCTACCATGCCATCCGCAAGTCTGGGGATGGCAATGAAGCGGCGTGAGTTTTTTGCATTTTTTGTCGGCGTCGTTTCGTGGCCGTTCGCGGCACGCGCGCAGGCGCAGCCGGCCGCTGGCCAGGCAGCGGACGATGCGGTCGGTCAGATCGCGACGTTGCAGGGTGGCGCGAGCGTGACGCGCGGCAAGACGGCGGCCGCGGCGCTCAAGGTCAGCGACGCCGTCTACAAGAATGACGTGCTGCAGACCGGCGGCAACGCGGCGCTCGGCGTGACTTTCGACGACGAGTCGACGCTGAGCCTCAGCGCCAACGCGCGCATCGTCGTCGACGAATTCGTCTACGAGAAGGGCGCCAAGGGCAACAAGGCCGTGTTCAACATCGCGCGCGGCACGGTCGCCTTCGTCGCGAGTTTCGTGGCGAAGAGCGGCGACATGACGATCACGACGCCGACCTCGACCCTCGGCATCCGCGGCACCACGGGCGTTGTCGATGTTCCGGACAATGCGGCGCCTGGTGGCGCCGGCGGCGGCGAGGCGAAGATCAAGCTTTATCCCGATGCCGACGGGCGCGTCGGCCGCATCGATGTTTTCAGCCGGCAGGGCGAGCGGCTCGGCGCGCTGACGCAAGGTTCGAGCGCATTCGCGATCCGCCCCGGCGCGGGCGGGCGCTTTGCCGCCGTACCGTTCCAGATTCCGGCGCAGGAAGCGGCGCGCGATCGCGGCGTGGTGCAGCGGTTGTTCGCGTCACACAACGTCGGCCGCCAGATGACCTTGCAGCGCCGTCAATTGCGGGGACCGAATCTGCCGCGACAGAACCAGCGGCCGAACCAGCGGCAGAACCTGCAGAAGCAAAACCCGCCGGGGAGGCCGGGCGCTCCGCAGCAGCCCACTCCGAACCTGCAGCAGAAAGGCAACCCGGCCGCGCCGAAGCGCGGCGGCGGTTTGGGAGAGCGATTGAAGAAGCTCAATCCCTTCGCGCCGAAGCGAAACGATCAGCTGCCGCGCTGACGCGAACGCTGTCGTCACTGCGCGGTGACGCCGGCTTCCTTGATGATCGGCCACCACTTGTCGATCTCGGCCTTCTGGAAGGCGGCGAGACCTTCGGGTGTCTGCTGCTCGCGCGAGGCGACGTCGAGCCCGAGCTCCGTGAAGCGGGCTTTCACCGCCGGATCGGCCAGCGCTTCGACCATCGCTTTGTTGAGTGTGGCGATGACGTCCTTCGGCGTGCCCTTCGGCGCGAAGAAGCCGAACCAGCCCGACATGTACAGCCCGGGCACGCCGCCTTCATCCGATGTCGGAATGTCCGGCATCGCCGCCGAGCGTTGCGGCGAGAGATTGGCGAGCGCCTTGATCTTGCCGCCGCGGACCTGCGGCAGCGCGACCGCGCCTTGCACCACCAGCAGGTCGACCTGTCCTGACACCAGGTCGGTCATCGCGGGACCTGCGCCGCGATAGGGAATGAGGTGGATTTTCTGGCCGGTCAGCTTTTCGAACAGAACGCCGCTCACGTTCGCGGCCGCGTTCTGGTTGACGAAGTTGATCTTGCCCGGGTTGGCCTTCATCCAGGCGACAAGGTCCTTCAGATTGTCGGCGGGAAGATCTTTCTTCGCGACCATCAGCTGCGGATTGTTCGAAATGAGCCCGATCGGCTCGAAATCCTTCTGCAGGTCGTAGTCGAGCTTGTAGATGATGCTGCCGACATGCGTGTCCCACTGGCCGATGTCGATCGTGTAGCCATCGGGTGCGGCGCGCGCGACGCGGCCGACCGCGATGCTGCCGCCGGCGCCGCCGACGTTTTCGATGATGACCGGTTGCCCGAGCGGCGCCCGCATGCGCTCGGCCATGATGCGCGCGGCGACATCGGTCGAGCCGCCCGGCGGAAACGGAACGATGAGCGTGATCTGACGTGACGGATAAGTCTGCGCCTGCGCGCAGGTGATGCCGGCCAGCGCGGCAAGCGCCAGCGCAACGAAACGGTTCTTCATGTCCTCCCCCCGGTCATTCCGCCGGTCTCGCGCCGGCGTGCCGTCACGGTATCAGCCACCGCGGGCGATGAGAACGTGCCGTCCGCTCCGGCGGGTGCGCGCAATGACGCGTCCCATCGCGCTTTTGATGCTCACATTGTGGGCAGGCTCGACCCCGCTGGATACCTGCTTTCTGGGGAATACTCGCGGTTTTCGCAGGTAACCGGTTCCAATGCGCGGTATCATCTGGCCGGGCTGGTCTGAGTTTGCGTCGTTTTTTGAGTTGACAGGTCGTCAGGTAGGGGTTGAGCATGAAAGCACTTCATCTGGGTGCATTGCTCGCGGTGTGTCTCGTTTCCAGCGCCACGGCCCAGACGTCCGTGGGCCCTGTTGCAATAACCAATACGGTCAACGGCATACCGGTGACGGTCAACGCGACCTCCTGGATTACCGTCAATTCGAGCGGCAATGAGCTGACGGTACAGGCGCGGATTTTCGCCGACCTGATCGACCTGCAGAAGAAGTTCGCGAGCATCCTCGACGGGTTCAAGCTGCCCATCTACAACTGCGCCAACCGCGCGGCCGATACCCAGAATCCGGTCGTCTCGTTCCGCAACGGTTCCATCGTGCCTGTCGACGATCAGCTGGTCATGTCCGTGCGTGGCGACGTCGGCGTCGTGTCCTGCGTGGCCGGCCCGCAGAAAACCGCGACAGTGTTGAGGACAAAGAAGCTGCTGTTCCTGAAGTGGAAGTCTCCCGTCACGCATGTCGTGCGCACCGTGAAGGAGGGCAGCAACGGCGCCCAGGCCCAGGCCTTCCGCGGCAGCATGCCGATCCAGCTGGTCAAGAAAGATGGCGCGGGCGTCGCGTTGAAAGCCGTCGAGCCGAACATCAAGCTTGAAGGGCAGGAGCCCTTGATGACGAGCGCGAACCTGAATCTCGCCAAAAACCACATCAACCAGAAGGTCTACGCCGCGCTGCAGAGCGCGATCGATCCGGCGAAGCTCAAGGCCGCGCTGCCGAAGGATCTGCAGAAGATGAACATGACTGTTGTCTCCGCGCGCTTCCGCAGCTATGGCGGCCACGCCATCGCCGAGATCAACCTCGCCGCCGCCAGCGCGCCCTACACGCAGTAGGCCGCAAGCACTCCGCGCAAATTGTCATGGCCGGGCATAGCCGTCCGAAGGACGGCGTGCTTTCGCACGCCCATGGCCGTCCGAAGGACGGCGTGCTTTCGCACGCGAATGTCCCGGCCACCCACGTCTTGATCGACGCTAATGCAACCGCGGGCATCCGTTCGCAAAATCCGTTTCGCGAAATGGTTCCGCGCCTTGCGATTCTTTTCAACGGCGCGCTTTAACGACGGAACAGGAACGTCGCCTGCGCCTTGGCGTTGTACCTCCGCTTGGAGGTACCGATGCGAATGCCGATTTTTTCCTATTTTCTGGTGGTGGGCGCGGTGCTGGCCGGGCTGCTGATCTGGCTCGGCGATGACGGCGAACTTGCAAGTGCTCCGCTGCGGACCTCGCAGCAGGTCGGCATGCCGAAGCCGTTCAAGGGCAAGCCGGAAACGATGCCGGATATCACCAACGCGAACTTCGCGGCCGCGCACGAGCGTCCGGCGACGGAGCGCGACCATCCGCAGGACAAGCCCGCGAAGATCGCCGCCGAACCGAAGCGTCAGAAAACGGTCGTCCCCAGCTGGCAGCCGCCGGCGCGCAACTGGGTCGCCGAGTATCCGCACGACACCCTGATGGGCATCCACTAGCCGAACGCCGTCCGTGCCGGGCGGCTGACGGGCGTGGTCTGCGCGCGCCCCGAGAACCTGTAGGCCATGCGTGCATGCCCTGTGCAGTAGGACACGCCATCGGCCGTGCTGTTGCCGCAGAAGTTGAAATCGGGCGTGCCGACGGCGCCGATCGGCCAGCGGCATTTGCGGGCGGTGAGATTGAACAGCGAGCAGGGCTCGGTGCTCACCACATCCGTCACCACGGGCTCGGCGGCGAAGAGCGCCTTGAGCGCGAGCCGCTGGGTGAGGACCTGCGGCCGCCGGGGCGACGACGCGCGGGGCGCTCCGGGAGCGGCGGTGCGCCGGCCCCGCGAAAGTCCGAGCCGGTTCATCTTGCCGATGACGGCATTGCGCGAGACGCCGATTTCCTGAGCGATCTGTGCGCAGGAGAGCCCGGCGTTGAAGTAGGTTCTGAGCATGGCCACGCGTTCTGTGGTCCAGGGGCTCCGCGGATTGTCGCTGGCGATATCGGTGGTCATGGGTGGCCTCGTGACCCGTTGGAGCGGCCATGCTGGGCCGCCGGCAGGGCGAGGTCGCACCCACGCGTAAGGTCGCGCTGAAGATCGAGATGCGCCCCTCAGGCCGACCGCGCAAAACCGACGCTTTGGCATCCTGGCCTGGGCGTCGTGCCGCATTCGCGCCGCCGGACTTTGGCCCGTCATGGTCGATCGAATGCCGAGGTTTCGCCCTTTGGCCAGGTCCCGCGCGTTTGACCCACTGGAGGGCTGGTCAGCGCGCGGGAGGGCTGGCCGACGAGCGAAATTTCCTCGCCGAATCAAGCGTTCCATGATTCAATTCGCGCTGCAAGGGTTATAATGCCATAATAACGGCATTATAATAACTGGTAGGTGTACCGATGGCGCGTCCAGAAAACCGCTCGGAAGCGCGGGCTCTCAGTCTTACGTTACCCACCGAGACGTTTAATTATCTGGTCCTTCTGGCGACGCTCGGTAAGCTTGGCCGCACCGAAAACGAAGTGGCCACGCACATCCTCGTTCGCGAGGCTTACGCCATGTACGAGCGCGGCTTCCACAACGAGCGCGTGCCGCCGCCCGCCGAGGAGTGAGGCGTGAAGACCGATCTTCACACCGAAATCAAGCATCGCGCGGCCGCGTCCCGCGAGCGCGCCGCGCAGTACGAGTCGCTTGCCGCGGAAGCCAAAGAGCGGGGCGATTTCGAGATGAGCACGAGCTTCGCCGCCAGCGCGGCCGAAGAGCGCATCGAGGCGCAGCGGCTCGAAGACAGCCTGAAGCCCTGAGCCCGGCGCGCTGACGCGGCGCGCCATCGCATTTCAGATTTCACTTTAGAAATTCTGCCGCACCGCGGTGCGACGGCGCATCGCCGTTGCCGCGCGCGGCGAAAACCTGTCCATAACCAAGGAGAACCATATGGATATTGATACCCAGGATGAACTTGAGACCAGGCAAGAAACGAGACTTGAGACCAAGGCGGGCATTCCGTCCGACGCGGTGGTGACGCATGCCGAGCTGATGCGCGCCTTCGATGAATTCAAGCAGGCGAATGATCAGACGTCACGCCACCGGACTGATGTGCTTTTAAATGAGAAACTCGCTCGGATTGACCAAACGATTGATGTCTACAGGCGCCGACTTGAGGAAATCGCACTCAAAAGCGCACGGCCATCCATTGGCAATTTTCGCTCGGCGAACGGCTCGCTTGAACATAAAACGGCTTTCGAGGCTTATGTACGTGTAGGTGAAAGCGCTGAGCTGCGTGGGCTCGAGTCAAAAGCACTTTCCACCAGTTCCGGTCCCGATGGCGGCTTCCTAGTGCCGCCCGAAATTGAAACACAGATCGGACAGAGGCTCATTTCAATTTCGCCAATTCGCTCAATTGCCGGAATGCGCACGATTAGCAGCAATGTCTACAAAAAGCCCTTTTTGACCACGGGTCCTGCAGTCGGCTGGGTAGGTGAGACCGAAGTTCGACCTCAAACCGCTTCTCCGGCCCTCGATGAACTCGCGTTTCCCGCCATGGAGCTTTACGCAATGCCCGCAGCCGCGGCGACATTGCTTGAGGACTCAGCAGTGAACATCGGTGAATGGTTAGGGCAGGAAGTGGAGCAGGTTTTTGCTGCCCAGGAAGGAGCAGCCTTTGTTAACGGTGACGGCACCAACAAGCCCAAGGGTTTTCTTTCTTACAGCACGGTAGCTAATGCGTCGTGGACATGGGGAAGTCTTGGCTACATCGCATCAGGATTCTCCGGTGGGTTTCCATCGTCTAATCCTTCAGACGTCTTAGTCGACCTGATTTATTCTCTAAAGGCGGGTTATCGACAAAACGGCGTCTTTGTTATGAACCGCAAAACGCAGAGCGCAATTCGAAAGTTCAAAGACACCACCGGCAGTTATCTGTGGCAGCCGCCAGCTGTCGCGGGTGGAAAAGCTACGTTGATGACATTTCCGGTGATTGAGGCCGAGGACATGCCGGACATCGCAGCAAATTCGTTTTCAATCGCTTTCGGCGACTTTTATCGCGGTTACTTAGTCGTAGACAGAACTGGCGTGAGTGTATTGCGTGACCCTTATACTGCGAAACCGTATGTACTCTTTTACACCACCAAACGTGTTGGCGGCGGTGTGCAGGACTTTGACGCAATTAAATTGATGAAGTTTTCGATCAGCTGACGTTGATCGATTTCGTCGCCGGGCTTCTCATTGAAGTCCGGCAATTTTTTCACACCGATCTTATTGGCAGGGAAGTCGGATCACGGCCCTGCTTTGGATTTTATTTCCGCACAACGCAAATGATTCAACTTCATCCCTTCTCTCAAGAGCATGAGCGGAAACGTTTCATGCGACCGGACGCGTATCGATTTTTGCGTTCCGATTGGCGTCGCTTTACTGGCGGCCGACACGACCCATTGCATCAACTATTTCAATGTGCCGAGCACAAATACCGGCCCGACCAACCGAGGGTGCCGGGCGGGAGTTCTGGCGGCGGGCAATGGACGACAGATGACGGGAGGATCGGACGGACCGATCCAAGGGTTATTTCTGATGCGCCCGATCACCCCAGAGTCGGTGGTCAATATGCCCAGAATAGAACTCGTGAAACCCTTACGCGTGTAGTTATCAATGGGCGGGTTGTCGAAACCACGCCTGGGCAGCAAGCGCGGCTCACGGTCGTTGAGGCTCAGGCCAGGGATGCAATCCGACGTGTTCAGGAACTCGATCCGAAATGGCAGCCGACGCCTAGTGCCTATGAAAGCGTCGAAGGCCTCATCGAAGCCTATCGAGCTGATGCGCGCCAAGCCCAGGGACGAATTTCCGAACTGCAGAGCGCCGGCATCGGTCCCGGCTCATTTGCAGGGGATTCAATTCTGGCGCGTGGTCCCGAGCGCGATTTCGTTGTGATGGAGCGCGCGACTATCAATCGCATCGGTTCAGAAACTGGGTGCCATACTTGCGGTACAATAAATCCCGGAACGCCATTGAACAACTTTGTTCTGGACCATCAGCCGCCCACAGCTTGGAATCCATTGGGCCGTCCACAACGTCTTTATCCGCAATGTCTTTCTTGTAGTTCAAAGCAAGGAAATTGGATAAGTCGAAATGGGGGAAGGCGGTAGCGATGCATACATCTAGAACTCATTAGACCCGTAAACTCGATCATATTTATATGTGACCGTGCAGGAGGTCAGGTCCCCCGTTGGCAAAAAGATCAACAAATATTATCGACGGATTCCTGTATTTCAGTCGCATGTTATCCTGAGCAAGATGGTCCGACTAAAGTGACACTAGGCTTCGCCAGCGAAGTTGATCCCGGACATCAAGCGGACTTCGATGGAGTGCTGAAGGCGCCCAATCGCGTTCTAACAGTCCAAAATGTGCCTCATGAAATTCTGCTTGCGATCAATATCGCTAAAGGAATTGTACGCGTGCAAGTTTGGCTTAATAGCAAGAAGTGGGCTGATGACATCGTCATTGGCGTTACGGAATAATATTCTGACAACATATTGATGGATTCATGACTTCTGGTGACAACCGGCCTGTGGCGAAGGCGAAACTTGGACAATTGCGACAAGTGTTGGCGGATAACATTCGCCGATTTCGCCGTGAACTTGGAATAAGTCAGGAAGAACTCGCGCACAGGGCGAAAATCCACCGCACTTACATGAGTTCGATCGAGCGGGCCTAGAGGAATATCGCTATCGACAACATCGAGAAGATTGCGAAAGCCTTGGACGTCAAACCGCATCAGCTGCTTATGGACGGGCGCCGGTAGCCGGTAAAAATCGGCACCCTGCGGTTGCGTATTCCTTCGGTTTCTATGTCTTTCTTAAATGCCCGGCGTTTGGTTTTGCGCCATACGTCCGCCGTGGGCTGGTTTTATCACTTGGCAAACCACCCTTTTAAGAGGCCGCGTTCGTGGGCCACACGCGCGGCCTCTTTTTTTGGGTCTACTTGCCGATCTCCCGGCTGACGGCGTTTTCCTGCTGGTTGAGCGATTTCTGCTCGCCGGGCGTGATGTGGCCGTTGTTGAACTTCGACATCGTCCGCTCTTCCTGGCGGATCGCCCGATCCTGGCTGTGAAGCTCGCGGGCCTGGCCTTTGGTGATTTCGCCTTCCCGCACCTCGTTATTGATGCGCCGATCCTGATTCTTCAGACGATCGTTGACCTGAGTGCGTCGCGGGTGATTCTTCTCCCACTGTGTCTCGGCCACGGCGTTCGCCACGGTGACGCCGGTGAAGGCGATGCTCAATGCAATGGCGGCTGCTTTTGCTGCCCGGCTCATGGGTTGTCCTTTCCTGGACCAGTCGTGCTGCCACCCCCGCGAAAACGCTAGGTTTGAAACGGTGAACCGGCACTGAATGCGCGCTTTATGGAAACTTTAGTCCGCTGCCGCGTGATGCCTTCCGGCTTCCCCGGTCCGCCACAGTCCGGCCGGCAATCGGCCACCAAGGTTTTCAACAGGGCGAGCCGCGGCGGACGTAACCCGGTATGCATCGGCCCGCTTCGGCAGCGACAGTTGTTGCGGACTTGCCACAGTGAGTCAGCCAAACATCGTCCAAGGGTCGGTTACGGCCCTCTGTGCCCGTGGCGCTACAGCCATGGCGGCGTCCGGCCAGTATGGTGCTCCCACAAAACAATTCAGCAGCGAGTTCTTGCGATGCTTGCGTACGTTGTGAGCGAAGGACGGTTTTTTGCCCTGAAGCCCTCGGATTGGTCGCTGCTTCTCGGCGGCGTCATGTTCTGCGGATTGCTGACACTGGTATTTGGCTAGCGTCCAGCCAGCCCGTCCTCACGTGCGCGTGGAATGCTGACATATAAATGACGGCTATCGTCCGGACGCGCATCCGGCGCACAAAATTGCCTTTCGAAATTTCAGCGGTGCATGAATCCAAAAAGTTTTGGCGGTAACGGGCGCCGTTGGCGCCTGAGCGGCATATCTTCCGCGTAAAATTAAAACCCCGCGACGTAAATCGCGAGACCGAATCGGCGCGAAACGGGAACTCTTTAGCGCGCGTTTATGGGCGGCCGCGAAAATTTAGCGGCGCGGTTTTCGCAACGTCGCGTTGAGCCATCACACTTTGTCAAGCTTTGTCACTCGTTTACGCGAACGGCCGCAACATTGTTTCCGTAAGTCTGTGGTCAAGGGCGACGTAATGGAAAGTGTGGATCGCGACCGCAAGCGCATCGGCTCATTCGTCGACGGAGAAGATTAGCGAATGTCCGGATGAATTGCGGTGCTGCTTCCACAAAGGAAGTGCATCATGCAAGACCCCCACATGCCACCAAACGACGACAACAACGATGCGCAAAAGCAGCTCGATGCGCAGTTGCAGGGCCAGGCTGAACTGCAGGGCCAGCTGCAAGGCCAAGGTCAGGGCCAGGGCGAGCACCAGAGCCAGACCCAGAGCTCTGACAACTCCAACATCAACGGCAATCTGAACTGCGACAGCAACGCGAACGACAACGCGAACTGCAATGTCAACGCGAACTACAACACCAGCGACACGACCGTCACCGTTGATGTGAGCGTCGCCGACCAGACCGCGACGACATCGCAGCCCTCAGCGATCGATATGGGCGACCTGCAGATCTGCATGCCGGACAACCAGGGCATCGTTAACCTGATGCCCGAGAATATCTACCAGACCATCGATGGCACTGGTGACGGCGCAAACAACGTGGTGTTCAACCTCGACCAGGTGAACAACCTCGTCAGCAACGGCAGTGCCTCGGACATCACCAACGGCCAGAACGCTTCGATCAGCGGCCTGACTGGTGGTGACACGGTCGGCATCGGCAACCATGGTGACACATGGGATGGCGACGTCGGCAGCGGAAACGGCAGCGGTGCGGCCTTCACCCAGTCGCTCGACGGCGCCGGAGGGGTCGATGCGCTGACGCAGAGCATTGTGCTCGGGTCGAACACACAGCTGAACAACCTGACCTTCACCGGTCATGACAGCGTCGTTGCCGACCACGGCAGCACCGCGTCACACGACGCCTCAAGCTGAGACTTGTAACGATAAGATTTGCGCAGACAGGGACCGCGCGGGAAACCGCGCGGTCCTTTTCATGTGCGGATGAACAGAGACGGGCAGGGCGTTGTTGGCAGTCCGGCCCCCTATCACAGCGCTCGCCCGAGACGATAGGATGCGCTCTCTTGAACCCGGGGGCGGGGGTATGCGGCGGCGCGACTTCTTTGCACTCGTCGGCGGGACGGCCATCTGGCCCGTCGTCGCCCGGGCGCAACAGGGCGACCGTGTGCGGCGCATAGGCGTCCTTCTGGCTTATTTCGAGAGCGACGTTCAGGTGCAAGCCTGGATAAAGGCGCTCGACACATCACTGCAGGACCTCGGCTGGAATAATGGACGCAATATCCAGCTGGACTATCGGTGGGGAGGCCCGAACCCTGACCGTTTGCGCGCCGGCGCCGAGGAGCTGGTTCGCCTGAACCCGGATGTCCTTGTCCCCGTCGCAACGCCGGCTTTGATCGCCGCGCAGAATGCGACCAAGTCCATTCCGATCGTCTTTGCCAATGTCGCCGATCCGGTTGGGCAGGGCCTCATCGCGAGCTTTGCAAGGCCAGGGGGCAATACCACGGGTTTCGGCGCGTTCGATTTTTCGATGGCCGGCAAATGGGTGCAGGCCGTGAAGGAGATTGCGCCCTCGGTCACCAGAATTGGCGTGATCTACAACCCGGAGACTGGACCTTATTACGCTTCGTTTTTTCCCTTCGTTGAAACCGCGTCAGGTCCGCTTGGGGTCAAAACGGTTTCGATCGCAATTCACAAATCCGATCTCATCAAGCAGACATTGGAGACGCTGGCAGAAGAGCCGCACACCGGCGTCATCGTGCTTCCGTCCGTCATGTTCAGCACCTACAGAGACGTCATCATCGCGAACGCTGCGCGCTTGCGTCTACCGGCAGTCTATCCCTTCAGCTTTTTCGCCCAAAATGGCGGTCTGCTGTCCTACGGCTTCGATGTTCGGGAGATGCTGAAGCAGGCAGGGGGCTATGTTGATCGTATTCTCCGCGGCGCGAAGGTTTCCGATCTGCCGGCGCAGCAGCCCACGAAGTATGAACTCATTGTCAATGTGAAAACCGCCAAGGCACTCGGCCTGACTGTGCTGCCGACATTGCTCGATCGTGCGGACGAAGTGGTCGAATAGCGCCTTTGATCGCTGGCGGACATCTTGTAAATCAAGTTCCGAGCTGTTGGACCTATGTCCAATCGATTGAGCACTCCAGCGCCGCAAAGATTGCATAAGCATTGTGCGGGCACGCTGCCGCGCACCGCAACATGGAAAGGTCCACACGATGTCTGACGACACAGGGCTGGATGGTCTCGATCGCCGTCACTTTATCACCGCCGCCATAGGGGCGTCGGCTGTGCTCGCGGCCAACACCGATCCTGCGAACGCCCAGGCGCCCACCGGGTCGCGAGGGACGGTCTATACGGGCGACGTGATTGACGGAAAGAAAGTCATCAGCGCGCTCAACATCGATGATCTGGAGCCCGGCAAGAAGCACCTGTTCTTTTTTCAAGGCGTGCAAACGACCACTGGCCAGCGCTGGTACGTATCGACAATGGTTGCGAAGGGCGTGCGACCGGGCAAGCGCGTCGCGCTGGTCAGCGGCGTGCACGGCGACGAGATCAGCCCGGTCCGGATGATACAGACCGTCATGGACGGGCTTAATCCGGCCGAAATGTCAGGCGCGGTGCTGGCCGTTTTCGATGTGTCACGCCCGGCCATGGAAGGCATGGCGCGGAGATGGCCGAACCTGGGGAGAGGCGCCGATTTGATCGACATAAATCGCGAGTGGCCGGGCAATGAAAATGGCCTGACGGCTACCTCTCGCCACGCCGGGATGCTGTTCAACAGGCTGCTCAGGCCCAATGCCGACTTCGCGATCGATTTCCATACCTCGACGACCGGCATTGACATGACGGCGCTTCATATTGCGCGAATGGACCTGCCCGAAGTGCGCGCGATGGCGGAGCTGTTTCCTATCGATCAGATCTTCGACACCCCCGCCTACCCGGGCACACTGGCCAATGCGTGCATTGATGTCGGCATTCCCGCATTCACACCGGAAATCGGCGCAGCGCGTATTCTGGACCAGGACATGATCCCCTTGTTCGTGGAGGGGACCATGAATGTGCTCAAGCACCATAAGATCATCGCTGGGCCGATGGGCCGCACCGGCAAGGACTCAGGTCTCTTTGTCGGCAACAGCGGTCACGGTGTGCTCGCGACCAGTGGCGGCTTCGTTGAGTTTTTGATCAGACTGAATGAAAAGGTTGCAGCCGGACAAAAGATCGCGATTCAGCGCAACGCGTTCGGTGAAGTCGTCGCGGAATATACCAGCGGCGTAGACGGTGAGGTTGCGGCCTTCCGCACCGACGCAATTTCAGAGCCCGGCAATATGCTTTTGACGGTCCTTTACAACCGCCCCGCGCCTGACGGCATCGATCCAATGCCTGAATGATTTTGCCTGATTGATTTTGGCGGGCGCGAGCGAATACCTTTTTACCACCGCCGCATGGACGCACGGTGTGTGACCTCGGTCACATACGGCATCTCGCTTTAGCGCTATTTAAGTCGGTTATGAGCGCAAACAGGAGGCTGCCATGGCCACTCTTGTGAAACCGACGCAATCGCGGTTCGTTCGTTGGTTCAAACAATTCAGGAAGACCAACAAGTCGCCGTACAAGTGGTACGAATGCGACAACTGCGGAATCTAGGACGACGCGACGCGACCAATCCGCCGGATTTTCCTCCCAAGACAAAATGACCCCGGGACCAAACCCCGGGGTTATTCGTGTGTGGGCTTATTCAATGACTTCATCGGCGAAAGAAATGAGTCCGGGTGGAATAGCGAGGCCGAGAGCCTTGGCGGTCTTGAGATTGATGACGAACTCAAATTTGGTCGGCTGGAGAACTGGCAAATCACCAGGCTTGGCGCCCTTGAGGATTTGTCCAGCATAGTTGCCGGCCTGCCGGTAGGAGTCTGTGACCTTCGGCCCGTAGCTAATCAGGGCGCCGTCAACGGCAAATTCGCGGAACTGATAAATGGCGGGCAGACTGTTTTGCGCCGCAAACTTGATGATCCGTTCGCGCCGAGTATCGAAATAAGGATCCGCTGCCACAAGCAACGCGCTTACGTGCTGCCGTTCGATAGATGCCAGGCCAGCCTCAAGTTCTGTGTCGTTGCCGGCTTTAACAATGCTCAGTTGTTGCGAGGTAACTTGTGCAGCTTTTTCCAGCGCAGCGACTTGTCCGGCGGCCGGAGGAAAATTCGGATTGACGAGCACGGCGACAACGCCGGCACCGGGCAACAGATCGCGTAGCAGGCCGAGGCGCTTCGGCTCCAGTTCGTTGGTCAGCAGCGTGAAGCCTGTCGCATTTCCGCCTGGACGGCTGAGGCTATCGACCAAGCCTGCCTTGATCGGGTCGCCTCCCATTCCGAAGACGATTGGGATGGTTGATGTTGCCCGCTTTGCCGCCACCGCCGAAACGTCTCCGCCCACGGCTGCAAGAAGCACGACTTGTCGCTTCACAAGATCGGCAGCCAGCGCCGCCAGCCGGTCGTACTGACCGAGTGCCCATCGGTATTCGATGGTGACGTTCTTGCCTTCCTCAAATCCTGCTTCGCTCAGGCCTTGCTTGAATGCGGCAACCAGATGATCGGAATCGCCAGGAGCGCGGCCACTCATAAAGCCTATGACCGGTGGGGCCGGCTGCGCTTGTGCCGCGCCCGCCCACAGAGTTACTGCCCCAAGAAGAACAACGAACAGCCGTCGTCTCAACGTCGCCCCCAATACCTTTCGATAGTAGCACGATCGCGAGATTTTGACGGGGTCAATGACGCGGCGGCGGGCCGTGGACGAAGTGAAAACAATCAAGCGATGGAGCTTTATCCGGCCTTCCGTCGGCCTCCCGCTCGCGTAGATTTCCGCGCCACTTCCTTCGCCGGCTTCTTACCGGAGATCGGGAAGAGCATTTCCTTCTGGCCCTCGATGCGCTTGCGTCCGCGCTTGGCGGTTTTCTTGCCACCGGTCTCTTGCTCGGAGCGTACGCTGCGGCGCAGCGCATCCATGAGATTGATGACCTTGGTCGGCTCGCCGCGCTCGCGCGGCGCTTCGATCTTGATGCCCTTCATCTTCTTCTCGACGAGTTCCTTCAGTGCCGTCTCGTAGTGATCCTCAAACTTCTCCGGCTTGAAGTGCCCGGTCTTTGTTTTCACGATGTGCTGAGCAAGGTCCATCATGTCCTTGCTGAGCTTGTGGTCCTGGATGTCGTCGAAATATTCGTTCTCGTCGCGCACCTCGTAGGGATAGCGCAGCAGCGTGCCCATGAGGCCCTTGCCACGCGCCTCTAGCGCAATAACGTGCTCACGGCTCGTCAGCACGACGCGCCCGATAGCCACCATGTTCATCTGGCGGATGACGTTGCGGATGACGGCGAACGCGTCCTGGCCCACCTTTCCGTCCGGCGCGATGTAATAAGGACGGATCAGATAGAGGTCGTCGATCTCGGCGCGTGGGACGAATTCATCGATCTCGATCGTCCTTGTGCTCTCAAGTGCGATCGCCTCGACCTCCTCGTCGTTGATCTCGACATAGCGGCCCTTGTCGACCTGATAGCCCTTGACGATCTCGTCGGGGCGAACCTCTTCGCCGGTATCCTCATCGACCTTGCGGTAGCGGATGCGGTTGCCCGTTTCCTTGTTGATCTGATTGAAGCTGATCTTCTCGCGCTCGCTTGTCGCGGGGAAAAGCTGAATCGGACAAGACACCAGGGAAAGGCGCAAGAAGCCCTTCCAGTACGCACGCGGGGCCATGGGGCGCTCCTACTCGGGACAGACGCTCAATCTACAATTTTACAACGCGTGTTGCATCGGTTCGTTGCGTAATGTTCTCAATCCGTTCCAGGAGCCGTGAAAATGAGTAAAAACTTATCCATGCCCGCCGCGCAAAAGAAAAGCCGCCCGGACGGGCGGCTCGAGCAATCGTTGAAGATCTGGTGGCGGTTACTTGAGCTGGGTCGAGACGGTATCAAACCGGGCGTTGAGGCTGCTGCCGACGCCCTGGACCGCACCAATGATCACAATCGAAATGCCCGCGGCGATCAGGCCATACTCAATCGCGGTGGCGCCTGAATCGTCCTTCAGGAACGCGAGAATCCTGCTCATCTGACACACTCCATGTGGCCCGATACAGCGGCACGATACATTCGTGCCCTTAACAAGAGTGCTCGCAGTAAACGCGAAACTGCGAGAGGGTTTTCAGCAATCGTTAAGGCTACGGCGCTGCCGTTTCATCCGAGTGCGCCGTGGCCCGAACCGTAATCCTGCAGGCGGTCCGGAAAAAAGAAGCCGCCATTTCCGGCGGCTCATTTTGGACTTCAGCCAGGAAGCAAGAACCTTTACTTCAACTGGGTCGAAATGCTCGTGAACTTGCCATTGAGCGTGGTGCCGATCGCATTGACCGTCGCAATGATCACAACCGAGATGCCGGCGGCAATCAGGCCGTATTCAATCGCAGTCGCACCCAACTCGTCCTTGAGAAACGCAAACAGCTTAGACATCTGACGCACTCCATCTAGTAGTTGCAGCACTTCATGCATTGCGACAATAATCGTGATCTCTTAATAAAAACTCTCAGCAATTTTCGAAGAACTGTTGCCGCAATTGCGCAAATGCGCGCGCCAAGATTTAGAAACTGTTATCCATAAAACTGCGGCGCGACGAGAAGCGCGCGTGGCGCAAGCATTTCGGCAACGGGCGAAGATGGTGCTCTGGCACTTCGCGCCCGCCGCGCGCATACCCTCGTTAACCGCTGTGGCTCTGGTGAGAGGACGTGAGTCGAAGTGCAAGGCGTGACGATGACACAATAAGTGATCGCGAAAATTGGAACGATTTTCCGGCTGCGCTTTGCCGTCGTGATCGTGGAACAAACGATTTCAGGAACCTTGTCCGCTCGCCAGACGTTTTCATCAGAGCGGCAACAAGGAGGATTTTATGAAGAAACTTGCCATCGGACTTCTCGCAGCGGCGGGTATCGCGATGTCGGTGCCTGCGAGCGCGCAGGGCGTTTGGGTAGGCGCGGGCCCGGTTGGCGTCGGCATTGGCGCTGGCCCGGGCTGGGGCTATGACCGCGGTTACTACGGTCACGGCTATGGTCCCGGTTATCGCAGCTACGCTTATGATGGTGGTTACGGCCGTCATTGCCGCGTCGTGCGCGAGAACATCAACGGGCATATCAGGAAGGTCCGCCAGTGTTGGTAAGACCGTCCTGAAGGCCTGACGAAAAGGCCCCGGGCTTCAGCCCGGGGTTTTTCTTTGAGCTGAGTATTGGCCAAATCCATTCGAGATTTCAAACTGACAAGACCCCGGGCTTCAACCCGGGGTCTTTGCTTTGTCGGGGCAGGAGCGCACACTGGTTTCTTTGCGAAAGAACATAAAGGAGGACCGCATGGTTTTCGCCAGGACGTGGATCGTTGCCGCTATCGCCGCCGTTGCATTCGCCGGGCTCGCGCAAGCTCAGGACAGCCTCGACCCCAAGAGCAGGCAGGAGTTGAAACGCGCCGATCTGACGGGCACGAACATGGAAGTCATCATCTCCCTGATCGAAAATCAGCCGGGCGAAACAATCGAGCGCCATATCCATCATGGCGAAGAAGCATTTTATGTGCTTCAGGGCGCAACGCTCGAAACCGCGGACGGCAAGCAGATCACTCTGCCGACCGGCGCGAGTGCCATCAATCGCCGCGACGTTCCACATGCTGGACTGAAAGTGATGGGAAATACGCCGTTCAAATATCTGGCGGTCCACATCGTGGACAAGGGTGCCAAGCTCTACGACGCGCCGCCGAAATAGCGGCCAACGTGCGCTACGTCTCACCGCGTGCCTGCGGCGCTGCCCCTTCCAGTGCCCCGGTCTCAGCAGATATGGTTTGTCCTGGGTGGAGGGGGCAATGAGACGACGAGATTTCATCAGGGCACTTGGTGGTGGGCTCGCCGCCTGGCCACTGTCTGCGCGGGCGCAGCGGACGGCGATGCCGGTCATCGGATATCTCGCTGCGGGTTCTCCAAACAGCGAAGCGCGTCTGCATGAAGCGTTTCTCAAAGGGCTGGGGGAGGCCGGTTACGCAGACGGCAAGAACACCAGGATCGAATACCGCTGGGCGGAGAACCAGTACGATCGACTGCCGTCGATGGCCGCTGATCTGGTCCGTCAGGAGGTGGCCGTGCTCGCTGCAACGACCACGCCGGCGGCGCGCGCGGCAAAAGCGGCGACGGGTACAATTCCTATTGTGTTCACCACCATCGCCGATCCAGTGCAGATCGGATTCGTCACCAGTCTGAATCGCCCTGGTGGCAATGTGACAGGCGCGACGATGTTGAGTGTGGAGGTCGGGCCGAAGCTCATGGAGTTGCTTCATGTAGCCGTGCCTTCGGCCGGCACGATCGTCCTTCTCGTCAATCCGGACAATCCGAATGCCGAGACCCAATCGAAAAGTATACAGCAGGCGGCCGTCAAGCTCGGTGTCAAATTCCACGTCCTGAATGCCACCACCGAGCGTGACTTCGATACGGTCTTTGCAAAATTGAAAGAGCTCCAGGCGGGCGCGCTGATCATCGGCCACGACGTATTTTTCAACGCCCAAGCGAAACAGCTTGGCGCATTGACCCTCCGCAACAAGATGCCAGCCATCTACACATTGTCAGAGTTCGCCGCGTCTGGCGGCCTGATCAGCTATGGCGCCAGCAGATCGGACGCATGGCATCAAGCAGGCGTCTATGTCGGGCGGGTTCTGAAAGGAGAGAAGCCATCCGAGCTTCCGGTCATTCAGCCGACCACGTTCGAATTCGCGATCAATCTCAGAACGGCCAAAGCGCTTGGCGTCTCTGTTCCCTTGCCGCTCATCGCAAGCGCCGATGAGATCATCGAGTGAAAGCCGCACATCATCGACCGACGAGCAATCTCGAGACACCGCGCCTGCCACCACAATGACGGAGAGGTACCGATGAAATTTAAGCGTCCGCTGATCGTGACTTTCGTTATTGGATTGATGGCCGGTTCCGGGGCGATTTTTGCTTTGCACGCGGCAGCCGTACCGCCGGCCTATGTCGTGATCGAAGTCGATGAAGTAGCCGATATGCAGGCGTTCAAGGACGGGTATGTGAAAATGGGTCCGGCCGCGGTTGCCGAGGCAAAGATGGCCGACGGGCGCTACCTTGTGCGAAGGGGAGACATCACTGCCCTGGATGGAGACGCGCCTAAGTTTTTTGTTCTCCTTGCATTCCAGAACATCGACAAGGCAAAAGCCTACCATGCCAGCATGAAAGAACTCACCGCGACCCGCCTCAAACTCACGAAGTCGCGCTCCTTCATGGTTGAAGGTCTTCCGTCCAGGTCTCCCTGATTTTTTGCTGAGCGCTTTCCGCAGGCCGAGATTGCCAATTAATTCATGGTCTGCTTGGCTAGAGTGAAGAAGTGGAGGGCTATCCCGTTATGACCGACACCATCAGATTTGCGAAAGTAGAAGAGCTTTTCAGCTGTGACGATTCCGACGAAGCGCTCGAGCGCGCGGCCGGCAAAGAGATAGCGGCCGGCTACACCCTTTTGTACTGCACGTCCCAGGATTGCTCGATGGTGTCTTAAGGCACCGGCAACCGCCGGTGCTCGCGGCCTCGAGCTTTGACCGCTTTGACCGCTCGGTCCGCGCAGCAGCGACCTCTCAATAGAGAAGGCTTCGCTGCCGCGACTTCGGCGCGCCATTTCCCTGCGAAAAAATCTCGTAGTTTCCGAAGGTTCGCGGCGTCCTTCAGTCAGCGCCGGTCGAGTTAAAGGTTTCGCAGCTATTTCGGCCGCAGAATCTTTCAAGGTGGATTGGGCATTGGGGATCAGAATTCATGTCCGAACATATGATCGACGTCTGCGGTTGTGCTTGCAAAATCCAGGTCTATCGGGTCGCGAGAAACATCTGGATAGCGGCGGGTGAGTATCTGGGAGAACACCTCAGGACGCGTGGCAGCAGTGCGGCACGAGCGACTTCAGCCTGGCGCAAAGCTGCGGAATTCAGACTCGCCTGACTAACCATCGTTTTTGGTGCCAGGCCGGGATCGCATCCAGGATTACCCGGGGCGTAGGCGCCTATACGAATGCAGGTCGCGCCGTATACATGTGTATAGGTCCCCGCGCGTCATCGCGGGGCTATGTTTCGGCTCGTCCCCAAAGACAAGTACCCCTCTTGTCTTATTTCGATATGCCGGTCGTGTTCCCCGCGCGACCGGCATAAATCGTTTTAAGGTCGTTTTTCTTCGCATCGTGTACCCGAACAGACAACGCCATGTCTGTTCAAAATATCTAAAGTGAGCACGAGCCCGCAGGCAGGATTGGCCGGCCCATCGTCCATTAGACTTCTGTCCAACTCGACGGCGAATCTTCACCTTGCAAAAATGCCGTGAATCCAAGCTGTGAGCAGGCTTGCAGACCGACTATCGAGGCCAAGTGCGACCAATTCTCCTCAACGCCTTAGGCGAGACCGAAAATGACGCGGCTGGGGAGCAGCGGACGCCGCAATCTCTCGACGAGCGGATGATGCGCCGATGCCTCGCATTGGCCGTGCAATCCTCGAAGGAGCGCGAATATCCATTTGGCGCCGTTGTTGTGCGCAAGGGCCAAGTCTTGGCGGAAGCTACGAACCGGGTGGCGCGGGATGGCGATGTCACTCGGCACGCTGAAATCGTCGCGATGGCTGAAGCGCAACGAATGCTCGGCAATACGGATCTGCGTGACTGTACATTATACAGCAATGTCGAACCTTGCGCGTTGTGCAGCTACGCGATTCGAGAGGCAAGGCTTGCCAGGGTGGTGTTTGCGCTGCGATCGCCGGTAATGGGTGGGTTTTCGCGCTGGAACATACTGAACGACCCGAATCTTTCGGCGGCAATCCCGCAGGTTTTTGAGCCGCCACCCGAAGTTGTCGCCGGCGTACTCGCGGAGGAGGCCGACGCGGTGTTGCGGCAAGTCGCGCCGATCGTTTGGGCCTTCGTCCGCGCAAATGGCCTGATGCTCGTAGAGCCGCAGAACGCAGCGCCCCAGGTCACCGACCGAATTCACAGGTCTGGCAGTTTGTTTCGCTGGTTGACCCGCGCCTTGCGCTTGAGTCTATCGGACCGTTTTGGTCGCAGGCGGGGGCGGCATCACGACTAGCCGCGCAGTGTTCTGGGCGGCGCCATCCTCTAATCCCCTGTGAATTTCCCGGGTCGTCACGGTTTCTACATCCGCGCGTCATTTGCCGGCTCTAGATGGTCAGTTGAGCCATTCGCCGCGGCCGGCAAAATTGTCCCGCGTTGTGTGGGCTGGTTCACAATCGCAATTCTCAAACGCGTGGTAGCAGTTGCGAAACGGAGACTGATGATGCCTACACAAATTCGCAGTGGCCGAGACGCTTCGCCTCGCCGGGGCGCAGAAAGCTCCAATGCAGAATCCGGTATCGCAACACTCTGGCTTGTTTTTTATGTCATTGCTCTCGGAGTCGCGATCTCATCGCCGCTGATTTCGCGAGCGATTGAATTTGCTGCCTTGACGGACTAGTGGGTCGACTCTCAGTGCCTCAGCGAGGTTAGGTCGTGCCAATATTTTCCAGGTTTGCGCATTCGCGAATGCGAGATCGCAATGACAGGAGGAAGATTTGAATCTTCTCATCCTCGTGGTTGATGACGAGCCCGATGTCGAAATTCTTTTTCGGCAGCAATTTCGTCGCGATCTCCGATCGGGTCGTTTCACAATGGACTTTGCCCAATCCGCTGAAGCTGCACTTCAACGTATTGGCGATGCGGATGGCGTTTCAATCATTCTGATTCTGTCCGACATCAACATGCCGGGGATGACTGGTCTGGAGCTGTTGCCCAGGGCAAAGGCCGCTCGCCCCAATGTCCCGGTTATTATGATCACCGCCTACGGGGACGCCGAGACCGAGCGAAAGGCCTTGGAAGGTGGTGCGGAGGCGCTTTTTACAAAACCCATTGATTTCGGTGTCCTTCGCGGCGAGATCGACGCCCGCGTCGAAAGGGCCGCATAGCCAAGAGATCCGCTTGGAGGCGAGGGCGCCATCGATTGCTTGCGTCCTCCAAATTTCCGCGCCGACGTCGCAGCGCGGCCACCCACGATGGGCCCTTCAACAGGTCGGGTTGAGCCGGTACGATATCGCCGTCCTGAGCCGCGGGGGGACAACATGAGGCGGCGAGAATTCGTTGGCTTGCTCGGCGGGGCAGCGGCTGCATTGCCCCTGGCATCGCTCGCGCAGCCAAGCAATCGAACTATCAAGGTTGGCTACCTCGGTCCTTCATCGCTGTCGTTGGAGCGAGCCCAGGTCGATGCCTTGCGGCAACGGCTACATGAACTGGGTCACGTCGAAGGCAAAGACATCGCCTACGTATTTCGCTGGGCGGAAGGTCACGATGCACGTCTTCCGTCGTTAGCAGCCGAACTCGTGAGTCTTAAGCCTGATGTGATCGTGACCACTGGCACGCCCGGTACACTTGCCGCAAAGCGCGCTACGAACAGTATTCCAATCGTCTTCGCATCCAGTGCGAATCCGGTCACCGCCGGCCTTGTCACCACATACTCGCGGCCGGGCGGCAATGTCACCGGCTTCACCATATTAGGCCCGGAGCTGGAAGGTAAGCGCGTTCAATTGATCAAGGAATTGGTCACTGGGCTCTCGCGGATTGCAATCATGTGGAATCCCAGCAACCCGGGTATCGTTGACTTTCTTTTTCAGACGAGAGCGGCGGCGTCGGCGTTGAATCTTGCGGTCAAGCCGGTAGCGGAGGTCGTTGACGCAGAAAGACTAAAGGACGCCTTCGCCACGATTGCGGATGCGCAACCTCAAGCGATGGTCGTGATCGCGGATCGTTTTCTGCTTGCGCACCGCTCAGAAATCGTGAATTTCGCCGCGGCCCAGCGCTTGCCGACAATGTACCCATACCGGGGCTATGTCGACGCCGGTGGGCTCGTATCTTACGCGCCCGTCGACGTAGACCAGTTTCGGCGTGCGGCCGACGCGGTCGATAAGATTCTTCGCGGCGCAAAGCCCGGAGAAATTCCTGTCGAAGAGCCGGTGCGCTTTGAGTTAGTCATCAATCTCAAGACCGCCAAGGCACTTGGTCTTGAGATATCGCCTTTCATGCAGCAGCGAGCCGACGCTTTGATTGAATAGATCGCGTCCGCTCACGCAGCCTTGAGCGCACTCGAGATTTCGGTGAGCGTTGCCTTCTCGGCGTCACTGACCGGCACGCCGCCGATGCCGAGAAATCCGCCTTCCTTGGATGCTTCGGCAACGTGTTGGCTGATTTGCTGCAGCCAAGCCTTATAAGCCGCAGCATCGCCTGGCGCCTTGGCATCAACGATCGCTGCGGCCTGTCGCAACGTCGCGATGCAAGCTTCCTTGATCTCTGCAGGCTTGCTTTGCTTGAAGCGGGCTTTCAACCCGTCGCGTGCCGCGCTTCCCTCTGCGGCACCGAAATCGGTGATCACTGCCTTGATAAGTGCGTTCGTGCTGGGGTCCGTTTTCGCCTTTGCCATGACCGCGCCTCCGGCGAAGCCTTCTTTCAGAAGACCCCACAGGCCACTCGGCTCCGCGGCCGTAATAGCGATGCCGGCGGCGATCACGCCTTGAAGGAGAACTTTCCATTCGTCTGATGTGAAATTCGATTTATCCGCCATTAGCGTCCACTCCTCGATTTTAGGCGTATCCCCTCAGCCCGGTCCGATGATGAACCGCTCGAGTAACGCAGCAATCAGTTGGTTAGTTTGGTTCGCTCTGTGACGGCCCTTCGGACCATTCAAGACGGCGAAGGTGATACAGGCGACCAGTCAGATTTCGATTCGTGACGCGAGCCGTCGATCGCGCAATTTTCGGTGGAAGAGGCCGGCCGCATTCCGTCATCACACTCGCCAACCAGAAACGACGCCAAGAAAGCTTGTCGGCGCTTGGACGAGGTTTGAGGTCTATCCTGGGGTTGGTCATTGTACACCTGCCAGCGGATCGCTACTCGTTACCCAACGAGGTTAACGGCGGTCGATGATCCTCCGACATCTATACGTGGGTATAATCAGGTATAGGCCGAGCGCCTTTTCGCGAGGCTTTATGCCTTCGCGCCGTGATTAAGGTTTCTTCCTTACGCTTAATTTGAAATCCGATTGAAGGACAACGCGCGGCATCTAGGGTGCGGGCCGAATGGATGGTCCGTAATGCTGCGCACTATTGCAAGCAAGCACGACGTCTTTCAGGCGCTGAGCCCGAAGCCACGGCCCCCCTATGAGGAGGTCTGGCATCTATGGACCGTGCTCGTCCCACGACGATCAATCACAGGTCGCCTGCTGTGGGGAACGGTTTTGCGTCGTCGTGACGACGGCCGATGGATCTACAGGCAATACACCGGAACCATTGAACCGACTGAATTCCGCGTGGGCGCTCATCAGAGCTTCTAAGCGCTCACTGCTGCGGTGTTACAGGAGGAACGTATGAGACTAGCAACAATTGCAGCTGTCACTGTGCTTGTCGTATTACCGGCTGGCGCCGTGCAACAGCGCTACCAGACTGCCTCGCTGACTCCGACATGCGACAACGATGGACGCTGCACGACGGTCAATGCCGTTGTGCCATTGGGGCCTGATTTCATCGGGGCCCTGGAATCTAAACCTTCTGTGGAGGCCGCCGCGCGTCGGCCGCGGACACTCGACGCCAACGGCAACAGGGTGGCCGGTATGGTCATATCTCGGAAGACAGGCGCGCGTGCCCGCGTCGGTGTCGCGTATGCCGCTCGTTTCCAGGCTTACATCGATGACCTTGAAACCAACCACGGAGCGCGCGTGCTGTTCATGGGCGGCATTCGGCCCGGCCGTTGCGCACCTTCCAGTGAGCACCCGTGTGGGAAAGCCCTGGATGTGTGCCAACTGCGGCGAGGCGTCGTGGACGGGCGTTGCAATCTGCCTGGTCGCGTAACACTCGGCCAGATCGCTGCCGCGCACGGCTTGTTCGAAGGAGGGCGCTGGTGCAATTCGGATTATGGCCATGCTCAGGTCGATGTGACTGCGGCCGCCTGCGGCGAGCGCCGCGTTCGCGTCGTGCAGAGTCGCAGTATTCAGTGAATATAACGATGAAACTATCTGGCTGATTCCACGTTATAAAATGGCGCAGCTATTTTCGGGGCTGGCCATGTCTGTGGATGCAAGTCCAAAAGAGCACGAGAAGCTGATCTTCAGCCATGAAGGCAATGCTCGCGCTGCCACGAGCGTGATTCTGATCGGCGTTGTCGCGGCGTTGATTGGCAGCGTGTTTATGGCAATCGGACCGAAGGTCAAAACGCCTCCTCGTGCGGCCGTTGATGCGTCTGTTGGCGCCACGTCAATCCCGGTTCGCATCGTTGGGCAAGCGCCGCACGACAACGTTCCCTGTGACCAGCAGGTCTGGCCAAATATCGATCAGCATTGTCTTGTGCGAACGCAGACTACGCCGAAATCCGAAGATATTTCGTCGGCTGCGCGGAGCAATGAACCTACGCCGACCATGGCCCCGACCACTCAACAACCTTCACAGGTCGCGGCGAGCAGAAGCTCACAGCATGCTTCAGTGCCGCCGACGGCACGCCAGCAAGAGTCGTTGAGTCTCGCGGATTCATCGGACGAGGCAGTTATGCCGTTATACGATGATGTCGACGGGTGGCATCAACAGGAGTTTACCGAACCGCCGCCGCGCAAGCGTCAGCGTCGGCAGTACAGGTCCTTCCACTTCCATTTCGGTGCGTTTCGTTTCTAGTTGAACGAGAGCGTTTTCTCGCATTGCTTGCAAGTGCGGCTGAATAAGCGCAACTTTGTGTGCGGACGATTGTCCGAAGGTTGTTACGTGGTGCAGGGGGCTTGCATGAAACGATCGATTATTGCCGCGGCGGCGGCCGTGATACTTCCCACCATGACCGTTGCGGCTGAACTGAAAGTGCTGTCGACGCAGGCCACAGAAGAAACCTATCGCGAACTGGTCCCGCAATTTGAAACGACCACCGGGCACAAGGTCACGACCGTTTTCACGGGAACGCTCGACGCACAGAAACGGCTGGCCGCCGGCGAAAGCTACGACATGATTATCATGGCGGGCCCAGCGATCGACGCGCAAATCAAAGCCGGCAAGGTCACGTCCGGCAGCAGAGTCGATTTGGCCAAATCGGGTGTCGGTGTCGGAGTTCCGAAAGGTGCGCCGAAACCGGACATCAGCACCACGGAGGCCCTGAAGAAGGCGCTGCTGGCGGCCAAGTCTATCGGTTATTCCACGGGCCCAAGCGGTGTCTACATGATCAGCCTGTTTGAAAGGCTAGGTTTGAGCGACCAGGTTAGAGACAAATTGAAGCAGACACCGACCGGTGTTTTTGTCGGAACGATCATTGCCAACCGCGATGTCGAAATCGGATTCCAACAGGTCAGTGAGGTTGGAAATTTTCCGGGTGTGGACTACGTCGGTCCACTTCCAGCTGAAGTGCAGCAGACGACGGTGTTCTCGAGCGGTATTGTTGTTGATGCCAAGGAAGCCGAGGCGGCCAGAGCGCTCGTCAAATTCCTGACGACCCCTGAAGCAGGGGCGGCGTTCAGGAAGCGTGGCATGGAGCCGGGCTGAAACGCCCGCACCTCGACCGTACCAGTTTTTGCGAGCAGATTCCCGATGCGTGTACGCGCGTCGGAACGATTTGAATTGACCCGTTAAGCAAGGCGAAGGAATGGCGCGCATATAGTCTCGGCCACTAAGAGTCGTTCACCCGATCGAGAACACCTTGGAATCGCCGATGACGGATGCAATCGCCATTCAGCCCGTTCGGTTGCCTACCGTATCTTATGCACCGTTCCGGCTGATGGAGGCTGTACCCTGGTTGATGCTTGCGGCAGCTATGCGTGTGCTCACGGTGAAGGGAGGGCTGGTGTGGTTGTTTGCCAGTATATGTTCCGACATCGCGATTTTTCTCGCATTCATGCTGGCCGCGCGTCGAATGATCGAGCTTTCCGACGGCAAGACAGGACTGGATCGGCTCTCTTTCACACAGCAACTGACCCTTGCCCGCAAAGTGCTGGTGCCTGTCATCCTGATGATGCTGGGTGTGTCCATTACTGTAATTTGCATGGGAGCGCGGTGGACTGGGCTTAATTTGCTGCTTGGGTTCGACGGTATAGCTTTCGATCAGCGGACGCCTTCCGGCATGGTCTGGAGTGCGTTTTTGGCCGCGTTGTGCCTGTTACTGCTGCTCAAGGCTGAAAGCATGGGAAAGGCCAACCTGTTCCATGCGCTGAGAGAGCTTTGGCACCGCTCCGTATGTATGGTGCCGGCAATAATCGCCGTGAGTTTCGCCGATATCGGGCTGAGTGTCTGTCAGGGCATTGTTCGTACTGTGGTGTATGCCTTCTGGCATGGTTCGACCGCACCATCGTTTGTACGCGCGCTTGTCTTTTTCCTTTTCGTCTTTGCATTCGCATCGATTCGACTCTGGATGA
This sequence comes from uncultured Alphaproteobacteria bacterium, assembly GCA_963751535.1. Classification (GTDB taxonomy): domain Bacteria; phylum Pseudomonadota; class Alphaproteobacteria; order Rhizobiales; family Xanthobacteraceae; genus Pseudolabrys. The sequence continues at coordinate 336,780 of CAVVUW010000009.1, forward strand.
CGCTCGCAATCCTGGTTTTTGCTTTGCGCGAATCATACCGGCGAAATACGTGCTCCACCTGATCTGAGGGAGCGAGATATTCCCGTCGGCCTTTCAACTCGCGTTCAGAAAAACGTTACTCAAGCAGGCGCCGCAATCCCGGTCGTCGGGAATAGATTGCAGTTTTTCTTGATCTCCTGTGCGTCTCAACAACAGGAGAACCTGAAATGAAAAAGTTGCTAGTGATCGCAGCGATGGTCGTCACATTGGCTACACCGGCGGCCGCCGCCGGTCATTCATCGGCAAATCATTTGGCCGTTCACAACGGCAGAACTGTAGTGCGCCTGCCAGGTTTGGACTCCTTTGCGATGACGCCTAAGTCTGGCCCATCAACAAATTCAAATAGCCCTGAAGCCACCGGAGGCGGCAGCCTCGGGTACAATGAAATGCTTCGCTACTACTGACAACTAACTGCAAAACTCGGCCGGGTCCTCATGGCTCGGCCGAGTTCGCTTCGGATCAGTTATCAGGGCGGAAACGTCGCCTCTGTGCTTGCTTTTGCCAGTACTTTTCCGGCCGCATCGAGGGCCTGCACCGACCAGCGATAGTTGTGGCGCTGGCCGCTTGGCGGACATGGACCAGTGTATGCAATTGCACCCTGACGTACGTAATTTCCGGAGTACGGGATCGTCGAACCACCATGGTGGAATGACGGCGCATTCAGGTCAGACATCATGAAACTCAAGTACTTTGTATCGGCGGGCACACCGCCCAACTGAAACGGCGGTGAAGTCGACGCGCAGGCTGGAACGCCGACCCACGAAAAGCGCAATGACAGAGAGGGAGTATCGTCTGTGCCTGGCTGATAAAAGAAATCGAAATAGAGCCCGACGATACAAAGCGCGGCCAGCAGAATGATTGTGAGGCGACTTCTTCCCATGCGGTAGTGTAGATCACGCCCGATTTTCGAAGTAGGGGGTGTGGCGGCGAAACCGAACACAAGCGCGTCGACTAGGGGGCGAGAGGCGAATTAAACTTTCGCGCTGTTTCGAAAATCCAGTCTCGGTAAAGCAACAGCGGGGTAACGCCGGTGAGACCACCGCAACCTTCTTCGTCGCCGGGGGCCGTCGACCAGCTGACGACGCCTATGACGAGCGGACCGTCACCATCGAATACCGGGGCGCCGGAATCTCCTGTGCAGCCACCCAACCCGATCCGCTGGTTCTTGGTCGCAATGTCAAAAAGGCGGATCTGAAGGGAGCCGGGCGCGCCGGTCACCGTGAGGGTCGCCATGCGAGGCAGGCCCAATCCGCGTGCCGTCCCGGCAACAGTTACTCCAAAACCGGCGATGGTGAGCGTGTCGCCGACGACAACGCGGCGCGGTGCCGCAAGTGCTGCCGGCACAACGATGTCCGGCAATGGGGTAGCGAGTTTGAGAAGTGCAATATCGGCCGTGGCACGGCTCGCCGCGTAGCTTGCTAGATCGAAACGCGGATGGCGTGCAATCGCGCGCACGGGGATTGGCACGCCCGTCTGATAAGGCTTGATGGTGTAGTCGACCTTGCGGATGACGCAGTGCGCGGCTGTCAGCACAAGATCGCGCGACAGTGCGGTGCCGGTACAGAGATCGTCGCGCGTGTCGACAATCATCACGATCGGCCGCGCCGCCCATCCGGCCGCCGGTGGCGCGTTGCCAGTCAGAGCGAGAGCGGGCGCGCCGAATATCAAAAAAACGATGACGGAAAGGACGCGGGGCATGCCCGCCAAGGATAGCACATGACTCCTATTTTGCTGACAGGACCTGCAATCGAGCCAATATCGGTCGAGGAAACAAAGATATTCTTGCGCGTCGAGCACGACGATGAGGACCAACTCATCGCAGCCCTGATTGCCGGCGCACGCAGCCACATTGAAGCGCAAACACAGACCGCGCTGATCACCCAAAACTGGCGCATGGTACTCGACGCGTGGCCCCACCGCGGACGCATTACTGTGCGGCCCGGCCCATTACAGACGGTCAATGCAACGCGGGTGTTCGACTGCAATGGCGATCCGGCCACGATCGATTCACAAACTATTGTGACGGACCTTGGAGCCTCGAGCTTGGCCTTTGTGCCCTGGGCCGTGCCTGCACCGGGGCGCATTGCTGCCGGTATCGAGATTGATGTCACAGTCGGTTTCGGCGACGAGGCAGACGACGTTCCGGAATCACTCAGACACGCAATTCGTTTGGTGGTGGCACACTGGTACGAAAATCGAGGCCTCGTAGGCGAAAATGCTTCGTTGCCTGTGACAGTTGCCACGCTAATCGCGCCTTACAGAATGTTTTCGATATGACGACACCGGGTGGCCTTAACCGCCGGCTGGTGCTGGAAGCGCCGTCCGAGGCGGCTGACGGAGCTGGCGGCGTGACGCGATCGTATGTCGCTGTCACGAAGCTCTGGGCACAGGTTGTGCCTCGCTCGGCGGTGGGCAGCATCGCTGCCGACCGCGTCGGTGCCGTTGTGCGCTACCGTGTCATTGTGCGGGCACGTTCGGACATCACGATCAAGCACCGCCTCCAGGATAGCACACATATTTACGGCATCATCGCCGTGCGCCCCAGTGCCGACCGCCGGTTTCTCGAGATCGAAGCCGAAGAGCGGGACGAGTGAACCGTTTACATTTTTTCAAACAGGATAATTAGAGAATGTCTACCGCTACGGCGTCAATTCGGGTGTCGCCCGTAGCGGAAAGATTTTGCGTCGAGTACTCGATCTCTCAGACGATACACCCGCCATTACCGATACGGTTGTCACGGCTGCGCGTGTGACCGACGCTGAGCACTTGGTCAAATTGATTTGCGATGAGCGCTTGCGCTTTCTGCAATCACTGAGGACTTGGCCGGTTTTCGGCGTCGGTTGGGGACGTCGCGTCGCGGACGTCAGATCAAGTGCGCTCAAGTTGGCCGCGGAAGGCCGGATAAATTCATTGGCCCGCGCATTGATAGAAATACAAAGCTCGTAAAGATGAAATCCAATTTCGGAGAAATACAATCGATGTGGAATAAGACTAAATCCTGGTTCAAGAACTCGGCCACCATTCTTTGGGCGCGTATACAGGTATTTGCCGGGTTGGTAGCAGCCTCGCTGACGACGCTTGCGTCAGATCCAAATGTGAGCAGTGCAATTCAGTCGGCGCTGCAGCCTAAATTCATTCCGTATTACGTGATCGTCGCGGGCCTCATAACCGAAATTGCCCGCCGGCGCACAGTAGGGAAGACGCAATAGATGATTTCCATTGTTCTTGGTTGGCTCGGCAATCTGCTGGGTGGTCCTTTCGCGAAGGCTGCGCTGGATGCCTATCGCGCCAAGCTTGCGGCCGGAAACACCAGCGAGAGAATCACGGCCGATCTTGCGTCGCGCGAGTTAGAAGTTGAACAGCGCGAGCGCGAGCTCGCCACACAACTAGTGATCAGTGAGCAGGGGCGCTGGTATACGGCGTTGCCTCGTCCACTTTTTGCTTTCGCGTTCGTCGTGTATGCGTGGAAGGTAGTGGTCTGGGACAAGGTTCTGGGCCTCGGTGCGACGGGAGCGCTTCCCGATGAGATGGGTCAGTGGGCTATGATTGTTTTGACCGCCTATTTTGGCGGGCGGTCAATTGAAAAAGTCGCGCGTATTCTTGCCCGCAGATAAAGTTGCCGGCCGCTTGGCTTTCAACGCGATGGCCGCCAAACTCTCCGCGGATATTGCGGAGTGCATTATATGGACATCCTCGAAGCGGTTTCATCCCGGTATTCTTGTCGGGCTTTTTTGCCGACGCCAGTTCCTGAAAAGGTTGTCCGTCAGATTGTTGAACGTGCCGCGCGTGCACCCTCGGCCGGCAACATGCAGCCTTGGCGCGTGTACGCCATTGCTGGCAAGCGCGTCGACGAACTCAAGGCACTCTTGGCGCCGCGTATGACAAATGAACTCCCGAAAGGCGAGGGCACGGACTATACGATCTATCCGGAGCCATTGGCGGAACCATATAGGTCGCGCCGTTTCACGGTTGGCGAACTGCTCTACCGGTCAATCAACGTGTCGCGCGAAGACAAGCCGTCGCGCTACAGGCAGTACGCGCGCAATTATCGGTTTTTCGATGCACCCGTTGCCTTGTTCTTCGCCCGCGAAAAAGCTCATGGGCCGGCACAATGGGCTGATATCGGCGGTTATCTTCAAACGGTCGCCCTGCTGGCGCGCGGATATGGCCTGCACACCTGTCCGCAGCAAGCCTGGGTGTCCTTCCACCGCACGGTGCGCGCCTTTTTGCGTCTTCCCGACAATCTGATGATTTATTCGGGAATGGCTCTCGGATACGAGGACCCGGTGGCCCCAATCAATTCCTGGCGTTCCCCGCGTGATTCGCTCGACGCCTTTGCCTCGTTCCAAGGCTTCGATAACTAGCGGAAAACAGGCGTTTAGAGGCGTTCAGGCAGCGTTCACCGGCACGCCGCTAATACCCGCCTATGCCGGTTCCCCGTCTCCTTCCGGCCGTTCTATTGTTCGGCAATATGGGCCTTTCCGCTATGGCGGCCGAGGGCCCCCGCCACAACTCGTGCCTCACAAGAGCGGAACAGCGCGCTGCGGTCGATGACCACCGAGCGATTCCGCTCGGCCAAGCCATCAAATCGTTGCGCCAGTATCGCAAGCACTCCGAGGTCGTCCGGGCTCGCCTTTGCCGGCAGAACGAGAAACTCGTGTATGTACTGACTCTGCTTGGCCGCAGTGGCAAAGTAGTTGACGTTACCATTGACGCCGTAAATGGCGAGTACCATGCCGGCCCGTGACTGGAGAATAGTGCCTTGCGCCTCCTCGTAATCGAGGACGACCCCGACCTAAATCGCCAACTCGCCACAGCGCTGACCGACGCCGGATATGTCGTCGATCGCGCGTTCGATGGTGAGGAAGGTCATTATCTTGGCGAATCCGAACCCTACGACGCCGTTATTCTAGATATCGGCTTGCCCAAGATGGACGGCATTTCCGTTCTGGAGGCCTGGCGCCGAACAGGGCGCGCGATGCCTGTGCTTATGCTCACCGCTCGCGATCGCTGGAGCGACAAGGTGCAAGGCTTCGATGCTGGAGCCGACGACTACGTTGCCAAGCCATTTCATCTCGAGGAGGTGCTTGCGCGTGTGCGTGCCTTGTTGCGGCGCTCCGCAGGCCACGCCAAGAGCGAATTCAATTGTGGGCCGGTGCGGCTCGATACGCGCACTGGTCGCGTCTCGGTCAATGGCAATCCGGTCAAGCTGACAAGTCACGAATATCGATTGCTTGCATATTTGATGCACCATTCCGGTCGGGTTGTGTCCCGTACCGAACTGGTCGAACATCTTTATGATCAGGACTTCGATCGCGACTCGAACACGGTCGAAGTCTTTGTCGGCCGCATTCGAAAAAAGCTCGGCGTCGAAATCATTCAGACCGTGCGTGGTCTAGGATATTTGCTCACCCCGCCTGATGCACGTTGATGGGATGCGCGCCAATTCACTCGCGCTACGTCTGTTCCTGTCGGCCACCGCCTGGGCGGTGATCATTCTTCTCATTACCGGAGTTGTACTGTCGTCGTTGTACCGACAAGCCGTCGAGCGTGCTTTCGATCGTCGCCTCGGAGTCTACCTGCGCACGCTGGTGGCAGATGTCGCTTCACCAGAAGAAGCCGGCGAAAAGTTTCCGCAGTCGCTTGGAGAGCCGCTATTCGAATTGCCCCTGTCCGGTTGGTATTGGCAGGTGACCCGGCTCGACCCCGCCAAAACCGAAGTGAGAGCGTCGCGCTCCCTTTGGGACGGCGGCCTGCCGCATTTGCAGGACTATGGGATTGCTGCCGGGCCAAATGGCTCTCGCGAGGGCTATGTGCCAGGCCCTGAAGATCAACAACTCAGATTGGTTGAGCGCAACATCGATCTCGGCGACGAGGGTCACTACCTCGTCGCAGTGGCCGGCGATGCTGCAGAAATTTCTGAGGAAACGCGCTCTTTCGACCAGGCGTTGATCATTACATTTTCAATCCTCGCCGCCGTGCTGTTGCTTACGACCGTATTCCAGGTTCGTTTCGGTCTCGCGCCACTTAAACGCATTACAGACGGCCTGGCGGCCATTCGCTCAGGAAACGCCGAGCGCCTAGCAGGAACCTTTCCGGAGGAAATTGCTCCGCTCGCACGCGAGACCAATGCATTGATCGAGGCGAATAAGGAAATCGTTGAGCGCGCGCGGACGCATGTGGGGAATCTTGCCCACGCGCTGAAAACACCGCTTTCGGTGATGGTGAACGAGGCGGCGGCGCGCGGGAGCGAGCCGTTCGCGCAAAAAGTATTGGAGCAGGCCGATATCATGCGCGACCAAGTCGCGCGTCATCTGGAACGTGCCCGGCTTGCCGCCCGGCTGACGGTGGTCGGGTCGATCACAGAGGTGGCACCGGTCGTGACTGCACTTGCCCGGACCATGGAAAAAATCCACCGCGACAAGAATCTCACCATAGATGTGCACGCTGACGACAAGGCTCAGTTCCAGGGTGAGCGTCCAGACCTCGAAGAGATGATGGGCAATCTCGTCGACAATGCCTGTAAATGGGCATCATCTCGCGTTTCGATCGAGGTGGTACGCGAGCCAACTGAACGGGCAGGCGACGGACAAGCTGTTCGCATCATTGTTGACGACGATGGTCGCGGCCTGTCGCCATCTGAGCGCGAGCAAGTGGCAAAGCGCGGACAACGGCTTGACGAGACGAAACCCGGCTCCGGTCTTGGGCTATCGATCGTCGTCGAACTGGCAGCTCTCTATGGCGGCAGCCTGACACTTGGTACCGCGCCGCTCGGCGGCTTGCGCGCGGAGTTGGTTCTCCCGACGGCATAGTGGTCGCCTTGGTTTCGGTTAAGCCGAAGTTTTGCCCTATTGCTTCCATCTCGATACACTATTCAGTTATTCGACCGCTTTTTGAGGATCGAATCGATATGGCCGTGCCCAAGTTCGTCGTCTTCGCAGTCGTCGGTCTCGTTGTTGGCGCCTGTGTGGCGAACCCGGACTCGCCGGCACCGGGTCCTATGGCTGCACCCGGACCGCGCGAGGGTGCTGGCACCGTAGTCGGAGCTGGTACCGGTGCGCTTCTGGGTGCTGCAGTCGCAGGCGGAGGAGCGGGAAACCGTCTAGCCGGCGCGGCTGTAGGTGGCGTGCTCGGTGGCCTGATCGGCAACCGCATTGGCGCGGCGCTCGATGACGAAGACAAGCAACGTGCCTATGCAGCGCAAATGGATGCCTTGGAGCGCGGCCAGCCCGGGGCCCCGGTTTCCTGGCGAAATCCGGATTCCGGTCGTTACGGCACCATCGTCCCGGGTGCGGCCTACCAGCAGGCTGACCGCAAATGTCGTGCTTTCACCCACACCGTCTACCTTGATGGCCAGCCTCAGACCGCTCGCGGCACCGCGTGCCGCAATCCGGACGGTACCTGGACAGCCGTCGGCTAACTCCCCCACACACTTAACAGAGTCTTAACGGCCGCCGCCGTATCAAGCCGAAGGGCTTGGATTCGGATAGATCGAGGATGGCGGGCGCCGAAACGACCGTCGAACGATTGCGGAAATTTCTGCGCGAGCTTTCGCCGGGAGCGCGTTCGCTGCTGGTCGGCGAACTTGAGCGCAGCGTGCTGCGCGGCGAAGACGTCGCTGGCGGCGATCTGGTCTTGCAAGAATTGCGGCGCATCATGCGCGAGCAGCGAGACGGTACCGCCCGTCTCGATGAATCCGCTCAAATGCTTTTCAAGCCGCTTGCACCGTTTCTTGTCGACGATCGCGGCGACCATAAACATCCCGGACGTGTCGCTCGCACGTCGCTTGAGGCGCTATGGAGTTGGGTCCAGCGCGATCTGCTGCCTGACGACGCGAGATCTTTGGCCACCGATGTCAGCGAGGCAATGCTCGCGGGAGATCGAGCAAAGACAGAGCGTCTTACTCGTGCTTTTCAGGACCGTGTAGCCGCTGCTATCGAGGCGAATTTCAGTGCTGCGGCCGAGGATGGAAAAGCTCGCAGACGGACATTGCAGCAGATCGGTACTCCGCGTGCCGATGAAGAACTCAACGCGTTGAAGTGTGCACTCAAGGGGCGTGACGTACTTGCCTCTCTTTCTGCGCGGCTACCGTTGCAGATAGGTAACTTGTCCAACGACCAACTCGACGAGTGCAAAGCTCTCATCGACAGTGCTGCCGCGCGCGATGGCGAACTGTTTCTGTATGCTCTGTTGACCGTGATGAATCGGATGACGGCGCCATGGCAGTTGATCAGACTGGGCGTAAAAGCTGCGGGCAGCGACACTGCGGCGCGCGTAGCCGAGACAAACTACGGCGTAGCGGTCAACATCGTTCTTGCCGAGCTTGAACGGATGGTTGCTGAATTGCGGAACGATCTGCGTAGCGGACAGGGCATTGCGGTTGGATCGTTGCTCAAGACCATCCACGATTCAGCACGTGGTCTACGCACCGAACTGGCGCTGCCCGTCGATAGTACCTGGGGTCGCGCCCTTGCGGCTCAAAGGACGCAGATCTCCGATTTGCTTCGGACCGAAATAGAATCAATGCCCGGTCGTGTACGTCGTTTGCTGCGACCGCGGCCATCGCGAGAGATCCGGCCAAACTCGGCGTTGGATCCAAATGAGGTTGCCGAGGTTGAGGCCTTGGTTGAGTTCGTTGGAATTTGCCGATATTTCGCTGGTGAACTGGCGATCAACGAAATGACCCAACGCGCCCTGACGGAACTTCGGCAATATCTCGATAACGGCACACAGGCACTGCTCGAGGGCCTCCGCCACGCCGGAGAGGCCGATCGCGCCTTCCGACAGTCGCAGGTCGACGCGGCAGTGCGTTTTTGCTCCAAAGTATTCGGCCGCGAGTATGCTGCCCTGCTGGGCAAGGCTGCAGAGGTCGCCGCAGCTACAGAGCCCAAGGCGGTCCGCGCCTAAAACAAGGCGCTTTTCGTCTCACGCCATATCGTTGAGCTTGCGCATTGCGGCGATGATCAGGCGTGATGTATGCCCTGATCCGTCCGGAAGGGCGGTTGGTCAAGCTGATGTGAGGCTCGATGCTTCTGTGGTCTGTCTTCGCGCTAATGACGGCAGTCGCGATTTTGTCAGTCCTGTGGCCGTTGAGTCGTACCTCGAACAGGCCGGCCGGAAGCGACATTGCAGTTTACCGTGATCAATTGGAGGAGGTCGACCGGGACCGCAAAGCTGGTTTGATCGGTGAGGCAGAAGCGCAGGCGGCGCGGGTCGAAGTCTCGCGTCGTCTCATCGCTGCAGCTGACCGGACCGAATTTAATCTTTCCCCATCGGTTGGCTCATCTTTATGGCGTCGTCGCGCTGCAGCGGTAGCGGCTATAGTCCTGCTCCCACTTTTGGCGGCCATGCTATATCTCACGAACGGATCGCCACAATTGCCTGGCCAACCATTGCAAGCGAGATTGCGCGCTGCACACCAAGACACATCGATCGCTGTTCTGATATCACAAGCCGAAGCACATCTTGAGCGAAACCCCAATGACGCGCGCGGTTACGAAGTTCTTGCGCCCGTCTATCTGCGGCTTGGTCGTTTTTCTGATGCCGTCAATGCACGCCGTAAGTTGATTGCGCTGAGCGGAGAAAGTGCCGAGCGGCAATCTGATCTTGGGGAGGCTCTGGTTGCAGCAGCCAATGGCATTGTAACAGCGGATGCTAAATCGGCCTTCGAACGTGCCCTTGTGATTGAGCCCGGTGAACTCAAGGCGAAGTTTTATATTGGGATTGCAGCCGAACAAGACGGTGACCGCGGCAAAGCGGCTGGAATTTGGAGCGAGATGATTGACAAGGCTCCGGCCGAAGCGCCGTGGCTGCCGATGGTGCGCGATGCTTTGGCGCGCGTGGGGGTTAATCCGCCAAATGCCGCTAGGGGGCCGAGCGCTGAGGATATGGCGGCTGCCGGTACGATGGACAAAAAGGACCGCGACGAGATGGTCCGCGGCATGGTGGCGAGACTTGCCAATCGGCTGAAAGAGGATGGTAGCGATGTCGAAGGATGGCAGCGACTTCTACGTGCCTATATGGTGTTGGGCGAGCGCGACAAGGCACATGAGGCTGCCGCCGATGCAAAGCGCGCGCTCGCCAGTGATCCTGACAAGCTCCGCCGGATAGAAGAAATGCTCAAAAGTTTGGGCCTTGAAGGCTGAGGTGAAATGACCCGCAAGCAAAGGCGTCTGGCGTTGATTGGTACGAGTCTCGGCGTTCTCGCCGTTGCCGCCGCGTTGATGCTTGGCGCGTTGCGTGATTCAATCGTGTTTTTCAATTCGCCGACCGACGTTGCCGAAAAAAGCATACCGCCCGGGACACGCATGCGAATCGGCGGCCTCGTGAAGCCGGGCAGTCTTCAACGAGGTGAAAACCTGCAGGTAAGTTTCGCCGTCACGGACGGGAAAACGGATATCGCTGTCCGTTACCAGGGAATTGTCCCGGATTTGTTTCGAGAAGGGCAGGGGGTGGTTGCGGAAGGCAGGCTTGAGTCCGGACAAGTACTTGCTGCTGATACGGTGCTGGCCAAACACGACGAGCGCTACATGCCGCGTGAAGTTGTCGATGCACTGAAGAAGAGCGGGCGCTGGCAAGAAGGTGAAATGAAAAGCTCAGGGAGTGGGTCGAGATGATTCCAGAGCTTGGTCACTATGCTTTAGTGTTGGCGCTGGCTCTTGGCCTGATTCAAGCCGTCGCGCCGGTTATCGGCGCCCGCACGAACGACGCCGCGCTGATGGGACTCGCGAACTCGACAGCTCTGATGCAGTTCGCATTTGTCGGTATGGCATTTCTGGCATTGATCGTCTGCTATGTGACCTCGGATTTCTCAGTAGCGACGGTCTACGAAAATGCGCATTCGACGATGCCGCTGATCTACAAGATCACGAGCGTATGGGGAAACCATGAAGGCTCAATGCTCTTGTGGGTGCTGATACTTTCTTTTTTTGGAGCCTTGGTCGGCGCATTTGGCCGGAACCTGCCTTCAACTCTGAAAGCGTATGTGCTGGCGGTGCAATCGTGGATAGCCTGCGCTTTCTATCTGTTCATACTTTTCACTTCCAATCCCTTCTTACGTCTGGAGCAGGCGCCTTTCGAGGGACGAGATTTGAATCCGATTCTGCAGGACATCGGCCTCGCCATTCATCCTCCGCTGCTCTACCTCGGCTATGTCGGGTTTTCGATCGCCTTTTCGTTTGCGATTGCGGCACTGATTGAAGGTCGCATCGATGCGGCGTGGGCGAGATGGGTTCGGCCATGGACGCTTGCCGCATGGATGTTTCTCACCGCGGGCATCGCGATGGGGTCGTACTGGGCTTACTACGAGCTCGGGTGGGGCGGTTTCTGGTTCTGGGACCCCGTAGAGAATGCTTCGCTGATGCCGTGGCTGGCCGGGACCGCGCTTCTGCATTCGGCAGTGGTCATGGAGAAACGCAGCGCGCTGAAAATCTGGACGCTTTTGCTCGCCATACTGGCGTTCTCGCTTTCGCTCATCGGCACATTTCTCGTGCGATCGGGCGTACTCACATCGGTGCATACTTTCGCTAACGATCCGGCACGTGGCGTGTTCATTCTCGCTATTCTCGTCGTGTTTATCGGTGGTGCCCTTGCGCTGTTCGCCTGGCGCGCCCCCGTTCTCAAGCAGGGCGGTTTGTTCGCACCGATTTCACGCGAGGGGGCACTCGTACTCAACAACCTGTTTCTTACGACCGCCTGTCTTACGGTATTTGTTGGTACGCTTTACCCTCTGGCACTCGAAGCACTCACGGGCGAGAAGATTTCCGTTGGTGCGCCATTCTTCAATCTCACTTTTGCGCCTCTCTTTATTCCCCTCATGTTTGCAATGCCGTTCGGACCGCTGATGGCCTGGAAGCGGGGCGACGTCCTTGGAGCAGCTCAAAGGCTGACTGCAGCTTTTGGCGCTGGCATTGTTGCGATTGGGGCGACATTTGCGGTAACGGGCCAAGGGTCTACGCTGGCCTCGTTCGGCATTGGTCTAGCAGTTTTTGTAATGATTGGTGCAGTGACCGACATTGTCGAACGCGTCGGCCTTTTTCGTGAGCCATTGTCGACGGTGCGACGGCGAGCGTCAGGGCTGCCGCGCTCGGCGTGGGGCACGGCGCTCGCCCACTTTGGTGTCGGAGTGACGCTGCTTGGCATAGTTAGCGTAGCGACATGGGCGAGCGAGCGTATTGTCTCCCTGAAGCCGTTGCAGACGATATCGCTTGCCGGCTACGAGCTCACGTTCGATGGACTGACTCAGCGCGCGGGTTCCAATTATCGCGAGGCCGTTGCAAGATTCACAGTACGTGAAGCCGGCGTACCGACAGGGACAATGGAGCCGTCAAAACGCAATTTCACATCGCGTGCGACCACCACGACAGAAGCCGCACTGATGACGCGAGGCGTGAGCCAACTCTATCTGTCGCTCGGCGACACGAATGCGGACGGTTCTGTTTCGGTGAGGCTGTACTACAAGCCGATGGTCCTGCTGATATGGCTTGGCGCCGTGGTGATGGCTATAGGCGGCGGACTATCATTGTCCGATCGGCGACTTCGCGTCGGGGCCCCGAAGCCGGCAGGAAAACCGGCAATGCTTCCGGCGGAGTAGGGGCCGTGTGGCGTCGGGCGTTCGTCACCCTAATATTCCTGCTCGCGATCGCGGGTCCGGTAAGAGCGGTACAGCCTGACGAGGTATTGAACGATGCTGCGTTGGAAGCTCGGGCGCGCAACCTGTCGCGAGAGCTGCGGTGCATGGTCTGCCAAAATCAGTCGATCGATGATTCGGAAGCTCCGCTGGCACGTGACCTGCGGCTGCTCGTTCGCGAACGCCTGACCAAAGGCGATAGCGATCAGCAGGTACTCGACTTTCTGGTGGCGCGCTACGGGGAGTTTGTTCTCCTAAAGCCACCGTTTGAGAGGCACACTCTGCTTCTGTGGGGCTTGCCGCCGCTGGCTCTGATTGCCGGATTGCTTTGGCTTTTGATGAGGGCCCGGCGGCACAGTTCCTTGCGTCAGCGAGCTGACGCGCTCAGTCAAGAAGAGGAGCGGCGGCTTGCGACTTTGGTCGATCCGGCCGCTCGCGACCGTTGATTGCACAGCAGAATCTCAGAAAATACCGTTCTTTGAACCTTACAAAAGTTTAATCCTACCGACAGGACCTCGTAAGGCTCATCGCCCCATCTTTGGTTCGAACGGCGTGCAACACGCCACGAACTTGGATGGAGACTTTCTGATGAAGCCGAGCGTTGTTTCCGCTCCTGAAGCTCCCAACAAATCGCCCGCGTTGCGTGCCCGGCGGCTTATCCTTCTGGCAACGACCATTGCCAGTCTTGGGGCGGCGGCTGTTGTCATTTCTCCCAGCTTCGATCATTTGCAAGGCGGATATCCTACGGCGCTCGCCCAGAATCTTTCGGAGCAGGCACGCAAAATGCAGGCTCCGGTCGGCTTTGCCGACATTGTCGAGAAGGTCAAACCGGCGGTTATGTCCGTCAGAGTGAAAGTCGACGGTGGGACGCAGAGCAGCAGCCTTGGTTCGAACGATGTCCCGCCGGGACTACGTGAGTTTTTCCGTCGCTTCGGAATGCCGGATGTTCCGAACGGGCAGGAGGGTATGCCGCGCGGACGCGGCCGGAATGTCATTACCGGCCAAGGTTCGGGCTTCTTCATTTCGGCGGATGGCTATGCGGTAACCAATAATCACGTGGTTGAAAAGGCCGAAAGCGTTCAAGTCACGACAGATGATGGCAAAACGCACAAGGCCAAGGTGATCGGGACCGATCCGCGCACCGATCTCGCGCTGATCAAGGTGGAGGACGCGCCGTTCCCGTACGTGAAACTTTCCGACAAAGCTCCGCGCGTTGGAGACTGGGTTCTCGCAGTTGGAAATCCATTCGGCCTGGGCGGCACGGTGACAGCCGGCATTGTGTCGGCACGCGGTCGCGACATTGGTGCCAGCGCGTATGACGATTTCATTCAGATCGATGCGCCGGTCAACAAAGGAAACTCCGGCGGTCCGACATTTGACACAGACGGCAACGTTATCGGCGTCAACACGGCGATCTTCTCGCCGTCCGGCGGCTCGGTTGGCATTGCGTTTGCGATTCCGTCTGACACGGTCAGCAGCGTCATTTCCCAACTCAAAGAGCATGGATCGGTGACGCGCGGTTGGATTGGTGTTCAGATCCAACCGGTGACGCAGGAAATTGCCGACAGCCTCGGCCTGAAAACGGCGGAAGGCGCGCTTGTTGCCGAGCCTCAGACAAACAGCCCGGCCCAGAAGGCCGGCATAGAGGCTGGCGATGTCATCACTGCGGTCGACGGCAAGGAAATCAAGGACGCTCGCGATCTCGCGAAAAGGATCGGGGCGATGGCGCCGAAGACTTCAGTAAAATTGACGGTTCTGCACAAAGGTTCGGAAAATACCGTCAACCTCACGCTCGGTGAGTTGCCGAATACCAAAGAGGCGCGGGCCAGTGTCGAGGACGGCGATAGTGACACTGACGTTGGCAAGCTCGGCCTGACTCTGGCTCCTGCTGCACGGGTAGCCGGATCGGGCGCCGAAGGGGTCGTGGTTACTGGAGTCAACTCGGCGGGCATCGCCGCCGATCACGGTTTCTCGACCGGGGATGTCATTCTCGAGATTGCCGGCAAATCAGTATCAACACCGGCCGATGTGCGCGATGTGGTCGCTAGTGCGCGCACCGAAGGAAAGCGCAGCGTTCTGCTTCGCGTGAAAAAGGGTGACAACACGCGCTTCGTCGCCCTGCCGCTGGTCCGCAGCTGAGATCAATTTGGGGACACCCACCGGCATCCGTCGCCCCCGCCGATGGGACTGCCCTCAACGGGACGGGCGTCATGCCCGTCCCGGCAAATTCCGGAAGGTGGCGGGTTCTTGACCGCTGCGTTCCGCGCGAGCTCCAACCCCGGCATCCGTCGCCCCCGCTGGGGTGGGGTCGCGGTGGGGGTGGCGGTCTCCGCCACCCCCTCGCGTATTGAATAGGGGGCGAACTGACTTCGTCTTCGAATCGATTGGAATTGGTGTTACCGATGCCCCCTTATCCGGATATTAATGGGCAGCGCCCTTTCGGCAGGATAGCCGAAGCGCAACCGGATCGGGTGGCCATGCGCCTTTTGGTTATTGAGGACGACCGCGACGCTGCCGAGTACCTTGTCAAGGCGTTCCGCGAGGTCGGCCACGTTGCCGATGCGGCGACGGATGGCGACGATGGCTTGGCTATGGCCCTCGGTGGCCAATATGACGTGCTTATCGTTGACCGGATGCTTCCCAAACGCGACGGACTGGCCGTGATTGGGGCCTTGCGCGCCAAGGGTATGGAAACTCCAGCTCTGATTCTCTCAGCGCTTGGCCAGGTCGACGACCGGGTGAAGGGGCTTCGTGCGGGAGGGGATGACTACCTGCCCAAGCCATATTCGTTCTCAGAATTGCTTGCGCGGGTCGAAGTATTGGCGCGACGCCGAGTTGGCCGCACCGAAGAAACCGTTCTGCGTGTTGGCGATCTGAAACTCGATCGCCTGTCACATCAGGTGCATCGTGGGCAGGGAGAAATTTCACTACAACCCCGAGAATTCCGTCTCCTCGAGTACCTGATGCAGCATGCGGGGCAAGTAGTCACTCGCACTATGCTGTTGGAAAATGTGTGGGATTATCATTTTGATCCACAAACCAATGTAATTGACGTCCATATCTCGCGCTTGCGCTCGAAAATCGATAAAGGTTTCTCCCTGCCGCTCCTGCATACGGTTCGCGGCGCGGGATACATGATACGTGACGGCGCTCGGTAAACTCTTTCGCACGACCACGTTTAAGTTGACGCTGGTCTATCTGACCGTTTTTGCGCTGTTTGCAGCTTTTCTCCTCGGCTATTTCGCGCTCAATACGCGCCGTCTGATCACCGAGCAGATTACCGACACCGTAAACGCCGAAATCACCGGTCTATCGGAACAATACCGGCTTGGCGGCATCAGGCGGCTGGTGGCTGTTGTTGATGCGCGGGCGCGTCGCCCAGGCTCAAGTCTCTATCTCGTCACTACCTTCGCCGGGGAATCGCTTGCAGGCAACGTGACGTCTTTGCCACCAGGCACCCTCGACAATGCGGGCTGGACAGAGACTGCCTACCGCCGTCTTGATGAAGCCAACTCTTCGGAGCATTCGGAACATCGTGCACTAGCGCGTGTCTTTCAACTCTCGGGGGGCTTCCGACTGCTGGTCGGGCGAGACCTCGATGAGCGTGAACGCCTCTACAATATCGTGATATCCGCAGGACGCTGGTCGATTGCGATCGTGATCATACTAGGCCTGGTCGGCGGATTATTTGTGACCCGGCGAGTTCTTCGCCGTGTCGATGCCATGACCGAAACCACCCGCACCATCATGCAAGGTGACCTGGGTGGCCGGTTGCCGGTGGCTGGTACCGGGGATGAACTCGATCGTCTTGCAGAAAACCTCAATCTGATGCTGGAGCGTATAGAGGCGCTCATGCACGGGTTGAAAGAAGTTTCTGATAACATCGCCCACGATCTCAAGACACCGCTCACTCGTCTCCGCAATCGGGCCGAACAAGCGCTGCGCTCGGCCAAGAAAGAAACCGAATATCGAGCAGCGCTGGAAAATACGATCGAAGAGTCAGACGGTCTGATCCGGACATTTAATGCACTGCTTATGATCGCGCGTGCGGAATCCGGACAGGCTCGCGAGAATATGAGCGAATTCGATGCTGCAGAGATCGCGCACGACATTGGCGAACTGTACGAGCCACTGGCAGAAGAAAAAGGAATTGCCCTAACGGTGGAAGCTGAAACGGCTGCGCCAGTGAAGGGTAATCGTGAGCTTATCAGTCAGGCACTCGCCAACCTCGTCGACAACTCGATCAAATACACAGAAGGCCGCAACGAGACGACCAACGGCGTGCCTGCGGAGATTGTCGTGCGCGCGCTGAACGAGGGTGATCGGATTCTACTCACCGTGGCCGATAGCGGACCCGGCATCCCGGAAGCGGATCGCTCTCGTGTCATTGAGCGTTTTGTGCGGTTGGAACAAAGCCGTTCACAACCTGGCTCTGGCCTTGGTTTGAGCCTTGCATCCGCAGTGGCGCGGCTTCACGGCGGCGAATTGACTCTCGCAGACAATAATCCAGGTCTCAAAAGCATCATTGCCTTGCCGAGGGGAGGGCCGGTACAGATTGGTGGATGAAACGTCCTACCAAAAGCCGGTCCTCTCGAAAGCGGGTCGTCCCTAAATCTGGGTCGCAGGCGGGCGCAGATGCCGCGAATTCTCGCAGACCGTATAGCGGGCGCGCCACGTCTGTCCGACAAAAAAAGCGCTCACGCCCGAGTTGTGGGTTGGGTCTCGGAGCTTCCCTCAAAGGACGCGAAGCCCCTCGAAGCGATCCTCGGCGACAAGCCTGTCATCCGCACACTTTTGGAAGGCCTTGCAGAAAGCTCTCCTTATTTGTGGGATCTCGCGAGTCGTGAGCCGGAACGGCTGTTGCGGCTACTTCAAGCAGATCCGGACGAGCACCTTCGCGGTCTCTTGGACCAAGGTGCTCGCGCCGTCGCGGCGTGCAAAGACGAATTCGAGGCAATGCGGTTGTTGCGCCGCATGAAAAGCGAAGCAGCGCTGCTGATTGCGATCGCCGATATCGGTGGCGTTTGGCCGGTCATGCGGGCAGCGCGAGCGCTTACGGACCTTGCCGACACCGCCGTAGATGCCGCGGTGCGGTTTTGTCTAGCCGAGGCCACTCGAGCCGGGAAGCTGGTGACAAAGGCTGCCTCAAATCCTCAAGCCGAAAGCGGTTATATCGTGCTGGCAATGGGGAAGATGGGCGCGTTCGAGCTCAATTACTCAAGCGACATAGACCTCATTGTCTTATATGACCTCGCCGCGTCTGGACTGCCAGCCGACGCAGATCCATCGACCCTGTTCGTACGAGTTACCCAGCGGCTGGTGAAGCTCCTCCAGGAAAGAACGGCCGATGGCTACGTCTTTCGGACTGACCTGCGCCTAAGGCCGGATCCTGCATCCACGGCAATCGCGATTTCTACCGAAGCCGCGATCTCTTACTACGAGAGCGTTGGGCAAAACTGGGAAAGAGCGGCCATGATAAAGGCCCGCGCTTGCGCCGGCGACATTGTTGCTGGCGAAGCGATGCTCAACGAGATTTCACCATTTGTTTGGCGAAAATATTTGGATTTCGCCGCTGTGGCGGACGTCCACGCGATGAAGCGGCAGATTAACGCTTATCGAGGGCACGCCGAAGTAGCGGTCGAAGGCCACAATATTAAACTTGGGCGTGGGGGAATCAGAGAGATTGAATTTTTCGTCCAGACTCAGCAACTGATCGCCGGCGGCCGCAATCCAGCGCTACGTGATCGGGACACTCTCACGACGCTGGACAAACTGTGCGAAGACAAATGGATTGATCAGGCGGCTCGGGACGCAATGAAGGAAGCATATTGTTTTCTTCGCTTGGTCGAACACCGTTTACAGATGATGAACGACGAGCAAACACAAACGTTGCCCGTGGAGCGAGCGGAAGTTGAGCGCTTTGCCCATTTTCTGGGTTTTGCCAATCGTGATGCTTTTGCAAAGGTTCTGCTCGGGCATCTCGATAAAGTGCAGAGCTACTACGCCCGACTATTTGAGAAAAAAGCGGAGGCTGATCGCCCCGCTTTGGCATTTCCGCGGGACGCTGACGATCACAAGACGCTCGATCGTCTTGCCGAGCTCGGGTTCCGCGCACCACTAGAGGCGTCGAACATTGTTCGCAACTGGCTCAGTGGGAACCATCGCACGCTAAAAGGTGAGGCGGCGCACAACCACATCGAGGTTTTGCTGCCGGCACTGCTGGAGCATCTGGCTCGGACAGACAATCCAAACGCCACGCTGGTACTTTTTGACCATTTTCTCGCGAATTTGCATGGGCCGGCGCGGCTATTGTCATTGCTTCACCAGAACCCCGACCTTATCGCGCTGATCGTTCTCGTCCTCGGCATCGCACCACGTTTGGGCGACACGCTTGCCCGTCACCCGCAAGTCATGGATGCGTTGGTCGACCCGAGCTTTTTTGGGGCCCTGCCAGACGAGTTTCGTCTTCGGCAGCGATTCGACGCCGCGCTTGCGCAGTCACGCCACGACGAGGATTTGCTCGAGCGCATACGCATGCTCGGCCTTGAGTACATGTTCCTCATCGGCGTTCGAATTCTGTCGGGCACTGTCACGGCGCGACAGGCTGGTGAAGCATATGCGCGTCTCGCGGATGCCGTAATACGGGCTGTGCATCGCGCAATTGGTGACAATTTTGCCGCCACCCACGGCCACATGCGTTCTGAGGAAACCGCGGTTGTGGCCCTGGGAAAATTGGGCGGCTATGAGATGACCGCGACCTCAGACCTTGATCTCATTCTGATCTACGATTTTGACGACAATCATCCGGAATCAGACGGTGCGCGACCACTCTATGGGACGCAATATTTTGCTCGTCTGACGCAACGCCTTATCAATGCATTGACCGCCCAGACAAATTACGGAGCTCTTTACCAAGTCGACATGCGGTTGCGTCCGTCAGGCCGTGCGGGGCCACTTGCGACGCAGGTCGATGGCTTTGCCGCATATCAGGAAACCGAGGCCTGGACCTGGGAGCACATGGCGCTGACCAGGGCGCGCGTAGTGTCTTCTTCACCTGCATTCAAGACCCGTATCGCGAGCGTCATCCGTGACATCTTGTGCCAGCCACGCGATGTAGCCCTGATTGCAGGTGATGTCGTGGAAATGCGTTCCGCCATCGCCAAGGAGAAGGGCGATAAGGAGCGGTGGGATTTGAAGTACGTAGCTGGTGGGTTGGTCGACATTGAATTCATTGCGCAATATTTGCAGCTCATTCATGCCCATCGATTGCCTGGTATCCTTGACACATCAACGGCGCGCGTACTCGACCAAGCCTGGTCATTGCGAGTTTTGACCGCGAAGGACGCGGAAGTACTTCGACCGGCTGTGGAGCTTTACCAGGATCTCACACAAATTCTGCGTCTGTGTCTGCCTGGAACGTTTGACCCAAAAACCGCTGGATCGGGCCTTTTGAGACTTCTGGCCAGAGCAGCAGATGTGCCGGATTTCGCCGCACTTGAGGCCACCGTGATCGATACACAAGCCAAGGTTCGGGAGAGCTTTGTTCGGATCCTGGGAAAAGAACCTTGAACCGGCTACGCCGCCTCGTCCTTCGGCAGAAGGCATTGAGGTTCGAACGGCAGGTGTACTACGACCAGCGTTCCTTTACCAAGCGTTGACCGAATGCGCATGGATCCTCCATGCAGTTCGATCAAGGATTTAGATATTGCGAGCCCTAGGCCAGAGCCTTGGTGGCTCTTGATCAGCTGACTTTCCACCTGCTCGAATGGACGGCCAAGTCGCGCAAGTGCATCCTTGGCGATGCCGATGCCGCTATCCCAAATGGCAAGTGTTATACAACGATCACTTGCCCGCCCACGAACAATGACGCGCCCGCCATAGGGCGTAAATTTTACAGCGTTTGAAAGCAAATTCAGTGCAATTTGCTTTAGGGCGCGACGATCGGCGCGCAAACGGAGTTCCGGCGATATCCGCGCTGTTAGTTGTAGCCGCTTATCCTGGGCGCGTGCCGCGACAACACGCATCGCTTCCGCCAGCAAAGAATCAAGATTGAGATCCTCGAAATCAAGCCGTATGCGCCCAGCTTCGATCTTGGACATGTCGAGAATGTCGTTGATGACTTCAAGCAAATACTGACCGCTGCCACGGATATCGCTGCAATATTCGTGATACTTTTCGGCGCCAAGTGGCCCAAACATCCCGGATTCCATAATTTCGGAAAATCCGATGATCGCGTTTAGAGGTGTTCGCAGCTCATGACTCATATTGGCCAGGAATTTCGATTTCGCTTGGTTCGCTTCTTCAGCGCGAGTTTTTTCTTGAGCATATTTTTCGGCAAGTTCGGCCAAACGCTGTTGCGAAGCGCGCAGGTCAGCAACGGTTGCCATTAGGCGTTTTTCGCTGTCGACCAGTTTTTCCTCGTGGGTCTTGAGGGCTGTGATGTCGGTACCGACCGACACATAGCCGCCGTCTTTTGTGCGCCTTTCACTGATGTGTAGCCAACGACCATCTTCGATCTGCGCCTCGAACGTGCGTGCGCCAGGGATACTTGGCCCCCCGGTGATGACCTTGTTGCGCACGACGGGCTTGCTGCCTGCGGCAACCACAGATTCGAAAGACGCGCCAACCGTGATCGCTTCGTCGGGCAGACCATGCAGTTCCTGAAAATTGGAGTTGCAGAGCACAAGACGATTTTCGGCGTCCCACAAGACGAAGGCTTCGGGGATAGTCTCGATCGCATCGCGCAATCGCATGTCGGCCGCGACAGTTTTTTCAACTAGAGTTTTTTGCTCCGTGATGTCGACGGCGATGCCAATTAGATGAAGGCCGGGTTCGCCGGGCTGGCGAACCAGTTCGCAGCGTGCGCGTAGCCACACCCAGTGGCCGGCGGCATGACGCATTCGGAAAGCGTGATCGATCGTGGTTGTTGTCGCGTCGGCAAGCTCAGCCGCAAGCTGATAAAGGCGAACGTCGTCCGGGTGCACCAGTGCATTCACATCACCGAAGGACAGTAAATCGTCTTTTGTGTCCAGGCCTAGTATCTCGAACATCGATTGCGACCAGAAAATACGGCCTCGCGCCAAATCCCAATCCCACAAGCCACAACGACCGCGATTGAGCGCTGTATCGATGCGGGTTCGGACGGTTTCATAGATCAAGTCGGCTTCTCGGGCCCTTGTCGCTTGCCAGTGAAAAGCAAAGCCGAGAATGAGAACAACAAAGCCGGTGGTGGCAGAGAGCGTGACGGTGAGGGTGGTGAGTGATCGCCAACCGGCAAGCGCAGCGTCTCGTGATTGCACAATGGCGAGTTGGCCAAAAGGCGCATTGAGCATGCGGACGGTTGCAAGTACCCGAGCCTCATTGGGCAGAAGTATTTCCAAAACACCTGCGCCGGCACCGAATGTCGTGAGCGGTTGAGCCGGGCCCAGCAAGTCGACCAATCGGCGACCGACGGCGTCGCCGCCGGTGGGATTTTCCGCTGTGACAACCCCATCGGTGTTGGTCAGTATGAACCGTCGCCCGGTGGCAGCAGCCCAAGGGGGTAGGACACGCATCAGTGTGATCTGAGGTTGATCTACAACGGTCGCGGCACTGTTGAGAGGCCGTTGCAGTCGTTCGGCGGTAAAGTCGGCCACCGCTTCAAGGGATAGCATTTCGTCGGTAAGGGTTTGGCGGCGGTGGTCTAGCACCTGTACGAGGGCTCCGACGCAGATTGTCGCGAGGAACGCGATAATCAGGACCGGGACGGCGCGTCGCAGTAGCGGCTCTGCGGTCAGGAGCCTTCGATACGCCGGCTTGGCGATCGATTGAGCGAGGCCCTTAATGGAATCGGCATGTGCAGACGCACTCGCCACACCGGCGCGCGCCATAGAAGGCCTCCGTTCGGAATTTCCCCTGTCACCCTCGGAAGGATGTGCCGCATCGCTTCCCGAATCACTTGTCGATTGGAATCGATGGGCGCTGATTTGTCGAGAGTCCGATGAGTCAATTATTTAAAAATTGTTACCCACGACGGATTTAGAGGCTCAATTTCCGTAGTTCAGTTGTCAAGATACCGCCAAGGCACGTTCGACAATGTCGGCCAGGTCGCGGGAAATGCCCGGCTTCGACTTAATGCGAACGAGTGCCGCTTCCGCCTTTGCGCGACGCCCAGGTTCGAGCGTTCGCCAAGTTCGAAAGGCGGTTGCCAATCGTGCCGACACTTGCGGATTTTTCGGGTCGAGAGCGAGCACAGTATCGGCGATGAAACTGTAACCTGCGCCGTCCGAACGGTTAAATTGGGTCGCGTTGCCTTGCGCAAATGCGCCGATCAGCGCGCGAATTCGGTTCGGATTGGCGAGCGAAAACGCTGGGTGCGTGGTTAAGCCGCGTACTTTTTCAAGCGTTTCCGGTCGCGGAATGGTCGCCTGCAGAGCAAACCACTTGTCGACGACAAGCGCGTCCGATGCATAGCGCATGTAGAAACTATCCAAAGCCTGTTGACGTTCCGGCGTGTCGTGCAGACACAAAGTCGCGAGCGCTGCCATACGGTCGGTCATATTGTCTGCCATTCCGTACTGTCGGGATGCTCGAGCAATATCGGCCGGTTGACCTGTTGCTGCCAGTAAATCGGCTGCGACGTTCCGCAAGGCGCGGCGTCCAGCGCTCGCCGTATCAGGGGAATAACCACCGGCCACATACATCTGATCGTAAACCGTAGTGAGGGGCGCACGGAGCCGCTCGCCTGCGGTGCTACGAAATGCGGATCGCGCTCGAAAAATCAAGTCGGGATCTATGTCTCGACCGATTTCACGTGCGATATCTCCTTCACCTGGCGGGATCAGCGTAAGCGCAATGAAAGCAGGTTCCAGCGCAGGATCCGCAACGATGCTCGCTAAAGCTTCGATCAGTCGATCGTCGACACGCGTTACTTGACCCGAGCGCAAGGCTGCTACGTTATCGACGAGCAGCCGCATCGAAATCGTTTGTACGGCCTGCCAGCGGTTGAACGGGTCGCTATCGTGTGCTGCGAGAAAAACCAGGTCGTCGGCCGCTAGGTCATTGACGAGCTTGATTGGCGCTGAGAATCCTCGGTTGATCGACAGGACAGGACGTTCATCGACGTTGGCGAACTCGAACGTTGCGACAGCATCCTCTAGGATCACCACGGCGTCGCTGATCGGCTCGCCGACGGATACCTTGAGGGGCAGGTCGCCGCCGTCTTTGCCGACCAGGCCAAGCGACAGCGGAACGACCATCGGTTGCTTTGTAGGTTGGCCTGGTGTCGGCGGTACGGTTTGTTTGCAGTTCAGCGTGTAGGTTCTACGCGTCGCATCGTAGTGACCGCGGATCGTCACCTCGGGTGTGCCGGCTTGACTGTACCAGCGCATAAATTGCGTCAGATTGCGTCTACTGGCATCGGCAAAGCATTGGATAAATTGTTCAACGGTCGCAGCCTCACCGTCATGGCGCTTGAAGTAAAGATCCATACCGGCGCGGAAATTTTTGTGGCCGATCAGCGTTTGAACCATCCGCACCAATTCCGCGCCTTTTTCATAAATTGTGGTCGTGTAGAAATTGTTGATTTCCTTATAGGTGTCTGGTCGGACTGAATGTGCCAAAGGTCCCGCGTCCTCGACAAACTGCGTTGCGCGAAGACCCCGCACGTCGGCAATTCGCTTTACGGGTCTCGAGCGCATGTCGGAAGAGAACTCTTGATCCCGGAAAACCGTGAGACCTTCCTTCAGGCAAAGTTGAAACCAATCGCGACAAGTGATCCGGTTCCCTGTCCAATTGTGGAAGTACTCGTGTGCAATGACGGCTTCAATGTGCGCAAAATCAGCGTCGGTCGCGGTGTCAGAGCTGGCTAGTACATATTTGTCGTTAAAGATATTCAGCCCCTTGTTTTCCATAGCCCCCATGTTGAAGTCGGACACGGCGACGATCATGAAAATATCGAGATCGTATTCGCGCCCAAAAGCTTGCTCGTCCCACCGCATCGCTCGTTTGAGCGAATCCATGGCATAGGCTGTAAGGTCCTGCTTGCCATGTTCCACAAAGATCCGGAGCGCCACGTCGCGTCCGGACATGGTGGTGAACTGGTCTTCGACACAAGCAAGATCACCCCCGACTAGCGCGAACAGGTAGGACGGTTTGGGATGTGGATCGTGCCAGACCACAAAGTGCCGCGCATTCGGTAGTTCGCCACATTGTTTAAGGTTGCCGTTCGAGAGCAATACAGGGGCTTCCCGTTTGTCAGCCTCGATGCGGGTCGTATAGACGGCCATAACGTCAGGTCTGTCCGGAAAGAATGTGATACGGCGAAAGCCCTCAGCCTCGCACTGAGTGCAATAGGTAACGTTTGAACGATAAAGGCCTGACAGCTGAGTATTGGCGGTCGGATCTATGATGGTTTCAATTTCGAGCGCGAAGGGAACATTTGGAGGTTGTGGAATCGTGAGCCGGTCGGCGGTGACAATATAGCTGTCAGAGGGCAGCGTCGTTCCGTCGAGCTTGAGCGAAACCAGCGAAAGTTCATCGCCGTCCAGAACAAGTGGAGTTGAAGCGGCCCTTGGGCTCGGCTTGAGATGCAACGTCGCTCGAACGCGTGTCGCGGTTGGGTGCAGGGAAACGTCCAACGAAACCGTCTCAACAAGCCAGTCAGGTGGACGGTAGTCCTTGAGACGAATGGGTTGGGCGATATCGGTGCGCATGAGAATTGATCTAGGATATCCTTTGCTCAATTGGAAGAAACAATAGCGATGTAATCGATGCAGGCCATGGTGCTCGATCGGCCGCGTATGCCGCTGGTTTCGCGCGAGCGGCCGCTGGTGCTGCAGTTCTTATTCTCAGGTTGTTAACGTATAGGCTCAGCGTGGCCGACCACGCGTTTGATAGGCGGGGATTGCCGTTTAAGCGCGCGCTCCAGAGCATCGACATCCTCGTGCACACTCTGGACGCTCAGTTGTGGGTCCACTCGACAGTGAAAATTGACGATCTCGCCCTCATCCGTTTCTCGGACTCGAACGTTGTGCACGTCGCGGATATTACGTTCCTGTGCAGCAAGTTCGGACAGTGCCATTTCCACTGCTTTGACGCGTTCTGGTGGCGCTTCGCGCCCGGAGGCGTCTGGTGGTTGCAGTGGCTCAATGTGCGTCTCGACCTCAACGCTTGGGCCGAGTTCAGCCGCGATGGCGCTCTCCAATCCGTCGGCCATTTCATGCGCGGCGCCCAGTGAAAGTCTTCCGTCGACTTCGAGGTCGAGCGAAACCGCCAGTTTATCTCGTAGTTCGTGAACCGTAACGTGGTGCACGGCGAGCGCGCGGTTGCGAGCAATGACCATGACGCGATCGAGAATCGTCTCGTTGTTAAGCGCTACTGGATCTGTCGTAACCACCGGTTCTGCGCCCGGAATTTTCTGGCGCAACGCGTCCGCCACCTGGTCCTTTAGCGCACTCACACGATCAAGTGGCAAGGTACGGCTGACTGCCAGTTGAAGATCGATGAAAGTCTGCTGACCTACAGCACGCGCGCGAACCTGTTCAACTCGGACCACGCCTGGGATTCGTCCAGCAATGGCTGTGACCTTGGCAGCCGCGCCCGGAGGCGCGACATCCGTGAGTGTATCGATCGTGCGCTTGCCCAGCCGCCAGCCAGCAACACACACCAGAGCTGCGACGGCCAGAGCGGCCACGGAATCCGCCCAAACCAACCCGAAGTGCACACCAACCAACCCTATCAAAACCGCAAGTGAGGACCAAAGGTCAGACGAAAAATGTAGCGCATCAGCCTCTAACGCGTGGCTCGATGTCTTTTCTGCGGTATGCGAGAGAGCGCGCGCTCGGAAAAAATCGATGATGATCGATGCGAGAATAACTCCGAAAGCCCAAATAGTCGCTTCGACCGCGTGGCCATCATGTGCGGCCAGTCTGTTCACGGCTTCCCAGATCACAATGCCCGATAGCAGGAATAGCAAAGCGGTTTCGGCAAGTGCCGAAACTGCTTCGACCTTCCCGTGACCATAATGGTGTTCTTCATCTGCGGGCTTGCCCGAAATACGCACGGCGACATAGGTCATAACCGTGGCGCCGAAGTCGATGAGTGAATGGCCGGCTTCAGACAGGAGTGCCAGCGAGCCGGTCGCAAAGCCAACGACGGCCTTGGCGACCGTCAGGCCCGCCGAAGCGGCGATCGAAACCAAGGCAACATGTTCTTTTTCTGCCTGCATGCGGCTCAAAACTCACGCGGCCGTTATTTTTCTTTCTTTTCAGTGACGGCTCGATCGATATCGAACTGGTTGTAATGACCCCCTGCCAGGCGTTCCGGACTGCTCAGGAGATCGCGTATCAGGGCAAGAAAACGGCCAACCTGTTGGGCGTCAACCAGGCGGTGATCGGCCCGTAAGAATATTGGCATTACATTGATCGACGCGAATTGGCCGGAGCGTGCGACTACTTTGCTTTCCACGGGCCCCAAAGTCAGGTTGAAGGAATCCGATTTGTCGGGAAATCGGGTGGGCTTATAGACTCGCATTGGTGGTGCCCCAGGGAACGACAGGTCATTCACCATCATACAGCCCGCCCGCGTGCCATCCAGCCGGCCGAGCGTAGGAAGCCTCAAATGACGATCCAAAAGGCCGTATAGCCGCACAACCTGGCGAAACCAGAAAGCAGGAAGTCGACGGAGTCTTGCAAGATCGCGGTCGCGTCCTCCTTCATTTCGAGCTGCCTGCAGCATTCGTTGCCATATCTCGAGCGCAATTCGTTCGAGACTCTTTAAGTTTGCATTCTCGATTAACATCAAGTCGATTTCTGAATACCGACGGTGAAAAAATGCCATTCGAATGTTGACGTTGCGAAAGGCATATATGCGCCGGCGAACCAATCGAACGTTCAGTTCTGGACATTGCTCGAGTGCGAGGGCAGTCGCACGGATTAACGCGTGAGCGGCAGTAAGCAATATGCGTCCGTTACGATTTCGTTCGTGGAGAAAGGCCTGCAGTGCATCGGCGTCAATTTCCGTTCCCCATACTATCACGGGATCCACCTGGCTCGCCGGTGACGCGTGGAGGTAGAACCGGTTGTAGAGCGGAACCTGCGTGTTGGGGACTGGACGCTCGACCAGAGGCCACTTCATCTTCAAATAACTCTTTAAGCTCGGAAGGCGGCGCACCTGTAAGCAGTTAGGCGCTATGCTGGCGGAACCGCCTTCTGCTTTAACACAAAACTGACAGTATCTTCGATGGTGCGAAAGTTCGAGGGGTTGACTTGGTCGCTGTCAAAACGCAAGCCATAAGCCTCTTCGATGTGGAAGATCAGATCCATCAGCAATAAAGAGTCCAGCATGCCGGTTTCCAAAAGATCGGTCTGCAAAGTGGCTTGCGCATAACGCGCGCCCCGCGACTGCACGAAGTGCATCAGATCCCGTTCCAGTTCTTTTCGATCAGAGGTCATGGTGACTGCGTCAGAATATCGTCTGGCTGAGCGCGGCGCACACCGAAAGTCTCAGGGATGAGAAGCGCCAATGCTGCGCGATCAATCTTGTAACCCGACGTCAATGGGAATCGTTCGATCACCTCATAGTGCACGGGCTGCTTATAGGGAGGGAGCTCTTTTTGGCAAATTGCGCGAATTTTTTCGACGTCGATCGGTCGTTCGTCGCGCGGCGCAAGAAACAGCACGAATTTAGTTTCGTCACCGCGCGAGGTCGGAACAGCCACAGCGGCCGTCTGCGGAAAGTCGGCTTCAATCAACCCTTCGATCTCTGCCGGGTGTACGCGGTGCCCTTGGACCTTGACCAGCAGGCTCGCCCGGCCGTGCAAGAAGAAAAATCCATCTTCGTCCCGATGGGCCAAATCACCGGTTCGCAGCCACCCATCCGGACTGATCGCGTCGGCCGTGGCAGCCGGATCACGCCAGTAACCGAGCATCACGTTCTTGCCGCGGGCACAAAGCATACCGACAGCGTTCGGGGATAGTTCGCGATTCGATTCATCCATGACAGCAAGTTCGACGTCCGAGATGGGCCTTCCAATTGATCCTCGGCGGACATGGAGTTGCTGAGGTGGCAATGACGCTAGGCGGGCAGTGGCTTCCGACTGGCCATACATTACATGGAACGATGCTGGCTTGGTACGGCGCGCAATCTCCTCCGCCAGATCGTGGCGTAATTCTCCGCCCGCGACGGTCATGTACCGCAACGCGGGAAGCGGCCGTTCTCCAAGACGTCCATATTTCAAAAGCATTCCGTAAACCTCGGGAACCGCGGAAAAACTCGTGGCTTCCATGTCGCGCAGCAATTCAACAATGGACGATGGAAAAGCCAGTCCGCGATCGAGGAGAAGCGTTGCACCACTCAGAATATGCGTTTGAAGGATTGAGTTGCCGAACGCATGACAGAACGGAAGGACGACCAACGCCCGGTCGTCCGCGCGAATTGGAAGCTCATGGAGAATCGAGTCTGTATTTGCCAAAAGGTTTCGATGGCTAAGCATGACCCCTTTGGGAGTCCCCATCGAGCCCGAGGTAAAGAGCAGCATTGCCAGATCCTGGTTTTGCCGGCGCGGAGGTTGCAACGAATTCCATTGGTCGCTCTTTTCAACCAAGCGCAAAGTGAAGGGCGTCGAATGCTGCTGTGGTGCGTTGAAATCTGCCGGAGTACTGATCAGGACGTCTGGTTGAGACAACTCAAGGATCTGCCCCCTACGGCGCTCTTCAAGGGAAACGGGAAGGGGCACCACAACACAGTCGGCAAGTAGCGCCCCGTAGAAAGCAGCCACATATTCCGTTGAGTTCGGCAACTGCAGAGCCACACGCGCTCCCACTACGTGCCGGTGCCGAGAGGACAAATATTGGCGCACCTGATCTGCGGCGCGGGCGATCCAGCTGTAGGAGAAAGTGTTCGCTCTGGTCGCTACGGCCGGATGGTTCGACCGAGCTCTCGCAACGTCTGAAAAACATGTTCCCAGATTCGTTGCGGTCACAGCACCCGAGTAATCCGCGGCTTGTTTCGCCGACGGTCCCACCGCAGGATCAATCTGGAGCAGAAGAATATCCATACTCATCCCACGGGCCCACCACTGCTTGTGCCTGACGGCCTGAGGCTCAATAAATCCCAGGAATGAGCCGATACGTGCGTGCCATATAGGCACGATACTCGTCGCCGAATGTCTCAAGCATCATCCGCTCCTCATGACCAACACGGGCGAAGAATAGCGTACCAAAGCCGATAATACCCGATAGACCTGCGATCCAGTTAGGCAGCAGCAGTGCCTGCGAAATTGCCCACAACCAGAACGCAGAGTACATCGGATGACGCAGCTTCTCGTAGATTCCACGGGTGATCAACGTGTGCTTGTCTCGGATTTCCAATGTGATCGACCAGGCGCGGCCCAGGTCTCGATGCGTGCGGTAGAGAAGGGCCATGGCGGCGATCAACACAAGAGCTCCAAGTGAGGCCTGTATCGGGCTGAATCGATAGCTTGCAAATTTCGGCTGGTCGGTCAGCACATAGATCAGCGGAACAATGAATAACCCACTGTAGGAAATCAGCATCAAGGTTCGTTCGCGAACGAGATCTCGGCGATCCGTGACACTCGTTTTGCGAGCACGACGTTGGTGCGGGTAGCGGACAATGAAATACGCCGCGCATCCAAGGCCCCAGATGAGCTTCGCGACAAAGAGCGTCATCAGCCTGTGCTCACAATTTTGACTCGTGTCATCTGCCTGTCGCCAGTGATTTAGCCATTAGTATGAGTTTTCCGACACACGAGCGCGCAAAATCTGGCACTCGGCCTTACGCACCAAGACATAGCATGGGCAGGACCAACTGACCTATCGGAACGGTGGGATTGCTATTGATTAGATTCGAACACATGAAATAAATAGTTGGTTCGCGGAAGGGGGGAGATCGTGCGAAAAGCATTCTTATTCGCAGCAGTTTTGCTTGCCATTACGGCCGTGTCCGGAAGGGCTCAAGCGTCCGGGCACATTTATCTTCTGAGGGGATTGGCCGGCATTTTTTCCACCGGGTTGGATGTCCTTGATGAAAAACTGGTCCAACGCGGATACAACGCCACCGTTCATCCTTACGACTTTTACAACTCCCTCGCAGAAGAGGCCGCCCGACTGCAAAAGAGCGGAAAGGGTCCAATCATCATCATGGGACATTCTCTTGGAGCAGATGCCGCCATCTACATGGCCGAAAAAATGAAGACTTTGGGCGCCCCTGTCGCGCTCGTGGTCACGTTTGGCCCGACGACGAACCTGGTGGCGCCGTCGAATGTGGCCCAGGTCGTCAACTACTATACGGGCAACACTCTGGTATCAAAGGGGCCTGGTTTTAAAGGTTCCATTTCCAACATCAACCTCAATTCGGTTGCTGACATCAATCATATGAATATTGAGAAGAGCAACCGTCTTCACGCCAGCGTCATCTCCAGAGTTCAAGCGATCGCTGGACGGCAAAGGCGCGCGAGCCCATCGGCTGCGGTACAATAGGTCGATTGTCGGCGCTGGCCCGCGGCGCATCGCGCGACTCGGCCATTGTGATCGTGATCCCCGCGGTATTGCTCGCAGGGGTCTAGAGTTGTAGTTTTCGTTACGGATCATTTCATCATGCCTCGTTATTACTTCCATCTCAGTGACGGCAAACAAGTTCTGAACAATCACAAAGGTGTTGATTTGTCAGGCAACGCCGCCGCTCGCGAAGATGCCTTAGTATTGGCGCGTGACCTCAAACATGGGGCTGTCATGCCGAAATGGGATTGGAGCGGCTGGTTCGTCATGATCGTGGATGCTCACGGTCGAAAGGTCGACGAAGTACCGATCGCGGATGTTTGAGAGAATGTTGGCTTCCGACCAAAATCAGCCTTGGAGCTTTGGCCGCGCAGAAGTGTCAAGCAAGTGACTGAAAAAGCGCAACATCAAGAAAAAGCTTTGTCTCGGCGCTTTTGTGTCGCTCCGATGATGGAATGGACTGATCGCCATTGCCGGTTCTTCCACCGGCTGCTATCGCGCCGCGCGCTGATTTACACTGAGATGCTAACCACCGGTGCTGTATTGCGCGGCGATCGCGCTCGGTTGCTGGCGTTTGATCCATTCGAGCATCCGGTTGCAGTCCAGCTTGGCGGGTGTGATCCGCGAGCACTCGCGCAGTCGGCGCGCATTGCGGAGCAGTTTGGCTACGACGAAATCAATCTTAACGTGGGATGTCCGTCAGATCGGGTGCAAGTTGGACGATTCGGTGCCTGCCTGATGTCGGATCCCTCGCTGGTCGCTGATTGCGTTGTCGCAATGAAGGCAAATGTCGGAATTCCGGTGACCGTCAAATGCCGGATCGGGATAGACGATCAGAATCCAGACGAAGCGCTTTTTGCGTTCACGCGCAGCGTAAAGGCGGCGGGAATTGATGCACTCATCGTGCACGCTCGAAAGGCTTGGTTGAAGGGACTATCGCCACGCGAGAATCGCGAAGTACCGCCGCTTGACTATGCGGTTGTCCGTCGGCTCAAGGCGACGTATCCGGACCTTGAGATCATACTCAACGGTGGCATCGCGTCTCTCGACCAGGCGCGAAATGAGCTCGGTGCGCTGGACGGGGTGATGATGGGTAGAGCGGCGTATCAAGAGCCTTGGCAATTGCTCAATGTGGACCCCGTGATTTTCGGCGAACCCGCACCGTTTGACTCGCTTAAGGATGCTGCAGCTGCGCTGATGCCCTATATCGAGCGTCAGCTGACCGCAGGCGCGCGGCTGCATGCTGTTACACGTCACATACTTGGACTTTTCCGCGGGGTTCCCGGTGCGCGCGCTTTCCGGCGACATCTGGCGACTGAAGCCGTCAAGCCTGGCGTCGATTCAACTATCCTCGCTGATGCACTCGGGTTTGTGCTGGACAGGGACACCGAATTGGCGCACATCGCCGCCTGACGATTTCCTCCCGCCGCCTAGTTTTCGGTTCATCATGATTTTGGGACATCCGATCGGCGAGATCGCCTTTCTCGCATTTTGGATCGCGGGAGCCGGCATTTTAGTGGGAGTCCTGGCTGGGCTTTTTGGTATCGGCGGCGGAGCCATCATCGTGCCGGTCCTCTACGACGTGTTTCGCGTCCTTGGCGTCCCCGAAGACGTGCGCATCCAGACATGCATAGGCACTTCGCTGGCGATTATCGTGCCGACGACCATTCGTTCCTACATTGCACACAAGAAAAAAGGCGCCGTGATCCCGGATGTCGTACGTATCTGGGCCTTGCCCGCAGTTCTGGGCGTTGCAACAGGCTCAATTATTGCGCATTACGCGCCGGCGCCGCTTTTCAAGATCGTATTCATTGTCTTCGCAACGTTGATTGCGCTGCGAATGTTGCTGGGTACTGAGCGTTGGAATCTCGGCAGTGAATTGCCAGGACGTCCGTTGCTAACCTTCTACGGTTTTCTCACTGGATTGATTTCGTCGCTTGTTGGAGTAAGCGGTGGATCAGTCTCAAACGCTGTTTTGACGTTCTATGGACGATCGATGCAGCAAGCGGTCGCAACGTCTGCAGGGGTAGGGGTGCCAATCACCATTGCTGGAACCATCGGATATATGCTCGCCGGGTGGCCGTACATGTCCAGGATGCCACCGCTTTCGATAGGTTTTGTGTCGTTGATTGGCTTTGTATTCATGGCGCCGGTTTCGAGCTTCACCGCTAGCTACGGTGTTCAACTGGCTCACTGGCTGCCGCGACGTAAGCTCGAGATTGCCTTCGCCGCTTTTCTTTTCTTGGTATCTCTGCGGTTCGTTGTCAGCTTGTTTATCTAGGTGCGCTATGGTGTTCCCCGCATTCGTAGCCTGTCTCCGCGCACCTCCCAGCTTTGCAGCCGGTTGAGAAAACTCATACCAAGCAGGTTGTTCTTGAGTTGACCTGGCTGCACCACGAGCGCTGGAACCGATCGTTCGGTCAAGCCACCGACGGCAACACGATCGAGCGTCACCGCGGCGGCTCGTGTTCGCCCGTTGGCGGTATCGACATTGACTGTGTAGTTCAGAACTTCGATCGGTAGACCAGCGGCCTTGGCCGCTTCTTGCGTCAGGACTACGGAACTGGCACCGGTGTCGAGCACCATCGGGACCCGCGTTCCATTGACATGTGCGGCAACTGCGAAATCGCCACCATGACCACGGACGACTTCGACGTTGCGGCCGTGACCGGCCACGTGGCCAGGGACTAGCTCGGCTACAACGCGATCAGCAACCTCTCGTAACTCGAAGCGGTAGCTGTAACCGACGACAAGCAGTAGGCCGACGACGGCCCAGAACAGCGTTGCCTCGATGGCCTTCGACAGGCGCTCGCGGAAAAGCGTCAGGATCAAGCCGCCGAGGAAAACCAGCACCATGATTTTCAAGGCGAGGGAGCCGATGTCGTGGCGCAGCAAATTGGTGATGGCATCCTGATCGCGACTTGCGATCAGGGCCGCCAACGAAACAGCTACTCCGAACAGAAGTGACCAGACGAGACGACGGCTCACGGCATCATCCCATTGCTTTGGCCGTTTTGGTGGCATTGCAGGCGGCGAGCCGATCGGGCAATTCGCGCATCACTTGGACGCGTTCGGAAGCGTCCATGACACTCCAGCGGGCGATTTCGTCGACCGTTCGACCACAGCCTAGACAGAGCCCTGTTCGAGCATCGAGGGTACAAACTTTGACGCACGGTGTTTCAATCATGGGTTCGATTGGAATTGGCTGCGACCATAGTCGGCGCGAGCAAGAATACAATTGCGCGAATGTCGCAAGGCAGCAGATCCTAGGTGCCCGCGCGGAACAGCGGTTTGCTGCTCAGCCGCCGTTTTTCATCAAAAGAAGGGCCTAACTTACTGTCGGGAGCTATCGAGGGTGCCTGTTCAGCTATGGGGGCCATTGCTGCCACGACCCGCTCCGGCGGAAACGTGACTATAACCTCGGTACCAATACGCAATTTGGATTTCAGAGTGAACGTTCCACCGTGGAGGTCAACCAAACTCTTGGCGATCGGCAATCCGAGGCCAGCCCCCTGTTCCGCCGATTTGATTGAATTCGATCCCTGACCAAAAGACGCAAGCACTATGGGGATTTCCGCATCAGGGATGCCGGCGCCTGTGTCCTTTACGCTGATGTACTGGCCTCCGGAGGCAGTCCAGCCCCCTTTGAGCCAGATTTCACCGCCTTGCGGAGTGAACTTGATCGCATTTGATAACAGGTTGAGACAGATCTGACGGATTGCCCGTTCGTCGGCCCACAATCGGGGTAGCGCGGGCTCGAACATCTCATGGATAGTGATCCCCCGATTGCTGGCCCGCAGCTTGAGAAGATGATGACAATCTTCAACGATGGAAACAAGCGATACGGATTCCTCTTTGAGTTCATAGCGACCGGCTTCGATGCGCGACAGATCGAGAATCTCGTTGATCAGCCCGAGCAGATGCACGCCGGAGTTATGGATGTCAGATGAATATTCTCTATAGGCCGGCACAGCGTGCGTGCCGAACACCTCGGTTTTCATCACCTCAGAAAAACCAAGGATGGCGTTGAGTGGTGTCCGCAACTCGTGGCTCATCTGCGCGAGGAATCGCGATTTGGCAATGTTGGCGGCCTCTGCGCGTCGACGCGCTTCATCGGAAATAGCTTTTGCTTGTTCCAACTCGCCGATCAGCGCATCTTTCTCTGCTCGTGCTTCCAACGTGGCCAGCGTGCTCGAATAGAGCCGATAGGTGAGCGCAGCGAAATAACCTTGAGCGGTCAACGTCATGATAGCGAGGACGTAGTCGCGCAACTTCCCCTGCAAGATAAAGTCGACTGCAACAGCGGTGGTGACCGGAAAAGTTGCGGCGAAAACAGCTGTCGGGAGGCTAGATGCCAACATGCTCGACACGGCCACAACCATGAGCATGACAAACAGCATGAAGATGTTCGAGTTGTCCTCAGCACCAACCATGCGGATTAGTATGAACATCCACGCCAATCCGTAAAACAAATCGAGTAATACGAATCTTACCCTCCAAGCGCTGGGGGAAATCTCGTGCATTGGTCGTTCAAGAAATTGCCGACACTTTGTAATCATAACGGCGTGGATGACGAGCACGGCAGCCGTCCAGGTTCCGGCAGCAAAAACGCCACTCCACAAGCTCGATAAGAATCCGACGGTCGCGACAAGAAGTAGGATTATCAGCGAAGCTGAAATCCTGTTTTGCGCGTATTGGCGCAGCAGTTCGTGGTCAAAGGCCGGCCGGATACCGCTGGACGATGTCAGCCTGTCACGTGCCTCGCGCACATACTGTGCGGCGAGGCGCCGCTTCACCGGGGACGTGTCCGGAGGCAGTGCTGCAAGATCGGGTTGTTCGCCTGGAATTGGCATCGATAGGCGCTAAACACTTGGAAAGACTGTCCGCAGCGTTGCGCAAAAACCTTAAGACCAACCTTAAGAGGGGCCTAAAGGGCCTGGTTAATGATTCATTAAGGGCCCTTTGACAGCAGTTTTTTCCCGTGTTCGGCTTGATTGAGGGACAAACAAGGTTGGAACGGGAGTCGCGAATGAAGCTCTACGATAGCAAGGTCGCACCAAACCCTCGTCGGGCGCGCATTTTTCTTGCCGAAAAGGGCATCTCCGTGCCGACCGAACAGGTCGACATTGCGGCCATGCAGCACAAGACACCCGAATATGCGGCGATCAATCCGTTACAGCGAATGCCGGCCTTAGTGCTCGACGACGGTACCGTCATTACCGAGTCAATCGCGATCTGTCGTTACTTCGAGATGATGCAACCGGAGCCCCCATTGTTCGGGGTTGGTCCGAAAGACAGCGCGATCGTTGAAATGTGGAATTGGCGGGCGGAGATCAATTTTTTCTCGAATGTGGCAGCGGTTTTCCGTCACACGCATCCGGCGATGAAGGAGCTCGAAATCCCGCAGGTCCCGGCCTGGGCCGACGCGAACAGACCGCGTGTAACATGGTTCCTCGAGCTGCTCGATCGAGAACTTGCCAAACGAGAGTTTGTTGCCGGCGACCATTACACAGTCGCCGATATCACCACGCAAGTCGCAGTGGATTTCATGAAGCCGGCGCGCCTCTCGGTTTCCGAAAACGCGGCCAACCTCAAACGTTGGCACGCGGCTGTATCTGCTCGTCCGAGCGCAAAAGCATGATCCTGATCGCACAAGCCTAGCTAGTGGCCCCTGGACAAGTTCTGTCGATCACCGATTGAGCAAGGCAATCAAACTCGACGTGTCCCAGCGTTTGCCACCCATTGCCTGGATTTCCGAATAAAACTGATCGATCAGCGCCGTAACCGGCAGGTGCGCGCCATTCTTGCGTGCCTCACCCAGACAAATTCCAAGATCCTTGCGCATCCAGTCCACTGCAAAGCCGAAGTCGAATTTGCTCGCAGCCATCGTTTTGTAGCGATTTTCCATCTGCCAGGATTGTGCGGCGCCCTTGGAAATCGTGGCTATGAGCTTCTCGACGTCCAATCCGGACTTTTGGGCGAAATGCAGACCTTCGGCTAAGCCCTGGACCAGCCCGGCAATGCAGATCTGATTGACCATCTTCGACAGCTGTCCCGAGCCGGTCGAGCCCAACAAATTGCAGGCTCGCGCGTAAGCCGCGATAATCTTCTCGGCACGTGAGAACGGTTCAGCGTCGCCGCCGCACATCACTGTAAGAACACCATTCTCCGCGCCGGCTTGGCCACCGGAGACCGGGGCATCGACAAAATCAAAGCCTCCTTTTTTGGCGGCCGCGTAAAGGTCGCGTGCGATTTCGGCGGACGCCGTAGTGTGATCGACAAAGACTTTGCCTTTGCCCATTCCGGCGAAGGCGCCGTTCGGACCCAACGTCACTTCGCGCAGGTCGTTGTCGTTGCCGACACACGCCATGACAAAGTCCTGTCCTTCGGCTGCGGCTTTGGGGGTAGGGGCGGATCCTCCACCAAATTGCTTGACCCATTGCTCGGCCTTCGCGGCGGTCCGATTGTATACGGTCACTTCGTGGTGACCTTTGTTCTTCAAATGCCCGGCCATGGGGTAGCCCATCACGCCCAGGCCCAGAAACGCCACTTTCGCCATCGTCGATCTCCCTCAAGAATTTCCAGCATCCCTTGGCTGGACGCCGCCGATGCCTATCTCCCAATAGTCATTGCAGGGGCCGGTGCGTCAACAGGTCTGAGCACGGGACACTGCATTGACCGCCACGCGCTCATGCCTATGGTGGCGGCGCAAAGGGCCATTCGGACGGTTGATCATGACGGTGACGAAAGAACAGGTATTCGCGGCTTTGGCCAGAGTGCCGTCTCCCGACGGAACGGCCTTGCCGGATGCGCGCGTGCTCTCCGATGTCGTCGTTTCCGATGGCAAAGTGTTTTTCTCACTGACTGTGGAGGCTGCCGCCGTAAAGGCATGGGAGCCGGTCCGTGAAGCAGCTGAACGGGCCGTACGAGCAATCCCCGGCGTGCAGTCTGCACTCGTTGCATTGACGGCGGAACGTAGTCCAGCCGCTGCCGCCCGTGGACCGCAACCTGCTCACGTAGCCACTCAGCCGCAGCGTGCCGCTCATCCCGCCGACAAAGTTCAGCCGGGAATTCCCGGTGTCGACGCCGTGATCGCCGTCGCCTCGGGCAAAGGCGGCGTTGGGAAATCGACCACTGCGGTCAATTTGGCACTCGGTCTGCGTGATCTTGGCCTCAAGGTGGGGATGCTCGACGCCGACATTTATGGACCGTCCTTGCCAAAGTTGCTGGCCATCAAGGAGAAGCCGCAAACCATCGGAGGCACCCGGCTCAAACCGATCGAGCGTTATGGCCTGACGGTAATGTCGATCGGTTTCCTGATCGATGAAGAAACACCGATGATCTGGCGTGGACCGATGGTGATGTCGGCCATCACCCAAATGCTGCGCGAAGTGGAGTGGGGCAAACTCGACATCATGGTGGTCGACATGCCTCCCGGCACTGGTGACGCACAACTTACGATGGCGCAGCAGGTGCCTCTCAAAGGCGCCGTGATTGTCTCGACGCCGCAAGATCTTGCCTTGATCGATGCACGGCGCGGGGTGGCGATGTTCAAGCGGGTGAATGTCCCCGTGCTCGGTGTTGTCGAGAATATGAGCTATTTCGTTTGCCCGAGTTGCGGTACGCGGTCCGATATTTTTGACCATGGTGGGGCAAGGCATGAGGCGGAACGCCTTGGCGTATCCTTTCTCGGCGAGGTGCCTCTGCACATGACGATACGCGAGAAATCGGATGCCGGACTTCCCGTAGTTGCAACCGCCCCCGACAGCGAGCATGCACGAATTTACCGCGATATCGCGAGCAAGGTTCTTGCTCAGCTCAGGGGTGGGGCGGGCGGAAAGACCGCTCCCAGGATCGTAATAGAGGCCTGATCCAGGATCGCCGGGACGAAAGAATTAGGCCATTTGCCAGTCGGCGCCTTGCGCGCTATGCGGACGGGCATCTGCGCGGTCATTCGCGGCACGGCGGGGTCGGTCGTGAGTGCGCGCGACGGGTTGCAGAACGTCGTGTCCTCGATGCGATCCGGCAGGCGGCGGCCAGCGCGCTTTGTGGAGCAGTTTGGCTTCGTTCTGCCAAAATGGGGT
Source organism: uncultured Alphaproteobacteria bacterium (assembly GCA_963751535.1). GTDB lineage: Bacteria > Pseudomonadota > Alphaproteobacteria > Rhizobiales > Xanthobacteraceae > Pseudolabrys. Next base: position 376,025 of record CAVVUW010000009.1, read on the forward strand.
CGCTGCTGCCCCAGCAATCCAAAAAAATTGGAAAACAACCCCATGCAAAGTAGGTCGCGATAGGCACCCGCGGCACTCACCACACTCGATCCTCGGCTCACGCCTGTCCGCGCAGTTACGCCCCTGCGCGGGGCTATTTTGGCTTTCTCAGTCGTTGGCGCTTGCGGAGTCGGACGCCTGGTCCGCCTCCGTTTTCGTCGATGAATTCTATCCCAGCATTCTCCAGAGCGCGCGTAAGTGCCGCCACGGTCCTGGTATGCGCTTCTAACATCCCCGGCTTCCACTCGAGGCGCTTGATTGTCGGAAGTGAGATCGAAGAGGCCTCTGCCAAGTTCCGCTGCTCCCAGCGCAGAAGCGCTCTGGCCGCACGGATAACCTCACTCGTTAGATTGACTCATGTGTGTACCTTAGGTATTAAATATTGATACCATGAGGTATTGACATCGACTGGAAAAGCATTCTTAATACCCTGAGTATCGGCTCAAGAAAGGAGGTTGTGCCATGAGTTTGGAGTTCGCCGCCATAAACTACCAAGTTATCCGCACTAGACTACGCGCCGAAGACCCTCAAATCGACGAGCAAACCCTCGCCGACACGGTCGAGGGCCTGACTGATCTGCACGAGATCATCGCGGCGATCATCCGCGCGGCACTCGCCGACGAGGCCCTAGCAAGCGGGCTCAAGGGTCGCATCGCCGAGATGCAGGACAGGCTCGAGCGACTGCAGGATTGTGCTGCCAAACGCCGGCAGATCGCCAAGGACGTAATGGTCGAGCTCGATCTGAAAAAGATTACGGCGCCCGATTTCACGGTCTCGATCCGCCCCGGCATGCCCGCGCTCCTTGTGCTCGATGAAGCCGCGGTACCCAGCATCTATTGGGAGCCGAGGGAGCCGCGCCTCAATCGGCAAGAACTGCTGAGCGATCTCAAAGGTGGCGCCGACGTCAGCGGCGTTGCTCTGTCCAATCCCGAACCTGTTTTGAGCGTGAGGACAAAGTGATGGGCTTCACCGCCAAACAAACGCAGGCGTTGCAGCGTAGCCTCAGCAGCCGGAGAATTCGGACGCGCGAGGCGAATGGACGCGAACTCTCATACATTGAAGGGTGGTATGCGATTTCAGAAGCCAATCGGATCTTCGGCTTCGATGCGTGGAGCCGTGAGACAGTGGATTCCCGTTGTGTGCTGACGCGCGAGAACCGCGGCACATTCCTCGCTATCTATGTCGCCAAAGTACGGATCACCGTTCATGCTGATGGAGTGACGATTGTTCGGGAGGGTCATGGAACAGGAGAGGGCCGTGGCAACTCGCCTGGTGAGGTGCATGATACGGCGCTCAAGGCCGCGGAAACCGACGCCACCAAACGGGCGCTCGCGACCTTCGGCAGACCATTCGGGCTTGAACTCTATCGCAAGGATAAGAACGCCGTTTCGGCAAGCTCGCCAACAGTCAGGTCAACGACAGTGGAGAGCCCTCCAACCCAGCCGCGTGCCGGTTTACACCCGGACGATACAACTCCAATCCCGAGGCCCTCGCACTACTACGGCCGCCGCCACAATGGCTCCATGACCGACCTCCTGCGGCAGGATCAGGCCTCCGCTTTGCTTCCTTCCGATAGCGAACTGCCTCCCACCAGGATCGACAAGAGCCAGCTCGCGATTGCCGAACCCAAACGATTGCGCGACAAGGCACACCTGAAGTTCGTCGCATCACAGCCTTGCCTCATCTGCGGCCGCCAACCGTCCGATCCCCATCACCTGCGGTTCGCGCAACCCAGGGCGATTGGCCTCAAGGTGAGCGATGAGTTCACCGTACCGCTTTGCCGCGGGCATCACCGGCAACTGCACCAAACCGGCGATGAACGCGCGTGGTGGGACAATCACCGAGTGAATGCCCTGGAAATCGCGAGAGGTCTTTGGGAAATAACGCATGGCACGACGGATCGAACGTCGGAGCCCCATCCCAACATTAGCTGAGCTGCAAACCAAGCTAGACAGCGTGCGTCGCGAGGTGCGCAACCTCACGGTGATGGGCATGGATCCGAACCAGACCACGGAACAGGCAGCGCTCATTAAAGAACTCGAGCGTTCGGCGAGAGCAGAGCAACGTCTCCGCAAGATGGCCCTTGATTACGCCAAGTCGCGGAAAACTTGAGGGGCCTTGCGGCCCGTCGATTATTTCGGCTCGTGGTCACTTCTACCCCGCGTTCTCCCTAGTCTTAGCACCCGGTTAGATGCTTCTTGTTGGTTCCGATAAGCAGCGATTATCGGAGGCAACTGATAGTGAACGTAGTTCGTAGAATGATGTCCGCTTTCGGGGGCAAAGCGGACATGCCCTTTTGCACTGCACATGGCGGACATCACACCAATGATTGCCTTTATCGACTGAATATCGCGCCGTAGTGATAGGGTGGTAGTTCGACAATTCGGGCGAGCCTCAGCCCGCTGCCCTCAACCGCCTCGATGGTCTGCTTCGGCGACAACCTCAACTGAGACTTTGGCCCACGCGGTTCACCCAAGATCGTTGTTTCTTCGCGCGGGCGCTGATGCCAGTTGATAACGGCAAAGTGGCCGTCCGGCTTAGCGCATTGCGCACGCGCTTGCCAATCGGGGCCGGTCTGGAACGCCGTGAAAGACATTCGCCATGAAAACAAAATCAGCGGGACGCGGAGCAAGTTTGGCGAGCTCGTACGCGTCACCCTGCTACAAATTCGCAATTGGTCACGCCGTTCTGCAAGCCGACGGCGACGCTACTTCCAGCAGATCGCGGTCGATGTCGATCGCGACGACGTGGCGCGCGATCTTGGCGATATGAAGCGTAAACCAGCCATCGCCCGAGCAGAGATCGATCGCTTCCATGCCGGGCTTGAGCCCGACCTGATGCAAGCACGCCGGCCGGATCGGGCCATAGGGCCTCCCACCATCCGGCGGAGGGCATCTCGGTGGCTTCGAAGAAGCCCGGCAGATCGCTACCCATTTCGTCTCTCTGCAAGGCTTTCATCTTCATTCCGGTTTGCGCGCCAGGAACGAATATCCATAGACCTCGAAACGCCGCGCGTTCTTTTCGCCGCTTGCACCCTTGAAGGTGTCAATCGGCGGCCCAATCCGGACATCAACGAACCCGCTGTCTTCCAACATTTTTTGCCAGGCTGCGCACGGCAGACCACCGGCAATTCAAGCGGTCCAAAGATCAATGTCGCGGATCGCCGACTTCAGGCACCGGCTTGCCATTCGCGATATCCGCAAACTGAAGCCGTCCGCCCGGGCGGAGGACACGGTAGATTTCCGAAAATGCCGTCTTCTTGTCGGCGCAAAGGTTGATGACGCCGTTGCTGATCACGACATCCGCCCATCCGTCCTCCACCGGCAAACGCTCCGCCAGGCCCTCGCGGAACTCGACATGGGCCAGTCTCGAGCTTCGCGACCGTAGCGCGGGACTTGGCGAGCATTTCTTCCGTCATGTCGACGCCGACGACTCTTCCGGTCGGACCCACCTGATGGGCCGCCACGAAAAAATCGAAACCGGCGCCCGATCCCACATCGACAACCTTCTCGCCTTTGGAAAGCGATCGTAGTGCAAACGGATTGGCAACGCCGGCAAATGATTCCACGGCCACGTCCGGCAGCGAATTGACGAAGTCTGTGGTCATAGCCGAGATGCTTCGCGAGATAGCGGCCGGTATGAAAATGGTGCTTGCCATGCGGGTCGGTAGCGACTTCGCGATATTTGTTCTTAACTTCCTCTCGAAGCGCTACGGCATCGACGAGATCTTCGACTTGAGAGTCGTCTCATCGTATTTCTCCTCTCGTTAGCTGTACAAATTGGTTTCCGACAACTCCGAATAAGACTCAGTCACTTCCGGTAACGACGGGCAGCCCGGCGGCGCGCCACTCCGGAAGGCCGTCTTCCAGTCGCCGAACCTTGAAGCCGCGGGTGCGAAGCAGCGCGACCGCCTCAAAGGAGAGGACGCAATATTCGCCGCGGCAGTAAGCCACGATTTCCTGCGCGGGATCGAGTTCGGCGAGCCGCGACTTCAGCGCACGCAGCGGAATATTCACCGCTCCCGGCAAATGTCCCAAAGCGAACTCATCGGGCGGACGTACGTCCAAGACCGTGACTTCGCCGGCGCGCGATCGTTTCTGAAGTTGCTGGCGGGAGACCGGCTCCAATTCATCGCGCTCATCGAAATAGCTGCGAATCACCCGCTCGACCTCGGCGACGTTGCGCTTGGCGATGCGGCGGAGCGCCGTAGAGCAGGTCGAGAATGCCGTCGTCGGCGAGCGAGTAATAAGACGAACTTGGCCTCGCGCCTCGCGGTGACAACGCCGACGCGCTTCAACTGTTGCAGATGCTGCGAGGCATTGGCGATCGACAGGCCCGTTCGGTTCGGCGAGAACTTCAACGCTGCGCTCGCCCTGCGCGAGCTGCTCCAACAATTCAAGGCGGTGCGCGTGTCCCAGCGTTTTCGCAATCGCTGCGAACTCGGTAAAAAGCGCCAATTTCGGGCTGAAAGACATCGTATACCTTTATCATTCAATAGAATTATTGAATAATACGCATGTAATTCTCTAGGTCAAGATCACCCCCAGAGGCTCGCTAATGCCGCCATTGCTCAACAACAAAAATCCTGCAGCTAAATCGGTTTTCGCGCCCTCCGCGCTCTTGCAGAGCGCGCCGCCAAAAGGGGCTTGCGGCTACAAACGTGCCGTCAGTCTGCGTCTTGGACCCCGATCGACAATGGTGTCGCCGCCTCAAAGCGACGGGTCAGGCATATCCAGCAAAAGACTGGCCTTGTTATCACGCGGGCTCCTGTCGTTCACAGTGAGCCACGGGTTGTGGGCATCGTTGGTTGTGCGGTAGGCGCACCGTTCGCTGTACTCATGTCGGAAGAGCTTTTCGCCAGTGGTTGTGACTTGGTGGTCAGCATCACTTCCGCAGGTCAAATCACGCCCGCCGGTCAGCTTCCATATTTCGTTGTGATTGACCGCGCCTTGCGCGATGAGGAAGCAGCCCTACATACGCCGCACCTTCTGAATACAGCGAAGCTGACCAAAATTTAGTTGCCACAGCTGCGCGAGCGTTGAAGGCCAAGGGCGTGAAGAACATAGTCACCGGCTCTAGTTGGACAACTGATGCGCCGTCTCGCGAAACAGAGGAAGCAATTGCTGCTGCGCGCGCTCCAAGGGCATACTGGCTGTGGAAATGGAAGCTGCGGCTCTTTACGCGTTTGCCCGTGCCACGAATAAAAACGTTTTATGCTTGGCACACGTCGCCGAACACGATGGCGGTGGCAGAGCAAGACTTTGAAAAAGGCGAAGAAGACGGCACTGTTGATGCCTTGCGGGTGCTGGAGGCAGTCATTGGCGGTCTCCAACCGTAATGTCTGATTTTGACCCAAAGCTGACATTCCGCTTCCGCCTCGGAGCCAGCTATGATCATCAGGCTCAGACGGAGAGAGGCGTCGCCTCAGGTGCCGGTAAAAGATTCGATGCCCGCTGATGTGCGAGCTGCGGCAAAAAACCGTAAGCTGAAAGCGGGTGAGGTTCTATTTCGGCTCGGCGACAAGACCATAGGACTATGTGAGGTCATCGCTGGCCACGTACGGCTTGCGCGGGTTGATCGCTGGGGCACGAGGTTGCCGTTCTGCGTGTCGCAGGGGCCGGCGAGACGCTTGCTGAGGCCTCTCTGTTTTCTCCGCAGTATCACTGTGATGCGATAGCCAGCACCAAAGCGACCGTGCGCGTCTATCCGAAACGAGAAGTGCTGGCCGCCTTCGAGGAAAACCCGAAGGCTGCGCGGCATCTTTAAGGCTTTTGCCATCAGGTGATGGACCTTCGCACCCGTATCGAGCAACGCAACATCCGCTCGGCACGGGAACGCGTGCGGCATTTTCTCATCCTAAATGCCAAGGCTAATGGCCGCGTATTTGAACTCCGCGGCACATTAAAGGATTTGGCGGCAGAACTGGGCCTTACCCACGAAGCGCTTTACCGCACCTTTGGCCGCGCTTGAACGCTCCGGCGAGATCAGGCGCAATCACAGCAAAATCACGCTGTT